>JAXLVD010000010.1:0-320553 GCA_046329125.1 Spirosomataceae bacterium | reverse complement strand
TTGGTTACTTTCTTTATTTCCATGAAAGCCAAGCAGTTAAATTACATTTTAAGTAAATCCCCACCGGATAGTCAAATCTCGGTTCCGTAAGTCCGATAACGTTTACTTCACCTCTATCGCATATTTTTCGTCAAATACCGGAATCGACAACGGGTATTCGTCGGTCAATTTATTGTAGTCTGCTGATTTTTGGTCCAATCGGTTTTTGGTCACTTTGACGGATAGGGTCAGTTTTTGTTTCTGCTTGGGTTGGTAGGCAAAAGCAAACGTCCGTTCTTCGCCGGGATTCAGGTTATTATCGGCCAATTTTTTAGCTTCCGGGTACCATTCCCACTTTTCCCCGATTCGGTCGGTTTTCCGGGCTAACACCTTCCCGGCTTCGTCCGACAGTTCAAACGAAATGCTGAAAAAACGCTCCGGATCGCCGGTAGGCACTCGGTGGCCCGCAAACTCATTCTTTAATTTCAGATGGTAGGCGATCTGCTCGTTCACCCCATACGATTTTTCCGGTGCCGACGGATAAAAAGCCAAACCGTTCAGGACTTTGGTTTTAGCCCCTTTCCGTTTCGGAATACCGGAACCGGCAAAATAATGCAGGTGACTCGCCCGCGCACCAAAACCTTCTACGATCTCCCGTTGGGTCGGTTCCATGTGGCAACTGATGCAATTTTTCTTACCGAAATAGGGCCCCGCCTTCCACTCGTCGCCCGTCTCAAACGAACATACCAACGTTGAAGTGACCACCGCCTTAGCATTATGGCAGGAAAGGCACAACTTTTCGGAAAGAAAGACCGGGTCTTTTTTGGTTTTATGGGGAGCTTTGGCCGTGCCTGTAGAACCGATAACAACATTGTCCCGCACGTGACAAGCGGCACAATTGATTCCTTCCTGTTGAAGGCTTTTATCAAAATGGGCATTCTTTTGTTTAACCGGCTGATAAATATCTCCTTCAATTAAGCCGGTTACCACAAATTCCTGCTGATTTTGGAGGGGAATATGGCAATTGATGCACAAATAAGGACTGGATTCCTTTTTCAATTCCGCCTGAAACTGTAAATCGGTCCACGCGTGCGAATGGGTCGAATGCTGCCACTCTTCGTAGTGTTTCTTGTGGCAAACGCCGCATTGTTCGGCACTGAGCGAGGCAATTCCCTGCGGAATTTGCTGCTGCGGAACCGCCTTTTCCCAGCTTTTGGTCAGGGGGAAAACTTCTTTTTCCGTAGTTTTCAGAAAGACTTGGTACGCTACAATAACGGCAAAAACAATCAGCGACAGGTAAACAATCTTTTTTTGCATTTTTTATTAAAACAAAGACTTGAAAGGTTCTGAAAAAACTTTTCAAGTCTAAAATCAATTATACAGTTTCAATCAAAGTTAGAGAGAACCTCCCGCATTCGTAAATCGTTACCTCGGCAGACCGTCCGCTTATTCAGTATTCTTTATTTCAAATTCTTACGCCGATTTCGCTGAAAATCCTCCAACACAAACCCTCCCAACCCTTGCAGGTTGCTGTAATACGCCCGCCCGTTGTTGACCCGCGTAAATTCCTGCACAAATTGTTTCAGGTAAGGGTCGGTGGCAATCATGAAGGTAGTAATCGGCACATCCAAACGACGGCATTGCGCAGCCAGGGTCAGGGTTTTACTGACGATCTTACGGTCAAGCCCAAAGCTGTTTTTATAGTAGCGAATCCCCTCCTTCAGGCAAGTCGGCTTACCGTCGGTGATCATAAATATCTGCTTGTTTTTGGTTTTACGACGACGCAACAGGTCCATGGCCAATTCCAAACCCGCCACGGTATTGGTATGATAAGGGCCTACTTCCAAATAGGGTAAGTCTTTGATTTGGATCTGCCAGGCATCATTACCAAACACAATGATGTCGAGCATGTCTTTGGGGTATTTGGTTTTGATCAACTCAGCCATCGCCAGCGCCACTTTCTTAGCCGGGGTAATGCGGTCTTCTCCGTACAAAATCATGGAATGGCTGATGTCAATCATCAGCACGGTAGCCGTGGTGGTTTTTTGTTCTTTTTCCACGACTTCCAAATCATTTTCCAATAGGTAAAAATCATCGGCCCCGTGGTTAATCTGAGCATTTTTGATAGACTCCGTCATGGCAATTTGCTCCAATGAATCTCCAAACTGAAAGTCGCGCACATCGCTGCTGAGTTCATCACCCGTACCGGTATAAGGGGTATGGTGGTTTCCTCCCGCTTTAGAACGGCGCAGCTTCCCAAAGATCTCATCCAAGGCACTGCGACGAATACTGCGCTCACTTTTGGGCGTCATGATGACCTTGCCTTCTTCATTTTCTTCGGTAATGTACCCTTTTCGCTTGAGGTCTTCAAAGAAATCGCCAATGCCGTATTGGTCGTTGGTGAGGTTGTATTGGCGATCCAATTGACTCATCCACGACATTGCTTGTGACACATCGCCGGAGGTCATCAGCAGCAATTGCTGAAAGATGTTCAACAGTTCTTCAAACTTATTTTTTCCGGTTGCTTCTCCGGGTTTAAAATCAGAAAATCGGTGACCGAGCATGGTGATTATTTTGTTAAGGCGGGATTACCCGCAGCCTGTAGAATAGGTTCTTACCGGTAAACATCCAAAATTGGACGGAAGTTTGGCATTCTCCTAATATTCTGCCGCGGATTCGCCGTATTTGATTAATTTTGTTCGTTTTATTTGCTTTCTTACTATGTCAAACGCTCCTCTTTCTTCCTCTTTACAAACCGTTTATGATCAACAATACGCCCATTCGGATGCCCGATGGCGTGAAATCGGGGCGCGTCAAAAAGCCGATGATATTGTAAATTTATGTAAAAAATACGAATTTAAGAAGGTCTTGGACGTAGGGGCGGGCGACGGTGCCGTACTGGAGGAATTAGACAAGCGGAAGTTTACCGAGCACCTGTCGGCCGTGGAGATTTCCGGCAGCGGCATCGAAAAAATCAACCGGCGACATCTCTCCTCCCTCAAAGAAGTCAAACTCTTTGACGGCTATACCATTCCCTACACCGACAAAGAGTTTTCGTTAGCTACCTGTTCTCACGTGATCGAACACGTAGAACACCCGCGGTTGCTGCTGCGCGAGATAGCCCGCGTATCGGAATATCAATTTTTTGAGGTGCCGATCGACTTCAGCTTGTTTGTGGACAAAAAAACGGCGCATTTCCTCTCCTACGGCCACATCAACATTTACACGCCGGCGCTCTTTAAGTTTTTGCTGAAATCAGAAGGATTTGAGGTATTGGATGAGCTGTTTTTGTTTTTTAGTGACGAAGTCGTTACCTACTTAATGAAAGATTGGAAGCAGCGCTTTATCTACAAAACCAAGGCTTTTTTACTGCAAAACTCCCCCCTGCGCCGGGTAAAACCCAATGCCTATGCGGTACTCTGCCGTCATAAAGGCGAGGGAGTAAAGATATTTTGATTCGTAAAAAACAAAAAGAGTGAGAATCGTTTCCGTTTCTCACTCCTTGCTACTGAAAGCTAATTCAATTTATGCTTTTTCTCCGCAAAACTCTTCAAAAGCCATCACTAAATGTTCAGCGATCATTTTAGCATTGCGGCCTTCGATGTGGTGACGCTCAATGAAGTGCACCAATTCATCGTCTTTAAAAATCGCAATGGAAGGCGATGACGGAGGATATGGCAATAAATAGTCGCGCATTTTGGCAGTAGCTTCTCCATCCACTCCCGCAAAAACCGTAACCAAATTATCCGGTTTCACCTCGCTGAAGGCCAACGCTGCTTTTACTCCCGGGCGGGCCGCACCGGCAGCGCATCCGCATACCGAGTTGACCATCACCAACGTAGTTCCTTTGGGAGCGGCCATGAAGTTATCGACTTCTTCCGCCGTTGTCAATTCCTGAAATCCTACGCTCGTCAGATCTTCTTTCATCGGAGCTACTAAGTGAGGAGGATACATAATCAATTTTCAGTTTAAAGTTTACAGTTAAAGTTTTCAAATATCGTTGTATCGGGCGTCCGATCACATAAATCCTAATTCAAGACGGGCTTCGTCGCTCATCATATCCTGCGAATAAGGCGGGTCCCAAGTCAGTTCGACACTTACATCGTTGACTCCTTCCACTTCTCGGATTTTTTGTTCGACCTCGCCGGGAATTGTCCCCGCAGAAGGGCACGAAGGCGACGTCAGGGTCATTTCCACGTACACATTATTGACGGGAAAAATTTTCAATTCATAAATAAGGCCCAGTTCCCACACATCCACGGGAATTTCGGGGTCATAGACCGATTTGATTGCTTTGACTACTTCTTCCCTTAGTTCTGCTTCCGTCATTTTCCTGTTCATTATCAATTTTACATTGATTTCAAATTTTCAACAAATTCAGATTTTATTGAATTGAAATGATTCTATTGATTTTCAATCATTCCTTCCCCTTAAAATCAACTAAATCTAACATTTACATTTCACCCATTGACTCTTTCATCTGCCTGCTGCGAGGCATATTCTTTCATACGGGCAATCATCGAAGCCAACCCGCCTGCCCGACGTGAAGTGATAATACTGCTCATGCCGATCTTTTCAATGAAATACAGATCAGCCCCCGCAATCGCTTCGGGTTTTTCGTCCGACAGAACTTTAATCAGCAAACTCACCAACCCTTTACTGATTTGGGCGGTGGGTTCGCTGTCGGCTTCAAAATGAACCCGGTCGCCCTGCATTTCGGCGTGCAACCATACTTTAGATTGGCAACCGCGTATCAAATTCTCATCCGACTTGTATTTTTCTTCGATCGGAGGCAGTTTTTTGCCTAAATCAATGATGTATTGGGTTTTGTCCAACTGATCGTCGAACAACTCAAAATCTTCAATTAGTTCGTCCTGTTTTTCGTTGATTGTCATTGTATTTTACCTAAAGGCCTCGATTGATGTCGAATCATCAATAAAGTTACAACCCCATTTAAATAGCTATAAACCACTCTGTATTTTCCCACAAATATTTCTCGTATAAACGAGACTTCTTTTTCCTGATTCACTTTACCCATTTCCGGAAAACTGCTCAAAAGATGCAGAGAATGCTCTAATTCTTTTACCCAATTTTCAGCAAAAACATCCGAGTCGCGCATCAAATAAAACACAACATCTCGAATATCTTCCTTGGCAGCCTCCGTCCAAATTATCGTTGCAGCCATGTTTTTGCCTCTGTCATTACCTCTTCATGAGGAAATACCTTTCCTGCTTCTGCTTGTTCTAAAGCCTTCTCCAGTTTCGCGAGCACGATGATACGTTCAATAATTTCATCAACACTTACCCGTTCCGGTAAATCCCTCAATGATTCAATGACGCTCTCTGTTTTTATTGTGGTTGCCGACATGTGCTTTTGAATTTAACTCAACATCTTTTTGACTCTTTCCAATCCTACTGCCAGTTTATCAATTTCTTCCTTGGTGTTATAAACCGCGAAGGAGGCTCTGGAAGTTCCGACAATCCCCAATCGCTTCATCAAAGGTTGGGTACAATGATGTCCCGTCCGCACCGCAATCCCTTGCTGGTCTAAGATCACCCCGATATCCTGCGGGTGAATGCCCTCTATGATAAACGACAACACACTTACTTTTTCTTTGGCCGTACCCACAATGTGTAACCCGTCAATGCGGCTCAGTACTTCGGTGCCATAAACCAACAATTCATGTTCGTAGGCCGCAATATTCTCTTTTCCCAACTTTTCGACGTATTCAATGGCAGTTTTAGCCGCTACTACGTCGGCGATGTTAGGGGTTCCCGCTTCAAATTTATAGGGCAGGTCGTTATAGAGGGTCTTTTCAAACGTCACTTCTTTGATCATTTCTCCCCCACCCCGATACGGCGGCATAGCCTCCAATACTTCTTTTTTTCCGTACAAGGCTCCCATTCCCGTCGGACCGTAGAGCTTATGGAGTGAAAATACGTAAAAATCACAGTCAAGCGCCTGTACGTCAATGTCAATGTGTGAGGTAGCCTGCGCGCCGTCGATCAATACTTTCGCCCCTACCGCGTGTGCTTTTTGAATGATTTCTTTGACCGGATTAATGGTGCCCAAGGCGTTGGATACGTGTACTACCGATACAAATTTGGTCTTTTCCGAGAGCATTTTCTCATACTCATCCATGAGCAACTCCCCCGCATCATTGATAGGAATAACGCGCAAAATGCAGCCTTTTTCTTCGCACAATAGCTGCCAGGGCACAATGTTGGAATGGTGCTCCATGGTACTGATGATGATCTCGTCTCCTTCTTTCAAAAAATGGCGACCGTAGGATTGTGCCACTAAATTGATCCCATCGGTAGTACCATAGGTAAAGATGATCTCTTCGACCCGGGCCGCATTCAGAAATTCCTGAATTTTCAGGCGGGAGGCTTCAAAAGCGGAAGTGGCTTTTTCGGCTAAAAAGTGAATGCCTCGGTGAATATTAGCGTTGTAACGTCCATAATAGTTGGACAGCGCTTCCAATACCGGGAGCGGTTTTTGGGTAGTGGCCGCATTATCGAAATACACCAACGGTTTCCCGTTGACAGTTTCCTCTAAAATGGGAAAATCAGCCCGAACTTTCAGAATATCAATCACAAATAAATACGTTAATCGTTATCAGGTTTTACCTGAGTACTTTGTTGGAAATACCTCGGGATAAACCGTTCAAAGAACAACAAACAAAATTAACATTGAGTTTTAGAAAGTCTAAATAAAAACCCGTCCGTTGGTGTAAAAGTCATTTTTTTACCACTATTTTCCTGTTCCTTTGTTGCATCATTTACACTTAAAACTGAACTGCCATGGTCAATGCCAAACACTTAGCAACGTTTATTCTCGGTGCCGCCGCAGGGGTGGCTTTGCACAAATACCTGCAAACCGAAGAAGGAGAAAAAACACTGGAAGATCTCAAAGCCAAAGCCAATGACTTAAAAACAGAAGCAGAAGGAGCCTTGGATAAAATGCCCGAATATTTTGAGCAACTCAAAAATCAAGGATCGGAGGCACTGAAAAAATACACTCCCGAAGCCGAAAAAATGCTTCAGGATTTATTGGACAATTTGCGAGGCTCTGCCGGTCCCGCTGCCCCGTCAGCCGAAGAACCGAAATAACGCTAAGTCGGCTTTACAAAGGCCACAAAAAGGGCGCGTTGGAAAAACGCGCCCTTAGTTTTTTATCCGATACCGTGATTTAGGCTTCTGCTACCACGTTCACTGTTACGTTATGCTTCACTTCTTTATGAAGATCAAGCACCGCTTTGTAAGTACCCAACGTTTTTACATCTTCGATGGTGATTTTTTTACGATCTACCTCAAATCCTTTGGCCTTAAGGGCGTCTGAAATTTGAATGCTCGTCACTCGTCCGAAGATCTTACCGCTGTCCCCCGCCTTAGCGGCGATGTCGAGAGCCGTGTCGCCGATTGCGGCGGCCAACTCTTCAGCGTCTTTTTTCAATTTTTCGGCCTTGTGAGCAACTTGCTTCAAGTTTTCGGCCAATTGTTTTTTGTTGGAATCGGTCGCCATCACCGCAAATCCTTGCGGAATGAGATAGTTACGACCATAGCCGGCTCTTACTTCCAGAATGTCGTTCTTATAGCCAAGCCCGGCAATATCAGTTTTTAAAATAACTTGCATCGTCAGTTTTCTCCTTCCGTTTTTACTTTAATTGATCAGCTACGTATGGTAATAATCCCAAGTGGCGGGCACGCTTAATAGCCTGCGACACTTTGCGTTGGTACTTCAAACTGGTACCTGTCAGGCGGCGAGGCAAAATACGGCCCTGCTCATTGACCAATTTCAACAAGAAATTAGGATCTTTGTAGTCAATGAATTTGATACCGGCTTTCTTAAAGCGGCAATACTTTTTGCGGTTTTGATTACGCTCGATCGGTTCGTTTACCAGTGTCATGTCTTAGCCCTCCTTTACTGTTTCGGTTTGTTTCTTTCCAACTAATCCGCTGCGCTTACGCTCAGCATAAGCCACATGATGCTTATCCATGGCTACGGTCAAATAACGCATTACGCGCTCATCGCGACGAAATTCCGTTTCTACCGTTTGGATAAGAGAGGGTTCAGATTTGAACTCGATGAGTTGATAAAACCCTGTGTTCTTGTTCTGAATCGGGTAAGCCAATTTTTTAAGGCCCCAATTTTCTTCGTGTACCAGTTCCGCGCCGTTGTCGGTAAGGATTTTACGGAACTTATCGACGGTGTCCTTCATCTGTTGATCAGATAAAACGGGAGTTAAAATGAACACCATCTCATACTGTTTTGTAAACATACTGAGAATTGTTAAACGTTTATAAATTTGAACTCATTGAAAATGAGGCCGCAAAAGTAAACGTTTTTTTCAAGAAAAGCAACTGCAAATTCAGTTTGCCGTTAATAATGATTGTTTTTTTAAACCTTGTCCCTATTTCTGCTGAGACATTGTACGGCTCAATGCATCTCCGCATCCTTCTCCCCCGCTTCGATCCGAAAAGGTAAGTTATTTTCGGAGGGCGGCAACGGGCAGGTCGCATACGGGCTGAAAGCACAGGGCGGATTGATGGCTTTGTTGAAGTCTAAAATCACTTTGCCCGAATCGGCGGGCTTATCCGTGTACAAAAAACGCCCTGCCCCGTAGGTTTCTTTCCCCGCCGTTTGGTCTTTAAAAATCAGAAAAAGTCTTCCGTCACCCGCATCGGTCGCTGCCAAGCGGTAGGTCTTTCCGTCCACCGTAAAGACCGCGTGTCCCAAAAGCGGCTGTTGACTGACGAGTCCCAAAACATCCGTGATCGCAATCGTACGCGGGGTTTTCGGCTTTTCAAAAGAAGCGGTCAATTTCCAATTTTGGCCTATGGGAAAACGTTCAATTCCTTTAAAATGAGCTACGTTAGGATGTTGCAGGTCACGCAGACGTATCCCGTATTTCGGACCGCGCTTGATAATAAACCACCGCCATGCACCGAATTGCATAGTCGTCGTTTTTCCGTCTTCAAACACAAATTCGGGAGAAGTTTCGGCCTCTGTCAATTGAATCTCTACCCCGGTCTGCTTTTTAAGGCTGACTTTACCGTCTTTGAGCGTCAATATACCTAAGTGCTTCGGAGTCTTGGTCGGAAATACGATTGCATTATCAGCCCCGCTTCCGAATGAATTATCTCCTTCTTTGAGCCAAAACAGGCCCGCTAAATTGAGCCAACCGTTTTCATTTTTGAGGCTTTCAATGCGTTTTTTATGCCACTGCTCATACTCATCATCCGTAAAAGCGGAAAACAGTAGAAAACAAACCGGAAGCAGAATGGTTAAAGGTTGCTTTAGCATAAAGAAGTAAAGGTTGTTAGGTTTATTTATCAACAGCGGCTACAGCCTTTTTAATTTCTTTCAAAGTTACCGAAAACTCAAAATCTTTACTGACAAAACGTTACAAAACCCTCTGATCGGTAGCTTATTTCAAATGCTGAACTTTCACTAAACCCGAAATTGCTTTTAAGCGGACCATAAGGCTTTCCAAGCGCTCCCTATTCTCCAAACGTACTTTTACCTGACCGAGGGAACGTATACCGTCAGCCTCAAACTTAACGCTGACAATTCGGCCGTAATCTGAAATAAATCCGGTAATCTCATCTACAAAGCCGATACGATCAAATCCTAAAATTTCCAATTGGGTAATATCAGCAGCAACGGTGGTGTGCACGGCAGTATTCATGGCTTTTGTTTTATCTTCTCTAAACGGTACGGGAAGCGGTCCGGTTTTCTCAATAAACTACCCTACCCGGTAGAGTATAGGGAGTATTAGTATTTATATTCTATTGAATTACTATTCAAATGTATTTTATTTCTTTCCGTATTAACAACTCTTTACGCAAGTTTCTTTAAAAGATACCGTAAAAAAGAAGAATTATACTAAAAGCGTGCAATAAAAGCTCCTTTATCATCCGTAAAATACCAAGGTAATTGTTGCGACACTGCCGTTTTTTGCAGGGTATCCAAGACATAAAACTTGTTAGAATTATCGAAAATGAGGGACCTGTTACCAAATACAGATTGCAATGCCCGAGCGTCCCGAAAAGCATTATTCCGAATCAGAACAAAATCAGTGATGGGGAGACTGCTACCGGTAATCGTTTTTTCAACCAAAAGAACAGATTGCCCTTGCCAAACAAGCAATTTCCCAAAGGGCAACGTTTGTATGGTTTCGGTCTGCTGATCAAGAGGTTCTTGCGAAAGGTAACGAATTCCCCGCTCGGTATAGAAGTTGTTCAGATAAAAGGAAAAGGGTTTGCGGTCGGGCTGAAAAAAGGCCGAATCAGCAGCCAATACTGCCCGCTGCCCGTCTATCAGTGTAATGGCCGTTTGACGCGGCACCGCATGAATAACAATCCATTTTTGATTTCTTAATTCCACAAGTTCTTTTATCTGCACCCCCAAAAGCAGTAAACTGACGACCGCAATCCCATATCCCCACTGTACATTACGATAATAGACCAGCACAATTACCAAACCGATAAGGAGGTAGATAAGAGACAATTCAAATCCGGATAAAGACAGATTGTCCCACACAGCAAAGGGAAGTTTTTCGGTCCCGATCACCGATTCATTCAGCAACCACGTGATACCGGTCAGCACCCACCCTAATCCCTCCGCTAAAAAAGGCACCCACGAAAAGGCAATCGCAGCGAAAGCGATGGGGAGCATGACGAAGGATAAACCAACCACCACCGGGTTAACCAGCCAGAAATAATTCGGGAATTGGTGAAAGTAAAAGGCAATGATGGGAAAGGCAATCAATTGAGCGGCAATAGCCACGGCTGTAATGGCCCAAATTTTATCCCGAAACCAATCTTTAAAGGAAAGACTTTGGTACAGTACCGGTTGCAAAAAGAGGATTCCTCCTAAGGCCGCATAAGACAGTTGAAAACTGACCGAATAAATCAGCAGCGGGTCAATTGCCAACAGCACTAAAGCCGACCCGAACAGCGCATTCGTACTGTTTTCTTTTCTCCCAAAGGGCTTGGCCAACAGAAAGATAGTAAACATCAAAGCCGAACGGATCACCGGAGCAGACAGGCCCGTCAATACCGCATAGAACCACATGGTAGTGAGCGTAATACCCAAATACAGCCAACGACCGCGGCGGCGTTTTTGTAATCGTCCTAAAAAAAAGGTGATAATTCCGATAAAAACGGTAATGTGAAAACCCGATACCGACAAAACATGCACCGCACCGGCTGCCGAATAAGCCTGTACCAATTCATTGTCCATTTCATCGCGCAAACCAAGCACCATCGCTTTTGCTACGGCATATTCCCGATCGTACGGAACTAATCGGTGCAGGGCGGCATCGCTCCATTCGCTGACGGCGTAGATTATCTCATTAAGCCAATGCGACTGTCTGCCTATGCGAATAAAGTCAGTACCCCGAAGGTAATGTTGTCGAAAAATCTGTTTGTAGGAAAGAAACTTTCGGTAGTCAAATTGAGCGGGATTCAGCGGAGGCTCCACCAAACGGGGCATTCCGCGTACCAACAGTACATCACCGTAGCGAGGTTTAGGTGCTGTTTTATCCAAATAAAGGAGCCATTTTTCCGAAAAAAGTTTCCATTGTCCGGCTTGTTGTACCTTTAAAATCGTCGCCTCAATTTTATAGGATTTTGCCCGAGTTTCGGGAGGCGACAGCACCACCGCTTCGTAAGCAGTCATTTGGTCAATCTGTGAAGGCGGTTCTAAAGAAGGCGTCCGAATCCACCCTAATACGGCAAACAACAGAAAAGTCAAAACCCCAAGCAGATAACGATTGCCGAGGCGCAGTACGAAGAAAACCAACAAGATAAGCAATCCGCCTGCTGCTATCACCGGTTCGTTCCCGACCTTCAATTCCGGAAACAGATTTCGCCCTAAAACTCCGGCGCTAAAGGCCAGTGTACAGCGAAGCAGGGCATTCATCGGGTAATGACTAAGCGTTGAGTGACTGTTTCATCCTTGGTCTTTACCTTCACAATATAGGAGCCCGGCGGGAGATGGGTCGTCGGAAATTCCACCTCCCAACTTGGATAGTCTTTGTATTGCTTCTGTGACACCAATTGTCCCGTAAGGCTGTAC
This sequence comes from Spirosomataceae bacterium, assembly GCA_046329125.1. Lineage (GTDB taxonomy): Bacteria > Bacteroidota > Bacteroidia > Cytophagales > Spirosomataceae > Runella. Next base: position 308,490 of record JAXLVD010000010.1, on the reverse strand, counting down.
ACTGTAACGTCAAACGTGCCGAAGGTTTTCTGAATTACTTTGATGTAGGCTAAATCGGCGGCGGGATTAGGATAAATCTCTACCGTAAGTTGATCACCGAAAGGAAGGGCAGCGCACCAGTATTTCACCAAACGTGCCCGACGGGGTGCTTTTTCGATTACGGCCAACATCCTTTCTGCCTGATTTTTGGTAAATACATTCATACAGGAATCCGGCGAGTAATCTAAATAATTTTCGGTCATGTTTCGGGTACGTACCCCACCGCAATTCGAAAAGACAGGGCCGCAATTGGAGGTTTGGTTACCGCTTTCGCAGGGAGGCGTGTCGGCACAATAGTCCGTTCCGCAATTTTCATCTCCCCACGTATGTACCAATCCCAACCAATGCCCGATCTCGTGGGTAGTGGTTCTGCCCAAGTTATACAAACGGCTGGTCACGGCACTTCCTATTCCAAAAACCCGGAAATCAATAAACACTCCATCGGTACGCACCTGAAGCTCGGTTCCCGTGTCCAATCCTTCCACTCCCGATACCGAAGGGAATTGGGCAATGCCTAAATAATTATTGGCAAATCGGGCTAACCATATATTTAAATACCGATCGGTGGGCCATTCTTTTTCGGCCCCGCTGATCTGAGCCAACAGTTGGTCATCCGAAAAAACATCAAAGGTGGTTTTTTGAGGATAATAATGACGCGTAATACCGGTAGTAGCCTTACCGTCAGGGTCGATTGTTGCCAAATAAAATTCAATCCCTGTATCAGCTCCTACGGGGTTGTTATTAAAGCCCCTTGTTCCGGTTTTTCGACGGTAGTCTTCGTTGAGGACGCGAATTTGTTCCTTAATTTGATCGTCAGAAATGTTGGCATTATCACGGCCTCCGATAGTCCCGGTGCTGTTGTTATGTACCACGTGTACAACCACCGGAATACGGATACGATCACAAATCGCCCCGGTACGGGCCGTACGTCGCAAAGGGGAACTCAAGTACGACTGAATGGAATCTTCCAACATTCTTCGTTTCAGTTTCCAAAAAGGATAGCGTTTGGCCAGCATGGAATCATACTGAACCGCAGAACAGCGCTGCGCATTGACTGAAGGGGATAAGAAGGCCAAAAATAAAAGGCAAAAAGCAAACGATAAATGGCGGGCAGATGAAAGACAGAAAGTTATTTCACGACCCGTATTTTGCCATTGACAGGGAAGCATTGCCAATGGCAAACGGTAAGCGGTAAGCAGTAAACTTAAAACTTTACCCATTCTCTTTTTTATCATAAGCATCCAAAATATCTTTGACGAGACGGTGGCGAACAACGTCACGGCCATCCAACTCGACAAAGCTGATGCCTTTCACGTTTTTAAGGGTTTCAAACGCATCTTTCAGGCCCGACTGTTGGTTTTTCGGTAAATCGATCTGCGTTTTATCACCGGTAATGATCACTTTTGAATTCGGTCCCATCCGCGTCAAAAACATTTTCATCTGCGAAGGGGTGGTATTCTGAGCTTCGTCCAACAGGATAAAAGCGTTGTTTAAAGTGCGCCCGCGCATATACGCCAACGGTGCAATTTCAATAATGTTGTTTTCTAAGTAAAATTTGAGTTTTTCGCCCTGAATCATGTCCTCCAGTGCATCATAGATAGGACGCAGATACGGGTCTATTTTCTCTTTGAGGTCGCCGGGCAAAAAGCCTAAGTTCTCTCCGGCCTCTACGGCAGGGCGGGTAATGATCAATTTCTTTACTTTCTTCTCTTTTAAGGCCTGCACGGCCAATGCCACCGCGGTGTAGGTCTTGCCGGTACCGGCCGGGCCGATGGCAAACAGCAGGTCATGTTCAGCGGCTTTTTCTACCATCAAACGCTGATTGGCCGTTCTGGCTTTGACCACCACGCCGCGGGTACCGTACAAAATCACATCTTTCTCATCTTCCAATACGTGCGGAGGTGCCACCGAGCCCCCATTGGCGGTGAGGTAATGCCGAACGTTTTCGTTAGTGATCTTGCCGTACTTCTGATAATGCCGGAGGAGAGAATCCAGAATATCGCTGATGCGAAGGATTTCGGGAGGGGTACCCATGACCCGAATTTCATTGCCGCGTGAGATAATTTTACTCATGGGAAAAGCGGCGGCTACTTCTCTGATGTGGTTATTCTCGACACCCAAAAAATCTACGAGCGACACATCTTCCAAGGAAATTACTTTTTCTACCAAATGCTTTAAATGTTTTAGTTTGTGGAAAAATAAGGGTTTTCTTTCAAAAAAGCAACTAATATTTTGACTTTTCACGAAAATATTCCGCGAAACTTTGATTATGAAAGAGTTGCAGAATATAGGCAGATTTATAGGAAGCTAACTCGTTTTTGTCAGATTTCATCTTGGTAAATTATAGTTCTGCCCGTAATTGAAACGCCGAACCGTACGCAAAAGTGCCCGAAAGCCTTTCTCTTCCGGACCAAAGATAAAGCCATGAAATGTGCTGAAAAATAAGTGAGGAACTACGGGACAAAAGACACAATACCGCAGAATCTGAAAGATAAATAAGAGAATTTAATGGCGATTGCGTCTTGGCTCTGTCAAAATAACTGATAGGAATCACTTTTTTGACGGTATCGTTTCGTAAATTTGCATTTCCCTTGTTTGTACTTTTTTGAATTTTATTTATTATTTTTTTCAGACCTTTATGAAGAAGTCTTATCTGTGGGTGGGTATCGGTATGATGTTTCTGTGGATGAACGCCTGCAAACCTAAAGTGAAGCCGGAAGAGTACAATGTCAAAGCGGCCGATCCGGAACTATACCATCAATCTGTTGAATTATTGACAGAAGTGATCATTCATGATATCTTCAAACCCCCCGTCGCGGCTCGTATTTATGCGTATTCCAATTTGGCCGGCTATGAAGCTATGCTTCCCGGTTTTCCCGAATACCGGTCATTAGGGGGGCAATTAAAAAGCTTCGGACCAAGTCCTCAACCCGAAGCAGGTCAGGAATATTGCTTCCCTTTGGCAAGTACTCGTGCTTTTCTGAAAGTAGCCCGTAATTTGACTTTTTCTGCTGTTTTTTTTGATGATTTTGAGAAAACATTCTACAAAAAGTATGAAGATATGGGTATTCCCTCGGACGTGATTGAGCGTTCTTTAGCCTACGGCGACAGCGTAGCAGCCCACGTGATACGTTATTCTACAAAAGATAATTACAAACAAACGCGAGGTATCCGCTTCACTGTCACTAATGAACCGGGTACTTGGGTTCCTACTCCACCGGCGTATGCCGACGCCTGCGAACCTGAATGGCACAAGATCAGATCTATGACCTTAGATTCCGCCACTCAATTTCCGCCCCCTCGCCCTCCTATGTGGACTAAAGAAAAAAACAGTGAGTTTTGGCGCGAAACCCGAGAGGTTTACGAAATCGGAAAAAATTTAACGGAAGAACAAAAACGGACAGCTTGGTTTTGGGACGACAACCCCTTTGTAATGAATGTAGTAGGGCATGTAATGTTTGCCAACAAAAAAATGACACCGGGAGGCCACTGGTTAGCCATTCATTCGACTGTTAGCCGAAACAATAAAACCCCGTTTGCTCGGAGCGTAGAAGGTTATACACTTACTTCCATTGCACTTCTTGATGCTTTCATCGGATGTTGGGAAGAAAAGTACCGCACAAGAAAGGTTCGCCCGGAAACAGTTATCAATTCGGATATTGACCCCAAATGGCAACCGTTCTTACAAACGCCTCCATTTCCGGAATATACCAGCGGCCACAGTACTATCTCAGCAGCCTCGGCTGAGGTGCTTACCTTTGTACACGGGGACGGTATCGCCTTTACCGATTCTACCGAGTATAAACACGGGCACGGGGTTATGTCTTTCAAATCCTTTCGCGAGGCCTCCCTCAGTGTAAATATAAGCCGCTTATATGGCGGAATTCACTACCGTTCGGGTTGTGATGAAGGAAATCGTTGCGGGGTTAAAATCGGTCAACATGTATTGGCAATTGCCAAAACAAGAAAAGAAGAAAAAGCTGTTGCGCAGGTGCAGTAATCTGCCCGGCGCTTTAACGCTCCTCTTCAACTCGCATCTCAATGATTCGTATCAAAAATCTAAAAAAATCCTATGGCGGGCATTTGGTAATCCAAGTGCCCGACTTGGTTTTATCAGAAGGCATCTACTGGTTTAAAGGAGCCAATGGCTCCGGAAAAACCACCTTTTTCAGGACCTTAGCCGGAATGCTGCCCTTTGAAGGAGAAATCCGGTTGCAGGATTGGGACATTCGTCAACAACCCGTAGCCTATCGCCTCCATATCAATTACGGAGAAGCCGAGCCCGATTATCCCGAATTTCTTACAGCCCATGATTTGATCCGGTTCGTCGCTACGGCAAAACGTGCCTCCGATACCCAAGTCGAACGGCTCATCGCTCTCTTGGGTATTTCCCCTTTTTTATATCAGCCTTCCGGCACTTATTCCAGCGGGATGCTGAAAAAAACATCGTTGGCACTGGCTTTTTTGGGAAATCCGAAGGTGATCATTTTAGACGAACCGCTCATTACCATTGATGATGCCACGGTAGAACAGGTCTATGAATTAGTTCGCGACTATCACGCCAAAGGCGTTACCTTTCTGTTATCATCTCACCAAGATTTTCGATTCAACACCTTGCCGATTCGGCAATTATTTGAAGTAAAGAACCGACAAATTACAGAGATCAGCCCTTTGACTGAATAACGAGCCCGATACACTATGATTGCAGTCCTTCACATTCTTCGCAAAACCCTCGTTATTGAATATTATCGCCTGAATACCGGCTTTCTGTTTTTGGTGTTGATGTTTGCCTTCGGCATCCTGCGGCCCGAAGATCATATTGCCTTGTCGGCTTACGTCTTCGCTTCTCCTTTTCTGTTGACTTTAGTCTTTGTATTCTTTGCCCTTTATCATCTCAAAACCGTCTTTTTTGTTCGTCAACGGCTGCTTTGGGACTCCCACGATTTTCTGTTTCATTTGGTCTTATTACCCCAACGTGAGCGGTGGTTTGCGTTGTGGTACGTACAAATGATGCTGTGGCTGCCGGTGCTGCTTTATGTAGTATTTGTAGGATATTACGGTTGGAAAATCGGGCAACAAACCGCCGTACTCCTTACTTTTTTATACCTTTTCCTGATTCCTTTTACGGGCATTGCTGCCTACGAGTACCGCCTTTTTCACCCCAATCCCGATAGCAAACTGAGCCGTTTTTCGGGCTATCTGAACCGCCGTTTTACTAAACCGTATTGGTCTTATTTCATTTTATATCTGTTCAAAGAAAATCCCGTTTTATTGTTTTTGACCAAAGGGTTTACCTGTTTTGTGATTTTGGGCGTTTGCAAGATTTATCCCACCGATTCGTACGACGAACGCCTGCTCTCGCTGGGAGTTTTGACCGTCGGGATGGTACACTCGGTATTGCTGCTGCACTTGTATGAATTTGAGCATTTGCAATTGCCGCTGCTGCGTAATCTCCCCCTGACGCTTCGTCAACGTTCTTTCCAATACTTTCAGCTTTTCCTGTTGCTTCTGCTCCCCGAAGCCCTGTTTTTGGCGCGTTATTTACCGGTCGGAGTAAGTTGGGTCTATGCTGTTCAGGGTTGGGGGCTGATGGTCAGTATTTTGTGGCTGCTTTTCGGACGATTTCTGCAACGACATTACCTCATGGATACCCTACTGCGGCAGGGATTTTATGCCTTCATTCTCGGTTTTTTTCTGATTATGTTTCGTGTGCCGGCAGGGTTATTGGCTTTGGCGGCTGCACTTTCGGGCATAGAACTTTTCCGCCGTTTCTACTATCGATCGGAGTACATTGTTCACGAAGAAGGCCTGAAAATCAGACCCGAGGATTAGTGCGTTGCAGCTTTTCCGCAAAAATGATAGTTTTGCAGCCCGATTTAAACCAATCATTCCATGAAACGTACCATTGGAAGCATACTCACCGGCATGGGAGTACTTTTTATTTTGTTTGCCTGTATCGCCTTTATGTCCGACAAAGCCGTGTTAGGTTTTACATTAACCAAATGGGAAACCCTCGTCCCGTTCATTGTCGGGGCGCTGTTTATGTTTGTCGGTGTCGGTATGCTGAATAAAGTGGCCGATTAGAGTTTGATCGTTTTTCCTCCGTTGGCTACGGATTTGTAAACGGCCTCTACGACCCGAATATCACGCAGCCCTTCTTCTCCGGGAGCAATGAGGGCCGTACCTTTCATCAGGGCCATGGTATCATCGTCCAATTGCTTGGCCTGTTGGCTTTGCAACGGAAAATCAATGGATCCTTGCGGGCTGCTGCCTTTGTTGGCGCTGTAAGCTGAAAAAGGCTCCATTTTAAACCAGCCTTTCTCGCAGTTGGCCTGTAAGTAATTCATGTTGATGCCGAAACTCGTATGGCAGGCCGCTAAAGCTCCGCTCGGAAACTCCAATTGAAAGGTGGCGGTTTCTTCTACTTCCTTATAAATCTCGGGGCGCGTGGTGTGAAACTGTGCCGTTACAGTCATTGGCTCTTCCCCCGTAGCCAACCGCGCCCCCTGAAGCGCATAGACGCCCATATCACCCATAACACCTCCGCCCAAGGCTTTGCTTTGTTTCCAGTGAGTCGTGCGCGCATCAAAGTACCCGGCACCGCAGGTAACCATCCGAACTTTACCGAAGGTCTCTTCCTTCGCAAATTTCATATAGGCTTGGGTATTGGGGTCGTGCTGACAGCGGTAGCCAATCGCCAATTTCACTTTGTTGTCGGCGCAGGCTTTGATCATGGCTTCACAATCCGCCACACTTGGGGCCATCGGTTTTTCACAAAATACCTGCTTGCCTGCCTTAGCGGCACGAACCACGTACTCGCGGTGCATACTCGGCGGCAACACGACATAAACCACGTCAATATCCGGGTTATTGGCGATTTGATCAAAATTTTGGTAGTTGTAAATGTTCTTATCCTTCAGATTGTGTTTCTGCTTCCACGTCTCGGCTTTGGCAGGTGTACCCGTCACGATGCCCATCAGCTCACAGTTTTTGGTCAATTGCAGAGCGGGGGCCAACAAATCGGTACTGTAATAGCCCAACCCGACTAACGCAATGCCCAATTTGTCCTTTTTGGGGCGGGTAGCAGCTAATAAAGGGTTCACCGATAACAAAGACGAAGCGCCGCCGAGGGCCGTAGTTTTGAGAAAATCACGACGAGAAAACATGAGCTTGGAAGGGTTTGATTTGAAACATTTACCGTTTGATAAATATATGGCTTTTTGTATAAAATATACTCCAAAAGCGGCGTTAAATCTCTATGGAGAAATAGTGTATGCTATTCTATCTGAACACCATCGTTGAAAAACTCCGTGAAGCCAAGTTTTGGAAAATCATAGCCATAGGCGACAGTTCCTAAAAGTCGACCTCTAACCCCAACAACCGTTGCAAATCCAATAAAGCAGGGTTACGTTCGGCGAGGGCGTTGAACTTTTCTTGAGGGGTGTAGGGGTTGCGCTTCACTTCGTTGGGCGCAATGCGATGATTGATCTGGATTTCTTTGTTTTGCAGATTACGGCGTAAATAACTCAACAACAGCGGCTTCACTTCGTTAAGCAGCGTTTCTTGGTGGAGATTGTCCAAGAGAAGTTCGATCGTAGTGCCTTCTTGTGTAAACTCGCGATTGAGCATGATCTGCTCACTCACACCGCCGCCTTTGTGTTCACGCTGCCGTGAAAATTCTTCCCAAGTTTTCTTCAGTTCGTCAAACGTAAAAGGCTTATCCCCCCCCCATTGCACCTGTTCCGGCTCCGGGGTGATCGTCGAGGCGGTTTTGACCGGCTCGGGTGTCACTACGGCGGCCGCGTTGAGATTGACAGTAGAACGGAGTTTGCCTAAATTACCGTTTGGAGAAGCATTTTGGTAAATAATCGTGGGCTCACTCGTCATGGACTGAGAAGCCACCGCTGTCGGTTTTGGATTCGTCCCTTCTTTCTCACTTCTCACGCCGGTTTCCGGGCTACTGCTCTCCCCTACTTTAGGCTTTTTTTTTTCGTCTTCCGCGATTGCGTTCAAATCCAGCACATCCGTCAGTTTGGCCAATTTCATCAAACACAACTCCACGTGCAAGCGCTGCTGTTTGGCGGCTTTGTAATTGATATCGCATTGACTTCCGATGCTCAGCGCAGACAATAAGAAGGAAATCGGTGCTTTAGCCGATTGATCTAAGTATTTATTTTTGGCCGTTTCCGATACTTCCAATAATTGCACCGTAGCCGGGTCTTTAGCGACGAGCAGGTTACGAAAATGCTCCAACATGCCGATGACAAACAAATGTCCGTCAAAGCCTTTTTTCAATATTTCATTGAAAATCAGCAAGCTTTGCGACAAATTACCCTCCACCAGCGCATCCGTCAGGCGGAAATAATAGTCGTAATCAAGAATATGGAGGTTTTCAAGAACGTCTTTGTAGCGGACCGTCCCGTCGGTTGAAAAGGTAACGTTGAGGTCAAACATCGAAAGGGCATCGCGTAAGCCGCCGTCGGCTTTTTGGGCGATCAATTCCAGCGCTTCACGTTCGGTCTTGACACCTTCTTTCTGAGCAATCCGTTCGATATGATCGGCCATATCACGCACCTGAATCCGATTAAAATCAAAGATCTGACACCGCGATAAGATCGTGGGCAGAATCTTATGCTTTTCGGTGGTGGCCAAAATAAAAATGGCATAACTCGGCGGTTCTTCCAAGGTTTTCAGAAAGGCATTGAATGCCGCCGATGAAAGCATGTGCACCTCGTCAATGATATATATTTTATACTTACCCGTTTGGGGCGGGTAGCGCACTTGATCAATCAGATTCCGAATATCATCGACGGAGTTATTGGAGGCCGCATCGAGTTCATGAACGTTAAAAGAAGCATTGTTCTGAAAAGCCACGCACGAATCACATTCGCCGCAAGGCTCTACATCGTCGGTCAGACTCTGACAGTTGATAGTTTTGGCCAAAATACGCGCGTTGGTGGTTTTTCCAACCCCGCGCGGTCCGCAAAATAAAAATGCCTGTGCCAAATGATTGGTACGAATGGCGTTTTTGAGCGTTGTCGTAATGTGCGACTGCCCCACCACCGTATCAAATGTAACGGGACGATACTTCCGAGCCGATACCACAAAATTTTCTGCCATGGTCGCAAGTTAGCAAGTCCTCCGTTGAATTCAAACAGAAAAAACCGGCATTAAAGCGTCAGAAAGTGTTTTGAAAATTTGAAAAGGTATTAATCAGAAAATTATTTCTGATTATCAAACACTTAAATATCATTTTTAAATGGTCACGCTTTCAAATTATTTAACAATGAAATCCGGGGGTTATCCATAAAATCTTAACTTTGGTATAAAATCCTCAGCTATGAAAAAATACACTTTACTCTGCCTTTTTATCAGCCTTGGTGTCTCCTTACGAGCACAAACCGGAACCGTTCGATTTGCTTCCGAAGGAGGAGGCCGCCCGCCGAAGTACATGGCATCCCTCTCATTGGCCGGGGCCATCCCCCAGGGGTCGTTTCGCGATTTTAACAATCACTTTGGTTTCGGGATTCGCGGAAATGTGACGACGGCCGTTCGTCGTTCCCCAATCCAAATCGGTCTCGAAGCCGGTCTTCTGACGCAACAAACGGCTAAAAGGGAATTCAAAAACGGAAATGCCACGTTTCAGGACCGTTACAAGGTCAAAGCCAACAGCAACGTAGCTACTTTGGGATTTACGGTTCGCTTTGACCCGCTTGCCACTCAACGCCGCCTGCCTGTTCGGCCCTTTGCCGATGCTACCGTGGGAGCCAATGCGTTCTTTTCCACCGTAGAAACCGCCTATTACGACAAAGGAGAATGGAACAGTAACAACTCTAATACCAAGCCTCATTGGGCGTATACCTACGGCGGCTCCATAGGGCTCGCTGTTCCGGTAGGCAAACGACTGTGCCTTCAGGTAAAAGGATCATATTATTTAGGCGATCGCGCCAAATACCTGACCGACCCCGTCATCGATGCCCTCGGAACGGTTTCTTACACCGAAAGAAGATCAGCAACGACGATGTTGGTACCGCAAATCGGCCTTAGTTGGCAATGGTAACCTTGTCTCCCAGTCGGATGGTACCCTCCAAGATTACTTTAGCGGTAATTCCTCCGTGTCCGCGCATGGCATTGTAGCCACCCGGGCCGAGCACCTCTTCCATGCGACTGCAGGGGTGGCACAATCCTGTCATTTCCAAGATGGCCTCACCAATCTGAATGCGATGCTCTTTGAGAGCTAACAGATTAATGCCCTTTACAACGATGTTCCGACGTAGCAGTTCGGGGTTGATAAACCTTTGGCCTAAATAGGAGCCGATTGCCGCCAAATGTTCCGCCTGAATCAGCGTTACCTGTCGCTTACTGTCGGCATTTCCTTTGTAGCGATCGCCGGCCAACCCCTTGCCGATATAAGCATACGTTTCTTCCACTATTTCTATGGTTTGACGAGTGGCCGGTCTGACGCCGATCCAAATCACCTCCCCCGCTTGGGGAAAATGACTCATAAGGCTCTTTAACGGGGATGGTTCATTAAACATGGATATATAGCTTTGTGTGGTTTTTGAGAGTTGGTTGTCAGTTGGTTTGCGTTTGTAACGCGAACCGAAGCGAATGTTTCATTCCGAGCTTAAAAAATCCTCACAGCAACTGATCAGATTCGGGAAAAAGGCCCGAAAATAGCCTTCATAGACAACTTCATTTCGGAACAATTCATCGCCGGCAGTCTCAATCCCTTTTAAAAACGGAAATCGCTGCGACATTCCGTTAAAAGAACGATGCATTCCTTCGGGGAATTGGTAATGATACAACCAATCATAACGGGTCATGGAATCCACCAAAGGTAATGCTTCCGCGGGCAACACCGGACGGTATTTGGCTAAAACGGTGTAAATATGTTCGGTAAACTCCTTGAGGGGCTGAGTGTGGAAGTCGGCAAAATGTTTGGCCAGAAAATAATCAAAATACATATCCATCACCACGCCGCGGTATTTGCCGAACCGAGTCGGCAGTGCCTGCCGACAGGCCAGCCCGGCCGGATGGGTATCGGTAAAGGAATCAATTTGGCGGTGCAACAAAATCCCCTGCTTGATCGCCTCGTTGTACCGGGCATTGCGGGGATGGTCGAGTCGACCTCGGGCAAAATCACCCAGCAAATTTCCCACAATGAGCGCTTCCTGCTCAAAAGACAAATAAAAGTGGGCCAAGTAGTTCATTTGCTGCAGACGATTTTCAATTGCCGACGGTGTTACGCGGTTTCGATGGACAAATTTGGGTCAGAGTTAACCTTTTACGACTGCCTACTGTGGACTGTAGACCGTGGACTTTACTCCATACCTTTCTACCTGTACGCCGAATTTACGAAGAAACTCTACTCCTTCATCGATGCCGATGCCTTTGTAGGCCGCGTAAGAATCCAAATAGATCACCCGCTTGATTTTCATAGTATAGATCACTCGTGCGCAGGCAATACAGGGAGACAGGGTTACGTACAAGGTAGTACCTTCGAGGTTGGCTCCGTTTTTGACTGCGTACAAAATCGCATTCTGTTCGGCATGAAGCGCCAACGAACAACTGCCTTTAGAATCACGCGGACAACCGGTTTCGGGAAATTCTTCGTCGCAATTGTGCGTCCCCGATGGCGGACCGTTATAACCAATTGAAATAATCCGTGTATCTTTGGTGAGGACAGCTCCAACCTGTGCTTTGATACAATGCGAGCGTTGTGACAGGTTTTGAGCCAGTTCCATAAAAATATCGTCAAAGGCAGGTCGTTTTGGGGAATTCATACGTTTATTGCAAGGCAAAGTGCCGTAAAGGTTTACTTAAGATCAGAGTCAGTTGCGGGAATGCAGGCCGCAAAGTAACGAAAAGAACAGGTATGAAGTACAGTTTGGGGTTAATTATAGGTTCCATTTTTATCATGCTGTCGGCAGCGCTTCCCCTCTTTGCCCAAACCCAAACCATTACGCTTAAAAATGAACGTCTGAAAGTGAATGCCTTCGGTTTTTACATTGCCGAGGTCATTGACAATCGTGCCGTCACTTCTCATATAGGAAAGGTATGGAGCCGCCCGCAACCGCTGACCGCCGTACTGCAAGGCGGTACTTCCAAAGCAATAGAATCCTTTTTGAACCGTAATTTCAACCCGTCCAAAACCGACACCCTCACTCCTATCATCCTCACCATCAAAGAACTGAATATCAAGGAAACACTCACCCCGGCCAATCGGGTAGACGGTGAAATTCGGATGAGTTTGGGCTATGAAACCTACCGCGAAGGCCGACGGGTCTATCTCACGGGCGGTACTGCTGCCACTACCTATACCCGGGCGGGTATCCCTCCCGAAGAAATGGTGGAGCCCTTGCTGCGTCGGCTGCTGGAAAACGAGATGAAGGGCTTTAATAATTGGTTTGCCAAAGGCATCAAAACGTCAGATCTGCTGGTGAAACAAGTCAAACTCATCTTTGACGAAGATACGACCTTGGTTACGGAGGGAGATACTGTTTATTACCATTCGAATCGCCCGCTCAATTGGAAAGATTTTCTGGGTGCTCCTACGGTGTTAAGTCGTTGGGCCGCCCAAGTCTTTACCAGTTTCGGATTTGAAGCCCGCACCAACGTCACCAACCGTGTGCTCGAACTGCGGGTTAGGACCAAAGTTTGGATCGACAAAACCATTTCTTGGGTACGGGCTGACTCCAAAAATGATTACGTTTTGGACCATGAACAACTCCATTTCGACATCACCCGCCTTACCGCCGAGCGTTTCAAGCGGCATTTGAAAACCATGGATTTTTCGGTAGAGGATTACAGCAGCGAGATCCAATACCAATACATTGAGTTTTATCGGCTGCACAGTCAATTGCAAATGCAGTACGACGACGAAACAAGCCACGGCGTCAATCGGCCGGCCCAAGACCGGTGGGTCAAAAAAGTACGGGACGAATTGCGCAGTTATGGCGTAAAACCCGCCCGGCCTTGATTTCACTATTAAGATTGAGGTATATCTTCCAAAAGATCACGAAGCATTTTTGCTTTTTCATTGACCTCACTGCTTTCAATATTGGTAACGGAAAGAACAGGTGGCAGTTTCAGATACAACTCCGGTTTTCGCAACCGGTTTACTATCTGCTCTTTAATCCATTTATTGTAGGCAATCGGGTAGGTTTTATTGGCAATAAAAAGCGTTTGTAAATATTCCTGAAAGGCTTTGTACAAAATATCAAATGCCTGAAAGTACAATCCTCGTTTGACAAAAAAGGGGATATGATTTAAGTCGTATTCGCAGGCATTCCATGTCATGGTCAGGCGTTGCTTACGAAGATTCTCCTCATAATACGGCAGGTACCGCTTCTGAAGTTCCTGAAAATACCTCCCTGCTGTATCCATTGGTGCCGAATAGCAAATTTGATTGCCTATTTCAATTTCAAAAAAATCAGTAGCTACCCCGACCTCTAAAATTGTAGGGGTATAAATTCCCTGAATAATGTCCAAATGCAAGTGAGAAAATTGAGTCAACTGTCTGTATTTCAAAAGCGTCGGTTGACTTTCCATATAGTTTTGCCAGGCGTTTTCCATTTTTTGTATGGTCGCTTTTGTCGTTTCCGGTTTTACCAATATGGCAAAATCAAGGTCGCTCTCAGGAACAGCCTGTCCGCGAGCGCAGGAATTGACCACTAAAACCGTATCCACTTCCGGAAGTACTCCAAAATAATTCCTTACCACTTCCGCGGCATCCCGATGAAAAACTGTAGGAAAGACCGGTTTACCGTTCATGCGTTGCCGGCGTCTATTTTGCAGATACCACTTCAATATCAAATACCAAAGGAGAATAACCGGGAATGTCTGATCCTGCTCCTCTTGAACCATAGCCTAACGAAGACGGGAAGATGAGCGTAGCGCTTTCTCCCACTTTCATTTTGGCAATCCCTTCGTCAAAGCCGGCTACTACTTGGCCTACCCCCAAATTGAAACTGAACGTACCGGAGTCAAAACTTTTATCTGATAATAACCGACCCGCGTATTTCACAGTGACCAATTGACCCGTTTTCAGGCTTGCACCCGCGGCGTTGGGCTTAGTCAGAATAAACCGAAGGCCGGAAGCTGTTTTCTCCGTCACGGTCCATTTTTTATTTTTAATGTAGCTTTCGATTTGCTCTTCTTCCGTACCTGTAACTTCGGGGTCTTTGCTGCACGAGGCAGCTATCAACAAAACGATAATGACCCATAATCCACTTAACTTTGACATACACCGAACCAATTGAATTTTGATTTTATTTTAAAGTGGGCAAAGGTAACACTTTGAAATCCAAATTGCCCTCATGGACAAATTAAACCTGAGAAACGGTCATTTCACACTAAGATGTATCAATGCAAATTTTTTATTCTCCCGAATTATCCTATTTTTACACAAAAAAGCTTCAAAATGACTGTTTATAATTTATATGATGAAATTGCTGAGCTTATAGCAGGACTGAATCCTGATAAGGTAAAAAGCATGAAAGCATCTGATGAAATGCAACAACGGCTTGAATACTTAATAGAAAAGTCAAAAAACAATCAAATTGACAGAAAAGAGAAAGACGAACTTGATCACTATATTGTATTAGAGCGACTCATCCGATTAGCCAAATTAAGAGCTTCAAAACGAATGGCGGCATGAGTCGTTATGTAGCTGATTCTTTGCGTAAGTCAGTAGCGGAAAGAGCAAACTTTTGCTTTGAATACTGTCTTCTGCCTTCCGAAAATTCTTATTTCAGTTTCCATATTGAACACATTGTCAGTTTGAAACACGGAGGGAAAACCGAAATTGACAATCTTACCTACTCCTGCCAAATCTGTAATTTGAATAAGGGCACTGACCTGGGTACTTTTTTAGACAATCCTGTGAATTTAGTCCGTTTCTTCAATCCAAGAACCGATCGTTGGTCGGATCATTTTGAAATTCTGTCCACCGGTTTTTTACGCGCCAAAACGGAAATAGGCGAAGCTACTATCAAGATTTTGGATTTAAATCATCTCGATTCTATCACAGAACGACTTGAAATGATTTAGGCAAAGAAAAACTCCCATTGGGGGCTATCCACAAGCAGAGGCTTTTTTTAAAGAAACCATTGACGCCAAAAAGTCGCTTTAATCTGCGTATAAATCTTCTGTACCGAAAAACGCCCCCTCAAACCGGAGTAATCACAAGTGCGCAGAATTTCCCGAAATGGCTTGAAAAATTAATTCTTTCCGTTATTTTTGTTTAGCTATATCGGCACCCCGCAAATATCCACCTTATAATGAGTAAATTTCTGTGATTGAGGTGTTTATCCCTGTGGTATTCAACAGTACCTAATCCCCCCCAAAGCGATGACAATCCGGTATCTGTTCCTCTTCATTTTGGCGTCGGCCGGAAGGCTTTTTGCCAACTCAATCCTTATTCCGATGGACGACAAGCAGTCCAATCACCTCAAAGCCTACGGCGTGGCCTATTGGGAGTTAAAGGCAGACCGTGAGTTGGATTGGCTGCTCAATTACCGAGGCGGAAGTTTTCTGATGAAATATTCTGCGGCGTTGGAAAAAGAATGCCGCCTCCGCGACGTATCGTTTGAGGTGATCTCGGATGCCAGTGTGAATTCTATCCTCAAGTACGTCACCAATCCCGACGTAAACATGGATGCCGTGAAACTGCACAAAGCGGCCAAGATCGTGGTCTATAGCCCGGTCAAGGTCAGTACCGCTTCTTTTGAAGATACCGACGCCGTACTGTTGGTGCTGAAATACGCCGAGATTCCCTTTGAGATCGTCTACGATGAGGAAATCATGAAGGGTGATTTGGCCAAATACGATTGGCTGCACCTGCATCACGAAGATTTTACGGGGCAATTCGGCCGCAACCGCCGCCGCATGAGCATTGCCGATATTCAGGCGCAGGAAAACATTGCGAAGAAATTCGGCTACAAAAAAGTATCACAGTTGAAGTTGGACGTAGCCCGTACCATCAAAGGGTTTTGTGCCGGAGGCGGCTACCTTTTTGCGATGTGTTCCGGTGCGGAATCACTTGATGTAGCCTTAGCGGCCGAAGGCGTGGACATTGTCCCGTCGGTTTTTGACGGTGATGGCGTAGATCCCAATGCGCAATCCAAATTGGATTTCAGCAAAACGTTGGCTTTTGAAGATTTTAAACTGGAAATCAGCGGTGACGACGACTACCGCGGCGGAGGCATGTCGTTTTCGTCTATCAACTCGTCGTCCGGCGGTTGGGGTGATGAAAGCAACACCTACTTTTCGCTGTTTGATTTCTCGGCTAAATGGGACGTCATTCCTGCCATGCTGGTGCAGAATCACGAGTCGTTGATTCGGGAGTTTATGGGACAAACAACGGCTTTCAACAAAAAAACGGTAAAATCCAGTGTCTTGGTCATGGGGCAAAGCAAGGCCTCCGACCGCTACATTTACGGGGAATTAGGGCGCGGACAGTTTACCTTCTACGGCGGCCATGACCCCGAAGGACAACGCGGTTTTCACCGTATGCCGACCGACCTCAACCTGCATCCCCACTCCCCCGGCTATCGCCTGATTCTCAATAACGTGCTGTTTCCATCCGCCAAGAAAAAGAAACGCAAAACGTAGGAATGAGTTAAAAGAGCAAGGAAAATGTGTAAAGAGGCAGCGCGGAGAAATAACGTGTTTGCCTCTTTTTTATGGATTGGCCATAAAGTAAGTACTTATAAAGAATCAAATCAACATGTTGAATAAACTTGAGCAATATTATGAGGAAGCAAAGGGGAACAAATGGTATCGTTACTTTGCCGTTTTTTGCCGTTTGTCTTTGGCTGTTGCATGGATTATTTCAGGGTATGTAAAAATTAAAGGAGAACGCTTCGCTGCGGGCTTATCTCATAATCATCCGTTGGGTCAATATTTTGATGCTTTACTCAATACCGGTTATTATTATACATTCATTGGAGTAGGCCAAGTGATCGTTGCTATCCTGTTACTCATTCCAAGAACGGCCCTCCTCGGTGCCGTCAGCAGTTTCCCGATTATTCTGAATATCTGTGTACTGACCTATGCTGTTCGGTTTGAAGGCACTCGTGCCGCAACATTTATGCTCTTGGCTAATTTATTTTTATTGGGTTGGGACTACGACCGACTGAAATATATACTGCCTTTCCGGCAAGTTAACATGGAGGCCGGCAAACGTAACAATCACAAATTTCCATTTCTGTTTTTCGGAGGTGTTGTGCTTACATTGGCAACCGTTGTCATTTTAAACAATGTCATTTATGACATTCGACCCGGCAATGAACCGGCGGAATGTTGGAATGGCTGTCCGGGAAACAGTAATCCAAAGGCCTGCGAAGCATTTTGCGATTGTATTCATAACAAGGGCAAACCGTTGAGTAAATGTTTAGAAGAATACGAGACGGCAAAAGAAAGAGCAAGAGCAGGTAGTTTACGTACATCAGGCAACAAATGAATTACCTCTGAAACAGGACTTTGCAGTTAATAGGCAGTTAGATATAATTTCAGCTGTCATTGTGCCGAAGAGCTTCTTTTCAGCTTAATTTGCAGCAATAAACCACCCGGCTTCAGCTCCGGCCACTCTCGGCAATTCCTTACACCCGTGCAAATCGTTCGCTTGATTAATTCCCCCTAACATCTAAACCCCTGACATGAAAAAAACAGCAAAAAAAATCGGTTATATACTCCTTGTCTTAGTGGCCGTCATTTTAATTGCCGGATTAATCTTGGCCTATCTTCCAACCGAATCCAAGACAAAACACGCGGGGATTTCGGCCGAAAGAGCTACCTATTTAAGAGAGCACTTCACCGGACCGCACCACGTATTCACTACGGCCGATGGAGAAAGCCTGTTTCTGCGGCGATGGAACCCCGACAGTGTAGAACCTGCCAAAAAAGGAATCGCGGTTCTGATCTTTCACGGTATTACGGCCCACAGCGGCGCGTATGACATGGGAGGCAAACCCATCGCCGCCGGTGGCTATACCACCTTTGGGTTGGATTACCGAGGTCATGGTTTATCCGGCGGGAACCGAGGCGACAGCCCGGGCAAAGACCGATGGATCGCCGATTTGGCCGATGCTGTCAAATTTATCAAAGGACTTGGCTTTTCTAAAGTGGTAATATTAGGGCATAGTTTAGGGGTCGCTTCGGCCATCTGCGCCGCCAATGCCGTTCCGGAGGAGATTGCGGGGTTAATTCTGCTTTCGGGAGCTTACGAAGGCCGAAAAGGATTGACGAAACCGCCTACCTTTTTTGAGAAAACACGGCTTCTGGCAAGTGCCGTGTTTCGTCCCTCTTATCCCGCAGCGGAGTATTACCGGGAAGGGATGACGGTTACCAAAGATTCTCTGTTCAATTTACGCTATACCGTTCGGTTTTTGACAATGCTGAATGTGAAAGAACTCCACCTTCTCCCCACCCTGAATATTCCGGTATTGGTCGGTGCCGGAGATAAGGATGAACTGTTTGAGGTGGCGAAAGTCAAGGAGTTTTATGATTTGGTTCCCGGCAACAAAAAGGAGTTTTTAGTGATGAAAAATACTACTCACGCTAAGATACCGATTGAAAGTTGGGAACAGGTCGTCGCTTGGCTGGATAAAACCTATATATCTGTCCCCTGATATGCCGGAATAAAAATTCAGAACTGCTCTCGAGCTATCCCTTCAAAACAACAAGTGAAACTACGATTGATTATCCTTGCCGTTTCGGTACTTTTTGGCTTAACAGCTACCCTTGGACAAACCCAAATCAAATTGACTCCGCTGGACCCTAACCGTCTTCCTAACGACCTGAAATGGGAAGGAAAAATAAAAAACGCAGTCCGGTGGACAGACAAGTTGGGTGAGCATTGGGTCATTACGACGGAAACCGGCATTTTTCAAAACAAAAAATGGAAACATGAAGCCGAGGGAATGGACGCCGAACTGTTTGCCTATCATTTCCTGATGACAAACGGTAAGCCTCAAATTACCTGGAAAGTGTACGACTTTATTCGGGATTGTCCGTTGGATTTGGAAGCTACGTTTATCAAAAATACGTTTCAGGTAACCGACCTCAACAAAGACGGTGTGGCTGAGATTTGGCTCATGTACAAAACAGTTTGCCACGGCGATGTCAGTCCTTACGATATGAAAATCATCATGTACCAAGGCGGGCAAAAATACGCCGTGAGAGGACGAAATAAAGTTAAAATTTCGGAGCGAGGCTACGAGGGAGGTGAATACAAACCGGATACCGCCTTCACTACCGGTCCCAAAGAATTTCTTGATTATGCCCAACAACTGTGGCAGAAAAACAGCTTACAGACGTGGAATGAATAATGGCATTTGTACTGAAAATCCTGCATAGTTTCAAATCGAAAACCGCTAACGCTATGTTTAGGTCATTCTTTACTGTTGTCGTTTTTTTACTTATGACCATACCCCAAACTTTTGGGCAATCTAACGAAAACAAGTTTATACAAGAGTTTTTTAAGGATAAACTCATTCAATCGAAACTTCCTCTTATCGTCAGCGATATTGATAATTTTTCATTCAAAAAAGCCCTTTTTGTATTAGCAACAGTCAATGATACTTTAATAATCAGAAAAAAGTTAGAGAATAGGATGATTGTAATAGACTCTGTTATCCTTTCTTTGGAAGAAAGAATTTTTCTGATTAATAAATTTGAGCATGCTCGACTTCAAACGGACGTTTTCAAATATGTACCCTATAACACCTTAACTTCCATTTTTAAGGACAAGTCAAAAGGGTGGGACTTTTTCAGAAAAACCTATGGTTCTGAAGTTCATCACTTTTCAATACCTATTTTTTTCAGAAATAATACGTTATGCGCATTCTATTATGGCAACCTTTGCGGTTCTTGGTGTGGAAGCGGGATATTAGCTATCTATAGAAAAGAGAATGAGAAATGGGTTCCTATTATAACCCTTTACAGGATTATCAGTTGATAAAATTGAGGAGCCTGATGTATAATAAATCGCGTAAATTGAACTATGGAAGCTAAACTCCTGAATTATTTTTCCCGAATCATGCCGCTTTCGGAGGAGGAAGCGAAGGCTATTGCCGCAACGATGCTGATTCGGACCTATAAAAAAGGCACGGTTTTGCTCAGAGAAGGCCAAATCTCTACCGAAGCCTATTTTGTATTGGAAGGCTGTGTACGGCAGTATTACCTCATTGACGGAGAAGAAAAAACCAATAATTTTTTCACCGAAGAACAATGGGTCATTTCCATGAACAGTTTCGGACAACAGCTTCCTTCCAATCATTTCATGGAATGTTGCCTGGACAGTGTATTGGTGGTAGGAAACCGAGAGAAAGAGGAAGACCTCTACCGACGATTTCCTAAACTGGAAACCATTTCCCGAAAAGTAATGGAAAAAGTCTTTGCCGAACAGCAAGAAATCATGTCCTCTTACGTAACCGATACCCCCGAACAGCGCTACCTGAAACTATTAATGTCACGCCCCGATCTGTTTCAGCGCATCCCGCAGTACCAATTGGCCAGTTACATCGGCGTAAAACCGGAATCATTGAGCCGAATCCGAAAACGTATCCTTCATAAATAGAGCCGGTTCGCCTTTCGCTTGCTTATACGGCAATCGCCACATTTCCTTTCTTATGACCTTTTTCAGCATACGCATGGGCTTCGGCCATCTGCGCTAACGAGTAGGTTCGGTCAATGACCGGTGTCAGTTGCCCCTCCTCGATCAATTTTTTCAAAAATGCCATGTCTTCGGCGGTTTCGCGGATCAACCCCGTCAACACTTTTTGAGAACCGAATAGAGAGACCCAAGCACCCTGCATCATTTGTTTCATGCCGGCGGCACTCAAAATCAGGAGCCCTTTGGGCAAAAGCGCCTTCAGGCATTGCGAAACGGGTGCCTTATTGACCGTTTCTAAAATTACGTCGTATTTCTCTCTGCTTTCTGCGAAATCTTCTTTGGTATAATCCAGCACTTTATCGGCACCCAACGATTTAACCAAAGCTACATTAGCCGTACTGCAAACTCCCGTTACCTGTGCCCCGAAATACTTCGCTAACTGAACAGCGGCGCTGCCTACCGCGCCGGAAGCCCCGTACACCAATACTTTCCGGCCGGGCTGAATCGCTGCTTTTTTGAGAAAATGCAGGGCGGTGGTTGCCCCGAAGGGAATAACGGCAGCTTCTGTGTGCGAAAGGTTTGTTGGTTTTAACGCCAATACGGCGTCTTCGGGCAGGCATTTGTATTCCGCATACGCCCCGAAACCGGAACTGAGCGCCGTAGAGCCAAATACGCAATCGCCCGGTTGATACCGTTTTACGTCCTTCCCGACGGCTTCAATTTCACCCGAAAATACGCCGCCTAAAATGGGGATTTTAGGTTGGGTCAGTCCGAAAAACAAACGGACAGCAAACGGGTCAGCTTTTCGAAGCCGCCAATCGCCGGAATTGACGGCCGTTGCTTTGATCTTGATGAGGATTTCGTTGGCTTTTGGGGTCGGTTTTTCTACTTCCCGGAGCACTAATACATCCGGGGCTCCGTACCGGTTATACACTATGGCTTTCATACTGATCATCATTTCGTTTTATTTCAAGGGCAAAAGTACGGGGTCTTTTTTTCGAATTCATTGACTTTGGTTAAGAAAGGAAACGGTACTTTTACAAATTGAAATTATAATTCTCCAACCATTTCGGGACACCTATGATTGATTCTTTGAAAAAGCACATTGCCAAATATATCACCCTGAAAGAGGAAGAACTTGTAGCCATAGGGTCGTTTTTCGGGACTTTAGAGTGCAAAAAGAAGGAGAACCTTCTGACAGAAGGGAAAATAAGCAAGTCCAACTATTTTGTGGCGGCCGGTTGCCTTCGTCTGTTTTTCATTAATGACAAAGGCGTGGAACAAACCATCCAATTTGCCATCGAAAATTGGTGGCTGGCCGACTATGCTTCGTTTGAGAGCCAAAAACCTTCGGAATTTTATATACAGGCCGTTGAAAAATCAACCATCTTAAGTCTTGATTTTGAAGCACAGGAGGCAATGCTGCGCCGCTTCCCACAAATGGAACGCTACTTTCGGCTGATGCACCAACGGGCGCACGCCGCCTCTCAGTTCCGAATCAAAGGATTGTACGACCTGTCACGGGAAGAACTCTATTATCAATTCAGCCGACAACACCCGGACTTTGTACAACGTATTCCGCAATACCTGTTGGCTTCCTTTTTGGGTTTTACCCCGGAATATTTAAGTGAGATCCGCAGTAAACGAATTTCTTAAACCGGTTTAAGAAATTACGATGTCCACGGGCATTACCTTTGTCCCGACCAACAATTCAGACCAATGGAACAAAGAGTAAACATCAGAGAAACACAGCCGGAAGCATGGAAGGCATTGTACCATTTAGGAGTCGTTTTGAGTAAAGGGAGCTTGACGCCGATTCAAAAACATTTAATCAAAATCAGAGCCTCCCAACTCAATGCCTGTGCTTATTGCATTGATATGCACACCAAGGAGGCGTTGAAAATCGGTGAAACTCCGCAACGGATCTTTTTACTGAATGCCTGGAAGGAGACCGATTTCTTTACCGAAGAAGAAAAGGCCATTCTTGCCCTTACCGAAGAGGTAACGCTCCTGCACAGCCACGGCGTATCGGACAACACCTACCGACAGGCCGAAAAATACTTCAGTCCGACAATGATCGCCGAAATCATCATGTCGATTGTCCTGATGAACGCTTGGAACCGAGTAGCAGTAAGCTCCCGTTTACCGATCGCCAAGTAATATTTCACCGAAAAGGCTTCGTTTTCAAATGCCGGCAGGGCTAAAATCCGGCCGGCATTTCAGTTTTTCAGGGAATGCATTATTACCGTTCCTTCTATCTGAAATGAGAGAAAACGCGGCATTGAAGAAAAAAATCGACTCAAAAAGACTATCAGATATAATATCTTCGTTTATCCGCTATAAGTATGTTTTTATCTAAAATAGCGGGTAATATACCCGTACTTATGCCAAAAATTATCTTTTTTTAGAAGAAACGTCTATTTTATTTCGGCAAAAAGTACGATTTTCACCCAATAACCTGTTAATTTTGTATCAGAAACAGTGAATCAATCTAAAAAGATAAACCAGTTTAATTTTTCCGATACACAATGTCAACAGCAACCGGAACGTACGTACCGTACAAAGTAAAAGACATCACTTTGGCCGAATGGGGCCGCAAAGAAATCCGTTTGGCCGAAGCCGAAATGCCCGGCTTAATGGCGCTTCGTGCCGAATACGGCGAATCTAAACCGTTGAAAGGTGCCCGCATTGCCGGGTGTCTGCACATGACCATTCAAACGGCCGTTTTGATCGAAACGCTGACTGCTTTAGGTGCCGAAGTCACTTGGTCATCGTGCAATATCTTCTCGACCCAAGACCACGCTGCCGCCGCTATTGCTGCCGCAGGTATCTCCGTCTATGCTTGGAAAGGCATGACCGCCGAGGAGTTTGACTGGTGTATCGAACAAACGCTGTTCTTCGGAGAAGAGCGCCAACCGCTGAATATGATCTTGGACGACGGCGGCGACTTAACCAACATGGTTTTTGACGTGTATCCGGAATTGGTTTCGGGCATCGGCGGCTTGTCGGAAGAAACCACTACGGGGGTTCACCGCTTATACGAGCGCATGAAGAACGGGACCTTGTACCTTCCTGCCATCAACGTTAACGACTCGGTTACTAAATCTAAATTTGACAACAAATACGGCTGTAAAGAGTCATTGGTAGATGCGATCCGTCGTGCTACTGACTTGATGTTGGCCGGTAAAGTAGCCGTTGTGGCCGGTTACGGCGATGTAGGCAAAGGTTCTGCTGAATCACTCCGCGGAGCAGGTTGCCGCGTATTGGTTACTGAAATTGACCCGATCTGTGCGCTTCAGGCCGCTATGGACGGTTTTGAAGTGGTAACGATGGACGAAGCCGCTACGCGCGCTAACATCTTCGTTACGGCTACCGGTAACATCAATATCATCAAACCGCGTCACTTTAAGTCAATGAAAGACAAAGCCGTGGTATGTAACATCGGTCACTTCGACAATGAAATCGATATGGCATGGTTGAACGCCACTTACGGTGACAGCAAAATGCAGATCAAACCGCAGGTAGATCTGTATACCGTAGAAGGAAAAGAGATCATTGTATTGGCCGAAGGTCGTTTGGTGAACTTGGGCTGTGCAATGGGTCACCCTTCGTTTGTGATGTCAAACTCTTTCTGTAACCAAACCTTGGCGCAAATTGAGTTGTACACCAACCCGGGCAAATACGACAAACAAGTATATATCCTTCCTAAATACCTCGATGAGAAAGTAGCGAAACTCCATTTATCCCACATCGGCGCTAAATTGGAAACCCTCGATTCAGAGCAGGCCGCTTACATCGGCGTAACGGTAGAAGGACCGTTTAAATCAGAATTATACCGCTATTAATCACAAGTGATTTGTAGGGCATGGACAGTGAAGATTGATTGGAATAATTTGGATTAATAGTTGAAAAGGCTGTCGCAAGTGTTGCGGCAGCCTTTTTTGATTGGGGCTAAGAGCCATTTTGAAAATTAACTTAACTACGGACAAACTCTTACAAACCTCCGAGTATTCTTTTCGCCTTCCTTCCCTACCACGATCGTGAGTACCAATGCAGTGGTTGTCAGCTTGGAAACCTCTGCTTTTTTGTACCACAACCCACCCCCCAAGATTTGCTCATCCATGGTGATTTCTTTACCGTCAAAGGTAAAATCAGTAGCCAATTGAGCCGGTGCATTAGCGACTAAGCCATTACCTGCCCCGGGCGTATTGTTGGTCACTTTCAGTTTACCGTTGGCAGTAAATTCAATCAAATACGAATTTTCGTCGGCTTTTTTCCAAGCGGAGTCTGCAATAACGGGACAGCAACCGCCAAAGTAGCGAAACTCAGTCATGGTCCATTTTCCAATCAGAGTAGGCTGCTCAGAAGCACAACCTTGAAGATTTACCGCATCTTCCGACATTGACTTACACTGAACCCCAATCAGTGCCACTAAGCCCATCAAAAGCCACTGTTTCATTTGTATCATGGTTGGTTAAAATTCGCCGGTAAAACGCTTTTGTTTATCTGTTTACCGATACCATGACGCCTCCCTACAGAAAAAGGTTGGAATAACGGCCTTATTCCACGATCCATTTATTCTGCACATTGTGCTTTGCCTGCAAAACAATCTTATAAAACTTAGAAGGGATTTTTGAAAGATCAATAACGGCCTTTTCGTCGGCGAGCGGCACTTCACTCATCAGCCAATACTGATCCGGTCCGCCTTGCTCGAAGTGATTCGTTGTAGTGATCCATACTTTTACCGTTCCGTCTCGGTCCAAAGCTTTCCAAACCAACTCAAGCATATTTTGTGTTTTTTTCACGTCTGCATTAATGAAAGATAACTTACCCGTCAGTCGGGTACCGTCAATTTCAAAGGCCTGTTCCTTCGGAATAGTGATGTGTAAATGCTGCGCCATCGTAGGCATAATATCCACCACGGCCGGAGTCACCTTCTCTCCCGTTTTTCCTAAAAAATAATCGTTTAAGCCTTTGGCATTGGTCACTATCCACGTATTTCGCTCCCGATCCGACTGTCCGCCGTGGTTTCGACCGGTTTCAGCATCCCGACCGTGATCGGTCGTAATGAACACCTGCCAATCTTCCCCAAAGTTTTTTCGGCGGTACTGAATTGCCTCCCATAAACGTCCCATTTGGTTATCCATCATACGCACCGCTCGCATAAACTGCTCACTGTCACCGTATTTGTGCCCCATATCATCCGTGTATTCCAAATAAACCCATGAAAGGTCGGGGCTTTCCTCACGGATGTACCGCGCAGCTTCGTCTGCTACTTTTTCGTCAATCCGGTGAATGTATTCAGATTCTTTATCGTGCGGGAAATGCAGGGTATCCAATTCAAATCCGTCAAAAAAATAGTCTACTTTCAGATGATTGGTTTGGGACAAACCGTCGCCGAGCAGTTTGGTGCGATTGTCGAGCCAAGTGGAGAATACGGCGCTCTTTTTTTGGGGATACTGCTCTTCAAAAAAGCGAAAAACGGTCCAATAATGATAATTGGGGTCTTTGATGCTGTTGTCCCACACATTATGTTTATTGACCCAAGTGCCCGTCAGCAGACTGTTATAACCTACGGCCGAAATGGTCGGTGTTTGTGAGTAGGTATTTTTTTTCCCGCCCACATACGCTCGGGTATAGCCCCCCTCCTTGGCAATGGCTTTCAAATGCGGAAGATCCGATTTTTCAATGACATCGGAGGCAATGCCGTCAACGATCACAAACAAAGATTTGTGTTTTTCGGCCTGCGCTCGACCTTCTGTCTTCGTACACAAAATAAAAAGTAAAAACAGCGCTCGGTTCAAAGTGGCAGTCATTCGATTATACTTCAGATTCCGGTTCAGTCACTTGTATTTCGGAGGGAACAGCTTCCTGAGGTTCCGGTTTTACAAAAAGGCGGGTTTTCATCACTTCTTCCAAAGTGACATGAAAGAAGCGTTCATGGATATTGAAAGGCTCACCGGCTTCAGTCGCTTCACACTTTACGTAGTTTCCGTCTTCCAACAATTCATAAGCGTTGACATTATCCCGCAGGTTATAATCCAAAATATGAATGGCCTGCTGCTTCACCCGCGGATTGACAAACGCAAACATAGACTCGATGCGTCGGTCAAAAGAGCGTACCATCACATCGGCACTTCCGCCGTAGACTCTCGGATCACCGTTGTTATGGAAATAAAAGATACGGGTGTGTTCAAGAAAATCCCCCACTATGGAGCGAACCGTAATGTTTTCGCTCAGCCCCTTACGTCCCGGCCGGAGACAGCAAATTCCCCGTACAATCAAGCGAATCGGAACGCCCGCTTGGGATGCCTTATACAACTCTTCAATTGTCGTTTTATCTTCTAAGGAATTGATTTTGATACATATCCCACTAGGCAATCCTGCTTTTGCATTGGCAGCTTCTGCCTGAATTTTCTTAATAATCTGCTTGCGCATATCACGAGGGGCCGTGATCAGGTATTGGTAATCGTTGGGAAGTGAGTGCCCGGTAATAACGTTGAAAAACTCGGTAATGTCACGATTGTAGGTTTCATCGCAGGTCAACAAGCCGATGTCTGTATACAGTTTTGCCGTTTCTTCGTTGTAGTTGCCGCTCGCTAAGTGGGAATAGCTTACCACTCCCTGTTCTTCAGCACGAACGATCTGGAGGAGTTTCGTATGGGTTTTAAAGCGGCTGATGCCGTAGATCACAAAACAGCCTGCTTTCTGCAATTGTTGGGCTTCCCGAATATTATTTTCTTCATCAAAACGGGCCTTGACTTCAAAAAGGACCGAAACGTGTTTTCCGTTTTCGGCCGCTTTCAACAACGCTGCCGTGATCCGCGATTTTTTGGCCAAGCGATAGATCGTCAGTTTGATGGCCAACACGTTCGGATCTTCTGCCGAATCTTCCAAAAGTTGCAATACCGGCTCAAAATTATTGTAAGGGTGATGCAGCATCACATCCCCTTCTTTGATGGTTTCAAAAATATCTTCTGTGATCTCGCTTTGGGTCAGGCCCAACGGCGGAACGGGAGCCGGCGGTGCGGGGGCCAATTGGGCAAACTCCGGATGCTTAATGATTTGCCAGAGGCAGGTAAAATCAAGTAAGTGAGCGCAGGTAAACACGTTATAATCGTCTATCTCCCAGCGCTTTTTAAGTAAGTTCAGCAACCATTCGGAAACTCCCGGCTCAATTTCCATCCGAACTACCCGTCCGAGCCGCCGCGTCTTCAATTTTTGCTTTATTTCGTCCAAAAAGTCCGTTTCGACGTCGTCGTTCTCTTCGATGGAGAAATCACCGTTACGCACGATTCGGAACAAGTGCATATCCAGAATTTCAACGTTACGGTACAACTTCCGCAATTCATAACGAATGATCTCTTCAATGGGAATAAAAAGCAACACCCCGTCCTTCCGTTCGATCGTATAAAAACGCCGCAGGTTGGCAGGTATCTGTACAAAAGAAATTTTCCGATTTTCTTCTTCTATTTTGCTGTTTTCGTTGGTATTGGTCACTACCGCGAAGATCAGGGTTTTGGCCAACAGCACCGGGAACGTATGTGTATAGTCAAACAGCATTGGGGTAAGCATCGGGTAAATGGTCCGATCAAAATACTTCCCTACTTCTTCTTTTTCCTGTTCCTCCAAATCATCCCAACGGCCAATCTTCATATGATGCTCATCAAACAAAGGCATCAACTCATTGGCAAAGACATCATCCTGCTCTTGCGTAAATTTATGAATGGCCGACATCAGTGCTTTGCGAAAAGGCACCTCACGCAGCCCCGAGTAGTCCACTCTTTCTTTGCTGTAGTCCAGGTAATTGTACAAACTCCCCACGCGGATAGTAAAAAATTCATCCAAATTGGAATCGGAGATCGCCAAAAACTTCATGCGCTCAAACAAAGTGCGGCGGGTACTGCGAGCTTGGTCCAACACCCGAAAATTAAATTGCAACCAACTCAAGTCGCGGCTGATGAAATTACTTTGTTCAATGGTTTGGCTGACCCGTTCGACTGAGCGGGAGAAGCGATCCCCATCTTCCGCAGGCTTTCCTTCGGTGGTTTCGCGACGATCACGCACAAAAGAAAACAAAGAAGCAATATTTGTTCTGCGGCTATCTGAATTCGGCATAAATACGGTTATTTTATTCAAAAATAGGGTTAAAACAGCATAAAGCCATTCGTCGAAACGGACGAATGGCTTTATTTAACGTTTTCTTAACAAAAGTTATTTCAACATTGCCTTCGCCACTTTGGGATCTACAATCACGGTATCATGCTCAAACCGCGGCGGCGAACCGTTCTAATTTAATACGCCATTTCTGAAATGTATTCACTCCAAGAATGGCATCTTCCGAAAGACCCGGCACTACATAAAATTCATCAGATAAACGCACGTCATTAATATAAAAATCAACTGTAACCCGCTCTTGAATTTTTAAATAATGCCCAACTGCGGCGGTTGCGACTTCTAAAGGTCTAAATAATCTTTCCAAAGTCGCTAAATCTTCAACGGCATCGGGACTGATACAGGAAAATGTGGCTCCTGAATCAAAAAGGGTATATAACACCTTTTCTCCTTGGGATCCTTCGTAATGCAACGGCAATTTGATGATTGACATAAAAAGTTCCGGTTATACGTCCACCCGGGCGTATTTTGAATTGCGTTCAATAAACTCACGACGCGGGGCTACTTCATCGCCCATCAGCATCGAGAATAAGTGATCGGATTCGGCGGCCGACTCAATACCCACCTGCTTCAAACTGCGATTCTCAGGGTTCATGGTGGTTTCCCACAACTGTTCCGGGTTCATTTCTCCCAAACCTTTGTAGCGCTGAATGTAGACACTGTCTTCCTTCCCTCCGCCGATCTCACGTACCGCCTGCTCCCGTTGTGCTTCTGTCCAGCAATAGCGTTCTTCTTTTCCTTTTTTCACCAAATACAACGGCGGTTGGGCAATGTACACATAGCCGTTGTCGATCAGGTCTTTCATGTAACGGAAGAAAAACGTCAAAATCAACGTACGAATGTGGCTGCCGTCCACGTCGGCATCGGTCATGATGATCACTTTATGGTAGCGCAGTTTTTCCATGTTGAGTGCCCGTTCGTCGCCTTCACGACCGAACTGTACTCCCAGCGCCGTAATGATATTTTTGATCTCTTCGTTTTCGTAAATTTTATATTCCTGAGCTTTCTCCACGTTCAGGATCTTACCCCTGAGCGGCAAGATCGCCTGAAAGGCACGATTACGACCTTGTTTGGCCGAACCACCCGCCGAGTCTCCCTCTACCAAGTAAAGTTCGCAAGCCGACGGGTCTGTTTCGGAGCAGTCAGCCAATTTTCCCGGCAAACCGCCGCCGCCTAATACGGTTTTGCGCTGCACCATTTCGCGGGCCTTACGGGCTGCAATACGCGCTTTGGCTGCCAAAATGACTTTGTCAACGATGGTTCGGGCTTCTTTCGGGTTTTCCTGTAAAAATGTATCCAACATTTCACTCACTACCTGGCTTACCGCCCCTGCCACGTCGGAGTTACCGAGTTTGGTTTTGGTTTGCCCTTCAAACTGGGGTTCCTGTACTTTTACCGAAATAACGGCCGTAAGGCCTTCGCGAAAGTCATCCCCGCTGATCTCGATTTTTTCTTTGGCCAAAATCCCCGTTTTCTCCGCATAGTTCTTCAACGTACGGGTCAGCGCCATCCGAAAGCCGGATACGTGCGTTCCGCCTTCTATGGTGTTAATGTTGTTCACGTAAGAGACTACATTTTCCGAATACGAGGTATTGTAGATCATCGCCACTTCTACCGGCACAGTACCTTTTTCACTTTCCATGTAAATAGGTGCCTGAATCAGTTGATCGCGGGTATTGTCCAAATAAGTCACAAATTCGGTCAATCCGCCTTCTGAGTGGAATTCTTCGTAGCGCGGTTTTCCGTTTTCATCCAAATCACGCAGGTCAGTCAGCGTCAAACGGATACCTTTGTTCAAAAAAGACAATTCACGCATCCGGTTGGCTACGGTTTCGTATTTATATTCCGAGACAATAAAAATACTGTCGTCGGGCAGAAAGTGGACGAAAGTACCGGTATCTTCGGCTGCACCGACAGCCCGAACGGGATAAAGCGGTTTGCCGATATTATATTCCTGCTCAAATATTTGGCCTTCACGATGTACTTCTACTCGCAAATATTTAGAGAGCGCGTTTACGCAGGATACCCCTACCCCGTGCAAACCTCCCGAAACTTTATAGGTATCTTTGTCAAATTTACCGCCCGCATGGAGTACGGTCATTACCACCTCCAAGGCCGATTTTTTCTCTTTCGGATGCATTCCCGTAGGAATACCTCGGCCATTATCTTTAACGGTAACAGAGTTGTCGGTATTGATCACTACTTCGATCCGGTCACAATAGCCGGCGAGCGCCTCGTCAATCGAGTTGTCAACAACCTCCCAAATTAAGTGATGGAGACCTTTGACGCCAATATCACCAATGTACATGGCAGGGCGCTTCCTGACTGCTTCGAGACCTTCAAGAACTTGGATGTTTTCGGCTGAATAATTACTTCTGTCAATTTGCTCGGGAATTTCAATCGTTTCTGTTGCCATATTTAAAATTGGTAACGAATAGGGTACTTGTTCCTAAAATTATGTTCATTTTTTAACGCGTAAAGATACTTTATTTTAGGCAAAAATCCTAAAATTTGCCCGTTTAAGGCAACTTATCTATTTGTGTGAGAAGTGGATAAATTTCGACTCATAAGTACCCTGTTGCGGCAGTTCCGGAGCGTATTTTACCTACCAAAAACGGAATAAAAAAAAGAGTCATGAAAACCTAAAAATGGCGAATGTCATAAAAACCGCCGTTCTGAAAATCTTCGTTTCCGACGGCTTGATACAAAAAAGCGGCAACACTTCGAGGAGAACGCAGTTGGCCTTCCGCATAAAGGCGTCGAAAGCGCTCAACTTCCGGAAATTGTTCGGCCGATCGCGAACGCAGGGAGGATTGCATCGCGGTGTCAATCACTCCCGGCGCGAAGCTCCACACTTTGGCGCTCAGGTGCCGTTGGGTAATTTCTAAGGCCATTACCTGCGATGCCATCAGCAGACCGGCTTTGGAAGAACAATAGCCACTCCATCCGTCGTACGCTTTCAAGGCCGCCCCGGAAAGAATATTCACTATTTCCAGCGGTAGACTTCGGTTGACACAAAGAGATAAAAGGCCGTTTTGGAGCAGCATGGGCACCGTTAAATTCACAAAGATCGTTTGCGCTACATCATAAGGAGAGGTTCGATAGGAAGGCTCGACCTCACCCAAGCGACCGGCATTATTGATCAACACAACAGCATCCAAAGGGTAAGTATCAATCACTTTGGCGATGACCGACAGCAACGATTCACAGCCTTCAACCGAACTCAAGTCGCCTTCCAACCCCATAAAACGCGCCGAAGGATGTGCTGTAGGAGTCCGAGCTACCCCGATGATCCTGTCTGTGGCGGAAGCCGACAAAAAGGTATCAATCAGCGCCTTACCCAATCCGCGACTGCTGCCCGTCACCACAATCAACCGATCACTCATTTTTCTGCTTTTGATTTAGCCGGTAATTTTCTATTGAAACAATTGTAATAACTCAAACTCTTTCGGCGAAAGGGTTTTGGTGAGTTTGAGCAGATCGGCGGCAGGCGGCGATTGCTTTTTCAGTTTCCCGATAACAAATTTCTTTAAATAGGCCGTCAAGCGATTATCGGGATCGTAGGGTTCACCCGAACCCAAATTTTCAGGCCACGTTTCCGCCCGTTCCAAAGTAGCATAGGCGTCTTTGTATTTTCCGTTTTTGTTCCATTCGGCCGCGTAACGAATGTTGGCTTCCCGAAATAGCGCATGGGCGGCCGAAGCCCCTTCATTGGGCAAAATCGTGAGGGAGTTCAATACCTCAAGGCATTCTTTGTAACGGCCGGATTTGAATAATAACTGCGCCCGTTGTTGGCCCAAAATATAAATGACATGATCGGGTTTTTCAACTTTGTCAAAGTTCAGAACTTTGACAAAGTTTGTATTGACCTCCAACGCTTTTTTCAATTGGCCGTTTTCGGCGTAAAAATCGGCCAAGGCTTTTACCACACGCCAATTGTGCGGGTCCAGTTTATAGGCATACTCTAAAGCTATTCGAGCCGTATCTTTTTGGTCTTTGAATAACTCCGCTTTGGCTAAGTACATAGGTGCATAATCAGAAATTGGATTTGCGCTTCTATTTTCAAAAGTGTACTTTACATCCATAAAGTTAAGCGCCCAATTATACAGATGACGGTAATATTCCATTTTCCAATTTGAACTGAATATAGGAAGAACTGCAGTATCTTCATGACGAAAGGGAAAGACGCCCTTTGGAGACAACTTTTCTGCTTCCTGAACCATCTGTTTTGCCACCTCTCCTTTATGTAAAGCACTTAAAAACCTGCTTTCCCACAAAAGCACCATCACTTGTTTAGGCGCCATTTCGAGCACTTGAAGCCCTTCTTCAAACAAACCTAAGTTATCATACCAAACGGCGATTTCGAGAAAAGTCTCATGGGGCAATTCACTTCGAATAAGGCTCCGAAATTGTTCTTTATCTTCCTCCGTTTTTGTAATTAAGTACTGTTCAAAACGGGCAAAATGGTTCAAGGGATCATGATACAACAATTGCTTAACTAATTTCAGAGCCTTGGCATTCTGCCCGGTCTTTCGGTTTGTCACAATCTCCAATTGCAGGGCATCTGCATTATGGCTATTGGCTTCAATCGCCTGCTGAACGCATAATGAAGCTTTTGACCAATCCTTACTGCGAATTGCCCTGACAGCCAATTGAGTTAAAGCAGGCGAACGATAAGAGACATCCATAGCCGCTACCCCGAAGACATCATCAGTTCCGGCATTGTCCATTACAATACCTCTGAGATAATTCGCTTTAGGGTGATAGGCGTTCACTGAAAGTGCCCTTGAAATAAGTTCAGGTGTCCGGGTAGGATGCCCTTTTCTGCACATATAGATTTCAGATAAATCAGCTAAGGCATCCGCGTGGTATTTATTTTTTTCCAATACCTTTTTGAAATACGTTACTGCTTCTTCATATTTCCGTTGGCTGGCCAAGTCTTTAGCGCGCATATACAAGCCATATTCCGAATTCCAATCAAAATCTTTGGGTGCTTCCAATGGACGGCGCGTTGCAGTCGGTTGTCCATCCGCAATGATTTCATTTCCCAAACGAATCGACAATTTCTCGGTATCTCCTGTCCAACGAACAGAATCACGAACGACTTCCAACGGTTTCAAATCCAGCTTTTTAGCCATCAGGGGCTTCAAATCAAAACCAATCATTAAGGTATCCCGGACAAAGGAAACGGCACAATAGTCCAGTTTAAGCCAACCGTCCTGCACCCGCAAATTGACGGCTCCCTGCGGCGTGGCGTGCGTCAGGCCTCGGGAATTTTTGACGGGATACCAATATTCCATCCAGCTGTCGTGCGTGTAAGGCATGAACGATACGTGCTTGAACGGGCTGTACATACTGCCTTCGGCGGCCTGATTGAACAATCGCCCCGACTGCAGTTCGACGTATTGTCCGTCGTCGTCGGTCAGGAGTTTTTCCCAAATCATGCCTTGCCGCGAGAGCCCCCACACCCATATTTTTTTGCCCAATTTTTCATGGTAAGGAGAATAGCGCACAAAGCCCATGTTGTCGTCGTGCCAAAAACCGCCGAAAAAATCGGTTTTCTTTCCCAAAACGTGGTACGACTTATAAGAACCAAAATTGTTTTGATTGTAAAAATTCAGGTTACGTCCCAACGAATCTTTGGGCCACGTCCCCGACTCGCCTTCATGGCCGATGTAATGTGTACCGGGAAAGACAAATTCCAAATTGCCGGCCGCTTTGAAGCCTGCGTTCATCCAATGGTAATAGCTTGTTTCAAAGGGGGTGGCGTTGTACCAGTGGGATTTGGTGGTAAAATAAGCTTTGTCTTTCGGCAAATTCACTTCCACCATCCAACGTGTCCGGGCCGACCAATCCCACGCGCCGAGAAAACAACTGACACTTCCGTCGGGATTGGTGCGGGTAAAATAATCTACGGGTGTCGAAACGGAAGGTGCATGACCGATGTCGCCGAAATTGATCTCAATCCCGCCCGACGTCCACGCCCCGCGCATGGCTACATCACGAAATTTGACAACATGATTGAAATAGATAAACGGATAATTGGCAGACTTCTCGTAGGCACCCCAGATTTTCCCTCCTATTTCGGGGGTGATATAGACTTTAATGTAGTCGTTTTCGAGTTCGATGAACTTCCATTCTTTCATCTCCGGCTTATTGGTGTAGCCGTCAAAACGAAAGTACGGGTAAATCCGCCCGGGTTTGGGTACCGGGTCAGGGTCCGAAAAAGGATAAGTTTTGAGGAGTTGGGTGGTTTCACGCACAACTGCATTCTGAGCCGTTGAAGTTTGGAACAGTCCCAACATCAGGCCGATAAACAACCATTGTTTAGGGGCTAATAAATAAACCGGACTCATTGGTTTGTATGAAGTTATTGGATAATGCAAGATAAAATTTTGGCTTGGTTTATGCCGTTTTTTTGAGTAAAATTGTCAAAAAAAGAACACGCTATGGTTGTTATTGCCACCAAACGACGTCCTAAAATCCGGAAAATACCCGCCCACTTGGTCTATGAGGAGCTGGACGGTCAAGTCTTGCCTTATCGCGGCTATTTGGAAGTATTGTCAGGAAAGAAATCATTGGAAGAAATCATGGGCAGCAGTTCATTACAGGCCGTGTTGGTCTATTTAATCGGTCTTTACATTGGGATTCGTATCAATCGAAAAAAATATTTAATTGCCTCCAACGAGTCGGGTCTTCACGTAAGTTCAGGGAGTAATTTAGCCAACGATATCGCCATTTTTGAAAAAGACAAAATTACATTAACCGATAAATACTTTGATGTAGCACCCAAACTAGTGATTGAAGTGGACATTAAGGTAGCGCTCGAAGAAACGGGACTCACGAGCGATTTAGAGTATGTGCTGAACAAATCGCAGAAAATGCTTGATTTTGGGGTTGAAAAAGTCATTTGGATTACTACCCAAACCAAGAAAATCTTTGTCATTACGGCCAATGCCCCCTGGTACTTGGTCAATTACGAGGAGAACATTCCCTTAATGGAAGATTGCACCCTGAATCTTGCCCAACTGCTCCGGGACGAAGAAATTGAGTATTAAATCAAAAACGGGCGGTTTCTTGCCCGTTTTTGATTTAATGACAGAGTCGTGTTGGCAATATTAATTATTATTCTACCACAACGGTGCCCTTGCCGGCAAATCTGCGTTATTGGAGTTGGCTATTCCTATTTACTTCTTATCCAATATCAACGCCTCGCCATCATTTACCCCCACAATGATCCGTTTAGTTTTGCCCGAATTGATCGTTTGCAAACCTCTAACATTACCTCTAAGATTCAATCCTGATTTGGATTGTGGGGCGTATTTGAAATTGTTTTTTCCATCACCCAAAAGCAATATACCGTGATTGGCGAGGTAGCGCCCAAATTTGATGCGTGTCCAAGTATTGCCACCCGCCAAGAGCAAATCTTTTTTGCCATCATTGTCAAAATCATCGGCTATGATGCCGGTTACAGGGGCGTATTGGGCTTCCATCGGCAGTGTATGGGCTGTAAATCCTTTGGATCCTTGATTTTCGAGATAAAGGGTCTGCATGATTTCCGATTTCAAAATTTTAGCGTTTTCCAACTCTTTTGAGCTGAAAACATCGGTAATCGTAGCCGTTGAATACGATTTATAATCCGTGAATTTTTTCTTGATAAATGGCATTGGTTCAGCCAAATCATCCCGTGAGGCCATCGGATACGATACACCGTCAATGTAATAACTCAGGACAGGCACAATCGAACCATTATCCGTAAAATCTTTGTAATGGACGGTCATCGGTTCTTTCTCATTGACTTTAAATTGGGTGTTTAACCCACAATTGCCAATAATTAAATCCAAATCGCCATCGCCATCCATATCGGTGGCATTGATTTTATTCCACCATCCGGTACTTGCAAACCGGATGTATTCCTCCGATTTATCGGTCAATTTTCCCTTTGAATTGATAAAAACTTTAATGGGCATCCACTCGCCTACCACAATCAAGTCCTGCTGTTTGTCATTGTTTACATCCATCCAAACGGCATCGGTTATCATACCGATTTGGCTCAATGAAGCACAGACTTTTTGAGTACTTTCGATAAATCGTGGCGACGAACCGTTTCCTTTCCCTTCATTGATTAAAATATAGGAATTTGGAGCAACCGGATACCTTCGCGGTACGATTCTGCCGCCGACAAAAAGGTCTAAATCGCCATCACCATCAATGTCCGCCGCTTTTACACAGCCTTTGCTTGTTACTAATTTTGGAAGAGCACTTTCGCTTATGGTATATCGTGGCGACGAACCGTTCCCTTTTCCGTCATTCAGGTACAATCTATCTTGCAGCAATGGGTCATTTGGTTCAAATTCATAGCCTCCCGCTGCTACATACAGATCTTTGTCGCCGTCGTTATCTGCGTCAAAAAAAGTACCTGCGACATCCTCACTACCGGCATTTTGCACAAAAGCCGGCGTATTTATTTTACTGAATGTATTGTTTTTATTTTGGATGAACAGTTGCGAAACTTCGCCTTTGGCTCCCCCCATAAAAAAGTCATCCAAGCCATCGTTATTGATGTCTGCTACCTCAATGGTCGGTCCTTGTCGGCTGAAATAATTTGGTAAAAGCGATTGCACGGTAAAATCACTGAATCCATTTTCTTTATGAATCACATTGGTCAGAGTGCTTTGTGTGAAAATCGGACTTGACTTTTGATTTTGATAGACCCATTTAGTTTTGGCATCCGCTATTTTCAATTCTAACACTTGATTTGTTTTAACGGAAGTCAACTTTTGATAGGAATCATTCATCCAAATGACGATCAACGAATCAATGGTGGTATTTTCGCCAACGCCAAAATTTAAGACAGGGTCATTGGAGGATTGAAACCCCCTGACCGGCGATTGTTCTTGGTACATTAGTTTTCCTTTACAATACAGTTTCACCTTTGCACCAATGCCAAAACGATTCGTAGCACCGCCATCCAATTTGACGGACAAGTAGTTATTTTTCGTTAATTTTTCAGCATTGTTTTTATAAATACTCGCCAATGCGTTGGTATTATTCACGATCAAATCAAGGTCACCGTCATTGTCCAGATCGGCATAAGCAGCCCCGGCAGAAACGCCTTTTGTCGTAAATCCCCACTCATTTGACATTTTTTGAAAAGTACCGTCACCCTTGTTTCGGAAAGCATAATTTTGGGTTTCATTTTTAGGCATTTTTCGTAAATATTCAGGAATCGGGTCCACATTGGCGGAGTCTTTGGCCATTGACTTGATGACTCTATCCACCGAATACTTCAAAAAATCCATTTCAGTGTAATCTTTCACATAACCATTGGTGACGAAAAGGTCTTTGAATCCATCTTTATCAAAATCGCTGAATAAGCCTGCCCAACTCCAATCGGTATTTGACACGCCGGCCAGTTGCCCCACTTCGCTGAAAGTACCGTCGCCATTGTTGCGTTGAAGCATGTTTCGGCTGAATTGATAATAAAATCCTTGCCTAAACAGAAACTGAAATTTTTCAAAATTCTCAGGCCCGCTGTGCATTTTGATGGTTTTATTGTCTTCAGGCATCATGTCGAGGGTCAGTAAATCAACATTGCCATCGTTGTCATAATCAGCGGCATCCGTTCCCATCGAATAGAGGGAAATATTATCCATTTTCTGAACAAGTTTCTCAGTAAATTGTGGGGATGAACCTGAAACATTACCATTATTTTCAAAGAAATAATCGGGTTCGTTGAAGTCATTGGAAACCGAAATATCGGGCCAGCCGTCATTGTTAAAATCGGAGACCGTAACCCCCAAACCAAAGGTCAGAACATTTGAAAAAATGCCTTCTTGGTCTGAGACATTGGTAAAGCCCCCCTTAGTCCCCCCAACAGGGGGAATTAAATCGTTGCGATACAATTTACTGGCATAATCGGGGTTGCGTTCTTTTCTTAATTCGGGGTTATCTTGTACACCTGCGGTATATTTTTGTATCGAGTGGTTAATGATAAAACAGTCCAGATCACCGTCTTTGTCATAATCTAAAAAGGAGGCCATGGTCGAATAACCATTGTCGGCTAAACCATATTCTTCGGCTTTTTCGGTAAAACTTAGGTCGCCGTTGTTGATAAAAAGAAGGTTTTTACGGCGGTCCGGGTTAATATCGGCACTCCGGCAAATATAAATATCTAATTTTCCATCATTGTTTACATCGCTCATGGTTGCTCCCGTACACCAGCCCTGCATTTGGTCAACGCCTGCTTTTTTGGTAATATCTTCAAACTGAAAGTTTCCTTTATTCAAAAAGAGCCTATTTCTGACCATATTTCCGGTAAAAAGAATGTCTTGCAAGCCGTCGTTATTAATATCACCAACGGCTACCCCTCCACCATTGTAGAAATAGATATAGTTGGCAACATTTAAAGGACCGTCTTCAAACAGCGTATTTCTGAAATTGATACCTGTTTCAGCATCGGACAATTCAGTAAAAAGGGCATTATTGTTTTTACACGAATTCAAAAAAAACAGTGTAAAAAGGGCGAACAGGAGTTTTCGCATAGGGTGTTAAATTGGATTACAACAGTTCGGACTTTGGAATTTAAAATACAAATTTTATTACACCGAGAACCTCAGAGCTTTTTAGGAGAACCACAGAAAAAAAAGCCTCTGTGGTTCTCAATTTTTAACTCTGTGGCTTTCTGTGTAATACTCATTTTTATTCAAAGTGAAAATTGTCGATTAGTTTATAAAAAGATTCCACCAAATAACATTATTCGGTGGAATCCACAAAAAATCTTAGTACAAAACCTAATTCTTATCCCACCAAAGAGGGGTCGTAATTTTGTCTCCACCGGAGCCCAACAACGGCACTGCTGCATCAACAGCCGCTTTGTTGTTTTGCTTTTCCGACAACAGGAATGGTATTCTTCGTATCCATTGCTTAGTTGGGTCTGAAATATCCGGGTTTTCAGAATTTGCCACGGGATATAAAATAAAGTTACGACCACGACGATAATCTGCCCAAGCTTCTGTTCCATCCGGGAAAATGGCTAACCATTTCTGAATGGCAATCTGCTCTCTTTGGGTGGCGATATCACTTGCCCATTTAATGGGAGCTTTTGACACTGCCGGCGATTTTAAAAAGTCCTCCGGTGCCACAGGCACATCCGGGCTATTGATATAAGCCGTGATGGCGGCGGCATCCGTAACTCCCCATTGTTTCATTGATTGGGTGATGCCTTGCTCATATAGACTTTTGGCGGTACCGTTCATGTTCCAACCCAACAAGGCCCCTTCGGCACGTAAGAAATAGGCCTCCGCTACCGACATGATATTCTGCGGTGTTTCTAAATAGTTGCCATTTCCTCCAAAATCAGGGGAAGACCATCTGGCACCTACTTTGGCATTGGCCGTTGGCAGGTTGACGGCCTCTGTCAATTGGGTAGAAGTAAGTCCATTGCGCAGACCGTCATATTTCCCTGTCCCATTGGGGTTGGATTTTGTAGCATTGTTTGGCAACCAATAAACCGACATGCGGGGGTCTTTGTATCCTTTCATCACCGACTCCATCGAAGCACTCATACGAAATTCGTTCCAATCTGACATGATCGAAAGGCCGTTGTTGTCTGATCCTTTTGTACTTTTCTGAAGCAAAGCATCATCGCCGGGACTGTCCTGAAATACACCTGCTGCCACCGCTGCTTCAGCTTCTGTTTTTGCTCTTGCAGGGTCCACTTTTGAAATACGCAAGGCTAAACGTAACCTTAAGGTATTGGCAAATTTAAACCATTTGCCGGCGTCGCCACCGTAAATCAGGTCAAAACTTCCATAAGGCTTTTCGTTTTGCTTATTTTTCAACACATCAGAAGCGGCAGCCAATTTTTTGAAGAAATCATCATAGATTTTATCCTGTGCATCATAGGCCACTGAACTTCCCGCTTTTCCGGCATTGAAATAAGGAATTGGCCCCCAATAATCCGTAACTCTGTGAAAACCAAGCACCCAAACCACGTCGGCAATGGCAGCTTCGGCAGAACCCGCCGCTGCCGCCGCCTTGATGGACTGCAACTGAGGCACCATTTCGGTATAAATCGGATTAAAAGCTGCCCCTACCCAGTCCATACGAATATTCAATCGGTCGGAGGGGAAATAGGTAGCCGTACA
Source organism: Spirosomataceae bacterium (assembly GCA_046329125.1). Taxonomy (GTDB): domain Bacteria; phylum Bacteroidota; class Bacteroidia; order Cytophagales; family Spirosomataceae; genus Runella. The sequence continues at coordinate 267,507 of JAXLVD010000010.1, read as the reverse complement.
AGCAAAATATTGGGCATATTGGTCCGCAAAAAGGTTTTGTGCTACCTGATAATTCCAAATATTAGGAACCGCTGAAGCCTCTGCTTTAGCAAAAAGAAACGGTAATTCGGCCGAACCTACGGTAGCAACCGAGTTTCTGTCTGTATTGATTTCGTCAAATTTGTCTGTACAACCGCTGAATAAGAGTACAAAAAAACTGAGAACAGACAAGGATTTTAAAAAGCTATCTATCTTCATTTTGTGAATTTTTAATTGAAAAGATGAAACCTTAGAACGTTACCTGCAAATTTACTCCCAGTGTACGGGTTGCAGGCATGGTACCATACTCAACGCCTTGGAAGTTGCCGTTACCCAAACTCATATCAGGGTCAAACCACATTTTACGTTTTGCTAAACCCGGAATCTCCAAGATTGAACTGCCTCTGTATAACCATAATAAGTTACGGGCAACAAGCATCAATTTGGCTGCTTTTATCGCTTTAATGCTTTTTACAGGGAGATTGTATCCGAATGAAAGTTCCCGTACTCTGAAATTAGTGGCATCATAAGCAAAAAACTCACCGGCACCGTATCTTTTACCGGAAGCAATTTGCCAGAAATCCTGTGCTTTGATGGTTTTGGAGTTAGCTTCCCCTTTATCATTGACACCACCCAGATTCCAGCCGCCTTCGCGATTTGCCTCAGTTGCTTCAGTAATACCGCTGAAAGCCAAGTTCATTTCAGTTCCTGAAACAACAATGCCGCCTACACGACCATCCACTAATAAACGAAGAGAAAAATCTTTATAATTGAATGAGTTGGTCAAGCCGAGGGTTGCTTTTGGATTGAAATTCCCGATATAGCTTTGCTCTTGGGTTAATTTAGGCTTACCGTTGGCATCAACGATGTACTGCCCCGAAGTATTTTTGTCCCATTTGAAAGCCCATAAATCGCCATAAGATTTACCTTCTTCCACAACCGGCGTTGCCGAGCGACCGAATCCGCCACCGAGATAGAATATTTTTACTTCATCGCTCAATGCCACCACTTTGTTGCGGTTCATCGCGGCATTGAAAGTAATATCCCATTTCAAAGGCGAATCTTGAGACAAAGGTGTACCTGTTACTACAAATTCTACCCCTGAGTTTTGAATGTTCCCGGCATTGATGTATTTGCTGCTAAACCCGGTGGCAACCGGTAAACTTACACTCAACAATTGGTTGAAGGAATTGCTTTTGTAATAGGTAGCCGTGAAACCTAATCTGTTCTGCAAAAACTTCGCTTCGATTCCGAATTCTAAGTTTTTAACGATTTCAGGTTTTAAACCCGGGAAAGGAAGGGTTGAACTGATTTGTAAAAATCCATTTCCGGCACCTTGACCATAATTATAGACCGATTTTAACAAACCAAATCTACCCCCATTACCTACTTCGGCATAGTTTAGGCTTGCTTTTAAGAAGGAGATGCTTTCCGGTAATTTAATCAGATCAGAAAGGATTGTTGAAAGCCCCACAGAAGGATAAAGGAAGGAGTGAGGACTTGGAAGTCTTGAATCCCAGTCGTTACGCAGACTTAAATCCAAAAATACAGATTCTTTCAAAGACAAGTTGGCTTGTCCAAATACAGACTGAGTTTGTACTCGGGTAAAGCCGGATGATACGGATGGGTTTTGTGAAAAATTCAAACTGAATTTATTGGTTACATTCAAACCGCCTGCTGATTGCGAATTACTATCGTATTGGCTATCTTGGAAAATGCCGCCTACCCGATAATTAATGTTTAAATTATCAGTGATTTTGTTATTACCGTCAAGCATGAGGTCAAACCATTTTTCAGTCACATTTATCGTGCTTCTTGAATAATCACCACCCGACTTCGAATATAGGATAGTTCCTTGATAAATCGAAGTTTCGCCGTTGTCAGTAGTCTTATCAAGGTTCGCTTTTCCTGAAAGGGTCAGCCAATCCGTAAGTTTGTATTTCGCTGTTAAAAACCCGATCACTCTATCTCTCGCTTCGTTATTGATGTAGTTATTGATCATCCAGTAGGGGTTTTGGTAAATCGAACTTAGTGTAGATGGAAAAGGGGTAGCTTCCGGGATACCGACATTGTTTGTTTTTTGATATTGCATCAAATCGGCAGTCGTCATGTTTCTCGCCACATTATAAATATCAGCGACCGGGGCGTTTTCTTCACCTGACCGTGGGCGGCTATTTATCCGTTGATTCACGTACGTGATTTTGGCATCCGTCGAAAACCGTTTCGAGATTTGGTTCGTAATACGAAGATTGACTGTATTTCGGAATAAGTCATTTTTGTTAATGATCCCGGCAATGCGGTTATTGGTATAAGATACATACGTTTGCATTTTATCGGTACCGCCCGTCACACTGATCGCATTATTTAAGCTCGAACCGTTTCTGAAAAAATCCCGAACATTATCAGGCTGTGCTGAATAAGTTCCAGACTGTCCCAGATAGTTAGTGATCGATTGTCCCGTCATTTTTGCCCCCCAGCTTTCGCCCGATGTCGTAGCCAATGTGCCACCATTGCCTTGTCCATAAGTATTTTGGAAACGAGGCAATGCCCACACATTTTCAGTACTAAAACCTGAATTGATATTTACAGCAATTTTATCTGCTTTGCCTTTCTTGGTGGTAATTACTAAAACGCCATTACCTGCCTGACTTCCATACAAGGCTGCTGCTGAGGCACCTCTTAATACCGTAACAGACTCAATATCATCAGGATTGATACTCGAAGCACCGTCCGAACCCTGCACAAAACCAAAATCGCTTCCGGCGGTACCATTGGTGCCATTGCTCAAAGGCACACCATCCACTACAATCAACGCATTGTTTGACCCCTGAATGGAGCGATTACCTCTCAATACGATTCGAGCACCGGAACCCGGCCCGCCCGAACCCTGCGTAATAACGGCATTGGCAATTTTACCGGTTAGTGAATTGATCACGTTGTTTGGGTCTCTTGCCTCTACCAATTCCGTGGGTTTTACCGTTTGGGTTGCATACACCAGCGTTTTCTTTTCACGAGAAATACCAAGTGCCGTAACGACTACTTCGTTTAAGGTACTTGCATTTTCAGTAAGCGAAAAGTCCATGGTCGAGACATTAGCTCCCACCGGTTTTTCCTGGGTATTAAAGCCGATAATCGATACTACCACCGTCACATCGCCGGTTGGTACGCTTAAACTATAGGTACCGTTTGCGTCGGTGACCGTACCTTTGTTTGTGCCCTTAACAATCACCGAAGCGCCGGGTTGGACTTCATTGGCGGAGGAAGTAACCTTCCCTGTTATGACACGCGTTTGTGCTCGCAGGCCATTTACCATGAAAAGTAAAATGGCTATGAGCCATAAAAGTTTGTTTTTTTGCATAGGAGTTTTGTTTAGGCAGTTCCTTCATTATGAAGCGGTTTTGAAAAGCCGGAACCTGTTAAGCCTTCAAAACCTGTTTTTAAATTTGCAACTTTCAAGAAATAAATACAATTGCTAAGTCTGATGTTTGTTGGGACGGTTTCAATAACCGCTCATAGACGTACACTGCTTGTATTATCCGAATGGATAATCACAAAGTCGGTATCACGTACATCCGGTAAATTATACCGCTAACTTGAAATGGTGTGCAGATAAATGTATGGACTGGTTTTTCAGCCACGAAAGCCGTTTCAAGTACTTCACCCAATGTACGAACATCAGTATTAACGGTTCCATTCAGCCTGAAAATTGATCACGAAAAAGCCGCTTCTTTGGTTTCATGATCCACCGAAGAAATCACCACAATTCCCGATGCCGAAACCGAAAGTTTAAAAGAAGTTGTCGCAACCGGGTTGGTTCCGCGATTAGTACCTTTGAGAAGGATATTTATCCCCGGCGCTGTCCGGCCTGCCTCATCTTTGCCGGTATCGGACAGTGTCCTGTCTTGTGCCATCACTTGCCCTATGGCAATGATCATTGCCATCAGGCCGACAAATAAAATTTTACGCATAAATTGATTAAGATTAGTATTCGTTACCAATCGCAAGTTATACGCAATTATTAAATTATTAACACCAAAAGTGCAGTATTTTTTAATTTTTTTTAATATGTCATTTATACACTTAAAATTTGGACGAAATAATGATTCGTAAATAATTTTTATTAAAATGTATCTATATATTTTAACTGCATCTTACTCATTCCAAGCAAACTGTAAGAGACGCAGCCAATTTTTATGAAAGATATTCTCAATATCTGTATCTTGATATCCTCTCTTTTGTAATAAACCTTGATACAAAGGCAAGTCTGCAATAGAATCTAAGTCGTAGGGGGATTGCTCCCGTCCGAACATACCGTCCAGATCCGTTCCAAAGGCCACGTGGAGGCTGTTGCCCGTCAATTGGCAAATATGATCCCAATGATCCGCCAATTTATCCATGGTCACGCCAAAGGATTTCGGATCCGATTGACGCTGTAAAAATCCGGGAGCCAACATCCACGCATCCAACGCCCCACCGATCACCGCTCCGCGTTCTGTCAATCGCAGAATCTGCTCATCGGAGAGTTGGCGCTGATGCGGCACCAACGCACGACAATTATGGTGGCTCGCCCAAATCGGGCCTTTAAACAGTCCCAATGCTTCATCAAAACCTTTATCAGTCAGGTGGGTCGCATCCAAGATCATTCCGAGCGCATCCATTTCGCGAAGCAAATCCCGCCCTGCTGCTGTCAGCCCGTCGGTCGTACCGGTACCGGAAGCATACCGACCCGGACCGTACCACGCAGGACCGAGGGCCCGCAAACCGTAAGCGTATGCTTTTTCAAGATAAGAAAGATTAACCAATGAATCAGCGCCTTCAAGAGAAAGGATGAAGCCCACAGGCTTGGTTTCGTTCGGGAGAGAGGCATCTTCCCAAAGCGCAATGTGCTGATTCAACTCCGCTAAGTTGGTAATTTGCACCATTTCCCCTAAATCTGTCATTGCTTGGTACCAGGCTAACTGCGCCTGCGTCATAGCCCAAGCCTGCGCCGGCGAATACCAACCGTCGAAAGGGCTGCCTCGCTCCGTAACTCTGGCCAACTGAGTGGCTACCACCAAACCGATATTTCCCCGACGCAGATCGGGCAGCGACACCGTGCCTTTTCCTCGGTCGCGTTTGTCGGTCAGGTGCTTCTCCAGCTCGCGCTCGCGAAGTTCCTGTACGGAGCAGGTATAGTCTCGATTCCATTCCACGGCGTTCATGGCCATGTCTAAGTGGGCATCAATCAGCAGCATTTTCGGTTGGGGTTTTTAATCAAGCCAAGGCTCAAAGATAGGAAGCAAAGCTAAACAATCAGCTCATTCAATTAAACCAATTGATTTTGAATGAGCAATGGCTTCGTCAGTATGTTTAAAGAGACAGGTATTAATTTCTTTGTTTTGAATGGATTCCAACAGATGTAAAGTAGCGGTTTCCTTTTCGGGGCTGATATTTCGTATATACACCGCCACTATCCTATCGGGGTATTTATGGGCAATGGTTGCATAAATTTCGGGGTCCTTTTGAGAATTATCTCCCAACAACACAAAGCGTTGTTTGGGGAATACGCTCAGAATACGAGCCACTCGTATCCACTTTCCTTCGTGTTTTGTACGACCCGTTTGAAACAATTGGTACCATTTCTTGATTTTGTTCAAAAGAAAAGCACCTTTGGGCAAGTCATTGTGTTTAAAAAACTCATTTAGGTCGTCATACAAATTCCATTCGCTGCCGGAGACGTAAAAAAAGGGGTTGGGCACTTCGGGCTCCGTATGCGTCCGAGCCAATAATTGATAAAACTTGACGACATCAAAAAAGGTTTTTCGGCTTCGGGGGTTTTTGGTAAACATAACTCGTAATTTCTTGCCGGTATCGGCTGAATGAGAGACCAACACCGTATCGTCAATATCCGAAATAAACCCATATTGGGTAGAATGAGGAATAAAGATTTTACCTTCGCCGGTAGCAGCGATCCGGTCTGAGGCATCCAATAAATGAATCGTTACGCCATGCCACCCTGCCTCTATTGAAGTGGCCGATTGCCATTCAAACTTAAAAAAACCGTCTGTTTCAGTGGTTGAATAAAATGATTGTTCTCCCCATTGTAACTGTACCCGAACCCCGGAAATGGGTTTTACAAAAAACAATTTTGCCAAATGAATAATATTCGACAACATATTATCCGTGTACTTGCTCGCACTCACCGGTTTACCTGCCAATACATGACCATATACCACTAAATCACCTTTATGACCGTAACCGTGATAAACCTTCACGGTAGCGACTGAATAATCTATTTTATTTCTCATCTTTAAGCAATTTAAGAAATAGTTGATTTCAAACAGCAATGATTACATCCCCATGACAAAAAAAGACAACCTTAAATTTTTATTTATTATAAACTCCGGTTCGGGAAATAACACCACTGATTGGGCCGTACTCATTACAGATTATTTTAAACTGTTACCTCATACGATTGAGCTATACCGGCTCACCAAAAATTGCAACACGCAAACCATCAAAGATAAAATAAAAGTATTTTCCCCCCATCAGGTGGTAGCAGTGGGAGGCGACGGTACCATCAAATTGGTAGCGGAATGCCTGCCGGGAACCGACATCGCCTTGGGTATTTTGCCGGCAGGTTCAGCCAACGGATTGGCTAAAGAATTAGGTATCCCTACCAATCCTCAGGATGCTTTGGCTGTTTTGGTCAAAGGGCATTCAAAAAAAATACATTTAATTACGATCAATGGGGAGTTGTGCATTCACTTGAGCGATATCGGTTTGAATGCCTATGTCATGAAAAAATTTGAAACTCTGCCCATACGCGGTATGTGGGGCTATTTTATGGCCTCTTTAAAGGTACTGTGGCAACACTCGCTGATGGAGGTAGAAATGAAGATCGACAAAAAACCCATCAAGATCAAAGCCGCCATGATTGTGGTTGCCAATGCGACCAAATACGGCACCGGCGCCCTTATTAACCCCATCGGGACCTTGGAAGATGAGCTGTTTGAAGTTATCGCAATCAAAAAAATATCTCCCCGCGAAATTTTCAAAATGGTCATTACCCACGCGCCCTATGACACCGAGAAAACAGAGGTATTTCAAACGGATGTTTTATGGATGCGGTCAGCCAAAAAGGTTCATTTTCAAGTAGACGGCGAATACTTAGGAAAAGTAAAAGAGGTAAAAGCCGCCATCATTCCCGACGCACTGAAAGTCATTGTCCCGGAGAGGGCCGGTTAATTGCGTTTGACTGAGGCGGGCATCATCTCTGTTGGGCAAAATGGGCAACGCAGGCTCAATCTTCCGGAAAAGGGATAAAAACGAACCCGGCAAAATCACCTCTAACCACAAACAAACAACAGAACTCATCAGGATTTTTATAATTTTCCCGAAACATCTCAACGGCTTCCGGTCCGATCAATTCGCGTTGAACAAATTCATCCAAAAAAGAAGCACGATAGCTCCATTCATTGTCGAGTTCTGATTTTGCTATCAACAAAAGGCCCAAATCCAATTCTTTTTGAACGGCCACAAAAATGGGATTTTCGGAAAAACCTCTTTTCCGAATTTGATACGAAGCCTCTTTGAGTTGATCGGCCACTTTAACAAAATCCTGCGATACCATCCCCAAAAGTTGCCGGTTGACGTCGGGCGAATTGGCATCGTCCATCAAGCTGTTTTCGTTACTGTTATTGATCATAATCTTTCAGAAGTCAGGAGTAGTTGTTCAGGCATTCTCATTCCTCACTTCTCACTCCTATTTTTTACATTCTTGCTGCTAATAATAAACTTAAATCTTTATGGCGCATGCTGAATTTTTTGGCAATAAAAGGGTTAGTCAAGGTTCCGCCGTGCGCATAAACGCCTTTACTGAACCAACGACTGGCGTACATCATTTGTTCCACTCCCCCTGTATGTCCCATTTTAAGCAACATGGGTAAAAATACATTACTCAACGCCATACTTGCCGTATGTCCCACGCGCGAAGCGATATTGGGAACACAATAATGAATCACATCATACACTCGATAAATCGGATCTTTGTGATTAGTAGTACGCGCTGTTTCGATGCAACCGCCTTGATCGATAGATACATCAATAATGACCGAATTGGGCTTCATCCGAGACACCATCTCTTCCGTAACTACATGAAGGCTGTACCCCTCATTGGGCCTTAAAGCCCCGATGACCACATCTGCCCGCTGAATTGCCTCTGACAGCGTATCCGATTCGATAATCGAGGTATAAATATTTTGTCCGATGGCATACTTAAGTCGTCGCAAACGGTAGAGATGCTGATCGAATATCTTGATTTCTGCTCCCAGCCCTAATGCCGTTCGTGCGGCGTATTCAGCGACTGTTCCGGCACCGATAATCACTACTTTGGTGGGTGGAACGCCCGTAATTCCTCCTAAAATAATCCCCTGGCCTTTATTGGCACTGCTTAAATATTCCGCAGCAATGAGCATTACGGTGCTTCCGGCAATCTCACTCAACGAGCGAATCACGGGCTGTCCGCCGCCCGGATCTTCGATATACTCATAACTGACCGCCGTAATGTGTTTATCATTCAAATGCTCAAAATAAGAACGCTCCCGCGTCGGCAAATTAAGCGCGGAGATGATGGTTTGGCCATTTTTCAGGTAACTGAACTCCTGTTCTACAATAGGTTCTATTTTCAGAATCAAATCGCTTGCAAACACTTCCTGCGGGGAGTACACGACCTGTGCCCCGGCCTCACTGTATTCGTTATCCGAAAATTGAGCTCCTTCTCCCGCTCCTTTTTCCACAACCACCTGATGACCGTTGCGCACTAAAATAGCCACGGCTTCCGGCGTCAGGGCGATTCGATTTTCCTGCAGGGAAATCTCTTTCGGAAGCCCGATCAACAAACTTTGTTGGCTTGTTTTTACGGGAGCCAAAGCTTCCTGCGGATACAGAGCGGTTTGTTGTGCCAATTCGCCAAAACCCATCATAATTCTTATTCGTTAATTAAAAGCTGTATCGAACGTTTTCCGTTGTTTGTTCGGGTAATAGTGATGGTAACCGATTTTTCCGGTAACAAATCCGCAATTTTATCGGGCCATTCTATCAAACACAAATTTTCCGAGTCCAAATATTCTTCTACGCCTATATCGTACGCTTCGTTCAGGTTTTTCAATCGATAACAATCAAAGTGATAGATAACCTCCCCCGGCTCCGTCAGATACTCATTAACAATAGAAAAGGTAGGGCTTTGCACGTTATTCAGCACCCCCAACTCTCGGCAAACAGCTTTGATAAGCGTTGTTTTTCCCGCTCCCATTTCTCCGACAAAAAGCCAAATCGTTTCATCGCCGCAAGCGGCTATGACTTCTTTGGCGACCTTTCCTATCTCCTGCAAATCAAATGCTTCAATCTGAACATCATTCATCGGCGGAATCTATGCACTTTTTTAATGAAACCGGTTTACACTTTTACTCTATCCCTTTGGTTTTTTTCAAATCTCGGGTCAATCGTTCCATCAACAACCGATGGGCTTCGGGAGTCGGGTGACTGTCGTATGTCAATTGGTACTTTTTGGAGGGAAACGGAAACAGTTGCCGATAATCCAATACCTTCAAGCCTCTTGCTTTCAACAGGCCGGGCATCGGCGAATCTTTTTTCAATTGATCGGGATAAATGATCACGTAAAAGTTATCGTTTTTAAACTGCTTTTTATATGCTTCCTCCGAGGCTTTGATCAGATTGGCCGTCAATTCATAGTCTTTCGGGCGATAGGCAAACGGAAAATCCATCGCAAAATGTTGACGCACTTTGCTTTGGTAAATCATCATTCCGAACCGATATTTCAGCGGATGCTGAAACCGATAAACGCCCGTTGTTTGCATCGCAGACTCATCCAAATCCGGGAAATAGCCATCATACATCCCTATCCACCCCGCCGAAGGAATTGCCCGATTGACGTGATCTTCAATGTACGTATAAACCGCAATTCCCTGTTTTTGAGCCACTTGTTTTGTCAAATCTTCGTGTTGCAATCGCGCTAAGGTATGCCGGGGCGAATAACCGAAGAACGCATAATTATACGCCTGATAATCCGAATTCTCTTTCTGAAAATAATAGGGTATCGTTTCGTTATCTTTCACGGCATCCCCGTAGGTAAAAGAACACCCGAAAAACAAGGCATAATGCCCGCGTTGTCGTTGGACACTGTCAGCAAAAGGAGTCATCCGCCGAGAAAACGAATCTGCCTTCATGCCGATTTGGATCACAGGCTTTCCGTTCAGAGATTTGGTCCACCAAAATGTATGATTAGGTATGGGCTTTCGCCCCAAATAAGCATCAAATGCGTAACTTGAGTCATACGCAGGGCCCGCATACTGTGGCAAGGAAGATTGGGTTGGCTTTTGTGCGGCGTCGTGAATCCACCCTACCACCACCTCCACCCCATAAATCACAAAAAAAACAGAAACCAACGACAGGAGAATATTTTGTAAAAGCGGCGGGCCGTTGCGCAGTAATAAATAGAGAGCAACCAAAGAGACCGACCAAGCTGCCACCCGAAACCCGATGAGCCTCAAGTCGTAATCAAACCAAATCCCGTCGCCGTTGCCCACGAAAAATTCAAGCCCGATGAGGCATAATAACAATAATATTACAAAGGAGATAAAGTAGCCGAGGCGAGCAAATAGAGAAGTGTTTTTCTGAAAAAAAGACATGTTGGTGATTTTGGGACGGTAAAAATACAACTTTTTCGCCCATCTCTAAAAAAAGATGCCCCCCCAACAGTAGCTTTCAGGCTTAATTCTCTTCGATTCAGAAGTAAAACCGGATTTCAGTTCATTGATTGTAATTGGTTTATTTACCGGTTTATCCCTGAATTTGACATTTAGCACTTATAACCGCAGCGGCGGACCGCTCGACACTCCCTTATGCAATCAACACTCGACACTGCTCTAAACGTTGGCCTTATCGGCTTCGGCCTTTCGGGGCGGTATTTTCATGCGCCTTTTTTAGAGGTCAGCCCTCATTTTAATCTCAAAAAAGTAGTGACCCGCAACAGTGCCGCCGTACATGAATTTAACCCGACCATTGAGGTGGTCAGTACGGCCGAAGAACTGTTGGCAGATGCCTCCATTGATCTGGTCTTTGTGTGTACCCCCAATCACCTCCATTTTACCAACGCCAAAGCAGCACTGGAAGCGGGCAAACACGTCGTGATTGAAAAGCCGTTTACCAATACGACCGTAGAAGCCGATGTGCTTATTAAACTGGCGGCTCAGAAAAATTTGGTGATTACGGCTTACCAAAATCGTCGGTGGGATGCTGATTTTTTAACGATACAACAACTCCTGAACGAAGGAAAATTGGGCGAAGTCGTGGAGTACGAAGCTCATTTTGATCGTTATCGCCCGGAAGTGGCACAGGGAACCTGGAAAGAAGTGGCCTCTGCCGGTGCGGGTAATCTGTACAACTTAGGTCCGCACCTGATCGACCAAGCCTTGGCACTTTTCGGTACGCCTAAAACAATCACTGCTACGATAAAAATCATCCGCCCAACAGGAGAAACCGACGATTATTTTGATATCCGAATGGATTACGAGGACAAACGGGTCATTTTGAAAGCCAGTTTATTGGTCTTTGAAAATGGGTTACGGTACATCATTCACGGGACCAAGGGCAGTTTTATCAAATCAGGACTGGATATTCAGGAAGAAACACTGCGAAAAAATATCCTTCCTGACACAGAAGACTGGGGGAATGAGCCTGAGAGCCAATGGGGAAGCCTCTACACGGAAGCCGGAAAAACCGTTATCCCGACTTTAGCGGGACACTATGCTCCTTTCTACGAGAATGTCTATCAGGCTATTGTCAACGGTACTGAGTTGCAGATAAAACCCGAACAGGCCCGCCATACCACTCGGGTAATGGAATTGGCGCTGGAAAGCAGCCGCTTGGGGAAAACGATGGATTTTTAGTACATCATTGAAATAGGTATAAAAAAGACTTGCCAAGGTTCAGAATCTTGGCAAGTCTGAATCTGCTGCCTCTGTCCGTACAGGCAGCGGTAATTTTAATTGGCAGGGTATCCGCTGTCATACCACGCCTTGAAAGCAGCCAATTCTGAGGCGGTCAGCTTTGTTCCTTCCGGCATTGACTTTTTGGTATATACTTCCGAATAAATCTTGGAAATACTTCCCTTGATACTCGTTGTATAATTGGCCGGATTATAAAGCCAATCATTTTGGTTGCTTTTTCCGGCCGCATGACAACTCGCGCAATAAGTATCAAACCAAGGTTTCATTGTGGCATGGGTAAAAGCCGTTGTACCGGTGGTTGTTACGGTAAAATTGCCGGAAGAAGCCGCCGTTTGTGTTCCTACTTTTACGCTGATTGCTCCCGTCGTTGCTCCCGTTGGTACGGTAACCGTTAGAGAGGTCGCTGTCGCTGCCGTTACCGTTGCCTGAATTCCGTTAAAAGTGACTGTATTATTGGCCGCGGTTGCACTGAAATTTGTCCCTGAAATCGTCACCGCAGTACCCACAACCCCGCTTGTCGGACTAAACCCTGTGATGGTGGGCGAAGTAGACGTACTCGCGGTAGTCACCGTAAAATTGGAAGAAGAAGTCGCCGTTGCATCTCCCACAGTAACCGTCACAGCTCCCGTAGTTGCCCCTGTCGGCACTTTCACGGTCAATGTTGTAGCGGTTGCCTCCGAAACCGTTGCCGCCACTCCGTTAAATTTAACTGCATTGTTTGCCGGTGTTGTACTGAAATTTGTTCCCGTAATGGTCACTGTCGTCCCGACAACTCCGCTGACAGGAGAAAAATCCGTTATTGACAGGGACGGCAAAACAGTATAAGCGTTAGAAGAAGTGGCGGTAAGTGTTCCAACCGTTACGGAGACGGTCCCTGAGGTTGCCCCTGTGGGTACCGTAACCGTCAGAGAAGTCGTGGTAGCGGCTGTAACAGTTGCGGTCACTCCGTTAAATTGTACGATGTTATCAGCGGCGGCCGCGCTGAAATTGGCCCCCGAAATTGTCACCGTTGTGCCTACCTTACCCGTAGCAGGAGTAAAGCCCGTAATAGCGGGCGGTACAATGGGGGCTTCGTTGATGCAGGAAAAGACAACAAGCAGCAGAAACAATACAATGACAAGCAACGGCAATTTGGAACTGATGAAGGAAGAATTCATGGTTTTAAAGAGTTATTATTTGAAAATAAAGCAGCTTTCAGGCAAACAAATGCCCTATTTTCAGAAGCTTATAAAATCAGAGAGAAAAAGTTCGGAGGAAGTTTGTCTGTGAGCGGAACTTCCTCCGAGGCACTTATTTGAATTTAGCGGCCAATGTAACACTATTGGCTACCAATCCCGTACTTCGGAGATAATGACCGAGACGGATTTCCAACGCATTGAAATGCTTCCAATGCATCACCCCTTGCAAAGGCATAAATTTAAACCCGGCGCCCACGTAATGGGTCATCAAAGCAGAGAGGTCATAGTCGCTTGTGTGGAATTCACTCGAAGCGGCATTTTGCTGATAAGGGGCAAAGTAATTGATTCCGTTTTGGGTATGGAATCGATAAAACGGACTGATAGCGACAAAGGGCGACAAACGGAATGAGGTTTCCAAGTTGGCGGTATGTGCCTGCATTCCCCAATCATCCTGATAGTACCGATACATCGAACGAATGATCCATTTATCACCCAAGAAATAATTGGCTCGCAGCGCCACCGGCCATTTCAAACGTGTACCCGGCAATTTTTCCAATCCTTCCGAACCACCCTGAAAATAGACCCGGTGATAAGGCGTGCTCAGCAATCCTTCCTGATAAGAAGGCTCGGCAATAATCGCTACCTGCAAACGGGAATTGATGACCTGCGCCAGTGAGATAGCCGCCGAAAACGAGTTTCTCGGTTTGTAATCAATGGGGGTTGGGTCGTGCTTTGAACCTGAACCATAGCCGACCGGCCGAAGTTCCAAAGGAAGAATAACCGACCATGTATCAAAAAATGCGTTTATTTTTACCCCAAACTCACGGTTATTGTCTTTAGAAGTCTTCGTAAAATTCAGACTTGCCCCCATTGATTTGTAATCGTATTCGGTTGAAAAAGAAGTGGAAGCGCCAAAAGTCGTTCCGGTTTTCTCATTTTTGACCGACCATCCCAACGTTGGATAAATTCGGGTATCCCGATACGAAGCAGAGGTCAACGAAATCACTGCGTTAGGGTCCGAATTAATGCGGGAAGGGCGCGATTTACTTCCTCCCCGACCGGAAGCGGAAGTTACTGTTTGCACCGGTTGAATATTGCCCGTGGTGCCGCTGCTCGAAGAAGCACCGGTAAGTGTGCCGTTCGTGACCGGATTGGGATTAATTTTATCCGAAGAGGCTGACGTATACGTGTCCACGCCGAGATCCAGCGTAAAGGAATGCTTACGGTTACGACTGCCTGCTTTCGACCATTTCAAATCAATGGTATTTCCGAAATCTGTCAATTTCTCCGTGCCTATACCCCCTGTCACTGCCGAGTTATTGCCCTCTTGGTGATAATAGCTGGTCACGAAATTGATTTCTTCCGTTTTTAATTTTTTCGTTTGATAATTCGGGTTAGCGGCCGGCACTTTGTCTTGTGCCTTTACTCCCCATAACATACTTAAATACAGCCCGACGGCGATGGTTATTTTCTTCATATCAAAATTCGGCTACTTGCTTTTATTCCTTAATTACAACCGCAGCCTCCGCCGCTTTTACCGCCGTTTGCTCCTGAAGCACCTTCGCGATACAACTGAAAGCCGCTTTCAAATTTCTCTGATTTACGAGCCGACAATTCCATTTCCGAATCATTGATACGGGCTTTTTGGTACGATTTTACCGAGACACAGGACTGAAAACTCAGACCCGTTGCTAACAGAATCAAAAAGAAGCGTGATTTTGGTTTCATAGTAATGGCAAGTGCCGTTTATCAATCATAAGTTGGTCTACATGATTGATTACGCTGACAGTCTTCCCGGCGTTGCAAAAGGGCATAACTTTTCCGGTATCAACCGTTATCCGAAAATTCGGGATAAAGCATCATACCGCCGTCAACGTAGAGGGTTTCGCCGGTGATATAATCCGAATCGTCAGAAGCCAACCAAACTGCGGCTTTAGCCACGTCTTCGGGTTGTCCGATGCGGCGGTAGGGAATCAAGTTCATCAACTCTTTTAAATTCGTTTCTGACGCCCACACACTACGGTTAATCGGCGTCTGAATGGCGCCCGGGCTAATGGCGTTTACCCGAATTTTGAGCGGAGCCAATTCCTGTGCCATCGACTTCATTAACATTAACACCCCGCCTTTAGACGCCGCGTAGTTGACGTGCCCCGCCCAAGGAATCATGTCATGGACTGAACTCATGCAGATAATTTTACCGATGGCCCCTTCCGAATTTTTGCCTTCTGTCTGCCGGACAAAATGGTTGGCCGCTTCGCGAGCGCATAAGAATTGACCGGTCAAATTGATACCGATGACCTTTTCCCACTGTTGCAACGTCATTTTCAGAAAGGGGGCGTCGTCCTGAATACCGCTGTTGGCCACCATCACCGTCACTTGCCCGAACGCGGCTACGGCTTTTTCAAACATCCGAAGGACGTCGGCTTCTTTGCTGACATTGGCTTTAACTGCAATCGCCTTTCCGCCTTCCGCTTTGATCTGTTTGACTGCTTCCAGTGCTTTTTCCCGACTGCTGTTGTAATTGATAACGACATTGGCCCCTTCGCGGCCAAAGGCTACGGCAATAGCGCGCCCGATACCTGAACTTGAACCCGTTACGATAGCTGTTTGATTCGATAGTTTCATACGAATAATTGGTGGAGAGATTGAGTTGTTGCCTGATTTTCCGCAATTTTGACGAAAAAGTCATACCACCCTTCCGGCCGAATGAAAAGAATCTACATTTATTACGGTATAGGTTTAGGAATCCTGCTGCTTATTCTCCGGCTTATTGAGTATCAATTCTTGATCCGTACCCATATTTTCGAAATTTACGGGGGGCTTATTGCCTTAATTTTCATGGGTTTAGGCATTTGGGCAGGACTGAAACTTACCAAAAGAAAACCAACGACGGTATTTATTCAACCACCCGCTCAGTTTGATGAAAATAAAATTAGGGAACTGGGCATCAGTAAGAGGGAATATGAAGTCCTTGAACTGATTTCCAAAGGTCTGAGTAATCAGGAAATTGCGGATAAATTGTTTGTTTCCTTAAATACTGTCAAAACACACTCCGCCCGCCTGTTTGAGAAATTGGACGTGAACAGCCGCACCAAAGCCATCCGAAAAGCCAAAGAATTGGGCCTGATCGAAGTAAACTAAAGGGTGATTTTTGGCCTTTCCGCGAAAATCACCCAAAAGGATGACAACCGAAATACGCCCTCTGTCCTACTTTTGGGCAAGTTTTTCACCTGTTCACCAAAAAATCATCATCACCAATGAAACAGACAATTATCCGTTACGGGCTTATTTCGGGAGTTATTTCTTCAGCCCTCATGACTGCGACCTCTTTGATCGGTAAGTATATTATCGAAAAGCACGGAGGTTTAAAGCAGTTTTTCGACAATGGAGCTTATTTAGGTTTTACGTGCATCATTCTTTCGTTGACCTTGGTTTTTATCGCCATTAAAACTTACCGCGACCAACAAAACGACGGTCGTATTACCTTCGGCAAAGCGTTTCTGATCGGCATCTCGGTCACAGCCATTTCCTGCACCTGCTATGCGCTCACATGGTTGATTTTTTACTACAATGTCTTTCCGACTTTTATGGAAGATTACGCTGTTTACCAACTACAAAAAATGAAAGAAGAAGGGGCAACCGCCGCCACTTTGGCTAAACAAGCCATTGAAATGCGCTCCTTTAACGAGAAATATCAAAATCCGCTCTTCAATTTCGGACTCACGTTCATGGAGCCTTTTCCCGTGGGCTTATTGATGACTGCGGTATCAGCACTTCTATTAAAGAAAAAATAGGGCCGGTGCAGCCGACCCATTCGTTAAATTGTATGTAAAAATGCTATTTTTGCATTATCCTAACATGACAATTTAACCCGATGGAAAAACTTATTCATTACTTTGAAACGATTCCTTCAGCGCACCGTTCAGCTATTCTGATAGGGGGTATATCCTTATTTTGGTTGATTGAGAGCGGCGTTCCTCTCTTTCGATTTGGTTATAACAAATGGAAACATGCCGGAATTAACATTTTTTTTACCATCACTACCATCATCATCAATTTTTGCTTAGCTTTTATTTTGTTGAAAGCCAGCGATTGGGCCGTAGCCAATCATTTTGGGATTTTACAATGGATTCCCGCTCTGCCTTTATGGGCATTTACGATTTTGGGATTGTTGGTTCTTGATTTGATTGGGGCTTGGTTCATTCATTGGACAGAGCACAAAGTTCGCTGGATGTGGCGTTTTCATTTGATACATCATTCTGATACTTACGTAGATACAACCACTGCCAATCGCCACCATCCCGGCGAAAGTGTGTTTCGATTTGTGTTTACAACCTTGGCCGTATTCATCGCCGGCGCGCCTATGTGGATGGTGATGATGTATCAGGCATTGTCGGTAGCCATTTCACAATTCAATCACGCCAATATTCAACTGCCTGCCAAAATCGACAACATTCTCAGTTGGGTGATTGTCACCCCCAATATGCACCACGTTCATCACCATTACGTATTGCCCTATACAGATTCCAACTACGGAAATATCTTCTCCGTTTGGGATCGGTTGTTTGGTACTTTTATGACGCTGGACCCCAATAAACTTACGTATGGGGTTGATACCCACATGAAACCCGAAGAAAATGAAGTCTTGAGCAGTTTGTTAAAAATTCCTTTTGAACAATATCGCCCTCCCGTCGGAGCAAAATTTGATTAAATTTATCGGGCAGTCCAACCGCCGTCTACCGTTAGGATAGAACCCACCATATAGGTGGCGGCATCGCTCGCCAGAAAAATGGCCGCTCCCTGAATTTCGCGCAAATGCCCCCAACGCCCCAAGGCCGTGGCTCCCACAATAAAGTTTTTCGATTCTTCAGTATTGGCAATAGGCGCATTCATTTCAGTCAGAAAAGGGCCCGGACAAATGGCGTTCACATTAATATTGAAAGGAGCCATTTCCAAAGCAAGCGCTCTGGTCATCTGAACCACGGCCCCCTTACTGGAAGTGTAAGGGGTACGATTGGCCAAACCTACCAGCCCGAGGGTACTCGCCATGTTGATAATACTGCCCCGGTTGTTTTGTTTCATGTAAGGAACGACGGCCCGCGAACACAGCCAAGTCCCGTTTACATTCACATCCATTACTTTTTTGAAGTCATCGGGAGATACTTCATCAATGGCCCCTCTGATATTGATACCGGCACTGTTGATTAAAATATCAATTCGACCGAAAACCCGCATTGCCTCTTGGGCCATTGCTTCGGTTTCGGCCTGTTCGGTAATATTCGCACTGAAAGAAATCACCTTCGTGCCGAATTCTTCGCTTAATTCGCGGGCAGCGGCGGCGCCTTCCTCTGCATTTCGGTTGACCAACATTACATGGGCTCCGGCAGAAGCCAATCCGGCCGCCATCGCCAACCCTAACCCTTTGGAACCTCCCGTGATAATGGCGGCTTTGCCGCTTAAATTAAATTGTTGAATACCCGGCAGTTTTTCTTTGCTCATATCCTATTAATTGTAAATGGGTGAGTGAGGGGGTTGCCCCTGCGATGAATTGTGAATGAGTTCTGTGATTCTTAACTTCACAATCGGTGATTATTTATCGTTGTTTCCAGTATTCAAACGATTGAACGATATTGGCTTCCTCTGCCGCCAATTTCTCCTCAAGACTCAGTTTTGCCACTCTCGGCAAGGCCGCTCTCGGTTTATTTTTCCGCACCATTTGCAAAGTACGGGCTAAGTCGCTGCCCGGCCTATCGCTGAAAGTAGCCCAATACGCTTCATTCAGGCAAGGAATTTCCAACGGATCGCGGGTGATCATTTCCAGATTGAAGGTCATGTTCGGATTATGCTGTTTGCAAAGGGTGATCATTTTAGGCAAGTCCAACATTCCTTTCCCCAAGGGCACTTCTGACAACAGAAAGCCGGCATCGTATTCTTCTACGGCCATGTCTTTGATATGGGTACTGACCAAGTAAGGCATCAAAGCCTGCACCACTTCCATCGGGTCTTCCAAGAGGGCAATATTATTCCCGAAATCTAACGTCGCTCCTACCCATTCGCTGCCGATCTGTTTAAGCACTTCGGCCAATTCGGGAGCCAGCATGTCTTTGTGGTTTTCTACAGCTAACTTCACTCGGTGCTTTTTTAATACCGGTTCGGCCAGTTGGAGCGAGGTAACGGCATTTTTTTTAAACTCTCGAAAGGCATCTGCCGTACGAAATACCTCATAACGCCGACCTCCCAACGTAACCGTTCGCAGAATGTGTGCCCCTGCTTCTTTGGCATTTTTTACTTCTTTCTCAAAAGTGGCGACGTCGGCGGTCGTTTTGGGCAAACCGATAGAACCTTCCAAATACATGCCCAACTTTTCCCGACGGTCGCGTACTTTTTCGGCAAAATCAGCCGACCAGTCTTTCACAACGACCTGTACTCCTCCGGCCCCGATCTGATGACAGTGTTCCATCAAATCAAGGGCATTCTGAAAGCCGGGATATTTACTGCTTTCTACCTTGGGGTTGCCGCGTATGGCATAAGAGTGAACCACTACCCCCATTCGCGTTTCTGCGAAAATACGGGGAAGTTCAGGCAGAGAAACTGCCGTAAAGCCTAAGGCGGCATTTTGCAGAAATTGACGTCGTTTCATTTTCCGTTACTCGGTTTGGTATCTACCAGATATTGATTCAATTCTTTGACGGTCCAAGGCACCACTCTGCCCTGTGAAGTATGTCGGGTTTTGCTCACTATCCCTCGGCTCAAAGGACCGCCGTTATTTCCCCATTCGTTACGAATGTAAGTCAGTACCGCCATGATTGCTCCGTCATCCATCGTGGAATGGGCAGGCATGACAGGCAAAATATCCGGCACATCGTACATTCTTCCGGCTACTTCCAAGGGGCCTTCCATGCCGTGCAGCACCACAAGGGAGAGTCTCTTCTCATCCCCCAATACCCAATCGGACCCGATCAGCGGGGGGCCGAAACGATTCAGGCCGGCTCCGTCGTTGCCATGGCAACCGGCACAGGTAGCTAAGTAATGTTGCCGCCCCAAAGCAAACAGTTGCAGTTGTTCTTCGTTTAACAGACTCTTTTGTTCATTCGCCGTCTGCGCGGTATGGCCGGGCCATTCAAACAGGGCTCCCAAAGCCTGCAGGCGCGATTGGGTCAGTCCGTCAAAATCGGTACGCACCAATAAGGGTGGTGCCGCGGCTAATTGAACCGGTTTTTGTTTACGGTTTTTGCTCTGAACGGCCATCGCGGTCAAGATTGCCTTTTGTTGCCAGCCAAACGACTCTTTGGCTACGTTTAATTTTTCCAAAAGTGATGCCATTTCTTTTGGATCTCTTTTACGGGCAATGGCCACAGTCAGCATTTCTAAAAATATTTCCCGTTCCGGCAGAGCATTTTGCCAAGTAGGGGAAGTTGACAAACGCTCTAAAAAAGCAAATTCCCGATTGGGAAGGCTACTGAGGACAGCGTCGCGCATCAGAGGTAAATCACCGTAACCTTCGATGATTCCGGCCAATAACGGCTGCGCCGCCGCCGGGTCAAGTACCCGCGCTGACAGCGCTATTTGTAAAGTTTGTTCTACGGGCGTTTGTGCCCAACCTTTGACCAAAGCCGCCCCTAACCTTTCCCGAACAGCTTTATCTTTTCGGGCAACCGGTTCCAACAACCGCAAAGCGGTACCGGCAACCAACGGACTGCGGTCGAAGACGAAAGAAAAAAGCAACTCCGTGTTTGTTTGTTTCAATCCGTCGAGTGTCCATAAAGCATGAAACCTTCCGAAGTGGTCAGCACCGTTTACCGCTAAATTTTCGAGAGAAGGAATCGTTTTTTTATCATTGCGCTCAACCAGCAATCGTTGAGCCATATCCCGTTGCCACCCGTCCGGATGTGAGAGCGTTACTACCAATTCTTCGGAAGTCGCTTTTGAAAGTTTTTTCGATTTACCGGGTTTCCAACCCGTAGGTACTACGCGCCAAATGCGCCCGCGATGAATCGGCTGTACCAATTGGCGACTGAGGGTTTGTTCTCGCAGATAGGGCGTCACGTAAGCCCCGTGCTGAATCAATCCGCGGTACATATCGGCAATGTAAAGCGCACCGTCAGGGCCGACCGCAGAGTAGACCGGGCGAAAGCGCTCATCGGTCGAAGCCAAAAATTCTTTGCCGGGATGCGGATCATAGGCCGAGAGCATAAATCCTTTTTTCTCCACTACATTTCGTTTGACGAGGTTGCCCGAAGGCTCACAAACAAACACATTCCCCTGAAAACCCTTCGGAAAAGCCGTACTTCGAAATACCAACGGTGAACAGGCCGCGGTAAATTCCAATAAACGACCGGCAGCATCTAACGTACCGGGAATGTACCCCCGATTGACGGCCGGATTGGGTCGAATAGGATATACTCTCCGATCAATGGTGAGTCCATGATCAATTCCGGTGGTGGGCGTATGGTTTTTATTGCCGGAGAGGTAGTTGGGCGGTACCAGATCGGCGTGCAATTGTGACCAATTGTAATTGTAGTAAAGACGCCCTTCATCGTCGTGACTCATCCCCCACTGTCCCCGAAATTCGGTACTGTCGCGCAGCCATTTTTCCGCTTCCCACCGATACCGAAGTCGCGATTTTGCGTTGTAGTACCAATTATCCGCCCCGCGCCACAGACCGTTGTCCGTGTGTTCCGGAAGTCCGTTGCGAGCGTAGGTCGAATCGATCAAAATTTTGGAATCCGCTTTCAGGTTACCGTCCGTGTCTTTAGCCAACCACAAAGCATTGTTTTCGGCAATCAACACCCCTCCTTTTACCAAAGCCATGGCACGGGGCATCACCAATTTATCTAAAAAAACGGTGCTGACGTCCATTTTGCCGTCTCCGTTTTTATCTTCCAGTACCGACAGACGACCGACCGGCTTATCTTCCCCTTCCCCATCAATAGTGGGCATAAACCCTCTCATTTCTACCACCCACAAGCGACCGTCTTCATCAAAGGTAATGACCACCGGTTCTTGCACCATTGGTTCCGAAGCCACCAATTGCACCTCAAAACCGGGTTCTGTCTGAAAAGTAGCCCATTCCTGAGCGGGAGTACGCGCCGGCGATGGGCCGTCGGTGGGTTTTAGTCCGGGAGTAGTGATAAACCCTAATAAACTCACTGCAACCACCCCGACCAAAGCGCTGTAATAGACTTTTACTACCTCTTTTGACTTTTTTTTCGGATTTGAAGGAGCCATCGAAATGAAGGATTAAAACCGCCTGTTTTTACAGGACTATACTGCTGAATTTGCTGCAACCCTTCTATCGTTTCTTTACTGATTCACGTTAAAAACGGCGAATCAGTCTTTATCACAGTCACTCAGCTCATAGTTCCGTCACGGTATGTACAAGCAAAAAAAACTGCTTTTTTACTTGACAACGCCTTTGAATAAGCTATTTTTTTCCTTCTAAAGTGAAAGTATCACCAATCGTTTAGTGATAACGCTTTGGGCTGAGATAACCCGCAGGCAATAAACTCCCGGCGATGCCTCCAACCGAATCCGGTTCCCGACTTTTTGAAAGGAAACCGAGCGTCCCGTCAAATCCAAAATTTCAATAAGGCTCTTTTCCGAAGAATCCGATAATTCCAATTTAAACTCCCCCCGATTAGGATTAGGATAGATGTTCCATTCGGCAACACCCGGAGTCTCTACTCCCAGAGGCTGTAAGATCGTCACTCTTAAAGTCTGTGACAATTGACTGCAGCCTTCCCGACTCACCCGAACGGCATAGTTTCCGCTTTCACCTGCTTCATATACTGAGCCGGTTGCACCGGCCAACTCCACTCCTTCTTTCAACCATTGATACGTCAACCCCGCCCCTTCATTGGCTTTCAGTTTGGCTTTGAACGGCGCATAAACAGCACCGTTGACTTCCGGGGTTACTGTTGCTTCGGGCAACGGACGGACATTGATCGAAACTCCGGAGGATAAAACCGTGGCATTACAGACGGTATCATGAGCGGATAATTGATAAGTTCCGCCTTCGGTCACTTTGAGTGAATTTTGAAATAAGCCGCCCACTACCTGACCGTTTCGCACCCATTGGTAGCGTAATTCAGGATTAATCGAAGCAGTTGTCAAAGTGGCAAAATCACTCCCGGCGCAGAAATCTGTCGAACCGCTGCTGATAACGGTCGGCGTTTGGATGGAACGAGCCGTTACGGTGACAGCGTTGGAGACAAACGAAGTTCCGCAAACCGAATCCCGTAACGTCACCCGATATGTTCCGGCTTCTGCCGTTTCATAAACAGGTGTACGCGTAGTGGATAACGATTGTCCGTTGCGTTGCCATTGGTAGGATAATAAATTTAAAGAGTCAGCATTAGAGGTCAATTGCAGCTTTTGGCCGGTACAGAGTGTTGTGGTTGAGGTTTTTAAGTCAGCTTCTATTTGTTGGTAACAGGGACGTGTGATCCCGGTTACGAAAATGGTATGGGAGAAGTTGTTTAGATTTCCTATGGCCGCGCTTTGGCTCTGTGTTATTAACAGTTGAGTCATTAGGTAGTCTTCATTACTGCTTCCGGAGGGATAAGTGCCTCCCAAAAACCTGACTTGCAAATTAGGGTTTTCTACGGGCATTGCAATCGGCATTTGCCATAGTCGCTTTCCTTCGTGAGAATATTTTGAAAGTTTGAAGGTGTTTATAAAATCTAAACCGACCGCTTTTAAAAAAAGAGCGGCATTGGCATTAGGTGTTGCCACATTTTCCGTCATTAACAACTCACCGTCACGATCCAAACTTAGTACAGCGTAAGAAGTCGGTCGCTGAACCGACCAAGCTAAATCACCGGCAGGGGTAACAGCGTATAGTTTATCTGAGGTTGTAAAATAAGTCCATCCTTCGGCGTTTGTAATATGATTTATAATTCCGCCCGAAAAAATGGGATTTCCGTTGGGTGCCAACAGAAACAGCTTGTAATCACCGTAATACGTAGTATAACCAAAAATATTTCCATTGGCATATACTTTTAAGCAGTCAATAAAGGGATAGCCCGAAAATTGCCACTCACGTTGTCCGTTACTGCCAAATTTAGTGATGTCAGGGGTATACTGATTTTTTCGATAAAGCAAAAAACCGTTATCTGGAGTACTTTGGAAAGATATGTTGTTTACATTATAAAAGGCAGGAAATTTAAGGAAAAAGCTATCCGTTTTTTGCCCTTTCAGGTCAAACTTTGACAAAAGTCCGACTGTGTCTTTCGCAGTCAGAACGACCAATTGAGCCCGATTATCCTGACCTATTACCTGCGTAGTCCCGGTCGTTGCGTCTACCTCTGTATTCCATTTCTCACCCGTGCTGTCTGCCAATATAAGCCGCTTGGAAGAGGAAATGAGTACTGACAAATTTGATTTGGAACGTACCTCTCGCTTAGAAATGTAGGCAATTTGATTCTCCAAGTACAAAGGAGTATCGGTTGGTACAAAATGGTAGTCCGTATCCGGCAAGTCCAACTCAAAAGAGGGTATAGCTTGCCTCCAATTCACTTTTCCTTGGCTGTTAATGCTTAGGACGCTGTCGGGTACGTCAAATCCGTTTTGATGCAATGAGACAATAAAGCCGCCTCGCGAATTAGGCGTCAATAGCCCTACTCTTACCGAGTAGTTCGTTCTTCTGAAATCGGCCTTTAATTCCCCGTTGGCGTCATAAATAGAAGTGGTATAATAAAAATTACCCGTTTGGGAATCTGTCCCGCCTCCAATTTGAATGTAGTATTCGCTTTTAAAAGGATAATAATCCAAACTGTTGTTTAAACTGTAAAGTGCGTCCCTTTTAAATGTACTGTCTCTCACGATTGTGCGATTCATGACGGTAGTGCTGCATTTAGAAGCGCAGGGGCGATACGGAACGCTGAAAACCACGGCTCCGCCGGATAGTTGTTGACTGAAAGGCTTACCAATGGCCCATTCGCTGCTGAAAGAATTTCCGACCGGCTTCTCCCACAACGTCCGAAACCCCAATTGGGCGTGCGAAGGCAATACAAAACCGATCATTATCAAAATGACACTTACTTTTTTCATAGCTGTTTACGATTTTAGGGCATGATACCCAGACTTATTTTTACTCCGAAATTGTAAGGATTTACCCGAAGCAGGCCATTCGTTGCCGTTCTGCTGATCAAACTGTAGGAAGCGGTCGGCTCTACCGACATCCATACATGCGGGGTCAATAATTTTTGTACCCCTACGGAAGCATGCCCCCAAAGGTAGGGTTGGCGACCGGTTAGTTCTACGGCGCCTTCGGTTCCCAGGCTGACATAATAGCGAAGTTTTCCGACGGTTGCCAATTGATATTGGCGATCGGCACGCACTCCCAACAAATGCCATTCAGCCGTTTCCCGGACTTGTTCCACCTGTTGGCTTATTGCCGGTTCATTCAGGTTGGAAGAGGTATTCAGGGTGTATGTATTCTTGCCCAAGGTATAGTTGGTTTGCCGACGCATTTGGGTATAACTCAGCCCAAAACGCCAAGCCGAACGGTCACGCAACAGGGTAAGTTCTGTTCCGATCCGCATTCCTGTCCGACCGGAATTCAACGGCTCCGACAATTGAATTTGCTGTATCTGTTCGCTTGCTATGTACATCCGCTGATACGTAGCCAACGGCATAACACTCACCGACCACAACTTAACAAAACCGGCTCGTTTTAGGACCGGGCGAGGAGTCTCCACTTTAGATTCCGCCACCGAGACCGGTAATTCTTTCAAAGCGTTTATTTCGGCCGCTTCCAACAAAAGCGGTAAAGATTTCGGTGCCGGTTCAGACAAAGCTTCCGATGATGGATGCAAGTATGCTTCTCCATCGTATCGATTTACTGTCGGTTCCGCAATAATTTCTTTTTGCTCCGACTTAAGCAAAACCCTGTTTCTGTCCTTATCAGCGGTTTTTAAGATTGTTTTTCTTTTGCCTGCCGCAGTATTTTCACCGAATAGGTTTGACGCCAAAACGGACGCCGCTTTCTCTGCCTTTAATTTCGGAAAATTCCGGGCTAATTGACTGTGCACCGGCGCATGGGCTACCCCGGCACAAAATAAACCTATCAAAGCCCCCGTTACCACTTTAGGCCAAGTTGATCTAAAAGGCGTTTTCAGCAACGCGCTTTCTATTCGCTCCCATGCCTGAGGATGAGGTTCCGACTCAAAGTCGTGAAACATTCCCCCCAAAAATTCTTTTAATTCGTCGTCTGACTTCATATTTTTTCACAAAGTTATTGCCCAAAGGCCCATTGCTTTCAGCTTGCGTTTCAGTATGT
This sequence comes from Spirosomataceae bacterium, assembly GCA_046329125.1. GTDB lineage: Bacteria > Bacteroidota > Bacteroidia > Cytophagales > Spirosomataceae > Runella. The sequence continues at coordinate 241,021 of JAXLVD010000010.1, read as the reverse complement.
CGCGTGCCCTTGCTAATTGTGACTTAGAGGTGCCTTCAGCAATGTTGAGCATTTGGGCGATTTCTTGGTGCGTATATCCATCTATGTAAAACAAATTGGCAACCATTCGGTATCCGTTCGGCATTTCGTTGATAACCTTCAATACTTCTTCTTGCGTAAGTCGCTCATAAACAGCGGGCTTTGTATGCCATTCTTCCAAAATCTCTTCATAATTCACTTGTTCGTTCTCATAGCGATGTTGGCGATAATAGTCGATCGCGGTTCGAATTACTGTTGATTTAACCCAATAATTGACCGATTCCGGTTGCTGCAAGGTGCTTATGTTTTGAAAAATCTTAACAAAAGCATCCTGAAAAATATCCTCCGCTTCGGCCAAAGTGCGGGTATAACGACGACATATCCCCATCAAACGCCCTTTGTACAAATTGTAAAAAGCATTTTGAGCCTGACGGTCGTTGCGCTGACAAGCCTTTACCAGTTCTATTTCTTTCAGAGATGCGGACAAAACAGTTAAATCAAAATAGTGTAACAAACCCGTTAGGGTGCTTTTTTGTATTGGTATAATCGGTTACCGACACCGTCAAACAAAACAATGTATGCATCAGCGCCGGCCTTAACTTCAATGACGTATTTTTCAGTTGTATTTTTTCCGACTTGCTTGATTTGTTGTCCTTTAGTCCATTGCCAACCGGGCCACTGATTTCCTAAATATTGCTTGGAAGCCACCGGCAAGTCGTCCTGATTCATTGTGATACCTTTTGTCACTCCCGATACACCGTTATAAAGATCGAGAGTAGCCCAAATCGTTTCCTGCGTTGTTTTTCCGCGGACTTTCCATTGCGATATTTTTCCGAACCGTTTTTCTGCCACTGTATATTCCCAAGTCCATGAGGGGGATTGAGCCGAAAGCAATTGAGCGACTTCCGAAGGCGTTTCCGTTTGCGATGCGGTCTGATAACTGACCTCGTTCTCCAACGGTGCGATCCATTCTAATACCAAACCCGTATCAGCCAACAAAATTTCAGTAGTAATGACTGATTTATTATCCAATTGGTAATTGGTCAAAATAATTCTTGCCGTTTTATCTTCATAAAGGTAAACGGCTACATTGGCTCCGGCAAATTGGTTTTGCGCAATAAACGTCCTGACAAAGACAGGAATAAGTACCTCATTGGCAACCTGTTCTGTGGTCGTAAGATATACTGACGTAACCCGACTGAGTGATCCGCCGGCATTGTCGGACTCTAACGTATTACCGGTATTAAAACGCAGTTTACGAAGTTGACCGCCTTTTAATTTTATTTCTACTGCATAACCTGCTGCCGTTTGTTTATCCTTCATGATTATCCCCGCCGAAGTGATAAATCCCTCCTGAGCCAGCCGATTGGCCTCATCACGAACAGCAACGGGCAATTGTTGGGGTTTACCCACCAAATGATTATCAAACAACAACTCGCCGGCATCATCCAGCAGCAGCAAATGCCGATTGGCCGCCGTCGGAAATTCTGCCAGCCACAGTTGCTTCTGTGCCATCTGAGTCAGAGTGGCATCGGCCATTCCCGGATTGGTGTAACGTACTGCTTCTACCACTGCCTGCGGTATGGGTGGTTCGGTAGGCGGCACGAGCTTATCTTTGTTTACAATAGCATCGCACGCCCCTAACAATATCATTAAACCAATCGCCAATGAGCGTTTTAAAAAAAACATAATACCGGTTTGTATTTTCACATTCATAGACGGGAAAAAGGGAGAAGAGGGTTGTATGAAGGTAAAAAAATAAAACTGCCAAAATAAAAAAGAGCCGACTCCTACGAATCGGCTCTGCTGAAAAGTACTGTAAGGCTATGATTACCAACGCTTCTTATAATCATTATCACGGCCGCCGTCACGACCGCCGCCGCCGTAACCGCCACGGCTACCGCCACCTCCGCGGTTTCCGTCACGGCCACCGCCGCCGCCATAACCGCCGCCCCCACCGGTACGCGGGCGATCTTCGCGCGGACGGGCCTCGTTTACTACGAGAACTTTGCCCATGAAATCAAAATCGTTCAATTGTGAAACAGCCTGCTTGGCTTCGTCGTCATTGGGCATTTCGACAAAGGCGAAACCCCGGCTTTTACCCGTAAATTTGTCCATGATGATACGGGCCGAAGATACTTCTCCAAATTCCTCGAATAACTCGCGTAATTCGTCGTCGTTCGCTTTGAACGGGACGTTGGCTACATAAATGTTCATTGTGCTTTGATCAGTAAAACGTTTGGTGTGCTACAGACGGCCTTCGATCTAAACTCCGTCCGACAGATGACAAATACGCAGCAATGCGGTCGAGAGAAACAGACAAATTACCAATAGCGTGGCAAATATAAAAACTAATTTTCTGATTGTTAATAATATATACAAGGATTTTTTAAGGAATTTTAAGCGTTTTACGCAACCTTTCCATCGTTTTTCGCGTACCTATCTTCAGGATTGAAGAGGAGTTATTTCTCAGCTAATCTTTTGAGGCAGAACCTGCCTTGACTATTTGAGGAACGCACACGCGGAAGTCGAGGATGGCGCTTGCCGTCCCCGACTTTTTTATTGATGCAATACTTTCACTCCCGCAGCGGTATAGCTGTCAATGATTTCTGTCGATTGCTCGTCAGTAACCAAAACGTTGACTAACTGCAACGGGGCAAAGGTCAAATATTTATTTTTCCCTAATTTGGCAGAATCACACAATAAATAAGTAATCCGGGCCTGATTTGCCATCGCTTGGGTCAGTTCTGCTTCTTTTTCACTGACGGCACTTAAGCCGTTTTCGGGAGAGATACCGTCAACTCCTAAAAAAGCTTTATCGGCCCGATACCGTCGAATATGCTCTGCGGCAATGACCCCGTGCACGGCCTGACGTTCATTATCCACCTCACCGCCTATCAGATTGATGGATACCTCCGTATTCATTAATTCATACACCACCGGCAACGAATTGGTCACGACTTTGATTTTTTTATTTTTAATGAAAGGGCAGAGCCGAAACACCGTACTGCCGCAATCCATAAAAATGACATCCCCGTCGTTGATCTCGGCGGCGGCTAAGCGGCAGATGTAATCTTTTTTATCGGCATTTCTGCCTGATTTCTGAGCAAAACTCACGGGTGGATTGACCAAACTCAGTTTCATGGCTCCGCCGTGAGTACGGTAAATGAGACCATCGGCCGCCATCAGGCCCAAATCACGCCGAACGGTAATCTCCGACGTATCAAGTATTTGTGCCAACTCCTTTACCTCTGCTTCGCCTTTTTCTTCGACAATCTTTAAAATGATTTGTTTTCTGCTTTGATAACTCATCTTGATTTATTTATTTTGTTCAAAAATAATCAAATTTAATCAAAAATAATCATTTATACAGACCATGAATAATCCCAACGTTAAAATTATTGACGAAAAAGTACTTTCCGACAATTGGTACATTCTGAAAAAGATCACCTTTGACTACCGTAATCCTTCCGGACAATGGGCACAACAATCCCGAGAATCGTACGACCGCGGCAACGGGGCGGTAATCTTACTGTATAATCGGGAAAATCAATCGGTCATTCTGACCCGGCAATTTCGAATTCCCACTTACGTCAACGGCAACCCAACGGGCATGCTGATTGAAGCCTGTGCCGGACTGCTCGACAAAGATAACGCCGAAGATTGTATTCGGAGAGAAACCGAGGAAGAAACAGGATATCGCCTCACCGATGTGCAGAAGATATTCGAAGCGTATATGTCACCGGGTTCCGTAACGGAAGTGCTGTATTTCTTCGTTGCCGAATACCATAAAGACATGAAAGTAACCGAAGGCGGCGGTGCCGAACACGAGCAGGAAAATATCGAAGTATTGGAAATTCCTTTCCCGAAAGCCCTCCAAATGATGCAAACGGGCGAAATCAAAGACGGTAAGACCATCATGTTGTTGCAATACGCTCAAATCAATCGCTTACTCTGATGAATACACCGCAACTGATATTAATTGCCGGACCTTACCGCTCAGGCACGCAGGATAACCCTGAACTGATTGAAAAAAATGTACAATTGATGACCGACATCGCCTTAAAGGTCTATGAATTAGGGCATTTGCCCGTCCTTGGCGAGTGGTTGGCACTGCCGCTTATGGAGAAAGCGGGCTCAAAACAAATCGGTGATGAGATATTCAATGCCCTGTTTCACCCTATAGCCGTTCAACTCATTGATTTTTGCAGCGCCGTATTGCGCGTGGGCGGTGCCTCCCAAGGAGCGGACGAAATGGTAAAAACGGGCTTGGACAAAGGCAAGATCATTTACCGTCGCTTATCAGAAATACCCCTTTTAAAATAGACCGCTACCCCATTGTCGGACGATGATAAAGGGTCAGCCCGGCAATGGGAGTTTCCATAATGTGCCCTACCGTGATGCCTTTATCGACAGCGGCTCGTCGCAGAATATCGCTGTAATAAAACGCCACAGAGCCTACAAAATGAGTTTTATAGCTTTGATAATCAGGCAATTTACAAACGTACTTACTCAAAAACTCCCCAAAGGCATGATACACCAAGGTGTACGCAAAAGGATGACTGCGGTTGTCGAATAAGAATTTGGAGAAGCCGGCAAAATAGCGGTTAGGAAACGGTTGTTTGTAGGCATTTTCCAACACAATTTCACGATTCAAGCCATAGCGCTTGGCAAATTTTTCGGCCAAATCTTCGGGCATTTCTTTTTGCAAAAAGGCTACAACCAACGTTTTACCTAAATAGCCGCCGCTGCCTTCATCACCCAACCAAAAACCCAATGAAGGTATTTTGTCCGCAATGGAGTGGCCGTCATACAGGCAATTGTTTGAACCGGTACCCAAAATACACGCAATGCCCGGTTCATGCCCGCACAGCCCGCGCGCTGCCCCCAGCATATCGCTGTCTACCTCAATGGTATGCGCCGTCGGAAAAACCGTTTGCAGGCCGCGCCGCACGATAGCGCAGGGTTCTTCGCCCGCACAGCCGGTTCCGTAAAAATGAATTTCGGTGACGTCACCGTGAACGGAGGGGAGTAAATGTTGGGTTAATTCCGTCGCGATAGACTCAGAAGTTTGATAATAAGGACTTAAGCCGATGGTCTTGGCCTGCCGAATGTTACCCTGCGTCTCAATAATTCGCCAATCGGTTTTAGTAGCACCGCTGTCTGCAATTAAAATCATATTTTTCTTGTCTTTCTCTTTTTTGTCATTCCGCAGGAATCTGTTTACCCTTTCAACAGCCCCTTAACAGGGTGACAAAAGAAATTTTGGATTACGTCATACAGTAAACAGAACAGGAGCATATTGCGAACCAACTGCATAAAAAATTCGTATTGTTGGTCAGGTAACTGAATGGTTATTTGACGCATAGCCGTAAGTGTTTCGACAAAGTTAGATAATTTCGCGTTTTCGTTTGGAATATATGAACGCCGTCCTCCATAAAAAAGTCCGTTTTGAAGAATTGGGCTTGACCGATTACCAACAGGCTTGGGATTATCAGGAAAAGCTGTTGGCTGAAAATGTGGCCCTGAAAGCCAAAAATCGCTCATTACCGCCGGCACAACAACAAGCCACGGCCAACCATCTTCTGTTTTGTCAACATCCTCACGTATATACTTTAGGAAAAAGCGGGCATTTAGAAAATTTATTGCTTTCTGAAACCCAACTCGACGAAGTCCAAGCTACGTTTTACAAAATTAACCGAGGCGGCGATATTACTTACCACGGACCGGGGCAGTTGGTGGGGTATCCGATTCTGGACCTCGAAAACTTCTTTACCGATATTCACCGCTACATGCGTACGTTGGAAGAAGGCATCATTCGTACCTGTGCCGATTACGGTCTGTCGGCCGGGCGGATTGACGGCTTAACGGGCGTGTGGCTGGACTTTGAGGCTCAACAGAATCCGCGCAAAATTTGTGCGCTTGGGGTAAAATGCAGTCGTTGGGTAACCATGCACGGTTTTGCGTTTAACATCAATACGGACCTATCCTATTTCGGGCATATTGTTCCCTGCGGCATCTCCGACAAAGCCGTGACGTCTCTGCAACAGGAACTCGGCCGAGAAATCCCCTTGCCCGAAGTAGCCGAAAAAGTAAAGGAGCATTTGAAGGAGTTATTTGAAATGGAGTTTATTTAATAAACATTCGGATACCGTTAAGCGGCTTAAGCGTGATCAACGGGAACATTTTCGGCTCGTGTGCCGGGTCGGCTACAAAGGTAAATCGCTTCACTAACGAGGCTAACACCAATTGCATTTCCATCAGGGCAAACTGCTGACCGATGCAAATGCGAGGCCCGGCCCCAAAAGGCAGATAAGAAAACTTCGGACGATCTTTGACTTGCTCCGGACTGAAATGTTCGGGATCAAACACTAACGGATTTTTCCATAATCCGGGATGTCGGTGCAATTCAAACAGAGGCATAAACACAATGGTCCCTTTTTTGATCAACTTCCCTTCTATTTCGTCGTCTTCCAAGGCTTCGCGAGCCACGGCCCACGCGGGCGGAAACAACCGCAACCCCTCTTCCACTACCTGACGCGTGTACGTCAGTTGAGTGAGTTGTTCAAAAGTCGGTACCACCTCAAAAATCTCACTTTCCGCCCGAATTTTTTCGACTATATCGGGATGTTCGGATAAGGCTGCCAACAGCCAATTCAAGCCGTTGGCGGAAGTATCATGACCCGCCGCAAACATGGTGATCAATTCATCCCGAATTTGCGCATCATCCATTTGGCCGCCGGTTTCTTCATCTGTACAATCCAAAAGCATCTGCAACAGATCATCCGACGATTCGCCCGAGGCTCGGCGTTGTTCCACAATGGCAACTATCATCCCGTCAAAATAGTCCAAATCCTTCCGAAAACGGCGATCGGCCCCGTTGATTGCTAACCAAGGTTTCAAAAACGGCTTTCGGATATGGGTGATGATGTGTTCTTGGGAGCGATTGATCTGTTGGTAGATTTTGGCTTTATCTTCGTTGGTAATGGTGCTGAACAGCGTTTTGAGGGCAATATCGGCGGTCAATCCCATCATTTTTTCGTCAATATCTACCGCTTTTTTTCCCCGAAAGGCTTCTAACTCTTCCAAGAAATCGGCTGTAATGTCGCCCATTGTTCTTACCAAACCCTGCAAGCGCTCCCGATGAAAAACGGGCTGCATTAATCGGCGCTGTCGCAGCCAAAAATCCCCTTCACTCGTCAGAAGGCCATTGCCCAACACTTTTTTCAGCTCCTCCAACGCCTTTCCTTTCACGTAATTCCGATGATTTTGTACCAATACCTGTTTATAAAAAGCCGGGTCACGGGTAAAGACCAATTTCCGAAACAGATTCAGTTCAAAAGTATCTCCGCAGGCAGCAAACCCTTTTTGAATAAAGGCCAACGGGTCGCGGGCAAAGGTCAACGGCGTTTTCAGAGGAAAGAAATCAGGACGATAGGCCGGAATCGTGTTGCGCATTGTCGGTTCTATGAAAGCATTACTGACCCAAAACTATCAGCAAATATGCATACCGCGGTTAATCCGATCATTTTTTATTTACCGGCAACAACACAAACGTCCCGCTTGTGATTATGTATAAAACTTCCGGTGTATTTTTTTCGATTAAATACAGGCCGGATGCTCTGCAACAGTCATCACAAGCGAGACGCTCACCATTTTTTAGGTTTTGACCCTGCTCTTATTACGAAAAAGTATCCGCCATCAGGTTGGAGAACCATTTCAACATCGTTTCATAGTTATCCCCATTTGCCCCGGCCGACTCAGTGACACCATTCCCGGCAGGAATCATAGTGGCCGTAGCCGGATCGTATTTAAAGGCAACCGACAACCAGGAAGCTGTCGTATTCGTAATCGGGGTAAAGCAGGCCGAGTTAGTGCGCGGCGAAGGATTCAAAGCCTCTCCTTTGAAGAAACGGATGATGGCATCGGCACACACCTTCGCTTCGGCATTGGCAATATGCCCGGCTTTGGGTTGTGTGGTAGCCGAAGCATCGCCAATAATGTGGATGTTCGCAACAGCCGTCGACTCGTACGAAAGGACATTCACTCCGGCCCACCGTCCACCCGAATTGGCCAAACCGATACCCGATTGAGTGATCAGGCTGCCGGCCTTGTGCGACGGAATGGCATTGATCACCTTACCGGTAAAAGAACCCGCAGCCGTTTTCACCGTCCCCGTATTGGCATCAATACTCACCAATGCAGCATTAGGTACGTAAGTAATGATTCCCTTGTGCGTATTATTGAAAGCATTCGTAAAGTTTTCCGGTTCTGCCTGAATGCCCGAGTTGGCGTCTAAGATAATGACTTTCCCCCCTTTCTTTACCCGTTTCAAATAATCGGCCACGACACAGGCCCGTTCATACGGTCCGGGCGGACAGCGATACGGTTTGGGCGGGATAGTCAGAATAAAGGTGTCTTTACTTGTCATCGCCTTAATCTGCGCCTGAAGGTTCGTGGTTTGAGCGCCGGCTTTCCAAGCATGTACCACTTTTTCCTGTGCCGCCGCAGTGCCGGAGATCGGCAGCGGATCAAAATCAATACCGGGAGCCAATACCAGCCGATCATAACTCAACGATTGGCCGCTGTTTAACTTGACCGAACGGCCTACCGGGTCGATTGCCGTTACCGAATCGGTTTTGATCTTCACGCCATATTTACTTACCAACGTATTATAGTTGAATGATAATTGACTCAAGGTACGCTCGCCGGTCAATACCATATTACTGAAAATATTGGAGTAATAAACCGCATTAGGCTCCACAAGGGTCACCTCTACCCCCGAACCGCCCCAAAACCGCAAATATTTGGCTACGGTTGCCCCGGCCATTCCTCCTCCTACTACCACAACCCGCCCCGAAGCCGGGGCGGCGGCCAAAGCCTCTTCAAGAAAGGAGGCCTGCAAGGCGGTCAGCCCCAGAGAAGCAACCCCTATATTTTCTAAAAATTTTCTGCGTTTCATGTCTTTCGTTTTTTTTATTGTTTTGAAAAAAAATCGGCAATCAATTTGATCTCGTCCGTGGTATAAGCCTTGGCATGTACATTCATGATATCCGCCCGCGGGTTTTTTGTCTGCATTTCCCGCATTTCACCCGCAATTTCATTGGCCGATTGCCCGGCTAAATGCTCCAATCCGTTCCCATTGGTTCCGTGGCATTGAAAGCAGTTTGCCGCTAACAATTTGCCGGGATGATCGTCCGTTGCGGCTAAACGAGCAGCAGCGGTCTTGACAGAAGAAATTACCTCCTCATTGAGAAATGTCTCTCGGCAACCGGAGACAAACAGGGACAAAAGCAAGAAAATACCTGCCCCTTTTACGTTGGTCAATTGTTTCATTTTTCAGCAGTTTTTGATCAGGAAGCTTGGTTCAGGGCATAAAGCAACGGATATATCAGGACTATTTCTGTGATATTTATCACAGAAAGATGACCCTATTCTCATTCCCGCAAATCTTTGAACTAATCGATAATTACCTATAGATAAACTACTCAATATCAAGACATTCTTTTTCTGATTTATGTATTCCCCGGCACAATTGAGCTGAGCCCGAATTCTTGGAGTACGGGCGATACAAACATTTTCCGGTTTTCCGAAAATGTAGCTGAACCGGCCGTGCGCCGGCGGAGAAAGTAAGGGCGCTTTTATCATTATACGCATAGCCCTTTTCTCACTGGAGTACGGATATTGGAAAAGGCAGTCCCTGTTGGTATAGAAAAGAACGGTATATCCATTTTTAAATCGGGCGTTGCCGTTCAAATAAGGACTTTTTCAGAAGAAAATTAATGGCTGAATGCTATTAAAGGAAGTATGCATAAATCACACAGAAGTTCATGATTCGCCGCGGTTGATGCGTGAGTACCTAACTTGGGTCTCTCCGTCTTTTCTTATTTTGTCCGCTTTTGGCCGGAGGCCTTTTAATGAACAGCACGAGCGGGATGCTCGCGCTATCCTACTTTTCAGCATTTATTCCTCCTTCTTATACTCCTCTACTTGGCTCAACAACTCCATGGATCGCAACATCGGCTCCCATTCGCGGCCGGTGAAGATCAAGCGAAACCACTTTTTATCTCTGTTTTCGTATTTGATATGTCCAAAGAGCCAAAAAGCCAAATAAGTAAATCCGGCAGTAAGTAGGACCTGTACCAACATCCACTCCGTCGATGCGTGTTCAAACATACTTTTATTCAAATAAAACGTTGTCCAAAGCGGGAGTTGAAGAAACAGCAAGCGGGCTACCCATAACGTAGAAGCTTTCAAACGCGACAGTTTTTCTTGGGTTGCTACAATCGGTTCGAAAATGTCGGTTTGGTGAATAAGCACCAACTGATAGAGATAAATGCCGATAGCCAATTTGGTAAGCAGGGACTGTATCCCTGCCGAAATCAGAAAAAACGGACTTGCTGCCGAAAACAGGGTAATAATGGAAGAATCTACCAAAACAACCCAAAAAAGGCCGATTAATACCGCAAATATCTTGATTGGGCGCATAGAAAGAAGAAACGAGCGTACCTTTATTTGCGTCAGTTCCAACGCATTTTTTCGATTTAAGGCCAAATTTTCTTCCAATTTTCTATCGTATGATTTCCAAAGGGCAATGATTTCTGCATTTTCCATGACTTTATTTTTTTTGATTAGTGAATTTATGTTTCAATTGCGTTTTAATTCTTCCGATTTTGGTAGCGGCGTTGGTTTCCGAGATACCGATAATCTCGGCTATTTCTTTGTGACTTTTTTCTTCGAGATAGAGCAGCAACAGCGCTTTGTCCAATTCTTTCAGCTCCGATATAAATTGTTGCAACAGCCGCAGGTTTTCGTTCATTTCTTCGGTCGTATCTCCGTCAGCCAATTCCAAAATCCCTTCTGAGAACACTCCGGAGACTTGTTTTCGTCGGCTTTCTTTACGATAAAACGAAATAGCCACATTCAACACAATCCGGTAGATCCAGGTAGAATACTGAGTGAGACCGTTATAGGTTTCAAACGACCTCCAAAGTTGTACGGTCATTTCCTGCAACAGATCTTTTCGGTCTTCCGAATCCCGGCAATAAGACCGGGCCACTTTGTAAAGAATGCCTTTGTGGGCTTCCAACATTTCTAAAAACCGAACCGATGCATCGTGATTATTCATAAATTCCTTTTGTAGGAAAACCGTTACTGTTACCTTCCGGCTTCGGCGCAGTTGAAGCCGCATTGTTTAAATTTGCCCAATTATTCGCTCGGCCGGTCAGTTTATCACAACTTTTCCAAAAATATTTTTTTGTTTCATTCTCTTCCTTACTTTTTGTTTTGCAGGGAGTCCGTCATTCGCATCTAAAGCCGGCGTCGAACTGTTACCTTTGCACTTTATCAGAGTGGTGTCCATGATTCACGAAATTCTTAAAAATTATTGGGGATATGACCGTTTCAGGCCCTTGCAGGAAGAAATTATTCAGTCTGTATTGGCCAAGCGGGATACGTTAGCTTTACTGCCTACCGGAGGCGGCAAATCGCTGTGTTTTCAAGTACCCGCCTTGGCTTTGGAAGGTGTTTGTATCGTTGTTACGCCGTTGATCGCCCTCATGAAAGATCAGGTGGAACAACTCAAACGGCGAAAAATCATGGCTGCGGCCATTTACTCGGGGATGAATTGGCACGAGATCGACATTATCCTCGACAACTGCATTCACGGTACCACCAAATTCCTGTACGTGTCGCCCGAACGGCTGCGTACGGATATCTTTTTGGCCCGGGCCAAATTCATGAAAATCAATGTATTGGCGATTGACGAAGCCCACTGTATTTCGCAATGGGGCTACGATTTCCGTCCGCCCTACCTCCAAATTGCCGACTTTCGCCGACTGATTCCCGAGGTTCCGGTGATTGCCCTGACGGCCTCAGCCACCGAGTTGGTCAAGGCGGATATTTGTGAAAAGTTGGAAATGCAAACGCCTGCGATTTTTCAAGCCACGTTTGCCCGCCCTAACTTATCGTATTCGGCTTTTTTTGAAGAAAACAAAGATGCCCGGTTGATTCGAATCCTGCAAAACGTGCCGGGTTCGGCCATTATTTACGTACGCAATCGCCGCCGTACCAAAGAGGTTTCGGATTGGCTTAATCGGCAAGGCATTCGGGCGGAATTTTACCACGCCGGTCTTCCCACCAAGCAACGCGGTGAAAAACAGGAAGCGTGGATTCGCAACCGGGTGCGGGTGATGGTGGCCACCAATGCCTTCGGGATGGGCATTGACAAACCGGATGTGCGGTCTGTGGTGCACATTGACCTGCCGGACAACCTGGAAGCCTATTATCAGGAAGCCGGTCGAGCCGGTCGCGACGGTTTGAAAGCCTACGCGGTGGCTTTGTATTCTCAAAAAGACCTCAGTGAACTTCAGCGAAATGTAGCTCAAAAATACCCGCCTATCGAATTGTTGCGGCGTGTGTATCAGGCGTTGGCCAACTACTGTAAAGTCCCCGTCGGCGGCGGAGAACTCGAATATTTTGATTTTGATTTACAGGAATTTACGGGCCTCTTCGGGTTGCCGCTCTCCGAAACCCATTATTCGCTCAAGCTCTTGGAAGAAGAAGGGTTCATCCAATTGAGCGAGGCGTATCACAGCAGTTCCAAAATCCATATTATCGTAGATAATCGAGCGCTGTATGAGCTTCAACTCAAGTTTCCGCAATACGACAGTTTCATCAAATTACTGCTGCGGATGTACGGGGGCGAGTTGTTCACGCAGTTTGTGGCGATTTCCGAAACGGCAATCGGGCAGAAACATTACAGTATGGAGGCAGACGTTGTCAAACTGCTGCAAAGTCTTCACGAAAGGGGCGTATTGGTCTATGACAAACAACGTGACAAGCCCCAATTGAGCTTTTTGACGCCCCGTTTTGACGCCGACCTGATGCCTATCAATGCGTTGATGATCCGGGAAAAGGAAAATGCCGACAATAAACGCGTAGAGGCCGTTACCCATTATGTACAACATACGACCCGCTGCCGCACGCAATTGCTGCAGGAATATTTCGGCGAGCGCACCGACAATCGTTGCGGTGTTTGTGATAATTGTTTAGCTAAAAAGAAAACACACGCCCCTTCCCCCGAACATACTGCCCTCCGCTCCGAAATCGTCAAATTATTGCGTTTAAGCCCACTGACGCCTCAACAGTTAGTAGCGGCCTTCGGGCTTAAAAATGAACAGGCCGCCATTGATACCCTTCGGGAAATGTTGGAGGATGAGGTGATACTTTATGAAAAAGAGGGTACTTTGCGCTTGAACAAGGAGTGAAAAACCCTTTAGAAAATCAAGCGTAATGAATTTATAGAAGGGTGTAAACGTTACCCATGAACTTAAAACTGTCAAAAATTAACTGATTAATGAACATAGGCGATAAAGTCAGACTGATCCATTCTAAAGAAGAAGGTCTTATAACCCGTATCCTGCCCAATAATGTGATAGAAGTGGAAATTGAGGACGGGTTTCGACTGCCGGTCATGCAACGGGAATTGGCCGTCGTATCGGCGCAGGAAGCCCAAGCCTTTCGAGGGCAAAAAAGCCCTGCCCCTGCTCAGAAAGTGAATGAATTGCGCCCTACGGGCATCCGAGCAGAAAAGGGAATCTTTATGGCTTTTCTTCCCCTGAATGACCGAGAAATCGTCCTTCATTTGGTCAATAATACCGATTGGGATTTACCCTATACCCTCACCCAACCTACCGAACGCCACCAACGCGGACTTTCGGGCGGGCTGCTGAAAGCCAAAAGCAGTTTGAAGGTGCAGGAATTGCTCGTTAAAGATTTTGACGATTGGGGTACTTTTGTCTTTCATTGTCTCTATTATACCGTAGGGTTTGCCCCGGAACGCGCGCCATTGACCAAACGCATGAAGTTTCGGGCCAATACCTTTTTCAAAAACAAACGCAAAGCCCCGCTTCTTGAAAAAGACGCCTACCTTTTTCAACTCGACGCCGACGAAAAACCGGAAGAGCCGCTGAACGCACAGGCCTTGAAAGAAAAGATGTTTGAAAAAAATGAACCGGAATTACCCGTTCCTGCAAAAGTAGAACGACCTGCGGCAGTGGTTGACTTACACATTGAAAAACTCACGCGTGATTTTTTGTCACTGAGCAACAGCCAAATGATTGAGATACAACTCAAAGCATTTGAAACCCAACTCGAAAAAGCCATCGCAAGCGGGATGGATGAAATTACGTTTATTCACGGTGTCGGCAACGGGGTTTTACGCACCGAACTGCACCGACGCATGAGCAAACACAAGAATGTGAAGTTTTTTGAAGACGCCCAAAAGGAAAAATTCGGCTACGGGGCAACGAAAGTGAAAATTAAGTAATCATTAACCGTACGCATAGGCGGTGCATTATACACTCGCAAAGCGAAAGAAAATCCCCAGCGGTAATTTGCGGCCGGCACGATCAGGCAGAAACAATTCCCCGCTTTCGGCATGGGGAACGGCTCCGAATCGGTCGGCCACTAAATTTTCTGCCATCAAAGCCGAAAAACCCAAGGAGTATAAATTCAGAATAAAGACAAAGTTTTTTTCATCCAACAGCTCCGCGCAGGATTTCAGCAAATCGTTGAGTTGCTCTTCCAATACCCACTTTTCTCCGGCCGGACCGCGACCGTAAGCGGGAGGATCTAATATGAGGCAATTGTATTTTTTACCGCGTCGTACCTCGCGCTGCACAAATTTAAAGGCATCTTCCACCATCCAACGGATATTGTCGGTTTCACTGGCTTCCATGTTTTCGCGGGCCCATGTTACGACGGGTTTGACCGAATCGACGTGGGTCACGTCAGCCCCTGCCAAACGAGCGGCAACCGAGGCCGCCCCGGTATACGCAAATAAATTTAAAACGGTAGGGCGTTCTACCCGCAAAGCCCGCAGTTTTTCCTCCAAATAATCCCAATTCGCGGCCTGTTCGGGAAAAATACCGACGTGTTTGAAAGAAGTCAACGAACATTTCAGCCGCAAATTCACTTTGCCGTGCCGGTAGTTGGTCCACCATTTCTCCGGCATTCCTTTGGTTAGTTTCCACTCCCCTTTTTCGGGCGAATTCTTTTCCCGTACAAACGTAGCTTGGGCCATTTGCTGCCACTCATTTTCAGAAAGGGCCTTATCCCAAATGGCCTGCGGTTCCGGTCGGGCTAAAATATACGCTCCGAAGCGTTCTAATTTTTCAAACTTACCGCTATCAATCAATTCGTATTCTTGCCAGTGTAAAGGGGTCAGTAATTGCATAATAAAAGGTAAAAGTGGATGGTATAGAGGTTAAGGTATTGCTATCAACTTTTTAAATAAGGTTCTTCTTTGATTGATACGGGAAGAAGGTTGCCTGTGAGGACACAAGCAACGGCAACCGCCATTGTCCGTGTCCTCACGGACAATTTTCGTATAAATTACGGTTGAACCTTAAATAATTAGGTGCTGTCGGTGGCTCATTCGCCACCGACAGCACCGTCATGCACTTGATCCACTATCTGTGGGCTATGGATTTTTAAAACGAAATCTTATTCAGGTAAAAGACATTCCGACGGCCATCCCCTCCGGTGATACGTTGGTATCCGAAGGCCAAGTAATAATTATCGTACCAATACAACACTTCATCGGTGGTTGTTTGGCGAACTTTATCACTCAAATCGGCCGTCATAATAGGTACCGGTTGACGGTCGGCCAGTACTTTGTCTTTGTCAAATATTTTGGCTTTAATAGCTCCTTTGTTGCTGTAAAACATGGCTACGGTTTGATCGTCGTTAGGTTTCACTCGAACTTTTTCTTTCAATTCCATGCTGCGGACTCCCTCAAAGGGAAGGGAATTATCCCATAACAAATCGCCTTTGGCACTGAACCCGGCCACAATAGCATGGGTGTAAATAAATCCGTTGAATACCTGTCCGTTGTTCATGCGGCGCGCCCCGTACCAAGGATCCCAATAGTAAGGATTCCAAAGTCCCATGGAAGGATACAGACCCATTCCGCCCCAACCCCAAGGCGACATGATTGGGGAGCCCCACCATGAACTCATGCCGTAAGGACCGTTATTATTGTTTCGATATTCCGGATAGAATACTTCTCCGGAAATAAGGTAATTCCCGTTTTGCTCGATAATATCGTGTACCAGTAACCGATAATTCAGTTTTACATCGTCACCGCTTTCTTTTTTACGCTCTATTTTACGCTGCATGCGTTCCTGCTCCCGATCAGACATAAAATTGAAAAAATTCTTAAAGTCTGTAAAACTGTGGTATTGCGTAAACTCTACCTCATCGTACACGATCTTACTCAAAAACAACCCTTGCGACGCGCTGTTATTGTTTCCCTGCATATTTCGGAACCCGTAGGTACCGATCATCAATTTAGTGGAGTCATTGAGCATAAACAGCCGACCGTTCAGCAGCGAATAATCAGGTTCGGGTTCGACCATGACCTGCCCTACGGCTTGGCCATATTCATCAAAGGTGCGTGAAATTATTTTGATCTCACGGCCTTTCCGAGCCGCATAACAAACATCGACCAAATGGTGCAGGGTATCTATATCAACGGACTGAATCACGGTATTTGACTGCGTTACGCCCGGAAGCACCTTGCTTTGTTTGGTCGCTAAGTTGGTGTAGAGCAACATGGGTTCGTCGCGTACCGTACCTGCCATAAAAACCGAGTAGCCCAAAGTTTGAAAATCAGTGATCTGAAAACGATCTACCGAGGTAAGAAAAAAGGTTTCCATGTAACCGGCAATTCCTACTTTTACTACCTGATAAAAGTCAGTACGGTTGCGGGTAAACAATAAATAAACGGACTGTCCGTCGTAAGATGATTTCACAAAATCCAAATTTTCTTCGATAGTCCCATTGATGGACCAATCCCGTTCCAGATCAGGGTTGAGCTTCTGAATATTGAACGCATTTTTGGCAATTTGCGAAACTAATACCACTCCCTTGGCCCCCAACGAAATGGTATGAAAAGATTCATTCGTGCCCGGCAAAGGCAATTCTACTCGTTTAACGGTTTGTGCTTGGACAGCCGTAAACAGTAAGCAGCAGACGGTAAGCAGCAGGCAAAAAGCAGAAACCCACCTTGAAGGGTAAAGCCTGCTTCGGGCTGCAGGCAATAGCGTCCCGGCAGCCTTTTGAAGCCAATCAGGCAACATACTGACTGCGGACTGCGGACGGTGAACTGTGGACTTATTGTGTGTTTCCATGTTGGCTTAAACTTAAGATTAGGTCAAACTCCTCCGGCCGAATCGGCATGACCGAAAGCCTGGATTGCCTAATTAACGCTATTTGTTGCAATCTATTATCTGCTTTGATCTGTTGCAACGTCACAGGCCGTTCCAATGGCTGTACGGGCACAAATTCCACTGCCACCCACCGAGGGTCTTCCGTACTTGGGTCGGGAAAGGCCTCCCGATCCACCTCCGCAATACCTACCACAGCCAACCCTTCATTGCTGTGATAAAACAACGCCCAATCGCCTTTCTGCATCGCTTTCAGATTATTCCGTGCCTGATAGTTTCGTACTCCGTCCCACACGCTGCGGCCGGCCTTGACAAAATCGTTCCAACTGTACGCAAAAGGTTCTGATTTAATTAACCAATGATTCATTCTTCTATTTTCGATTGCCGATTTTCGATTGTTTTATTCATGTTGAAAAGTAAAAAGCACTTTTAAATCGGCTGTTAATGAAACAACTCTCGATTTACATTGATTTTATTGATTGGTAAATGATGAGAATCATTGCCCTAAAATCAATGTAAAATCCTTAAAAACTCAGTAACCAACAAATACACTCACTACCCACTCACACTGCCAACATAGCGGCGCCGAATACCCCGGCGCTGTCTCCTAACTTAGGGCGCAGGATTTTGGTTTCGACCTTGCCGCTGTTAAAAATGTATTTTTCGGCTCGTTTAACCCCTTCGGTATAGAGCAGATCAATATTTCCGACCCCACCGCCCAATACGATCGCATCCGGGTCCAGAATATTCATCAATACCGAAACCGCTTTCCCGAAATACTCCAACATACGGTCGACCGTTTGCAGGGCATAAGGGTCAGAACCTGCCGCATACCCGGCCATAATTTCCTGCATCTTCAGTTGTTTTCCGCTGATTTGAGTATAAGATCGTTGCAAAGCCGGTCCCGAAAGCACTTGCTCAGTACATCCTTTTTTCCCACAATAACAATCGTACCCATTGAATTCCAATTCATTATGCCCCCACTCTCCGCCAATTCCCTGCAAACCGTTCAACACAAAAGGCTGTCCGTCCTTTCCCCGAAAGACCACGCCGCCGCCTACGCCTGTTCCCATAATGACCCCAAACATACAGCGAAAATCAGGGACGACATCCGGTACGATCCCCATGGTGGCTTCGGCCAAGGCAAAACAATTGGCATCGTTGGCAATCGCTACCGGAACATTCAACATCCGGGTCAGCTCTCCTTGAAGGGGCATTCCGTTGAGACAGGTAGTATTGCAATTTTTCATCAATCCCGTAGAAGGTTCTACAGTGCCGGGCGTTCCGATACCTACACTTTCAGCTCGGCAGCCCGTTTCGGCTTCCAATTCTCGGATCAATCTTACAATTTGATTGGCAATGTGTTCATAACCTTTGTATGATTCTGTGTCAATCCGCTTACGTATCACAACGGCCTCCGGCGAAGGGGCGGACAAAACAACGCCCTCAATTTTTGTACCGCCGAGGTCTATTCCCCAAATGGTTTGCATTGATTTATAAAAAATGGGTGTTTAGTAAATAGTTCTACTTTTTTCGGCATAATTACGAACATTTACGCATTTGTCAAGTTTTCCCTAAGGATTTCTATTTTTGCACCGCATAACCTAACAAAAACTGCTATGGCATTAAACAAAGGCGACAAAGCCCCTTCATTTACGCTTTTCAATTCGGATAAGAAACAAGTATCTCTTGAAGATTTCAAAGGTAAAAATCTGATCATTCATTTTTTTCCGGCCGCCTTTACCGGCGTATGCACGGCGCAACTTTGCACCATGCGCGACAATATCGAATACTATACTCGGCTCAACGCAGAAGTCTTGGGGATTTCGATAGATACCGTCTTCAGCTTGGGGAAATTTAAGGCAGAGCAAAACTACACCTTTGATCTGCTGTCTGATTTCAACAAACAAACCATTCAGGATTACGGCGTTTACAACGAAAACTTTGTGCTCGGCATGAAGGGTGTCTCCAAACGGGCAGCTTTTGTCATTGACGGCGAAGGCATTATTCAATACGCAGAAGTGCTTGAGAATGCAGGCAATCTTCCTGACTTCTCCGCAATTAAAAATACACTGGAGTCGCTGTAGAGTTACTGCACACCTGCGTTTATTCGATATAAAAAAGCCTCTCATTCAAGCAATTGGGAGGTTTTTTTATGAGTCAAAATTTGGTTTTTTACAACATTTGGTTTCTTTTGCGTAAGTTTAACAGTGTAATATTTCCTCTAACCCATAAAAATTCCGACATGGGAATTATTGAACGTCGGGAACGTCTGCGGAAGCAAGTACGTAACGACATCCTCAAAACCGCTCGTGATATTGCTCGGGAAGAAGGCTGGCAGGCCGTTTCGATACGCAAGATCGCCGAAGTGATTGAATACAGTCCTCCGATTCTCTACGAATACTTCGACAATAAAGATAAATTATTGGAAACCATTCGAAACGAAGGTTTCAGTTATTTACACGAAGAGCTTCAGAAAATCAAAACCTTATACCGAAGCCCCGAAAAACTTTTTATCGAATTTGCGCAGGTACAGTGGCGCTTTATGATCGACCAAACGGAAGTTTTTCAGGTCATGTTCAACATCGAAGGGGCGCTCTGCCAATCAAAACAAGCTTACCAAATTGAATTTGCCATGCTCAACAATCACCCGATTTGGGAGGCATTGGTGCAAATTCGACCCCGTTCGGCCGAAATGGTTTCCAAAACTTTCTATGAATGGTGGTGTTTGACCTACGGCTTTTTGATGGTGTCGGTAGTGACGCAGCCGCGAGCTAATTTAGTGAATCTTGAACCGATCTTTATGGAGTCGGTCAGACGGTTTGTGCGAGGATTGGCTTAGTATCAGGAGTGAAGAGTAAGAAGCGAGGAGTGAGAAGTAAAAAATCTTACGAATCTTCACTCCTCGCTCTTCACTTCTGCTTATAAGCTCGTTTGTCGTATCTTAACGTCGCTTTGGTGGTAAACCTGTGAGTAAGGCGGTACACTCGCCGTCAACCAAGCATTACCGCCGATGATAGAGTCATTGCCTATGACGGTTTTACCGCCTAAAATCGTGGCATTGGCATAGATCACCACGTTATCTTCGATGGTTGGGTGGCGTTTGACTTCGGCCAAGGATTTAGAAACGCTCAATGCCCCCAACGTAACCCCTTGATACACTTTAACGTTGTTGCCGATGTCGGTTGTTTCTCCGATCACCACGCCCGTACCGTGGTCAATAAAGAACGATTGCCCGATATTGGCTTTGGGATGAATGTCAATCCCGGTCAGACCGTGGGCGTGTTCGGTGAGCATCCGAGGCAGCAGCGGTACTTCCAAATCTACCAAGGCGTGGGCTAACCGATAGACCGCAATGGCATAGAACCCCGGATAGACCGCTATCACTTCTTCAATTCCAATCGAAGCGGGGTCATTGTCAGAAATGGCTTGCGCATCCAACAAAAGGTTTTCGTATATGGTTGGAAGTTGGGCCAAAAATTGTTCAGCCACGGCCATTTTGCCCGTTTCCAAATTGACGTGTAAGGGTTCCAATAAACACAGAAGGCGTTTCTGCAATCGCCCGTACGCTTCCGGCAAATCCATCGAAGCATTTCCGCAGTCTTGGGTGATCGGAAACAGAAAACACATGATTTCTTCCACAAATTTCCCTACATCGTTGCGCGAAGGGAGTCGGTACTGATACCGGGCATTTTGGGCACGAAGCCGTTCAAAAAAGGAGACGGACAAATCTTGTTCAGTTACTGTCATGGCATTGGTTGGGTTGCAAAAAATAAGCCCTTTCTTTAGGAAAGGGCGCTTCTGTTTCCGGATTTCGATGCATTCATTTTCCCTTTCCATCGCTCAGCAAGGAATACAGCAACAACACGCAGCGATCAGAATAATTTTCACAGGGAATGTTTTTTATATCTCTGATACCAAAAACCGTGCAAAAAGGTTCATTTCTGAAAAAAAAGTCAAATTTTATTGAAATCTTCTGACAATTCCATCTCTAACAGGGCATAACTCAACGTTTTCCCGTGGGCATCAATGGCTAACGAAGTAGTGACGCCCGTCAGTAATGCCTGCTCGCACACAAACAAAAGCGAAGAAATCGCAGGTAATTCATAACGCGTTATCGGCCCGAAAACAATGGCTTTGAGATGCTCTTTTACCCGTTCGGGCGTAACCGTCCGGCACAAAAAACCATAATCTTCATCCCGGTACGGAATCAGCGAAAGCGTAAGGGTATTCCCCTTATCACCCGCCCGACTGTGGGCGATGTCATACAATTTCTTCACGGCAGAAGAATCACGATTTTGACTTTCCATTATGTTTCAAAAAGAGTAATTTTAGGGATAACTCGTTCTCGATCAATCAATATCGAGACCATTCCGACCACTTCGCTGACGTATTTGCGGGCTCCTCCGCCCCCCGCGGGACCATTGGTGTATAACGCTTCGACCTCTTCTCCGATCAAAGCCGCTTTGGCCGCAGTCGGAGCGTTGGCTGCCACTCGTAAGCGTACTTCATACGGCTCTTTATTTTGTTCAAAATCAGTCCGATGAATTGCCGAAACACCGACATAATCAACGCGTAACTCGGGGAAATCAGTCTTCAGGCGTTTTTCGATAATGCTACCGGCCAATTGTGCTCTTGCGAGCGCATTGGCGCCGGCATACGAGATTTCTCCTTCTCCCAAAAAACCGGCCTGATACCCAACGCTAACTTTGAGCGTTTGCGGTTTTTCCCGGCCCGTAGCGCCCCATACTTTTACTTGGTTTGTGTTTATTTCTGCTAATTGGACCGTCGTAAAATCAGCCGAAACATCGGGAGTCAAATAGGCATAAGGATTGACCACCTCGTACAGCAATTGTTCCTTAGCAGTTGCCAACGTCACTTCTCCTCCCGTACCTTCTATCTTGCTGATAATGGCCGAGCCGTCGGCGAACACGTCGGCAAACGGGTGCCCCAACGTAGCTAAATCCGGCACGGGCTTTTTGACCGGATCGGCAAAATAGCCGCCTGTCACTTGGCCGGCACACTCCAACAAATGCCCGATCACGGTGCCTTTGGCCATGAGATCCGCCTCTTCCGCCGACCACCCGAATTCGTGCATCATGGGTGCTAAAAATAACGACGGGTCAGCAACTCTTCCCGTAATAATGATATTGGCACCGGAGGTCAACGCTTCCAAAATACCGTCCACTCCTGCGTAGGCATTAGCTGATACGACCTCGTATTCATTTAATGACTTTCCGTTTTCAAGCACCCGAAATTCGTCATTCGTCACCGCAGAAGTGCAGTTCCGGCGTACCGCCTCATAGACATCATCCCCTTCTACGGCCGCAACGGTGACGTGAACCCCTGCTCTTTGCGCCATTTCTACAATTTTTTCCGCTCCCGCTCTCGGATTGGCCGCCCCCATATTTGTGATCAACGTTACTTGATTGGCGGCCAAAATCGACAGCAGGCACTCCATGCGACGTTCCAACAAAGGGTCGTAGCCTTTGGAAGAATCTTGCTTTTTACGTTTTTGGGCCAGAGCAATGGTGCGTTCGGCCAAGCATTCCAACACCAAATAATCCAACTCCCCTTTTTCGGCAAGAATCACTGCCGGCTCCAATCGGTCGCCCGAAAACCCTGCCCCGCAGCCGATTCTGATCTTTTGTTTCATGAATATTTACGCGTTAGTATCAGCATCTTCCTGTTTGGCGCCGGGGCTGCTCACAAACCACGAGGCAACGTAAGCCGTGAATGTCCCGAAAAGCCCTACTCCCCCCGTCATTAATACTACGGCAATGAGCCGGCCTTCGGTGGTTACGGGATATTTATCTCCGTAGCCTACAGTGGTGATCGTTACGTAGGCCCACCATAGCGCATCTTCTGCTGTTTTGATGTTGCTGTTCGGGTCTTTTTCTACCTGCAAAATACCGATAGCCGAAAAGATGATCAGCAGCACGGCCAAAATGGCTACGGAGGTAAAAGCCCCTTGGGCCTTGTTTCGGAAAATATGGTGCAGTAACTGATGGATAGAGCGAAAGGCTCGAATCAGGCGCAACAGGCGAATCAATCGCAACAGTCTTCCCGCCCGTAGAAAATCAACCATCGGAATACCGGATATCAAGTCTATCCACCCCCAACGCATAAAGGCCCACTTGTTTTCTGCCTGATAAAACCGAATGCAGAACTCCAAAAAGAAAAAGACACAGATGGCATTGTCGATATAGTTCAACAAGACCGATGTTTCATCCGGTAAAACATAGACAGTATCAATGGTCAGTGCTCCCAACACGTAAATCGAAAGCACAATGACGAGGAGGTTTAAGAGACCTAACTTGGTTTTAGATTTTGAAGGAGTTGTATCTGCCATATCAAAAA
This sequence comes from Spirosomataceae bacterium, assembly GCA_046329125.1. GTDB lineage: Bacteria > Bacteroidota > Bacteroidia > Cytophagales > Spirosomataceae > Runella. The sequence continues at coordinate 217,412 of JAXLVD010000010.1, read as the reverse complement.
ACTGTTGAAAGCTACAGATGGATCGACCCCGTTAATAGCGCTGCTATCGTCATCACGATCGTCGTTCCCCACGCCCATTTGAAAATAAAACGCTGATGGTCACCCAAATCTACTTCTGATAACCCTACCAACAAAAATGTAGAAGCTGTCAGCGGACTGAGGGGAAACCCAACGGTCATTTGGCCAAGCAAGGCTGCGCGCCCGATTTCGAGTGGGTCTATACCGAATTGTGTCGCCGTTTGACTCAAAATCGGTACTACTCCAAAATAGTAGGCATCCGGGGTAAAAAGCATACTGGCGGGCATACTTGTCAGGGCCGTTAGGGTCGGTAGCCATCCGGCATGTTGTTGCGGTATGAGCGAAACCAACGCCGTAGCCATGGCTTCAATCATTTTGGAACCCGTCAGAATACCGGAAAATATCCCGGCGGCAAAGATCATACTCGATACCAAAAAGATATTATTCCCGTGCCCCCTCAGGATTTTTTGTTGATCGGACAGTTTGGGATAATTGATAAGCAGGGCCAACATACTTGCCACTACAAATAAAACGGGGGCCGGTATCCATCCTTTCATCAATGTTACAATAAGTCCGACAGTCATCAGGGCATTCAACCACAGCAATTTAGGGCGGCGCAGGCTTTTCTGGACTTCGGTCAGGTTTTCAGCGTGATTGTAATTAAACTCCAAGATGCCCAATCGTTTACGCTCTTTTTGTCCGAACCAATACGCCACCAAAAGAACCCAACAAACCCCGCTAATAATGGCCGGTATATTGGGATTGAACATGTGCGGCACATCCGATTTGAGGGTAGAGATCGCCCGCGCTGAAGTGCCCGACCAAGGCACTAAGTGCATGGGTCCCACACTCAGGGCTACAATTCCGGACAACACCAATCGATTGATCTGCAACTCTTTATAAATCGGTAAGAAGGCCGACAGCACGATCATAAAGGTAGCCGTACCGTCACCGTCTAAGTGAACGATCATGGTCAGGATAGCCGTACCGACCACGACTTTTAACGGATCGCCTTTGACTGCACGCACGATGGCTGTAATGACCGGGTCAAACAAGCCGACATCAAGCATGGCCGCAAAATAAAGTACCGCAAACATGAGCAAAATGCCCGTAGGAGCTACCTGTTTGATACCGGCTAAGGCAAACTCCCCTATTTCTTTCGGATGAAAGCCCGCTAACAAACCGAAAACAATCGGTATAATGACTAAGGCAGTCATCACTGACATTTTTTTAGTGATGATCAGCAACAAAAAAACAAGAATGGCAGCGAAACCGAGCAGGGCAAGCATTCGTTTGATTTATAACTTTAGCACTCAAATAAAACAGTGTCTGAACTCAATCGAAATTCAGTAATTAAGCAGATTTAAACGGGTCTGTTAAATTTTTCAAAATCAATAGAATCCAAATCTGCGAGTTTTCTTCATATACTTAAAAAATCCTCTCCGATCTTACTCCACTACTACACCATTCTTTTTCAAGACATTATAAAAGAAATGCACATGATAAGGCAACGAATTTTCCCAATACGGCCAAGTGTGGGCCCCCGGTCTTTCGGTATAATCGTGCGGAACATTGGCATACAGCAGTCGACTGTGTAATTCACGGTTGGCATCAATCAAAAAATCATCTACCCCGCAATCAATGAGGATCGGCATACCGTTCTTCTTAATCGCCTCTACCATATTGACGATTGAATTTTTGACATACAACTCGTTGGATACATCAGAAGTGCCTAACAATTTTTCAAAACGGTCTTTCAGTGATTTTGTAAAATCGGCATTGACTTTAAATTTGGTATAATTCATATCCAAGGCTCCGCTCATCGAACCTGCCGCGCCAAATAAGTCGGGATGGCGCGTTGAGAGATACATCGCCCCGTGGCCACCCATCGAAAGCCCCGTAATGACTCTGCCTTTATTGCTCTTGACAGTACGGTAAGTCGCATCAATTTTCGGGATAACCTCTTTGGTGATGTAAGTTTCAAATTGATTCGCCGGGTCGAAAGGGCTGTCCAAATACCAACCGAAGGCTTCTCCTTCGGGCATCACCACGATCATGTTGTATTTATCTGCCAAATTTTTGACTAACATTTTATCGGGGGTCAGCGTCAACCAATCACGAAAATGCCCGCCCCCGCCGTGAAGCAGGTATAACACCGGATAAGCTGCCTGATTTTTTCCGTAAGAAGCGGGCAAAACCACCGCCGCTTTATAGGCTTTTTTCATCACTGCACTCGGCACATCAAGGCTGTCAACCGAGGCCGCTTGGGAATGAAAACAGCCCAAGCTAAACGCAAAGAGCAATAGGAGATGTAAATTTCCGGTTCGCATAAGACACCAATTTCAGAGTTTCTGTTTTTAAAATTTCAAATAATCATTAAAAAACGGCAACAGGTCATTTAACACCCGACCATCGGCCGACCATATCTTATTACCGTGGTCGCCAATGTATTCTTCAGCAAAATGGTTAATCCCCAAATTTTCCAAACGTTGACTCAGCATCCCGATTTGTACAGGAAAGCGCGGGGAATCATTGCGCCCCCAATCGAGCTTAATGGCTGTCATTTTCCGTAAATTATCCGCGTATTTATCCACCATGTACACGGGCATATTGGCCTCCCACTTTTCCAAAACCAACTGATTAACAACAAGTTTATTGTCATTATACGAAAAAGGAAAATCACAATAAAACGGTGGCTTGTCCGGATTGGGCGACCAGGCACGAGCCACGGCCACCAGTACTTTGGGATAATAGGTTTTCTTTAATTCTTCTTGGGTTTTCACATTTTGTACTTCCTTATAAGAGGTACTGTTAGGCCCGAATTCTTTCACCATCGCCAACAGCCCCGGGCTCATCGCATAGATACTGCTGAACACTTCCGGATGCAGCATACCTATCTTAAACGCCCCGTACCCTCCCATCGAATGCCCCGCAATGCCGCGACTTTCGCGATTGGCGAGGGTTCGGAAGTTTTTATCTACGTACTCCACCAAGTCTTTGGCCGTAAAGTCCTCCCAATTTCCCGTCAGCGACGAATTGCTGTAAAAACTGCCTTCGTACAGGGTATATTGGTCGGCCTGTACCAAAATATAAGGGCGTATCTTTTGCTTCCGAATACCTTCGTCCAAGATCGCCTTCATGGGGTCAAAGATGTTGTCTTTACCCATAAATCCGTGCAGGTAATAGATCACCGGATACCGCTGACCGGAAGTTTCATAATCGGGCGGTAAATAGACGGAGACTTTCCGGTTGGGGTTTTCGCCACCCGGGTTTTGAAGCGAATGAGCGTTGATAAAAAAGCTCACCACTTTGCCGGACGGATTTTGGGCCAATACCCAATGACCTGCGATTATCAGAAACAGTATAAATTGCTTTCTCATTTTAAATATCTCATTTATAGAAGCTTATTAATTCTTCAAGACTTTACGGGTTTAATGTAGGTAGTGATGAATATGTTGGGATAAGGTTTTGATACTGCATACAAACACGTTAGGTCTGAGCTGATAATCCTCCGATTGGGGGGTCACGATCAATAACGGCGGATTGTTCAGATCCTGCAATGCGACTGTGGTACCTCTGCTTAGCTGCGGAACATTGGAAAGCTTTATTTCAATGGCCAATTTTATTTCTAAGTTTGACTCAATGACCATATCCAACTCGGCACCGTCGGCTGTTCGATAAAAGAACGGCAAATGACGAAAACTGAGCAGTGCAATGATCTGTTCCAGTACATACCCTTCCCACGAACCTCCCGCAACGATATGGCCTAAGAGTGTGTTGTACTGATAAATGCCAAGCAGATGGTGCAATAAGCCGGAATCACGAATATAAATCTTGGGCGACTTGGTCAGTCTTTTACCTAAACTTACGTAGTAGGGTTGTAAACGACGAATGAGGAATGACTGCTCCAAAAAATCTAAGTAATAACTTACGGTATTGGCCCGAATACCCAGAGAATTTGCCAACATACTTTGGTTCAATAAACTCCCCTGAATGCTGCTGATCATCAAAAGCAAGCGGCGCATTTGAATAGGGGAAGCCGTCAAACCAAGCTGTGGCAAATCTCGTTCAAGATACGTTCTGACAAAATCTTCGCACCACTTCTGTTGTTGGTCAAGGCTTGGGGCAAGATACGAATCCGGAAAACCGCCGCGAAGCCAATGGAGGGTATAAGGGGCTTCCTCCGGCAATTCCCTAAATAAAAGAGGTGTCATTTCTATGTAAGAAATGCGTCCCGCCAAGGATTCAGAAGTATTTTTAAGTAAAACAAAAGAAGCAGAACCCAGCAATATAAAACGGGCAGGCACTCTATTTCGGTCAATAAGTCCGCGTAACTCAGCGAAAACCTCCGGTAAGCGTTGAATTTCATCCAAAATGACCGTTTGTTCCTGCAACGTTTCTAAAAAAGCATTTCTGTCATATTGAAATTTTGCCCAATCGGCACTTCTTTCTAAATCAAAATAAACGGAAGGCTTTTCCAATTTATGCTGCAACTGCTTCACCAGCGTTGTTTTCCCGACTTGTCGCGGCCCTAAAACAGCGACTGCGGGTTGAAAACTTAAACTGAATACTACTTGCTCTTCTATAGCCCTTTTAATCATACCTGTCAATTGTTTATTCCCGTAAATCTAACACAATTTGTTAAGTTTACGGGAATAAATAAAAATAGAGGCATCGAAAGATCAACTCACTAAAATATTTTTGGCAAAAGCTACACATTTGGCCACTTCTTTTACGGCATCCGAGCCCGCAGGAATGTTATATTCCAGCTCTACCGTAACGGGAAATTTGTATTTGCGGTCGCGAATCATCGTGAGCATTTCTTTGATGGGAGTATCCCCTTTGCCCCATTCCAGATTCCCTTGCCCGTTTTCTTTAGTGGTTCGGTCTTTGAGGTGCATGGTCGAAATACGGTCATGTTTCGCTTCGATAAAAGCCATCAGCGATTCTTTGGTATTCTTCCCTCCCGCGGCCAAATAATGCCCGCAATCGAAGTTGATAGAATTGTAAGGTGACTGCGCCAGGGCTGTATCCCACAGGGTATCGGTAGCTTGTAAGTGATTGTGATAGCCCATGTACACCTTATGCTTAGCCCCCAAATCGCCCAAACGTTGGGTTTGAGCAGGATCTGTCGGCAACTCTACGGTCACCGAGGCAGCCCCCAGGACTTTGGCGACCCGCATTCCGTATTCGACTTCGGCATCTGTATTATTGGCTCCGAAAGCGTTGGGTTTAAAGGCATAAATCGTGACTCCGGCATCGTTGTATTTCTTCCGAACTTCTTTAAACTTATCCATCGGCACATTGGCTCTCCATTCAGCTACCTGTTTGGTATAGTCTGCCATTTGTGCTTTTTGCTCGTCCGTCAGTTGAGGACGTTGGCCTTGAGGGGCACTTCTGAACAGCTGCGCCATATCAATGGGTGATTTGGGCTTACCGGCAAACTCCTCGACGGCATCCCCCATCAGTTCAATGGCGCTGACGTTAGAGTCAATGCAGAATTGCAGCAGTTGATCTACATTATGAGGCATACTGCGGTAAGAGTAGGTGATCACCCCGATCTGAACTCCCTTAAATTTAGAGTTAGGCTTTTCTGCATTAGCCCATACTTCATTGATCTTCAATAAGCTGCCCATCGCAGAAAAGGCAGTTAATGCCATAAAATTACGGCGGGATACTTGTGTATTCATTGGTGATAAGGATTTTAATAAAAAATGACAAATTTTTGAATTACTACTAAAAGAAAAACGTACCTGTTTTTTCCTGATTTATCATTCCTCATTCATTAAATAATTTCGGAACAAATTGGGTCAAATAAACCCGCCAGTTTCTCCATATATGCCCGCCTTCTGATTCCACATATTCGTATTTCATCCCTATACTATCTAATTTTTTACGGAAATCTACATTGGCTTGGTAAAGAAAATCGGTTTTACCTATCGCTATCCAATAGAGTTTGGTTCCGTTTTGTTTTTGTACTTTCAGGGTTTCATCAATATTGCTGTAAACCTTTGCGGTGGCATCTTCACGGGGCATAATGGCGGCAGAAAACAAGCCAACGTAGTCGAAAGTATTGGGATAAAACCTTGAAATGTGCATGGAATGAAAGCCACCCATGGATAAACCGGCAATGGCCCTGCTTTCTTTCTTAGCATTCACTCGGTAGTTTTTCTCGACAAATTTTACAATATCCATAAAAGCACCTTCATAAGAACCTTCCATAGTACGAGGGGCCATAAATTGCGGTTTGTAGAAGCCGGTGTTTCCTTCACCCGGGGCGGCATCTTGTGACGCATTCCCATTGGGCATGACCACAATCATAGGTTTGGCTTTGCCTTCGGCAATCAAATTATCCATGATTTGTGCCGTGCGCCCGAGGGCAATCCAAGCCTCTTCATCGCCGCCTGCCCCGTGTAATAAATAAAGAACCGGATAGTTGGTTTTGCTGCTTTCATAACCCGGCGGGGTGTAAACAGTAATTCGGCGGTCGATGCCAAGACCCGGTGAGTCGTACCAACGTCGAGTTACACTGCCATGCGGAATATCATTCACTTTGTAATAGTCAGCCTGGGTTCCCCCTACTATAAAAATGTTAGTGACGGTAGCTACATCACGGTTTAAGAACGGGTTATTTGGGTCGATACTGCGAAGACCGTCCACCGTAAAGGAATACGAATACAATTCAGGGCTAAGGGCTGCTGTAGTATACGTCCAGACACCTTTATCGTCTTTTTGCATAAAGGCAGGTTTCGGGACATCCACTAAGCCAAAACGTGATTTGATTTTCATGGTAGGCAGAAAATCGCCTGTTACAAAAACAGAGTCTGCTTTTGGAGCAAAAAAGCGAAACGTAACCGTTTTATCCGCATTGATTTCAGGCGACTTCAAATCGGCTGCATTGAAAAGTGCTTCTTGAGCAAAAGCTAACCGGCTCATTACTAAGCCCAAAAGTAAAACAAAGGATTTTTTCATGTTTTGAAAGTGAAGTTTAATCGAATGAAAAGCTGTCTTTTTTCAAACAATGTTTTTTAAAATACCACCGCCGGCGAGTTGGGCAACCCTCTGACGGTGACGGCACGAATTGAAAGTTGGTAAGCAGAAAAATCATTGTTGTGGGATAGCAACCACTTTCAACAATTCTTCGTCGTGGTGGTAACGGATGTTACATTTGTTATCAAAAAACATCGTTGTGCCTTTATCGGCCGTATAAGCGTCCCATTTCGGTAAACCGGCGTGGTTAGGATTGCCGGTTTTGGCAAAATTGATCCACGATTGGCTCATCTTGTCGGCTAAAACATAGGCGTCTTTGAAGCCCCCCGTCATTTCTTCACAACGGGCGATGTTGTTGAACACAAACGGAATCTCCATGCAATGTACGGCCTTGTATTTGCCATCCATCACGGGCGACTGCCAAGTAAATAGGTACATATAGACCGGGGCGCCTCCGGCTAAAGCTGATTTTTGTTTGGCTTGCGAAACCGCCCCCGGACGAAACATCAAGTCAATATCCAACAAGGCCGATGGTTTGGTGTCTTCGGGATAGGCTTTTTTTGCCGCAGCGACATAAGCATCGGCTTTGTCGCCGTAGGTTTTCTTCACCAACTCCAATACCTGCTCCTGAGTGCTGTTGGCAGGCGCACCTCTGAAAGCGGCAAATTCGTTTTTGGTCGTTCCAATCATCAACGGAATGTTTTTCGACAACTCAAAAGCCTCGGTTGAAAACAGTTGATAAGGCAACACTTCGCCATCTACACTCGGCCCCCAACTCAACCCAAATCCGATCACGGGCTTGCCTTCCGCTTTCATTTTGTCGGCAATGGTTTTAAGCGCCTTTTTGCCGGCATCGCTCAGCGTTTGAAACGGAATTTTTTGAATATCATCCACTTTATCCGCAGCAATATTCAGTTCTTTCAACACTTCGGCTCCGATCGCTTGGGTTGTTTTCTTGTCGAGCATTGCTGCACGGAAAGCCCCGCTTTGATTGACCGCTTTGTGGAACAATCCTTTGGCCGAAGGCATCGCCATCAGGGTGTTTACTTTAGCTCCCCCGCCCGATTGCCCGAAAATGGTCACGTTGTCGGGGTCACCGCCGAAATTGCCGACGTTGGCTTTCACCCATTCCAACGCCGCTTTCATATCCAACACACTTAAATTAGCCGATTGCTTGTACTTATCGCCGTAAGCCGACAGGTCCAAATAACCCAAGATATTGAGGCGGTGATTGATGGAAACCACGACCACATCCCCTTTTTTCGCCAAGTTTTCCCCATCGTACGAAGGCAATTCTTGGGAAGAGCCGGCGGTAAAACCTCCGCCGTGGATCCAAAACAACACGGGACGTTTTTTGCCGTCGTTGATGCCGGGCGTCCACACATTGAGACGCATACAGTCTTCGCTTGTGTAGCCCCAACTATGGTTAAATACGAACTCGCTTTCGTCCATCACGGTCGTTGTCGGGTCAATCAAAGGGGCCACCGGACCGTAGGTCATAGAGCTGCGTACTCCTGTCCATGGTTTTGGTTTTTGAGGAGATTCAAAACGCTTGGCTTCGGCATACGGAATGCCTTTGTAGGTAAAGATGCTGTTATGGACATAGCCGCGCACTTTGCCCGCGTCGGTGTTGGTCACGGCTACATTTTCGCCGGTCTGCACTTGGGCCGAGGTGGGTTGGCACAGACAGCCTGCGACCAACACAAGTGGAAAAATCAGTTTTTTCATTGGTGAAAAAGAGTTGAAGATTGTGGTATGTTAGTTAATAAATCATGTTTACGGTTTGAGGTTTTCAGTAAATTGGTTTGTTAGGTTGTACTCACCGTTTTTAACCCCTATCCCCAACCCTTGCGGTCCGCCGCCGCGGCCCCTTTCAGGAGAAAGGGAGCCGCAGGAAGTCCCTCTACTGACAAGGAGCCGCGACGGCGTACCGTGGGATTTAGGGTGAGGTTGTCCATAACAAACCAATTCACATAAACCTAAAAACGGTCAATTACTTATTAGCATAGGCTTTATCTAAGAACTGATAACGTGCGTCATTCAGGGCTTTTTCCGCTTTTGATTCCGTATCCAAGATCATCACAGGCGGTGTCGCGTCACCTGCTTTGGCCGTCGGCCACTCGGGCAGTTTGTCGCCGTTCGGGTTGCCGGTTTTGACAAAATTGGTGAAGTAATTCAGCATCGTATCCGATACCTTGAAGTCATCGGCCGTCCAAGCGTATTCTTTCACCAGCGGAAGGTTGCCCATGGCGTATTCAATTTCGCAAGCGTGCGGAGCCCCAACGGCTTTAGGAGGTTTAGGGGTGTTGGCATCGGCACGTACAGTACCGCCGGCCAAGCCCGAAGCAAGGGTTTTGTCCACCAAGTCGGGGCGCAGTTTGCTGTACAGGTAGCGATAGACCGGCTGCGAGCTGTTGTTGCGATGCAGATCAAACCATTTCCACGTGCTGTACGAAATAAACCGATCGGCAGCCAACGCCGTAGCCGACAGCTCTATTTCTTTTTCCGAACCGTGCGGATAGAGCTTCAACACTTCTTCAAAATCGTTCGGATATTCTTTTTTGACACGGGCAACGTAGTTTTCGTCCTTAAAAGGTTGTCCCTGCATAAACGCCATACCGGGGATCTCGGCGGAATTCCAACCAACCAACAACGGCACTTGGGCTTGCTCTTTGGCCGCAAAAATTTGAGGTAAGGTTTTGGGTAAGAAATAATTGTCAATCACGATCGGAAAACCGAACCGACGAGACTCGTTGTAGATCTCGTAGATCTCACGAGTGGACATCGCTCTTAATTCTTTGATGGATTTGATCCCCGCTTTTTGCAAAAATTCCACGCCTTGCTTTTCGCCTTCGGCCAGCGGCACCGGTCCCATGGTAGGGTTGATCGAAGCCCCACTTTCGCCGATTGCCCCCGCGATAAGGTTTTTTGACAACGGTGAAGCCATCTGACAACTGACCCCGATCGACCCGGCCGACTCACCCGCAATGGTTACTTTTTTAGGGTCGCCGCCAAAAGCCGCAATGTTTTTTTGAACCCATTTCAAGGCCGCTGATTGGTCTAACATGCCGTAGTTGCCCGAGGCTTTGTAAGGGGCTTCAGCGGAGAGTTCAGGATGGATTAAGAAACCGAAGATGTTTAAGCGGTAGTTGCAGGTTACGACGACAACGCCCTTCTTCGCCATGCTTTCGCCGTCATAACGAGGTTCGGAGGCATCGCCGGCCACGTTGCCGCCGCCGTAGAAATATACCAATACGGGCAGATCTTTGGTGTTACGCTTGGCGGGTGTCCATACGTTGAGGTAGAGACAATCTTCGCTTACGCCATTGGAGCGCGAATTCATGTCGCCAAATACTACGGTTTGCATGGGTCTGGCGCTAAAGGTTTTGGTTTGTTTGACACCTTTCCAATTCTCGGCCGGTTGCGGGGCTTTCCAACGCAGCTCACCCACGGGAGGTTTGGCAAAGGGAACGCCAAAGTAGGTCTGAATGCCCGTTTTAGTATCATAATTCCCTTCGATGATGCCGTTTTCGACGGTGGTTTGGACGGAGAAAGCGTTGTTTTGGGCGTTAGACGTCATGTGTACTATTAAGAACAACCCTAACAAATAGGCTATTTTCTTCATAATTTTTAAATTATTTTATTCATTGTCTCAATTTGCGACAATAATAATTGCTTTTTAAAAATTATCCTATTTATTTGGGAAAAAATATAATCAGCGGTTAATGGTTAGCCAAATCGGTTCTTCCAAGATTTATACGGATGAAAGTTGCCTGTGCGGACACAGGCAATGGCACCTGCTATTGTTTGACTATGTGCCTTACTGTCTCCACGAACAATTTTCGTAGAACTGAAAATCTAAAAAGGCTATTTACTTAGCAGCTGTTTCCTTTTAAAATTTATGCACTACTTAAGACACCTTGCTTACGATTCGGTCATTTTTGGTTTTTCGGGTGAAAAACTCAAAATTTTGATCATGAAATACCACAATACGGGGCTGTTTGCCTTGCCGGGGGGATTTGTACGGATGGACGAAAACCTGAATGATGCCGTACAGCGCGGCTTGAAAGAGCGTACCGGCTTGGACAACATCTACTTGGAGCAGTTTTATACCTTTGGCGACGTGGCCCGTTTCAAGCCGGAGGTGATGCAGACGATCTTAGAAGCCAACGGACATTCGGTGCAAACTTACGAATGGATGCTCGACCGCTTTGTATCGGTAGCCTACTATGCCTTGATCAATTATAACGACGTAGTCCCAACGCCCGACGCGCTTTCTGATTCCTGCGATTGGTATGATTTGGACGAACTGCCTCCCCTCATGCTCGACCACGCCGATATTGTGACCAAAGCCCTGCACACCCTGCGTGACAATTTAGAGCGCAAATTGGTAGGGATGAGCTTATTGCCTTCCAAATTTACGATGGGCGAATTGCAGAAAGTCTATGAGGCGGTTTTGGGCGAGAAACTCCATCGAGGGGCCTTCCAACGGAAAATGCTGAGTTTGGGCATCCTGAACCGCCACGAAAAACAGTACCTCGGCAAAGCCCACAAAGCCCCGTTTTTGTACAGTTTTGAGGTGTAACTTTTATTCCTGTCCTTATTTTTTTGCTCTAAATTGCATTGGAATTGAGCGGTAAAACGGCATACAAAAAATGATTCCATTAAATGGCCGACACAATCGGTGATTAAAGGAAATAATTTCTATTTTGCAGTAGAAATTAATGCTTCTGAACCGATGCCTGTCAAAACCATCTCCAAATTATTGGCTACGGCTGTTGTGCATTGCAGCACCGATGATGATATCGCCCCACAGATCATTAAAGCCGTTGAAAAACACACCGACTTTTTTAAAGGAATAGGCGACTCTTTAGACAAAACCATTCCGGGATTTTCTTTAATTACAACCATCGGTAAGGGATTAACCAAAGCACTCACCCCTGAAATCATGGGCGGCTTGGTTGATAAAATTGAGTACAGTAAAATCAGAGAATTTATCATTGAGCCCAACCCGAACAAACTCAACCATGACCTCAGTAAACTGCTGAAAAAATCGGCGGTAACTGCCCTTGGGTATCTAAAATGTCTTTGGTTTGAAAAACTGAAAGCGGAGGGCGACAAAGAGCAGATAAAATTGTTAGAAGGGGTTTTTGAGCAAATGAAGGCGGATATGATTTCGTGGCTCGATTATGAAACCATCGAAGAAACGATTCTCAGCGACCCTACCGATTGCCTGAATGCCATCACTGACTATATTTTTACGACCTCTTCGGTCAATCGCGCAAGTGCTTTTGCTGAGTTTTTTGTGGATATGCTGCCTTTCTGCTTCAGATTGGCCTACAAAGAAGCCCTAAAAGACAGTGACAATCAGAAAGGATTGATTGCGTTTCAGATTTGGATCTTAGAGAGTATTCACCAAAAGAACGATTTGATCCTGGCCGAAATCAAGGCGTTAAAAATAACACTAAGTGGTTCTTCTTCGTCTGTTTCTCCCCTCCCCCAACACCTTACCGGCCACCCGCTCGTCCCCGAAGTGTTTCGGGGCAGAGAGAGCGAAGTGAAAAAGATACATCAATTGCTCTTTGAGGGCGAGAACCTGTTGCTCTTGGTAAATGGCGAAGGCGGCATCGGCAAAACCTCCTTGGCCGCCAAATATTACCAACAATACACCGCCCATTACAAACACTTGGCGTGGGTAGTGAGTGAGCCAAACATGACAGAAGCCTTGCTACGCTTGGCAGTACCCTTGAACTTAACCTTTGACGATACCGCCGACACGGCCCAACGCCTTGAACTCTTGCTGACCCGAATGGCCAACATGGACCGGCCCTGCCTGCTCATATTGGACAATGCCAACGAAGTAGCCGATTTGCAGGAAAATTATGAACACCTGCGCCGTTGCCCCAATTTCCACGTATTACTCACCTCGCGCCTCACTGAGTACCGCCGTGCCCAATTTTATAAGATTGACAGCCTGCCGCGGGAACAAGCCTTGGCGGTTTTCCGAGAGCATTACCCCAAACTGCAAACCGACGATGAACCGATCTTTGAGGGTATTTATGACGCCGTAGGGGGCAATACGTTGGTATTGGAGCTATTGGCCAAAAATTTGGCCCAACAAAACACCCTCAAAACCAAGTATCAATTGGCCAACCTATTGGCCGACCTGCAAACCAAAGGACTGCTGCAAATAGTCGAAGCCGATGACGTAGCCGTAGACTACCAAAGTTATCGTACTGTCAAACCCACCGAGATCATTGCGGCGATGTACGACCTCAGCAAACTCAGCGAAGCCGAAAGCCGCCTGCTCTCCGTTTTTGCACTGTTACCTACCGAAAGTATCGCTTTTGAGGTAGCGGAGCAACTGTTACCCCAAACACCAAATCTTGATAAAATTTTGCTCAATCTCGCCCAAAAAGGTTGGCTGAGCTATACCGCTGCCGACAGCAGTTTTAAATGCAGCCCCGTGATCCAAGAAATAGCTGCCGCCAAAAACAAAAATCTATACGCCGATGCAGAAGAAATGCTCAGGACCTTGATTGATAAATTGGACTATGAACCCGGCGTAGGTACTTTACGTAATGCGGCATACGCCGAGGGACTATTGTGGGTTCGTTACGCCGAGAGTGCCGTCAGTAACTTAGAAGACATTCAATATAATTTGGCTTGGCTATGCGAACGAGTAGGCAATTTTCATACAACCCACGGAAATATTGAAAAGGGAATTATTTATTCAGAAAAATGCATTCTGATTTTTGAAAAGTTAACGGCACACTATCCGGAAAATGAAGATTTCAAAAATGGATTGGCCATTTCCTACGAAAAATTAGGCGATTTGCAACAAGCCCTGGGCAACTTAGACAAAGCACTCACCTATTTTGAAGATGAAACTGTCCTTTTTGAAGAACTCTACCGCGACTATCCCAACCAAGTCGGCTTTAAAAACGGTTTGGCCATTTCCTACTCCAAATTAGGGACGTTTTATCGAGATACTCATCAAATCCAAAAAGCCGGAGACTATTACGAAAAGTGTAAAGCCTTATGGGAAGAATTGGTACAAAACTTCCCCCTATATGCTGAATTTCAACGAAATCTTACATGGGTAAAAAATAGGTTATCGAACTTGGGAGAATAAGGCCCCAAGTGGGTCGTCGTCTTCCCCCCGTTAGTCGTAGTTTACCACTACGATTAAGAATAACCGGAGTGTTTGTAACACGGCAAGTGCCAACTCGGCTGCCTTTGGTGCTTTCAAACAGGCGGTCTTAGACCCCGAAAGCGTTCGGGGTGACAAATTTCTTTACTCCTTCACAAACTCTCTTTTCTCATTCCCTTCCGTTAACACCAACTTTTTTTCGTTCGGTTTGAACTCCACCGTGACGCCGATTTGCGCAATTTTAAAAACGTGGTTTCCTTCGGCCTGCATCGCAAATTCTTGGGGAGAAGTCGAGGTTTTGGCCATCAGTGTTTTTTCTTTTTGGGAAAAGGTGAGTTTAACCGGCAAAGCTGAGCTCGAATAGGTGCCCAAGTAGGGGTCTAAATCCATCGTTGAAATTTCCTTAGCTACTTTCAAAATAGCCGCAATCTCATCTACCGACCGGAGCCCTTCTGTACTTTCAAGGCGGGCAACGATGCCCCAGCCGTAAAAATCATTGGCCACAGCCACCATTAATTCGTTTTCCCCCGGCTTTAGGTTAATGGCAAATTGGGCATTGTCTTTCGACATTCTTCCTTCGGGGTATTTGCGCATTGCCGCCTGTTGGAACAGATTTTTATCCACAAATACCGTTTGGTTGTTCAAAAACACCCACACCTCATCACTAAAGCCCAATTGGAGTTTGGTTTTGACGGCTTCTTTGGCCGTGATGCGGGTTTTGAGCCAAATCACTTTTCGCTCTCTATTCCCCCCGAATTTTCGAGTTAAGTTCACAAACCCGCCTCGTTCGGCCACAATACTGTCCAAATAAGCATCGGGTTTGGGCTGCGCACCCAAGTAGGCTTCCGTACCGGGCGGTAAGGCCGTCGGAGTACTCAAGGCCCATTTGCGCAGGTAATTGGCATCGTGGTTGGTCAGATCTGCGCCTTCCAACGGTGAAAGGGCTTCGATTTCGTTGGGCTTTATTTGTAAATTGGCAATGTGGGCCGCTCCTTCAAACGCAATACTGCCTTCGGCAAGGCTTCCTTCCAACTTCGGTATTTCCAAGACCGGCTGCGATTGGTGATTCATGTACACCCGCATCTGTTGCCCCGAAATCACCAGCTTCAGGTGATTCCACTCGTCTTTTTGGATGGGGGCCGGTCCTTGGTACTGCGGGTACATATCCCACATGTTGATGCCGTCAAAATAAGGGCAGTATTGAATCGCCGTATTGGCCAATTTGTTCCCGATCGTTCCCACGCGCAGGTACACGATCTCTTGCTCCTTGGCGTCTTTGCGGTGAAAGTAGATGGATTGGGCAAATTCGGGCAGGATGGGTTCTACGTCAAATTCGATCGTTCCGTCTTTGAAGATTACATCTTTCAACACTACTTGCCCCGAATTGGGGGCCACTTTCATGGTCTTTTTGCCTTTGTATTCGACAAATTCCACTTTCCCCGCCTGAAACGCCCACTTTTCGGGCGTAAGCGGGACAATCGTTTCGATCGCTTTCGGGTCGGCTGTTGCCGGTTTGGTTGTCTTTTTTTGGGTAAATCCGGGAAGAGTGACTAACAGCAGGAGGATGTGAAGCAGTTTTTTCATGGATAAATGGCCGTTTGATTTTGGAGCAAATAGGCACATTTACGCCGATTTTTCGGGTTCAAACGCGTGTCAAGTTCAGTTCAAGTTTATTTCACCGCGGTTTTACTTTCTTCCGCCGTATCACCGAAGGCGAGAAAAACGGACAGGGTGCTGAATACCACGGCGCTGATCGCCAACGGATAAACTCCGTCGGTCAGTTGAGAACTGATGGCCGCCCCGATGCCCGAACCGACAAAGAAAAAGAGGGTTCCGAAAACAGACGCGGCCAAACCGGCATTATCGCCCATAAACTCCAATGCTTTGGCACTGCTGTTGGGATCGCCTGCCGTAGTAAGTGCCATTAAAACGGCGATCAAGGTAAAAAAGAGAAGAAGCGGCGGCGGATTGCCCATAAAAACAACACTC
Organism: Spirosomataceae bacterium; assembly: GCA_046329125.1. GTDB lineage: Bacteria > Bacteroidota > Bacteroidia > Cytophagales > Spirosomataceae > Runella. The sequence goes on along the minus strand of JAXLVD010000010.1, from coordinate 201,262 downwards.
AGCAGCAGCAAAACCGAGGTACCTACATACAGCAAAAGGATGTAACGCAACGTTTGTTTTGCCCCCAGTCGTTTGGTAAAAAAGGAGTTCCCCAAAGAAAAGAGCGCCATCAGCAATCCGATGGTGCCGAAAATGACCGGAAACAGTTCCGGACGGTGAAAAAACTCACCCACGATTCGTTCCGAACTCGAAACATAACTGCTCAGTATCGAAAAGATAAGCGTAGAAATAGTGACGTATCTGACAAAGTGCCGGTTGGTGATAATGGTTTTCAGTTTGGGCAGCAACTCTTTGATCGGGGCCTTTGACCTTGCCTCCTTTGAAAGGGATTCTTTCATGCGAAATGACCATAAAAGCACCACAATGGCAAAGGCCGGCGGTATCAGAAATACCGCTTCCCACGAATACACCTTTAAGATCAAGGCTCCCAAAGCGGGAGCAATGACCGGAGTAAATAAAAAAATGGTCAATACAAACGACATGATGCGGGCCATTTCATCACCGGCGTATCGGTCACGAACGGAGGCAATGGAGGTCATCAATACCGCCGCGGCTCCCATGCCGGAAATGAAGCGAAAGAAAAACATCCACGATAACGTTGGGGCAAAGACCGTCGCAAAACCGCTGAGAATGTACAAGATCACTCCCCACCGCAAGATGGGCAGCCGTCCCATTTTGTCGGTCAGGTAGCCGAAAATGATCTGAACGATTTGCCCCATAAAAAAATAAGAAACCAGATGGGCGGTTTGGGTAGAATCGTCGGGAAGGGAGAAATGACGCCTCAAATCGGCGAAAGCGGGAAGCATGATATCAATTCCCAAAGCCGTCAGTACCATAGAACAGGAGGTAAAAACGATCACTTCTTTCGGTACTTTCATGCTGTGTGTTATCATTGGCCGGTTGGGTAGAAGTTATCACAAAACCAGGATTGAACGGCCTCCCATTGGCTTATTTTTTCTTTTTTGAGGACTTGGCTTTGCTGTTGAAATCAAGACAGAGGTTGAGCCAATAATCAAAATCGCTTTCTGCTCTCCTGCCTGCTTCTTCAATCAATACATAGCCTTTCATGGGGCGTTTGGTAAAATCCATGATTCGACAACCATGCCGTTCCAAGGCTTCGGCCTGTTTTTCGGGGTCAATGCGGCACATTAATTCATCTCCGATAATACCGACACACATCTTCTCATTGTACATGAACGTAAGCCCGCCCATCATTTCTTTTTCTTCAATATTCGAAAGGGTTTCGAGTTTTCGACGAATCCGGTCCGCCAATTTCAGATCGTATGCCATTGGTATTTGTGAAAATGTCCTCTATTTTTGCTTGCAAATTGCAAGTACAAATATAAAAACTCTACTTTTGTTTTGCAAAAACAAAAATGAAGAAAACCCCAAAAAGGCGTTCAGACTGCCCCATAAGTTTTGCTTTAGATATTTTCGGAGATAAGTGGTCGCTTCTCATCATCCGTGATTTGATGTTTACCGGCAAAAAAACATACGGAGCCTTTCTGAATTCCGAAGAAAAAATAGCGACCAATATTTTGGCCGACAGATTGGCTATGCTCGAATGTGCGGGCTTGATAAAAAGTCGAAAAGAGGGCGCAAGGAAATCAGGATACCATTACCGGCTTACCGAAAAGGGGCTTGATTTAGTACCTGTGATGCTGGAAATCATCCGTTGGGGTGCTATGCATGATCAAACCACTGCTGCTCCGAAGGAGTTCACCGAGAGAGTCATCCATGACCGGGAAAATTTTATCAAAGAAATCACAGACAGTTTGAAGGAGACGGAGCGTTGAATTTCTGCCGTCTTTTCAAAAGCCCGAACTGCGACAACGGGTCGATGCATTGCCAGCGGGCTTACCTGACCCGTTCTCTTTCCTCGTCTTTGGCTTCATATTGTACACCTCGGGTATTCTTTCCGAATGTTCTTGAATAAGTAAGTTTCACGACGCGATAAAATACCGTTTCGTCCCGCCAATTCGATACCGTATTGATGTCAAAGGCAATGGGAGTCATCCCGCCATTGTGGGTAAAAACACTGAACGACCGTAATAAATCGGGTAACGCGAGCTGAAAGGTACCTTTATCATTCTTCAGCTTTTTGGCAATCCCCAAATTGACGACCCCAAAGCCCTTGAGTTGATTAGGTCCCTCAAAAAACGGAAAATTGTACCATCCGGACAACTCCGCTTCAAAGTTTCGGGGGAATTGAAGGGTCTGTGAAAAATTTAAATTCTGAAACAGGAATTGCTTTTCAGTGGGGAATTGGCTGTAAGAAACCCGGTAGTGACGAAACGAGGTTGTGGTATTAAGAGATACTTTCCACCCCTTAACTATCTGAAGAGGGTAGCTCAAAAACAGATTCACACTTTTCATCTCATCCAAATTTTGCGGCGACGAAATACCCACATCTTTGGTTTCGTTGGCGGTGATCTGGTACCTCAAGATCGGATGCAGGTCATATTGCCAGGAAAGCCCGATGTTCATGCCGCCCGTAGTATAATCGGCCTTCACCACATCGGTAAGGGTCGGTTTCAGAAGCGGATTGCCCGAAAAAATAAAGGTAGGATCGGTATAAAACAAGTTGGAAATCAGGTCGGTGTAAGCGGGTCGGCTGATTCGACGATTGTAATTAAAACTTAACGTCGAACTTTCATTGATCGTCAAGGTGTACAGGAGTGACGGAAAAAGTTTCGAGATCCGGAACCGGTCTTTGTTATCCGTAAAGTCGCGTTGCCAATATTCGTACCTTACTCCTGCCTGTAGACTCGCTTTCGGATTCAGTTGAAGCCTGAATTGAGCATAGGTCGCCGCAATCCGTTCCCGGCTTTGGATCCGACTTTGCGAACGCGGGTCGATCTCCCAACGATCCTCTGTTTTTCGTTCTACTTTACTGTCGTTGGCGTTTTGGGCATAGCTCATTTTTACACCGAATTCGGCATTGACCTTCGCACTGAGAGGCAAAGTAAGGTCTGTTTTGAACACTCCTACGTGTATGTTCGACTTACTTTCCCCTCGATTCCCGGCAGTAAAAATGGGAAACGGCGGTGCCGCCGGTTGTTTTTGTTTGTCAAAATAAGCCGTGGTAATCTGAGCGGGACTGTCATTGGCATAGTTGATGTAGGTTACGTCTGCATGAAGTTGCGTTTTAGGAGCAAGAGTATATCTATAATAAATCGACGAGATGCTGTTGTACTTGGCGGTTGTTCCGTCCGAAAGCATGGCTATTTCAAAAAAATCGTTGTTTTTCGGTTGATAGGATCCTCCATTGTTGACCAAATTATGCGATTGACCAAATGAACTGACAACATCTCCCCCCAATGTCGTTCTGCTATTGGGTTGGTATTGGAGCGTCACAGTTGCATTATGGGTATTTTGAAAGCTGCGCGACATACCGTAAAAGGTATTATAGGTTTCTCCCAACATAAAACTGCTTCCCGCCGTACCGTCGCCCTCATACCCTGATTTTCTCACATCATGATTAAACGAATACGAGGCATTCAGATTCCACCTTTTAAATCTCTGCGAAAATCCGACGGAAGTAACGGCTTTTTCTCTGAATCCATAGCCGGCCGTAGCCGACAAACGGAGAGTTGTCCCTAAAACTTCGTTATTTTTAAAGATGATATTAATAATGCCCGCTCCCCCGTCGGCATCATACTGTGCGCCCGGCGACGTAATCAATTCAATTTTTTCAATGTTGTCCGCTACCGTATTTTCCAGTAGCGTCATCAGTTCTTCCGACGACAGTTGTACTCTTCTTCCGTTAAACAAGACCGTCACACCGCTTTGTCCGTTCAGACTGAATTGGTTGTTGCGGCGGTCCGTAATTACTCCGGGAAGTCGTTCCAATACCTGCAACGCATTACTCCCTTTGGTCATCAGGCTACTCTGAATGTTAATAATTTTACCGAGAGGCGTTGTTTGAATAAAATCCCGTTTGGCGGCCACCCGAACTTCATCAATCGTATTGTTTTCTTCGCTCAAAAATAAGGGAGGCAGGGTCAAAACTTCTGACAGTGAACTGATGTGAAACACTTCTGACCGAAACTCCCGAAAGCCGATACTGCTTACTTTCAGAAAAAATCGACCGACTTCAGAAGACGTAAGGCTAAACACTCCTGATTCGGCAGCAGTCACGCCCGCAACAAGCGACGAATCGGCAGCCCTGAAAAGGATGACATTGGCAAAAGAAACGGGCTCTCCTTTGGATGTACCTATTTTGCCTGTTATTTGCCCGTAAGCAAGGTTTATTCCAATTACTGCAATGAATAATGTTTTCATGGTTCCGGTTTTTCTTCAAAGAAACCGGGAATGTCAAAGCCGATGCCGGGTGATTGACCAAGTGTAAAAAACAGTTGATGAAAGGAGTCAGAAAGAGCCTCAAAGGCATCTGTTTATTGCTTCGGTATCATGGCCGTAGCTTCAATTTCAATGAATATATCTTCCCTGAAGAGTTTGCTCACCTCCACCAACGTACTGACAGGCGGATTTTTAGCGTTGATAAATTTATCCCTCACCTCTCTGACCGCCTGAATTTTGGCCACGTCGCGCATAAAATAATTGAGTTTTACTATATTTTCCATCGTCCCGCCTTCTGCCTCCACAATGCTTTTGATATTTTGAAACACCTGTTCGGTTTGTTGTTGCAAATTGTCTTTCCCCACCAAGTTCCCCGCTCTATCTAAGGCCACTTGTCCGGCGATGAACACCATTTTCACCGTCCCCAAATCCGTTACTGCGGCGTGCGAATAGCCCCTTGGCGCATGTACCGTGCCCGGATTGACGAGCTTTGTCAACGCATTGACCGTAGCCGTTCCCACATCGGGCATGTTAAAATCGACCCCTTCTGAAAAAACCATGACCCAGTCTTCTTCCGTAGGGGCAATGACCCCAAAGCGTTCGTCGCCCTTCACCTGCCCGATTCGGATGAGTTTTCCCGTGCGGGGGTTATACCAATGCACCGTCAGGCGTTGCGAGGAAATTTCTTTCACATTGATGTAAAACGTACCTCCTTTGGGGATATACATCACATAAAATCGGGCATCTTTCGACCTTGCGGCACAGATATACTCCCGTGAACCATAGACACCGCGCCCTTCCACAATGATCTTACGACTCGTATCCGGGACAAAATCATGCCAAGGCAACCGGTCAAAAAGGTGAAAGCACCTTGCCGCATCCTTCATACCGGGGGTATTCATCAAGGGCTTCCAATCTTTAAACCAATAACACTGATTCTCCAACGTTCCGGAACTGAACGAAGTCCCCGCGCAACCGCTCAGCAGCCCTTCGTACATTTTACGGCGTATCCATTGCGGATTTTCATTATCGGCATTGTGCGGTACATCGTGTTCGTAGCTTTGGTCGAGTTGAATTGTCATTCTGCCTTTTTTATACTGATTCAGCTCCGAAACATATTGCGGCCCTCGCTCCCCCATCGAGATCTCCTGCCACACGTATTCGCCGTCAATATCAATGACATCTCGGTAAAGCGGGTTGTCAGTACTCCAAAAATGCCCGCTGCCGTTGTTGAAATGCCCCGTCCAAACATGCTCCTTATCGTAAGTTTTAATGCCGGCAATGAGATTTTTCATATAAGGCTCATCGATGCCCTTGGCGTCATTGTCGCCCCCCGCCACCCATAAAATATTGGGAGTATTTTGGTATCTTTTTCCTAAAAACTCCCCGTACCTCTTCATTTTATCGGGACTGTTTTTCTCCCCCCTTACTTCATCCCACCAACCTTGTCCCGCATCAGTATAATACCCCCAATAGCAGGGTACGAGGATGACCAAAAAACCCTTCGATTCCGCCATTTTTAAGAACCAATCCACGTGCTTAAAATACGTTTCATTGGGCGTCGAAAAATCCCATTCGACCGTAAAAGGCGATATACCCTGCCAATAAGGCGGATTTCCTCCCATTTGACTTGAAGCATTGCTCACCATACTCACCATCACGGCATTGAAACCTTCTTCTTTAAGGCTGTCCAAAAACGCAGCTTCTTCGGCTTCGGAAATCGCCTGTAATAATCCCCAAGCCGAAAACTCTTTGATCAAAAACGGTTTGTTGGTATTATCTATCAAATACCGTTTGTTCTCACTGAATTTTAAGGGGAATAAATGCCCATTTTGAGGAAAAGCAATCAGAGTCGAAATAAAGCAGCAAAGGAAAAGGAAGGCGTTTTTCATAGGAAGGGTTTGTTTACGGGCTAAATTTAGCATTATTTTCCAAAGCAACGACAGGATATCCCTCTGTCTCAGGTTAGCAAACACGGCGATTTTATCGAGAATAGCCGAGCTTTTTAACAAAGTTAAATTGGACTTTTCAACAAAGCGACATTCGATTTTTGAGACTACTTTTGCCTCGGAAATCCTAATTAAAAACCAAAAAGACCATGAACAATTCGTTAGTACTCGTGACGGGCGGCACAGGTTTTGTTGCCATAGAATGCATTGTCCAATTGTTGCAAAAAAACTACCGCGTCAGAGCGACCCTGCGTTCGTTAAAACGAAAAGATGAAGTGATAAATGCCCTGAAAACGGCGGGTATTTCATCGTTTGAAAATTTATCGTTTGTCGAGACCGACCTGTTATCAGACAATCATTGGAATAAGGCAGCAGAGGGTTGTGAGTATGTCCTTCATGTGGCCTCCCCGATTCATTTGGAAATTCCGAAAGACGAAAACGAGATGATACAACCCGCCGTTGAAGGCACAATCAGGGTTTTAAAAGCGGCAAGAGAGGCGGGCGTAAAACGCGTGGTGATGACCTCCAATTTTGGGGCCGTGGGCTACAGTCATACCGATACCGGCCAAGTCATTACCGAAGAAAGTTGGACCGACCCGAACGAGAAGGGGCTTTCTGCTTACAATAAATCAAAAGTAATGGCCGAAAAAGCAGCTTGGGAGTTTATCAGAAAAGAAGGCGGAGCATTAGAACTCTCCGTGATCAACCCGGTCGGCATTTTTGGTCCGGCTTACTCAACAAAACTGTCGAGCGGGTTTGAGCTCCTAAAGAAAATCCTTGACGGTTCGATGAAAGCCATTCCGAACATGACTCTCAGTATCGTTGACGTGCGGGATTTGGCCGATCTGCACCTCAGAGCTATGACTGACCCGGCCGCCAACGGGCAACGTTTTTTGGCCTTGTCGGACGGGGTTATGACCTTGCCCGAAATTGCCCTTTTTCTGAAGAATCGATTGGGGAAGCGCGGGGAAAAGATCTCTGCCAAAAAGCTGCCCGATTGGTTGGTCAGAATAGCCGCCCTATTTAGCCCTCAAGCCAAAGCGTTGGTGCCGATGTTGAGCCGATACCGCACCTCAACCAACGAAAAAGCGAAGAAATGGCTCGGTTGGCAACCGCGTTCCAAAGAAGAGGCGCTTTTGGCTACGGCTGAAAGTTTGTTTAGATTTACTCTTTCAAACAACGCATGAAAGCCTCCGACCTTAAATCGTGCTACATCGGTCCGCAAATCTCACCGGAGCAGTTTACTTCCGAGCATTTTTTCCTGTACTTGATCACAGGTACCATGGCTTATTTTGATGGTGACAGAGAATACAAGGTGAAACCCGGTGATTGCGGTATCGTTCGCCGTAATCACTTGGTCAAATACAATAAAATGTACGATGACAGCCGTCATTTTGAGAAAGTGGTTGTCATTTTTGACCAAGCGTTTTTAAAACGATTTCATGAACAATACAACTTTCAAGCAGACAAATCAAAGCTCCGAAACGCCGTCATTAAGCTCAAATCCAGCGATTTGGTCGAAAATTTTATTCGCTCGTTAACTCCTTATTTTACAAACGACGGAAGCATCCATCCCGATTTTTTTGACCTCAAACGCAGCGAGTTACTCCTGATCTTACTCAAAGAAAACCCCGAACTTATCCCTGTCTTTTTCGATTTCGGCATGCCTGAAAAAATTGACATTGAAGCTTTTATGAACAAAAACTACCGGTTCAACGTCAGTATTGAGCGTTTTGCGTACTTAACAGGGCGAAGTTTGTCGGGGTTTAAACGGGATTTTGAAAAGACTTTTCAAGTTTCTCCCAACCGATGGCTGGTTCAAAAACGGTTGCAGGAAGCCCGTTTTCTCATCGAAAAGAAAAACAAAAAGCCGACTGAAATTTATCTCGACTTGGGTTTTGAAGACTTATCTCACTTTTCGTTTGCGTTTAAGAAGATGTTCGGATACGCTCCCTCGGCGCTCGTTCCTAAATAACAGGCTCGCGATTCCGAGGTTTCTGAGAAGGGCTTCCGCCGACAACTACCATTTTCGTCAATTAATTTCGACACTATATCAATCATTGGGTTATTTGTACGCAATAAACTGCTAATTTCCGGCCATAAATTGTCGCCTGATGCCGCATTGGTTTTTTAAATACAAACTCCACCATATTCCATTTTGGATAAGCTATCACCTCCTTTGGATGATATTCAACATAGGCAGTTTTGATGGGGTCGTTGGCTATCTGTTCAAGGGGGAACCTCCGATTAAGTTTCTGGGATATATTCTTTTTCAGGCCATTGGGGCTTATTTTAACCTGTATTACCTCATTCCCAAATTTCTGTACGTCGGCAACTACAAAACGTACATTACGTTGGTCATACTGACGGTTTTGGTTTGTTCCGGATTTATCACCTGCGGGTATTTTCTGAATGCCTATCTGTCAGAAAAAACCTTTTTTGAATTATTTAACCGGCGCCCCGACCAGTGGTTTTATATCTATTCTACTGCCGCTCTGCCCTCTACTGTAGGTGCCATGACGCTGGCGATGAGCATAAAACTGGGTAAAAACTGGCTTAATGCGGAGCGAAAACGATTGACTTTAGAAAAAGAGAACCTTGAAACCGAATTGAAATACCTCAAGTCGCAGATAAACCCCCATTTTTTGTTCAATACCATCAATTCTATTTTTGTATTGATCCATAAAAATCCCGATTTAGCGTCGGAATCATTGGCTTCGTTTTCGGAAATGCTTCGTTATCAGCTGTATGAATGCAATGACCAAGAAATTTCATTAACTAAAGAACTGCATTTTTTGGAGAATTTTATTGAATTGGAGACCCTTCGCCTTAATGAAAACCAAACCGAACTGCTCTTTGAGATCGATCACGCCTCTGCGCAGAGCTGCATGATTGCCCCGTTTATTTTACTACCTTTTGTAGAAAATGCGTTTAAACACGTTTCAAAGGGTAAAACTCAGGAAAATTTTATAAAACTGAGCCTATCCGTAAGTAATGAAAAAGTACTGCAATTGAACATCGAAAACAGTCGGGATGAAAAACAGAGCACGGAAAATTCGGGAATCGGGTTAAAAAATGTACAGCGAAGGCTCAATTTAGTCTACCCGCATCGGTACAGGCTGGACATTGTTGAAAGCGAAAAGACATTTGATCTCACATTGACACTACACTTGAAATGAAATTACGATGTGCCATAGCGGATGACGAACCTCTGGCAAGCGAAGGGTTGGCCAAGTACGTGGAAATCATTGATTATCTCTCGCTCTCCGGCATTGCCGAAAATCCGCTCGAACTCAACAAAATCATTGAAAATCAACCCATTGACCTTATCTTTTTGGATATTCAAATGCCCCACATGACGGGTTTGGATTTTCTGAAAATCAAGCCCAATCTGCCCATGGTCATTTTGACAACAGCCTACCCCAACTACGCTTTAGAAGGATTTCAGTTTGATGTGGTCGACTATTTGCTCAAGCCCATTACCTTCAATCGCTTTTTCAAAGCCACCAACAAAGCCAAAGATTTGTTTTGGCTAAAAAATCAATCCTCAACTTCCTCTTCAACACCTGCTGAACCCGATTTTCTGTTTATTAAATGCGAAAGCAAATACGAAAAGATATTGATCGAGGAAATTCTTTTTGTACAGGCTCTGCAAAATTACGTCATCATCCATACCCTCCGAGGCAAATTCATGACGCTGCTGCCCCTCAAAACGGTCGAAGAATACCTCGACCCGGCTAAGTTTTTACGCGTACACAAATCGTATCTGGTCGCCATTTCCAAAGTAGAAAGCATTGATTCTACGGAGCTTATTATCCAAACCCACCCAATCCCCATCAGTCGCAACCTTCGCGAGCAGGTGATTGAAGTCGTGGTGAAAAGTAAGTTGCTGAGCAAATGATTCTTTGCCTCGTTTCCAACCAATGCCGCAGGAAATGGGTCATAATGAAAAACAGTAACTTAAAACCACACAGATCATGAAAAAAAGATTCATTTTCGCACTCGCCGGCTTTGTTTTTTCCCTTTTTGTTTTCTCCTGCTCCAAGGAGAAGACCACCTCGATTGACCCTGATAATCAACAGGTTATCAAAAACAAAACGCTTTTCGACACCTATATGAAGGCACGTACTTCTGCTACCCAGCCGTCGTATTTTGAACTGAAAGAAATAAAACGCGAAAACGGAATCCTTACGATCAAAATTTGGGGTGATTGCAACAAAGAGCATTATAAGGTGGTCTGGGATGGTGCCGTCATGGAATCATTACCGATGCAGATCAATCTTTTAATTGCCTATGACCGCCCCAAAGACTTGGTCTGCGATGCAAGCTTGCACGAACATACCCTTGAAGTGGATCTGAAAGAGCTGCTCGGTGAAAACTTTAAAGATTCGGATTATATAATACATATCCTCAACGGCTCGCAGGAAAAAGATAAAACCGGCAATCCCAACGGAACAGTAACGGATAAGAAGTAAGCGGCAGGCGGTTTTATTAAAAAATCCTGTAAAAATCTGCGTTGGAACATCCGTTGCATCCGCGTTCCATTATAGTTGTAAGTTACCGGTTATCAACAATAAAGCCCCTATCGGATAATTGGAAAGGTGTTTTTTAGCCGTAAAAAAGAGGAAGTAACAACTCAGGATCAGTCCGTTAAATGCTCCCAAACCTAAAAAACGACCCATCGAAAATCAATGGGTCGTTTTTAGAATATTCTCCCAAACCATAAGGAAAGGTTATTGTCCGATTTTGAGAAGCAATTCCGAAACCGTTTGCGGTTGAGACAGGAACGGCGAGTGACTTGTATTCACTTGATATACCTTTGTAATACCGGCCCCTGCGATCATGCGGTCCTGTAAGTCGGGTGAAACCACAATGTCCAGAAGCGTTTTGATGTACACTTTTTCTACGGAACCGAAACCTTCGTCGGTCAATGTGACCTTGTTGGTCAAAGGGATGGCGGGCTCACCCCTGTAGTTGGAAAGCACTTTTTCTTTCACAGATTGAGTGCCGTCGTGGATAAACAAGTCGGTAAGGTTGGCTTTAGTTACATCCAGTGTCAACTTATCCGCCGATTCTATGAGATTGGGACCGAGTTTTGAATTTGGGTCAGAAAACGCCAAATCAACTAACGCCTGGCCGTTTGTCGGTAAAAAGGCCCCGATATACACCAGCTTACTGATTTTGGAAGGGACTTTCTCCGCCACATGGCTCACCACCATTCCGCCCATGCTGTGTCCGACTAAGATAACTTTGCCCGTTGTTTTCGATAAGGCTTCAATCACTTTATCTCGGTACACATCCAAAGTTAACTGATGCGGAGGCGTAGTGTCATTTCCGTGGCCCGGAAGTTCAACTACAATGACCTGATGGCCTTTATTTTGCAATTCAGACCGAACGGCATCCCAAACGTAAGGGGCTTGCCATGCCCCATGCACGAGTACATAAGTGGTTGCGGGAGCGATAACGTCCTCTTTTGAACAGGACGAAAAACTGAATAAAGCGAATGCTGCTGTCAGCAGCGAAGAAATGGGATTTTTCATTTTTATTTGAATTGTATATTGTGATAGTGCCTACTTTTTAGACGGTGTTCGGCTTGTCCGTTTGGCTGTTTATGGGTAATTGAGATTTCTTATTTCAGTTGCCGTCCCAGTTTTTCGACCTTCTTTAGCCAGCTTTCCCGCTGCTTATCGGTTGATTTCCGGATAAATCCGAAAGTGGAAAATCGGATGGGGTCAAAACCCACGTACCCAAACAGAATATCTTTCAGGATTTGGTACTGAGAAGCCCGATAAATAAGGTAAAACCACCAGGTAGGTGTATCCATGGTGACCAACAGTCGAATACTTCTGCCTTTCAGCAATTTCTCCGGGAATAATTTGCCCGAATGGTGTTTGAAAGCGAAGCCGGGCAGAAATACCCGGTCAATGAAACCTTTAGTGAGAGCAGGCATAAATCCCCACCAATTGGGATAAGCCAAAACAACATGGTCAGCTTGGAGAATCTGTTGCTGCGACGCAATCAAATCATCCTCAAGTGGCATGGCTTCGCCGTTTTTATAGCCTTCTGAAAGATTGAGATTAAAATGCAGTCGGGATAGGTAAAGCGTTTGACAGTTTGCCCCCGCCTGTTCTGCCCCTTTTTGATAGGCATCCAAGAGGGCTTTGCAGAAAGAATTTTCCGAAGGATGTCCCAGAATGAGTAGTATGTTCTTTGCCATTGCAGTAAGTAGTAAATTGACACTGCAAAGGTGGGCGGTAAAAGGAAGGCGTACCTGACACAAATGTGTCAAAAACTCAGTGGTGGGCTATTTTTTGGCGAATACGAGTGAGTGATTGTCGTTCTATGCCCAAATAACTGCAAAGATGAGAAAGGGAGATGCGGTTGAACAAACCGGAATGGTGTCTGATAAAGTCGAGGTAGCGTTCTTCGGCCGTTTGGAAGATAAAACTCTCAATGCGAGTCTGTTGTCCTTTTAAGATTTCCTCTGCCATGAGCCGCCCGTACTTTTCAAATTTCGGCAACTCCTGATAAACCCATTGCATATCCTCAAAAGACAGACAGACGATCGTAGTTGGTTCTAAACATTGAATGGTATATCTGCTTGGTTGTCGGGTAATAAAAGCGGAATAATGGGTGGCATAACTTCCTTCGGAATAAAATCCGACGGTTATCTCATTGCCATGGGGGTCAACATAAAAGGAACGGACCAGGCCCTTTGTGATAAACCCCATGGCTTTTTGGATTTTGCCCGATTCCAAAAAAAGCTCTTTTTTGGTTAATTCCTTCACCATAAGTTTTGAAGCAAACTGCGCAAGTTCAACCTCTGTCAAATCTTGGCAAATGGATTTAACGGATTGCAGATAGGGTTCTGTTTCGGGTGGCATGAGGAGGTGAAGTGTATGAAGCTAAAAGGTATATTCATTTAGAAAATCCGCAGTCGAAGCTATGCTTCTTCTACGAATTCTTCTTTCAGTACTTCCCTGCCCATAATTATATCACGGTGCTTCATGCCCCACTGAGCGATAACCGTCGTTACGTCTTTGAGGGTTCGGCCATAGTCGGTGATGGCGTATTCTACCGTAATGGGTTGCGTATCTTTGACGGTTCGGGTGATCAACTGATTCATTTCAAGGTCTTTCAACTCCCGACTTAATACTTTTCCCGAAATCCCGTCGATTTCTTTCAGTAAATCGCTAAAACGCATATTGCTGAAACACAAACAGGCAATGATCGAGATCTTCCATTTGCCTCCGATAATATCCATTACGTCGTGAATGGCTTTCACCGACCTTTTGCAATCAGTAGCTTTCTCCGGTGTCAGTAGGTTTCTCATAGGTAATATAGTTGCTTAAAACTCACTATTACTTTTTTACACAAAGTTACTTTTTGTCATAAACTTCTCCTACGTTTGTCCCATAATTTTTTAAAAAACAAAGGATGGAAACGTTGAAATGGTTAGAGTGGCGGTATGCCACCAAGAAGTATAACGGCGAAAAAGTGCCTCAGGAAAAAGTAGATTATATTTTGGAAGCGGCTCGTTTGGCCCCTTCGTCGTCGGGCTTGCAGCCCTACAAGATCTTTGTGATCAGCAATCGGGAATTGTTGGAGAAGATCAAGCCTATTGCGATGAATCAAGCCCAAATCACTGAGTGTTCTCATTTGTTGGTATGGGCAAGTTGGGACAGCTATTCGCCGGAGAAATTTGACGAAGTATTCAAAGACTTAATCGAAGTCAGGGGCTTACCTGACAATGCCATGGATGGTTATAAGACCATGCTTTGGGGACATTATGAATCACGCGGCACCGAATGGCACGCCAATCATACCGCTCGCCAAGCCTATATTTCGATGAGTACAGCGATGGTGGCGGCAGCCGAAGAAGGGGTAGATGCGACACCCATGGAGGGTTTTAATAATGAAGCGTTGGATGCTCTGTTGGGATTGGATAAGGAAGGGCTGAAAAGTCAGTTATTACTGCCCATCGGTTACCGAGATACGGCAAACGATTGGAATGCACCGCTCAAAAAATACCGCAAAAAGAAAGAGGATCTGATCGTAGCACTTGATTAATAACAAGTGATTCGTCTCATTTCGGTTAACTTAAAGTAAAGCCTTCGTGATCCGCGAAGGCTTTTTCAGGTTATTTCCTTCCCCAAGCCACAAAGCCTGCCATGAGAAAAAATACGATATTGGGACCGATAAGCAATGCTTCGCCTCTCAAAATATGAAACAGGGAAGCACCAATCATTAAGAGCATAATTCCGTAGGAGGCCCAAATGGTAAATTGGGGTTTTGTATGCAACAAAGTAGGGGCTATGATGCCGATACCTCCCGCCAAATCGGTTAATCCGGTGAATTTTACCAACCATTCGGGTACCTGATTGGCCCACGGCCACATTTGGGCTAATTTTTCTGCCGATTGCCCTAATTTCATTCCGGCGGCCCATAATAGACCCGCAGCTAACAAACCTTGTACACCCCAAAGGGCCATGTTTAAGAGTTTGGGTAGTTTCTGAATTTTGTCCATGCTTATCTTTGTATTTTATGATCGGACAAAAGTAGTTACCTTTACTATCCAAACGATAGTAATTCCCGATCGGATAGCACTATCGCATCGGAAAGTAACGTCATTCTACTGCTTATGCTTACACAGGGAGGTTGCCCCAAAACAGCGCTTTCAATCAAGGACGCTCTCGAAGCCTTAGAGGGACGATGGAAGCTCTTGATTTTGTTTGCTTTATCGTCCGGCAAGAAACGTTTCAGGCAGATTGCTAAAGACGTCAATGGGATTACCGACAAAACATTGTCGAAAGAATTGAAAAACTTAGAGGCCAATCAATTGATAAAACGGGAAGTGCATGATACTTTTCCGCCAACGGTGGAATATTCGATCACTGAACATGGAATGTCGCTTGAAAAAGTGATGGAGGAGCTGCACTTTTGGGGGCTGCGCCACCGTGAGAAAATCATGGGTGAAGAATAAAACGCGATTGCCCGACCCAGTCAGTCGGGCAATCGCGTTTAGGGAAGATTAAATATGGATACCGCCCGCCACTTCTATTCTTTGGGCATTGATCCATTTGGCTTCATCGCTGCACAAGAAAGCCGCTACGCTGCCTATGTCGTCGGCTAAACCTACTCTGCCGAGTGCGGTTCGGGAAGCAATGGCGTCGTTCAGTTCTTTATTATCCCTGACTCTGCCTCCGCCAAAATCAGTGGCAATGGCACCGGGTGCAATCGTATTCACTCTGATTTTGCGAGAGCCCAATTCCACCGCTTGATAGCGAGTTAAGGCCTCTATTCCGGCTTTCATAATTCCGTAAGCCGACGAACCCGGATAAGAAAAACGCGACAAGCCCGAAGACGTGTTTAAAACAGAACCTCCATCGTGGATCAACGGCAAAAGTTTTTGTGTCAAAAAGTAGGGTGCTTTCAAATGGATATTCACCATCGCATCAAATGCCTCCTCGGAGGTATCCGTATAGAGTGAGTAGTTGCCTACCCCTGCGTTGTTGATGAGAGCGTCTATTTTTTCAGCATTAAACACCGAACTTAAAACCCCTCGAAGTTCCGAAATAAAGGTGTCGAAGGAATGGGTGGTCGAAATATCCAATGGTAAAGCTGCGGCTTTCTTATTGAGTGCCTGAATTTCGTTTACCACCTTATCAGCTTCTGTTTTGTTACTTTGATAAGTGAGAATAACATCAAACCCTCTTTTTGCCAACTGAATTGCCTCCTCTTTGCCCAATCCGCGGCTTCCTCCTGTTACTAATGCAATTTTGTTCATCTTGTTTTATTTGTTTTTTGATGATGCAAAATTAGCACAGACGGCTCATTCGGTGTTTGCAAAAAGGAAAGCATCATTTGCAAAAATCAAATATTCAAGCAAAAACCCCATTATTGGAGTGACCCGGATACGTCGGAGCGGTCGCTGCGGTGTTTCTGAACTGTGCCGGCGAGAGGTCGGTTTGACGTTTAAAGAAATTGGAAAAATGAGCCACTTCTTCAAAGCCCAACGAAAATGCTATTTCAGAGACATTCCAGTCCGTTTGTCGAAGTAAGATCTTAGCCTCTTGAGTTACCCGACCGCCGATGAGCTCAGTCGTGGTTTTTCCGGTATTTTCTTTCAACACCTTATTCAGATGATTGACGTGAACGGCCAAGCGGTCGGCGTAATCTTTGGCTGCCCGTAAGTGGAGCCGCTGCTGCGGTGATTCTATCGGAAATTGCCTTTCGAGCAATTCCAAAAACAAAGAGGATACCCTTGTGGCCGCATTGTGCATGGAATACAAAGCGGTAACGGGTTGCAGTTTCTGCCCGTAATGAATCAACTCTAAGACATAATTGCGCAGTAAATCATACTTGAAAGCGTAATCAGAGGCAATTTCGCGGTGCATTTTCCTGAAAATAGCCCTGATCTCCTCCACGTTTTCCTCCAAAAGTTGAAAAATCGGAAAGCCGTCCGGTCTGAAAATCGGCAACTCGTCGATTGCCATGCCTGTTTTACTTTTATGGATAAATTCAGGAGTAAACACACAAAAATGCCCGCTTTGGTTGGTATCCAGAGGAACGTAGTGGTAGGGAATCAGCGGTGTAGCAAAAAGCAATGCATTTTGCTCAATATCAATCACTTTATCAGCGTATTCAGCTCGATTTCTGCCGATAATCAAGCTGATTTTGTAATACGCCCTGCGGTTATAAGGCATAAGGTTTTTATCCCGGAGTTTTCGGATAAAATCATCGATCTCAAAAACGTTGAAATGCCCGATCTCTTTTTGAAACCCTGCCGGCAACGGAACATTGATTTCCCTGTAAAATTCTTCGACGGATGTACTGTTCATACATGTGTTGTAAAATTCAAATATACAAAACCATAAACAGTCTGTCAAACAGACCTAAAAGAATTGTCAGTCCCTGTTAATGATTGATCAAAACAGGATCGCTAATTTACCGATGGTTGTACCTGACTCTAATTGAGCATGAGCCTTTTTGAGCGTCTCAGCCGAAAGCCCCTGAAGGGTCTGATTGAGCGTAGAAACCAAAACACCGCTGTCAAATAAATCAGCTACTTTGTTCAAAATATGGTGTTGTTCAATCATATCATCGGTTTGAAAAGTGGACCGGGTGTACATCAGTTCCCACGAAAATGACACGCTTTTGCTTTTGAGTTTGTTCAATGCCACCGGCACGGCACTGCCCGTAATCGACGCAATGTGCCCCTGAGGTTTGATCAAATCGGCCATACTGTCCCAATAGGCGTTGGTATCGACAAAATCCACAATAAAATCTACATACTGAAAACCCGCCGTGCGAACTTCATTGACCAAATCTCGGTGATTGACAACCACATCGGCCCCCATTTCTTTGCACCAGGCAATACTTTCGGGCCTTGAGGCAGTGGCAATAACGGTCAGACCGGCTATTTTTTTAGCCAACTGAATCGCTATCGAGCCAACACCCCCTGCCCCTCCGATGATCAAGAGTGATTTGCCTTTATCCTTTTCAGCACTGATTCGGATTCTGTCGAAAAGGATTTCCCAAGCCGTCAGGGCGGTAAGCGGGATAGCGGCAGCATCCGCATCGCTTAAACCGGTAGGCTTTTTACCTACAATACGCTCATCGATCACCTGATATTCCGCATTTGACCCCTGTTTGGTAATATCCCCGGCATAATATACCTCATCGCCTATGTTGAAAAGTGAGGTGTTTTCGCCTACGGCCTCTACCACGCCTACGGCATCCCAACCGATGATTTTCGGACTTTCCAACACAGTGTCTTTGGCCGAATTTTGCCTGATTTTGAAATCAATGGGATTGACCGAAACGGCTCTGATTTTTACCAATAATTCATGTTCCTTCGGAATAGGTTTGGTCGTTTCAAAATCAATGAAACTGTCATTTTCCGAAATCAGGAGGGAAGTTTTAAATCCTACGGCTTTCATATATATCTCTGTTTTTGAAGTAGCAGGATAGCCTCAAAAGCCATCCCAACATTTTACGGACAACATCCTGTCCTAAAACTTTGTTCGTTTACGTACCGGGCGTTTTTGCAATGATCTAATGCTTTTGCCTAAATCCGTGAGAAGCACCGGTCCTAAAAATTGATTTTTTTTGTGGAATGACCGGCACAAAATTAAGCCGCTACCCTGAGCAGCGGCTTTATAAAAACTCGGTCTGTTGTAAAATTTCCGACTCAGTGTCCTTCAACGACTATATTCGGCGTGGAGGGGATGATCTTCCGGTGAGGATTTTCAAAGAAATACTTCGGCAACTCAAAACCATCCACCATTAGGGACGGCACATGACCCTGATTCTTGATGACAAACGATTGAGCATGAGGCATCGTCTGCATCATCAACCGATTGTAGTAAACGGGGCAATAAGGGTCCAATTCACCCGTTACGATCAGGGCCGGAATATTGGTCAGTACGGCTTGCTTCTGCACTTTGGGTTCGGGGTTCACCTGCCAACAATCACACATGGCCGGAGTAGGTGAATTAAACTGAAAGCCTTGCCACCAAGGCATGAGGTCGGTTTGTTTGGCCATCAGTTTTTTATCCATAAAAGCAATCTGTCCGCTGCAATACACCGAAAATCGCTCCCCGTGCGCAATCCATTGATTCCCGCGCCAAACATTCCGAAGATAGTCTTCTACGTAGGGCTGATGCTTTCCGGCCATCATGTTTTCCAACATTTCAGGTACTTTTTTCCAAGAGTTTGTAGTAATATGGTCAATGAGTTGGCTCAAAAGTTCATGCTTGGTATAAGTAATGGAATAAGCGGTTGTTTCAGATTCAGGCGTATAATTGAAACTGAATTTTCTGTCCGTAATACTTGCAAAATACCCCTCAAATCGGCTTTTTAGATTAGGATATTGCCGTTTCCAACTGCTGTCGGCGTTTACTTTTTCGAAGATAATATCAAGCGCGTGCTGATGACTGAAAAGGGCGTGTTCTTCATAATTGGTAAAACTCGGCAAAGGCGATCCTAAAAGTAATCCCTTGATGCGGTTTGGATATAGATTGGCAACGCTGTGCATCAATCCACCGCTATACGAAACCCCAAAAAGCACCACCGAATCCAATTGGAGGGTTTTTATCAGATCAGAGATATCAGCGGCTGATTCGTAGGTGGTATAAGCCGAAAGGTCAATACCCTCTTTTGCCAGTCTTTTTCTACAAACGGTAGTGGCCGCATTAACCAAACTGTCTTTATTTAAGCTGTACTGATAGGATTTTTTGATGGCTTCATTGACTTCCGGACATTCCAGGCAGGGAATGGAGCTTTTTGTCCCTCGTTGATTGAAAGCGATATAGCTGCCGAATTTCAGGAAAGCAAAGGATTTGTTAATTTTAGTGTAATTGTCGATGGTACTGTACCCGGGTCCGCCTGTGCTGTAAATGGTTACATTTTTTTCGGGAATTTCGGGATTACGTACGTAGATAAAGGGAATTTTTATCTGCCGCCGGTTCGGTTTTGCTCGATTTTCGGGAACGACCAAGTAGCCGCATTTGCCTTCCAGTCCCTCCTCAAAGGTTACTTTGCAAGGACAGGGCTCAATGGTTTGAGCAACGGCGTTAGCGGCAATTAAAAGGGAAATAATCAATATCTGAAGCTTTCTCATGACTGTTTTTTTTCACAAAAGTAAGAAAGCGAAAGAGTGCCGGTTAGTAAAAATCGGACAATTTATCCCTTCAATTCAGCAAATTTTTGTCCCGTAAATTGCTCGTACGACCGGTAGAAATGGCTTAGGTCGTAGAAGCCGAAATCATGCACTGAAAAGTTGGGACGCTCATGCAGGTATTTTTCGAGTGACGCCCGAATGCGTACATTGTTGAGGTAATTTCTCGGATTCGTTCCCACATTATTGACAAAATAGCGATAAAGCGACTTTTCGGTCAGATAGGTCTGTTGCGCCAATGCCGCCGTTTTCAGTTCCATTCCCGAAAAAAGATACTGCTCAATGGCGACATTGATCTTTTCCATAATAAACTGCTCTTTCTTCGTCTTATGGAGTCGCTCCGAAAACAGCGTCTCAAAGTAAGCCATTCTGCGCTCAAATTCGCCCATTTCCACTATTTTTTGGTGTAAGTCGCTTCCCAAAAGTGCCGACGCATCATGAAGCTGTTGTCCGATTCGGCTTTGGGGAATCCCGAAAATGGCCTCAAAACCGCAAGGTTTAAATTTGATGGTGAAGATATGATCCTGCGGAGAATTCACCCTTTCCAGCGTATTGCTTCTCAACACCAAGATATGCTTGGATTTGGCCACCCAACCGGTTTGCCTGTCAGATTTCAGGATATAATTTGTCCCTAAATTGATCCAAATGGTAGGTGTATAACTGGGAAAAAGCTTGACGGAAAAAGGGTGATCTCCGATCAGTTTTTCGGTAGCGACCAAGTCAGACTCGGAGAAGAACTCAATATACTCTGCCAATTCGGGCGAGGGCTTTTTAAACCGATACAGCTGTCTGATATTGTCGAAGATCTCAGTCAATTTATTAACTTTTAGTTCTGTATGAAATAGTTACGGAAAGGTAATTTGTACCATAACGGCGAAACGTGTT
Organism: Spirosomataceae bacterium; assembly: GCA_046329125.1. Classification (GTDB taxonomy): domain Bacteria; phylum Bacteroidota; class Bacteroidia; order Cytophagales; family Spirosomataceae; genus Runella. The sequence continues at coordinate 180,445 of JAXLVD010000010.1, read as the reverse complement.
TTTTTATAAATCCGTTTTACGAAGTATCAGCGTCATCGCTGCGGCGAACCGTCCGTGTTCTATACTTACATTGTTCCCTCCTCTCCTGCCGCATCTGACAGTGTCATTTTACAAATCTAATAAGTTCTCTCCTATTTTTAATCTATCTTCCTAAGTAGACGCTTCTTATCTCAAAATTATGCTGAAATCCTTGAGTCGTCTCCATAAAACGTTAATTGAAAGTAGGTAAAAGAGCGGTTTAAATTAAATTCAGACGTATTTTAAACTATTCCGGATTAAATACGTCTAATTTTTACAGGACGAAAAACGCCGTAAACATCCATGAAAAAAGTAGTTCTATCCCTTTGTTGCTTTGCCTTCTTTGCCGCAGGCTGCGAAAAATTAAAAACGCCCTCCACACCACCCACTGAGCTCCGCACAGAAGTAAATCTAACCGTAGACGGGCGAAATCGCTATTATTTGCTCAATCTTCCGCCCAATTATGACGAATCTTCCGATTTTTCCCTTGTCATTGCCCTGCACGGCGGCGGCGGCAAGGCCTCCCAAATGGAGAGCGATTATTTGTTGACCGAAAAAGCCAACAGCGCCAAATTTGCGATTGTGTACCCGGAAGGCGTTCAAAGCGACGGAATTTTAGGGGTCAGAACATGGAATGCCGGCACCTGTTGCGACTATGCCGTCGAAAAAAACATTGACGATGTAAAATTCATCAGCATTTTGATAGATGATATTTTGAAAAAATACCCCAAGATCCATCCCAAAAAAGTGTACGCCACGGGTATGTCCAACGGAGCGATGTTGGCGTATCGGTTAGCGTGTGAGCTTTCCCACAAAATTGCGGCCATTGCTCCCGTTGCGGGGACATTGGCAACGACTCAGCCCTGTAAACCTTCGAGAGCCGTACCGATTTTGCACATTCATTCCAAGTTAGACGCCAAAGTTCCCTATGCCGGTGGTACGGGTATCTTCGGCTATTATTTTCCGCCCGTAGAAGACGGTTTGAATACGTGGCTCAACAATGACGGCTGCCCGTCTGCCGCCAAAACCGTAACGAATTTTGCCAACTATACCCTGACAAAGTGGACGAATTGCCAAAACAACAGCACCATCGAATTCTATTTTACCAACGATGGCGGGCATTCCTGGCCGGGTGGCCTCCACAGCCGAGCCGCTGCCGATGAGCCTTCCACCGCCATCAATGCCAACGATCTGATTTGGGATTTCTTTCAGAAGTATCGGTTGCCGTAGCTTAGATATTCACGATAATCTTACTTTCATTTCCCTGTGCGGCCAATTCCAGCGCCGCCTGAAGATTATCTAACTCGGCATAACTTGAAATAATAAAACCCGGGCGAATGACCTTGGCCCGAATCAGTTGCATAACCCGTTGAAAGTCAAAGGGATGATCGTAGATAATGGACGGGACGATATAAATGCCTTCCCGGGCGATTTTCAGGGGTTGGAAAGAAGCTAAATTGGCTGACAGCCCTACCAATACAATTTCTGAACCGCGCGGCGCAGCAGCCGTGGCCAATGAAGCTGTAAAGGCCGAACCGGCACATTCAAAAACGGCACACACCTCGTTTTCGGCCCATAGTTGGGACAGTTCAGCGCTCTGCTCTTCCAAATTCCCCTGCGGCACGGTGGGAATCGCGCCCATAGCAACGGCGATATTCCGCTTGGTTTCGTTGATTTCGGATACAAAAACGCGATAACCCAGCGCCAATGCCAAGTGCGTCACTAACAGGCCGATAGCTCCCAAACCGATGACGGCAACGGTATCCCCGGGCTTGGATTGGGTCGAAAACAAGGCATGAACGGCCACCGCCGTAGGCTCAAGCACTACGGCATCTTCCTCCGAAATATCAGCGGGTACGTGACGGGCAAAATCGGCCGGCAGCACAACGTACTCCGCAAAACAGCCCGCTTCCAATAAGCCCACGACCCGTTTGTTACTGCAAATATTTCCCCGCCCGCTCACGCAAAAACGGCATTTCCCGCAGGGAATGTTGGGCTCGACCGCCACCCGTTCCCCGATGTGCCGCCCCGCGACTCCTTCCCCGATTTTATCAATCACACCCAAGCCCTCATGCCCGATGATGGTAGGCTTTGCCAACAGCCGATGCCCGAGAAAAAGGTGTACATCAGAGCCGCAAATGCCTACTTTCGACAGCTTTACCCGAACTTCTCCCACTGAGGGTTCGGGTGTTGCTACGGTAGTGAGGTGAATGTGATGGGGTTGGGTAAGGATGCCTGCTTTCATTGAAAATGTTATAATTGGTACCGGTTCGTCAAAATAAAAGCCAAATAGAAGGAAAAATGCTCATTTTTCCTTCTATTTGGCTTGACTGTTTTTTTAAAATATAAGTCTCTTTCAGTTATCCTTTGGAAGAAATTTGTTGTTGAACGGATATTACAAATTCCACCGAAACACCTGCGATGTCTGCTATTTGTTCAATAGTCAAAGCCATTTTAGAAAGCAAGTTTTTTACAATACGCTCCTCAGTTTTTTCCTGTCCTTTGTCAAGGCCTCTCAAATAAAGAACATCCCTTTCTTCTTTGATATACTCTGCAATACTGTCCATAGCGTTTTTTAGTTTTAGCTCCAAGTTACGAAGTTGTGCCAATACGCGCAACTGGTTGAAATATCTTTTTAACGAAAAATCTCCATTGGCAGTTTGTTCAATTTTGTGAATTATCTGTTTTAGAGCGTTTTCAGGGTCTTCGTCTTTGAAATTTGCCAAAATGCCTAAAATAATCTCTTCAGGTTTGTCAGAATTTAGGAAAATATGGTAGTCAAGTTCTGAAAGTGCAACAAGCGGGAACTTGAATTTGAGCATTTCCCTGTCAAGTTGCGTAGGCATTTTCGGTTTGTCCGCCCCAAGAAAAATGACAAACTGCTTTATGGGAAGTTCATATTTTCGTTCAAGGACGATAAAATACTCCGCCATTCGATAAACCATTTGCGACTCATCCGCCACTTGAAATTCAATTTGCAGAACGAACGTATTACCTTGATTATCATTTACTTTTTTTAAAACATCAGGCTTTCGTTCTTTGGTGTGTTGCACATCGTCCGGAAGTTCTTCCATAAAAACAGCTGTAATACCAAGTACATTTTGCATCAAACTTGTTATAACCGCTTCTATATTTTCTTTAAATATTTTATCGTACTGATTGGCCTGTTTCTTTCTCTGATTCATACCCCAAAGCTACACGTAATCAGGCATTTTTGAAAGGAACGGCAAATTGCCATGCTTTTAATCTCGAAATGCGAAAGAGCACAAGGCTTTAAGTTTGCGCATGAGTTCGGCTAACGCAAATCTGTATTATAGGCCGTTTTTGTCGGTCTTTTTCTCCATGAAGGGCTCGAAAAATTTGAGGTCAACTCCATAAACTGTTTTGGGCTTTACACCTAATTGTTTTGTTTCAAATAAATAAACGAGTTTTTGTCCGTCAATAAGTTCAACCGGTGCGGAATATTTAGATTTTTAGCGACTCTATCCGTTGCTACTTTGGGTCTACCTGCACCACCCAAATCTCGCAATGCGTCAAGTAAGGGGCCTAACCATTTAGTAAATTCGGCCTGTCTATCTTTAGTTTTTTTCATGCAACAGATTATTTATCAAACGATCTGTAAAGGGTTTATTACTGCCATTAATCGTATATACGACAATTTTTATTTTTAAAACTCATTCTCCACAAAGCAACGCCAAAAATCCAACTTCCCAAACCCAATCGCTCTAATTTTTCCTATATGCATCATTTAATTTATCAGCGGTTGTTTTTAAACAGATAAGCTACACAAAACACCATAAAAAAATAGTAGAAGCCTCCCCTCTCTGTCTTGTCAAAAGAAACCTAAACCTAACAATCTGAATCTCGCTGATGACCTACGAAGCGCTGCAAATCCGTTTTAAATCCCTCATTGACCACAATCCTATGAGTACGTTTCAAGTGCTCATGGTCGCTATTTGTTTCATTCTCAACATGAACGATGGCATTGATGTCTTGGTGGTCTCGTTTTCCGGGTCCGAAATTGAGAAAGAATGGGGACTCTCCAAAACGGAATTGGGGTACATTTTCAGTGCCGGATTGCTGGGCATGACCGTCGGGGCGTTTTTTCTGGCTCCTTTGGGTGATAAAATTGGCCGTCGAAAAGTGTTCCTTCTTTCGTTGGTGCTGATAACAAGCGGGATGCTATTGGTTTTTGTTTCAACCGCCTATTGGCAATTATTACTGTTGCGCTTTTTAACCGGTATGGGCATTGGGGGAATTCTGCCCACGATGGCCGCGACCGCTTCTGAATTTTCCAACAACAAGTACCGTGATTTTAACGTCGGTTTGGTGCAGGCGGGTTGGCCCGTAGGAGCTATTTTTACGGGTTTCTTCTGCGCCTACGCCATTCCGGCTTACGGCTGGCGCTTTGCCTTTCTGTTTGCGGGAGGAATTTCCCTGCTGATGCTCATCGCCGTTTGGTTGTACATGACCGATTCTCCTGACTTTTTGAGCAAACAACAACCCAAAAACGCCCTGCAAAAAATCAATAAAGTGCTGAGCCAAATGGGCCAGGAAAACCTATTGGTCTTACCCGAAAAACCGCAACTTCAGGCCGCTGCACCCGTACAGGCGCTGTTCAGCCCTGACTACCGAAACTCGACGTTCAAACTTTGGGTAGCTATTTTTTTCGGGTTTTTGACTTTGTACACGCTCATGAGTTGGGTGCCCAACATCGCCAAAGAAGCAGGTTTGCCTTTTGACATGGCCACCTACGTAGGCATCGCTCTCAACGCCGGGGCAGCCATCGGAACGGCAGGATTGGGCGTCGTGGCGCGGCGATTGGGGTTGCGAAAAACGGTGTTGAGTTTTATGCTCTGCGCTTTTGTCGTGATGTTGATCTACGGAAACGTGCCGTTGACCACGGCGCTGATCTTTGTGACCATTTTTCTGATCGGTATTTTTGTGCAGGGAGGGTTTAACGGCATTTATCCCACCATTTCACGGGTTTATCCTACCGAAATCCGCACGACAGGGGTCGGATTCTCTATTGGCGTCGGGCGTTTCGGAGCTATTTTAGGACCTACCTTATTTGGCGTCTTATCCGATGCAGGCTTCCGTATTTCGACCCTTTTCAGCCTTTTTTCCCTGCCGCTTTTAGTGATGGGGCTTGTAGTTTACAGCCTCAAATCCAAGAATCTGGAAGAGGCATAAAACGATTTAGTATTGATTTCATACTATTTTGTGAATTGAATCACTAAAATGAGGTGTCGAAAAAATTCAGTAAGGATACTCACTAAGCCACTGCCAAAAGTTTTCCCGGTGGATGATCTTTGTTTCGGCAGGTTGATAGCTGTCTAAAAATGCCTGCGGAAATTTTGATTTAGCTTCCGGATTCCACTTGAATTCAAAAGCATATACGTTACCGTCAATTTCTTCGATATAATCCACTTCTGCCTGCTGCTTATTTCGCCAAAAGTAGGTACGTCCATGGAAGCCATTGTACGCCAAAAGTTTTTTACGCTCGGTCATTAAAAAGTTCTCCCACATTGCTCCAATATCATTTCGGGCAATGATTGGATTGAAATTTCCGATGAGTGCATTTCGGATGCCGTTATCGTAAAAGTAAATCTTCTTTTTTGTACTTATCTCATTCCGTTCATTTCTGCTCAATGCCCCCAAACGATACACCACAAAGACCTGTTCCAATAAATAAATATAGTTGTCCACTGTTTTTACATCGGCAGAAACCAAATTGGCTAATTCATTGAGTGACACCTCACTGCCTACCTGCAAAGCCAAGGCTTTCAGTATTTTTTCCAGTAATTGGGGCCTTTTTAAACCGACCAATGCCAAGATATCTTTGTATAAATAACTGCCGGCGATGTTGGTTAGAATCTCCTTAGCATCCAAAATATTCACCACCACCTCCGGATACATTCCATACACCAAATACTGAGGCAGTAGGTTTAGGAATTGAGGAACCCCTTGATATTCCATCAATTCTCCGCTGCTGATCGGAAACAGAAAGTACTCCCATTTTCGGCCGGTCAGCGGCTCTTGGGTTTTATCAGCAATGGTTAGGGAAGAAGAACCCGTGATAATAAATTGTATTCCCATTTCGGCATCAATCAATTGTTTACAAATCAATCCGATTTGTTCAATCATTTGTGCCTCATCCAAAATCACCACTTTTTTACGACCGAAACTTTGTTTTAATGCTTCAATCGTTGCCATAGACCACAGCGACCGAGTTACGATACTATCACCGCTGAAATAAGCATATTCTTCCTTTAAACTTTCCGCAAACGCTTTGGCCAACGTAGTTTTACCTACCTGCCTTGGTCCGAAAATCAAAAAGGCTTTTTTAAAATCCAACCTCTTTTCTAACTTTTTATGCAGTGCTCTTGCAATCATAAAAGTCTATCTTTTTTCAAAAATACATACTTTTATGGATTCAATTCCATAAAAGTTATACTTTTTGTGGAATGAAATCCATAAAAGTGAGAAAATCGCAGGGAATGAGAGTCAGGATTAGGCCAATTTCAGCATCTTAACGGCATTTTCTTTCAGGATCAACGGCTTTACTTCTTCCTTAAAACCGGCATCTTCAAAGTCCTTCATCCAACGTTCGGGTGTGATCAGCGGAAAGTCGGTTCCGAACAACACCCTGTTTTTCAGCATGGTATTGGCATATTGCACCAATTGCTTGGGGAAATATTTCGGCGACCAACCGCTCAAATCAATGTACACATTGGGCTTGTGCATGGCTACCGACAGGGCCTCATCCTGCCACGGCCAACTGGGATGCGCGATGATGATGGGGCAATCGGGAAAATCAATGGCCACGTCGTCGAGGTGCATGGGGTTGGAGTATTCCAAACGTAAACCGCCGCCACCGCGTACGCCCGCCCCAAAGCCCGAATGGCCGGAATGAAACAGCATCGGCAAATTGTACTCGGCAATGACCTCGTAAAGGTGATACGCCATTTTGTCCTGTGGATAAAACCCCTGCACCGTCGGGTGAAATTTAAAGCCTTTTACGCCGTAATTTTCAATCAGATCGCGCGCTTCACGGGCACCCATGCGCCCCTTGTGAGGGTCTATACTGGCAAAGGCAATCATCACGTCGTCGTTTTTGAGGGCGGCTTCGGCTACTTCGATGTTAGGAATGCGGCGTTTCCCTACGTTATGCTCCGAGTCTACCGTAAACATGACAAAAGCCAAGTTATTTTCCCGGTAAAAATCGGCCGTTTCCTGAATTGTCGGACGTTTATCTGACTTAAAATACTTAGCAAATGCCACATCAAACTCCGACCGATAGTCGTCGTGCGGCTGACAACACGACACTTCTGCGTGCGTGTGTACGTCTATGGCGATGATTTTTTGAAGATCGATCATTTTTTTATAATAGCTGAGTAAAATTGAACACGGATGACACAGATCCCGAAAGCGTTCGGGAACGCAGATTTTCGCAGATTAAAATCAAAGAATTTTTTAAATCCGCGTTTGGAAATCCGCGTCATCTGCGTTCCAATTTCAATGAACTTCAAAGATAGGGGTGGCAGACCGCTCGTCATTCCAAAAATCCCGCCTTCGCTTTCACTCCTGTTTTAACCCAGCTTCTGAGTTCGTCAAACGCCCGGGCGGTTTGTTGATTGGTAAAATTGCAATGCCCTTGGCCGTTGGTGTATTTCACCGTGAAATAGGCGTCTTTTCCCTGTTTGTGCACCATGTTTTCAAAATTAACGATCCCGTACGTCGGCGGAATGAGCTGATCGTACACCGTGTGCATCGCTACCACGGGGGTGTTGATATGACCCGTACGGTCGTATTTTGCAAAAATGGTTTCGGGGTTGACCGTAGCGGCCAAGCGTTCGGCTTTTTGATTTACGGCTAAATTGTCGGGAAAACCACTGTACAGCGTATTGGTATTGTCAAAAGGATTTCCTCCCGTTTTTTGGGCCAAATCACGGAGTACATTTTCGTTAAAAAACAACGAAAACGGCAGATCATCGGGTTTGAGGTCAAAACGTTTGGCAAAAGCCACCGCTAAGGCCGAATCTTTGGCATAAACAGCCTTCCGAATCTCCATGGCGCGGGCTACCATTTTGCGGGCATCCTGTGCCTGATAGGGTTTCGACAGGTCGAAGATCTCGGTGAGCGATTTGACCACACCCGGAAACAGTCCGTTGAAGGTGGCGTACATGTCAAACTCTTTGCGGCACTGCAAATACGGCCGACTCGACAGCGGGCAAAGCGGCAAAGCGCCGTGGTAATTTTGCCCGAAGTTCTCTACCGTCGCCAAGGTTACTCCGCCGCCTAAAGAATGCCCCACCATAAAGGTCGAATCGGGTTTGCCGTATTTTTTAACAAAATACGCTCGTAACGCTTCGGTATCGTCCACGCCTTCGGGCAGCGAATAGCCCTGCACCCGATAATCGGAAGCGGCTACGGCAAAACCTCGTTCGAGAAAAACAGCCATTCGTTTAGGGAAATCGGGACTCTCACTTTGGCGCGGTTTAGCCCCCATAAACTCGTAGCCGTGGGCATACATAACCAATTTCCCCTTCCAATTTTCGGGAAAAAGAATGCGGTATTTGGCCCCGTTGATAGTTCCTGAATCTATTTTTGACACATTTTGAGCAAAATTCAGGCACGGAATCAGGAGAAAGAAAAGCAGTTTTTTCATTGGGTTAGTTTACTGTTGTGTTTATGCTTCGCCCCATACTTTAATAGCCGTATTCACCACCAATTCCATTTTGCGCCATTGGTCATCGTGGGTCAGGTCATTGCCGTGGTGGGTGGACGAAAATCCGCACTGCGGACTCACACACATCTGTTCCAGGGGCATGTACTGAGCGGCTTCGTCAATGCGTTTGGCCAGATCGTCGATGCTTTCCAAGGTTCTTACTTTTGACGAAATAATGCCCAACACCACATTTTTATCTTTCGGGACAAAGCGCAGTGGTGCAAAATCGCCCGAACGCTCGTCGTCGTATTCCAGAAAATACGCATCCACGTTGATGCTGTTGAACAAAATCTCCGCCACGGGTTCGTAACCGCCTTCGGCAAACCACGTACTGCGGTAATTGCCGCGACATAGGTGAATGCCCACCGTCAAATCATCGGGACGACCGTCAATGACGGAGTTGATCAGAGCCGCATAGGTACGGGGCAATTCGTTAGGGTCTTCACCGCGCTCGGCAGCAGCAGCGCGCATTTTGGGGTCGCAGAGGTAGGCCAAGTTCGTATCATCCAGTTGCAGATACCGCAGTCCCGCTTTGTACAAATGATCAATTTCCTGACGATAAGCTACCGACAAATCATGGAAAAATTCATCCATGTCCGGATACGAATCGATGTCAATGGATTTGCGCCCGCCTCTGAAGTGCACCATCGTCGGCGATGGAATGGACACTTTGGGCGTTTGGGTCACCACCGATTTCAGGTATTCAAAATCAGCGACCTGAATGTCTTTGACGTGCTTCAGTTTGCCCGTTACGCTCAGTTTCGGCGGGGTAAAACCGTCTTCTGCCGCTTTGGCGTTGGGATTGGCTTCAATACCGCCCGTAACGGTAACCCCTGCCAACTCTTTCAAAAAGTCGAGGTGAAAATAATCCCGGCGAAATTCTCCGTCGGTGATGGATTTCATGCCCGTGGATTCTAACTTTTTAACGGTTTCGGCAATGGCGGCATCTTCAACAGCGCGCAATTCTTCGGCTGATAGTTCGCCTTTTTTCCATTGGTAGCGATTTTCTTTGACTTCAGGAGTCCGTAATAAACTGCCAACGTGGTCGGCTCTGAAAGGAGGATTCATAATAGTATAGCCCCCCACCCCCAATGGGGGAGTTTTTTAAATGAATTAGGCCTCTTTGGGGGAGAGGCAAAAAATTATTCCCCCATTGGGGGTAAGGGGGCTACTTCGCCGCCATCCGGATGGCTCCATCGAGGCGAATCACTTCACCGTTTAGCATTTGATTTTCAATAATATGTTTCACTAAGGCAGCATATTCCCGGGGTTGTCCCAAACGTGAAGGGAAAGGCACCTGCTGCCCTAAAGAAGCTTTGATTTCTTCCGACATGCCCATCAGCAAAGGGGTTTCAAAAATGCCCGGAGCGATGGTCATCACCCGGATACCGAAGCGTGCCAACTCCCGCGCAATCGGTAACGTCATGCCTACGATTCCACCTTTAGACGCTGAATAGGCTGCCTGCCCTATTTGACCGTCAAAAGCCGCTACGGAGGCGGTATTGATGATGACGCCCCGTTCGCCGCTGTCCCCCGTTTCATTGTTTTGCATGACCGCCGCCGCCAATCGAATGACGTTGAAAGTACCGATGAGGTTGATTTGAATGACTTTTGAGAAAAGCCCCAACGCATGAGGACCGTTTTTGCCTACCACCCGCTGCGCCGGGCCGATACCGGCACAATTGGCTACGCCATGGATTCCCCCAAACGTACTGAGCGCTAAATCAATGGCATCCTGCACCTGTGCTTCATCACTCACGTCGGTTTTCGCAAAACGGGCTTGGGTGCCCAACTCCTGTTCGGCTTTTTGGCCTGCTTCTTCGTTAATATCAAGCAGGACGGCGTTTCCGCCATTTTCCACGATCATTTTGGCCGTCGCCAACCCCAATCCCGACGCTCCGCCGGTGACGAGGAATGTTTTTTGTTGTATTTGCATAATTCTCTTATTGTCGATGGAACGCGGATAACGCTGATTCTTACGAAACGCGGATTTTCGCAGATTTTTCAACTTTCTGCGCGTTTTAGTTTCTTCCTTGAATTTTCAAAAACTTTTCTTCTGAACTCAGGTTTTTTACCAAAGTTCAGCAATAATCCAATTTCTTTATCCGTACCTTTCAAATAATTAATCAATTGAAATTCAAATTCTTCGACAATACCTTCCGCCGCTTTAAGTTCAAGTATGACAGTATCATTAACTACTAAATCAGCATAGTACTCTCCCACTTCCACACCTTTAAAATGAACTTTTATCTGCTTTTGTGCTTCCACTTGGAAACCTCGGGCTCTCAATTCCAAATACAAAGAGTTCTGATACACTTTTTCCAAAAATCCATAACCAAGCTCATTATAAACATCATAAAAAGTCTTGATAATGGCATCCGTCAAATCTTTATACAGCAATTCCATCTTATTCGTTTTAAATCCGTGTTTATCCGCGTTGCTTGCATCTGCATCATCCGCGTTCTAAAATAATTACCCATACAATTTCTCCACCAAATCAGCTCTGTGTTTTAACACCGCCCGCTGGTTCAGCGAGCCTTTATCGGTAATCTCTCCCAGATCAATGGAAGGCGGCTCAATAGCGATGACCGCTTTGACCACCAACGTGGCACTGCCCGTAGCCTGCGCTTTTAAGCGTTCCAACATTTCATCAATGAACTTTTGCACCGATTCATGCTGAAAGGCAGCTTCATGCGCAACGGTATCCTCCAATTCAGCCAGTTTTCGGCAGGCATCGGGATTTAAAAACAAAATAGCCCCAATATAATCCCTATCCAATCCCGCAATGACCACATCCTGCACAATGGGCGAACCCGCCGTCAGCACTTTGGCCTTCAACACCCCCACGTTGACCCACGTCCCGGTTGATAATTTAAAATCTTCCGCAATACGACCGTCAAACACCAAGCCTTTGTCGGGGTCATTTTCATCCGCGAACTTTACGGCATCGCCCGTTTTATAATAGCCGTCTTCGTCAAAGGCGTTGGCCGTGGCTTCGGGGTTTCGCCAATAGCCGGGCGTCACGTTGGGTGCTTTATAGCGTGCCTCCATTTTATCGCCGTCGGGCACCAATTTCACCTCCATCCCTGCCACGGGCACACCCAACAACCCCGAATAGGCCCCGTGCCAACTGGCAAACATGGCCGACGGCCCCGATTCGGTACAGCCCAGACCGGTAATGATGGGTATTTTTTGACCGATGGTCTCCAAGGCCAACTCTTCCAGGCGATTCCAAACCGGTTGCGCCAAACTTGCCCCGGCGTAAAAAAGTATCTGCAGGTTTTTGAAGAAAGTATGCCGCAACTCCGGTTCTTTCTCAAAGTACGGAATCAACATTTCAAAGCCCTTCGGCACATTGAAGTAAGCCGTCGGCGAAATGCCGCGCAAATTTTCAACGGTAGTCTCAATGCCTTTCGGAGTGGGTTTACCATCATCAATGTAGAGCGTACCGCCGTTGTAAAGAGTAAGGCCGAAATTATGATTTCCGCCAAAGGTATGATTCCACGGCAGCCAATCCATGAACACGGGCGGCTCCGATGCCATGAACGGAAATACCTGCGTAATCTGCTGCAAGTTGGCGCACCACATCCGCTGCGTATTGATAACGCCTTTGGGCAAACCCGTTGACCCCGAGGTAAATAACACTTTGGCTACTGTATCGGCATTTACGTTTGCATACGCTGCTTCAACGGCGGCAGTGGGTTCCGCAGTCAGCAATGAAGCAAAGTCTATTTCCTTATTTTCATCAACCGTGACTATTTCAGCCGTCGGAAAAAGCTGTTTGGCCAACTTGAGGGCCTGAGCGTACACGTTTCCGTTTTGGGCAAAAATGACTTTGGGCGTCATGATTTCCAAACAATGTTTCAGCTTTCCGAAGTCATTGGATACCAATGAATAAGGCGGTGAGATAGGAGTATAAGGGATACCGATATGCAGGGCCGCCAAGGCCAACAGAGCGTGTTCAATGCTGTTTTCGGAAAGAATAACCATGGTTTCGCCCTCCGCAAAATGCAGGTTGAGCAGGTATTGCGCAATGGCACGTACTTTTTGGAACGTTTCCGCATACGACAACCCGACCCAATTTCCCGTGGCGGGATTTCGACGCGCCAGAAAAAGTTTATCAGGCTCTTTCTCAGCCCATTCAATGAGCTTTTGGGTCAGTTTTTCGGAAAACTCCGCCAACGGCTGTTTTAATTTCAATAAAACAGAGCCATCCGCCTGCGTTGTTTTCACGGTAGCTGTTGGCCCAAATGAAGTATCTTTAAACATAGCTCAGTTACTTAAATCACCTTTTTGGCTCTTCCTTCCAAAAAATCCTGCAATCGCTTTTGCGCCTCGGGGCTTGCCGACGAAATAGCGGCGATTAAAGACTCCATCATCAGCCCTTCGTTCTGCCCCGAATCCACAATTTTGGGCAAAACGTGCATCAGGGCGTAGTTGGTAATTTCGGCATTAGACGCAATCTTTTTAGCCAATTCAACGGCTTTCTCCAACCCTTTCCCCTCTTCTGTGAGATACTGCGACAGCCCGTAGGTCAATCCTTCTTCAGCCGTCAGCACCCGACCCGTGAGCATCAGGTCGGTCATGCGCGCCATGCCGATAAGTTTGGGCAAACGTACCGACGCCCCTCCGCCCACAAAAATGCCCCGTTGGCCTTCGGGAAGGGCATAAAAGGTGCTTTTTTCGGCCACCCGAATATGACACGATGCTGCAATTTCCAACCCGCCGCCTACGCAGGCTCCGTGCAAAACGGCTATGACCGGTACCTTTCCGAACTGTATCTTTTCCATGACTCGATGCCACATGCGTGAATGATGCAACCCCTCCACGAGGTTCCTCTCACGCAAGGCCGACAGGTCAAGCCCCGCGCTGAAATGGGAACCTTCGCCATAAATGATGGCGCATTTGGTTCCTTCGGGGACGGTTGTAACTATGGTTTCTATGGCCAACAGCAATTCATCGTTAATGGCATTTCGCTTTTCGGGCCGATTGATTTTTACGAACAGAATTTCGTCTTTGAGTTCGGTTTGTAGCATGGTGTTGTGCTTATTTATATTCCTGTACCGCCAAGCGGTAAGGCTTCAACGATAACCAACTGAATAACAGACCAAATCCGCCACCGATGAGGTACAAAAACACAATGGAATAGCGAATCATGGTTTCATCTTTAAAGACAAAATCGGTAAAAAAAGCCACTAATAAAGGACCCAAGCCAATACCGATCAGGTTGAGAATAAAAAGAAAAATAGACGAGGCCAACGCCCGTACCTGATTGGGCATGATCTCCTGAATGGCTGCCGTGGCGGCTCCAAAAGGGGCCGCCAGTCCGAAAACGGGAATGGAAACGGCCAATAAGGCCCATTCGGCTCGGGGCAAAAGGGGAATAAAAAAGGCAAAAAGAGCCATAGAAATACCCAAAACGCCCACTCGAAGCCGACCGTCGGGAATGCCTTGTTTGGTCAGTCTATCGGCGTACCAGCCTCCAAACAAAACACCCAACAGCGACGCCACCACTACGACCGCTCCGTAAAACGCTCCTGCCCGCGGCGCTTCCCATCCGTAAGTGCGAGAGACGAACGTAGGTATCCACGCATTGCTGCCGTAATTAATCAATGCCTGACAGGACGTAGCAAAACAAATCAGTAAGTATGCTTTTCGGTGTTTGAAAATAATCTTTAACGACTCCGCCAAAGAAAGACTAACCGTTTGATTCTTAATCGTTAAGGTATTGGTTCGTGCCGGTTCTTTGACCGTCAGCAGCAACAAAGCGATGACCAATCCGGGCAAGCCAACGTACAGAAAAATCAATTGCCACGGGAAAATTTCGCCAAAAACAGGAAGCGAAACCATGCCTTCGGCGGGCAATTTGGCCACAATGCCGGAGCCGATGAGCATCGCCAGGCCCGAACCCAAAAACACGCCCATTGAAAAGACGCTCATGGCGGTAGCCAGCCGATTTTTAGGAAAAAGGTCGGCAATCAATGAAAAGGCTGAAGGCGACAGCGTCGATTCGCCCACGCCTACCCCCATTCGAGCCATGAAAAACTGAAAATAATTACCAATCCCCGCACACAATGCCGTCATGGCCGACCAGACCGTGATTCCGGCCATAATAATATTGCGGCGACTGCGGCGGTCGGCCAAACGCCCGATGAACATGCCGAACAATGTGTAAAAGATGGCAAAACTCAGCCCCATCAGCAGGCTCATCTCAGTATCCGACAGGTGCAGGTCGCGTTTGATGGGTTTCACCAATAAGCTCAAAATCTGACGATCAATAAAAGAGGAAATATTGGCCAGGGTCAGTATAAAAACTGCATACCAAGAAGCGCGCAGAGAAAGTTGCATTGTCTGATTTCAATTGAAATTTTGCAAGAATATATCAAAATAACACAAGACAAAGGTGCGCTTTATTTGGCTTCTGCGTTAGGCAAGAATGGTTGAATACTATGCAAAAACAATCTTTTTTCGAATGACGAATTCGGAATGACGAGTGACGAATGATTATGGTATTTAAATTCGTAAATCGTCATTCGACTCATTCGTCATTCACTTATCCCTGTCGATACGCCAAGGGCGTCATTCCGGTATTTGCCTTGAAGAATCGGCTGAAATCACTCGGTTCAAATCGGCCGATTTTGAACGCAATTTCTCCGATGGTCAGATTCGTTTGTTTCAGCAATACTTTTGCTTCCAGCACCCGCATTTCGTCGAGCAGGTTGTGGGCTGACTTTCCCGTGGCAGCTTTCACGCACTTGTGCAAATGGTTGGGCGTAACCGCCAGATAATCAGCAAATTCAGCTACTGTTTTTTTCTCATATATCCATTCCGAAAGTGCATTTTTATACCGTTGGGTAAGCACAACGGACGCATTCTTCGTTTTTTGAGCAACCGGTTCGGTTTGGCATTTGAGTTCAGAAAAAAGCGCCAGTAAATACAAAGGAATCAGTCCGAACCGTTCCGCCTGATTTTTATAATTCTCATTTTCCAAAATGTGAAACAATTGCAGAAAACGCTCTGTCTCGCTTACTTTCAGCAGCGGCTCCCCGGTCAGTTGAAAGAAAGAGAAATCATTTTCAAAGTCCACCTTGACGGCGGCCTGATTAAAAATCTCGGGCAAAAAATGGCAGTAAAATCCTTCGGCATCCTCACTGACGTACTCCAAGGCCGTGATCTGATCGGCTGCCAAAAAAAAGAAGCAGCCGGGTTCAATTTCATAGTTTGTCAACCCTTTGCTTCGAATGACGCGGCCTTGGGTCAGAAAAATAAAAAAATAAACCGAACGACGGTGCGGTAACAGCGGAAGCGTCAGGTGATTTTTGTAATCTTCAATGCGGGAAACGTGGAATTTTTCGTAAAATCCGGAAATAGGCGCTTTCCAGCCCGCAAACAAATAATCATCAAATTGTGCGGGTTTCAGAATCGGAATGGGGGTCGCCTTCTTTTTAATCATTATGTCCTTTTTCTAACTTTTCAAAAAGAAACAGCGTTTGGTCAACTACTCTAAACTGCGTCTTTCCTGTCCGCACAACAGCCCTATAAAAGAAATAAAAATGCCTGTGTGACGCAAGTCACTGAATAGGTCGAAAAGCCGTGGGATATTTGTGCCTGTCATACACCAACTACTTATCAACATGGCACAGGAACATTTTTATGAGGTCTCCCTTCAATGGGACAGTGAACGCAAAGGGACATTAAGCTCCCCGGTTTTGAATACTACCTTAGAAGTAGCCACCCCACCCGAATTTCCAAAGGGTATGCCCGGCATTTGGTCGCCGGAACATTTATTGGTTGCGGCCGTTAACAGTTGTCTGATGACGACATTTCTCGCCATCGCCGAAAACTCAAAACTGGAATATTCCGAGTTTTCTTCCAACGCCGTCGGCAAGTTGGAAATCGTGGACGGTAAATACATGATCAGTGAAATTACCTTACTACCTTTGCTCATCCTACCGAACGAAGCACAAACAGAAAAAGCAGGGCGGGTACTTCAAAAATCCGAAGCTGCCTGTCTGATCAGTAATTCGGTGAAATCAAAAATCATTTTTCTGCCTCGTATTGAGGTAGCCGAAGTTTCGATTTTGGCTTAACCCTCCGACAACATGACAAAACACATTTGGGTACTTTGGGCTGCGTTGTTTTTTGCAATGCAGGCCTGCAGTGAGCGAAAATCTGCGAACGAAAACACCGGCAGCGGCCTGTTGCCGGCCAAAGAATTCAAAGCCGCTATCGATGCCAATGCGTCTGCCCCTATTGTGGACGTACGTACACCCGAAGAATATGCCAAGGGACATTTGCCCAATTCGTACAATATTGATTGGAACAATACCGGCTTTGAGAACAAAATCATGGGATTTGAGCGCGACAAGCCCATTTTTGTGTATTGCCTGAGCGGCGGCAGAAGCGCGGCCGCCGTTGAAAAAATGCACAGCTTCGGCTTTAAACAGGTGATTGAGTTGGACGGCGGTATCATGAAATGGCGAGCTGCCGGCTTTCCCCAAACGACCGAAGTAATGGCTAAACCCGCCGGGATGAACCGTCAGCAATTTGAAGAGGCTATTTCTTCTGACAAATTAGTACTGATTGATTTTTACGCGGATTGGTGCGCTCCCTGCAAAAAAATGGCGCCTTATTTAGAAGAAATCAATACCGAAATGCGGGACAAAGTAACCGTTGTCCGTATCAACACCGACGACAATCAGGAGTTGGCCTCTCAGCTCAGTATTGCGGGACTGCCGACGTTGCTGTTATTTAAGGACAAAAAATTAGTTTGGAAAAACGAAGGGTATATCGAAAAAGCAGAAGTGGTCAAACATCTGAATTGATACAACGAAGTAATCAATAGGTCAACTTTTTGATGTTGTCCATGTAGCCTCGGCTGACCCGCACCCAATCGCCGTTTTGCATGATAACATCGTAGCTGCTTAGTTGTTTTTGGATTTCTTTCACAAACTCCAAATGAATGATGGAGGAGCGGTGAACCCGTATAAAGTGCTGCGGATTGAGTTTGGATTCGAGGTGGCTGATGCCGTAATTACTTAAATAATTGCCCCGATTGGTAATGATCTTGGAATAATCGCCTTCGGCATCAATCCAAATAATGTCACGCACATTGACCGTTACCAATTTTTGATTTTGCTGAATAAGGATTTTCTCAGGAAACTGCAACGGGTTGATGATACTTTCGGCCAACGGTTGAACCGGAGTCAAATTCTGACTCTGATTCAACCGTAATTTTTGAAGGGCCGCTTTGAAACGCCCGCCCGTGTAGGGTTTGAGCAAATAATCGACCGCGTGAACCTCAAACGCCTGTAAGGCATAGCGGTCGTAGGCCGTCGAAAAAATGATCTGCGGAATTTCCTCCAGGTGTTTCAACACCTCAAAGCCCGTCAAACCCGGCATTTGAATGTCCAAAAATACAATGTCGGGTTTGAACTCATTGATCAGTTTGACCGCATCTACGCCGTTGTTGGCTTCTCCTACCACAATCAGGTTTGGATACTCCTGCAAGTATTGTTTGATCAGCGTTCGCCCTGCCGCTTCATCATCTGCGATAATTACTTTTTGCATAGCTGTCATTGGAGCGGAATTTCAAACCAAACGCGGAAACCGCTCGGTTGATTTTGTTGAAAATGAATCGTTTTTCCAAACATTTTTTCCAATCTCAACTTCGTGTTGGTCAACCCTACGCCTTTCCCGATAATTTCCTCCTGATCCATGAACCCTACCCCGGTGTCGGTTACTTCCAACAGCAGTTCCTCGGCATTTCGGTCTATTTTAATTTTCACTTCTCCTCCTTCGATCTTGGGCGCAATGCCGTGTTTGATCGCATTTTCCACAATCGGCTGAAGAATCATCGGCGGGATTCGTTCGTTGCGCAGGTTGTCATCCATTTCAATCGTTGTTTTCAGTCGGGAACCGAAACGGTCTTTTTCTAAGGCAAGGTACTTTTCGATAAACTCTATTTCATCCTGAAGCTTCACAAAATCTGACCGTGATGCCTTCAGTTGGTACCGAAACAGATCGGCCAACTTGGCAATCATTTCGCGGGTATCTTCCATTTCGGGCGGAACCGACGCACTGATGGTATTGAAAACATTGTATAAAAAATGCGGATTTAGTTGGGCTTTGATGGCCGAAAGTTCGCTTTCGAGCGACGCCTGACGAAGTGCGTTCTCGGTTTCTTTTTGTCGTTGGTAGTGCAAATGGTACTCATAAGCGTGAAAAAAGCCGAATTGAATGATGTAAATAAGGGCGGGAATGTAGATATCCCAAACTTGACTCGAACCCCGCAAATGCCCGCGTTCCAGAGCATCCATCGTAAAATAGAACGCCTTCTGCCACACAAAGACAAAAAGCAGCATGGTAAAAACGTGCAGGATGATTTTGGTCGTCAGTTTCCAATGCGGAATGACTCGAAAATAAAAATACCAAATAGGAATCGTCAGGGCGAATTTCAAAGCATAGTCAAAAAATTGGCTGACGGCATAGTTCAGCAACAATTCTCCGTAAGGTATTTTTACATAGGCAGCCTCATTGAAAGTCAACGTCAAACAATACAGTGCATACAGCACAAAATAAATGCCGACAACCGCCCACAATTCTCCGAGGCGGACCCCCCAAATAAGTTTTTTTTGCCAATGAATCATTGTATTCCGCTGAACCTCCGATAAGTGAAATTCAAATCTCCCGAAAATTGTTTGATTCTGCTACAATTTTTCGACGAATTGCAGTATAGCCCGTTCAACTGCATTCCCGGTCATTCATCGGGTTATTTGTCGATTCAACGAATGCCTGTTTGATGGTTTTTCTTCGTGACGCAACTTTGCCGCATCAATCATAACAACCATGAAAACGCAATTACTTCCTTTTCTCTATTTATTTCTCGCTTTTACAGCCACGGCCCAACGATTTTCAATTTCGGGTTTAGCCAAAAACGAACAAAACGAAGGTATCCCCTTCGCCACAGCCACTTTATTTAAGGTTAGCGATTCAAGTTTGGTGAAAGTGGAAAGCTGTACCGAAAACGGTCATTTTAAAATGAACGGTATTGACCCCGAAAACTATTATTTGGTGATCAGCAGCGTTGGTTTTCAAAAATACCGCTCGACCAACTTTCGGCTGATGGACACCAACATTGATTTCGATTCGTTCATCCTGCGCAGTGACAATCAACTGTCGGAAGTGAAGGTAAAAGCCCAAAAATCGCTGGTAGAAGTACTGTCGGACAAGACCGTCTTTAACGTTCAAGGCTCCCTTAGTGCCACAGGGACAACGGGGCTGGAATTGCTGCGAAAATCGCCCGGAGTGGTGCTTGACAACAACGAAAACATCATCCTTGAAGGAAAAACAGGAGTCCGTATTTTTATTGACGGAAAGCCCTCCGTGCTGCAAGGCAGTGATCTGAATCAGTACCTGAAATCGCTGCAAGCATCTGACATCGAAGCCATTGAAATCATTACCCAACCCTCGGCCCGCTACGATGCCTCCGGCAATGCGGGGATCATCAATATCAAACTCAAAAAAGATAAGCGTTTCGGTACCAACGGGTCCATTGCCTTGGGCTACGGGTACGGATATTACGGAAAGTTGAACGGTTCGGTTTCATTCAACCATCGGAACCGCAAAACCAACTTTTTCGGTACCTACAGCAACCGCACCGCGCGGAATTGGTCTTTTTTGAATTTTTACCGCGAGCAGGTCAACACCATTTTTGACCAAAAAGCCGAAACGATCAACGACAATAAAAGCAACAACGTCAAACTCGGTCTGGATTATTTTGCATCAACGAAAAGTACGTTCGGTTTTATTTTGAACACCAACTTCAACGCCAATGACAATACCTCGCTCAGCCGCACGCCTATCTTTCCGCAAATGAGCACGCTCCCCTCGCAGATATTGATCGCGGATAACACTGCACAGCAAAGCAGTAAAAACCTGTACCTCAACACCAATTATCGTTTTGTCGATACCCTCGGGCGGGTTTTGAATATGGACATTGATTTGGGTACTTACGGCAGTAATCGCCAAAGCTACCAACCCAATCTTTATAAAAACGGAACGGAAACCCAAACGCTGTTCAGCCAAATTTACCGCATGAATACGCCTACTGACATTGGGATTTTTTCGGCCAAAGCCGACTATGAACAGCGACTTTTTAAAGGAAAAATAGGGATGGGCGTTAAATTGTCAGTAGTAAAGACCAATAACACCTTCAATTTTTTCAATGTCATTGATGGTACCGATGTTTTTAATCAAAACCGCTCCAACAATTTCATCTACACCGAACAAATCAAGGCCGCGTATCTCACTTACAACCGAAGTACCAAAAAAATAGACATACAATTAGGAATCAGGGCCGAACAAACTATTTCGGAAGGCAAATTAAGCAGTACCCAAAACAACGCCGATGCTCATGTACGCCGCAACTACACCAATTTGTTCCCAAGCGGCGGCATCACCTACAAAGCCAACCCCAACAACAGCCTTGCGCTGACGTACAGCCGACGTATCGAGCGGCCTACGTATCAATCGCTTAATCCTTTTGAATGGCAATTGGATGAACTTACCTACCAAAAAGGGAATGCGTTTCTGCAACCGCAATATGTTGATAACCTGAAACTTGCCCATACGTATAAATATACCCTGACCACCTCACTGAGTTATAGTTACGTTCGCGACTTTTTTGCTCAAATTACGGATACCACGGGCTACAATCGCAATTTTATGATGGAGCGCAACATTGCCAATCAGCGCGTTATCAATCTGGGCGTTTCGTATCCGTTTCAGGCAGCCAAGTGGTGGAATGTCTATATGAGCCTCAACGCCTATCATACTGCTTTCGAGTCAGACGAAAAAAAGTTCATGGATGTGCAAGCCAATGTTTTGAGTCTGTACGGGCAAAACACTTTCAGTCTGCCCAAGAAATGGAATTTGGAGGTGTCGGGCTGGTACAGTTCCCCGGGCATTTGGGGCGGCACCTATGTCACACGCAGCCAGGGTTCGTTGGATTTGGCCCTGCAAAAGCGAATCCTGAACGAAAAAGTTTCTTTCCGTTTGGCCGTCAGCGACCTATTTTACACCTCGCCTTGGCGCGGCACGACTCAGTTCGGCGGGCTGCGCATTACGGGGTCGGGTGGTTGGGAAAGTCGAACCGTGCGCATCAATCTGAGTTATAACTTTGGAAACAAGCAAGTAAGATCAGCCCGCCAACGACAAACGGGAGTGGAAGACGAAAAAAACCGAATCAATTGAGTTGAAAAACGATGTGCGATTTGAACTCATTTGATTTTGAAACCTCATAGGTTTGATTCTCAGATCAGTTTTTCCGTAATCGCCAATTTAATCAATTGAGCCGTATTCTGTACATCGTATTTAGACAGCATGTTCTTACGGTGGCTGCTCACGGTGCTGATGTCCACAAACAATAAATCGGCAATTTGCTGATTGGTCAACCCATCGGCTATTTTCAGCAGGATTTCTTTTTCACGACGGGTCAATGCGGGTATCTTTTGTTCGTCGGGCTTTTTGAGCGTATTGGAAGCCGAGATACTGAAATAGGTTTTGCGCTGTATGACCGCCTTAACGGCCTCCACGATCTCGTACCTGGCCGCGTCTTTTAGTATATACCCGCTTGCGCCGTTTTCCATCATCTTTTTGATGATACCTTTTTCGTTGTTGATACTCAACGCAATGATAAAAATACGCGGGTAGCTTTCTTTGACGGTTTTGCAAAGGTCAAGGCCGCTGATGTCGGGCAGGTTGATGTCCATTACAATAACGTTAGGTTGGTGAAAAGGGAGTTTTGCCAGTAAGTCTTTTCCGTTGTCAAAACTCTGCGTACAGGTCATGTCGCTTTCTTTTTCAAAAATGGCTTTGATGCCTTCCGTCACCAACGGATGGTCTTCTACCAAATAAATTTCAGTTATTTTCACTGTATTTTGAATGTATTATTTCTCACAGATTGGCCCGGATAAATAACACACAGATGGACACAAACCGACGTCTGTGAGATTCTGTGAAATCCATTTGTGTTCATCTGTGAGAACCAAAACTAATTTTGTGTCAGCGGTATCTCAATGTAATACGAGCATCCGGTGCCTGAGGCGGTCTGCAAATCCACTTTTCCCTTTAAGTAATTGATTCGATTGTATAAATTCTGCACACCCATGCTTTTTTGCCTGTTCACTTGTTGCGGGTCAAACCCAATGCCGTCGTCTTCAATGGTTATATTGATTTGATTGTCTTTGGCCATTATCTGCACTAAAGCTTCCGTGGCCTTGGAGTGCCGAATGATGTTGGTGGTTAATTCCTGAATCACCCGAAATATCGTCGTTTTGTAAATAGTTTCAAGTGCAACATCCTCCAATCCGAAACTTTGGTAGGTGAAATGGATGCCTGAGTTTTCATCCAACGTTTGAAGGTAGTTTTTCAGGGCTTCTTCCAACCCCAGCTTGGCCAAACTTTCGGGCATCATATTGTGCGATACACGGCGCAATTCAGCCAGCGACTCGTCCAGAAGGTTCATGCTGCGCTCAAAGGCCACAGCATGTTCGTGTTCTAAAATAAATGACTGTTTCATGTGTTGAAAAGAATATTTTACGCTTGATAATATCCCGCCTAAGCCATCGTGCAGGTCTTTGGCCAAACGGCTTCGTTCTTCATCCTGCCCCTGTAAAACCGCACGGCCTGCCAAGAGTTGTTTTTCGTTTTCGAGTTGTTGGATAGCTTGTTCGTGAAGTTTTTTCTCCTGTCGACGTACACGGTTTCGGTTATACATCCAAAGTCCGAAAAACACCAGCGCCCCCGACAACACAACAATCGAAAAAATCAACAAACTTATCTGACGTTTACGACCTTGGTTTTCAGCCGTAAGTTGTTTCAGCGCCAATTCTTTTTTCTCGGTTTCGTACTTTGTTTCCAACTCTTTGGTGGTTTTGAGAATGCTTTGATTAAAACTCAACGCCTGCAGCGAATCGGCCATCACCGTGTAACGCTCTGCCACCTTAGGGTCGGTTCCCTGTGCTAACAACACCTTGGCGTAGTGAGTATAATATTGTTGGAGGTGTTCTTTGTTTTCCAGTTTTTTAGACTTCTCCAGAGCTTTTTCAATGTAACGGCGCGATTCGGGGTAATGTTGGCGGTAATAATAAGCCACCGAAAGCCAATAATCGGCAAGGGTTGTTTTTTCCGCCGACGACAGTTGAGGGCTTAACTTCTCCAATTCCAGAGCATGTCGCAGCAAATCGTCGTAATGCAACGTCTCCAAATCATGATTACACCGATTTTGGTACGCATCTGCTAAGGCAACGGTATCGTTTAGCTTTTGAGCCAGTGTTATTATCTGCTCATTCACCCGGATAGCTTCTTTATATCGCCTGAGTTTCCACAGAATGTTCTCTTTATTGATCAGGTGACTCAGGTAAAACCCATCTTCAAACGTTTGGCTGACGGCGATGGCTTTATCAATGTAATGAAGAGCCCTTTCCTGTTTGTCGGTTTGGGTAAACACATTGGACAAATCACTGTACACATTGGCGATCTTGACACTGTCGCGAAACCCCTCAAAAATAGGCAGTGCCTTAAAATAATACGCTGCGGCCGAATCTACCTTCTGCATTTGCTCAAAGGTGTTTCCCATGTTTTCGTACATGATCCCCTCCCGCATTTTGTCTTTTTTCTCCCGACTCAGCCGTACTCCTTCCCGAAGCAGCGACATCGTTTGGGTATATTTTCCTTCTAAATTCAGCAGTTCTCCTTCGCTTGAAAAGTAACGAATGATGCCCCGCAGGTAATTGAGTTTTTTGCTCAATTCATAGCCTTCCAGATAGTACCGGCGAGCCGTTTTGAGATCGTTGTAGGCGTATTCATCCCCAATTTTATTGAGGAGTCTTACTTGATTGGTATCAGGTTTTGAGGCTTTCAGTTTCTCCAAAAGAGGCAGTAAATCACCTGTTTGAGCACTTACTATGTTGCTTAATAAAATAAAAATGACCCAATACCCGTGTACATTCGTCAAAATACGTGTATTCAGTGGGCAAATTGTAATGGCACACGGAGGCAAGCACCACAGATTCTCACGGATTTTTTTTAAAATACCCATAAACGTACTCCTTAAAATACTTTCCAAAAGTAAGCATTGGTGTTCAAACAAAATTCCCCCTTTAGGTGGAAAAAAAACATTTCTTCACCGGCTACTTTTGGGACATCAAAACATTCTCAAATTCTATGATTCAAGCTACTCAAACCAACCCATCTTTAACGCCTTGGCGGTCAGTTCGGCCATGTTTTTAACCTCACATTTAGTAAACATATTGGTACGGTGGTGCTTCACGGTATTTTCACTGATACGGAGTTCGGCCGCAATTACTTTTATACTTTTTCCCTGAGCAATCAGCTCAAGCACCCGTTTTTCGGAAGGACTGATAGGTAGTGAATGGGTTTTACGAATAATCCCTTCATGAATCGGAATGTTTTTCATGGCCTCGGGATTGTTGGTATCGAGCAGGAAAAAACGGAGTTTGGGAACAGGGTCTATGTGCGAGATATCGGTAATGAGGTCAAATTGAAAAACACCGTTGCCCAAGTTGTCAAAAAACAAAGTAGAGCTTTGCTGAAGGGCATGAAAAGAAGTGCCGTTTTTACGCAAAAACTGATACGTATGCGAGGATTTGACATTCTTACGAAAATCAATCGGTTGCGAGTAAAAATACTGCCAAAAAAGCTCGGCCGACTGAACCGTCGCCATGAGTTGTTCAGGAGTAGTAAAGCGAGCCGCCTGAATAAAAGAAGCGTTGGTAAGTTCGTCTTTTGAGTAACCTGTCATTTGCTCAATGGCCCCTCCGACTTTGACCCATTTGGCACTTTTCATGTCCGAAATAAACCAACAATACGGCCCAACGGCATAGACTCGTTCGATTGTCTCGGTAAACGAAAATCGGTCAATGTACGAATCCAAAGCCGAATCTCGCGGCAAGTATTCATAAAAGCTTTTCAGTTTTTTATAAATCTTTTTGATCTCATTTCGAAACCGTACTGATTCGCTCATAGTCAAGGTGTTTTTGCGAAATATACCTATTTTCGCCCAATTCAATGGCACAAATGTGCCATTGACAGAGCATAAGGCTTTTCATAGTTTTAAAACAAAGTTTAAACAACCCCTTACCACAATGAAAAAAGCCATTCTCTTCGTATTTTCCCTTGGTTGGATTCCTTTATTCGCTCAGGTATCTGAAAAAGCATACGCCAAATTCGATTTTATTCCGGGCGATAAAGTGCTTTTCGAAGACAACTTTACGGGCGAAAGCACCGACGAAATTCCTTCCCATTGGGTGATTAGCAGTGGGAAGGTCGAAATGACCAAAATTAACGGTGAATTGGTGATGGGCTTTTTGGAAGCCGCTCCCAAAGCCTATCCCAGAATGGCAAAAAACAAAAAATTAATCACTGCAAATAGATTCACAGTTGAGTTTGATTACCTATGGCGGCACAATACCAAGCCTTTTGCACAGGCCATTGGCGATGGCAACAGCGGTGGAGATAAATTAATGATTCAATTTGCCAATGATAAAGAATGGGATTCCGTTCGTGAAAACTTAGGAGATTTTTATGAAAGCGTTTATATCTATTCCATTGGTAATGTTGAATTTAAGACATTTAAAGGACAATATAAATCAGGAAAAAAGGTTTCGGACAGCGAATACATCTATGAAGATTTGTGCGACAAATGGGTGCACGTTTCATTGGCCATCAATGAGAAATCGCTGAAATTATACCTCAACAGCGAGCGTGTACTGAATGCCCCCATCGAAAGTGGGCAAGTAGCGGGAATTGAAATTATATCGGACGGAACCACCTATGAAATGGGGTCGCAATTATTTTTGAAAAACTTCCGAATTGCGGAGGGAGGAATTGACCCTTACAAAACGCTGACGACCGACGGAAAATTTATTGCGCGCGGCATTCATTTTGACGTGGCCAAAGCCATTATCAAACCTGAAAGCATGGGAACGCTCAATACGATGGTTGCGATGATGAAGGAACACCCTGAACTGAAATTTGAAATCGGAGGCCATACCGATGCCGATGGCAACGACGACGCCAATCTGAAGCTATCTCAGGAAAGAGCTGATGCCGTGAAGGAAAAACTGGTAACTCTCGGCGCAGACGGCTCAAAACTTACCGCCAAAGGCTACGGCAAAACCAAACCCATGAGCGACAATATAACTTTGGAAGGAAAAGCCGAAAACCGAAGAGTAGAATTTATAAAACTTTAACAATCAACCTTTACCATGAAAAAATCCTTTTTTATTATCGTTGGTTTGACCACTTTCTCAGCCTTTCGTTTCTGGGATGATTTGGTCAAATACAAAGTCAATGTCCCTGAGTTCAGAGAAAAAATTGTGGAGCTCGCTGCCGTGAATACCTTCCCGAATTTTCGATTTTATCTTCCGAAGGATGTCAAAGACATAGCGGGTAAACTCCCTGCTGCCGAACAGGCGGCCATGGCGCGTGCGGTGGGGGCCTTTGCCAAAAGTTACGTCAGTTCTTCGGCTTTCGTCGCTGATTTCGGTAAAAGTCTGGATGCCCAAAAACAAAACACCGACCCGAATTCGTCCGAACTGAAGGAAGTCTATACCGAAAAATACAACGAGTTTCTCAACGAAACCACCGAAATGGTCAAAGCCGGCATACTCAACGAAGATTATTTCAAAACCCAACAACAGATGCTGGATGGTTTAAAACCTGCCTTGGAAAAACCCAATCCGTACGGTGATACCCCCGAAGGAAAAGCCACCTACACGACCGAAATCAAGGGCATTAAACAGATGGTGGGGGATTTGGAAGCCATGCTCGCGATTAAGCCGCTGTTACCATCCAACAAAGCCGAATTCGCCAAAAAATACGCCGCCATTCGAGCCAAGTCAGAAGTAAATCAGCGCATTGATAACAATATTGAAAAGAATGCCGAAATCGACGCTAAGAAAAATTACAAAGCCAACATCAAAGCACAGCTACAGCAGTTTTTAGACGAATCGGCAGAGGTGGATTTTTCGGCCGAGGTAAAGCAAATCAACGGCGTTCGTGAATTTGTCAATGAAGACTATCGCCGCAAGCCGCCTGTTTGGAAACAATGCTACCGCATGGGCAAACCGGCAACGATGGAATTACGTAAAATGGCGGAAGATTGGCAGAAAGAGTTGTAGTAAGCCGATTTTTATGGTTGAATTTCCCCCTTTTGGTGGAAAAAAAAGAACACGCAACCGGCTACTTTTGGGCTGTCGAAACCCGAAAAGCATTATGCAATCCCTCCTTTGGTTTATTGCCTTTTTATCCTTTACAGTACCTGTGTTTGCCCAAGAAGGTCGTCCCGCTTTGGCGATAGAAACGGCCGAAAGCGAGCGGGTAAAAAGCATTATTAAAAAAGCGCTGCCGCACAACTTAGAAAATTGGGCGATTGAACGCGAGTCGGACACCGATGGCGATACATGGTTTCATAACGGAAGTGTGGGCCATAGCTCTTTTTTCTCACACGAATTTAAAATCCGCTACGTGCGACAACATGTAAGTGAAGACGAAAAAAACAAGTGGCGCGCCATTGCCGTTGACATGGCCGGTATTCAAAAAATGCTGGATGAAACCGAGTGCGAGATTGACGTCTATGTCAATGCTTTTGAAAATGAAGTGACTGCCCAAGGCCCCCTAAAGCCAAAATCAATGGCCCCGTTTTCGTTCGCTTTGGTGGGACAACACGGCGCCCGCTTGTGCATGGGTAAGGGTTGGAAAGTTGCCAAAACGACACCGTTGGACGATGGACAAACCCTGTATCGCATTGCCATGCCGCCTAGCTTTTCTGTCCCTATGACTCAAATTCAAAGTATGCTGATTCTGGTCAAAGGGTCACCCGCTGTCCTCGATTTCTTCTTAAAAAATACGGACCTAAACGCCCTTCAGGCATTGATCGGTGAGAATAAAATTCCCATCCCCGAGATAGGCCAAGCTCCTCCCGTGGAAAAGTCGCTGACCAAGCCATTGGCAGGCCTGAATGAAATAGAATTTACCCTCAACGGCGGTGATTTTAATCAACGAAAACTTCGCTTTAAACACTCTACAGATAATCAATTCGGCTATTTACGTAACAACCATCCCAACCGGGCTGTTACCGAAAACGCCGTAACGCGCATTCTTATCTCAGAAGATGCTGATTATAAAACGTATAGCTCGACGGGTTTTCTTGATATAACGATTCCCTTTATCCGACAAACCGGGCAATTTGAAACCTATCCGGGCAGTGAGAAATCCTCGTTCAGAGGAGGAGTCAATTGTTGGAATGGCTGCGAGTACAGTTTTGACTCCAACGGAGTTACCATCAAAATTACGGCTTATGACCCCGTAGGAGGCTTTATCGAGGGTACGTTTGAGGGCGAGGTAAAGGTAGGATACAAAATCCACGACCCTATTGATACCGACCAACAAAAACGCCCCGACGCTCAAATTAAAGGTCATTTTAAAGTAAGAAGACAAAAGGATCGATTTTAATCTCTTCCGTTGAAAATTCTCTTCCGGTTAAACAAACTCTGAATACAATGAAAACGCCTTCCCGAATTATTTTAACATCCCTGTTGAGTATTTGCGGTCTCTTATTTTTTGAAACAGGCAGTTTTGCTCAGACCCCTAAAGGATGGAGCAAGGAAAGTTGGGATGAAGCCGTTGCCGGAAAAAGCGCAAAACTTATTCTCAATTCAGATAAGGAGCTTTTGGAAGCCTCTGAAGTATGCAATTTGAATATACAGCTGATTTCCATTCCGGGTACAGATGCCGACAACGAAACTCCCGGACTGCTCAGAGAACTTTCTTATCAAAATTTACCAACGGGCCAAGTAACCCCCTATAAAACAACGAATTGGAGCATTTTGGAAGGTGGCGGCAATTTAATTACGGACAACAATACGGCTACCTTCACCGCCCCAAACTCCGCGCCGAAAGGCAAAAAAATAGTCATTTCGGTAGATTTAGAACCCCAAAGCCCTAATTTGCCCAAAATCCAATTATTGAAAACCATCTACTTTACGGAGAACGAAACCGCCGTAACGCTGCACGTACCAAGCATCGGAATCATGAATGCTAAGTTTACGAGTAATAATGACGGAGGAGTCGGCAGTCGTGCCAAAGGGAATATTCCACAGGTGGCGTATGAGGCGACAAAAAGCAGAGGATATAATCTGAATGCCCTGACGAGCAATGCGATGTTGATCTATGAGCCGAATCAGAATTTGTCCATTCTTCGATTTTCAAGCCTGACACTGGAAGCCCTTGATTCGGATGGGTCGAAAGAAATGCACCAAGGCATCGCCACCTTGGCGGTTTCGTTTCGAGGACGCGGCAAAGGGACATTCGCTTTGGACGATAAAGAGGTGGGGCTGATCCTCTATTTGGCAAGTATGCAAAAAGGATGCGGATGTGGAAAAGATGCCGCTCAGCCCGACGAAAAATTTGATTGCCACGGAAAAGTGACCATCACAAAAGACGACGGGAAAGAAGTGGAAGGAAATTTTAACGCTACCGTTTTTACCGATGACGGTAAAAACATCGTCAAAGGGCGAATCCAGGGGAAATTTAAAGCCCTGAAAGCCAATTGATACAACCCTATTTCTCATTCAAAATCATTCAAATTCTAAATCAATCCTTTTATGAAAAAAAGCCTTGTTTTTTCCTTTGCATTACTCCTTTGGGGGGGAGTTGGTTTCGCTCAAGACCTCAAAGCGTATCAAAACTATGACTTTGTCGCCGGCGACAAAATCATTTTCAGCGACAACTTCGCCGATAGCCAAACGGGCGAATTCGGTACTCACTGGAAATTGAAAGAAGGACAAGCGGTGGTGAATAAATCGGGTGACGAAAACGCCTTTTTTATTACAAAATTTTATACCAAACTGGCTCCAAGGGTCAAAACCCCCGCTTATTTACCCAAAGATTTCACCGTCGAATTTGATGCCTATCTGGATGCCGGATACGACAGTAACCCCGGCATAAGAATCATGCTCATGAATGGCGACGAGGCCGCCGTGACCGTAGAAACTTCGCGTACTTATACTACCTTTTATGGCCCGGACCTCAAACTCAACGGCGACAACCCTAAAGATTTAACTGATGATAACTACTTCAATAAATGGATTCATTACGCCATTGCCGTGAAGGGAGGGCAAATTAAGGTCTATGTCAACCAAAATCGGGTATTGACCGTGCCGGAGGTAACATTTAAGGCCACTACGCTGTTGGTGAGTGGTGATTACAGCGACGACAAACCAATGGCATTCAAAAACTTCAAACTGGCCGCCGGCGGCGACCAGAACCTCATCGGAAAAGCCTTTACCGACGGAAAATACATCTCGCACGGCATCAATTTCGACGTCAATAAATCGACCCTCAAGCCTGCGTCGATGGGCGAGCTGAACGCCATTGCCAAAATTTTAAAAGAAAATACTTCACTCAAAGTGGAAATCGGCGGGCATACCGATACCGATGGTGACGATGCCGGCAACCTCAAACTTTCGGAAGCCCGAGCTGCCTCCGTTAAAAATCAATTGGTTTCGATGGGCATCGACGGCAGCCGCCTGACCACCAAAGGCTACGGCGAAACCAAGCCCATTGCCCCTAATTCAACCTTTGAAGGAAAAGCCGAAAACAGAAGAGTGGAGTTTGTGAAGATGTAATCGGTTTTTAGGCTGTCATCGAAGCTCCGATGGTGCGAGCCTCCTGCTCGTACCGGCTATTCACAGGCCTCCGGCCCAAAAAAGCCGGAAGCCTGTGAATCATTGTCGCAAGGCCCTGCCTTGGGTCACCGTGAATTTATTCTTTTTGCGCTTCAAAACTCACCTTCACCTCACCCGCTCCGAGTGTTGTCACAAGCCCTGCCGCATCCTCCACTTTCCCGATTTTTGTATAACTGTAGGACGTAGTAAAGCCTTTGTAAAAAAGCACCAACGTATTGGAGCCGTACAACATCAAATCCCCGGATTGAATACTCTTCGGAACAGAAGCATCCGTAGGCAGGTTTTTAGGTAGCTGAGCATACTTCTCGTTGTTGTTCAACTCGTTCATGGGCAGTGTCAAGGGCA
The DNA here is from genome assembly GCA_046329125.1 of Spirosomataceae bacterium. Lineage (GTDB taxonomy): Bacteria > Bacteroidota > Bacteroidia > Cytophagales > Spirosomataceae > Runella. The sequence continues at coordinate 148,579 of JAXLVD010000010.1, read as the reverse complement.
AAAGTGCTTTGAAGGCGTTTGCCGTAGGGCTATCGGCAAGCGTGGCGATAAAGGGTTTGTCTCCGATTTTAACCCGAATTTCAGTACGGTTCTCCGGATTATTTGCTGTATTTTCAAACATAGACTGATGGATAGATACCTGATTCAGGTTATTGTTATCCTTGCTGCATGGTACGCCCCACGCCCCCATTGAAAACAGAACAGTGAAGGTAAAAGTTAGCCGGTGCATCACTGATTGGCTTTGTTAAATTCTTCATCCGTAACCGGCTCCAGCCACGTAACCTGCACCTGCTCCTTAAAATTGGTAATGGCAATATGGACCATTTTTGTCGTGGCTGAGGCACCGTGCCAATGCACAACATTTTCAGGGATATTCACCACATCTCCTTTTTTAATGACTCTTGCCTCCGCTCCTTTCTCCTGATAAAAACCTTGGCCTTCAATAACAATCAACACCTGTCCTTTAGGATGCGTATGCCGGTGGGTTCTTGCCCCCGGCTCGAAAGTCACTGCCCCGGCAGAGAACTCATGATTTTTGTCTTTAACTACCAAGGGCTGCAGGAAAGCATCGCCGCTAAACCAGTCATTCGAGAGCTTTTGCCCTCTTGGGAAAATTGAATCCGTATTATTCATTTCCATTTTATTTCAGATTTTGCTGTTTTTACAATTTGAAAGTAAGCATACTGCTATAATGTCAAAAATTGACTTAAACACTTCATTATCAATCCTTATACTGCTCTAATCACCTTTGCCGGCACGCCCCCCACAATCGTATTCGGAGGAACATCTTTGTTTACAACCGCCCCTGCGGCAACAATCGAATTTTCACCGACCGTTACTCCCGGCAAAATCGTGGCATTGGCTCCGATCCAAACGTTCCGTTTAATGGTTACCGATTTCAAATCCAGCGATTTACGTTGGGTAGGGTTCACCGGGTGGTTTTCGGTGATGATACAAACCCGGGGTCCTATCAGCACATCATCCTCTATTACAATTCCTCCAAGGTCAAGGAAAGTACAACCATGATTGATAAATACATTTTTCCCCAATTGGATATGTTGTCCGAAGTTGGTGTGAAAAGGGACAAAAACCGTAGTACTTTCATCAATTGGCTTTCCGATAATGTCGCTCAATCGCATTCTGATTTGCTCGGTATCAGTGGAGTTATTCAGAGCCGGATTCAGTTTCAGGGTTCGATTTACCTTCTCCCACATTTCGGGCAGTTGGGGATCGTCAGAGGGAATGATTCCCCCTGACAACATTCGTTCATATATATTTTTCTCCGAACTCATGCTCCTAAATTGTTCAAATCAAAGGGCATTTTTCGTAATCTTATGCCCGTAGCCGCAAAAATGGCATTGGCCAAAGCGGGAGCAACGGGGGGAAGCCCGGGCTCACCTACGCCTTTGATGGTTGAGCCTCCATCTGCCAATATATGCACTTCGATGGGCGGCACTTCGTTGATTCGCAGTACCGGATTATCGTGAAAATTGCTCTGTTGGGCTTTTCCTTCGGCAAAGGTGATTCCGTTTTTAATGGCCGCCGTAATACCCATCACTACCGCCCCTTCCATTTGGGCTTTTACGGTATCCGGATTGACTACGGTTCCCAAATCAATTACAGCATAGACCTTATCAATCTTTACGGAGTTATCGGAAAGTTTCGTCACTTCAATTACCTGTCCGCCCAATCCGGCAAAAAACTCATACTGAGCCACACCGCGACCTTTCCCTTTGGGCAGGGGTTTATCCCAGTTGGATACTTCTTTCAGTTTCTGCAATACCCGCTTGGTATCCGACTCCTTCGTCAGCATCTCCAACCGAAAAGCCAGGGGATCTTTACCTGCGGCATGGGCCAATTCATCAATGAAACATTCGTGCGAGAAAGCCAAGGTAGAACTTGTTACCGAACGCCACCAAAACATCGGTACGTGGCAGTCAGCATACACAAAGCCATTTTTCATGTTCGGTATCTCGTAGGCCTGATGGCTGATGCCTTCCGTCATGTTTCCATCCGTTTTGGTTTTATCCACATTGGGCATTAAGGACGACATAATGGTAGGTGAGATCACTTTATGTTGAAATGCCACTAATTTCCCGTCGTTGGAAATGCCGCCTTTCAGGGCAGAGAAAGTAGGCGGACGGAAAGGCCCCAATTGCGTATCATCTTCCCGCGTCCAAATCATTTTCACCGGCTTTTTAAGGGTTTTGGTCAGATTTACGGCCTCAATCACAAAATCAATAGCTAATCGGCGACCGAAACCGCCACCGCTGAAAGCTGTGTGCAGGGTTACGGCTTCCGATTTCAGGCCAAAACGGGCAGGAATATCCCGCATTATATCCGAGGGGACCTGCGTGGATGTCCAAATTTCCAATGTATTATCTTCTTTCCAGTGGGCCGTGCAGTTCATGGCTTCCATCGGTGCATGGGCTACAAAGGGCGTTTCATAAAAAGCTTCCACTTTTTTGCCGGCCTCCCCGAAAGCCTTCTCAAAATCCCCAACGTTGGCATCAACCGCTCCTTCATTTTTTGCCAATTCACGCAGGGTTTTGGTAAAGTCTTCAGAATTGAACTTCTCATAACCTTGAGTGTCCCAATTCACTTTCAGGGCTTTACGGCCTTTGAGTGCCGCCCAGTAATTTTTGGCAATCACAGCAACCCCCGTTGTTTTATGGACACCAAACACCCGTTCTACCTCCACCACCTGTTCTACGCCCGTCACTTTCAGGGTGGCGGTTTTGTCAAAGTCTTTTAGTTTTCCGCCGAAAACAGGGCAATGTTCAATGGACGCATAGACCATTCCGGGCACTTCAGCATCAATACCAAACACCGCCCGGCCCGATACTTTCAAAGGAATGTCCCGGCGCTTAACGGATTTACCGATGATTTTGAAATCTTTGGTTTCTTTTAAGGTTGGATTTTTGGGAACTTCCAGTTTGGAGGCCGCTTCTGCCAAATCACCGTAGCCAATACTTTTGCCCGATGGTTTATGAATTACTTTGCCATTTTGAGCAAAACATTCACTCACCGGAACGCCCCATTGTTGGCCGGCAGCTGAAATTAACATTTCACGGGCAGCCGCCCCTACTTTTCTCAACTCATTGTAACTCATTCTGACCGACATACTGCCGCCCGACATTTGCATTCGACCGAATTTGCTCTCGCCACCCGTTTGCAAAACGGTATATTGTTCGGGAGAAACTTCCAATTCTTCGGCAATCAGCGCCGGGATGGATTGGTACGTTCCCTGTCCAATCTCAGGTTTTGAGTTGAAAAGGGTGATTTTGCCCGATTTCTCAATGAGGATATAGGGGGTAATTTCCAAACCTGTTAATTGCGGCAGAGATACGGCCTGCTCTGCCCCTGCAGCCTTGGCATTGGATACTCCTAAAAGGAAGGCAGCTCCTGATAAACCCGTGACACGCAGAAAATTACGGCGCGATGTACCGTTTTTATTGATATTTTTTATGGTAACCATCGTTGTTCTATTTTCTTATCAGTTTTGTTGATTTCATTTCCGCTCCGACCCGATGAATGGCCTTACGAATACGCTCATAGGTACCGCAACGGCAAATATTTCCCGCCATATAGGTATCAATTTCTTCATCACTCGGATTAGGATTTGATTTCAACAAAGCCACTGCCGACATGATTTGCCCCGACTGACAATAACCACACTGCGGAACCTGCTCTTCAATCCAGGCCTTCTGCACCGCGTGGTCGATATTGGCCGAAATGCCTTCAATCGTGGTGATTTTACTCGAAGCTTTGACCGAAGAGATCGGTGTTTGACACGATCGAATCGCCTGTCCGTCCAAATGAATCGTACAGGCTCCGCAAAGCCCCATGCCACAGCCAAATTTTGTACCTTTCAGCCCTGCATAATCTCGGATAACCCACAAAAGAGGAGTGTCAGGTTCTGTTTCTACCTGCGTTTTTTTACCGTTGACGGTTAGATTATAGTTTGCCATTTGAAGTTGTTTTTGGGGTGAATGTTATTTTTCCGGTTTGACATTTGATACCAATAACCCGTTTTATGCTCATTAAGATTTACCTGTTTTACTCAAATACCGCTTAAAATTATAGTTCAGCGTCAGATTCCACATAAAATCCTTATTGCCCGGTATATTTGAGGTAAACGTCTGATTGATCGTCGCTTGCAGACTGAACGGTGATTTTTTATGCGCTAAAAGAGCCGTCAGCGTCAGGTAATCTCCCCTGTGACCATCGGTAAACAGGAAAAAAACGGTAGGAAACAGGCTGAACCTCAGATTCTCATTCAGGTGCAGGTTCGTAATGGCCGTATTCAGGAATAACACCCGGGTTAGCTGCGGGCCGTTTTTTTGGAGAGCATGTCCTTGTAAATACATGGCACTTACTCCAAAGTGCGGGGTAAATTGATAACTCGGTACTACTTCAAAAGCCAGAAACCGAAGCATTTCGGTAATTTCAGCAGAGTTTCCGTTTTCGGTATCCGTTCGACGAATGAGCGTAAATGCCGGGTGAGCGCCGACTCTCAGTCCGAATTTTTTATTGTCGACCAAACGATAACGAAACCACCAGATCAATCCTCCGTTTTTGGCATCAGGCGCCAGACGAATGTCCGGCTCAAAACTGAATTTATTTTTACGTAAGGCTACATTGACCAATACCCCCGGTCGATTCAACGAAAAAGCCGGGTTGATCGAAAACCCATTGGTTGAGATTCCTACAGTTCCCGAAAAAGAAGAGGATGTTTGAGTACTGTCGGCTTGCCGGCCGTAAGAAGAAAAAGTTAAAAATACGACTGATAAACAGGGACTTAAAAATTTTAAAATACTCATAGTAAGCGCTTTGAAAGGTTTATTCGGCAAAATTAGTTTACCGTACACAACTATCTTTTATACATCTTACGGTTTTCCCTACCATTTTTACTGAAAGCATTAAAAGACATGTACAAAGTGAATAGTTTTGTATCAACCAACGAAAATATCCGGCTGATTCGGGTAAAACAAAAAAGAGATTTTCATTCATTTCAAGGCTATGCTTATCTACGACTCCATCAAAAAATACTGCGAAATTCTCAACAATCCCATGCTGCATCCACTCATCGGGGTGGTAGATTTGGGCAAATCAAAACCGTTGCAACGCACCAAATTCAGGATGGATTTTTATGCCATCATCATCAAAGACAGCAAGTGCGGCGACTTGCGATACGGTTTAAAATACTACGACTACGACGAAGGCACGATTGTATTTTTTGCCCCCGGACAGGTAGCCACCAGCGAACCGGAGGGCGAATGGCATCAGCCCTATGGTACGGCGTTGGTATTTCATCCCGATCTGTTACACGGAACCTCGCTGGCCAAACAAATTCATGAATATTCCTTTTTTGGGTACGATTCTTACGAAGCGTTGCACGTTTCGGAAAAAGAACGGGCGTTGATCGACCTGTGCTTTGCTAACATTGAAAACGAAATCCGGCAAAACATCGACAAGCACAGCAAGCAGATTATTGTCGCCAACCTTGAACTGCTGCTGAAATACTGCACCCGCTTTTACGACCGTCAGTTTATTACCCGCGAAGCGGCCAATCACGGCCTTTTGGCTCAGTTTGAAAACCAACTCAACACCTACATTTTCGGAGAAAAATTGAGCGTTGACGGTTTACCTTCCGTTGCTTATTTTGCCGAGAAGTTAAACCTCTCCGCTAATTATTTCGGCGATTTGGTCAAAAAAGAAACGGGGAAATCGGCACAGGAACTCATCCATTTAAAACTGTTGGAAGCCGCCAAAGTGAAAGTTTTGGATCCCTCCAAATCCATCAGTGAAATTGCCTACGAATTGGGCTTTAAATACCCCCAACATTTTACCCGGCTGTTTAAGCAGAAGGTGGGGGTAAGCCCATTGGAGTATCGCAGTCTCAATTAAATATCAGGCATGAAACCATTGGTAAATTCGCGCCCTACTGTAGCTATATTTCCGATTTTATTATCGGCACCGGCACTGATTCTGCTTTAAAGTAGCCGGATTTTGTATCTATCTAAACCTTCTCTTTCAGCCATAAATCTATTCCTATCTTTCATGGCAGGTATTTTTCACCTGCAATACCACATTTTAGGTTTACACCTCAATCACCGGCACGTCACCTTCCACAATCAACTTCCCTTCGGTGACGGACTGAACGTATTCCACGGTTATTCCGGGGGCGATTTCCAATAGTTTAAAACCTCCCTCCGGCACGACTTCAAACACGCCGAGTTCGGTCACGATTTTCTTCACACAACCGATACCCGTCAGCGGCAAGGTACAGCGTTTCAGCAACTTAGATTCCCCTGCTTTGTTGACGTGCTGCATGGCTACGATGATGTTTTTGGCCGAAGCCACCAAGTCCATCGCCCCACCCATGCCTTTCACCATTTTGCCCGGTATCTTCCAGTTGGCAATGTCGCCGTTTTCGGCTACTTCCATCGCTCCCAAAATCGTCAAATCCACGTGTTCGCCGCGAATCATGGCAAAACTTTCGGCCGAGCTGAACAGCGACGAACCTTCCTGCATGGTTACGGTTTGTTTGCCGGCATTGATCAAGTCTGCGTCTACTTGGTCTTCCGTAGGGAACGGACCGATACCTAATAAGCCGTTTTCAGATTGCAGTACCACATTGATACCTTCCGGAATGTAGTTAGCCACTAAGGTAGGAATCCCGATACCGAGGTTGACGTAGTAGCCGTCGCGGAGTTCTTTGGCAATGCGTTTGGCGATGCCGAATTTGTCCAACCCCACCCCGACCCTCCCCTGTAGGGAGGGAGTTACCGCTTCTTTTTCTAAAGCGGGAAGGCTGATTGTCCGCTGCTCAATTCGTTTTTCGTAATTTTTCCCTTCAAAAATCCGCTGCACGTAAATACCCGGTACGTGGATTTCGTTGGGGTCGAGAGTACCCGCAGGCACCAACTCTTCCACTTCGGCAATACACACGTTACCGGCAGCGGCCATCATGGGGTTGAAGTTTCGGGCGGTGCCTCTGAAAATCAGGTTTCCGGCGGTATCCCCTTTCCAGGCTTTTACTATCGAAAAATCAGCCCGCAGCCAGGATTCCATCAGGTATGTTTTACCGTTAAACTCTCTCACTTCTTTGCCTTCGGCGACTTCCGTCCCAACCCCGGCCGGGGTAAAAAAAGCGGGAATTCCCGCCCCTCCGGCCCTTACGCGCTCGGCAAGCGTCCCTTGGGGAATCAGTTCCACTTCCAGTTCGCCCGACAGCAACTGACGCTCAAATTCCTTATTTTCACCCACATAGGAAGAAATCATTTTTTTCACCTGACGCTGTTGGAGCATCAGGCCAATGCCGAAGCTGTCCACCCCGGCATTGTTAGAGATACAGGTTAATTCCCTCACCCCTTTTTCAACCAAAGCGGCGATGCAGTTTTCAGGAATACCGCACAGCCCGAATCCTCCTAACATTAAGACGGCCCCATCCGGAATATCTGCAATGGCTACCTCGGCTCCGGTAACTACTTTGTTGATCATGTTTTTAAAGATTTTCGATTGCTCTATAATACATTAATTCCGGATGCTACGAATACGCGAATGGATTTTACTTTACCCGATACACCTGAATCAATACTTTGTCCGGTTTACGAATTCCCGTAGCCACAAATATAGACTGCGTCATCCAAATATAATCCGGATGGGCGGTTTCAAAAACAGGAATGGAACGAAAATAATATTCCGAAGGATTTACTTCCTGCCCTTCGGCCAATCGTTTCATCACCTCGGTTGGTCCGCGCCGCAGTCCCTGATTGACAATCGTAATCAGGGTGCCGTCGTCAGTGACCAGCACATAACGGGCATCCAACTCCGCCACCCCGTCGGTCCGAATCACCTGCCAATCGTAGCCGCCCGGCTGCACCCGGCCTTTAATGTTCGGGCCTTCAAAGGTCCCGCCCGTAATGGGAATCATCCGGCGGTTGCCGCGGTGGGTATCTCCCATCACCTGAATGGCCGACACTTCCACCCGTAATTCAAACGCAAATTCCAATTCCATGTTTGTTGGTTGTTAGACGTTTCCTTTAACCTCACCCCTACCCCTCTCCTTTCATGAGAGGGGAGTCTTATCTTCCACAAGTTTTTACATTATCAGTTTTACGGTTTTACCCCGCTTTTTGATTCAACGTCTGCACATCAAAGCCCGCTACTTTTTTGTAGTGATCCATAACGGCCTCCAACTCGGCGTGCGGAATTTCTTCCTGTGAAAAACCGTCCGGAAAACGCTCTTCCATCATATCCATAATTTGGTCGGGGCCTTTGGCGCGGTTTTGCAACACCACTTTTGCCGCTGCCGGTACACGTTCGCGGTCATACGCCTCCAGAGCTTCTAAGGGATTACCAAATTTCAGCAGGCATTCGGTCAAATAATCGGCATCCAAAATCGCCTGTGAAGCACCGTTGGAACCAATGGGATACATCGGATGCGCAGCATCGCCTAATAGCGTTACTCGACCAAATGTCCAGCGGTCCAAAGGATTACGGTCGGACATCGGAAACTCATACACGGCTTTCGCCCCGTCGATCATGGCCGGCACATTGATCCAGTCAAATATCCAATCTTTGTATATCTCCACCAATCGCGCTTTATCGGCTTCGCGGTTCCAGTCGCGGGCGGTGAGTTTTGATTTACCTTCCCGCAGGTTTCCTACCCAATTGATGAGATAGTTGCCGTTTTCATCAGGCGTTGGGTCAATGGGATAGACTACCATCTTTTGCCCCATGTGCCCGATCATGACCATCGTCGTGCCGTTGAGAAAAGGCTTCATGCGGGTTGTACCGCGATAGAGTACATTTTCGGAATACACCGGCGGCCCTTCATTCGGATACAGTTGTTGGCGAACGACCGAGTTAATGCCGTCGGCACCGATCAATACATCCCCCGTTTCCCGGTGAATCGGCTCCCCTGTTTCGCGGTTTATAAAATGCGCAATCACTTCGTTATCAGTCTGTTCAAACGAACCCAAATGATGGTTGGCAACAATCGCATCAGCACCCAGCACCCGCTTGGCTTCTTCAAACAGAATCATTTGCAACGTGCCGCGATGAATGGAAAACTGCGGCCATTTATAGCCCGCAAACCGTCCGCGCGGTTCAGACCAAAAAGGTTGCCCGAATTTGTTAAAATACGCCAAATCAGTGGTTTCAATGGCATTTTGCGCAATGATGTCCTGCAAACCAAGATTGGTCAGTACGCGCACGCAATGCGGCAGTGTATTGATGCCCACGCCCAAGGGCTTTACTTCTTTGACAGATTCAAATACTTTGACTTCAAAGCCGGCTTTGTGAAGACACAGTGCCGTGGTTAAACCACCGATGCCTCCACCGATAATGATAATTTTCATAGGTAGCCCCCTGCCCCCAATGGGGGAGTTTTTGTCCATTTGTGTTTTTTTATTTCGCCTTTTTCAGATAATCATTTCCCTGTCTCCAACAACGGTTAAAATTTCCTGATTCAGCAGGCAATCTGCCAAATAAGTAACTTTTGCCAGTTCGTATTTGTAATAAAATTGCATGGTTTGCATTTGGGATTGATAAAACGTCGGATTTGACGGATTATCAGCGAGTTTGGCCTGAGCGACATTTGCCATACGAAGCCATTGCCAAGCGACGTTTACAATCCCGAACAGTTCCATGTAGAGGGTAGCATCCGCCAAAAATGCTTCCATATCTCCCGTAACGGCAATAGAAAGTAAATGGGCGGTTACGCGCTCAAATTGTTCAACAGCTTCCGCCAACGCCTTTTGATACGCTTGCAAAGCTTTGTGTTGTGCGGCTTTTGCCCAGTCCTTTTCTACCTCCTCTTTCCACAACCTGAGGGCAAGACCGTTATTGCGCGTCACTTGCCGACCCAACAAAGCCTGCGCCTGAATGCCTGTTGTCCCTTCGTAAATACTCATGATACGCACATCCCTTGCCATTTGTTCTAATACAAAATCTTCGGTATAGCCATATCCCCCCAACACCTGTAACCCCTGATTGACCGATACAATGCCCATTTCGGCACCGTAGGTTTTGGCTACCGGCGTGAGCAATTCAAGCAAGGTGTCATACTTGGTTTTTTCCTCCGTTGTCTCGCTCACTTTGAGCAAATCCATATAGTAATAACACTGAAAAATAAAGGCCATTGTTCCTTCGAGAATCGCTTTTTGGGTCAACAGCATTCGCCGCACGTCGGGGTGATTGATAATGGGTGTTGGCTCATTTTGAGCACTTTCCGTATTCAGTCTTCGTCCCTGAGTACGCTCTCGGGCGTATTGCAACGACGCGTAATAAGCCGCCGAAGCGATTGAAATGCCCGTTAGGCCAACTCCCAAACGAGCGCCGTTCATCATCTGAAACATTTGCGGCAATCCCTGATGCGGTTCCCCCAACAAATACCCGACACATTCGTTCTCCTGCCCAAAGCCCAAATGCAGCGCCGGGGTGGCTTTTTGGCCCATTTTGTGAAATATACCAATGGAGACAACGTCGTTGCCCACGCCCGCCCGCGCGGCGTACCGTCCCAATGGGGGGGCTAATGCCATTTTTGGAACTATAAAAAGGGATATTCCTTTTGTTCCATAGGGAGCACCTTCGATACGGGCCAACACCAAATGAATGATGTTTTCGGTAACATCTTGGTCACCCGCCGAAATGAATATTTTTTGGCCGCTGATCTTATACGTCTCATCCGACTGCGGTACCGCCAGGGTTGTAATTTCGGAAAGGGCGCTTCCCGCCTGCGGTTCGGTCAAACACATGGTTCCGCCCCATTCTCCCGACAGCAGTTTGGGTAAAAACAGTTGTTTTTGGGCTTCCGTCCCGTACTTCAAAATCAAATTGGCACAACCCGACATTAAATCGGTAAACATGATAAAACTGTTGTGCCCGCACATGCAGATATACTCCACGGCGGCGTTTACGGTTTTAGGCAATTGTTGCCCTTCCCATTCAAAAGGAAAAGAAGCCGATAGCAGTCCCGACCCCGCATAGGCTTTAATGAACTCATGGATACCCTGATGCACTGATAAGGTACCGTTTACCAACTCAGGCGGAAAACGGTCGGAGGCGACATAATTCGCCTGCATGATTCGCTCGCTGATTTCCGAGGCGGTATCGAGCGTCATGGAAAACGTCTCCCGGTCATGGGCATTAAAATACGCCCGGTGCGTCAACTCTTCGACGTTCAGCACCTCGTACAAAAGAAAATCAATCGTTTCGCGCGAAAAGGTTTTCATAAGATAAACATTAGACTCCCGCTTGGTTCAAATCATTACTTCCCTGAAGAGGAGCGGCATTGTTACCGGCGCTGTGATTCGTCCCGTACCACCATCCCAGCAACCCTATAAAAGCAACCAACATCATCACGCCCGTCATCGGCAGGGCAGTACCATCATCAAAATAACTGCAGGCCGCCGAAGCCACTGCTCCCGCTCCCATCTGAAAACTGCCCAGCAACGCCGTAGCGGAACCTACATTCTTGGAAAAAGGACGAATCGCCAACGCCATCGCATTGGCGCCGATCATTCCCAGGCAAAAGGTATACACCGCTACCAAGCTCATCAGCGCCCCCAACGAAAGCTGTTGAAATGCCGCTACCAACACCAGTCCCACTCCCATAACGGCCTGTATCGACAGCCCCCGCAAGGCAATAGTTTCGCTGGAATGATACTTCAACAGCCAGCGGTTCAACTGACTTCCTGCGACAAAGAAGGCGGCGTTCAGCCCAAACACCCAGCCGAATGTTTGCTCATTCAACGCTAAAAGTTTCATGTACACAAAAGGAGCATTGGCAATGAAGGCGAAAATACCCGCTGTATTCATAGCGGCTACCAAGGTAAAGCCCAAAAAGGGGCGATTTTGCAGAATTGAATAAAAATCCGTCAGGACGGCCTTGGGTTTCAGCGATATGCTCCGGTCCTTACCCCTTGATTCTGTCAGGAAGAAGTACACTAACCCAACTACGATGCCTGCAAAAGCCGCCAGTACCCAAAAAATGGCTCGCCAGCCCATGCCTACCACCACAAACCCTCCCACCGAAGGCGCAATGATCGGAGCAATTCCCATCACCAGGGTCATGGTGGAAAATACCTGTGCCAATCGGTTGGCCGGAAACAGGTCCCGAACAATCGCCCGGTTGGCCACCATTCCCATGCTTCCGCCGATGGCCTGAAAAAAACGAAGCACGATCAGGCCCTCTACCGTACTCACGACCGAACATCCGATACTTGCCCCAATATAGACCATCAGCATCAACAAAAGCGGTGTTTTTCGTCCAAACCGATCCACCAACGGGCCATTGAGCAGTTGACCGATACATATTCCCACAAAATAGCTGCTCATGGAGTAAGCTACCTGCGCAATCGACGTCTTTAATTCAGCGGCAATACTTGGGAACGCCGCCAGATACATATCGGTCGAAAACGGCCCGATACCCTGTAATGCACCCAACAGAAGGATGATCGTACGTTCTTGTTTTTTTGTCATGAATAAAGGTCTTTTTCAAAAAAAAGACTATTTATTAGAAAAATGCAAATCTCTAATAAATAGTCAATAAGTGATTAGGCAAAATTCGTCTTAATGCATGCAGAATCAATCAGATTGGATAAGAATGTCAATTAGTTAAAACCAAATTTTGACATTTATCTGATTAATCTCTATGAGATTATGATTCTCTAACAATTGGCATAAATGTTCAAATTGTGAGCGAAATAAATCCAATAAAGCTTTGTTTTTACAATTTCCGGTGGTAATAAAAATCAACTTATATGGCTCTTTTTGAAAAATATATGAATTGAAAAAGTCTTCATCTTTAGTTATTACAATTCGTTTTTCAGCCATACTTACTCTTCGAATATCTTTATCCGAAAATGAGGAAGTCGTTCCCAAAGTAGCCACATGGATAGTATCAAAGCCTTTGTTACTTATCCACTCTGCTAACAATTTAGGAAGCTGCTCATCAACCAAAAATCTCATGCTGCTACCGGTACAGAACGAAAATTAACGATTTGGGCAGCAAAGTTTAGGCAGGCATGAATGTCTTCAACTTCGAGATTAGGATAATCTGTCAGCAATTCTTCGTAGGTCATACCACCGGCCAAAAGTTCCAATATAGTCTTTACCAACAACCGCGAATTACGGATAGTGGGCTTTCCGTGACAAATTTCCGGGTTTATAGTGATTCGGTTTTCCATTACTTTTCTCCGTTTTAAACAAAATTACAAAAACAATAACGTAATCACTTGATTTTGCATTCTAATCCTTTCAATTACACCCGTTCGATCACCACTGCATAGCCCATGCCCACGCCTACACACATGGACGCAAGTGCATACCGTTTGTTTCTCCGAACCAATTCATTGACGGCCGCCTGAATGATGCGTGTCCCCGACATCCCGAGGGGGTGCCCTAAGGCGATTGCCCCTCCGTTGGGGTTGATCCGAGGGTCATTATCGGCCAATCCCAAATTCCTTGAAACGGCCAAACATTGGGCGGCAAAGGCTTCGTTGAATTCGATCACGTCCATATCATCCAACGTCAAGCCTGCTTTTTGAAGAGCTTTTTGGGACGCCGTGACAGGACCGATCCCCATGATGCGCGGCTCTACGCCTACTACACCCGAACTGACGATACGAGCTTTGGGGGTCAAGTTGTATTTGTTTACGCCTTCTTCGGAAGCAATGAACATGGCCGCCGCGCCGTCGTTCAGGCCCGAGGCATTTCCTGCCGTCACGGTGCCGCCTTCTTTTTTGAATGCGGGTTTGAGTTGGGCTAACTTTTCGAGGGTAGTGGCTCCTTTGATGAATTCATCTTTAGCAAAAACCGTGACAACGCCCTTTTTATCCACCAATTCTACCGGAACGATTTCTTCGGCCAATACGCCGCTCTGCTGCGCGGCAAAGGCCTTTTGCTGAGAATTGTACGCAAAAAGGTCTTGGTCTTCGCGGCTGATATTGTACATTTCCGCCAAATTTTCGGCCGTTACACCCATGGCATCCGTGCCGTACATTTTTTGCATCTTAGGGTTGACAAAACGCCAGCCAAAGCTCGAATCGAACATCTGCGCATCGTTACCGAAAGGTTTGGAAGTTTTGGAGATCACCCAAGGCCCGCGCGTCATGTGCTCTACACCGCCCGCAATGAGTACCTCGCCATCGCCTGCTTTAATGGCGCGGTGGGCATGAATCACCGCCGACATCCCCGACGAACACAGCCGATTGACCGTCTCGCCCGGAACGGTATAAGGAAGTCCCGCCAACAGCAACGCCATTCGGGCTACGTTGCGGTTATCTTCCCCCGCTTGGTTATGGCACCCCAAGATCACGTCTTCAATCACGTCATGCGGGATAGAAGGATTGCGTTTGAGGAGTTCGATAATGGGCAACGCCGCCAAGTCATCGGCCCGAACGGGTGATAAACTACCGCCGAAATTGCCGATAGGCGTGCGAACGGCATCTATGATGAAGGAATCTTTCATTGGATAAAATCTAAATAGTTTTCTTTGGTAATTACCTCAAATTTGGCGTCGGGATAGGCTTCAGCAAAAGCCTTGGGAAGCTTGGCTTTTTTGTTTCCCCACTTAAATTCATACGCCTCCAATTCCAAATTTTTTACTTCAATACAATCTATTTCCTGTTGGTCGTAGGTGCGCCAAAAGTAGGTCTGTTGGTGTTTTCCTGCGTATTTATTCTTTTTCAAACGCTCATACATTAGATAATTCTCCCACAATTCACCCACATCATTTCTAAACGCCAATGGTTTAAAATCGCCAATGATGGCGTTTCTGACGCCATTATCCCAAAAATACCAGCGAGAGTTTTTAGTTATTTCTTTACGTAAATTTTTACTGAAACCTCGTACCTTTTTCAGTACATATACTTTTTCTAATAAATCCAAGTACTTTTTCACCGTATTCTTACTCATTTCAAGTTGGTTTCCCAATTCCAGCAGAGATACTTCTTTGCCAATTTGAAAAGCAACTAACTTGAGCAAATCATAAACTTTAGATGAGTTTTTGACGCCATCAAAACTTACAATGTCTCTTAATAAGTAAGAACCGGTCAACTCTATCAAATAGAGTTCTTTGTCAGTACTGTTAGGCAACAAACAAACATCCGGATAGCTACCATAAATCAGTCTTTCTTCAAGATTTCTGGCTGTTTCCAAATAATTTTCAAGCGTACCGAGCTCTGCCTGACTGATAGGGTATAATTCATGCCAATGAGCTCGTCCAACCAATGGCTCTCCTAAATTATTGCTGAGGTCAAATGCCGATGAACCGCTGGCAATAATTTTGAGTGACGGTATCTCATCAACTATAATTTTAAGAGCCGGGCCTATGTACGGTACCGATTGAGCTTCGTCAATAATCAAAAGTTCTTTTCCTGCCAGAAGGCTTTTATACTTTGCTAAATTTCGTTCTGCTAAAAACTTTTGTATGTCGGGCAAATCACCGTTGAGCCACACATAAGGCAAACCCAATTTTTCGACTATCTTTCTTATCAAAAATGTTTTCCCTACCCGTCTTGCTCCGTATAAAACATTTACTTTTCCCGAAACTAAATATTTATGAAGGGTATTTTCTAAAATTCTGCTGATTTCCATTTTCTTTATTTTTTACCCAAAATAAAGAAAATCCACTCAATTGACCAAATTTAGCTAAATTGTGTCAATTGATTGACCGAATTTAGCTAAATTTGGTCAATTGGCTACTAATTCCCAATTTCAAACGCCGCACTCGTTTTCGCTTTCACTTCCTCCAAGGTCGCATTCGGCATGAGTTCTGTCAACGTGAGTTTTCCGTTGGGATATGCAAAAACGGCCAGTTCCGTAATGACCAGATCTACGACGTTTGAAGCCGTAAGCGGAAGCACACAATTCGGAACAATTTTCGACGACCCGTCAGGATTGGTGTGAGTCATGGTAATGATCAATTTCTTAGCCCCTTTGGCCAGATCCATCGCCCCGCCTACTCCCAACAGCGGCTTTCCGGGCACCGCCCAGTTGGCCAAGTTGGCCGCTTCGTCCACTTCCAAACCGCCCATAATGGCCACATCAATGTGTTTGCCGCGAATCATGGCAAAACTGTCGGCACTGTCGAAATAGCTGCTGCCGGGCAGTGCCGTAACGGGAATTTTGCCCGCGTTGACGGGATAATCCATCGCGCCGCCACCATCCGTCGGTACGGGTCCTACGCCCAACATTCCGTTTTCGGTATGGAGAATGATGCCGTGCTCGGGGGTGATCAAATCCGCCACGAGCGTCGGAATGCCGATTCCCAAGTTCACCACGTCGCCCTTTTTCAATTCGGCCAAGGCTCGTTTGGCCATGTTCATTCGTGACTCATCCACTTTCTTGGAAGAACTCACCGACGCCGACGAGCCCAAGTCTTCGAGGCTAATTTTGGCTTCTACCAAATAATCCACAAAACAGCCGGGTGTGTGTACGAACTCCGGAGCAATTTCGCCTAACGGAACAATTTCCTCTACTTCCGCAATGACCAAATCAGCCGCGGTCGCCATGGCTTTGTTGAAATTGTTTTCGGTCATGCGGTATTGCAGATTCCCGGCGGTATCCGCCCGCCACGCCCGAATAAACGCCACATTCCCCCGCAAAGCTTTGATAAATACCTGTTCTTCCCCGTCAATGACTTTGGTTTCTCGCCCCTGCGCAATGAGTGTACCGGCAGACGTGGGGGTATAAAAACCACCGATACCGGCCCCACCCGCGCGGAGAGCTTCGGCGAGTGTACCCTGCGGCAGCAATTCGTATGCTACGGCCCCCGATTGAGCCGCTTTGACGGCATCGGGATTAGAGGTAAAAAACGAACCGATCATTTTTTTGAGCTGTCCGTTACGCAATAAACGCCCCCCGCCCAAGCCGGGCTCACCCGTATTATTACCGATAAACGTGAGATTTTTGGTGCCGATCTCGGCGAGGGCGTGCATCAGGTGAACGGGGTTGCCCGTCATGCCGAACCCGCCCTGTAAAAGTGTATCACCGTCTTTGACCATGGCAGCGGCGGTGTGTAAGTCTATAATGGGTACTTCTTTCATTTCGTTTTGCGAGTTATTAAGAAAAGTAAGGGTCACAGAGTTTCTCTGAGTTCAGCACATCGGACCACCGAAGCGGAGTACCACAGTCCTATTCTCTCTGTGGTACTCTGTGAAAGTAGAGAGCAGATAGTCGCTCAGTGCAACTCTGTGTCCAAAAAAATTACTCAAACGCCTCAAAAGGCAAGCCTACGTAGTTTTCGGCAATCGTGGTGGCATACGCTTTTGAGCGGGTAATGTAATCAAATTTAGCTTTTTGTAAATGGTATTGAAACGACCCGTGAGCATCCTGCTTATGGAAAAGTGTGGTCATAAAGTTGGAAAAATCCTGCGCCCGCCAGATACGTTTGAGGGCAATCGCAGAATAATTATCCAACTGCGTCAGGGAGTTGTTTTTGTAAAAATCCACGAATCCATCTACCAGATGCTTGACGTCGGCTACGGCCAAATTCAGGCCTTTTCCGCCCGTTGGAGGCACAATGTGTGCCGCATCTCCGGCCAAAAACAACCGTCCCGACTGCATATTGTCCGTAAAAAAGCTGCGCATCGGCGTAATGCTTTTTTCAAAGATCGGCCCTGATTTCAGGGTCCAGCCTTTGGCGCCCAAACGAATAGAAAGCTCTTCCCAAATCCGCTCGTCGGGCCAGTTTTCCACGCGGTCATCATTTTCTACCTGAAGGTACAGACGGCTTACTTTTTCGGAGCGCAGACTGTGCAACGCGAACCCGTTTTCGTGATAGGCATAGACCAACTCCTCTGACGACGGAGCTACGTGCGCCAAAATACCCAGCCAACTGAACGGATAGGTCACTGAAAATTCATTGAAGGCCGTTTTGGGCAACGTTTTACGGCCGATGCCGTGAAAGCCGTCGCAAGCAGCCACAAAATCACATTCAATGACTCCCGGTTCGCCTGCGTTTTCAACATATATCTTGGGCGTTGGTGTATCAAAATCTTCAATCGCGATAGCCTCTGTTTCAAAATACAATTCTCCGCCGCCGGCATACCAGGCATCGGTCAAGTCTTTGACGATTTCCTGCTGCCCGTAAATGGTGATATTTCGCCCGCCGGTCAATTCGCCGAAAGGTACCCGAATGCGTTTACCGTCAAAGTTCAAATAAACACCGCGGTGCTCCTGCCCTTCCCTGACGAGACGGTCGGCCAGACCCAAATGTTTATAAATATCCACGGTATTTTGCTCCAGCAATCCTGCCCGCACACGAGATTGTACATATTCACGACTGCGATTTTCGATGATTACTGAGGCAATGCCGTGCTTTTTGAGCCAATGCGCCAACGTCAGTCCTGCCGGTCCGGCACCGATGATACCTACTTGGGTTTTAATGTTTTTCATTTTGTAATTATTGATAGAACGCTGATGACGCGAATGTGTTCCACAACGCGGATATTCACGGATAAATAAATTTGCATAAATCGGCGTTTCGTCAGAATCCGAATCATCCGTGTTCCCATTTATAGCGTAATATTCATCTCTTTAAACACTTCTTCAGCCGAATGAAAGGCTTCGTTGGCGGCGGGCAGGCCGCAATACAAGGCCGATTGCAGGATGACTTCTTTGATCTCAGCCACCGTTACGCCATTATTGAGCGCCGCTTTTACGTGCATTTTAAACTCCGCTTTCCGATTCAGCGCAATGAGCATCGCCATCGTGATCAGGCTTCGGTTATGTTTCGACAAATCAGGGCGAGTCCAGATTTCTCCCCAGGCGTAATTGGTAATAAAGCGTTGAAAATCTGCGTTAAAATCATTGACTTTGGCATTCGCCCGGTCAACGTGTTCATTTCCGAGAACGGTTCGTCGAACGTGCATTCCTCGGTCGTAACCCCTATCCCCTACCCTTTCCCCTGTAGAGAAAGGAGGTGCTGATCTGTCTATCAAAAAATCAATTAAAACGGCTGCGTATTCTTTGGGTAATTCTGTACTTGCCAAATGCCTCGCAGGGAGAACTTTAAGGCGGGCATTGGGGATATTTTTTACCAAAAACTCGGCCTGCTCCACGTTGGTTACGGGGTCTTCGTCACCCGTAATGACCAAGGTTTCGACGGTAATATGTTGTAATTGTTCTCTGAAATCCGCATCCCGGATGGCCGCACAGCAGTTGGCATAACCCTGTACATGACTTCTTAAAAACATGGCCTTGGTTTCGGCTACGCGTTGGGGGTTGTTTTGACGAAAGCCTTCCGTAAACCACCTTTCCATGGTATCTTCCACAATGGCCTGCATCCCGTGTTGGGTGATGGTTTCGATGCGCCCGTTCCAACGTTCATCGTTGCCGATTTTGGCACCGGTATTACTGATGACCAGCTTTTTAATGCGTTCGGGATGGTGAATGCCCAACCACTGACCAATCAAACCACCCATCGAAAGCCCGCAGAAATAAGCGGTTTCAATGCCCAATTGATCCAGCAGATCAATGACTTGTTTACCCAAATCATCTATTTTGCAGTCATAAGCTCCCCCATTGGGGGTTGGGGGGCAGGTATTATAACGCAGTACCCGAAAAAAAGGCAACAGATAGGGTACCAATTCGTCCCACATCATCATTTCAGAACCCAGCGAGTTGGAAAAAACCAATACGGGACTGTTGGGCGTGCCTTGGAGTTTGTAATTGAGTTTCATTTTTTTATTTCGTATATGAATTGGTTTACAAAGTTGTACCTATCGTTTTAACCCCTATCCCCGGCCCTTGCGGTCCGCCGCCGCGGCCCCTTTCAGGAGAAAGGGAGCTGCAAGAAGTCCCTCCACTGAAAGGGGAGGGATTTAGGGTGGGGTTGTGTACTTTCAAGATTTCATCAATGATTTCCAAGCTCAACCCGATCGAGTTTTCGGGTTTGAATAATGCCTCCAAATCAGGAACATCCACGTTCATTTCCATCAATACTTCTTTCAAATGCTTCTGTTGCGAAATGGCTGATTTACAAGCCTTCTCCACCAATTCATGGGCGTTAATTTTACCAATTTTCGGAGCCAATGCCAAGGAAACATTCTCGGCGTAGATCAGCCCCCGGGTCAGTTCGAGATTGGCCAGCATCCGTTTTTCGTCGACTTCCAACCCTTCAATCAACTCAACAGCTCGTTCCGCGCTTCCGGCCGTCAGGCTCATGAGTTGGGTCAGTACTTCCCACTCCGAATGCCACAATCCCGCCGAACGCTCGTGTTCCTGCGGCATCGCCGAAAGGATAGAAGCCACCAAATGAGGCGTTCGGGTAGCATTGGCCAATATCGCGGCACAGGTAACGGGATTTCGTTTGTGCGGCATGGTACTGGAACCGCCTTTCCCTTCGCCGGCCCCTTCAAACACTTCACCAACTTCGGTTTGCATCAATAGCGAAACGTCTTTGGCGATCTTCCCCAAACTTCCTGTCAAAATACCTAAAATGCTCGCCCATTCGGCGATGGTATCACGCTGGGTCTGCCAGGAAGAGGCCGACCGCAATCCCAATAAATTGGCAACGGTTTGATTGACATCTTTTGAAATAGAGGCGTTGCCGCTCCCTACGGCCCCGGCCAACTGGAGCACCAACACCCGTTTTTTGGCTTCCTGAAGACGTTGGTTGGAACGTTCGATGCCTTCCAGCCAAGCGGCCGTTTTGAGCCCGAAGGTAATTGGCCGCGCCTGTTGCAGCAGTGTTCGGCCAATCATCAGGGTGGTACGGTGCTTTTGGGTGATTTTTGCCAAACTTTGCCTTAAAACTCCCAACTTTTCCTCCAGCCACTCCAGATACGTCTGTATCTGTAACACCGTTGCGGTGTCTACCACATCCTGACTGGTAGCGCCTAAATGCACGTACTTTGAAGCTTCCGCGTCGTTGTTTTTCACCATTCGCGTCAATTGCTTCACCAACGGAATGGCCGCATTGCCCCCGAGTTTGATCTCGGTTTTAAGTTTATCAATATCGATTAGATTGGCTTGGCAACAATCCCTGATAATCGCTGCTGAATTTACCGAAATAATTCCATTGGCCGCCTGCGCCTCGGCCAACGCCGCCTCAAAACGCAGCATCTGAGCGATTGTATTGCGCTCGGAAAACAATTCGTTGATTTCAGTCGAATAGAACAGTTCGGTGTATAGAGACATAGTTACGAATGACGAATATGGAATGACGAGTGACGAATAATTTATGTCATTCAAGATAATAAAATGGTTCGCTGTATAGATACATAGTTAAGAATGACGAACGGTCCAACGTCGCATGTTGGAATGAAGAGGTACGAATCTTAAAATTCGTCATTCTAAATTCGTAATTCTGTCTATATTTCAAAGAAAACCGTTTCACCTTCGCCCTGCATCCGAATGTTAAACTCATAAACAGAGCCGTTTTGAATGGCAATAAGGGTATTTCTGCGCTCGGCAGGAACGCTGTTCAATACTTCATCCTGCGTGTTCAGTGCCGCTTCATCCGAAAAATAAAGACGCGTGTACGAATGGATCAGCTGTCCGCGCATAAAAACGATCACTGACAAATAAGGTGCCTGTCCATTGAATGAAACGGGTTTGACGGTATGAAAAATAAACCGATTCTCGACATCGGTACCCGTACCGAATCGGCCGAACAATTGATTTTTGCCGTCGTTTTGCCAAATCTCAATCATCGCATCCGGAATAACAACGCCTTCACCGTCAAATACTTTGCCAACAATAGTGATGGAATTGTTTTGATCAATGGGACTTGTCATTTGATTGCCGACCAAACTTTTAAAATCATATAAATATTGCTCCGGCGTGAGACCATACGCAAAATAAGGGCCAACGGTTTGAGAGGGGGTTTGGAGCCCCCCTGCCCCCAATGGGGGAGTATTTTTTTGAAAAGTCGGATTTTGTTCCATTTCAGTACTTTTTAATAACAAATAAACATTCCATTGAGGCGGGCGCCCGTGCCATTAGAGGGTCTCAAAAGGTGTTTGATGATGGCCGCGCAGTACAAAATCAAAGCGATAACCCAGCGCAAAATTAGGCTCGGTGATACTCAAGTCAAATTTTGAGATAAGCAGTTCACGACCTTTGGGCGGTACTCCGAGGAAGATCGGGTCGTACTGAAGCAGCGGGTCACCGGGGAAGTACATTTGCGTCACTAAGCGGTTAGTGATATTGGCCCCGAACAACGAAAAATGAATGTGATTGGGACGCCAGGCATTGTAATGATTGCCCCACGGATAAGCCCCGGGTTTGATGGTGTAAAATTTATAATTCCCTTCCGCATCGGTCATACAACGGCCCGTACCCAGAAAATTAGGATCGAGGGGTGCGTCGTGTTTATCCACTTTGTGTACATAACGCCCTGCCGAATTGGCCTGCCAAATCTCAATGAGCGTATTCGGAATCGGTCGCCCGTTTTCGTTCATGACTTTGCCATGTACGACTATTCGCTCCCCTAAAGGCTCGCCGTTTTTCACGGAATTTTTGGTCAGGTCATGATCCAATTCCCCTAATTTGAAATCTCCGAAAAGCGGTCCGCTCAACTCTGATAATGACTGCTTCAAAACCACTAACGGCTGAGAAGGAGCCCGCAAAACGGTAGATTTATAATCGGGAGACAACCGGGGTGGGTGTACTTCGTAATCGAATGGGTTGTAAATCAGACGGCTCATGGAACGTATGTATTAAAGAGAAAATACCTGCTTAACCTGTACGACAAAGGTAAAGGGAATGTGAAAGATTATCTTGGATAAATCAAAATAAGACTTGTACAAATTAAACATTTATAATATTATTGGATGTTGCTCCATACGCAGCTGTTATACTTATAATCATAATTTTGTCACTCTCAAAGGGTCTTTCAGATGCTTTCCCTATGACAAAAGAGTGTTTATGAATTAAAACCACCGTTATCATTCGGTATAAATTACAGGTATTTTTAAAACATCTTCATGCACAAAAGCCTCATCAACTACAAAGGACTGTACGGCGATCATCAGCATCCGCTTTTACCCAATTTCATTCATTATGAGGCGTTGGAAACGCGCAGTAAAATGTACGATTGGGAAATCAATCAACATCTTCATACCGATCTTTATCAGATTTTTATCATTGAGTCGGGCGACGGGATTTTGGTTTCGGAGCAAAATGAAGTCGAATTGAACACCCCCTGTATGATCACCATCCCAAGCCATACGTTGCACGGTTTTGCTTTTCAGCCGTCAATTTGCGGCGAAGTCATTACGTTTTCGGAGTCCTTTTTAGAGAATCTTTTCAAAAACTCCCCCAACGTATTGCTTGAACTCACTCATCTGAAGCATTTATCTTTTGAAAATGACCAAACCGTTTTTGATAATATTCTGCTTTTGAAGAATCAGATCATCCGGGAACTGTACGAAGAAAATCCCGAAAAACAAACCGTGGTACAGTCGCTGTTTCACGTCTTTTTTATCAGTTTGTATCGGTTCAGTCTTTCGTTGAAAACCCCGATTGCCCCCGCCGACAATCGGACTTTACAGTACTTTCGGACTTTTCAGAAAAGTATCAAAACGTCGTTGCAGGAGTCAAAATCCATCCGGGAATACGCCAAGGAGTTAAACATTACTACCGTACACCTCAACCGCATCTGTCAGTCATTAGTACAAAAATCAGCCTTACAAGTCGTACACGAACACCTGATTAACGAAGCCAAAAAATACCTGCTGAATACGACATACACTATCTCTGAGGTTTCCTACTTTTTGAACTTCAAAGATCCCGCCTATTTCACGCGTTTGTTCAAAAAACTAACGGGCGTCTCCCCAAGCGAATTTCGAAAAAATTAAGGGGCTGTTAGCCGTTGCCCGTGTCCTCACGACAACCTCAACTGATTCTTTTTGATGAAAGGTATAGGGTAATTATACCCGCAAGGGCCGCCGGAACGGCAAAAACCAGAAAATTGGCGGTCATTGACAGCCCTATCTCAATCAAAATACCGCCCAGCATCGGCCCCACGATGCCGCCCAAGCGCCCCGAACCGATGGCCCAGCCTACGCCGGTAGTGCGAAATTCGGTGGGGTACATACGGGCCGCCACGGCATACAGACCGACAAATCCTCCCTGAATCCCAAAACCGAGCAAACCGAAAATCACCAACAGCCAGGAAGATCCCGAAAACACCCCAAAGATTGCCATCAGACCGGCCGTCAGAAGCAGAAAGGTACCGATGGTTTTTTTTAATCCGAATTTACCGGAAAAGTAGCCTTGTATCACAATACCGATAAAAGCCCCCAAGTTGAAAACCGTTCCGGCATAAATGGCCAATTCCATAGACAGGCCCGCGTTGGAAGCCAATTTAGGAATCCAATTGGTCAGGAAGTAAAGGGTGGCGAAAGCCATAAACAGGGCTGCCCAAAGCTGATACGTAGGGATTTTGAATTCGGGTGTCAGCAGCGATTGGAAGGATACTTCCTTCTGCCGGTCCCCCTTTTCAGGTAAAGTCTCCAGCGGAGTAATGTCCATTTTAGAGAGAATAGCATTGACATTGACCAGCGCATTTTTGGGCTTGGCTTTCAAATAAAAATCAACGGATTCGGACAGGAAAAAGAAAATTAAGGGCACGGCCAAGGTTGTGGCAAAACCGGCCAGTTGAAACATGGTGGGCCAGCCCATCTGCGGAATCACTTTGGCCGCCGCCAAACCGGACAATACCGCCCCCACAGGATAACCGGCCACCACAAAACTCACCCAAAAATCTTTGGTTTTATTGGGGGTATATTCCGACGTGAGGGTGGCCGTACTTGCCAGCATTGCCCCGATTCCGATGCCGCTGATCAATCGAAAAACGATCAATGCATTAATGGTTTTGGCAAATGCCGTACAAAAAATGCTGATACCCATCAACATAGCGCAAAATAAAATCATCTTTTTCCGACCCATCACATCGGCCCGCGGCGCTAAGAACATAGCCCCTACCGTCATTCCCAATAACCCGGCACTGAACACAATCCCCAAAGCAGAAGGACTGATCGACCACGCTTTGGCAATGGCCGGGGCTGTGTAAGAAATCACCATGACGTCCATGCCGTCGAGCATATTCATCAGCAAACAAATAAAGACCGTGGCGTATTGCAGCCGAGTCATTTTGTTTTTGTCAATGTGTTCTTTAATGTCAAAATGCATGAGAGGTTGGGTTTTCAGGTCAATTTGGAAATTCTAATGCCGTTGTCAGTGTCCCCACTGACAACCAAGAAACTGCGCGCCCCGGAGTTTCGGTCGATCCGGTAATAGTTTAATACCGTTGTCAGTGTCTCCACTGACAACCAAGAAACTGCGCGCCCGGGAGTTTCGGTCGATCCGGTTATAGTTTTTTCAGAAAATCAAAGCTCTTTTTGAGCGAAGTCTCCGGCGTAGCCACCATGTCTTGCTCCACAATATAGTGCTCCACCCCTATTTCCTGCGCTTTAGCCATGATGGCTTTTAAGTCAATAATGCCGCTGCCGGCATCGGTCATAAACGGGAACAAGCCGATCCACTGCGACGCATCGCCACCATCCCCGGAAAAACGCACTTTCTTTACCATATCCTTGATATGCAGCAATTTATAACGATTGGAATACTTGGTCAAATACGTGATCGGATCTACCCCGCCTGCGGTTGTCCAATACAGATCCATTTCGAAAAAGACCAAGTTGGGGTCGGTTTGTTCCAACAGCAATTCCACCGGCACTTTTCCTTCCATGGGTACCAATCCATAGCCGTGGTTGTGGTAGGCAAATCGTAACCCTGCTTTTTTGGCCGCTTCTCCTATTTTATTGAAATCGTCGGCGATGCGTTGGTAAGCATCCAAATTTTTACGCAACTCATCCGGAATTGCCGGCAGACCTACGTAGGTAAAACCCAGCTCCTGTCCGGCTTCTCCCAAGGCGTCCATGCGATTTTTGAGGGTATCCAAATCGGTATGCACCGAAGGGGCAGTCAGTCCGTTGTCTTTCAAAATCTGTTTTACTTCTTTGGCCGTATGTCCGAAATAGCCGCTGCCTTTGAATCCCAACGACGGCGTCACAGCATTCCAACGCTCCTGTGCAGAAGGCGTACTGAACGGAAACGGACCGTACAGTTCCACTTCTTTATAGCCCATTTGAGCCAACATTTTAAGCGTACCCGCAAAATCTTTGTCGAGAAGTTTAGGGACAGAAAACAGCTGAATTCCGATTTTTTTCAGTTTATGAGGAGCGGCAACGGCCAAATCAGAAGCAAGCGAAGTGGCGGCCAAAACGGCCGAATTTTGCAGAAATTGACGACGGGTCAGCATGAACAAAAGAGGTTTAGGCGAATTCCGTGAAAAAATTGAACATATCTCCGCAAAAATAGCGACTTTTTCAAAGACACCTCACGCAAAATCAATTGGGTTCTGTGCAAAATCAATCTTTAGCTCTGACACAGGGAAAAGGGGGAAGCATTTCAGGCAAGCGCAAAATACAGTCAATAAAGCCCCTGTTTAAAGTTCAATTCATCAACCGATACTCCGTCGGTCGCAGGCCCGTTTGGGCTTTGAAGAATCTTACAAAATCCGTCACTTCGTTTTTGCCGATCTTGTACGCGATTTCCGTGATGTTGTGATTGGTTTGTTTCAGCAATACTTTGGCTTCGAGCAACAGCATTTCGTTGAGCAGATCGTGGGCAGATTTGCCGGTAGTGGTTTTCACGCATTTGTTGAGGTGGTTGGGCGACACGTGCAGCATTTCGGCATAGTCGGTTATTTTCAATTTCTCACAAATGTGCTTTGTCAACACTTTTTTAAACTCCTCGGTAATATGCGAGGCAGCATTGACCGTTTTGGGTTTGCAGGCCTCGGCAAAAGGTTTCAGTTCGGTAAACAGGGAGAGCAAATACGACCGTAAAATATCCGTTCGGCATTCATTTTCGGCTTTGTATTCGCTCAAAAGTCTTTCCAGCAAGAAGGTTACGTTCTTTTTGGCGGCTTCATTGATGACGACCAAAGGATAGGCATTGAACTGCAAAAAGGGAAATTCGACAAACAACTCTTTGGCCGGAATATACCTTGCCAACAGTTCGATACTGAAATGGCAATAAAACCCTTCGACATCCCGGCGAACAAATTTATGGGTAGTGATCTGATGCGCCGGTGTAAAATAAAACGTGTTTTCTCCGAAATCATACGTATCTAAGCCCGTACTTCGACTGCTGACGCCCTTGGTAAGAAAGAAAAAAGAATAGACCGTAATGCGGCGAGGTTGCAGATCAGAGGGTAGAGGAAATTGTACCATCCGGAAATAATCCTCTACCCGATTGATATGAAAAAACTGATGAATGTTAGAGCGTACCAATGAATCGGGTACACCACCTTTACTGACCAACTCTATTTCGAGTTGTTTGGTATCCAAGATGGGTATATCGTTTGATTTCATTGACGTCTTTTCAAATAAAGTTGCTGCTACGAATTTAAAATCTATTCTTCAACGAGAAAACAATTTTCAGCATTACTTGCCGAACTCTTTGGCAATGAACTCGCAGGCCCGCAGGGTCAGGGCCATGGTGGTAAGCGTAGGACCGCAGGAACCGTTGGTGGGGAAGCAGGCACTGTCGGTCACAAAAACGTTGGGAGCATCCCACACCTGATTATGGCCGTTGAGTACCGAATCTTTCGGCGAGTCGCCCATTCTGGCACCGCCGCATTCGTGAATCGCCGCTCCCAGAGCCACACTTTTCTTATAGTTGAGTTTAAACAACAATCGCTCGTACCAGGGTACATCAGGCAACAAATCATATTCCTGAGAAATCCCCAACGGACTGATAGCGAAATCCACTTTATAGCCGTTTTCGGCCACAATTTCCTTTTGAGTCTGTACCTGCGCTTTGAGCAGATTGATTTCGTTTTCGTACATCCGGATATTGATGTTGGGAATCGGAACGCCCCATTTGTCTTTTCGACTGCGGTGCAACGATACGCAGTTCTCTTTGTAAGGAAGCATTTCGCCGTGGCCCATCAGGCCGAATACTGAATTCATGTGAGGCGGAACCATGGGACGCCCCACGATGCCCTGAATGTTAAAGCCGCCTTTGAAGGCCGGATAATCGTGTTTGTCCAGATTCTGAAAACGAGGGATGTAAATGCCGCCGTGATTATCCTTAGGGGTATCGGCATCCACCAATTCGCCCCCAAAATGGTTGGGCACCGAACCGAATATCCAAGACGGTACCTGATCCATGAAATATTTACCCAACGTTCCCGACGTGTTACCCAAACCATGGGGGTGCTTTCCGCCGGCCGAATGGAGCATCAATCGAATGGTTTCGATGGTGGAAGCACACAACATGACTACGTCGGCTTCAACGATATGTTCCCGTTTCGATTCGGCATCAATGTACGTTACGCCCGTAGCTCTGCCCGTTTGCGAGTCGGTGTTGACTTTAGATACAATGGCATTAGCTCTGATTTCTAAATTTCCCGTAGCCAAACCCGCTGCCAGCGGACTGGTAATACGGTTGTGATTTTTGTCTTCGGGCGTGGCTTCTTTTTTCACATAGCGCCAAGGCATTACCTTCCGTTCGGGCCATTTGGTTTCGATGGTGTGCTTAAACTCCTTTTCCGCCGTACTCAATCCGGCCGTTTTGATGTACTTACCATTGGGCACAAAAGGAATGTTGTCTTCGGCACCGATGATTCCCAAAAACTCCTCTACCTTTTCGTAATAGGGTACTATATCGCTGTAAGAAATCGGCCAATCTTCCCCTACGCCCTCTTTGGTTTTGGTTTTGAAGGCATAATCCGACATACGAAGGGCCACCCGCCCCCACGACAAAAAGCGTCCGCCCACATTTTTGCCCCGTAAAAACAGGAAAAAATCTTTGGAAGAAGTATAAGGGTGGTCCCAGTCATTGACAAACAAAAAGGCTTTATCTTCCGAATAAAACGAAGCCCGGGCTTGTTTGTGATGCCCGGTGAGCCCGGCTTTGATGCGCGATGCGGAGCCGATACTGCTGAAATTGCCCCCTGCTTTTTGAAACTTCTCTTCCTCAAGGAATGGGCCGGCTTCCAACACCAAGGTTTTCAATCCTCTCTCGGCCAATTCTTTGGCGGCGATACCGCCGGTAGCTCCCGAACCTACTACAATGGCGTCGTATTTAGTATTTTTCATCTGCTGAATTAATTTAAAAAATTGTCCACTTCTTTATAGGCTTGCAAAAGTGCGTTTTCGCCTTCAATTCCCGGACGGGATTTAAAATGCTCCATCCCCAGAATCAGGTCTTTGCCTTCCGCTTTTTGCTTGTGGTAAATGTGTTTGAAGATCGTTTTATAGTTTATCTCACCTGTCCCGGGTTCGCATCTGCCCGGCACATCTCCGATTTGGAAATAACCGATTTCGCTCCACACCATATCAATGTGGGCAATGAGTCCCCCTTGATTGCGTTGCAAATGGTACATATCGAACAGCATTTTGCAGGATGCCCGATTAACTCCTCTGCAAAGCAGGTAAGCCAAAGGAGCTGTTCTTAAAAATAATTCATGGTGATCGCTGAGGGTTTCTATCACCATCGTAATACCAACAGGCTCAAAAATATCGGCGGCATAACGCAGGGCATCAATGGCATGGGCTGTTTGCATTTCCATCGGTAAACTTCTGTCGTAACAATCGGTAGAAACTGTGACGAATTTGGCATTGATTCGCTGACCCACCTCTACTCCTTTTTTACATTTTTTCAAGAACATTTCAAGCAATTCTTTATTTCCCGAAGTGATAGAGGCTACCGGCGGCCACACGGGCGGGGTCATCACAAAAGTGCCCATGGTTAAGCCTGCGTTGGCAATGGTATTTCCCATTTTATCCAAAAAAGCAGGCTCCAGATCAAACAATCCCAATCCCATTGGGGAAGTATCGAAGGGAATATGAGGAGCATTGAAACCGCTGTTTTCGATGGATTTGAAGCCCAAATCAGCGATATACTTAATCTGGTCGAAAGGATCTTGCCCTGCCGAATTGGTAAACAAATTGATATGAGGGGCGTAATTGAGGTTAAATTGATCGGTCATTTTTTTAAAGATTTTGTAAAATTCGTTTCCACAACCTGTGCTGTTTTTCCACTTGGTCGAAAGCATCAAACTCGTCGGTGAAGGCCGAGCCTTCGTATTCGGAGGAAATGTAGCCTTTGTACCCTCCTTCGTGAAAAACTTTGAAGATGGCGGGATAATCTATCGAAGGCTCATTGCCGTCTTCGTCAAATCCGTAAAACTTGCCATGCAGATGTACTACGTAAGGCATGATTTCCTTCCAACTTGCCACGGGCTGACGGCCGTTCATGCTGAATGCCATGTTTAATCGCCCGATCTGAGGCGGCGTAGCTCCCATCGGAACTAATGTTTGTGCCAATTCGCCGAATTTGGCGGGCGTCGGAATGTCTTTGTGCCAAATTTCCTTGGTTATGGCAATCATTTCGTCGGTGACACCGGCCGATTTAAAGCTGCTGAGTAAGGCGTCCGGAATCGCTCGCATACACGTACCCATGTCCGGCACAAAGCCCAAAACATGTGTTTGCATTTGCCCGAACATTTCCGCCATTTTAATCACCGAAGGGTGGTCAACGCTGTAGGGCGTATGCAACTCTATCCCCATCACTACATTGGCCTTTTCGGCAAAAGGAACGAGTTTTTGATACACCTCGGCAGGAGCCGTAGTCTGACAGCGAAGGATAGGAAAGCCGAGTCTTTGGGCCGCCAACAGCTGAGGTTTGATGTATTCTACGGTTTCATCCACACTCATTTTGGCGTGTCGTTTAATACCTACATCAATGTTGGCATCCAAAGCCACCGGTTCAAACTCGTACTTGTCGAGCAGGTGTTTAACTTCCTTAACGGTCTCCTCCGAAATGTACGGAAACCCTCTGAGGCTTTGAAAACCGATGATTTCCAGACCGGTGCCCAGATCACGTTTACGGGTTTCGGCAATGACGTCTTCCAACGAAAATTTGCCCGAATTCCATTCGTAAGCGTAAGAAAAAAGTGAGGTGGCCAGTTTCATGTGTATTATTTTGAAAAGTTTTTTACTCTAAATGAAAAGCTCTATTTTTATAATGAAAATGGATGCAACAATCATGGTTTTAGAATATAATTCGGTGTACGATGAGTTGGCTGTCTTTTTGGCAAGCCTCTCCCCTCGCAAAGTCTTAGCTTATAAAGCCTCCGCTAAAGCACAGGAGCGAGTGGCTGTCTTATTGGATAAAAATTCGAATGTTGGACTCACCCCCGACGAAACGGCTGAAATGGAACGCTATATGACTGTCGAACACATTGTGCGATTGGCTAAAGCCAAGGCTATTCAACAATTAAATGCCGGTCAATGAGTCTATACATTCCTCGTTCAATCAAAAAAATAGTCATTGAACGTGCCTCGAATCGTTGCGAATATTGTCGTGTTCCTGAATTTCTATCCTCCTTTGATTATCATATTGAGCATGTTATCGGCCTGCAACACGGCGGACCAAACACATTGAACAACCTCGTTTATTGCTGTTCATCCTGTAATTGGAAAAAAGGGCCCAACATTTCTACTGTTTTAGCCTTTGGTGGCGAAATAGTCCCGCTTTTCAATCCAAGAACGCAAAATTGGTTTGAGCATTTTGAGGTTCAGCAAGGTAAACTCACCGCTCTTTCAATTATTGGGGAAGCTACCATCAAGCTCTTGGAACTCAACCTTCCCGTTAAAATGGAGGAGCGATTTGAGATGATGCTTGCCGGATTCTACCCTTAAATCATTAATTGCAAACCAGCTTTTTCTTCACCACACTGCTCGCCAGCAAAGGCGCAGCCTGTGGGCCTACCAAAATGTAAGGAATGTGCAGGTCGTATTTGAATTCAACTTCATAGGCCTTCCCTTTTTCCAGAGGTTGCGCCACTTCCAGTTGACCTCGATCGAGAATAAACAGCCATTCTTTATCCAATTCGGGCAGTTGGTCATAGCGATATTCGTTACCGTTTACCTTGACCTTCAGGTTGTTTTTTTCCACTTCGCTGCCGTCAATTTTCAGGGCGAAATCCATGCAGGAAAGCGGCAGCGAGCGATACCAATGCGACTGAAATTTCAGCTGAAAGCCGTTTTCGGTGGCCTCCAGTGCATCTTCTTTTAAAATGTATTTGTCTAACGGGCCCATTTTTATTTTCGATTTGGGATTGTTGATTTCCGATTTACAACCGTGAGATTTGTACTTAAGTCGGCCTAACTATAGATTCCACTTAGCTCATTGTCAATATAATACCTCGACAAGGCCATCGAAGCAAGCAAGTCGGGCGTGCCGTCGGTTTCGACGGTGATCCACCCTTTAAAGTGATGCTTTTTGAGCAATTGATACAGTCCTTTAAAATCCAGCACGCCTTCACCGGGTTCCCAAAACCAGCGGGTACCGTCGTCCGTGATTTCAATGTCCCGGCTATACCGAATTTCGTCGGGCAGCTTGGGGGTAGCAGTATCTTTCAGATGGAACGTACTGATACGGTCGTGGTAGGCAGCATAAAATTCGAGAATGTCTTCACCCAACAAAGCTACCTGTGCCGTATCGAGGCAGTAATGCACGTAGCGTGGGTCGGTGAGTTCGAGGTATTCACGGTGGTTTTCTTTATTAATGGCCAGAAAAAACTCATTATGAATCCCGATCTGCACGCCGTGATCCGTAGCGTACTTGCCTATTTCCGTAATGACCTCAGCAGCCGCTTTGATTTGATCGCGACTCAAAGGACCTACTCCGTAATAATTGTTGATAGGGGCCGAATTCAACTGTGTTCCTCCGAATTTTACCAACAGATCCACGGCTTTTTTACCGTCTTCCAAGGTTTGCGCGTGATGAGCTCGGTCATGGGCTTTATCAATCAAATGAAACATGCCGCTCACTTCCACACCTCGCTCGGCTGCAAATTCTTTAAACGCTTCGGGCGAACCGAAAAGCGGTAACATTTCCGGAAAGTCCCAAGGAGCAAGTTCAATTCCGCTGAAACCCAATGCTTTTTGATAACGCAGGATTCTGTCCCAGTCGGTATAGTAGGCCGAATTGGTTTTGTCTTCGTGGTAGAATTCTCGGAAGTTGTCAATCCTTCGATAAGGAATGTTCTTCCAATGATTCATGTGTGAATAGCGAATATTTGCCATGTCTGAGTGACGAATTACGAATGAAGAATGACGAGTTATGGGCGGGTCCCCGCTGCGATGATTTGATTCAAACAATTTCGACTTCTGAGAAGGGCCCGCATGGGTTCTCGAGTTTGTCGACAACTGACAATGGCCCACCCTTTATACCCTATCGATCGGAGCGTTTCATAAAACTCATTCACATTGACATTCCCCAGCCCTAAGTCTCTGAATACTTGGGTCGCGCGGTGGTGCGGGTATTCGGGCAACGGCGTTTTCCATATCTCGTTGTCATCAATAAACGCCGTATCGGTCAGGTACACACTGCCGATTTTTCCGACATTGTTTTTAAGGACCTCTGTCGGATTTTGATTGGCAATACAAAGGTTGGCCGAATCAAAGTTCAGCCGTATCGAATCATCAAGTTGAGAAATCATACGCTGAAAGTCTTGGTTACGAAACAGACTCCAATACTCATTTCGGAGTGACAATACGATGCCGTTTTCCTTAGCAACTTGGGCGAAATGGTTGATTAGCTGAAGAGTACGCTCCATAAAATCAGCCTCCCAATTTTCGTTTTTACCATGATAGTGTTGTACCAACCCATAAGGAGGCGTGGGCGTAACAGTAATGTAGTCGCAGCCCAACTCTGCCGCATAGCGAATCGCCTCACCTCCAAAATAACCCGACGCTCCGAAGTAAAAATCAAGGTTTTCGTTCCGCATGAAAATCGTCGGGCTGAAATGAATCCCGGCTACTTTTTCGATGCCGTACGATCGGAGGTGATTGACGAAACAGGAAACCGTCTCAAATTTCACTTCTACACAATACTTGGTAAAAGGCACCCCCGAGCCACCTCTGAATATCCAAAAAGGGTCAAAGGGGATTTCTACGGCATGGAAGCCCGCCGCGACCACCATGGGATAAAATTCGTCCCAATAGTATTTGCTTTCGTAACGGTTTCGGTTGGGCTCTTGGTGATGGACATTCACCATGTCTAAACTTATTCCGATTTTCATACAAATGTTTTTCTGCTTTTACAGCACTATCGTTTTGGGCACAGCATGACGTATGGCCGGAAAAGGCAAATAGCCGATGCGCAAATTCATTTTTAAGCCAAGGGTATGCTCGCCCGGCGCAAAGCCGCCCGCTTTTTTGACGGTAAGGATGGCATCATCGACCATTTCCCAGCGTTCATCCACCTCATTTTCACGCTGTTCCAAATTATAAGTTTTGCCATTGACCGTAATAAGTACATCTTCCTGCGGCAACGTTTCGCCATCGACTGAGACTTCAATTTCTTCGACCATCGAAAGCGCCACGCCTCGATAGTAAGGCAGGCGGGCGGCTACCTTAAAGCCCTCTTCCGTTTTCTCTGCCTTTTCCGGCACGATCATATATTTTTCGTACATGGTATTTCTTTGGTTATAAGTGATGAACGATGAGTGATGAGTGTTTTTGAGATGGTATTGGCTTGAAACTAACTCATCTCTTATCACTCATAACTTATCACTAAATTAATCTTCTGAGCATTTCCTGATGCCTGCGTACCTGCTCTACGCTATCGACCTCATACACATCCTGAATGTGGCGATTGCCCTCGTATTCGGAGGCGATATAGCCCTCATAGCCGCCTTTTTTCAATACCTCGATCACGTCTTGGTAAGGGATGCTCCATTCCGTATAATCTTCGAGCATTTCCAAAAACTTCCCGTGAATGTGGACGATCCTGTTCAGGTGCGGCACCAAACTGATGGGATTGACATAGGTGTTGTGGCGCGACAATTCCGCAACGGCCATATCTATACGTCTATTACTCATTCGTGAAACCTCGTAAATCGTATATTCGGCCATGACTCCTTTTTCGTGCTGCCGGCACACAAACTCGGCAATCTCGGGGTTAGCCCCTTGGCGAATCATTCGTTCGACCTGTACTCTCGGCAAACGTTTCGTAAATCCGCCCATGTCGGGGATAAAGCCAAAGTGTTTGGTACCGGTCTTTTCCATGACTTCCCAATGCCGGGCCATCCAGGCACTGTTGATGTGCCACGGAGCGTGCACTTCGATGCCCAATTTGATGTCGTGGTCTTCGGCGAAGGGGATGACTTTTTCGATGATTTCGGGAGTGGTGTTCACAATGACCCGAATCACCTTGAACCCCAAACGATGCGCAAAGCGAATGTCCTGTTGGAAAGACGCCACGGCCTCCTCACCGCTGTAGTAATGTCCCTTTTTCTTATTGTAATCCAGAAACATATCGTGGGCCACGGGAGTGACTTTGTATTGCTCCATCCAACCGAACCACTGATCCACAAAGGCATCTGACGGCAATTTAGGACATCCCGGAACACTTTGCTCTCCTACAATTTCGATGCCTGTAGCCCCCGCGGCAGCAGCAGCGGCAATACAGTCTTCGAGGGTCATTTTTCTTAGGAAATACTCTTCCTGATAGCTGTAAAGGCTTACAGCCCGCTTGATTTGATTACTCATGCCGAATTCTGAAATTTAAAGTCCTGCGTATACCTCCAAAGGTGTTTACTCTTTATCAAAAATAAAATTTAATACTACCAAAACAAGGCAAACCACCCCAAAGATGACAAAGGCGTTGAGAATATCTCCGGAAAGATTTCTGACCGCCCCAACAACGAAAGGAGAAACCGAAAGCCCGAGAAAAAAAGCACTGCTCCACACCCCCATTCCACGACCCCGGTATTCAACAGGCACCGAGCGCAGTCCGTAAGCAATCAGCACCGGAATAGCCATGCCGCAGCCTGTCTGCTGGATGACAGCACTCAGCATCGCTGAGGTCAGATCAGTGGAAAGCCCTACCCCAATGAGCCCTATGCCAATCATTGAAAACATCAAGCCAAACTGAATACGGTTGCTTTTTGTCCCCAATATTTTAAACAAAACCGCTCCCAAAGGCAACATTAAGCTTGCTACCGCCGTAATTTTGCCCACTTCTTTGGGGTCGGTAATGCCGATTTTATCCAGAGCCAACGAAAAATGAAGCGTATAGACATAATACAAAACGGAAGCGATAAACGTTGTCAGAAAAACCTTTACCAACGTCCCTTTTGAAAACTCAAACGAACCGGTTTGTGTATTCGACACCGACGGGGCTTTTTCTGCCGGCTCAAAGATAAAGAAATAGGCTCCTATCGGAATGAGCAGAGTCACGGCATAAAGCAAAAAGGGATATTGCCAGCCGACGGCCGCCAACTGCCCGCTGCCGGTAATGACAAAGAAGCCGAAAACGGGCCCTATGATACTCTGAATCATCAGCCAGGTATTTCTTTTACTTTGCTCAAAATAATCTCCGAGCAGGATATTGGCAATCGTCAGAATGAAAGCCTCACCGATGCCCAAAATAAGGCGACCTGCAATCAACGCGCTGAACTGTTCCACAAAAAACGGCAATACACCTCCTATGGCATAGAAAACAGAAAAAATAATCAGCAACGTCCGACGTCCGATTTTATCGGCCAAAAAGCCCGCATAAGGACCAAACAAGGCCACACACAAACCCGGTGCCGAAATCACAAACGGGGCCAACATGTCGATGTAGGGAATTTCTTTAAAGTGATTACGGATGGTAGGTACTACGGGCATCAGCGTAATCACGGCCATCATGGGCAGGATACTCACCAGCACAATAATGACTCCCTGGGGGATTCCGGCGGTTCGGGTTGGGTTGTTTGGCATAGGTTTGATCAATATTGGGTTGAGAAATTGGGTTGGGGAGAAGATTCATTTTCTCCCCTGTTTTTTATAAACGAAGATTCAGTTGCGCTCCGACCAATCTTGGCGTACCGAAAATCCAGTTGTAAATATTGATGGTTCCCCCGTTAAAGGATGAATACGTAATGATACGATTGTCTTCGAGATTTTGGGCAAATACGCTTATATCAAACTTTCCCCCTTTGGCGGTGTATGTCAACGTAACATCCGTTTTGGTATAAGAAGGTTGCTTATCCATGGCGTAGTTGAAAGCCGTGGTATAGTAGGAGGACTTGAAAAGGGTCTGAATGCCTGCTGTAAGCGTACCGCTTCCCAGTTTAAAGTCATGATTATAGCCGGCAGTCAGGGTGGCCTTCGGTGACATCGGGGCCACTTTCCCTTTCAGATCCACCGAACGAACATCCCCGTTCACCACATTCTCAACCGTTTTCAGTTCTTTGTACTTAGCATCCAATAAATTGACCGAAAATCTGAATCTGCCGGCTTTACTGACCGCATACTCTCCTTCCACTTCCAAACCGTTCACGCTGCTCACCCCGGCATTTTGGATGGCTCCGCCCACGGCCGTTGAAATAAAGATAGAAACCTGTTGGTCTTTGTAATCATAGTGAAAAGCCGAGGCATTCAGCCGTAATTTGTTATTGGCAAATTTATTTTTGGTGCCGATTTCATAAGCCGTCAAATACTCCGGATTGTAAGCTCCCTGATTATCAAACCCTCCTGCTTTGTAGCCGGTACTTATTTTGGCGAAAATCATTTTATTGGCATCTATTTTATAGTCCATTCCCAAAAGCCAGGTAGTTTGATTCCAGCTTCCTTCCGTAGGTACTCCTGAAATGAGTTTCATTCCCGCCTGCGTCATACTTGTAGGAACGTTAGGGTAGAAAAAGCGGATAATGGTCGGAGGGCCAAACGGAGCAGAAGCTAAATCAGCTCCCGCCAGCGTTTTCTTGTCGGTCGTATTTCTCAATCCGAGCGTCAGTCCCAGTTTTTCGTTTACGTTATAAGTAGCCTGTCCGAAAAAGCCTAAGGTATTGGAGTTTACTTCTCTGATAAAAAAGTTCAGAAACGGCACTTGCCCCCCGAAAGCCCCGGCAGCGGCGGGTAAAACCAACCCTCTTCTTACGTCTTGGGTTTCCGTTCCGTAAAAACTGCCCAATTGCCAACTCAACTTCTCCGATTCACCGTTCAAACGTAACTCATGGCTTTGGGTCTTGTAGTTCAGATCGTTGTGAAAACTGAAGGTTTCCGGTACAAAACCGTTCAAAGGCTGGTAGCCGTCCATCTCCACTTTTCGGAAACCGCCCGAATAAGAAAGGATTGCTCCGCCGAAATCGTACGCAATTTTGGTTCTGATGGCCGATTGGTTGATTTTCATAAAACCCGCCGTAGCCACCGGGAAATCTTTGGGTAAGGTTGTCATCCAATTAACAGGCGCCTGTCCTTTCAATTCGGCAATATTTCCCATATTGACCCCGTACTGTGCGGGCGCTTGTTGGTCCGTTTTACCCAATTCGCCTGCCACATAAATAGAAAACGCCTTGGTAGGATTGATACTCAAACCCGCGCGGGTTGCCCAAAAGTTACCATTATCAATCTTACCGGCTAACGCACCTCCGTCACGATAGCCATCGTGTTTTGAAAGGATACCCGCCACTCTGACAGCGGCTATTTTACCTAAAGGCAGGTTTACCGCCCCGTTTAATTTTAATGAGTTATAATTCCCATAACTCGCAGAAAGGTCTGTTTCACGGGTTTGGGTCGGTTTTTTAGCAATGATATTGACAGCCCCGGCGGTGGCGTTACGTCCGTAAAGCGTTCCTTGGGGACCTTTTAACACTTCTACCCGGTCGAGGTCAAACATGGCTGTATTCAAAGCCACCGGACGGTTCAGGTATTCCCCGTCAATACCCACCGTTACGGCTTGGTCAGACAGCTCGGCCGCGCCGTTATTGCTGCCTACCCCGCGCACGTTGATTTGATTAAAAATCGTATTCTGAACGATATTTAAGCTCGGAGCCAAGGTTTGGAGTTGTAACAGATCGGTCACACCTTGTTTTTGAATATTTTTTCCGGTCACCAAATCCAAGGTAATGGGCACCCTTTGGGCGGAAACCGAGCGGTTTTCGGCCGTCACTACCACTTCTTCCAAGCTTTCATTGGCTTCCTGCAAGGTAATGGTAAACGTTGATTCCTCTCCTATGGCTTTTTCCTGAAGTTGATAACCCACAAATGAAAAAATGAGCATTTGACTTTTACGGGCTTCAATGCTGAATTCACCGTTTTTGTCGGTGGTTGTTCCTTTGGTGGTACCTTTTATGACAACGTTTACCCCCGGCAGGGCTTCTCCTTTATCAGAGGCAACTTTACCGGTAATGATCTGGGCGGCCCCGCTTAGTGTGGAGCCGACAATGAAAAAGAGTAAAAGCAGGGTTTGACGCCAACGTTCTTGGCAAAGAATAGGTTTTTTCATACTTTTGACAGGTTTAAATTTTGCTCAGACTTTCTGCCAAACTTGTCAGGAAGGAAACCAAAGCCGTCTCTATTCGCAGTAGAGGCGGTTTTTTTATGCTACGGCTTCCCAATTGACATATTCAGCGAAATTCTTGGACAAAAGTAGTCCGGCAAACAGTACAATTCTTTATCAAAATGATGCAAATGACTGACAAAATCAATCTACCCCTTTGCGGTTCGAGAAGAAAACAGGCTTTTTCCCTGTGAGATAGGAGCTACAACAAAAAAACAAATCATGCCGGTAAACTTAAAATTCAACTTTAAATTTACCGGCATGATAGCTCGCCCTTGAATGAAAGTATAAAACCGATTTTAGGCGTCGAAATCAAGGATAGCAACACCCCAAAACTAACACCCGAAAATTAAAGATTTCCGGGGAAGATAAAAATCCCGCTTATTGTTTTACTTCAAACGAATAAATTCCCGAAGTCAGCGGCAGAATGACCTCACCGTTTGCCTGCTGCGCACCGGCCCATTGATTGATTCCTTTACCGCCTTCTTTCACTTGCGAAAGGCTTTTGGCCGGTAAGTGTAACATTGCGGTGGTATTGGCAGGTACGGTAAACTTATAGAGCACTTGATCGCCTTCTATTTTCCATTCGCTGCTGATTCTTCCATATACTGAATCGTAATAGCCTTTGGCAAAGGTCATGATTTTGTCGGGGTCAGGAGTAGGTTTGAGGACAAAGTGCTTAAACGCTACACTTTCCGGGCTTCGCTGAATACCCAGCGAGTAGTTGTACATCCACGCGGCCACGGCTCCGAATGAATAGTGATTGAAGGAGTTCATACTGTTATTGCCGCCAAAGCCGTTCTCGACGGTGTAAGAATTAAGACGCTCCCAAATCGACGTCGCTCCGTTGACCACTGAATACAGCCACGAAGGGTAATTGCGTTGTTGCAACAATCGGTAAGCCATGTCGTGGTTTCCGTTTTGAGAAAGCGCTTCCGAGATGGAAGCCGTCCCGATGAATCCCGTCATCAGCGAATATTCAGGGCGCTCAATGCCGCCGTCGTCTTTGTTTTTTCGTTGAATCGCTTCGTTTAAGTACTTCACCGCAAAGGGTTTATTTTCTTCATTGACCACACCCAACGCCAACGGAACCGCGTACGAGACCTGTGTATCGATCAGTTCTCCTTTGTCTGATTTTTGTTCGGCCGGTTGCTGTCCGGGAGGGCCCATACGGGCGGCTCTCACGCCCGACTTGATGGTACGGTGCGTAGTTTTATCCACATATACCTCGTTCCATTTGGCTTTGACGGCGTTGTATTGGGTCATGAAATTGGCCGCTTCTTCGGTTTTTCCCAAAGCAGTTGCTGCTTTCGCCATGATCTCCAAATCATAGGCATAGTACGCCATCCACAGAAGGGTATTGTCATTTTTTGCGTTTTCCGGGCTGAGCCAATCCCCCAATGGCCCTTCGTTCAGAATGCCCGTATTCTTTTCCACTTTGGTTTCCAAAAACGCTACGTATTTCTTCATAGCGTCGTAATGCTCCCTCAGCAGAGGAAGGTCGCCGTATTGTTGGTAGGTCTCCCAGGCCACAATGATACCTGCACTGCCCCAAAGGGTTCCGCCAAACCCGCCGCCCATCGGGGCTACGTCGGTAAAACGGCCGCTTTCGGCCTGTACATCGCGCATCGCCAACAGATGCCGACGAAGAAACAGATCGGCATTGGTCAGGTAGGTAGCACTGCGCGAAAACACGGAAATATCGCCGCTCCAGCCCATGCGCTCATTACGCGCGGGCGTATCGGTTGGAATGGACAGAAAATTACTGCGCAATGACCACGTAATGTTGCGCCAAAGCTGATTGACCAATTCATTGGAGGTTTCGTATTCGGACGAAAGACCGTTGATCGAACTGATCACCAAGCCTTTGACCGACGCGGCAGGAATGGCTTGGTCAATGCCCGTAATTTCCAAATACCGGTAGCCATGAAAAGTAAACCGGGGTTGAATCGTTTCGTCTCCGCCTTTCAATAGGTACAAATCCTGCGTGAGTGCCGCTCGGATATTTTCCATCATCACCATACCTTCATTCCCCTTATAATCAGGCAAATTCGGGTATTTTACTTCCGCATAACGCATCGTGATCACCTGTCCTTTTCGGCCGTTTTTGATGGCAATTTGCGGTACACCTACCATATTTTGACCCATGTCGTACACAAATACGCGGGGCCGGACTTCCTCCACACCGCGGGCTGTGAGGGTTTTAACGATGGTTGGGTTGTCGCCCATTTGCCCGATGAGTTTGAAATCATTGTACTCCAACGATGATTTTCTCCCCATAAAATCTGTGAATGTACCCGAATAGGCGGTACCTTCCAGAGGCACTTCTACGACCGATTTCCAACCGGCATCGTTGTAGGAAGCCAACGACCAATCTTTGACCAAGGCTTCTTTGGACGCATCGTAGACTTCGCCCTGAAAAAAGCTGCCGTAGCGAACGGGGCCATCGGTAAAGAGCTTCCATTCCGTAGGGTTGGATGTAATCACCTGCTCTGAGCCATCGGCATACGTAACGACCAATTTGCTTAACAGCGATTGACGGTCGCCGAAAAAATTCCAACTTTCTCCGCTAAAAGTAATGTTACCGCTCCACCAGCCTTCACTTAGCCACGCGCCGAGGGCGTTTTTGGTGCCTTGTTTCAACGACGCCGTCACGTCGTAGGTTTGGTACATGTGGTTTTTGTTGTACTGCGTCAAGCCAGGGTTAAAGTAATCGTTGCTCACCCGTTGGCCGTTCAGGTACATCTCATAGATCCCCCGTGCCGTTACGTACAGTCGAGCACTTTTGATGGGCTTGGCCTGCGTGGCAAACGTAGTTCTAAGCATCGGAGCGGCATTTTTGCTTGGGTCAGCTAAGACCAAAGCGTTGCCTTTTATGGTGTAAATACCCTGCGAAAAACTCAGTCGGTCCGACTTAAAAACAGATTCCTTTTGGCCGTTTTCGGTAAATAACGTGTTGGAAGGAAAGCGGTAGTTTTTGACCGACACGTTTGAAAAATACGCGGTTTGTTTCTCTCCCACCCGAAACCCGATGTCGGCCAACATCGGAAAACTGATGTAATTGTTGCCGCTGCCTACCGGATTCAGGTTGAGACCCCGCGCCCCGAAACCTCCCGCCGCCGCGCCGGTTGTTTTTTCTTTCAACTGATTTTCTTTGGTTTTGCCGTCCACAAAAAACTCAAACAACCCGAAATTGCACTCAACGAAAAAAGTATGCTTTTCAAATTTGTTGGCATTACTGATCAGGCTTTGCGGAATATCCAGACTTTTGAAAGGGACGTCAGCTTTATCATTGGGGGTATAACCTACTCGGTAAATGTTCAGTTTGGCCACTCCCTCGGGGGCATCGCTCACGCCCGAAATATCCAGCTCAAGGGCAATATAACTTTGCTCCGACTTATTTTCCATTCCCATCAAGTTCAACTCTTTTTTCATCAGGCGCTTATCGTTGCCTCCAAACACAAAAGCTGCCTTGGCCGAATTGGAAGCTTTATCGAGCTGAAGCGCGTATTCAACTTTGTACACCGATAAATAATGAGCATAAAATACCAGATCGTCGTCGCCGCCGCCTATCCACTTTGCCCCCGACCAAACCGAAACGGCAGGATTCATCAACCCGGTTTCAAACCATGAACTGTTGGAGGCAGTAGCGTTATTATTGTCCCAAACGGTGGCTTTCCACGTATAACGGGTAGTGGCTTTCAGCGGACTGCCGGCGTACTCAATCCCGTGCGAAAGGTCGGAATCGACTTTTTTGGAATCCCAAACGACTTGATTTCCGGCATCAGTCACAATGATTTGGTAAGCTTTCTGAGCGTATCCGCGTTTGGCATCCAAGGCTTTCATTTGCCAACTGAATTGGGGTTTGGCAATATCGGTTCCCAACGGTTTTTCCTGATAATTAACGTTTAAGTGAACCAAAGACACCGTGGCAAAGGCAGACTGAACGAGTACAGTGAGAAGCAGGGAAGCTAAAAGAATTTTCTTCATAAGATTTGGTACGTTTTCGGGCGTAAAGCAAGCTTTTGGAATGGATTTGGGCTATTTTTCTTTTGAAAAGCCAAAAATAGAACCGTTTTATCCCATCGGTATCCTGTACCGTCATTGTCTCACAATGATACAATAACTTAACTGCGAATGGGGAAGTCACAAAAAATCAGCT
Source organism: Spirosomataceae bacterium (assembly GCA_046329125.1). Lineage (GTDB taxonomy): Bacteria > Bacteroidota > Bacteroidia > Cytophagales > Spirosomataceae > Runella. The sequence goes on along the minus strand of JAXLVD010000010.1, from coordinate 105,039 downwards.
TCGACCAACTACTGTAAAATCGACCGGTTCATACCAAAAAGGCTTGCTTCCGTACCAAAGTCACCGAAGTCATGCCTATTTTGGTTAGTTTTGACCATGGCAAAAAAATGGATAGAGCTATCGGGGAATCTTGTTTTCTGGCTTTTTACGGGACTGATCATTATCACCCATTATACCCCGCACATGGTCATTGTAGAGACCATTGACGGTCATACGGCTTTTACTTCCGTCAAAGAGAAAGCGATTTTTACTAAATTGCTTACGCTGCTCGGTATTTCCTGCCTTCTGTTTTATACCAACTTCCATTGGGTCATGGGGTTGGTGCGCGGTAAAAAACTACCCTCCATTATCCTGAAATCGTTGTTACTTTTTGTAGCGGCCAACTTTGTTTTCAATATTTTCCAGCATCATCTCTGCGATATTCATCAAAAATCAGTGTCGTTGCTGCTCAGCAGCGGTATCCTGATTTTTTATCATACCGCTTCCGTTACGTATGCCATCGGTAAAATTTGGCTCATTACTGAAAACAAGAACCGACAACTTGAATTGGAGAAAAAACAGGCTGAATTGACCTTGCTTCGCTCCCAACTGCATCCTCACTTTTTATTCAATGTCTTGAACAATCTGCTTTCGATGGTCAATCAGAAAGAAAACCCGGCCTTGGCCGCGGCTTTTGAGCGATTATCGGGTCTGTTGCGCTACGTAGTGGTCGATACCGCCGACGAAAAAATTCCCATCCGAAAAGAGATCGAATTTATCCGAAACTTCGCGGAACTACACGCCTTACGGTTTGAAAAAGAAGAATTGGACTTTCAATTGACGGTCTTGGGGACCAACGACCTGCAACTCATTGAACCCGCCATTTTTATTCCTTTTATTGAAAATGCGTTCAAATACGGCGTGGAGCCCGAGAAAATCTCAATCATCCGTGTCATTTTTGATTTGACCGATAGCCGTAAGATCAAATTCCGTTGTATTAATCCGATCCACGAAACCATGCAGCGGTTGAAGGGCAGCGGCTTGGGCATTGAATCTTCCCAAAAACGACTGAATTTGGTCTATCCCCATCGGCATCGGTTGGAAATAAATCGAAACGGGAACTTTGAGGTTTTGTTGGAAATTGAAATTTAAGTGCAAAAGCACCGGTTAATCGTTATCCGTTAAATATTATCCGTTCAAAATCATCGAATTTCACCAAAACAAATGCCTTAAAACTTTTGCCTATTCTCCGCCAACCCCTTTCCATTGAAAAAAGGTTGGTGTTATCACCAACCTTGGCATAAAAAGTCCTCCCTCCCGGGGGCTACGGTTTATACACAAGTATTTGGTATTTTTGTTTTCTTTTAAAACGTTGAATGTAATGTTAAAAAAAACGAAGTTGCTTTTGATTTCGGGGACAAGCGGTTAAATTTAAGAGCCTGTGAATTTGTTTCTGATGTAACGGAGAATGTTCAAACCAAAGTACATCAACTAAGTGAGAGTTGGTCGAGTCAAATGGCCTATTATCGTTTAATCAATAACAAAAAAGTGAGTACAGAGGCTATTATATCGGGTTTTACAAAGGCTACCTGTGAACGAATAGAACCTGTTCATTATTTGTGTTTTCAAGATACGACTCAGGTCAACTTGGAGAGTAATCGTGGTCGTATCCGTCCTAATTCAGGCCTTGGCCTCATAGCCGACAACAAAAGTTTAGGGTTTTATTTACATCCGAGTTTAGTGATGAAAGCTTCTAATGAAAGTTGTATAGGCTTTTCATTTATTAAACCCTACATTCATGTGCAGGGGGGAGCCAATCGGCATGAACGTAACTATAACTATCTTCCCATCCAGGAAAAGGAATCGTATCGTTGGATTCAGTGTGTTCAACAAAGTTCAAAAACGCTCTCGAATGCCTCCATGAGAACCTATGTTCAGGACCGAGAGGGAGATATTTTTGAGCTATTAGCGAGCCATACAGACAAAGACTTTTTTATTATTCGTTCAACCTATAATCGAAAAGTTAGCTATGGTGAACAGATTTGTGGCTTGTATGAAACCTTAGCCTCCTCGGTCTTAGGAGATACTTACCGGCTTGATGTTCGAGGGGATATTCGTAAAAATACGCTGAATCGTCAAGCCCTGATGGAGCTTAGATTCATCGAAGTTGAAGTTCAACCTCCTCTTAGACATAGTAAAACAACTTCAATATCACCTGTCAAAGTTGTCGCCATTGAAGCCAAAGAATCTCCATCAAGCGTTCCTGATGGACAAGAACCCATACACTGGCGTATTTTGACAACCCATCAGGTAAACGATTTTTCTGATGCGTGCCAAATCGTGTATTGGTATTCATTGAGGTGGCACATCGAAACCTTATTTCGACTATTAAAAACCCAAGGATTTGATATTGAGAGCATTGGGCTTGAAAATGGCGAAGCTATTATAAAAATGACGCTTTTTGCCCTGTGGGCAAGTCTTAAAGTAATGGCTTTACTTTTGAGCAGCAAAACCATTTTTCCGAATCAAAATCAAGCGGTCAATGAACTTTTTACTGAAAGTGAAATAGAATGCTTAAAAGTTCTTAATGTCAAATTTAGTGGAAATACTCCGGGCGGCGTTCCGCAAAAATTAAAAAACCCTTACCCGGATACCGCCTTATCATGGGCTTTCTGGGTAATTGCAAGGCTGGGTGGATGGAAAGGATATAATTCCCAAAGACCTCCGGGAGTAATAATACTATACAAGGGAATAAAAAAATTTGAACTCATCTTGATGGGCTATGAATTACAAAGATGTGTATAAACAGTAGCCCTCCCGGGGGAGGATTTAGGTGGGGTTAAAACACCTGATTTAGAAGCACATTGGAACTTTGTTTCACTTTAGAGTAGCTATACTGCCAAATAGTAAGCGCCAAAATCAGCAACAGCAGAACGATGGAAACCAGCAAATAAGGTACGTTGGTCAATGCCACAATGGGCGAGCCCAAAATCAATGTTCCTAAGATATTCCCCCAAACTGACGTAAGAACCGAAGAAAGAACCACTCCGAAAGCAAGGGAAATGACCGATACTGAGCCATATTCTATCAAAACCAACGTTGCAATGGCATTGGCCGTACCGCCCAACGCCTTCATGATACCTGTTTCCCGAATCCGTTCCTGCAACGAAAGGCGGATGGCTATTAACATGCCGATCAATCCGATGATTATGGTAAAAATACTCGTGGCCGTGATGATTTTCATCGTAGGTTCCAAGTGATTTTCCAAAGCAATCCTTCGGGTATTGCCGTCCGACATTCCCCTTACTTCTACTTTATTTTTCAAACATACGGTGTCTATCTGCTCTTTGGCCCTTTCCAACGAAAACCCGTCTTTGACTTTCACTGCCAACTCTCGGTAGGTGGCATTGGGAACATCATTGAATTTGTAAAGAGAAGGCGAACCGTTACCAATATCTTTTACCACACCCGAAAAAACATACGCCTTTTCTTCGCCGTTTGCATTAAACAAAAGAGTATCGCCCAAGGCGGTGTTCTTAAAATCGGCTTGGTATTTCATGGAAATATAAACGCAGTTCCGACACCGTTTATCCACTTTCCCCGACACCAACAGGGAGTTGGGCAAAACATAATCGGGCGGAAGCAGCTTCAAACCGCTGTTTTCCGGAAAAGCTTGGCCCTGCAATCGAAACGAACCACCGGTGCGGGAAATATACGAGACATCTTCTACGAACGGGAGTTTTTCCACAAAAGCCAAATCGCCCTGAAGGGTATCTTTCAAAAACACATTAACGTTATAGTAGGAGTTTTTGCTCAGGTTGTCAAAGTCTTCTTTGATGGAATATTTCAAATTGGCCCCCGTAATGAATAAACCGAATCCCATGATCAACAGCAGCGAAATCAGCACCGTTCGCCCGCTGCTTCTGAATAGATTATTGATGCCGTATTTGAAGGAAACACCGGGCAAAAGCACCTGCGTCCATTGAAAGAAAGTGCGGTTGGGCATGTAAAAAACTTGGCTCAAAGCATTTTGAATCGTCGTACGCGAAGCGCGAATCAGAGGAATAACCGCTATTAAAAACGGCAAAAAAAACGACACAGAGAGTGCCAACAGGTGGGTTTTCAGCGGCAACATGGCCGTTACGGGTGTAAAATTCTGGATTTTGGCGATCATCCCGCTGTACAGTTGCCCCACCTTATAGCCCAACGGCATCCCGATCAGCAAACCGATACCGAGCAGTAAAAAAAGCACCGTAAAGTAGCTCCACAGGATGGCCCGCGTAGAACCGCCCAAGGTCTTGATGATACCGATGTTGGAAATTTGCGGATGCAGCCACGTAATCAAAATGAGGGAAAGCAGAATAATGCCTAACACAGAAATAATGAATCCGAAGATTTTCAGCAGAAAGGAAATACCGTCAACAATGTTCTGATGCGGATGCTCTCCGGGCGGCGGAATGATCAGCGCTTTTACCGTTCCTCCGTTGGTACTGACCACCTTCGACAACTCTTTACCGATGCTCCGCAAACGGTCTTTGGTGAGCGACTGCGGTTTTACTTTGACCAATAAACGTTGTTCATTGACGTGTACGAAACTTTCCAAATTTTTGAGCGCCGTATAGCCATACACGGCCTGTTCCATCGTTCCCGGGGGCAAGCCCGCATCGTGTACCGTTCCCGTATTCTGAAAAATAACTGCCTGATGACCCGCCAATTGAACTTCCAGTTTTTCTCCAATACCATTGACAAACGCAGCACAGCTTTTTTCCACAAACAGCCAATTTCCCAAACCTGCTGCTTTTTTCTCCTGAATGTCAAACGTACTGATACGCGGTTTTTCAATGTCTTCTACGCCATAGAGGGTCAAAAACATCCAATTGCCTGAGTTATTTTTAATTTTTCCCGAAAGGGTTTCCCTTCTTTCCAACGCAGCTACCTTTGGGTTTTGCTTCAATGCATTGAGCAAATCGTTGGTAACCCCCTCCACATGCAGGACAATATCGACGGGGTTGGTTTTGGCAAAGTTCTCTCTGAAATCCCGTTCCGTCATTTCATAACTGTAAATCACACTGCTGATGCCCACGGCCGAAATCAGCGCCGAAACAAGGCACAACAGCAACTTTCCTTTGGAGAGCCAAAAACTTTTTATCAGAAACAGAGTAATGTTTTTCATAGGGCCTTCTTGAAATGATTTAAAACTCCGTCCCGAATGACAATGACCCGGTCAAAATTTCGCTTAGAAATGTCCTCGTGGGTGACAATGATCAGATTTTTGCCTTTGGCAATCAGGCGCTGAAAGAGCGCATAGATCTGCTCGCCCGTTTGGCTGTCCAGATTCCCCGTGGGTTCGTCGGCAATGATGATGGGCGGGTCATTGGCCAAGGCCCGGGCAATCGCCACTCGCTGCACTTCCCCGCCCGAGAGTTCGTTGGGAAACTTATGGGCTTTCTGAGCCAACTCCACCTCGGCCAACAGCTCCAAAGCGCGTTGTTTTCGTTCTTTTTTGGGAATATGATTGACCATATCCATCGCAAAAACGATATTGTCCAGGGCCGAAAGCGTGGGCAGTAATTGATAAAACTGAAAAACCACGCCCACATTTTTACCCCGCCATCGGGCCAACTGGTTTTCGTTGAGCGCCATTACATTTTGGCCGTTGATGACCAACTCACCCGATTGGGGGCGGTCGATGCCTGATAAAATATTCAGCAGGGTAGATTTGCCGCTGCCCGATTTGCCGATGATCACCGTGCTCTCTCCTTTGCCGATGTGCAGGGTTACGTCTTTCAGCGCGTGGACCTTCCCCGCCAACCCGTCGTAGATTTTATTGATGCTGTTGAGTTGTATCATGCCTTTTGTTTTTCGTAAATGACGCCCCAAATCAACCGTTCATTCCCTGTATTTTCATTCAAAAGGTATGAAAAGCACAGATTTTGCCCCCAAAAGCAGCGAATTTGACAAAAGAAAATCAGGCGTGGTTTCGTACCAAAAAACGGCAATTTCATACCGGATTCACCGCAAACGAAGGGTTATTTTGTAGATTTGAGAAGACTTATAAAACCCCCACTAAATCTCCCCCTGTAAGGGGAGACTTAATTTGTCAGACCACCAACATAGGTGACTTTCAATGTATTGGGATAATTACTTTATTCGGATATTTAAAAACGACAAATGAAAGCGATCATAGTCGATGATGAACCCAAAGCCATTGAATTGATTCAGAGTTATCTGAGTCATTTCAGCGTCATTGAGTTGGTCGGCACGTTTCGAAACGGACTCAAAGCGTTTCAATTTTTAAGCAAAGAACCGGTAGAGCTTCTGTTTTTGGACATTAATATGCCGCATCTGTCGGGGATTTCGCTTGCCAAAATGGTACCCAAACACACCAAGATCATTTTTACGACGGCTTACCCGGAATACGCGGTAGAGAGTTATGACGTCGAAGCTGTTGATTATTTGTTGAAGCCCATCAGTTTGGAACGGTTTTCGAAAACAATCGGGAAGTTACTCCAAAATCGCCCCGAAACCCCGGACTCCGCCAAACGTATTTTGATGATCAAAAGCGGCACCAAACACTACCGAACGGACGTCAGTGCTATTTTGTACCTCGAAAAAAGCGGCAACTACATGGAATATCAGTTGGGAAACAAAACCATCTTAGCCCGCGAATCCATTCAGGAAGCGTTGTCTGCCTTACCCGAACATTTCATCCAAATTCACAAATCCATCATCATCAATCTTAACAGAATCGAATTCATTGACAAGGATAATGTTTCGATAAACGGAAAATTGTTGCCCATCGGCAGTTCATTTCGGGAGGAACTGGGGAAGAGGTTGGGTTGAGGAGGGTGAAACCGACAACCACTAAGCCTTTATATCCTTGGAGGACTTTTTACCTCTAATAATTAAGCAGAGAAATCGGAAATAGACGCCATAGCAACGGCAGCGCAGCGGCCGACCGTCGACCGCAAGCATTTATCAATATTTGAAAACGATGAAGTGGCGTCTATCCGCTCGTTGGCGGCAAGGCGAGAACTGAGCTCGAAAATTTTCAAACAACTAAAAAACAGATACATCACTTTTTGCCAAATGACAAATGTTTTCATTTTCAAAATCCAAAACTTTGCACTACTAAATTTTAAATATCGAGAAAATGAAAACTATTTTAATCACAGGAGCTTCCTCCGGAATCGGTAAAGCAACGGCTATTTATTTGGCACAAAACGGATACAATGTATATGGTGCAGCTCGAAGAATTGAAAAATTGAGAGAATTAGAAAACTATGGCATTAAGCCAATAGTAATGGACGTTACTAAAGAAGAAAGTATCGTTTCTGTGGTTACTCAAATCATTAACGAAGCAAAAAATATTGATATTCTAATCAACAATGCCGGTACCGGTTTTTATGGTGCTTTAGAAGATGTTCCGCTTCAAGACGGCAGAAATATGTTAGACGTAAATCTGTTTGGTATTGCCCGATTGATACAAGAGGTTTTACCAAGTATGCGAAAAAATAATTCAGGAAAAATTGTAAACATTTCCTCAATTGGTGGCAAAATCGGAATGCCAATGGGAGGCTGGTATTCAGCAAGCAAATTTGCAATTGAGGGAATAAGCGATGTGCTACGCAATGAGGTAAAACAATTCGGGGTGGATGTAATTGTGATTGAACCGGGTGGAACGAATTCCGAAATGGAAGGAATCGGTATGGAATTTTTAAAACGGGTTTCCGGTAATTCTGCTTATAAAAATTTAGTTGATGGTTTAATTAAAATGTATTCAAATATGAAAAGTTCTGAACCCATTGTAATTGCAAAACTCATTAAGAAAAGCATAGAAGCAAAACGACCTAAAACAAGATACACTGGCGGAGCATTGGCAAAACCTATGCTTTTTATGCGTAGAGTTTTACCTGACAAACTATTTGACAAAATGCTGATGAGCCAATTTAAATAATAATTATGGAAAAGCTTATTAATTATTTGCTGCAGTTCGGCAACCTTAACCAACAGCAAATAAACCTTGTCAAAAGCAAGCTTGTCGAAAGAAAAATACAAAAAGATGAATTTTATCTGGTTGCGGGAAAAATACCAAAAGAAATAATTTTTCTGACCGAGGGAATTATGCGTGTCTGTTATTATAACAACAAAGGCGATGAGGTTACTAAATTTTTCTTTGATGAAAATAAATTTGTAGCGGACATAAATAATTACAATCAGGGTATTCCTGCTACAGAATACATTCAAGCAATAACAAATTGTACTTATATCGTGCTTACAAAAGAAACAATGAAAGAACTTTCAATGACCATTATTGAATGGGACACTATTATTTCAAAAATTACCACAAAAACAATGGCTGAAAAAGTGGATAAAATTAGCATAATGATGACCGAAGATGCTAAAGAACGTTATCTTTCATTTCTCGAAAAATTCCCGAAAATAGCCAATAGAATACCTCTTTCCTATTTGGCATCCTATCTGGGAATTACCCAATCTTCATTGAGCAGAATTAGAAAAAACATACTATAAAACTTGAAAAAACGCCCTGTGGCTAACAAGATTTTGCCAAAAGTGGGGCTGAATGGCTTAGATTAGGCATTAGGCCATAGTTCAACATTTGTTCTTCAATTGAACTTTTGTGCTAAAAAAAAACGCATTCGGCAATACCCAAACCGTTATGTGCCATTTTTACTCCTTTGATAGTGATTTTACCGTCAAGTAAATAAAAAGGATTTAAATGAAATTGAAGTTGGTGCAAAACACCAACTTCAGCTTAGACATATAAGAAAATAGAAGCTCTGATTTGCCAACTTATATTCCCTTATAGGTCTTATAGGATTGCTTGATACCTTTTTACTTCACCACTTCACTCACCAAAATAACCGGGCTGATGTTGGTGTAGTTCGCAAAATCGGCGCGAATCGCATCTCGGTTCGGGGCAATAGCCGCCTGATAGTCGCTCAGGCTTTTTACGTAAAAGGTACCGATTGCCATAAACGGCAGCGGCTGATTGGGAATCCCGCTCGCCAGTCCTTTCTCAATGGTGTATTTCACCAAATTGGCCCCCAAAAACCCGGCTACCATCGGCATGTGCTTCGTCTCGTAATACTCCATATTGAAGGTTTTCCCTTCGGCAAAAGGGTACATGACAGACACCTTAATCAAACCTTTTTCCACGACGGGCGGGTTGGATTTTTGTTGGCTGAAGGCCCTGAAACAAAGGGCTAAACAAAGAAACGGCAGGATAAGTTTACGCTTCATAATGCATTGATTTAAAAGATAAAAGGATCTGTATGGGACATTGTTCCGCAAATATCCGAATGGGTTTTATATTTGCAAAACGCTATTTTTCGATGAAAACCATCGAAAAAACCGATTTAGAACCATGGAACTGCGACAACTCAATTATTTTCTGAAAGCCAAGGAGTTATTAAACTTTACGGATGCGGCCCGGGCTTTAAATATCAGCCAAAGCACGCTTTCACAGCAAATTAAACAATTGGAAAATGAATTAAATGTTCCTTTGTTTAACCGCGTCGGAAAACGAATCACCCTTACCGAAGCCGGGCAACTGTTCAGTGAGTATGCGTTGCAGAGTATCAACCGGGCCAATGAAGGACGATTACTGTTGCAGGACCTTAAAAATCTGAATACGGGAAAAATCACCGTCGGGGTGATCTACTCCATGCGGATTCTTTTTGCCAAAACATTGATCCGATTTGCCCGACAATATCCGAAAATAAAAATCCAGGTAGTGTTCGGTACCACCAAAGACCTGCTCGACAAATTGAATCTGCATCAATTTGACTTTGTATTGACTTTCCACGAAAGCCCCAACGAGCCTCATTTGAAATATCAAACCCTTTTAAAATCCAATATGGTCTTGGTCACGGCCCGAAAATCATCGTTGGCTTCCAAAAATACGATCTCACTGAACGAAGTTGCCGAGTTGCCCTTGGCCTTGCCTTTCAGCGGTTACAGTACCATCCGGTTTTTTGAGGAATCCTTCAGCCAACAAAATCTGAACCCGAATATCTGCATGGAAATCAACGACATACCCACGTTGTTTGAGATTGTAAAAACGGGGCATTGGCATACCATCCTGAGTGATGCCAGTGTCAACGACCCGGAAGTAGTGGCGATTCCCATTGAAGGCGACAATATGAAGCGAACGATCATGATTATTTCGCTCAAAGAAGCCTACGAAAAGCAAGCCGTGAAAAAACTCTATGAACTGCTGCGCGGAGTTTAAGGTATTTTTCCTATTCCGTTATTTTTCTCGTATTTTAGTAAAAAATAACCCTTAAAGAGGTATGAGTTCTTCTCTTACAACACTTTACCACGAAGCTGAACGCTTAGACAATCGTTCATTAGATGCTTTTATTGCCGATATTCTTTCTTTACGTATCCGGCGCGAAACGCCTGATAATCAAAAAGAAGAAGCCATTTTGTTAAAAAAAATAAACAAAAGCCTGCCACTTGACCAAATTGAACGGTTTAGGGTGTTAAACCAAAAGCGCTTGGAGGAAACTATTTCTAACCAAGAATATGACGAACTACTTATTTTATTGGAAAAGATTGAAAAATTGAATGTGAGTCGTCTCAACTATTTAACCTCACTTGCCCGACTGCGAAAAGTCTCTGTCCGCGAATTAATGCGTCAATTAGGTATTTCGAATTCACTCAATGGCTAAACCATACATTTCATCAAGTATCAAACAGGCCATTTTTGCAAGAGCACAGGGTTATTGCGAATACTGTAAAAGCCCCGCTGATTTTACCACAGAGCCTTTCTCCATCGAACATATCCTTCCCCTATCTAAAAATGGCTCTAATGACTTCCTTAATTTAGCATTAGCCTGCCTTGGCTGTAATATTTTCAAATCTGATAAAACTGAAAGTATTGATCCTGTTTCATTGCAACTTTCGCCTTTATTCAACCCACGTACAATGAGTTGGGGAGAACATTTCATTTGGGATGAAACATTAACTTTGATCGTTGGAAAAACAGCTGTTGGGCGTGCTACTATTGAAGCCCTAAAATTGAATCGACGTCCTTTGAAAAACCTTAGGCGTGCCCTCACTGCCATCGGAGAGCACCCTCCCAAATAAGAATTTCTGCCCTTGGCACTGTTTTCACCGCCAAATCCTTGAAGTTGGTGAAAACAGCAAAATTCAGCCGAGAAGTTTCCGGATTCCTCCTTTGTGGGAATGACAGAGTGATGTTGACCGATGCTAACTGCTCGGATTGAGACTTACCCCTTTCATCGCTTCTTCCTTCACAAAAGGCTGATTGTAGAGTCGTTTGCCCGTAGCTTTAAAGTAAGCATTGGCCAAGGCCGCAGCGGCCGGCGGGAGGGCCGGTTCTCCCAAGCCCGTCGGGTTGATGGCGCTGTCGACAAAATACACTTCTACGTCGGGCACTTCCTTCATGCGAATCAGACGATAGGTATCGAAATTCTTTTGGTCGGGTACGCCGTTTTTGAGGGTTACTTCACCGTACAGCGCGTGCCCCAAGCCATCAATAATACCGCCCTTCACCTGTTGGTACGCTCCGCTCAAATTGACAACCACACCGCAATCGACCGCCGCTACCATTTTTCGTAATGTCGGACGACCGTTCTGCATTTCTATTTCGGCCACCTGCGCGATATAAGAACCGTGTGAAAAATAAGCACTGAATCCCTGAAACACCTTGTCGTTTTTGCCCCAACCCGATTTTTCCGCCACCAACTCAATCACCCCCTTCATGCGGTCAATATCGTATTTTACGGCCCCTACGGGCGTTTTTTTGGCTTTGTCCAAATACGCCAAACGAAATTCTATCGGGTCACGGTGGGCAGCGGCGGCGATTTCGTCAAAAAAAGACTGCTCGGCAAATCCCAGAAAATTCTCGGAAGGGGCCCGCCAAGGCGCGGTAGTTACGGGAGATTTGTGGTCAATCGAATCTACCAAAAAATGAGGCACGGCACCTGCCGGAAAATGATCGGGTCGCGTGCTGTTACCCGAATTGACCCCCACCCCGCGCATGCGATAGCCGAGCCAATTTCCCTCGGCGTCCAAGGCCGCCTGAAAACGGTAGCGCATTGCCGGACGATACTGTCCGCCCTGCATATCATCCTCTCGCGTCCACATGACTTTGACCGGTGCTTTGAGCAGTTGAGACAACTCAGCAGCCTCCATCGAATAATCAGAGCGCTGTCTTCGCCCGAACCCGCCGCCCATCCGCGTCATTTGAAGGGCCACTTTTTCTATATCAACGCCCAATAGCTTGGCTACGTTTTTTCGAGTATCTTCGGGCAACTGAGCCGGTCCGATCAATTCTACCCCGTCCGGACGCACATGGGCAAAGAAATTCATCGGCTCCATGCAGGCATGGGATAAAAAAGGCGCTTGGTACTCCCGCGTAATCACCTTTGCGGCGGTTTTAAACACAGCCTCCGGATCACCGTCTTTGCGCGAGGGTTTTACTTCTTCTTTATCCAACAGTTGCTTCATCAAACGGTCATGGTCAGCGGTACTTTCTACCGCGCCGTCCGGCTCGTACTCCACTTTCAGTAACTTCCGGGCTTTGGCGACCTGCCACGTCGACTTACCCAAAACGGCCACTTTGTTTTTAAAAAGGATGACGTCCACAATACCGGGCATGGCCTTGGCGGCGGCTACCTCGGCCGATTTTATTTTTGTCCCAAACGGAGGACGTTCGATCATGGCCAGCAACATTCCTTCCCGATAAATGTCCATGCCATACAACGGCTTTCCGGTGATCATCTCCGCATTATCCACATTGTGAATGGGTTGGCCGATCAGCTTATAGTCTTTTTTCTGTTTCAGTTTTACCTCCGTCGGAACAGGCATGGTTGCCGCTTCCGCGGCGAGTGCTCCGTAGGTTAATTTACGACCGCTTTCTTTGTGCCATACACACCCATTTTCGGTCGTCAATGATGTTGGTGAAACACTCCAACGTTTGGCGGCTGCCTCCAGCAACATCCATCGGGCCGCAGCACCGGCCTTGCGCAGTCGTTCCCATGAGTGTTGCATGGCGCCGCTACCGGCCGTGGCCTGACGGTTGAATTTTTGCGTATCCAAGTTGGCCTGTACCACTTTTACGGTCTTCCAATCGGCATCCAGCTCTTCGGCCACGATCATCGGAAAAGACGTTTTGATATTTTGTCCTACTTCTGGATTAGGCGCAAAAATGGTGATGACATTCTCCGAAGAAATGGAAAGGTAACTGTTAAAGCTTATCTCCTTTGCTGCTTTTTTTAAAGGGCCCAAAGCATTGATTTCCCGAAAACTCAGCAAAAACCCGCCCCCTGCCAGTGCCGAGGCCTTGATAAAATCCCTTCTGGTTGATTTTGCAGACATGGTGTTTTGTAAAATTACGAATGAGCGAATTACGAGTGACGAATGACGGTATTTTATGAATGTTTACTTTCTGAAGGGTTTATTAAATCATAACTGAATTGGTTTACAAAGTTGTACCTATCGTTTTAACCCCTATCCCCGCCCTTGCGTCCGCCGCCGCGGCCCCTTTCAGCAGAAAGGGAGCTGCAAGAAGTCCCTCCACTGAAAGGGGAGGGATTTAGGGTGGGGTTGTGTATAACCTAACAAACCAATTCACATAACCTCTATACTTCCAAATAGTAAACCTCCAACGCCGTCAACGTCGTTGTCAGTGTCCCCACTGACGACCGGGCCCGTGGGGGTTACTTGCGTTTTGTGGCGGCAAGGGCCACGGCGTCACGGATACGATGATAGGTGCCGCAACGACAAATATTTCCGTTCATCGCTTCCTCGATTTGGGTAAGGGTAGGCTTGGGATTCTTGTTCAAAAAAGCCACGGCCGTCATTATCTGCCCGGCCTGACAATACCCGCACTGCGGCACGTCCATTTCGGACCAAGCTTTCTGCACCGGATGCTCCCCATTGGCCGATAACCCTTCGATGGTGGTTATTTTTTTGTTGCCGATCGACGAAATCGGCAACAGGCAGGAGCGAACAGCCGCCCCGTTCAACAATACGGTACAAGCCCCGCATTGCCCCATGCCGCAGCCGTATTTGGTACCGATCAAACCGAGATGATCGCGGAGTACCCACAACAGGGGCGTGTCTTCTTCCACATCCACGCGGCAGGGTTTGTTATTGATTTGTAAGGTGTAGATTGCCATTTTCTTACTTTTTAACGCTTTTTCAATTCTGTCCGAACAGCTTCAGTTGTCGCATCGACCACGGAATATCTTCACTGTCTTTCGCCAAATCTTCATTCAACTTCAGCCGCAAAAATTTTGTTTTAGCCATCGGTAGGGCAATTGTGTTCTCTCCTTCCGTACCTTTCATTTCCGCAATGGCCTCTTTCCACGTTATTCCGTCAGCCGATGTTTCAATGACAAACACTTTGGGGTAGGTCTGCATCATGGGCGGCGGCGTCTGCGGCGCGTTGGGGTCACGTCTCCACCCTCTTTTTATGGCCGAAGGTGCTACAAATTGAAGTTCTGACACATTGATTTCTTTCGGAAACTCGATCTGATACCACATCCCTTTGGCTTGACGGCCACCTGTGGACCAACCTTCGTAGGTAAAGGCACTTTGGGGCGACACATTTCCACCGATTCGGGTAGAAGTTGTATGGCTGGCGGTGATTTTCCAATCCGACTGTGGGGTCAGTTCCTGAGGTACGATTTTTAAAAGTTTTTCGTATGGATACATACTTTTTTGTTCCGCCGTTTTAGCGCGTATTTTGGCCACCTGTTGCGCTGAAATCAACGATGCATCATTAGAAAGCCCGTTTCGAATGTATGAAATTACATCAGCCACCCATTCATCCGAGTGTTCTTTCATGGGAGTCATCATACCCCCGGCATACGTTTTCCCGTCAATCGCCCCCTCCATACCGTGCAATACTACCCGAACCGCGTATTCAGGATGCGCCTGCACACGTTGGGAACCGGCCAGAGCCGGGGCAATCAATTTGCCCCCGCCGGCGGGAGTACCCTGACCGTTGTTGCCGTGGCACTGCGAGCACAATTCGTTGTAAATCACGGCACCGCGGTCAATAGACGCCTGTTGGTCTTTGGTCAAAGCAGCCGCACCGAAAGGCCCCATATTTCGCGATCGCGGAGGCGTAAGGATCTGTTCCCCAACCAATTTCACCCCAGCGGCTTTGTTTCGCTCCATAGCGGCTTTAATTCCGCTTTCCATTGCCGGCAACTTCAGGAATTTGGCCGTCATCATGGCTTGGATCAATACATTGGTATCGGGGTCGTTCAGTAAGCGGGCATACTCGGCTTCCGGGCTTTTTTCACCCGCTTTGTACAAAGTTTCACTCGCCCGTAGGGCCTGAATACGGATGCGGGGATTGGGATCTTTCAGCAATTTTTGCACGACTCCAACTTTCAACGCTCCCAAGCCTTCCAAGGTCCATAACGCGTGAAATCTGGCCAAAACATTTTTATTCGTTAAGGCCATTGAGGTCAACGCGGGCGCTGCGGAAAGGTCTTTACGTAATACCAACAATTGCTGAGCCGCATCGCGACGCCAGCCGTTGGGATGCTCCAAATGTTTTACCAAGGCCGCGGCGTTTTCGTTAAGCATCCGAGGCTGATTTTTATCTCTTTCTTTTCCTTCGTAAGTAATCCGCCAGATACGCCCCAAACCCACCACTTTATCCAATTGGTATTGCTCAATTTTGGTACGCAGGTAGGTGCCTTTTTGGGTCCACTGCCCTTCCTGAATAATGCCGTGGTACATATCCACTATGTACATTGTACCATCGGGAGCGGTAGCCATATCTACGGGGCGAAACAACGGGTCGGTAGAGCGTAAAAATTCGGATTTTTGGTCTTGAAACACATTGTGTAACGTCGTTAACCCTTCCGTCACGACCGGATTGATCTGCCGAACAATTCGGGCAACGGGTTCCCCGTAAAAGTATTGGCCTTTGAGGTTTTCGGGCAAACGGTCACCGCGATATACGTCATTGCCGGCCGCACCGGTCACTCGGTTGAGCGAGCCGTCGGGCTGTCTTACTTCGTCCATCCCACCCTGCATATCGGCAATTTTTACCGGAGCCCCCCACGGCACATCAAACCCTTTGGCAAACTCATTAGGCATTTCAAAATTGCCGTAATGAATCGGAAACTGGAAATACGAAGGTAAGCCGCTGGCTCCACCCTGAAACCAAAGTTTGCCGTCGTCGTCGTGTGTCACACCCCATTGGGCGCGGTTAAAACCCGTTTTTTCGCGAATGACCCCGTTGGGCGTTTCGCGTACCCGGAAGGCATTCACGGTGCTGTACAGCCAATTGTCCATGCCGTAATACATAAACGCCTGTTGGTGTTCTACATTCCCCGAACGTCCGTACTTGGTGGTAAACAGTTCTTTTTTATCGGCTTTGCCATCTCCGTTGGTATCGGTATATTTATAGACATTGTCGGCGTCCGACTCCATCGTCAGGATGCAATCTTTACCGTAAGGCAGCACAAAACGCGGAAAAATCAATTTATCGACAAAGGCCGTTCCGGTTTCGTACACTCCGTCGTTGTTTTTATCTTCCCAGCGGGAAATTCGGCTTGTCGGCTCCAACTCATCTTTGGAATCAGCGTTCAGCATATACGACCGCAATTCCAACACGTACATGCGGCCGTTACCGTCAAACGCAATCGCCCCGGGCTGTTGAATAGCCGGTTCGGTCAACACGGGCTCGATGCGATAGCCCGGCGGCAATAAAAACCGACTTTGTTCATCACCGACTCTGAGAGGCATTACGGGGGCTTTGGGCTCCAGATCAATGCCTTTCCAATCTTCACTTTCAGGGTCTGCTCCCTCCGGGAGTTTTACTTTAGGAATGGTGTCTGATTGAGCTTTGTAGATATTCCGAAGGAGGTAATTATTCGGTTCTATAACTATAAAAGAGCAAAGGATCAAGGCCAACAAGGCACTTACCCAACCCATTTTTGACGTAGTATTCCTCATGCGCAGGGGTTCGTTATCATTTGCCTCTATAAGCTTTAAAAACAGTAAAATCTACTTTAACAAACCGGCGACAATGTGTTAACGGTTATGGTCTTTTTCATCTGCCGATTTATTTGCCGCATTACCACAGAATTTCTCTAATTTAGCTTCTCCATCGTTAACGTTCTTTATGCAGGCACTCATCCATCATTTTAAACAATACATTCCCCTTACCGAGGAGGAAACAGAACTGCTTACCCCAAGGGTCAAAACCCGCAAACTCAAGCGCCGACAAATGATTTTGCAGGAAGGCTTTGTCTGCAAACAGTATTCGTTTGTAGTGGAAGGTTGTTTGAAAATGTACGGTATCGACGATAAAGGGTTTGAACACAACATTCAGTTTGCCGCCGAAGGCGATTGGATTGCCGATATCGGGAGTTTTCACACCCAAAAGCCGAGTAAGTTATTTATCGAGGCCATTGAGCCCGCTGAGATCCTTCAGATTGACCAACCGGACCTCTATTTTCTATACAGCAATATCCCTAAACTTGACCGAATCTTTAAGGTCATTATTGAAAATAAATTTGTAGAACTGCAAAATCGGGTGCTGCAGACCTTCAGTTCAACCGCCGAACAACGCTATCTGAGCTTTCTTGAGCAATATCCGCACCTTGCCAATCGCCTGCCCAACACCCAAATTGCTTCATATCTGGGCATTACCCCCGAATTTTTAAGTAAAATCCGAAAAAATCTAAGCCGAAAACTTTGAAAAAGGTGCTTTCCCCTTAACCTACCTTAAGGGTATTTCCTAAGATAGATTAAGGGTGTAAACAACTCCCTTCCGGTACTTTTGCATGGTCATTCAATCATAAAACAACTGCGACAATGCAAACTACACATGCTTCAACAATAGCCATCATCGGGCTGGGCAACATCGGTCAGGCCGTGGCTCGGAATTTAGTTAAAAACAATCGTTCGGTCATTGTAGCCGACAGAAAACCGGAGCAAGCAGCGGCACTTGCGGCGCAATTAGGCGATGCTGCACAACCGGCAGCAACTATCGGGGAGGCTATCCGAGAGGCCGATATGATTGTCTTGGCGGTTTGGTTCAGTGCGATTAAAGAGATCTTTTATCAACACGAAGCGTTGTTTTCGGGCAAAATCATCGTTGACCCTTCTAATCCGATAGCTCCCAATGAAAAAGGCGGTTTTGACAAAATCATCGGCAAAAATGAATCTGCCGGGCAAATCCATGCTTCTTTACTGCCCAAAGGAGCAAAATTGGCCAAGGCTTTGGGTACCTTAGGGGTAGCCTCTCTGGAACATACCGCCAATCAACAACCGGAACCGGCCGTCTTATTTTATGCCACCGACGATACCGACATCAATGCCGACATAGAACAACTGATTCGCGATACCGGCTTTGCGCCGGTACGCGTTGGCGGACTTGATCAATCCGGTCGCATCGAAGTTTTTGGCGACCTGCATGAATTTGGGGCATTGGGCAAACCGGTAACAGTAGCCGAGGCACAGGCAAAAATCTGATTATTTACCTGCATTTGGCAGGTGTCAAACCGACAAATGAAAATTTGTGCCAAAAATTCAACCATTGGCAAAGTCTCAAAACTTTGTCAATGGTTTTAATAATTTACAAATGATGAAAAGCCTTTCCCTGTACTGCCGGATGTTCCGGGTGAAAGAAGATACTCAAACCGGATTTAATGTTTCCCCGAATGACTATTTTTCAATTAACCGAAAGTTGTATGAACGCTGCACGCTGTTTAGCTTTATTTTTTCTGTTTGTCGGTTTTACGGCTAAGGCGCAACTCCCGTTGAAACGGGCTTTTCAGCCGGCCAATCTCGTTAATAAAATCCCCTATGGTGCGAATGCTGAGGCAGGGCATTATGTACAGGCAGGCGATGCCAAAATCTATTATGAGATCTATGGCAAAGGACAGCCCATTGTGCTGTTGCACGGGGGAATATTGGGTTCTACGATCGAAATGGCCGATTTTATTGACAGCTTGAAGAAAAATTATCAGGTGATAGCTATCTCCACTCGCGGCCATGGTAAATCCGACATTGGCTCCTTACCGATTACCTACGAAAAAAAAGCGAACGATGTGATAGCGGTAATCCATGCAGTAACCAAAGAAAAAGCTATCCTTTTAGGATTCAGCGACGGGGCATATACGGGCTATAAAGTAGCCGGTATGTATCCCGCACAAATCAAAAAAATGATAGCTATCGGAGCGGGCGAACAAATCCCCGGACTGCGGAAAGTGGTTTTTAATCCAAAAGAACTTCTTGCTCTCGACCCCGCTTATTGGACACAGCAAAAAGCCCTGATGCCTCAACCGGAGCGCTTGGAAGAGTTTTGGACAGGGATGGAAACCTTTTACAATACTATGACAGCAAGCAAAGAATTGTTTGGAGCAATCCGATGTCCGGTATTGGTCATGGCGGGTGAATTGGATAGAAATGCGCCGCTTTCTACGGTAATCCATGCCTATCACATGATTCCGAATGCGCAATTAAGCATTATTCCGAATACGGGCCATGTCGTTTTTTTGGAGAATTTTGCAGCGGTTTGGGCGAGCAGTAAGCCGTTCTTGAAAGATTAACCTATCAACCCAATGCCAACTAAGGTTTATTTCAAAGGAAATTATCAAAAACACTCTATTGATTTTGAAGGCGGCCTGATTCAGGTGACCGAATTTCCTTTTGT
Source organism: Spirosomataceae bacterium (assembly GCA_046329125.1). GTDB lineage: Bacteria > Bacteroidota > Bacteroidia > Cytophagales > Spirosomataceae > Runella. The sequence continues at coordinate 85,376 of JAXLVD010000010.1, read as the reverse complement.
AGACAGTCGGTTTGTGAAGGAAGTAAGACCTCATGCGCATAATTTTTTTCAGGGTTTTTTCATTGAAGAAGGCACCACTCGCCTTGATTACGAAGAACATACAATTGAAATTACGGCACCGGCCTTTTTTACAATTCCGAAAAACATTGTCCATGGACTCACCAACTCCGATGATTGTCGGGGTTGGATCATTAATTTAGCTGACCTGTTTTTAGAAAACATTCTTAAAAAAGAGGCCGACATTGTCATGGAATTAGATACGGTTCATATTGAGCATCTGATAGAAGGCGAAGAAACGGAAGAAGTCTTTTTGGTGATGAAAAAAATTGTAGCCGAATTTAACCAAAACCTTCCGGGCAAATCCATGATGCTGCAAAATTTGGTCAATATTTTGATCGTATCCCTTCACCGTATTTCAAAAAAGAACAAACACTTCTTACATTTTTCGGACGCGGACAACACCGAAAAAATCTATTTTCGGCGATTTATAAACCTTATTAAATCCGACCACACGTTCAAAAAAACTGTAAAATCCTATGCCGCTGATTTAGGGATTTCGGAAGGTCATCTCAATCGCATTACCCACCGGATCACCCAAGAATCGCCCAAAAATATTATCCTGAATTATTTTATTCTGGAAGCCCAAAAAGAACTAACCGTTTTTGAGAAATCCATTACTGAAATCGCCTACCGGCTCAACTGCGATGACGCTGCCTATTTTGCAAGACTGTTTAAGAAAAAAACGGGGTTAACGCCCAAAGAATTTCGTAAAAAACACGGTATCAAAGCCTAACATTCACCCTTCTTGCTTTAATGTTTGATTTGTCCTGAAACCAAAAGAAAAGTCCTGAATTCTTTCTTCCTAAAGTCCATTTCTTTGCATCATTATACATAATATTCAAAAACTACCAACTGCCCTACTTGGTATGATGGCTGTATCGTGCAGCTTACAGAATGGACGATAAAAACCAAAATTGTCTGTCAATGGGGTATTGAGGGTTGAGAAAGCTAAGCCCATTCCGGAATGAACAAAGTAAACATTCAACCTTTTTTAGACAATACTCCCTTTAATGCTTTTCACAAAAAAGTATTGTTTTGGACGGCCTTTATCATCATTTTCGATGGCTATGATTTGGGTATTTACGGCACGGTTTTGCCCGTGCTGATGAAAACTTGGAATTTAACCCCCGTAGAAGCGGGCAGTCTGGCCTCGTACGCCTTGTTTGGTATGATGCTTGGAGCATTTTTCTTTGGCACTATCGGCAACCGAATAGGCTTAAAAAAAGCCATCATTATCTGTATTCTATTATTCAGCAGTTTTACGTTTCTGTGCGGATTTGCGCCATCACCTACCCTGTTTGCCATATTCAGGTTTACAGCAGGCGTGGGGATTGGCGGCGTTATGCCCAATACAGTAGCTTTAATGGCAGAATATGCCCCTAAAAATATCCGCAACACCCTCGTAACCGTCATGTTCAGCGGCTATGCTGTGGGTGGAATACTTTCGGTGTTGGCAGGTATGTATCTCATTCCCCATTTCGGCTGGCAGGCGGTTTTTTATGTCGGAATCATACCGCTGCTTTTATTACCCCTCATTTTCAAGGCATTACCCGAATCGCTCAATTTTTTAGTAAAAACCGGTCAAACAAACAAAGCAAATATCATCCTATCGAACTTAGACCCGCATTATTCCCCCGAGAGCGACACCGTTTTAGAAATTTCTCAAACCGTAGCCAACAGCACGAGTCTTACCGATTTGTTCAAAAACAAGCGTTTGGTAAGTACGCTCCTATTTTGGGTTGCCTTTTTCTGCTGTTTGCTGGTGATTTACGGGGTAAGTTCGTGGCTTGCCAAACTCATCATGACCAAACCCGAGTACAAAGATAATCTGAGTTTAAGCCTTACTTTTTTATTGGTCTATCATTCGGGTGCCGTGGCGGGAGCCATTTTGGGCGGGCGATTAGCCGATACATTCGATGCCCGAAAAACGGTGGTTGTATTTTTTGTGATTGCCGCTGTTGTCATCGCCTCCTTAGGGTACACTTCTTCTTTCCTGTTATACCTGCTTATGTTTTTGGCAGGGGCTACTACCTCCGGCAATCAAATCGTGATGAATACTTTAGTAGCGCAGTATTATCCTACCCTATTGCGACCTGCGGGTTTTGGCTGGGCATTGGGGATTGGGCGTATCGGGGCAATTGTCGGACCTATTTTGGGTGGAGTTCTTGTAAGTTGGAAACTGCCTTTCGAGCAAAATTTCTATGCTTTTGCCTTGGCAGCGGCTATTGCGGCGGTGGCTGTGTTTTTTGTTGATTATAAAAAAGAAAATTAAACATGACAAAAGAAAATCGAATAGAGGACTTATTGCAAAACTTCAATAAGGCAAACCTGCACCCGCTTTGGACCCTCGAAGGCGACATTATGCCACATACTCCCCAACCCAAATCCATTCCGTATCTTTGGAAATGGGACGAAATCTATCCATTGGCGGAAGAAGCCGGCGAGCTCATTACCCTTGACAGAGGAGGTGACCGACGGGCAATAGCGTTGGCCAATCCGGGATTGGGCGGGATGCCCTTTGCTACCGAAACGTTATGGATGGCCGTACAATGGCTCAATGGCAAAGAAGTGGCCCCTGCCCATCGGCATACACCGCAGGCCATTCGATTTATTGTGGACGGTGCCGGCAGTTATAGCACCGTAGAAGGCGACCGAGTTTATTTGGAAAAAGGCGATTTGGTACTGAATCCGCCTTTATTATGGCACGACCACGGCAGCGACTCCGACGAAAGAGCCATCTGGATTGATGGATTAGATATTCCTTTGACACGCTACCTAAATGCCAATTTTTTTGAGCATAACAAAGCTGATGTGCAGGAAGTCAACACCATCAGAAACTTTAGCCTTTTGAAATACGGCTCAGGCACCATGAAGCCCGCCTGGGAGCGTGAAAAGCCTGTTTATCCGCCAATCAGCACCTTTAAGTGGGCTAAAACTGAGCAGGCATTATTGGATTTGGCAAAAAGCGGGGCTTCAAGTCCTTTTGATGATATTGCCCTGGAATACATCAATCCATTGACGGGAAATCCTGTCATGAAAACCTTTAGTTGTTGGATTCAAATGCTGCGCCCCCATATACACACGCAAGCCCACAGGGAAGTGTGCAGTACGGTCTATTTTGTATTTGAGGGTGCGGGTTATTCAGTGATTGACGGAGTTCGGTTTGACTGGAAACAGGGTGACCTTTTTGTCATACCTCATTGGAAATGGCACGAACACGTCAATACGTCCGAAGAGCGAGCGGTTTTATTCAGCATCAACGACCGACCTACGATGGAATTGCTGGACAAATACCGGGAGGAGGCTTACTCGGAAAACGACGGGTATCAGAAAATAAAATCCGTTTTTAGCGGAAGTAAATAAAATGATGAGTAACGATTTTTAAGATTAAGCAATAACAATTCAACAATGAAATTAGCAAATATCAAAATTGAAGGCAAAAGCACGTTGGGGGTATTGAAAGGCGACTACCTCATAGACACCCACCGTTTGGGAGGCCCCATCCTTCAAAATACCCTTGAATGGATTCACGCAACTCCTGAAACCAAAGCCTCCTTGCAGGCAATGATTGACAATGCCGATGTGGATAAACTTGCCGCTGAAAACAAGGCATTCAACATGATTGACGATCGCATTGAATTTTTACCGGCCGTTGCCAATCCTCAAAAAATCATCTGTGTCGGACATAACTTCAGAACGCATATTTTGGAAATGAATCGGGAAATCCCCAAGTATGCCATGATATTTGCCAAATACAGCAATGTGCTTGCCGGTCATAAAGAAGTCATTCCCATTCCGGAAGTTTCTGTGGAGTTTGACTATGAGGCCGAATTGGCATTTGTCGTGGGAAAACAGGCTAAAAATGTACCGAAAGAAAAGGCCCTTGACTATGTAGCAGGTTATACCGTAGCCAATGACCTCAGCGTGAGAGATTATCAACGCCGAACGTTACAGTTTTTACAGGGTAAATCATTTGACAAATCCGGGCCCATGGGCCCGGTCATGGTCACCTCTGATGAATTGAGGGATGTTAACCACGAATCCATGACCCTCCGACTCAACGGAAAAATCATGCAACAAACCCCGTTGGCAGACATGGTGTTTGATGTTTCAACGTTGGTTTCGCAAATCTCTGAATACATGACTTTAGAGCCCGGAGATGTGGTGCTTACCGGAACACCGGGCGGGGTCGGAGCGGCTCGAAAACCGCCCGTTTGGATTCAGCACGGCGATACGGTGGAGGTAGAAATAACGAACGTAGGTGTTCTCAGAAACAGCTTTAAGTTACTGTCTAAATCCAAAGAGCCCTATCTGAATATAGAGGCCATGAAAGCGTCGCTTCGAGAGGATAAAATGGAATACAACGCACTGTTGGATACAATAACTGACGAGATATTACACGCAAGACCTTACACCGACAGTTGGACCATCGCAGAAGCCATCGCCCATATTACGGACGCTATTGATTTCTTCCAACACGAAAGCGAGAGTGCGTTGAACAATCCGGAAGAAAAAGTGGGGCGGCATAAAACCAACGCCGGAAGACTTGCCAAAATAGCAGAACACAGCGGTGATTCGGCAACGCAACTCAAAGAACAATTGAATACCGGTATAGACAACTGTCTTACATTTTTGGAAAGCCTTACCGACGCCGATTTGGCTAAAACCATTCAGCATAAATTACCGAAATTCGGGGCAATGAAATTAGGTTCATTTCTCGATCATTTTGTGATTAGCCACAGCAAAGCACATCTTCGACAGTCGCTTAATTTAGTCAACAGATTTTCGTAAACCACAGCGAGCGACGCCGTCGTTCGGAAGGCGTCGCCGGTAAAACCGGTTCTGAAAGAGTTAAATCCTGAAATCATGCAAAAATACACGATGCTATTCCTTGCGGGCTTAATGAGTACGGGCCTTTTTGCTCAAAATATAAAAATGAGCAAAGCAAATACGGAGGCCAATCAGGTTCATTTATCTTTTGTAAAAATGGAGGGAACAGAGGTTGTAAAAGTGGACGCCGACACCACCATCAAAGGAACGGACGAAGCTACCATTGTTAAAATCAAAGACTCCGACTTCCAAAATGGAACGATTGAGGTAAAAGTGTTAAGCCGTTTACAGAAAAATGCCCCTGCTTCTTCAAGAGGCTTTATCGGGTTGGCTTTCAGAATCGGCGATAAAAACGAAAAATTTGAAAGCATTTACCTTCGCCCGACCAATGGAAGAACCGATGACCAAATTCGCCGAAATCACAGCATTCAATATTTTTCTTTTCCGGATTATCGTTTTGATAAATTACGAAAAACCGAGCCTGAAAAATACGAATCGTATGCTGACATGGGACTGAACGAATGGATTACGATGCGGATAGAAGTAGAAGGGTCAAAGGCAAGATTGTTTTTAAATAATGCCAAATACCCCTCCCTGATGGTGAATGATTTGAAATTGGGAGAAAATAACAGGGGCAGTATCGGGCTTTGGGTCGGCAATTGGACCGAAGGTTATTTTAAGGATTTAAAGATCACAAAACAATAACGCAAAGCACTCCTTCGAAACAAGGAGTGCTTTTTATTTTGGTGGGTATCTGTACCAATAAGATTTATCCGGCCATGATAGAAACCAATAGGTTATACTACAATCATTATCTCCAACATTGTCAGGTTATCGGGGATTGAGTATTCCTGTGAGGTCTGTCACCGTACAAAACCTCACAGGAACTTGAGGTCAATATTTGTATTTTTTTCGATAAGCGTTTGCTTCTTTGGTCATCTTAGCGAATTGCTTTCCGAGTCGTTTTTTATCTTCCGCTTTGATTTCAAAACGCCTTTGTTCTTTACTTAACTTGACGTAGCTTTCGTAAAGATGCGGCTCCAGGTCGCCTGATTCCAACGCCTCCAAAACCCCGCACCCGACCTCGTCAATATGTTGGCAATCGCTGAACCGGCAAGTGGCTGCAAACTCCTGTAAGGCCGGAAACAGCACCTCGGTATTTTTTCCTTCTTCGGCCGTTAAGCCAAACTCGCGCATCCCGGGCGTGTCTATCATCAGACTTCCGTTGGGCAACCGAAAAAGTTCGCGCGAAGTAGTCGTATGTTTCCCCTTGCCGGTGGCATCGCTCGTATTTCCTGTTTTTTGGAAATCAGTATCCGACAACACATTGAGTAAAGAACTCTTGCCTACCCCCGAAGAACCGATCAAAATATAAGTATAACCTTGTTGCAGTACACCGGTTTTCAACTCTTCCACTCCCATTCCCGTCCGGGTGCTGCACACATAGACGGGGCAATCGTGTTTCAGTCGCACCGCATCGTTTTTATACTCCTCCGGGTCAGCCACCAAGTCAGCTTTATTTAAGACGACAATGGGTTTGATCCCGCAAGCCGCTAATTGAACCAAATAGCGGTCAAGACGCATGAGATTAAAGTCATTGTCTAAGCCCTGAATGACCAACGCAAAATCAATATTGGCCGCTAAAACCTGTCTCGTTGTTTGTTTTCCCGGCATTTTTCGGGACAGTTCATTCCGGCGCGGCAGTACCTCTATCAGGTAACCGCCCGAGTCAAAACTTTTAAACAAAACCCAATCGCCTACTTTGGGCAAATCTTCGGGTTCGGTACCGTAGAGGAATTTGCCGGAGAGTTCAGCCTCCTGTTCTCCCTGTTCGCTGATTAATAGATATTTGAAACCTTTGATCGAGATCACTCTCCCGACCGAAAGTTCCGAGTTGAGATGAATATTGAAATGCTCTTTCGGGAAATGATCCCGTCCGTAACTGCTTAGTAAATTCATTGGAATGAAAAATAAAATGGGATTGCCCGGACACAATGAAAATCAGGCAATCATCTTTTTAGACAATTGATTGGAATAAGGCAGTGTGTTGCAGGGCAAAAACGGCCTGCAACTAAGCAACAATGATTCCGGCAGGGAGGTGATATGCAGAAAGAATCAATTTCATCGACTCAAAGATAAATGATTTTCACAAAACGTTCAAACAGCGCCTTTATCAAGTCGAAAAGCCCGGTTTGCTGAAATAAACGGAAGATGATATATCCGTAATTCATAAAAAAAGCTGCCGGGTATCGGGCAGCTTTTTTCAGAAGATTTTATACTTTAAGCTTTACTGAAGAATGTTATTTCAATTTCATGGCAACCGGGTCCCACTTCACGATTTTCTTGGAGAGATAACTCTCATTACAAGCTAACGCAGGGGCTGCCGCACGGAAGCCAAATTCTGCATCTTCGACCACGGGTTTTCCGGTGCGAATGGCATCAAAGAAATTGGTAAAGTGGTCTAAATGATCGCTATACCCTTGAGGAACTTTAAATACAATGTCTTCTTTGGTTTTTCTTTTCCGTTGTTCGGGCGTCCACTTGGCATCGTATTCTTTCTGCATTTCGGCCTGCATACTTTTTGAAAAAGTAAACAACGAATCATAGCCTCCAAAACCGGGCGCTTCGGGCATCAGACTGTGTTTGACCGTTATATTATTGCCCTGTACCTGTATCACTCCTTCTGAGCCAACTATTTGGATGATTTCCTGTCCGCCCGTACCGCTGACAAAGTTTACCTGCAGAGTCAACTGAAAAGCAGGGTGCTCGGGAGTGTCCGGGTATTGCATCACTCCCGACATGACATCGGGCAAATTGCGCCCGTCATTCCAATAGCTGAATTGGCCGGTACTGTAAATGCTTTCCGGTCCTTTGGAATTGGTCATAAAATGAGTACCGCTCAATAAGTGGATAAATAAGTCGCCGGCTACGCCCGTACCTACTTCTTTGAAAGCCCGCCACCAGAAAAACTTTTTAGAGTCGTAGGGCATTTTTTGGCCCGTGATGGCAATAAATTTTTCCCAGTCGGTGGTGTTGGCGTCGGCGTCTTTGGGAATGGTATATTCCCAGGCCCCGATTGAGCTTTGTCGGTCATAGACGGCATTGACCATATTGAGTTTTCCAATTTCGCCGGCAGCCAACAGTTCTTTGGCTTTGGCATAGCCCAGACTGCTCACCCGCTGACTGCCTACCTGCAACACCTTTCCTGATTTTTTGGCAGCAGCCACTACCGGAGCTCCTTCGCTGATTTTATAAACCATCGGTTTTTCGCAGTAAACATGCTTGCCTTTGGCCAACGCATCCAACGTGATACGAGAGTGCCACACGTCAGTCGTACAGATTAATACCGCATCAATGTCTTTTCGCTCTAAAAGCTCTTTGTAGTTTCGGGTAGTGTACAGTTCGTTACCGTATTGTTCCTTTGCGTTTTCAATGCGGCCGGTATATAAATCACAGATTCCTGCCAATTCCACCCCCGGTACTTTAAGAGCCGTGTTCAGGTCAAAATGTCCCTGTACCCCGTAGCCAATCACTCCTATTCGGACTTTGTCATTGGGTCCAATTTTCTTTTCATAACTCAAAATTCGCTCTTCGGCTTTTTCCTGAGCCGCTAAAGAGGCAAACGGGGAGGCCGCTGTAATCAAACTTGTAGCGCCTATTTGCTGTAAAAATTTTCTTCTGGATCTTGCCGTATCGTTTTGCATAAAAGTAATGTGATTTAGGAGGTAATGCTTATTTAACTGAATAACTGACAAAAGCGATTTTTCTACTATCCGGACTCCAGGAAGGGACATTGATAGTACCCTGACCTCCGTAAAAGACGGGAGTAATATCTTTGACTGCTTTAGTTTCAAGATTCATCAACCTGAGTTTTACTTGCTTACCGAACAAATGGGCCTGTTTTTCGTCCGATGTATAGGCGATATAAGCAATCCATTTCCCATCAGGCGAAGGATGAGCAAACCAATTGGAATTTTCGTCAAAGGTCAATTGCTCAGGATGAGAACCATCTGCCTGCATTCGCCAGATCTGCATGTGGCCCGTCCGATAGGAGTTGAAGTAAATATATTTTCCGTCGGGCGAATAGTCAGGGCCATCGTCCAAGCCTTCGGTATCGGTCAGTCTTTTTTCGGCACCTCCATTCACACTGATCGTATAAATATCATAATTGCCGTTACGCTCTCCGCAATAGGCCAAGGTTTTGCCGTCGGGAGTCCAGCCATGCCAGAAAGACATGACTTCCGAGGTCACTTGGCGCGGCTCACCTCCGCCTATCGGCAACACATATATCTTTGATTTATAACGCTTTGAAGAAGGGTCGGCTTTGTCATTATGGCTCACCACCAGCCATTTTTTGTCAGGCGAGATACCGTGGTCGTTGTTACAAGCCGTCGCAAAACCCGTGTTTAGTTCTTTCATTCTTTTCGAGGACAAATCAAACGTATAAATTTTACCATAACTATTGATAATCAAATAATTATCAGGATGCCAATTAGGGGCTTCAAAATGCTTATTAATAGAGAATACCGTTTCAATATGTCCGGAAGTAATATCAACCGTATGAATAAAACTGGTAGTATCGGTTTTGGGTTTTTCGGGGGTATAAAAATGCGCCGACTGTCCTACCAACTTCCATTGACCTGAAATTTTTTCTAACAAACGCACCTCACGAGAAAGCGTTTCCTTGCCGTCTTTTGCGACCGACACCTCATCGTGGCTTACCCAAGCTGTGTTGTTGCCTATGCTCATCGCATGATTGGAATGCACCGAAAAACCGCCTCCACCCATCAGATTAGCCGGTGGATTGAGCATAAACGAAGAAGGAATTACCCGGCTTGTGCCATCAGCCGACGAATTAAAAATTCTGCCGTTAGGTCTTGCTGCCCAACAATCGGTAAAAGCCTTGACGTCGCCTTTACGCCAAGCGATTCCTTCTCTTTCTAATAGCCGAACAATAGCAAGTGAATCTTTTGCCGATTGTCCGTAAGCCTTACCCAATAAAAACAGGAAACAGAGAAGTCGGGATAAGTACAGGTGATTTTTCATGAAAATTGACTTAGGTTTGAACAACAGGTCAAAAGTAAAAGGATTGTTTTTTATTTTCTAAAAAATAGATAATAAATTTTCTATTTTTTAGAAAATAGTTTTTTGTCAATCCCGGGATTCGGCATTTAGCCTTATCTTTGCCCATAAAATGCGGTATAAATGAAAAAAATCGGCACCGAGAAATACATCCCCCACCTTTCCATTGACTGTGTGATTTTCGGATATGAAGCGAAGGAGTTGAAGGTGTTAATTGCGAAGAAAAAACTGGGAACAGGTATTTGGAATTTACCGGGCGGCTATATTAGGAAAACGGAAGGGATTGATAGTGCAGCCGGCCGAATTTTAAAAGAACGAACAAGTCTTGAAAATATCTATTTAGAGCAATTCAGGGTTTTTGGGGACGAAAACAGAATAATTGACAGCAAATTCAGGAATTTACTCCTGAACGAGCTTAGCCAAAAATACTCCGTTGCCGATGCGGAATGGATGACCGGCCGATTTATATGTATTGGCTTTTATGCTCTGGTAGATATTCATCAGGTAAATCCTCAAGTGGGTGAATTTGATGAATTTCTTGAATGGAGGAGTATAAAAGATATTCCGGAAATGATTCACGACCACAATGAAATACTGAATTTTGCACTTCTTGCCCTCCGTCAAAACCTTGATCAAAAACTGATTGGCTTCAATCTCCTGCCCGAAACCTTCACCATGAAAGAAGTACAGGAACTCTACGAAGCAGTTTATGACCGTCCGTTTGCCATGAACAATTTTCAGAAAAAAATCCTGGAATTAGAGGTCTTGGAACGGCTCGAAAAGAAATTCACCGGCGCTCAAAACAAAGCCCCGTATTTGTACAGGTTCAGGAAATAAAGCTTGCTTCAAATCAATTCTTTTTTCTCTTTTCCAAACCTCTCATGCGGCTTTGATAGAAACAATCAAAATTTATGATCCAAAACGTCATCCTCAACGGCGTGAGTTTACAACTAAGTCGGATACTTGTCGCAGAAGACAGACCCACTCTCATTTTCCTCCACGATTCGTTAGGCTGTATTGAATTATGGCGTGATTTCCCGGAGCAATTAGGCGGGGCTACCCACTGCAATGTACTCGTTTACGACCGGCAAGGCTACGGAAAGTCAAGTCCGTTCGACAATACCGACCGAAACAGTAATTATTTAGAAGTTGAAGCCGATGTATTACATTGGCTGATGGAGGCGCTTTCCATTCCATCCGCATTTTTATTCGGACACAGCGACGGCGGTTCGATCGCTCTGATCGCCGCGGCCAAATACCCCGAAAAGATCAAGGGAGTCATTACCGAAGGAGCCCATATTTTTGTGGAAGATATCACCCTGAAAGGCATTCATGAAGCTGTTGAGGCCTTTCAAAACACGAATCTCCGACAAAGACTAATGAAATACCACGGCGAAAAAACAGAGGCTGTAGTTAGGGCATGGGCCGATACATGGCTGAGTGAGGGATTTAGGCATTGGAATATAGAATCTTTCCTGGCCCATATCCTCTGCCCTGTGTTAGTTATACAAGGGGAGAAAGATGAGTACGGAAGTTTGGCTCAAGTGGATGGCATCATCAGCCAAGTAGCTGCCGAAGCGCAGAAATTTATCCTTCCGTCAATCGGACATACGCCTCACAAAGAAGCTAAAGAAGCAGTATTGGAAAAAACAACTCGGTTTCTTCATCAAATCGCTCCGGGTTTGCAGGATGGACTTTGACAAAGTTTCAGAACTTTGTCAAAGTCCATCTACCGCGTGTCTATCACGTCAACGAAACAATTTGGGGGCGAAATCGGCGAGATATATTCTCCAAAGTTTCCAAATATGCCCCTCACCCGTTTCCAGGTATTCATATTTTAAGCCCAACCCCTCCAGTTTCTTTCGAAAATCAACGTTGGCCTGATACAGAAAATCGTCTTTTCCGATGGCGATGTAATAGAGTTTGAAACCATTTTCTTTTTGCGTTTTCAGCGTAGCATCCAAATTACTGTACACCTTACCGGTAGCATCTTCGCGAGGCATCAGAGCCGCCGAAAACAGTCCTACATAATCAAACGTATTGGGATAATAGCGGCTGATATGCATCGTATGAAAACCGCCCATCGAAAGCCCGGCAATGGCTCGATTTTCTTTATCGGTCTTTACCCGATAGCTTTTTTCCACATAATTGACGATATCCGGAAAATGGGCTTCATACTCACCGTTCATGGATCTTGGCAACAGAAACTGCGGCTTGTAGAAACCGTCGCGTCCGTAACCGTAGCCCCCGTCCTGCACTACGTTTCCGTTGGGCATGACCACAATCATGGGCTTGGCTTTTCCCTGTGCTATGAGGTTATCTAAGATTTGAATGGCCCGGCCGTGCGCAGACCAAGAGTCTTCATCCCCGCCTGCCCCGTGCAGCAGATACAATACGGGATATTTTTCGTTCGACTGCTCATAACCCGCGGGCGTATAAACAGTTAGTCTTCGGTTCATTTTTAACCCCGGTGAAGGATACCAACCGTGCGTCACCGAACCGTGCGGTACGTCATTGGTTTTGTAGAGGTCGCCTCGCCCGTTGCCTACAATAAATACATTGGTCAACGAAGCTGAATTGCGCAAGGCATAGGGGCTGTTGGGGTCAGTGGTTTTTATGCCGTCAACAATAAACGAATAACTGTAGAGCTCCGATTCGAGCGGTTTGGACGTTAAGGTCCAAAGTCCGTTTTTGTCTTTGACCAAATATGCCGTCCCGGGCCCGTCCACTAAACCAAAACGACTCATCACTTTGACCGGCGGCAGGAAATCGGAGGTAATTTGTACAGAGTCTGCTTTGGGAGCAAAAAAACGAAAGGTAACCGTCTGATCAGGGTTGATTTCGGGTGAAATGATATTTTCAAGCTCTTTCGGAACCTCCTGAGCAACAGCTGCTTGAAAACTGAAAAGAAGTAGTAAAACAAAAAAAGCAAGTTGTTTTCTCATATTTTTATTTTTGCCGCTTCGGCATACTGATTCGTTACAATCGTTAAAGTAAAATTGAGTTTGATTCAATCTTTTCGCCTTTGCAGGCGTTATCCACCATGGCCGTCAGGCTAAGAAAAAAAGGGGCGACGTACAGTGCTGCTTGTAGCCGAAACAGTCAAATAAATCATTGCATCAGCGTATACGTGCCGCGAATGCACGACCGGTTATTTATGCATTCGAGGCTCAGAATTTACAGCTCTCTTTTTTTCAACGACTTCACGGCAAAATCAGCCGCGCGGGCGGTGAGAGCCATGTACGTTATTGACGGGTTGACACACGAAGAAGAGGTCATGGCCGCCCCGTCGGTCACAAATACGTTTTTGCAGTCATGCACTTGGTTATAAGCATTCAGCACCGACGTTTTAGGATCGCGCCCCATGCGCGCCGTTCCCATATCATGGATCCCTAAGCCCATGTGCGTGGGTCGGTCATAAGGAGTCACATTTTTAAAACCGGCGGTTTCGAGCATCTCAACCGCCGAAGCGATAATATCTTTACGCATGGCCCAATCGTTTTCGACAAAGGCGGCATCTGTCACGATCATCGGGATACCCCACTTATCTTTTTTCTCAGCGTCAAGGAAGATTCTGTTGTTCGGATTTGGCAGTATTTCGCCAAACCCGCCAATTCGGATAGACCAAGGTCCGGGCTGGGTCAATTTTTTCTTAAAATCTGCCCCAAAACCATCCGCATTGGCACCGCTGTCCCACCCTTCGCGATTGGCTCCGCCCTGATACCCGAAGCCTCTGAGATAAGCCGTTTGCTTATCATTCCCCCAGTTACGGAAACGAGGGATATAGAGGGCATTAGGGCGTTGACCGTACACATAATCCTCTTCAAATCCTTCAATCTGAGCCATTGCCCCGGAACCCAATTGGTGGTCCATGAGGTTTCTCCCTACTTGATCGCTGTCGTTTCCGAAACCATTCTGAAAACGGCTCGATTTTGAGTTCAACATCAAGGCTGCCGTATTGATAGAACCTGCATTTAAGAAAATGATTTTGGCAAAAAACTCCGTGACGGCCAGCGTATGTTGGTCGATGACGCGCACCCCAATCGCCCTGTTCTTTTGCTCGTCGTAGATAATTTCCGAAACGATCGAATCGTGAAGTACAGACAAGCGTTTGGTCCGCATGGCCGCCGGAATAGCTCCCGATAAGGAACTGTAATAGCCTCCGTAGGGACATCCCCGGGCGCATTTGTTACGGTATTGGCAGGAGGCTCTTCCTAAATCGGTATGTACCGTTTGGGGTTGGGTGAGGTTGGCAATTCGACCGATAGTAACGGGACGATTGAGTTTATCCGCCATCATTTTTCTGAAGTGAGCCTCGGGCGCAAACATCGGCATAGGCGGCAAAAAATGGCCGTCGGGCAGCACATCCCACCCTTCTTTTTGGCCGCTTACTCCGACAAATTTCTCTACGTGCGCATACCACGGCTCCAAATCTTCGTATCGAATCGGCCAATCAATCCCGATTCCTTCTTTGGCATTTGCTTCAAAATCCTGTTTGTTCCAACGGTACGATTGTCGTCCCCAATGCATGGATTTTCCTCCCGTATGGTACGCACGGATCCAATCGAAGGGGCGTTTTTCAATGTACGGATTCTCTTTGTCGTTGGTCAGGTGGTTCACGACTTCTTCGCTGCCCAAGCCCCAAAACCGGCTGTTGGCCCAACGTTCTTCGGCTGATATATTAGTGGTTTTGCCTCGGTGTTCGATTTCCCAAGGCTGTTTCATGGCGGTATCGTACCCTTCGATGTGTTTGATTTCCCGACCGCGCTCGATCATCAATACTTTCAAACCTCTTTCGGTCAGTTCTTTGGCTGCAAAACCGCCCGACATGCCTGAGCCGACGACTATCGCATCGTAGGTCATTTCTTTTTGAGCATCTATATTTAAATACATTGCTTTTGCTGATTGTAAGGTGAAAAATAATTACTCCCCATTGGGGGCGGGGGCTAATAGGCATACGCCTTCTGTCCGGGTTTGAGCTTGATATTTTCCAATTTTCCCGGAATCTGTACGTAGTCAAAGGAAGCTTTGATTCCTGCCTCTGAGGTAAAATAACCCAACAGGGTCAATTCTTTCATTAATCGCCAAAAAGGGGTGACTTTCGGCATGTCTTTCATTCTTTCTTTGGTTTGTTGCTCCAAATACTTAAGTACACCTCTCCGCTCTGCTTCATTCAACTCCAAAAACTTTACTTGCTCCAAAGAAGTCAACCCTTCAATAAAGCTCATGTGTTCGGGTTGAGCATAACAGTCTTTCAGCATCATTTCGATGAAAGCAGGCACTCCCGCATCTTTTGCACCAACGGTATCGGTTCGGGGGATGATCATTTCGGCTACTTCCGCCACTATTTTTCGGTGGGTATCAGATAAGCTGAAAGCCGCGCCTTGGGCATCCGGACCGGTCGCCTGTTCCCAATGATTCATTGCCATGAGAGTTGGAGCGGAAAACGTCCCGCCCAGCATCAAAGCAACATTTTTAATGACTTCTCTTCTATTCATTCTCGTTATGTTGTTAATTCTTTGGGTTTATTATTTATCAAACGTAAAAGCTGATGTATGCCCTTTTATAACCTTTGCGTTAGTGACAAAGAAGTGTGTAAATTGTAACCGAATCATAAACAAACCGCGAGTTTTGCCATTCTCGGTTTGTTCAGTCATAGATTTTGATGTGTAGCAAAAATGAATCAATGGATAGGTTGACCCCATTTAAAACAAATCATTGAAAATCAAATAAAAACTGACGTAATGAAAGAGGCTGAATACCTTTGTACGTATTTTGTGCAGGTAAGACCGTCTGACTGATGACGTATTTAGGGTAATTGTCATTGAGCAACAGGAGATTTCCAAATTCTCTTTCAATCGTGGTAGGTTCGATTAGAAGATAGGCTACTTGAAAATACGAAGTTTCACCGTCTTTCGTCGCAATAAAATCTATCTCTTTGTCATTAAATGCGCCGGTTGTAATGGCATAACCATTCGATTTCAGGTGATTGAACACTACATTTTCGTACACTTTTTGAATGTCATTCGGCGAAAACCCAACTATATTGTTTCTAATACCCAAATCTTCAAAATAATACTTTTCGCCCACCTCAAAGATTTTTTTACCCTTGAGGTCTTGCCGTTTTACTTTTCTGACAATAAAAGCGTTTGTCAAAAAAGTAAGGTAGTCAATAACGGTATTGATGGATAGTTGAATTCTTTGTGATTTCAGATAATCACTTATTTTTTTTGCCGAAAGCTGACTGCCCGCATTGTCGGCAATGTAGTTTACCAAATTCTCTAAAAATGCGATATTTCGTATCTGATTTCGCTTGATAATATCTCGATAGAGGATTGAATTATAAATATTCAGCAGGTATTCCCGTTTTACCCGGGGCTCATCCGGCAGTAGCGAAAGTCCGGGCATTCCGCCAAATTGCAGAAATTTAAGGCAATTTGTTTCGGTATCGGTTAGTTCATTCATTACTAAAAACTCCCGATAATCCAAGGGAAATACCTCTATTTCGATAAAACGTCCGCTCAATAGCGTTGCTAATTCGCCCGAGAGTAAATTAGCATTGCTCCCTGTAATGTAAATGTCAAAACCGGTTTTTTTATAAAAATTTCGCAGTGACTTTTCAAACTCGGCAATTTCCTGTACCTCATCAATAAAAACAGCCACTTTAGAAGCAGTCGCAGTAGTGTTGATAAAATCATTAAGGGTTTTGTAATCGGTGATACTGTCAAACTCATAGCTTTCTTTGTCAATATAAATGATCTGTACGCCTTCTGCCTCCAATTCGTCAGCTATAATTTGCAATAAAACACTCTTGCCCACTCGCCTTTGACCTACCAATACTTTGATAAAGGGCTTGCCGATAAAAGGCTTTATTTGATGACTCGCTTATAAATTTTCATTATACTGAAATGGTTTTTACAAAAATACAAAACCTTTC
This sequence comes from Spirosomataceae bacterium, assembly GCA_046329125.1. GTDB lineage: Bacteria > Bacteroidota > Bacteroidia > Cytophagales > Spirosomataceae > Runella. Next base: position 68,467 of record JAXLVD010000010.1, on the reverse strand, counting down.
AGTATAATGAAACTAATTACGTAGCGCTATGATTTTTGCAACGAATCCATAAACGGCTGCTGATAGAATCGCTTTCCCGTGGCTTTGTAAAGCGCATTAGCCAACGCACCGAACACAGGCGGATAGGCCGGCTCCCCCATGCCTGAGGGGTCAAGGGTATTTTGCACAAAATCTACCTGTATTTCTTTAGGAGCTTCGTGGTGACGTATCATGCGGTAGGTGTGAAAATTGTTGGCATCCGGCACCCCTTTCGAGAACGTAATCTTTCCGTACAATGCCGTACCGATTCCATCTACAATGCCGCCTTCTGCCATATTTTTTGCCGCGTCGGGGTTGACAACAATGCCGCAGTCAATGGCACACCACACTTTTTTAACGACCGGCTCGCCGGCTTTCATTTCCAGATCAAGCACATGGGCGGCGTAAGAATCATGGCAAAAATACGCCGACACTCCCAAGTTTTTGGACTTCTTTATCTGTTCATATCCCGACTTTTCTCGAACCAATTCCAACACACCGGCCAAGCGCTCGGGCTCGTATTCGTTGTTTTTGCCTACCGGGTTTGCTTTGGCCCGTTGCAGCAATTCCAATCGAAAGGCAATCGGGTCTTTGCCGGCGGCTTCGGCTACTTCATCCAAAAAAGACTGCTCGGCCGCCGCCATAAAATTAGAGCGGGGCGCTCTGAATGAGCCAACGGTTAGGTTGGTATCTATTGTCCAATCTTCGGCCAAATAATGCTCCACGGCTCCCGCCGGAAACCGATTGGCATACAACGGTGACTCTGGCACACCGCCGGCTTTTACGTGAAAGCCAATCAATTGATTGTCGGCATTCAACGCCGCACGATACACCGCCGAATAAGCGGAGCGATAAATACCCGAGGTCATATCATCCTCGCGGGTGTAAAGCAACTTTACGGGTGCTTTCACTTTTTGAGAAATCAGCGCCGCTTCGAGCAACCAATGCGCATACGACCGACGGCCGAAACCACCGCCCAAACGGGTCATTTTGATGTCAATTTTCTCCAAAGGCATTCCTAAACGGGCTGAAAGAGCCTGTTCTGTCATTTCGGGTTTTTGAATGGGGCCTGCGAGTTCGGCTTTTTCATCGGTTACGTGAGCGAAAAAATTCATCGGCTCCATGCAATTATGGGCTAAAAAGGGGCCGGTAAAAGTGCGCTCGATTACTTTTGCGGCATTTTTGAACGCCGTTTCGGGGTCGCCGTCTTTACGTCGAACGTTTGCCGGTTGGCTCATTCGTTTTTCCATTTCAGAAAAATGCTCGACCGAGCTTTCCAAACCTGCCGGAACTTTTTCGGTCAGTTTTCTACCCAACATATTTCGGGTTTGGGTAAAACTTTCGAAAAGTTCCCATTCGACTTTCAGGGCTTTTTTAGCCTGCATCACCTCCCAAGTAGAGTTCCCGACCACTGCCACTACTTCGTTGAAAGTGGTTGTATCAAAAAAGGTTTTTTCGTAGTCTTCATTGAATATTTTGACCGGAAAAACATCCCGGATACCCTTCATTTTTCGGACAGCCGCCGCATCAAGCGATTTGAATTTCAGGCCAAAGGCGGGCGGATGGACAATCATCGCAATCAGCATTCCTTCTTTTTGGGTATCGATGCCAAAGAGCGGTTTTCCCGAAACAATTTTTTCCAGATCTACATTGCGTTGGGTTGTGCCGATGATTTTGAAGTCGGCGGTAAGTTTTAACTTTACGTCTTTCGGTACCGGGAGTTGGGCGGCTGCCGTAGCCATTTCGCCGTATTTAGCCGATTTACCGGAGTTTTTATGGTACAAAACGCCCAATTCCGTGCTGATTTCCTCTACGGGTACGCTCCATATTTTGGCAGCGGCTACTCTGAGCATTTGACGGGCGGTGGCTCCCGCTTTGCGGAGTGGCAGCCAACCTTGATGTATCGCCTGGCTCCCGCCGATAAACTGTCGGGTAAAGTGCTTGGTATCTAAGTCGGCTTGCTCGATTATGATTTTCGAAAAATCAACGTCCAACTCCTCTGCTACGATCATCGGCATCGACGTCTTTACACCTTGCCCGCCTTCGGGGTTTGGCGACATGATTTTGATGACATTGTCGGCTGTGATTTTGACAAACCCGTTGAGTTCGTTGAAATCAAACGGGGAATTGGCAAATTCAGGAGTACCGACAGATGTAAAACCGGAATGCCAACCTATGCTCAGCAACATTCCACCCCCGGAAAGGGCTGAGGTTTTCAGGAAAGAACGTCTATTTATATTCTTCATTTTTTAGGCTCTTTTGTCGTATTTTAGTAAATTTGTTTTAATTTGTATTTAAACAATACTCAAATGGCAACTTCAGTAAGCCAACAGGACAATTTCACCTTAGAAGTCCCCAAAGAACTAATTTCCAACAAATTAGTACAAAAACTCATGTATTTGATCAGGTTTAATGCGCTTACAAAAAACAATGCCATGACTGAAAAACAAGCAGATGCACTATCTGAATCAATTCAAGAAAAATGGTGGCAGGAAAATAAAGATTGGTTCCTTAAAGATATTCAGCAATGAGAATCGTTGCCGATACAAATAAACTCTTTTCAGCATCACTTTCTCAAAATGGGAAAACTGCCCAAACGCTATTTCCTGTGAATACGATTTTGTTGTACCACATTTTGTAATGATTGAATTGTTTAAATACAAAGAAAAAATCATTTCATTGACTAAGAAAAATGAAATTGAGGTACTTGAAATTATTTACCATCTACTTCTCCAGGTTTCATTTTACAATGAAAAAGACCTTTCTCTTACTTCTCGCCAAGCCGCTTATGACTTATGTAAAGATATTGACCTCAAAGATGCTGTTTTTGTGGCTTTATCCATCGAATTAAATGCTCCGATTTGGACAGGTGACCAAAAACTTAAAAAGGGACTCATTACCAAAGGTTTTACTAATTTCTTTGAGGATTAAGAGATTCTGAAATACCTAACTATGTTTTGAGAAATGGAAAAGCCACGAATACACACACGAGTAGCGCATTCGTGGCATCCTTTGTTTTAAAGCGCTTTTACCACTACGACTTCGGCTTACCTATTTCTGCTTTAAAGGGCTGATTGTAGTAGCGTTTGCCGGTCGTTTTAAACAAAGCATTGGCCACTGCCCCAAATACCGGCGGGAACGGCGGCTCCCCCAAACCCGTCGGGTCGATATCACTTTCTACAAAATGTACGTCTATTTTCTTGGGAGCTTCGTTGTGACGAATCATGCGGTAATTATGGAAATTATTCTGTTCTGCCGCACCGTCTTTGTGCGTCAATGCCCCATAGAACGACTGTCCGATACCATCTACGACAGCTCCCTGTACCATATTTCGGGCGGCATCGGGGTTGACCACGACCCCACAATCAATGGCCGAAGTTACTGCTTCGACATACGGCTGCCCGTCTTTCATGACCATATCCACGACGTGACCGGCATACGAAGCATGACAGAAATACGCCGCTACTCCCCGTTTTTTGCCCGCATTTTCGGGTTTTCCCCAACCCGATTTTTCTTTGAGCAGTTCCAATACCCCGATGTATCGGCCGGCATCATAATCATTGTTTTTACCCACCGGGTTTTCTTTGGCTCGTTTCAACAAATCGAGGCGAAGTTGGATGGGGTCTTTGCCCATGGCTTCGGCTACTTCATCCAAAAACGATTGCTCGGCAGCAGCGTTGAAATTGGAACGCGGCGCTCTGAAGGCCCCAATCGTAATGTTGGAGGGTATCTCCCACCCTTCAGCCAGATAATTATCCACCGCACCCGCAGGGAAACGGTTGGCGTGAACGGGATTTTCGGGAATACCGCCACCGATGACATGAAATCCAATTAAATTTTTGTTGGCATCAAGCGCCGCCCGATAGGTAGCGGTGTACATTGGGCGATAAATACCGTAAGTCATATCGTCTTCACGCGTATAAATCAATTTGACAGGTGCTTTGAGTTTCTGCGAGATACGAGCCGCTTCATATACGTACGACCCGTATGCCCTGCGACCAAAACCGCCACCCATACGAGTCATTTGAATTTCAATCTTATCAGCCGGCAAATTTAAAAGCTTTGAGAGGGTTGGTTCCATCCAACCCGGAGCTTGCAATGGCCCTGCCACCAAGGCTTTATCTTCTTGCACGTGGGCGAAGAAATTCATCGGCTCCATGCAGTTATGGGCCAAAAATGGCGCATTATACGTACGTTCAATAATCTGAGCCGCGTTTTTGAAGGCCGTTTCGGGGTCCCCGTCTTTTCTGAGTTGCTGGGCCGGTTTTTTTGCATATTCGGCCATCATCTCAAACTGGGCAGTTGTTGTCTCCAATCGCCCCGGCACGGTGACTTCTCTTTTACCCCCTCTTCCCTGCATGGTTTCTTTTACGTCGCCGGCGGCTTCCCATTGCACGATGAGTTTTTTGCGAGCGTTCATTACTTCCCAAGTAGAATTTCCCACTACGGCAATCATTTCATTGAACGCACGCGTATCGAAACCACTTTGCTCAAAACCATCATCATAGAGTTTAAAGCTGAACACGTCTTTGATGCCCGGCATTTTCAGTACTTGCGACGCATCAAACGATTTCAGCTTCATACCGAAGGCCGGCGGATGCTGAATCATGGCAATCAACATACCGTCCACCCGATAATCCATGCCGAAAAGGGGTTTGCCGGTCACTACTTTTAAACCTTCGGTATTTTTCTTTGAGTTTCTGACAATCGTAAACTCTTTAGCCGATTTCAGTTTTGCTTCTTTCGGAACGGTAAGGGTAGCCGCTTTGGCGGCCATGTCGCCGTATTTTGCCGATTTTCCGCCCGAATGGCTCAAAACCCCTGCTTTGGTTGTGATTTCAGTGGACGGAACGCCCCACGTTTGTGCCGCCGCTTCGATGAGCATTTGTCGGGCTGCTGCCCCCGCATTTCTCAGGGGCTTCCAATACATTCTTACCGAATTGCTGCCCCCCGTAAATTGCGGCCCTAATTTCACGTTGTCGTGCGGGCCCATTTCCACTACCACGTTTTTCCAATCGGCGTCCAATTCTTCAGCTACTATCATGGGTAGCGAAGTCATTACGTTTTGCCCGAATTCGGGATTGGGGCAAAGAATTTTAATGACATTATCGGGCGTAATTTTGATATAACCCGTCAATTCTGACCATTGCTCGACCATAGCTAAGTCCTGCATTTTTTCGACGGCTTTTGCCTCCGAAAACCAACTGAAACTCAGCAGAAGCCCCCCGCCCGAAAGGGCTGAAGACTTCAGAAAAGAACGGCGCGATACAGCCCCCAAACCCGCATCGGCGGACCGCCCAACAGGGGCTTTAATACCGTTTTTTGTATCTTGATTTTTCATGTGTGCTCTAAAAATTTGAAAATTGTGAATGATAAACAAGCTTCCGTAAAAGAACTCCCCCATTGGGGGAAAGGGGCTTATTTCTTAGTTCCCCCATTCGGGGTTAGGGGGCTTGCACTCTTGATTGCTTCTTTGATCCGCAAATACGTTCCGCAACGACAGATATTACCACTCATGGCGGCATCAATATCAGCGTCGCTCGGATTGGGGTTCGTTTTCAACAAGGCCGCCGCGCTCATGATCTGCCCCGATTGACAGTAGCCGCATTGGGCCACGTCGTGCTCAAGCCAGGCTTTTTGGACGGGGTGTGTTGCATTTTCAGAAAGCCCTTCGATGGTGGTGATTTCCTGCTTGCCGATGGCCGATACGGGCAACACGCACGAGCGAACGGCATTACCGTCCAAATGAATCGTGCAGGCTCCGCATTGAGCCATGCCACAGCCAAACTTGGTGCCTACCATATTGAGACTGTCACGTAAAACCCATAGCACGGGAGTGCTTGGGTCAACATCTACGGGACGGAGTTTGCCATTGATTTTTAGATTATACTTTGCCATGAGCAGAAATAGGTTAAAAATTTAACAAAAATATACAGGATATTCTATAAAAAACAACACTTTTCAATGTAAAACTTACGAAAATCAAACAGAAACAACTCAAATCCGCTGCTATTGCGTCCCCAAGCCGTAAAATAGGTTTAAAGCATCTTTATTTTCTGCAACCATTGCTTTACTTCTGTCTGTGCGGAGTTTGCTTTTTCGCCTTTGATCACGAACACTCCTACGCTTTTAGTATTCGTAGCGCCAACCGCAGACCTGCCTTGCACTTTGATTTGTAATATTCCTTTTTTTGAAATACAGGCCCAAAACAGATCTCACAAGATAATCAACGAAATAAAGGAATGTTTGTTCCCGACCTTAATCACAGCTACTTCTTTATTTGATGCGTATCTCTTACACTGCTGAATGTCAATGCCAACATTTTCCAATTTTTACCTTGTTTTTGATAAACTTCGGTGACAGTAAATTCTACCTTAGCATCATTTCCTCTTACTACCGATTCGAGTGTAATTCTATTCCAAACAACAGCAGTTTTACCCGAAACTTCTACCGCAGTATCGTGTACTTTGGCCTCTTTGTACCAAATACTTCCCGTTTTGATGATTTCCAGCTCTTCGTCCTTTTTCCAGGTGCCGCTCATGTGAACAAACTTGGCTTTGGCATCAAATAAATCTTTTAATTTATCCACGTTTTTATCGGCCATCCACTGCCATTTGTCTTTGGATAGTTGAAGGACAGTTGCTTCATCTTTTGAAGATTGAGCGAAGGAAAAAGTAGTTTCTAAAAGAAAAAATACGATGATTAAATTGTTGATTTTCATTGTTATTTATCACAATTAGTATTCAAATGAATTCTATGTTATTTTAGATTTTTCTTTCCTCCAACCACTTCACCATCGCCGGGTCGCGGTGGTCGAAGAAACTGCTTGACTTGGTGTCTAACGATTTGATGACTTCCATCTCTTCGGCATTCAATTCAAAGTCGAAAACATTAAAATTTTCTTCCATTCTTTCCCGGCGCACCGATTTAGGAATGGCTACTACGCTTCGTTGAATAAGACAGCGCAATACCACTTGTGCAATCGTTTTATGGTGTTTTTGGCCAATCGCCCCCAACAGTTCGTTTTGAAAAAGGTTGTTTTTACCCTCAGCAAAAGGTCCCCATGATTCAATCTGAACGTTGTTTTCTACCATAAATCGCTGATTGTCAATTTGCTGATTGAAGGGATGCGTTTCTACCTGATTGACCGCAGGAACGATTTCATTATGAACTATCAAATCAATCAGTCGGTCAGGGTGAAAATTGCTTACGCCGATAGCCCTGATTCTTCCTGCTTTATACAATTCCTGCATGGCTCGCCATGAGCCGTAGACATCACCGAAAGGCTGGTGCATCAGATACAGATCCAAATACTCTACCCCTAATCGCGTGAGCGATTTTTCAAACGCTTTTTTAGTGCCTTCATAGCCTTGGCTTTGAATCCACAATTTGGTGGTTATAAACAGTTCTTCTCTGGCAATACCACTCTTTTTGATGGCACGCCCCACAGCCTCTTCATTGCCATACGAAGCAGCGGTATCAATCAAGCGATAGCCTACGCTGATGGCATCTGCTACGCTTTTTTCACATTCTTCCAAATCAGTCACTTGAAAAACCCCAAACCCAAGAATGGGCATTTCTACGCCGTTGTTTAATTGTACTGTTTGCATAATTTTGTTTATCTCATGTAAATGGAACGCAGATGACGCTGATGCTTCACAACGCTGATTGACGCCGATTATCTGTACAAATCATTCGTAAATCGCGTTATATTCCTCTCGACTGTATTTTCCCTCGGTTTTTCATTGCCTTTTCGACTACATCAAATCTTGCTTGGCGTGGGTCAGGCTTGGCTACAATCTTTCCGTCCAACTCAATATCAAGTATTTCTTGATTTTGGTTATTGTAAAGAGGCCATTTCGGTAACCCTTCTCCATTGGGGTTACCCGTTTTAGCAAAGTTTGCCCAATAAGCGCACATCACTCTTGCTAATTCTTTTTCTGTCTCAGTAAGCGCTCCTTGTGAACCCCAACGAGCATTGAGCGTATTGAATGCAAATGAAATATCCGATCCGTGCCCTGCGCCATAAGGCGAGCGTTGTTGAGCTGCGGTAGGCACATATCCAAATTGAAACACATAGGCCGGTGAACCCTTGGCGAGTGTAGCCCTTGCCGCCATACGAGCGGGTTCGCCCCAAACCCAATCAGTATTGAATTTAGCAATTACTTCTTCAAATTTTTTGTTACCCTCCGGGTCATACGCCGCTTTTGCTTCGGTTGCTAAATCGCTAAAAGAAGCAAAAAGTTCTTCTTTTGTTTTGGCATTACTCACAAAGGCTCCCGGCACTTCGGCACTGCAATTGCCTATCATCATAGGCATTTTGGGTTGTTTACCGGCCAAGTAAGCCGTTTCGGCTGTTTGGGTAACTAATTTTCCGTCGAATATTGGTCCTGAATAAATCTGAGGTCCATTCGCTCCGTTGGTTTCACGCCCTCCGTCAATGATGCTATCGGCCGGCATAGCCCGCAGTTTTGCCAAGGCAACAGCATCTGTACCTTCAATGCCCTTTGCTTGAGCAAAATTCAAACCGATGGTTTCGGCTGATACTTTGTAGAAAACATCAGCATTTTCTTTGTTTATTGGTCTGCCTGTCAATACACCGTCTCTTCCGCCACCCGAATGGCTAATTACTTTATGAAAAAGTCCTTTGGCAGCCGGAATAGTCAATAATGAATGGACAGAAACACCCCCTGCCGAAAAACCGAAAATGGTAACATTGTTGGGGTCGCCACCAAAGGCAGGAATGTTTTTTTGAACCCATTGCAATGCCGCAATCTGATCCATAAAACCATAATTTCCTTTATATTCGTTGGGGTGTTCTTTGCTCAAAGCCGGGTGAGCAAAATACCCCATACGTCCCAATCGGTAGTTGATATTGACCAAAATGACCCCATTTTTGTTTAGCGAATGTCCGTAATTTTGAGGGCTTGAAGCACTTCCGCCCGTAAAACCACCCCCATAAATCCACACCATCACGGGTAATTTTGAGTTTTCAGTAGCATTAGCCGGTTTCCAGACATTCAGAAAAAGGCAATCTTCCGAAGAATTAGGATTCATTTTTGGGGCATTAGGTCCCCACCCTGCTTGGGTACAGTCTTTACATTGTTTGGTGACATCGAGTTCGCCTTCCCAATTTTTGACCGGCTGGGGTGGTCGCCAACGAAATTCGCTTACGGGCGGAGCGGCATACGGTATTCCCTTGAAAACCGCCGACTCGCCATCTGCAGCACCACGTACTATGCCATTGGCTGTGCGTACTTTGGGGGCATCCGTTTGAGCCTTTAAAGAAAAAGTAAAAAGGAGTAAAATCCCGAAGAATATTTTTTTCATGATTAACTATTGATTTACCACACAAAGGTCTTTCCTATTTACTCTCCCTTTGGTATAAAAATTACTGCTTTTTCTACCATTTTTACGGTTTACGGCTCACCTTACCCATTCGGTATTGCAGAACCGTTACCTTTGTTTCAAACAGTTACCCGTCATGGATCTTCTCTATCCAATCAATCAAATCAGCAAGTGCAACGCCGACAATAATCATAAAACGCTTCACCCGTTGGTGAGCGTCATTGATTTTTCAAAAGCTAATCTCAGGAATTGGGGGGAGGCCGATACGGTTAAGTTTCAATACGGCCTTTATTGCATTTACTTAAAAGATGTGAAATGCGGCGACATGAAATACGGTCGTCATTACTATGATTATCAGGCAGGTACGCTGGTTTTCTTTCAACCCGGACAAGTATCGGAATTTGAAAATCCGAAGGTAACTTATCAGCCGATGGGCTATGGATTAATGTTCCACTCCGATTTTTTAGTAGGTACGTCTTTGGGTAAAAGTATTCAGCAGTATCAATTTTTTAACTATCAATCCAACGAGGCGTTGCACCTCTCCGACGATGAAAGGGCGTTGATTTTGGATTGCTTCACCAAGATTGAGCTTGAACTCAAACAACCCGTAGATAAGCACAGTAAAAAGCTGATTTCGAGCAACATCGAATTGTTTTTAGACTACTGCCAACGTTTTTATGACCGACAGTTTATCACGCGAGAAAATGTAAATCGAGGCATTTTAGAAAAGTTTGAGGCCTTGCTCAACGATTATTTCAACTCTGAAAAGCCTCAAAATATAGGCTTACCTTCGGTGGCTTTTTTTGCTGATTCGCTTCATTTATCAGCCAACTATTTCGGCGATTTGATCAAGAAAGAAACGGGGCAGTCGGCTAAAGATTATCTGCTTAACAAAACGCTCGAAATCGCTAAAAATAAGATTTTTGAAGGCGATAAAACGGTGAATGAAATCGCCTATGAGTTAGGATTCAAATACCCGCAGCATTTTACGCGGCTTTTTAAGCAAAAAGTGGGTATTTCGCCTAATGAATACCGAAACTTGAACTGATCTGCTACAATCCCGTACTTTTCTCCATCGCCTCGGTATATCTCGCTCCTACCACTTTCACCATTTCTGAAGCCTCGGTGAGTTCGTTCATCTCTTCTGCTGAAAGGGTAAAGTAGGCCGCACCGATATTTTCAATCAGACGGTGCAGTTTGGTCGTACCCGGAATCGGCACCGTCATTGGGTTTCTCGCCAATACCCATGCTAACGCAATTTGGGCATTCGTGGCCTTGTGTTTTTGCGCAAAATCGGAAATGATTTCTACCAAAGCCTTATTAGCCAAGCGCGCCTCTTCGGTAAAACGCGGAATGACAGCACGGATGTCTCCCGCCTCAAATTTCCGATTTTCGTCGATGGTGCCGGTCAAAAAGCCTTTTCCCAGTGGGCTGAAAGGCACAAATCCAATGCCCAATTCTTCAATGGTCGGGATGACTTCAGTCTCGTGCTGACGCGTCCAGAGGGAATATTCACTTTGCAGTGCCGTAACGGGTTGTACGGCATGGGCTTTCCGAATGGTGTTTGCCCCCGCTTCCGATAGCCCGAAGTACTTTACTTTTCCTTCGTCTATGAGTTCTTTGACCGTCCCTGCTACGGCCTCAATGGGCACATTAGGATCCACCCGGTGCTGATACAACAAATCAATTACCTCTACTTTTAGTCTTTTTAACGAGCCTTCCACTGCCCGACGGATGTTCTCCGGGCGACTGTTGACTCCCACCATCTTTCCATCCTGTATATCAAAACCGAACTTGGTGGCTATGATTACTTCATTTCGGAGCGGTTTTAATGCTTCGCCTACGAGTTCTTCGTTGTCGTACGGACCGTACACTTCGGCCGTATCAAAAAAGGTGACACCCTGCTCAACCGCTTTTCTGATCAAATGGATTGACTCATCTTTGGGAGGAAACGGCGCATACGAAAAACTCATCCCCATACATCCCAACCCGATGGCCGATACTTCCAATCCCTGACTACCTAATTTTCTCTTTTGCATCATTTTAATGTTTTAAACTACGGCAAAGTTCTTAATTTATATCAGCGTTTTTTAACTGATTTCAAACGATTACTTACGAAAATCAAACAAGCATCAATTGATATATAAGGAATAAAAACAGAGCAGCAGCAGGGTATCTCTACCTCTTTCCTTCATAAAAATGTATTAATATCCACTTTTACCTTTGAAAAAATGTATTTTTGTTCACAAATTCCAACGAAAGTATGTTTAGGACGCTTTACAAAGACTTAATTCACTGGAAAAACGCCCCCACTCGTAAACCTCTTATTTTGCAGGGCGCAAGGCAAGTAGGAAAAACCTGGCTGATGAAGGAATTCGGGCAAGGGGAGTTTGAGTCAGTAGCTTATCTGAATTTTGAGAGCAGCGAACGACTCAAAACCTTGTTTTCGGTTGATTTCGACATAAAACGAATCGTTTCGATCATTGAAATAGAAATCGGCCATAAAATTCAGTCTGCTACCTGTCTGCTCATTTTTGATGAAATTCAGGAAGCGGAGAAGGGCCTTACCGCGTTGAAATATTTTTACGAGCAGGCTCCCGAGTATTATATCATAGCGGCGGGTTCCCTATTAGGGGTTTCTCTTCAAAAAAATACCTCTTTTCCGGTGGGGAAAGTTGATTTTTTGAGAATGTATCCCATGAGTTTTTTTGAATTTTTAGATAACATCGGACAATCGCTGCTTTTAGACCAACTTCAAACCGAAAATTGGGGGGTTGTTGATACTTTTCATGATAAATTGATTGAATACTTACGACTTTATTACTTTATCGGCGGAATGCCGGAGGCGATTGCCAACTACCTTCAATTTCAGGATCTGAACCAAGTCCGAGCCATTCAGGAAAAGATTTTATCAGGCTACGAAAACGATTTTGCCAAACACGCCCCGATTGAAATCGTTCCCCGTATCCGTTTGGTCTGGACTCACTTAATCAGCCAATTAGCAAAAGAAAACAAAAAATTCATTTATGGGCAAATCAAAAAAGGGGCACGAGCCAAAGAATTTGAAATGGCAATCACGTGGTTAACCGAGGCAGGTTTGGTTTTGAAAGTAAATCTTGTTGAAAAGCCTGCCCTTCCTCTCAGCACCTACGCTGACATGGATACATTTAAACTGTTTTGCCCGGATATAGGTCTACTCAATGCAATGGCCAAGAACAGCCCCCAAATCCTTTTAGAAAAAAACAGCATATTGACCGGGTTTAAAGGGGCATTAACGGAACAATTTGTAGCGCAACAATTAAAAATCAAACACGATATTTATTATTGGACGGCCCCAAATGCGACTGCTGAGATTGACTTCCTGATTCAAAAAGACATTACCATCATCCCGATTGAAGTGAAAGCGGAAGAAAATCTAAAATCAAAAAGTCTGAAAGTCTTCCATGATAAGTTTCAATCAAAGCAATCTGTCCGCTTTTCAATGAATCATTTCCGAGAGCAGGGATGGATGATAAATGTCCCCTTATATGCCGTGAATGGGCTGTAAGATATTTTTTTTACGCAAATCAAACCGCCTATTTTTGCTTTATATACGTAGTATTGAGATTATACACCAATCCCACACTCCAAAGAAAATCCTTACCGATAATCTTGGTTTGAATGGCTTTGCTCATTATACCGGTGATGGACAGAGGCATTTTTTTTCGGTAAAGGTTGACAGTTGCATTGACATACATGCCGTCTTTGTCATCCATCTTGAGGTAATAGGTTTGCGGAATCAACCCCAACGTAAATTTGTTGGAAAGGGGCAAGGTAATACTGCTTCGTATTACTAAAAAGGCGGTATGTTGAACAATGTCTTTGGTAAGCCCCCGAGAACCCAAATAATACACTCCAAAATTGAGGTTCTTATTCACGATCCATGTGGGTGCTGCTTCCCACGCAAAATAACGCTGAGCAACCAAATATTCTTTTTCTACCCCGTTTGTCTGCACCGACATATCTCGGAATACGACCGAAGGATGGGCACCGACGCCCATCGTAAATCTTTTGCGTTGAATCAATTTATAACGCCACCAAAAGACAAACGTCCAAGGCTTTCCATTCATTCCAAAACGAAGCATAGGGTCGAAACTTAAACGGCCTTTGCCAATATTCAAATCAAATAATACGGCAGGCTTGCCGAGCGAAAACGACGGAATCAGCGAAACGCCATTGTTGGTAGCCGTTAGTTGTCCCCTGAAAAAACTTGGGGTTTGGGTAGAATCCACGCCTTGAGCTATTGTTCCGAAAGAAATGAGTAAAAAAGCGACAGCAATAATCAGATTTTTCATGGTACTTACTGTAATTGAGCTGCAAAGTTCCCCTCAATTTTTCAGCTGTTCCTTACCAATTTTACGGCAGTTTATACCGGTTTTACGGATGAAAGCCGAACTTTGGCAAAGTTTCGGAACTTTGTCAAAGTGAATCAGTTGAAAATCATGAATAAAACCGAAATTCTGTCGAGCGTTACTCAGTTTAATACCCAAAGGGGGCAGGAAACCTTGCATCCGTCAGTAACCGTATTGGACCAATCGAAGTCTATTCCCGTCAAAGCGAATCGTTGTCTTTCGGAGTTGTATATTATTTTCCTGAAAGACCTGCGCTGCGAGGATTTTCAATACGGACGCAATCAGTATGATTATCAGGAAGACTCCATGCTGTTTATTGCTCCCGGTCAGGTATTTGGGTTTGACTCTCCCCCCGAGCGTTACCTGCAACCTAACGGTCAGGTATTGGCCTTTCACCCCGATTTTATCAAGGGCACCGCACTTGGGCGCAAGATGCACGAATACGGCTTTTTCAGCTACGCCGCCGCCGAAGCATTACACCTGTCGGGGCGTGAAAAGCAAATCGTACAGGGGTGTTTTCGCAATATTTTGAAAGAACTTGAACAGGGTCTTGATAAACACAGCAAAATGCTCCTATTGAGCAATATAGAACTGCTCCTGAATTATTGCATCCGTTTTTACGACCGTCAGTTCATTACCCGCGAAACCGTCAATAAGGATATCTTGGTACGGTTTGAACAACTGCTGAATGAGTACTTCCGTTCTGATCTACCCCAAAGCAGCGGCGTTCCGACAGTGGCGTATTTTGCCGAGCAACTGCACCTTTCGGCCAATTATTTCGGTGATTTAATAAAAAGAGAAACGGGCAAAACAGCCTTGGATTACCTCCAAACCAAAATCATTGACTTAGCCAAAGAAAAGGTTTTTGACCAACGTAAGACAGTCAGCGAAGTTGCTTATGAGCTGGGTTTTAAGTACCCGCAGCATTTCACACGGTTATTTAAGCAAAAAGTTGGAGTCAGTCCGCTGGAGTACCGGACGAGCCTGAATTAAAACGCCTTCCCGAATTCTCACCGAGCTTCTTTCGGCTTGTTTTTTACGAAAATTCACAATGTGAATCACCTCACAGAAGCCAAAAAACGGATTCTATCCCTAAAATCGGGCTTCTGTCCCGGAAATTTTACGATTCTCAATTCAGCAAGTAGGTTTGTTGCATCAATAAAGCAGGAAGCCGAAAATGCTGATTCAGAGTAGGCAATCTTAAATACCTTTTTTATGAAAAATAAATTATTTCTGAGCCTTGTATTGGTTCTTGGTACCGGCTCTATGCTCTTTGCACAACGCACTACCATCAAGCAAGGACAAGGCGTTAGGGTAGGACAACAACTCCACTCACAAAATGGCTTCTACGTCCTCCGAATGCAGGAAGATCGTAACCTCTGCTTTTACAGCGATGCTCCAAAAGGCCCTCAAGGGATGAAGTACATCTGGTGCGCCAATGAAAAAAACCTGACAGGTGAAATCCTGCAACTCCAAGAAGATGGCAATCTATGCCTCTACGATAAAAACGGTAAACATATCTGGAGTACAGACACCTATCGTGGCTCAGAAGACAAAAAAGGGCACCACCTTGTAGTAGAAAATACAGGTATGGTCGTACTTTACAACTCTTCTGATAAACCTATTTGGAACAACAAACAGGGGCGACTTTACTAATCTGCTTGTCGTTTGGGGTACTTAGGCGCTGTCAGTCCAGGTACTGCAACCTTACTTAAGGAAATTCTCCAAAATTTGTATAGTTATTTCACCTCATCTTATTCACCTTTTTCTTTTCTTCTAAATCAGAGAGGGAAAAGGTGAATTTTTAAACGACAAAAGGGACTGAATTGATTCACTGTATTTCTGATATTTAACAGGGCTTCATTCGGTGTCTTTTTAAAGAATTTATTGAAATAAGCCATCTCATTGAAGCCAAACGGTGCATTTTATCCCTATAATCGGGTTTCTGTCCCGGAAATTTTACGGTTCCCTATTCAGCAAGTAGGTTTGTTGCATCAATAAAGCAAAAAGCCGAAAATGCTGATTCAGAGTAGGCAACAGTAACCCTAATAATCATCCTATTATGAAAAAGATGCTTTTAACCGTTGCAATGGCTTTATTTATCGGACATTTTGTAAATGCACAAAATCACAATACGCTGTGGTGCGATAAAGATACCAAACTGAAAAACACCCACCACTTTAATTTGCAAAAAACTACAGAAGCCGGTAAACTTAACGCCATCATGAAATGGGGCGGGCCGAATGGCGGTTCTACTTTTTCGGCGGCCAATTTAGAAATTACAAACGGTACCTGCGAATCATGTAAACCGGTTGGGGCGATAGGTACGGTAATTATCAACAAAATTGGGTGATTAAAATAAATGACCCCTCTAAACCGGTAACATTTGCGTGGAAAACCGTCGGTGCTATCAATATGTGCGGAACCGGCAAATTGGTCATTCCTCGTCCATTCTAACTATAAAGTGCGTTTTTGACAAATTAATCATTTCGTGCTATTTTTATGATTAGTTTTTTGTAAAAACGTACAAAAAACGCCTTTTTCTTTTCAACTAAACCGGAAGGGAAAAAGGTGTTTTTACTTTCAGGTAATGATGCTTCGTAAACGATTGAAAATATTACAACTGCTTTCAACGCTTTGCTCTGATTGGAGCAGAATCCATATATTTAAATTAATAGCTTCCTTTTTCCTCTTTACAGCTACTTTCGGATTTGGTCAACCCCTTAGTTTACCGATAAAAGAGGCCGAGAGATTGAAGTTGGAATTGACCGTCTTTGCAGAAGACACCAACAGAGTGATCACCCTATGGCGCTTGGCAAGATATCATACCATGACCGCCCCTCGCCAAGCCATACTCTATGCCTCGGAAGCAATTACACTCGCCCGAAAATTAGACTATACCTATGGTGAATTGGTTTCTTTACAGGCGTTAAGTTTTGTATCCACCATCACAGGCGACTGGCAAAACGGGATGCAGACCGCTTACGAAGGCTTGCAGACAAGTCAGGCAAAATACCCTGCCTTAGAAATCGTATTTTATAATTTGATAGCCCTCGTTTACGAAAAACAGCAAGACAGCAAACAACGCCTGGAATGGCTATTAAAAGCCTACCATGATCCTCAAATCGAATCGTTGCCCAATAATGGAAAATGGCTGATTTACCACAATATCGGCGAAGTATATGAGACTCTGAATGTTTTTGACTCCGCCATGTATTATGCCGGAATCGTAGATACGAATTGCAGAAAATTGAACATTCCGATAGAGGTATCGTATGCCAATGCAATTATGGGGAGAGTAGAAAAAAAACGAAAAAACTATGGACCTGCATTGCGATACTTAAAAATCGCCATGCGTTTTTCGAATCAATTTGGTAATCCGTTTTTAGAATCAGAGCAGTCTGTTGATCTGGCAGGTGTTTTTCACGCGATGAATCAACCGGATTCCGCCATTTATTATGCTGAAAAAGCCTTAGCCGGTGGGAGAAATTTCAAAAACTTAGTGCTCACGGCAAGTGCCGCAAAATTACTGTCTGAAATTTATGAGCACAAAAATCCGTCAAAAGCCATCAGTTATTTGAAAATTTTGAATGCGACTAATGACAGCCTCTACACCGCCGCAAGAATTATTCAAACGCAAAATATTGTCAATACCATACAACAACGGGAACGAGATTTAATAGCAGCGAGAAAAGATTACGATTACTCAATCCGCCAGAATGCTCTCATCGGATTCCTTGTTTTTTTAGGGTTTTTAACAATAGTATTGATTCGCAATAACCGTTTAAAACAAAAAGGGAACGCTATTTTGCAAGATAAAAACCGAGAGATAAGTCTTCAAAAAGATGAAATTGAAAAAACGATCGAGCAAAAGCAGATTCTGCTTTCTGAACTACAACACCGTGTCAAAAACAATTTGCAATACGTGATCAGTATCTTAGAAATTCAGAAAGAATCGGTTAATCACAGCAATATTGATGATTTGATAAAGAGCAATCAAAATCGGATTCATTCGATTGCTTTGCTTCATAAAAAATTGAATTTAACGGACAGTGTCAATGACGTAGATCTGAAAAGATATATAACCGACCTCTCCGAGCTCGTCAAAGATTCGTATGATGATAAATTTAAAAATGTGAGTTTGTTTATTACTTGTGACATTGAAACTTTGTCTATTACCAAGGCATTGCCTTTGGGGTTGATCATCGTAGAATTGGTCAGCAACAGCATGAAACACGCCTTCAAAAACCAATCCACGGGCATTATTAACATCGAAATTACGCGTGTCGAAAACTCAAAAAAGAATTGTCTGCACTATATTGACAATGGTAAAGGTTTTGATTTTATCAATGTAGAAACCAAAGGGCTGGGAGTTGAAATCATGAAGGGCTTGATTGACCAATTGAATGGCCGGATTGAAGCACCAATCAAGAAAGGTTTTGAATTGAAAATATATTTTTAAAAATGAAATCCCCGTAAGGTTGGGCAATGTATTATTTGATTATACAATCGAAACATAGAACCGACTGAAAATAAATAAAACTCCCCCATTGGGTCGGACCGCCCAAGCGGGTTGGGGGGCTTTTTATAATCATGAATGCAAAAATAATTTTGGTGGTAGAAGATGATTTTCTGAATCGAAGATTAACTAAAAAAGTATTGTTGGAAAATGGCTATCAGGTTCTGGAAGCAAAAAATGCCGATGAAGCGATGGCGATTCTCCGGAAAGAATTGGTTGACCTTGCTATCCTCGACATCAATCTCGGCGATGGAGAAATGGATGGCATCAGTTTGGGAAATCTGATTCAAAACAAACAAAAAGTACCGTTTATCTATCTTACCGCCTACGAAAACGCCAAAGTTATCAGCGAAGCGGTGGCCACTTCGCCCTATTCATACCTGACCAAACCTTTTAAAAACAGCGATTTGGTGGCCTCCGTCGAATTGGCCATTATCAAATCAGCAAAGGAAGACCGACCTAAACCTGCTATTTTGGTAAAAGACGGTGAATACAAGGTCGAATTACCCATCGAAGATATCAATTATGTCGAATCCGAAGGAAATTATCTGCTTTTTCATACCGATAAAAAGATTTATAAATGTCGTTCTACAATCTCACAAATCTTGGAAGTATTGCCTACTGCAAAATTTATTCAAGTGCACCGAGCCTTTGTGGTGAATAAGGATAAAATTCAGAAGTATAATTCTAAAAGTGTGATTGTAAGCAATGTAGAAATTCCACTGTCGAAGAAAGAGGTATTTGAGTAAAAAACTTCTACAGTATTACAGACTTTATCAAAACTCTTTCCGATACTTCACCGGGCTGATTTCAGTATGCTTTTTGAAGAAATTATTGAAATGAGTTACTTCCTGAAAGCCAAGCGAATAAGCCACCTCTGACACATTCCATTTGCTTTGTTTAAGCATGATCTTCGCTTCCTGTACTATCCTTTCGGCAATTAAGGTGGAAGTGGTTTTTCCGCCGGTTTCTTTGACTGCCCGGTTGAGGTGATTGACGTGTACATTGAGTTGCGCGGCAAAGTCGGAGGCCGTTCTCAATTTGATCTCCGTATGGTTTTCTTCGATAGGGAACTGCCTCTCCAGCAACTCCAAAAAAAGCCAATGAATCCGCTGTGACGCATTGATAGGGAGTTGCTCCATTCGAGTGGAGGGGCGGGTTTTCATGGCGTAGTGAATCAGCTCGTAAATCTGATTTCGGATGACATCGTACTTATGAATGTATTCCGAATTCAATTCGGCTTCTATTTTTTCATAAATAAGCCATACATGATCATATTGCAAATCGTCCAACTCAAATACGTGTGTCCCGACGGGCTGAAATACTTCATACTGTGTTACGTTCCCGAATTGGTGAAAGAAATCAGCATTGAAAATGACGTAAAATCCGGAGACTGTTTTTTCAGTATGTTCCCATTTGTAAGGAATGAAAGGATTGGAAAACACAAGCGCCTGCCGCTCAAAAGTATATACCTTATCGGCGTAATGAATGCGACTGCCGCCGCGGCAGAGCGTCACTTTAAAGAAATCACGGCGGCGATAAGGTACGGGCTTGTTAGCAGGATGCGGTAATCGAAACACATTGACATGCCCGATATCTTTACTGAGACTTTCGGGTATCCATTCAAATTTTCGACTGTAAAACTCCTGAAGGGTTTCCGATCCTTCCATATTCCGGTCAGTTAGGTGTTTTGTAGGTTTTTCCAAACGTATAATTAAGACTTATATTCCAATTGAAATCTTTACTCGGAATATCCGTCTTGATGGCCTTGTTTAACATCGCCCCCAAATAAACCGGCCAATTCCTTTTTACTACACTGATTGACGAGGCCACATACACGCCGTTTTTATAAGCCGTATTGAGAAAGAAAAGTTGGGGATTGATGCGCAATACTACTTCTTTCGACAGTCTAACGGAGTTGAATCCGGCCCGCAACGCCAAATAATGGGTATGTCGGGCCGCCCCCTCGTCGAGTCCGCGCCCGTACATGTAATACACACTTGTATTAATGGTTTTTGTCAGATTGACTACTTGATTGATCTCCCCTGTTACATACCTTCTCGTCACAATATAGTCACTTTCAATATTGTTAACGATGCTGTGTTCCGTTTTAAAATTAAACCCGGGGTGCAATCCCACGCCCAACAGGTATTTTTGAGTATTCACTACTTTGTATCTCCCCCAAAACAGAAACGACCACGGTTTGCCTTCCAACGAAAACCGCAGTTCGGGCTCAAAACTGAGCCTTTTGCCGGCTACGGTTAAATTAATCACTGTCGCCGGTTTGCCCAACGAAAAGGAGGGGATATTGGAGAAACCATTGTTGGTTATACTGATATTGCCGCCAATGCCTAACTCCCGTCGATTGTTTTCGGGGGTTTGGGCATTCGACAAAGTATTCATTAGCAACAGGTTAGTAAAAATAAAAAGAGAAACAATATGGTTTTTCTTTCTCACAGGATTCATGTCTTTTTGCAGGTAGTTTTACCTTGCAAAAAAAGGTCGGAAATAGGTCAAAAAAATACGGTTTTCAAAGAGATACTTACGAAAATCAAACAACAAATTTCTGCTTTCGATGCAAAAGTAAAATGATTGGAGGTAAGGCGATTGGAAATCAACCTAACTCAAAAAGCGAACAGTGAAGCTTTCTTATAACCTTGGCCTTGGAGTAGTGTCGGAAAACAACTTCCGATTCTTTAGTAACTTCTTCATTTATCTTTTGTAAAGCCTTAAAAACAAACAAACCCGTTGAACTCAACGGGTTTGTGTTGATTCTTCCTTAAAAGCGAACTACTTTTCCTCTTTGACTCTCACGGCCTTGGCCTCAAACATGTTCATCAGTGTCCCTTTGAGGTTATTGTCATCTACCTTATTAAGTTCAATGTTGACATCATAGCCTTGGGTAGAAAAGAAAAGCGTGATTTTTCCTTCCGCTTCTTCCACCGTTGCCGGAATATTCTCTTTCACATCACCGGCGGCCAATTTCAATTCACCTGTCAGTTTTCCGTCTTTACGAATCAGGTCGGTCGCAAATTTAGCATCGCCATTGGGGGTGCCCACCACTAAGATCTCCCATTTTCCGGCAAAAAAATCAGTTGTTTTTTCGGCGGTTTGGGCAAACGTATTTACGGCTGCGCCCAACAATAAAAGGATCAATAATGCGCTTGTTTTTTTCATTGTGTTCAATCAGTTTTCAGTTAGATATTGTATAAAAAAATTATTTTCATTCGTAAAACGGCCGGTATATACCTAAGAATACCGGCCGTTTTACCTTCATGTTACTTCATACGCGTAGCTTTCACGTCAAACATGTTCATCAATTTGCCTTTGAGACTGTCTTGGCTTTCTTTTTCCAGTTCCATATTGATATTCATACCGTTGGCTTGGAAAAAGACTTTGATTTTACCGCTTTCGGTTTCTTCGACTTTGTCCAAAGGCATGGCTTGGTCATTTTGCATCTTCGACGACATCGTCCCGGCAAGTTTACCGTCTTTCCGCTCTAATTTGAGCGATATATCCACGTCACCACCCGGTGTACCGATCATTTTGGCAGCCCAATTCCCGACAAAGAAATCGGCACCGGCCTCTGTGGCCCGGGGTACTTCAAGAACGGCACCTTCATTAGCCATTTTAAACTCAAGCCCCATAACAACCATCAGGGAGCCTTCCGCTTTCGGATTCACAAAAACGGCATACACATCCTGCCATTTATCGGTAGCTACGCCGGTCAAATTCAAAGGCACACTGACGACTTTAGGGGTAAAATCCATTTTATCCGATGGCTCTAAGAAGGAAGACTCACCCAACAATTGTCCCTTCGGACTGCCCAACCGTACTTCCACTTTTCCGCCGGCCGCGTTCAGCTGCGGTTTTGGTGCCGTAGCCATGACCACCAATTCTTTTATGCCGCCCAAATCAATTTGCTTGAGGCCCATGTAGGCACCCGATTTGGAAGGAATAGCCAAATTATTACCGCCGAAGGCCATTTTATTGATATCGACGTATTCGTCAAAACCGTGAGCATCCACTTTTGCATTACGCAACACAAACGACTGCTCTGATTTCAACGAAGGCAATCCGTTGGCCCCCAGGTCTTCGTAAGAAGCCCGCACAATGTACACTCCTTTGCCTTTGTCCGACGACGGCACTTTGGCCGTAAAAGTACCTTTCGTAGGCAAGCCTTTCTCCTTCGGTTTTTCGTTGGCTAAGTTCAAGATGTATTTGACCATCTCTGAGGCATCGGCCGTGGACAATTGCGGGTGACCGGCCATGGCGGTTTCGCCCCATACGCCGCTGCCGCCCGAGATCACTTTCTTGGTCAAACGCTCCAAAGCTGTTTTGTCGTCTTTGTACTTCGCCGCTACATCGCGATACATCGGTCCGATCGACTTCTTATCTACACTGTGACACGCTTTGCAATCGCTGCCCTCAATAAGTTTTTTACCCGCTGCTACCAAAGCCGACGCATCCGCGCTGCGGTGTCCCATCGAAATGACGTTTTTATCAAAACCTTCGGCCAGATAATCAATGTTGACGGCTACCTGCTCCGGATCAATGCCTTGCCCTAATGAACCGTCTTCTTTGTCTTTCACTTTGATTTCATAATCAAAGGAGCGGTTGGGGGCAAAAAACGATTTATTTGCTTTAGGCATCTCCAAACTCAACTGCGGCGGTTCGTTACCGGACGTAATTTCCATGGATTGCGTATTGATGCCGCCTTTTCCGTCATTGACCGTCAGGGTAGCTTTGTAAGTACCCATTTTGGTCAGGGTTAGGTTAGCTTCCGGGGTTGCGATCACTTTATTGAAACCGTCTTTAGAGGTAACTTTCCAAGTGTACGTCAACGCGTCTCCATCGGCATCAAAGGTCCCTTTGGCGCTCAATTTCAAATTAAACGGTACAGCCCCTCCCATTTGATTGGCGGCTGTCTGAATTTGCGGTTTACGGTTACCGCCGTTGTATTCGATACGAATCAAACGGGCGTCGTCGTTGGCCGTGAACCAGCCCGAACCGTATTCCAACATGTACAGATCACCGTTTTCGGCAAACTCCATGTCCATCGGATTGCTGAATTTATAGCTCGGCATAAAACGCTCCATAGAAGCATAATTTCCGTCTTTGTCGAAAGAAACAGCCATGATCCAACCGCGCATCCATTCATAGGCAAAGAATTTTCCGTCGTAGTAAGCAGGGAAAGGTCTGGCAGCACCGGCAAAGGCGGCTTTGTTATACACAGGCCCGGCCATAGGGTTACAGCCGCCGCTGCCCAAGAGCGGAAACTCTTCGCTGTTGCCGTAGGTGTACCAAATCATGGCTCCTTCTGCCTTAGGGAGTTGGATCAGACCCGTATTGTTCGGCGAAGTATTCATAGGTTTAAAGACATCCCACTTTTCGCCCGATTGTTTGGTTTCAAAGTTAAATTTGTTGTAAGGCGTGTTGTTTCCCACAAAATGCGGCCAACCATAATTACCGGCTGCGGGTGCCTGTCCGAATTCACAAGTACCTGCCGCGCCGCGGTTAGGGTCGGGCTTGGAAGCATCCGGCCCAACATCCCCCCAATACAGCTTACCGGTCTTTTGGTCAACCGCAATACGGTAAGGGTTTCGGTGTCCCATGGTGTAGATTTCCGGCCGTGTTTTGCCACCATCGCCCGAAGGAGGAACATTTGCCGCAGACCAGCCCTTTCCTCCCGCGGCAGGAGCCTGAAACAGGTTTCCTTCGGGGATAGTATACGTACCGTCGGGTTGCGGTTTGATGCGAAGAATCTTTCCGCGCAAATCGTTCGTGTTGGCGCTCGACTTTTGCGCATCCCACGGACTGCGGCCCGGGCGTTCGTCGCTTGGGCTGTAACCGTTTGAAGCATGCGGGTTGGTGTTATCACCCGTACTCAGGTACAAATTACCTTGTTTATCCCAGTCGATAGAGCCGCCGGTGTGGCAACATTCCTCGCGTTGTACATTTACCCGAAGCATTTCTTTCTCGCTGTCCAACAGGATTTCGTCGCCTTTCATGGTAAAGCGCGACAACTGATTGTACGAGCCTTTAGTGGACGAATAATAGAGATAAATCCATTGGTTTTGGGCAAATTTCGGGTCTTTCCCTAAGCCGAGCAATCCGTCTTCGGCTACGGCTTCTTTTCCTTCTGCATTCACATATTTGAGACTCACCGGCAACTTGGTAATCGTCTTCAACTTCTTCGTTTTGTTGTTATAGAGTCTTACGTCTCCTTTACGCTGGACAAAAAGTACGCGGTCTTTATCCAATACCGTCAACTCTACCGGTTCGTCCAACTTTTCTTCCAATACTACTTTGGTAAAGCGATTTTCTTCGGGTTTAGCCTTTGTAAAATCAAGCGGTTTGGGAGCATCACCCCCGGCCGCATAATGAATCCCTGCATAAAGGTGACTCCGAAAAAGCGGCTCCGAAAAAGACTCATCGGTGTGGCCCATGGCCGTATAAAAGGTACGTCCGCCGTCATATTCCTGATACCAGCTCATGGGGTGGTAGTCGGGATTTTTTCCGCCGATGTAGCTTTTTTCATCGATCGTCAACAAGACATTGATCTTGGGCGAAATATTTTTAAAACTGTAAAATTCATCGGTGCGCTCAAACTCATCCGGCATCCCTTTGGTAGCCCAGTGGTTTTTCATTTTGACGATAAACTTCCCTTTCTGCACATTGCTGGGAGTCATAGGGTGGTCTAAGAAATACGCCCCGGCCAATTTACCGTACCATGGCCAATCGTACTCCGTGTCGGTCGCAGCATGAATCCCTACATAACCGCCGCCCGCTTGGATGTACCGTTCAAAAGATGCCTGTTGCTCATTGTTCAAGACGTCGCCGGTGGTATTCAGAAATACGACAGCATTGTACTTTTTGAGATTCAATTCTGTAAACTGCTCGGCATCTTCGGTAAAACTGACTCCGAAGTTTTTTTCCTGAGCCATTTTTGCTAACGCTTTTTTACCCGCTTCTATAGACTGGTGTCGAAAAGCGGCCGTTTTGCTGAAAACCAAAATGTTCGTTTTGGTCTGAGCCAATAAAGACGTGGCAAAAAACAACATAAACACCGGCGTTAAAAGCCGTTTTATGAAGATTGTACGCTGTTTTTTCATAAAAAATAGGATGATTAAATTGGTTAGTTTTTCTCTGTTATACTGACTTTCGGTAATACGGTTGTGCAATCGGTATTTTTATATTCGTTATTTCGATTTCAGAATCAACACGGCCGCTTTCTCTTTCCAAGGGGACTGATAAGACTTAAACATCTGATAGTCCGCCGGTTCTTCCTGCCGAGTTTCTCCGGTAAAAATATTAAACCATGTCGCTTCAAACTTGCCCGCGGCTTGCTTCGGTACAACCACATTTATCTGATAGTTTTCGGCAGGAATGAAGTACAAATACAAGCCTTTTCCATCAGTGAGCGGATAACCGCTCGTTGAAAAATTATCATTGCCGATACGACTGTTAATAGTCAGTTTAGGCTTATAGGGTAACAGCGTGTTGAAATCGTATTGGGTAAAAAGGTGTTGCAGATGCCTGTAATAATCAAACCGAGGTTTGGCAAACGGCTGTTTGCCGTTCAAAGCATCGTGGATGACAATATCCCAAGAAGTATTTTGCCAGTAATAGGTTGAATATACCCCGGCAAAGACACATTGATAGTTGCGGATAAGGCACGTTTCGGGGTTGACGTAATTGCCGACAAAGGACGGATAGGGAGCTTCTTCGTAACCGCCGTGTTCGATGTTCATGACGGGTTTATCGGGGTGCTTTTGATAAGCCTCCAAGCTGAGAGAATAAAGATCCGACCGCCAATTCTGAATGGATATAATGTCTACTTTGTCGGGTTCGCGTGCACAATATTCATAATCGTGTACAGTGAGTAAGTGTCTGTAAACGTCATTTCGACGAATACGTTCAATTCGTTCGTTGATATACGGAATATCACAACGCCCATAATCCAAGGCTTCTTTTGATACATCCCAAAGCACATTCGGGTACGCTTGATACCGTTTTATTACATAATCGAAATAACGGTTATCGTCTGCCGAATACATGGCGGGCCAGTTTACTTTTTTATTCCAAACATAGATCATCAAATGGGCAACGATCCCTTTTTCGTGCAAATGCTGAATCACTCGATCAAGATGCTGAAAAAAATCAGTGTTTAACTGACTGAAATCAGGCGCGGCATTGGTGCCCTTAAAAACAGTATAAGGCGGTTTTTTGTAGCTGTATTGTGTCGGCACGTTATCCGGTACTTTCCAACCGACATCATACGCATACACATTCATGACTACCTGATTGAAACCGTTTTCTTTTACCGCTCGGATAATCTCTTCGGTTTTAGGGAGGGCATTTTTGTTCGCTATGTCCAAAGCAAAAAGCCAATCCAATTCAAAGGCCAGAGCGAAATAGGGTTTGCCATCCTGATAAACCATTTTCTGCGAATTTTCAGGGGCTGTCGTTAGTCCGCCGTGGATGTCTTCGTTGGTATTCTTTTCGGCTTTCACGATCCCTTTTAAACCCGAAAGTGCATTAAGCGCCGAAAATGTCAGATAATGATAGGTGCCTGCTTTTTCGGGGGAAAAACGTAAAATGTATTCGTTGTTACCGTTGTAAAACCCCGAAATATTTATTTTTTTATTGGATTCGTCGGTAAATAAAGCCCCGAAAGTTAGGTCGAAAGGATTGTCGTCAGGTAGTTTCGAAACTTTAAAAACAAGGTCGATCGGCCGGTACTGCTCAGCCGCGACGGTACTGTTTTTAGCCTCAAAAGCAACTTTTTTCTGCCCTAATACAAGCAGAGGAGAAGATAACAACAGGAGAACAACTAACTTTTTAATCATAACCTGAAACGGAATGACCCGGCTTTGCGATTTGGGTTTTACACATTAATCATTAGTATCTCAAACTCGGTAATCCCACCCCTGCGGCATCAAAACCGCCGTCGGCACAGAGAATTTGCCCGTTGATATAACTTGCTTCCGGGCTGCACAAGAAATACACGGCATTGGCAATTTCTTCGGTAGACCCGTAGCGAGCCAGCGGTATCGCATCAGCATACGAGGTACGTATGTCGGCACTGTGTACCAATTTCGCCATTTCGGTCTCTACCGGACCGGGGGCTACGGCATTGGCCCGAACGCCCCTATTGCCGTATTCCACTGCTTGTTGTTTAGTCAGGTGCATAATGGCAGCCTTGCTCGTTCCGTAGGCAATGCGTAACGTACTGGCCCGAACGCCCGAAATACTGGCGATATTTACAATGCTCCCCTTTCCCGAGATTAAGGCCGGCAAACAGGCTTGCGTGCAGAGAAAAGTGCCGTTCAGGTTTGTATTCATTACCGCGCTCCAATCCTCAAAACTTACTTCTTGGGCAGGTTTGAAAATAGCGATTCCTGCATTGTTTACCAAGGCATGAACCGACGGAAACTGCGTCATTATCTTGTCAAACGTATTTTTTACCTGCTTCGGATTAGAGACATCGCACAGAAAATACGAATACCGACGTTTTCCTTTCGAACGGGCTTTGCAAACATGCAGGGCCGCTTTATCATGGTCAAGGATAATAGCATGATACCCTTCAGCGTAAAATCTTTCGGCAATGGTCAGTCCGATACCGCGGGCGGCACCGGTGATAACGGCTACTTTTGGACCGGAATTGGGTGACATAAGGCGTATTGGGTTATAGAGGGGTTTGCGTCCACCGGATCGCATTTTCAAGAAGCTTCACAAAGTTTTCATTCTGCCACGCTGTTTCGCTGTGGCCAATGGACGTATAAAAGGTCTTGCCTTTACCCGTTTGTTTATACCAAGCTACGGGGTGGTCTTTACCCATGCCGAAGTTTTTCGATTTGACAAACAAGATATTACCGCTCGGATTGATGGCATCGCCATTGATGGTGTAAACGATATGGAAGCCTTTGTTTCGTGGGTTTTCGAAAAAGACGTACCATTCATCCGAATGCGACCACTTGGGAGACAGTGCCCGGAAGAGTGTATCCTTCTGGGGGTCCAAAACGATGTCGGCCAATTGAAACTGCGGATTGATGGGATGGTGTGAAAACTTAGCCCCCAACAGATGCTGTTCGTACCAATCCCAATGATGTGAGTCATCTCCGGCTCCGTGAATCCCCAACAAACTGCCTCCGTTTTCAACGTACTGCTCTAAGGCGCGCTTTTGTTCGTCGTTGATTACCTCCCCGGTTGAATTATTAAAAATAACAGTCTTGAATTTAGCCAATTGCGTCGAGTTAAATACGCCGCCTTCCTCCGTCTCGTAAACATACCACCCGTTTTTCTTTGCCAAGGCTTCAATGACGGGCTTCGAAGCATCAATGGAAGCTCCGTGACGAAACCCGGTCGTTTTTGAAAAAAGCAACACCGCCGGTTTATCGGCAGGAAAGTCGATGGGAGGTGTTTCCGTTTCGTACGAAACCGGAAAACCGTATTTTACTTTATAAATAAAAACCCCGACGGCCGCACCCAAAAGCACGATCAAGCTTAAGATCACTCCCAATACAATTTTAATGGCTTTTTTCATGAACGAAATTATTTTGCGAGGCAGTTGACCGGTTAATTTTTCGCCTGAGATGACGATTATCTGACAAAGGTAAAAAATAAATATTTTTATTGTCTATTTTTCAGACAATAAATTTTTCTTTATTTTGCCTTTGAAGAGTCCTATTTTACAAACGGCAGTAAACACAGATGAACGGAACGGCTTTGATTTAAAGTACACTGCTCGCGTTCGGTAGTTGTTAGAGGGACGAGCCAATCAACACCGACCCAACGATCAGTTGTCTAATCATATAGATAAATCTTACATTTACCATTCTTTAATACGCGCACCATGAAGTTTTTCGATGAAAACGCTTACATTCGTCAACTATCTATTGACTGTGTCATTTTCGGGTATCAGGAGTTAGAGCTCAAAGTTTTGGTTTCTAAAATCGGTATCAGTCAGTCCGTTTGGACTTTGCCGGGCGGATTTATCCGGCAGGAAGAAAGTATAGATTACGCAGCCCAACGAATTTTAGAAGAACGGACCGGACTGAAAGATATTTACTTAGAGCAGTTTCGGGTGTTTGGTGAACCTACGCGCATTAATCTTGAGGTCTTTGAAGGGTTAACAGCCTTGAGAGGCGAATTGATCGCCAAGGGAATGTTCGATGAATCGGGACTTACCTGGCTGACCAAACGGTTTGTGTCTATCGGCTACTATGCGCTGGTGGACATTAATAAGGTAACACTGCAAAAAACCGTTTTCGACGAATCAGTGGGATGGTACCATGTCAAAGAGTTGCCCCGTATGATCATGGACCATAATGAAATGGTGGGTTACGCTCTGGAAACCCTTCGTCAAAATCTCGACCAAAAGCTCATCGGATTCAACTTATTGCCCGAGACCTTCACCATGCGGGAGATACAGGAACTGTACGAAGCGGTGTATGACAAGCCTTTTGCCCGCAACAATTTCCAAAAGAAAATGCTGGATCTCGACGTGCTCGAACGCCTCGAAAAGAAATTTACGGGAGCACAAAACAAAGCCCCTTACCTGTATCGCTTTCAAAGATAAAAGAATAAGACAGTTTAAGCTTCTGTTTCACTTGAAAGTCAAGGTCTGTTTGGATCCTGTATTTAAAAATTGATTTTATCTTTAACGCTTTTCCCTAAACCTAACCTATACCTGTTTCAACTCTAATTATGACAAAACCTTTTTCTTTCCTTTTCTCGGCTATTTTTCTTTTTGCGAAAATTGCGGAAAGTCAACCCTCCCTTGTCAAAAAAGGCACAACGACTCAGTTGACGGTCAATGGCAAACCGTTTTTGATTTTGGGAGGTGAATTGGGGAATTCTACGGCGACCACCTTTCAAAATATGCAATCGGTTTGGCCAAAGTTAAAAGTCATGAACCTGAACACCGTGTTAGTCCCTGTCTATTGGGAACTGATTGAAGCTGAAGAAGGGAATTTCGATTTTTCACTGTATCAAGGTTTACTCACCGAGGCTCGGAAAAACGATCTCAAAATCGTATTCCTTTGGTTTGGGGCTTGGAAAAACAGCATGAGCAGCCATGCCCCTGCGTGGATCAAACTGAATCAGGACAAATACCCGAGAGCAAAAGACAACACCGGCCGCAGTCAGGAAATCCTGAGTTCATTCAGTGAGAATGTATTTCAGGCGGATAAACGTGCTTTTGAACAACTGATGCACTTTATCAAAGAGGCCGACAGTCGGGAACAGACCGTCCTCATGGTTCAGGTGGAAAATGAGATAGGTATGCTGCCGTCAGCGCGCGATTATCAGTCATTGGCCGAAGAAGCGTTCAGAAAACCTGTTCCTACAGAATTGATGCATTATTTACAGAAAAACAAGGAAAAACTCGTTCCTGAATTGCTGAATATTTGGAAAACGAGCGGCTATAAAACTTCCGGAAATTGGGAAGATATTTTCGGAAAAAGCTTAGCAACTGACGAGCTTTTTATGGCGTATTTTTATGCTAAATTCAGCCACCGGCTCGCCGAAGCCGGGAAGAGAATTTACAAATTACCTTTATTTGTCAATGCGGCACTCAATCGACCGGGCAGAGAGCCCGGCAATTATCCCAGTGCCGGGCCTTTACCGCATCTGATGGATATTTGGAAAGCCGCCGGCTCAGCGATAGACTTCCTTTCCCCTGATTTTTACAATCCGGACTTTAAACACTGGTGCGATTTGTATACTCGGCAGGGCGATGTATTGTTTGTACCCGAACACGTATTTGACAATACCGCAGCCGCCAAAGCCCTTTTTACATTGGCTCACTACGAAGGCTTAGGCTTTTCGCCGTTTTCGATTGAGTCATCCTCAAAACCGGAAGAAGAGCCCTTAGGAAAAATGTATGGATTGATCAAAGAACTGACCCCGGTGATTACTGCTAATCAAGGTCAGGGCAAGATCCGGGGCGTTTTGCTCAGTAAGAACGAGCCCGAAACGATCGTTCGATTGGGTAAGTACGAGTTTACCTGTAAACACGATTATACGCTTAGTTGGACGCCCGGTGCCCGCACCGAAACTTGGCCATTGGGCAGTGCGATCCTCCTACAAACCGGTGAGGATGAATTTTTTGTGGCAGGAACCGGCGTGGTCATTACCTTCAGGCACCGGGAAAATAAAGACCTTAACGTAGGGTTGTTGAAAACAGAAGAAGGAAATTTTGCTGAGAATCGTTGGCACATCAAACGCCACCTCAACGGCGACCAAACGCATCAGGGACGCCACGTGAATATTCCCGCCAATCAACTACAGACGCAACGAGTGACCTTGTATTTGTATAAATAGTCGGTGTTCGATGTCTTTTTGTCTACTTTGTCAGGATTGAAATAAAAAAAGCGTTAACTTTCTCATAACTATTCAGGTCCCGATTTATAAACCAAAAACTGAAAAAACCATGAAAAGCAATTTCAGAGCATTAGCGATCAGTACCCTCCTCTTATTTGCAGCACAAGTAATCACTTTTGCCCAAGGCACTCCGCCGGACAAATCCAAACGACCCAGTCAGCCGGCTATGGCGACCGGTAAGTTTGGAAATACAACGCTGACGATTGATTACAGCAGCCCTGCGGTCAAAGGCCGAAAAGTTTGGGGGGAATTGGTCCCCTACGACAAGGTGTGGAGAGCCGGGGCCAATGAAGCAACCATCCTCACCACTGACGGCGAATTGACCGTTGCCGGCCAAAAATTACCGGCCGGAAAGTACTCGTTCTACGTCATGCCAACGGAGAAGGATTGGACGATCATTGTCAATTCACAAACCGGACAATGGGGTATCAAACGGGGGGGCGAAACCACCCGTTTACCCGAAAATGACGTATTTACGGCTTCAGTAACCCCTAAAAAATCAAGCAGTTTCAATGAGAACTTGGTCTATGAAGTGACCAAAGACGGGTTTAATCTCAAATGGGAAAATATGGAGCTGCCGGTGACGGTGAAATAAACTGTCTCCGGAGTGTATTTTAAAAAACGCTTATAAGAAAGGAGGTCGGTAAATTACCGACCTCCTTTCTTATAAGCTGATTGGTTTACTTTATAACCTTCAGTTTCACGTCTCCCAACAATCCTGACGGAACTAAAGGAGAATCTTTGCGGTAAAACGGCATCGTGGTGAAGGTCGTTTTTTGCTTTACATCCGGTTGCGCATCCCCTACCAAACGGTTGACCCATACGTTGGTGACGTTGATTTGAAGAGAGTTGTCACCCGCTTTGACAGCCTCGGAAATATCGAGCTTAAATGGCTTCTTCCACACAGTTCCTACATTTTTTCCATTGACAATCACTTCTGCCACATTTTTCACTTCGCCCAAATCCAAAACATAGCCTCCTCCTTTTTCAACGGAATTCAATTGGAAGCTATTCTCATAGGTAGCCGTTCCTGAAAAATATTTCACATCCGGCTCCGTATTTTCATTCCAAGCACTCAGTTTATCCAACATCAGGCTTTTAGAACCGATGTTCAATTTCCATCTGCCCGTCCATTGTGCTACTGAGGATTCAGTTACGGCAGGTTTGGTGTAGGCCATAGCAGTAGCTTTGTCTTTGAATACCACAAAATAAGCATCCCACGATTCGAATTTGAGCGGTACAATCGTACGGCCGTCTTTGATTTGGTAGGATACTTTTTCCGGTTTGCCCGTTTGCGCATTCCAAAGTTCCGGCACTTTACCCGTCACTCGGAAACTCACCTCGGCAGAAGTGGCATCGGCGCTGCGGTTGTCGAGCCAGTAAATGTCCTGACTTTCCGTTTGGCGGTGACGGTACAGGATTTTGTTTGGCGCTTTCGTGATGATTACGTCTTCGCTCACTTTCAACGATTTCAAGGCATCTGCTATGGAGCCTTTTAAGACATTCGCACTGTTCCAAATCTCGTTAACAATAACTTGAAACTCAGCGGCATTATCACCTAAACTCGGTGATTGTTCGGGTTTGGTTCCTGCTACTTTTGCGCCGGCTTTTACTAAGTCCCGCAGTTTTTTCAATACGGGTAAGGTCATGTATTTGGCGGTTTCATCAAGCACCAAAAGGCTGTATGTATTTCCGCTTTGAGCGACCAATTTCCCGTTTTTCACTTGAATAGCATTGATCAGCGCCGATGAGTTCACAAAATCGAATTCGTATCCTGCCGGAATCGCGGGGAGTTTCTCCCGGCATATCCACGTAATGTTGTTGTTTTCACCGTAGTAGTACAACACATCCGCCACGTTACGCCCCTGTTGCAACAGATAACAGCTGCGACCTAAGTACGCCATCCACGCTTTGCCGCCCGCTTCCGCCCATGTTTCCTGACGTGTAAAATACTGTCCGAAAGGCCCGAGGGAAAAGCCCGGTTTTTTATCGTCCAAAGGTTGATGTACGGAGGTATGAATTACAAAACGGTTCAGTCCGGAGGCCATTTCCAAATCGGCAGTGCGTTTGAGACGTTCGGGATATTCCTGAAACGGCCTTCCGACCGACGTCATTGACTCGGCAGCCACTATGGGCTTGCCGTAAATATTCGCCACTGAGGCCGATTCTCGGATGTCGGCTTCGCTGCGTACCTCTTCATTGCTGCCTCCTGCCAAGCTTCCGGGCGTCCACATCGCTGACATCGGAATATTCGCGTTCCGCTTTACGTCCATACCGTCGGCCAAGTAAATACGGCCTCCTTCGTGCGACTCGGTATAGCGTTCCATTCCGCGCTTTTTGAGTTCTTCCCCGATTACATCGTAGTGGTTTTCCGCAATCAGTTCTCCAATGGTTTTTCTGAAATCCCACAAAAATTTCTCACTTACATCCAACGACTTCACAACCCGACCCGTTAGAACAGGCACCCATCCCTTTAGGTCATAACCGCGGCGTTTCCGGAATTCTTCGGGAAAGGTTTTGGTCCAGTTCATATGGCCGGCTTCGTAGCTGTCCAATACCATGTAATGCAATCCTTTAGCGCCCATCAAACCGCCCGTAGCGTCTTTGTACATGTCCAAATAGGTATTGATGTACCGACGTACCGCCTCTTTATCCAATTTATCGACTTCCAAGCCGGTCGCTTCGGGCGACGCGGGATGGTTTTGGCGACCGGTGAGCGAATAGCCGAAACGGATAATGATCCAGCCCCCCCCATTCGTCGGTGGTGTCCAGTTTAGCGTACCGTCGGGCTGCATTCTATCCGTTAAATCTATAATATCATCCGGACTTATCGCGTCTATAACGGTTCCCTCGCCGGGAGTTAGGAGGCCTTCTTTCCACGGGGTAAACCCGGCTTTATCTTCGGCTTGGTCGATACGGGATGTATTGAACAGGACAAATTCTGAAATATGGGCCGGTTCCGATTTCGGCTCTCCGGCTGGGGCACCTACCAAAGCCGCAAAGGGATTGGGTGCCGGAGGGAGTGTCTCAAAACAAATACGCCAATATTTAGCCGTAGTGGGCGTAATACCAACGGTAATAAACGGCAACGTACTGTTGGGTACTTTGGCTACCGTACGGAAATTTACGCCATCATCGCTCACCTTCAAACTGCGATTGGTAGGGCCGCCGTTAAATTCAGCCAACTCTCCTGCGCTGCCCACACCCACTGCGAACGCTTTGAACGTTTGAGGGGCTGCAAACTCGTATTGCACCCACATATCCTCCCCGACTTTCATGGCCGGAAGTTCAAAAATCTTGCTTAAATCATGATCAAGCAGCAGTTGGGTATCAAAATCCCCTCCGCTTTTGGTCATTTTCGGATTCAGATCCATCAGGTGTTTTTCATTGGCAGGCAGTTTATAGGCAATCACCAACGCATCCGCGTAGAATTGCGGCATTTTACCGACAAATCCGCCCATCAGACCACCCGTGGCCGTAGGTACTTCTTTAAACTTCCCAATATTATCAGCAGGACGAGGAAGGGTGATCGTCTGATTTTTTCCACCTTCCACCAATACTTCGGTCCAGACGTATTTTTTCATGGCATCTTCCGGCTGCACCCACGGCCCGCCCGTTACACTCCACCCCGGCGAACCGGCAATAGCCATTTCCAGTCCTTTCTGATTAGCCAATTCGGTGGTGAACTTAAAGGCATCTTTCCATTCGGGAGTCATAAAGACCAATTTTTTCGGAACCACAACCGGCGTGAGCAGATTGGCATCGAAGTTTTGAAAACCGCCGATTCCCACGCGACTCATCCACTCCAAATCTTTTTGGATACCGTCTTTACTGATGTTGCCGTTCATCCAATGCCACCACACCCGAGGTTTGGCAGAATTGGGAGGGGTTTGGAAATCCTGTTGAAGGTTTTGAGCCTGACTGTTCATGACACCTGCCGCCAATAAGGCAACCGCAGCTCGAACAATGTTTGATGGTTTCTTCATTTGTACTGAGCGTTTGAATAATCGTCTTTCTATAATTGGTAATCTATTTCCAAAAAATCCTCCACCGATTTCAGCCAAAAATTTTGTATAAAGGCTGTATGTTCCGGGTGGTTGGAATAAGCGTCATAGTGAGCCGGCGTCTCAAACTCCATTGAAATCCCGTACTCAAATGGGTTCTTAAGGCTGATTTGCTTCATTACCTCAAATTTTTGAACGTCCGCGATAAAAGCCAATTGATTTACCGCGTTAAAAAATACCTGTCTCTCTTCCGGGCTTAGGTCCGATTTTAAGGTTAGGATGACGGAGTGTCGAATCATCTGTGTCCTGTTTTATTATTATAACCTTCCTACTTCGCGCCAAACGTCCAATTCTGCTTTAAATCTATCTTGGATTACCTCCAATTCAGTATCAATACGCATGGTAGGGCGGTCCTTGAGATTATATGCTTTCCATTCGGGGGCATCTTTGGCAAAGGGCTTTCCGGTTTTGGCAAAATTTGTCCATAACTCGGCAAAATTGTGCGATGCTATTGCCTTTTCGGGTCTGTTCCCGCCAAAGAAGCTTGGCTTGTTGGCTGATTCGTTATTGAATTTGAAGGATATATCCATCGCATGGGGTGTGCCCATTGCATATTCAGTACCCGGTATTTTCATCTCCGATTTATAGCCGAAATTGTAGAGATAAACAGGTGCTCCTCCCTGCTTGGCCTTTTTCTCAGCAATGTCTATGGAGCCAAGCCCCATCAGTGTAATGGAAGAAACGGCAATATAAATATCTGCCGCCGAGGCATTGGGCCTCGCCTTACGATAGGTATCAATTATTTTTTGCGTATTGGTGCTGTATTGAGGTTCAAGTTTTTTGCGTAATGCCTCAAAATCATAGTTGGCAAAATCGGTTTCTTTTCGTTCCCAGGCAAAGAAGGTATGTTCATCCTCGTTCCAACCTACCAAGAGCGGTTTGTTTTTAGAAATGGAAGGAGCCGTTGGGTCAAAAGGATGATGCGGAAGCGCAGCGCCATCTACCACCGGTCCAAAACTGCCGTAGTTTCGCCGCATAAAGCCTAAATTCTTATTTTTTTCAACGAATACAGGTACCTGTGGCAATTTACCCTGCATCGCCAACAAATCGGCAGCAGGCACCTCCAACAGCTTTTTCCAATCTTTCGGTTCAATATTCAGCTCTTTTAAAAGCATGAGCGTGGTTTCCTGAGCGGTTTCTTTGGGAGTCATTCGCACGCCCGGGCCGCTTTCAATGGAGGCTTTGTTAAAATACGGAGCCGCTGCCGGCATCGCATAGAGGCAGGAGGTCTTGGCACCACCGCCCGATTCACCCCAAATCATGACGTTGTTGGGATCCCCGCCAAAGTTGGCAATGTTTTTATTGACCCATTTCAGTCCTTCTACAATGTCCAACATACCGTTATTGCCCGAACCTTCATAGTCTTTTCCGCCTAATTCGTCAAGATAGAGAAAGCCCAACAATCCCAAACGGTGATTTGTTTCTACGACAACCACGTCAAAGTTCCGAGCCAAATTTGCCCCATCCTGCCCTGCCGAACCACCCGAGCCAATCACAAAACCGCCGCCGTGGCTGTAAAACATCACCGGGCGTTTGCGGTTATCGTTAGCAGGGGTCCACACATTCAGAAACAGGCAATCTTCCGAAGGGGAGGGCTCATTTCGTCTTGGATTTTGGATAGCCGGAGCACCCAAAGTAAGTGTTTCTTTGACCCCTGCCCATGGTTCAAGCGGAGCCGGGCGACGAAAGCGCCTGTCTCCTGACGTTTTGCCGGCATAAGGAACCCCTTTGAAAAGATTCACTCCGTTTTCTCTGTATCCTTTTATTTTTCCGAAATTGGTTTCCGCCGTAATTAATTCTTCAATCAATGACTTGGAAAAAGCGTAATGCGCTACCGACAAACCTGCTGCCGAAAGGGCCGTTTTGTGTAGAAATTCTCGTCTTTTCATAGTAGTTGGTTTGAGCGATGAACGATGAGTGATGATCGATGAGTGGTTGACTATTTCAAACAAACTCATCACTATTCTCTCATAACTCATCACTATTTCACATATTGAATTGATTTACCCCCTCTTTCAGCGCCAACGTTTTGCCTTTCCAAACCAAGCTACCCGTAATGGTTTTCGGTAATTCAATTTGAATTTTCCATTTGCCGTTTTCCAACTTATAACCGGCTGAAATGATTCCTTTGGGATGTGGCATGGTTCCGTTTATATCGGTCATTTGCCCTAAATGCGGGGTAATTTTCACTTTTGAAAAAGCCAAACCGTCGCTGTCTATTCCCAAAACAGTGCGATAAAACTCAATATTCGGACTACTTCCCCACGCGTGGCAGTCAGAGCGAGTTTTGTCCACGTCGGAGGTTTCGGCCCAAGTGGTCAATCCCATCTGAATGTTTTCGCGCCATTTATCCAACCATTTCAGGTAGTCATTTCCTTTGCCGGCTTTGATCAGCGCCTGATGCAGGTAATACTTAAAATAAATGGAGGCAGGAGCGAGTTTGGCATTGGTAAGAAGTTGATTGGCAATCCCTTCGGCTTCTTGTGGGGTAGCCATTCCTGTTAAAATCGCTAAGGAATTGGTATGCTGCGAAAATTCATCTTTTTCTTCGCGATCGGCAAACAGCTTTTTGGCACTGTCCCAATATTTGGTACGGATCGTCTTTTTCAATAATTCAATTGCTTTGAGATAGTGAGCGGCAAAAGCCGGACTGCCCAGTTTTGTTTCTAAATCTGCTGCTACCTGATACGCCCACAGCAATTGAAAATCCAGCACGGCTGAAGTCCCGTTGGCACTCATTGGCCCCATACCGGCCCGCCATTCTTTAAAATTATCCACCCAATCCGTAAACATCCACTGAGGGGCATTTTTCAGTGAGCCATCGGCTTGTTGGTAGCTTTTGAAATAGTCCAGAATTTGCCGAGTACCGCTTATCTTACTTTTTATAAACTCAGTATCAGCCCCATAACGGGCATAGTCCTGCAACATACCGATATACCAAAGTGAAAAAGTAGGGATAAATTGCGGGGTATAAGACGGATGTCGGCTCAAGGTTACGCCTTCGGGTGTTCGAGAAAAATCCATCAGATTGAGGGCATTTTTTACCAGCCGGTCGTCACCGCTGTTGTAAAGTGACACCAAAGCCTGAATTCGACCATCGCCAATGTATTGGAGTTGCTCATAGTAGGGGCAATCCATGTAGGTTTCATACGCACAAAGACGAGCCGTGCGCCAACCGATTTCCAGCATCTTGTCCATTTCGGGCTGATTGGCAGACAGTTGTGCATTCATTTTAAAGGGATACCCCGTAAATGTGCCGTAAATGTCATTCAGCGTTATTGGCTCATTTTGCGTAACAATGCTCAGTTGTACATAGCGATAAGTACGGTAGGTAAGGCTGGTAAATTTCTGATTTTGGCTTCCGTCAGAAATGAGGCTATCAGCCCGTCCTACAAAGTTCTTACCGGCGGTTTCGTTTCTATTACCTTTACCCCCCGATTTTGTAAAAAGTGCCTCGGCGTATCTCAACGTAACGGTCGCCGCCTTACCTCCGCTGAACTCTACATTAGGGTAAGCATTTGTCAAATAAGTCTGATCTAAAATGATGGATGCCTTTGTATTGGCAGGTATGAGTACGTCTGTTTTTTTTGTCGGAAAATCCGCAGACAGGTTTGCAATCCCTTCGTTGCTCACAACTTTACCTAACCGCTCGTCTTTCAATTCCATTTGAGGGATAATTGACGGTACCAGCATCCAGCCGCTCATGGTGCCGAAAGCGCCTAAAATATTTTTGGGTACTCCCCCACCCACCGGCCTTGCTTTTTGCCAATTTTTATCATCAAAGCTTTCGCTTTGCCAGGCTTTTGCGCTCAAAGCCATGTTGCGTATTTCACCGGCCCCTGCTACATAGTATCCTCGGGTTCTGAAAACCAAAGGGGCAAAGCTGTTGTCTTTTTCACAAAGCCAAGTATTATTGGTATTCACAGCCGATTCCGCCGAGGTAGCTCCCTGCAAAATAAAGCCCGTTCGGTAAGTGATCTGCGCTTCCGGTTTAAACTCTCCCTCATTCCAGACTTGCGCTGCAATGATATTTTTCCCTGACTTCAGATAGGCGGCAATGTCCACCGTTTCATAATTCCAGTGGGCAATATCGCCGCGGGCAGGCCCCATCGAAACCAATTTTTCGTTGACAAAGAGTTTGTAACGATTATCTCCCGAAACGTGAATTTTGAAGTTATTCGGTTTTGAAGCCAAATCAATGGTTTTACGAAACAAATACACACCATAGCCATCGGGGGGAGTGTTTGGCACGGCAATCCACTGGGCATGCCAACGCTTATTGATGACATCGGGTTCGCCCGTCGGAGGGCCGAATTGCGCTTTAGCAAGGGTTGACGTCAATAGGGCTGAAAGTAAGAAAATTACTTGTATTTTTTTCATGGTGATTGGGGATTAAACGAAAAGGAATGTTTATTTCAATGCAGCTTTCAAAAATTCAAGGACTTTGTTTTTGAACTCTTCGGTATCATACATTTTCCCGAAGTGCGGGGCATCTTTTACAATAATCAGTTCGTTTTTTACACCTTTTGCCGTTAGCCATCCGCTCAATAACTTCGATTGCCGATTGGTAACAATATTGTCTTTCTCTCCGTGAAAAATCAGAAACGGCGGGTCATTTTTATCAATATAGGTCACCGGACTTGCGATTGCCGCTAAATCCGGACGCGCCACCGGAGCCGCCCCGAGCAGCAGTCCTTCGGGGGCTTTGGGGTCTTCACTACTTGCCAAAGAGGTCAGTTCTGACGGCCCGTAAAAATCTACTACGGCTTTAAAACTGAACTTCCTTGATGTGTTGGGCATAAAAAAGGCGTCCATCTTATTTTTATTAGACAATCCCTGCAGAGAAGCCAAATGTCCTCCTGCCGAAAACCCCATCAGGGCGATTCGGTTTTTATCTAATCCATATTTATCGGCATTGTCATACAAAAACGAGACGGCACGATTGCAGTCCTGAATTTGGGCGGGAAATTGGGCTTGTGTCGCCCAGCGATAATCTATGGAGGCGATGGCAATGCCGTTATTGATCAAAGCAGATACAGTATTGCCCATGTAGCCGATGTCAGCGGTTTTATCGTTGCCGATCCAACCGCCACCGTGGATCAATACCACAAAGGGGATTTTGCCTTGTTTGTTGGCAGGAAGATAAATATCAAGCAGATGCTTTTTGAGCGTATCGTTATTGAACGGAATATTTCCGTGTAAAACCGTTCCTTGAGGAAAAAGCTTCAACACCCGATTTTCCTGTTGGGCATTTACCGAGAAAGATTGAAATACGGTAAATAGGACAAAAAATAAGAAATTGGTTTTCATTTGGGAGGCGAGATGTTGTAAAATATACTTTGAACAGCCGGCATACCTGCTAATCTCTCTTTTATAAGTACAAAGAAATAGCGTTTTTATACAGAATGTATCCTGCCCTCACCTGTATTGTCTCATTTTAAGACAATAAAAAATAAAGGTTTTCAGGATTTGGCAGGTTCAGTCAATTTCATCCCAAAAAACAACCCGACAAACGCCAACGCCGCTGCTACCCAAAGAAAAGCAGAAGGAGCGATTTTGTCAGAAAGGACTCCTGCAAGGGCGGGCACAAGTACACCGCCTACGATTTCGGCGATGGCAGTAATAAGACCAATTGCTTTGGCTTTCAGGTGTACAGGTACAGACTCAGACGGTACAACCGCAGCCGCCAACGGAATAGCCCCCATTAAAAAATAGGTCAGTAACATGGCTGGTAAGTGAATGGCTGTACCTGCTAAGTAATACACCGCAAATGGGTACAATGCCCCAACCAATGAGAAGACTATCAACACTTTCTTGCGTCCGATTTTATCGGATAAACCTGGCACAATGATAGAAGAAACCAAGCCAGCTACGCCCAAAAGCCCCATGGTTTTGCCCATTTCGTCGGCGGTCATTCCTTGCGAGCTAACGAAATAATTTGAGATAAAAGGAAGCGTCGCAAACCACCAACCAAAGATACAACAAGCCACACCAATGCCCCATTTTACGTTATTGTATTGTAGGAGTTCTGAAATATTCAACGCAGACTTTTCGTTGATTTTTACACTTTCGGCAGTTGATTTTTGAACGAATCTCCATGCCAATAAGCCCAAAATCAAGCCTGGGGCACCCGCAATGAAAAAGGCATTTCGCCAACCCATCTCTTCGGCAATTTTAACCAAAAGTACGGGGGCTAAAATAGAACCAAAAAGCGCCGAGCCAACACCTTGCAAAACACCCGCATTGATACCCAAACGATTGGGAGAAGATTCTCGCTCCACAAAGTTTTGCGCCAGTGGTATCACCGGGCCTTCGGCAAAACCCATTACTAAACGGGCAATGAGCAGTGTGGCAAACGAAATCGCCCAACCTGAGCCGAATGAGCAAAGCGAAAAGGTAAAAACAGCGGCAATAAAAACGAGTTTTTTCTTATTCCGGGTCTCAGCCCAAGCCGTGGAAAAAAAACTCGAAAACGCCCACGCTAACGACAATGCGCCTGCTAAGAGGCCGATTTGAGTATTGTTGAGGTTTAAATCTTTGGAGACATAAGGCATCAAAAAATTAAGCGCGAGGCGATCGAAAAATAAACAACCAAACGTCAGTGCCATCAACAGCACAATGCCGTTTTCGTAGGTAAATAATCCTTTTTTCATGATTCAGAATGGGTTTAGGCAGGGATAAAATGAAAAGAATGACCTTGGCTTATTGTTCGGTCATTCCATCACTTGCTAAGGTTTTAACGTACTTGGTAATTATACAAATTTGGATTTTATTGATTTAAGCGGGGGCGGTTCGCCGCTGCGACGCCCGTGCGGTGGATTTAATTGAAATTCAACTACTTAAATCAACCTAAAATCTGCTTTAAATCTGCATTATTACTTAAGTAAACAGGCAGATTTGGATTTAATTGATTTAGATGGATTTAGCTGAAAAACAACCACTTAAATCAACCTAAAATCTACTTTAAATCTGCTTTATTACTTATTCATGGAACTTTATTTGAATAACAAGGGAGCAAAATCACGGAGGTTTTTACGCCAAGCCAAAAAGGTGTGCGCCCCGCCTCCGTTTTCGTAGGTGTATTTGATACCGAATTCGTCAAACATCTTCATCATGTTCAGGTTGTTTTGATAGGCGATATCGGCTTCACCACCCATGTATATTCTGAAATCTTTGAAAGTATTGATCGTCTTGTTACGCATTACATCGCCGTATTTCTCTTTGATTTCGGTAATCGTGTTAGGAAAATAGCCTGTACTCATCGGAAATACCTGCGAAAACAAATCCGGATGCCAAAGGGCCAGATTGATCGTCTGAATGCCGCCCATCGAAAGTCCCGCAATGGCGCGATGTTCACGTTTGTTGGACACCGGATAGGTTTTTTCCACAAAAGGAATCACATCCTGAATCATGTCGCGGCAAAAAGGGTCTTGTTGGTCGCCGGCTCCCATAAAAAAGCCCTGAATAGGTGTATGTCCGGCGGGCATGACCACAATCATCGGCTTGAGTTTACCTTCGGCGTAGAGGTTATCCAAAATCAAATTGGCGCGTCCCACGGTCGTCCAAGAGGCATCGTTATCGCCTCCGCCGTGGAGCAGATACAATACGGGCAGTTTTTCTTTTTTGCTGATTTGATCGTAGTTGGGAGGCAGATACACGTGCAGCCGACGCGCAGTCCCCTCCAATGCCGACGATGTATAATACACCTTCTCAATTTTACCGTGCGGCACGTCTTTGAGGGTTTGGTAGTCGTTTTCAGGCCCTTTTACTTCAACAACGTTCGAAAATCCGTTGTTCGACTCTTTGTATTGCGCGTTTTTCGG
The DNA here is from genome assembly GCA_046329125.1 of Spirosomataceae bacterium. Lineage (GTDB taxonomy): Bacteria > Bacteroidota > Bacteroidia > Cytophagales > Spirosomataceae > Runella. The sequence continues at coordinate 24,915 of JAXLVD010000010.1, read as the reverse complement.
ATCAAACACTTTCAATCCGTCCACGTTGAAATCATAGGTATAAACGTTGGGGGCTACCGCCGAAGCCGTGGTAAACGACCACACCCCTACGGCATCTTTTTGCAATTTAGCCGCCGGAAAACCGTTCGGAAAATCACCGGAGACGGTAACCTCTGTCGCTTTGGGCGCATAAATGCTGAATTTCAATTTGCCATCGCTCCATTGTCTTACTGATTTTAAGGTATCGTTCGGCGTAGGAGGACGTTGCGGCAATTGGGCCAAAGCTGCAGGTGTAAGCGCCAAGGTTAAAAGAACAAGGATCGCGTTTTTCATCGCTTCAAGAATAAGGAGTTGAACTTTGGTACTATTTTGATAAATTTTTACACAAAGCTAACTTATCTATGGCAGGAAAAATGGGCAAAAATCGTCCGAAAATATGCAAAATCAATTCATTCGGCAGGGATAGGGTCGCTTTAATTACGGTACAATCGAATTTTCAGCACTGTCAGTCGATCTTCCGGCAGGACGGCTTTTTGTTCATCACCATTCCAACGTTTTCGGGGAACGAACTTTTCATTGACAAACTCTCCTTCGTCAATGGATAAAAACCCTAAATGTTCAAATTTCAAGCTGTTTTTCAGGGCAAAATTTAATTTTACCCCATAGCCTGCGACATAAAACTCATCTGCTCCGTTTTGAATCAACAAGGCGGCGCCAATGCCCTTTGGAATACTTCCGAAAGGGGTAGGCTCGGCGGGCGGGGCTTCCTGTCCGGACACTGACTGCGGTTTTCCTACCTGTTCCAACGATTTTCCGAAATCAATACTGAAACCGCTCCTGCCGCCGGTACCGGAAGCCGTAAGCTGATAATCCCCCAGTTCGACCTTGTGTTCTCTTTTGGTCGCGTTGATGTACACGGCCCGCATTTTAGGGGAATTGTAATGGGATGTAATCAGCTCCGTCATGTTAACGAGGGTCTTGTTGGTCGCCGTCAAAATATTCAGGTGTACCGCATTGTCTTTGCTTTTTGTCCGTTCTCCGTCTATACCGAATGGGGCAAATCCAAGGGCATTGAAGGCTCCGACGGAATAAAGCGCCCCTGCCGGCACGAGCATACTTTCAGGGATAAACAAGGTATTGCCCCCCAAGGTATAGTTGGAAAACAGTTCATCGTAGTCAATCGTATAAACGTTTGGGGAATAAAAATCCATGGCCGTACCGCCGGCACGGTAGGCATCCAAAACGTGCGGATTGACAGTACCGTGGGGATAAAAACCGCGCTTATTATACAACCACCCGTTGCAAAATGTGGGTAAATCCAGCTTCTTGCGACCTTCCGCAGCAATATAATTCAGGTACTTGGCATAATGATACGCCATAAACAGTTCCTCTGTATAAAACTTGTATTCGCCTTGCTCTGTGCTTTTGCCAAGTACCTCTTCCCACGTTCCTTTGGTTTTATAGCCATGGTCCGCCCACGCTTTTTCGAGTGCCGGAAAGAGTTTTCCTTTGTTGGTTTTCAGGTAGTTGATCATGTCGGCCGGCATAGGGCTTTGCCACGCTTTCAGAGCGGCGGGCGACAAATCACGATAATTCTCAAAACATCCGGGTTCATTTTCTACCTGCGTCATAATGACCGTATGCCCGGTGTCTGTTTCTTTCAAATGCTGCATCAGGGCTGCGTAAGCTTTGGCATCCGCGTTGCGGTTTTCTTCACTGAACGCCGACAACATTTCGAGAGTTTTTCCGTCCGCAAGTGTATAACGGGGGAAACGCTTCGGATTAGTTTTTACCCACTCCGGCACGTACGAGGAGGCCGTGCTTTTCCAACTGCCAAACCACACTAAAACCACTTTCAGGTTTTCTTCCTTGGCACTTTTCAGCAGTTCATCTACCAATTCAAAGTTAAATTGCCCCTCCGTAGGTTCTATCAACTCCCAATAGGCATAGGCTAAGACCGTGTTGAGATGATACGATTTAATTTCTTTGAGCGCACTTTTCAGCGCAACTTTGTCGGAACCGGTGGAATTGTGCAACTCTCCGCCCAAAATAAGGAACGGTTTGCCGTCCACCACCATCTTGGGGGCGGCACCTGTTTTATCTAAATGGGGTAGTTGTGCCACTGCAACCAAAGGCAGTACTCCCCATAAAATGGGAAAGCAAAACTTACCTAACTGTTTCATACCCGTTTTTTTATTCTTATTTTTGGTAATCATTTTTCTTTTGTAAAAAAGTATGGGTTTCGAATATGTTGATAAAATAATGGCATCACCCGATGCTCCCCAACAGATAGATGCTTTATACAAAGCCATCGAGGACGAAAAAAAACGACGCCGGGACTTTCGGGAATGGATCACACCGGCCATCAAAGCAGAGTTTATCAATGGCCAAGTCGTCTTGCATTCACCCGTCAAAAAGCGACATTTCAGCGTCACTGATTTGCTGTCAAGGCTTTTAAGTTTTTACGCAAGTATCAATAAACTCGGCCGGGTAGCCACTGAGAAAGCAATGATTGCGCTTACTCGTAATGATTACGAACCGGATCTGGTCTTCTTCTCCAAAGAGAAATACGATACTTTTTCCGACGATCAACTCCTTTTTCCCGCTCCCGATTTTGTAGTTGAAATCATTTCCAAAAAAACAGCATCCATCGACCGAGGGGTCAAAAAGCAGGACTATGCCGCGCACGGTATTCGGGAGTATTGGATCATTGATCCGTTTCGTCAATCTATTGAACAGTATGTTCTGCTTTCTCCTAATGACACCCACTACACACCCCCTAAAACCTTTGGCTTGGCCGACGACATTGAAAGCTACGTCATCAAGGGCTTTAATATTCCGGTACTGGCCCTTTTTGACGAAACTGTCAATGTAGAGACCATGCAATTGTTAATCAATCCGCCCGCGCAATAAAGCTCGGTCAGTCGCTTTCCTATTTTCGATACCTCGTTTTACGGGCATCGCTGATGACGCCTTTCCAATTCATCCCGAACCCGAAATCATAACTGTTTCCTTCCGAATCTTTGTGACAGATCATGTCATAAGGCACGTCCTCGGCCTGTTTTTCCACAGTTTTCATGTCGGCCGGCATTTGCATGGGCAGCAGCGCCGAGGGTTCATTTTTCCCGGCAATGGTCTCAATGATGGCTTGGTCTTGCACCCCAAAACTCAATAAAATGGATGAAGCCAAAGGTTCGATTTCTGAAAAAACCATCGGGTTTGTGGTATTTATCGAAACAATCACCGGCTTTCCTTTCATTTTTGCTTTTGTATCTGTTACGAGTTGAGCATCAGTGTTATTCGGAGTTTTGGCAGTTTTACCTTTGTAAGTACGATTCGTAAAATTTTCCAAAGGGTCACCACCTGCCATACTTGTTGCACGGGCTTCATCGGCTTTATAATCATCGTACTGCAAGCTGATTGGCACATAACCGTTACCCCCATTTTTTACATCTTCTTTGTCATAACCAATCGAAGCCTTCGGATTTTCGATGAAAACTATCGCAAAATCTGCTTCATCCGGGTGATCGGTTACGTTGAAATGTTTTTTTACAATTTCCATATTAACGGGATAATCTTCCGAAGCAGGGGTTTCCACTCCTAAGAAATTGCGACTGGCTGCAACAAAACGTTTCGGTACATAAACTGTCTTTTTAGTAGTAATAGGCAATGATTTTGCTTGATTTTTAAGCATCACAATAGACTTTAATTGTGCTTCGTAGCCGGCTTTCATAAATTCCGGCTTCCCCACAACGGCTATTGTTTCTTCAGTATTCAAATAAGGATTCTCGAAAACACCCACTCTGAAAATATTTTTCAATAATCGCACCGCCGATTGCTCCATTCTGGCCCTCATTTTGGCCTCACCGTGTTCTTTGATACCCAATTGATACGCTTCCAAAATGGGCTTCATATCGTTTACTCCCCCATATTGGTCAACGCCCGCCATTAAAGCCTTGTAATGAAGCTCACCCAAGGACAGGTTCTCTACTCCCCAGGATTTTCCGTCTAAGAACAAATCCATTGACGTATGCAGTTTGGTTACGTTCCAGTCAGTGCATACGACTCCGTCATAGCCGTATTTGGTACGGAGCAGGTCGGTAATGAGGTATTTATTGTAATTGTTAGCCACATTCTCGTGGTTCTTTTTGTCCTGATTCCACGAAATCGTATAGTAAGGCATCACGGCCGAAGCCATTTTGGTTTGTCCTTTGAGTTTAAAGGCACCTTGTATGAAAGGAATCAAATGAGCCTCAAAATTATTGCCCGGATAAACGGCAAACTTACCGTTGGCATAGTGTGCGTCACGCCCGGCTTCGCCCGAGCCCCCACCCGGCCAATGCTTTACCATCGCATTGACACTTTTCGCCCCCCAGGTATTCGTCTGAAAACCATCGCAATACGCTTGTCCCATGGCCGCCGAAAGCCACGGGCTTTCGCCAAAAGTACCGCTGAAACGACCCCAGCGCGGCTCTGTTGCAATATCAACCTGCGGTGAAAGAGCCGTGGTAATGCCCAACGCCCGGTATTCGACAGCGGCGATTGCTCCGAATTTTTGAACCAATGCGGGGTCAAAAGTGGCAGCCATGCCCAAGGAACTTGGCCACATCGAAATTTCACCGCCGGCAGCTGCGTCAAACTCGGCTTTGGCTCTGGTACCGTGGCGGGGGTCAGAACTGTTGTTGGCAGGAATCCCTAAGCCTACACTTTCACAAAAGGCTTGTAATTTGTTATTCCATTGGGCTGCAATTTCGGGCGATTGCACCGTGGTGATCAACACATGGCGCAGGTGATCTTTCTTCAAAAATTCTTTTTGCTGATCGGTCAACTCTGTCGGGTCAGTCTCTCCGACTTTGAAAGGTTTGCCATTGTACGTTCCTGCAAAATAACCTCCCGCCCGAGCCGGAACAGATTGATGCGACGAGTACAACATCAAGCCGGCCATTTCTTCAATACTCAGTTTGGAAGCTAAGTCTTTGGCGCGTTGGTCGTAGGACAAACGCCAGTCTTCAAACGCATCCAGTTTGCCGTTTTTGTTCAGATCTTTGAAAGCCAATCCATTGACGGTCAAGATTTTTACACCTGAATTTGGCGAATAGCCTAACGTCTGTCCTCCCTGATTCTCTACCAAATTAAAACTCCCTTTCGGGGTTTCTTTCCACTTGGTTTGGGCATACATCGGCAAAAAACAAGTATTTAACAACAGAAACAGTAACAGGTATTTTCTCATTATTTGGAAATTTTAGGTTAGTTTTACTTTTGCTTACTCAATAATTGCTACTGCTCGCGTCCAACCTGCACTCGCTTTCTCGATTTTAGCAGGAAAACACGCTACTTTAAAACCAAATGGCGGTAATTGGTCGAGATTTGCCAATTTTTCGATTTGGCAATATTCTTTTTCGATACCTACATAGTGTGCTTGCCAAATAACCCCTTGTCTTGGATTTGCTTTATAATCAGCGGCTTGGATGTGCAACGGAATATCCCAACCCCAACCGTCGGTACCCATTACTTTGATGCCTTGGTCAATCAACCAATGCGTTGCTTTGGCCGAGGCGCCTACGTGAATTTTCACAAAATCATCTTCATGGATTCTTTTATCGGCATCACAACGAATCAGCACGATGTCGAAGGGTTTGAGTTTGTAACCGATGGCATCAAGTTTTTCTTGCAAATCTTCGGGTTCAAACATATAGCCGTCGGGTTTATCAGTAAAATCCAACACTACACCGTCGTGAAAGAACCAGTCAAGCGGCATTTGGTCAATCGTACGTGCCGGTTTTCCTTCCGAAGTCGGATAATAATGATACGGAGCGTCCACGTGTGTACCGCAGTGGCTCGTAACGGTCAAGGTTTCACCTGCCGGGCCATTGTCATTAATGAAACAGTCGGTCATACCGCCAAAAAGCCCGGCACCGATTTTTTTTGCTCCTTCCTTATGGTCTTCATAAACGATTTTGGTAGGAAGTGGCTCTTTTATTTTTTCCGAAATTGTAACTGAAAGGTCAATAATTTTCATGTAGCCTCTGTATCCCCGATGGGATTGATTAAATGTGTATAATATATTTCATATCCCTATTTGGGTTCCCCCATTGGGACGGTACGCCGCGCGGGTTAGGGGGCTGTAATGCAGCACCATCGGCGGATTTTCAAAATAAGGTCCAATCAACCCACGCCATTCTTTGAATAATTCCGATTCGCGAAAACCTATCGTGTGGGCTTCCAAACTTTCCCATTGAATCAGCAACACATAACGCCTTTCCTGTTCGATGCACTTTTTAAACTCGTGGCCTAAATAGCCCTTTGCTCGGCTGATTACGGCTTGGGCTTTTTCTAAATTTTGCTCAAACTCAGCATTTGTGCCGGGCTTGATGTCGATGGTGGCTAGTTCTAAAACCATATTTTTAGTGACGAATTATTCGAATGACGAAGTACGAATGATAATTAACTCGAGTGATGACTGACGAATAAATAGTGTATGTCTTTTTTAAAAATTCGTCATTCTACATTCATACCTCGTCATTCAGCAGACTGTATTTCTCAAAATCCCAATGCCTTCAATTTCCAACTCTACTACATCTCCGGGGTCCAGCGGGCGGTGAACACTAAAGCCATTTTCAATCAAACTTCCCCATCCCAAGGTACCTGAGCCTAATATATCGCCCGGCATGAGCGTTACGTTGTTTTCGGAAGCGCGCTCTATCATTTGCTCAAAGTTATAATAGACTGTTTTGTAGTTTCCGTCACACACCGTCACTCCGTTGATGCGCGAGGTCATCCGTACATTCAGGCGGTCGCCTGCTACGCTCGGCACCCGAATCGGGTCTTGGAACACGCTCTCATCAAACGATACACGGTATTGCTCCATCTCGTCGGCGGTCACGATACACGGCCCGATGGCGTTGGCAAAATCCTTGCCTTTGTGAGGTCCCAATGGAATTTCCATTTCCACTTTCTGAATGGCCCGCGCTGTCCAGTCGTTGAAAATAGTATAGCCGAAAATGTAAGGGCGAGCGTCTTCCGCTTTGATGTCTTTCCCTTTCTTACCGATGATGCACGCCATTTCCAGCTCAATATCCAGTTTGGTTTCTTTGGCAGGGCGTTTGATCTCATCTTCCGGCCCGTAAATCGCCTGATGATTGGTAAAATAGAAGATCGGCATGTCGTACCAAGCGGGTCCGATTTTGTGCCCGAACGACCGAGATGCATTTTGCATGTGCATTTCAAAACCGATGTAGTCCCGAAAACTGCGGGGATTGGGCAACGGGGCCAGCAATTGAATCTCCGACAGTTGATAATGCGGCTGAACATCGCCTAACGTCCTGATAATGGAGAAGTACTCCTCGTGATTATCAATGAACGTCAGCATATCGGTCGGCAGTTTTTCATGGGCCAACTGCATATCCACCACGCCCTCGCCGACCAACCAGCCGGTGCGGGAATTACCCTGAGGATTTTTGAAAGTTACTAATTTCATCTTCTTCTATTTTAAAAGTCTGCCCCCGTCAACCGTAATGATGTTACCGGTGGAAAAAGTGAGTGAAGTGGCTAAAGCAAAAACGGCATTGGCCACATCTGCGCCGGTGGCAAAACGCCCGAGCGGGGTATTATCCATTTGATTTTGCAGGAATGTCGGGTCGAAATTCTTAGTATATTCTCCTTCTACAAAACCGGGCGAAACCGATACCATTCTTATTTTGGGGGCTAACACTCTTGCCAGTGAACGGGTCATCGAATCAACCGCCGCTTTCGAAGCACAATAGGCCACATTACTTCCGATTCCGTAAATACCGGCAATCGAGGAAATATTGACAATCAGAGATGGCTCCTTACTTGCATCCGAACCTTTCTCCAACAACTCTCTGGTTGCCCTTACCATCGCAAACGACCCTCTGAAATTGGTTTGCATAATTTTATCGATCCATTCATCGGTCAAGCCTTCCAAATCATCATGCGGTACCGGCGTAGTAATTCCGGCGTTGTTTACCAATACATCTAACTTTCCGTATTTCTCCGTTACAAAAGCCCTTAAGTCAGCTACTTTTTGGGCGTCGGTGGTTGGCGCGTGGAAAATACTGTGATTGGGAAACCAGTGATCAGTTACCAGTAATTGGTTGAGTTCTTCCAATAATTTCTCCGCTTTTGCGGAATTGCTGTTGTAGGTGGCAATTACCGAAAAACCATTTACTGCAAATTGCTTACAAATCGCCGAGCCAATTTCTCCGGCTCCACCGGTGATTAATGCTACTTTCATACAATTGATTGGTTATTGATGCATTAGTTATCGGTTATTAAAGTTTGAGTTTGATTTTACCATTCAACCAATAACCGGTTCACCAATCCCTATTTACTATATTTCCGCACCCGCAGATCGGCCTGCTCTTTATGCCCGGCAAAATTCTCGATAGCGCATAACCGAGAGCAATATTCTCCAATCATCGCACTGGCTTCGGGCGTTTTGATTTCCTGATAGGTACAGGTTTTCAGGAACTTACCTACCCACAGACCGCCCGTATAACGCGCGGCTTCGCGGGTGGGTAAGGTATGGTTGGTACCGATCACTTTGTCTCCGTACGCTACGTTGGTTTTATCACCGAGAAACAGGCCGCCGAAATTGGTCATTTTATCCAAAAAATAACGTGGATTTTCGGTCATCACCTGTACGTGTTCGCTGGCGATGCGGTCTGCCTCCGACACCAATTCATCCACGGTATCCACCAAAATCACCTGCCCGTAATCCCGCCATGATACACTTGCCACATCGGCCGTGGGCAGAACCGCCAACTGGCGTTGAATTTCCGCTTCGATGCCTTCGGCAATGGTTTTACTGGTAGTCAACAAAATCGCGGGAGAGGTCGGACCGTGTTCGGCCTGACCGAGCAAATCCGTCGCGCAGGTTTCTGCGTCGGTAGTATCATCGGCAATGACCAATGTTTCGGTGGGTCCGGCAAACAGGTCGATGCCCACTTTTCCGTACAGTTGACGCTTGGCTTCGGCCACGTAGGCATTGCCGGGGCCGACCAACATATCGACGGGCTGAACGGTTTCGGTACCCAAGGCCATCATGGCAATGGCTTGGACTCCTCCCAACAAATAAATCTCATCGGCCCCGGCCATGTACATGGCCGCTACGGTTGCGGCAGGCACCTCCCCATTGATGGGCGGTGTACAGGCAATAACGCGCTTTACCCCCGCTACCTTGGCCGTCAATACACTCATGTGGGCGGAGGCCACCATCGGGTAGCGCCCGCCGGGCACATAACAACCGACCGAATTAACCGGAATGTTTTTATGTCCCAAAAATACCCCCGGCAAGGTTTCCACTTCGACGTCTTTGATGGATTCCCGCTGAATTTGGGCGAAATTACGGATTTGCGTTTGGGCAAATTTAATGTCTTCTATCACCTGCTCAGGCAACCCGGTGATGATCTGTCGGATTTGTACGGGTGACAATCGAAAGCTTTCGGGCGACCACTTGTCCAATTTTTCCGAATATTCTCGAACCGCTTTGTCGCCATTGGTGGTCACATTTTCCAGCATTGATTCCACCAATGCCCGGACTTTTAAGTCGGCTTCTTTGCTTTCGGCGTAGGTAATGCCTTTTTTTATTTGCTGTATCATATAGCCCCCTAACCCCCAATGGGGGAATTTTTTATGCTTATAAATTCCTTATAACAGTATTTATGTGCGGTGAATAATGAATTATTAATACCTCCCTCTGCCCCCATTGGGGCTGGGGGGCTAAGCAAAAGCCCCACCATCGACGGCCATGGCATGACCGGTAATAAAGGTCGATTCGTCTGAACACAGCCACAAAGCCACATCAGCCACTTCCTGCGGTTGGCCTATGCGTTTCATGCGTTGGAGGTTTTTGGCCTGTTCCAAAGCCTCTGGATTATGAGCTAATTGGCGTCGTCCTTCCATGATCATGGGTGTTTCGATGGCGGTAGGACAAACGGCATTGACCCGAATATGTTGAGTAGCGTATTCTATCGCCGCTGTTTTAGTGATGCCGACCACCCCATGCTTGGAGGCCGCATAGGGAACATTAGTAGGTTGTCCTACCAAACCTGCCGCTGAGGCAACATTCACAATCGTACCGCCCCCCTGTGCGAGCATTTGCGTGAGTTGTGCTTTCATGCAGTACCACGTACCGGTCAGGTTTATCGTTATCATTTCTAACCAATCGGTTTCGGGGTATTCATGCGTGGGGAGAGAAACCGTTCCCGCAATCCCCGCGCTGTTGACGGCGCAGTCCAAACGCCCGAAGGTCTCCACCGTGGTTTTTACGGCCTGTTCTACGTCTGTTCGCTTTGATATATCTACTTTTATCGCAATGGCTTCCGTTCCTGCGGCCAAGAGCTCGGCAACCACTGTCTGCGCGGCGGCTTCATTGACATCGGTCACGACCACTTTCCCGCCTTCCCGTCCGAAAGACAAGGCGGTGGCTCTTCCGATGCCGGAACCGGCCCCCGTTACAAAGCACACTTTATTTTGAAATCGTTTCATAGCCCCCTGCCCCCCAATGGGGGAATAGTAATAACAAATTAATTTCCGACACTATTGGCTTATCCATCCAACTGCTATTCAATATTTTATACCCAATGAATCATTTTTTGCCCGGCAACGGGACTTTGGAAATAAGGGACCCTTGTTCCTCGCAAACTGCCGAGATAGACGGTTTTCAAATCCGCCCCGCCAAAACTGAGGCTTGCCATCCAAGGGCAAACAGTCCCTTGCGTGGCGGCTAAGATTTCGGGCGTTACACAGCGGTTTTCGTAGGCGTCAAACAAACGTTTTTTCGTTTCGGAGTTACTGTCATCAAGTAATGTAAGCACTTCCCCGTCGGGTGTAATGGCAATGAGTTCGTCGGTAAAAATGAGGGTAACCCACAGATTTCCAAAGGCATCAAAGGCAAATCCATCGGGAAAGCCACCCAACTTCGACGGGCCGTACACTTCTCGACCGTACAGGTCACCGTTGGGTTTTACGCGCATTCTTGCAATTTTCCACGCCGTACTTTCCACCACGTAGAGCCATTCTTCATTGTCGTCAAATCGTATTTCATTGGTTCCGCAAAATCCATCGGCTACAATTCTGACACCTTTATCGTCCATTAAAGCGATGTAACCATCAGTGGCTCGGGTATTGATTTGGTCCGACCAAGGCTCGGTTCGGGTAGTGACCGTAAACCAAATCCTGCCTTTGGAGTCTCGTAACGGGAAGTTGGTTTTTCCTAAGGGTTTTCCGTCAATCTCCGTTATCAAGGTGGTCAGTTTGCCGTCGCGGGTCATTTTTTCGAGGTGATTGGTCCCCCAATTGGCAATGATAAAATCCCCGTTTGTGTCAAAACAAATCCCGTTGGGCAATGAACCTACGGCAGCGATATAGCGAGAATAATCAGCCCCCTTTTCCCCAATGGGGGAGTTATGATTATCTCTTGTTTTTTGAGTAGCTACAATTAATTCCTGCTTAAAATAAAGAGTTCCCCCATTGGGGGGTAGGGGGCTTTGTTTCACGACACCTCCGCGCGCATCTGCCGTCCAAACCGTGCCGTTGGATTCGGTCAGAATACACTCGGGGCGTTGCAGATCCCGGCCCAGAAATTGAATCTCCTCGCGACGAACCTGCCAATCTTTCAGGGGATTTTTCCGGACTGTCATTTTTAAATGGGAGCGGTTAAGGCCATTCCGGTTTTGCCCATCAGCATCCCCATATTTGCCCCTTCGGGAAGCGGTTGGTCATTGTATTCCAGTAATTCCCACGCGCCTAAAGTTTCAGAGACCTCTACGACCATCATGCAACGCTCATAGCGACGTCTCATGTATCTATCGAAAATGGCTTCCACCTCTCCTTCTTTTTGTAATTCTTCTATCAATACCACGGCATCCTCAATGGCCAAGGCAGCCCCCGAACCTAATTGCGGAATGGTGGTGTGAGCGGCATCTCCCAACACAACTACCCGGTTTTTATACCAAGGTGCCGGCATTTTGAGCGTTTCCAACGCCCGATAATTGACCAACTTAGGGTCAGTTACCTGCGGGATAAGCTCTTGCACAACAGGCACCGGATAAGCCGACATATACCCTTTCAGTTTTTCAACTAATTGGTCTTCCGGAATCATGGGATTCTCGCCTTCGGCAGAATTTAAAAATAGATAACACGACTCGGCGGTCATCGGGATAACCCCGAGTTTGTGTTTTTTATTAAAGAAAATATAGCCCGTATCTAAGCCGACGGGTCGTTTGAAGGGATAACGCCATACGGATAACCCTACATAATTTGACTTGAACTCGCCAAAGATGAGTTTACGCACTTTGGAATGTACGCCATCGGCGGCAATTACAATATCATAGCTATCCGTTGTACCGTCAGTGAAAGTAACATTAGCTCTATCCGGTTGGTTATCAATTGATTCTACCGTTACGCCCATTCGATATTTTAATCCGACTTTTTGAGCTTCTTCAAATAAAACTTCGTGCAGAATCCGTCGGGAAATACCGTTGTGACTTGGAAAGCGGCCAATGGGCGGTGTGCCGGCTTCCCCGATTTGCACCCCGTGAGGCAAACAAAGTTTTACTTTTCCATAAGGAGACCCTCGTCGCATCACCTCATCGGCTACCCCGATGGCATCCAACGCCCTTAGCGCATTGGCCTGCTGAATGATACCCACCCCATACACATTAAACTCCGAAAGGATTTCCACCACCTCTACCGCAAAACCTGCTTTTTTTAAACCAATGGCTACCGACTGACCGCCGATACCTGCGCCGACGACCAGGATTTTGTTAATTTTTGTCATTTATTATACGATTAAGGATTAGTGACCAAGTACCATCCAATTGACTGCGAACGTGACCTTTATGATATTTGTATTTATTGGTTTGTTTACTAACTTTACTTCAAATACATTAAAAAATGATTGCCTCAAATTCAGCTCAAGATCAAATAGCTACGCTCATGGCTGATGTAATGCCTGAGCAAATTCTTCATTTCAAATTTTCCTCCAGCATTCAAAAAAGGATTGAGGCCTTAATTGAAAAGAAAAAAGGAACCATTCTTTCTTCTGACGAAGCCAATGAACTCGAAAAGTATTTAATGTACGATTTGCTCATTGGTCTGGCTAAAGCTCGTGCTTACCGACGTTTACATCAATTATGACCCATCGCATTTCCGAAAAATTGCGACTGGCCGTCATGAGCCGGGCTAACTCAATTTGTGAATATTGCTTAGTGCCGGAATTCTTTCTCGCTACTACTTTTCATATCGACCACATTCGCAGCCAAAAGCATGGCGGCAAAACGACCCTTGATAATCTTGCTTATACCTGTCCGCATTGTAATCAAAACAAAGGCAGTGATATTGCCACTTTTATTGATGAAGAAACCGACCAACTTGTTCGTTTCTTTAATCCCCGAAAAGTCCGGTGGCATGACCATTTCCAAGTAAATAAAGGTAAAATTTTACCCCTTTCACCCATTGGCAAAGCCACCATTCGTATGTTAGGATTTAACCAAACGGAGCGAATTATTTTACGGAAAATGCTCATTGAAATCGGCTTTTATCCATCTAAATAGTCTTATGCCTTGATCTTTTCAGCGATCCAATCATACATGTTAAAGGTTTTGGTGAAATCATCCACCGAACAGTGAGCCGAACCGCTTTCGTCTTTGGGTACAATCTCCATGACATGCTCGCAAGTCAGCGCGTCATTGACCTTATACGCATTTTCCACAAAATTCTGACGGTCGTCTTCCCCGTGTAAGATGTAGGTAGGCATACTGATCTTTTCCGCAACGCCCTCCAAGGTGAAGTTTTTGAGTCTTTCGCGCGCTTCTGTCATGTTGGAAGCACCGACAATATGCTGCACGATCTCGGCCAGAGGATGATTGTCCGGACGGTTTTTCCAAATATCATAATACGACCAAACGGCTCCGAAAATCATACACACCTTAAAACGCGGCTCGAAAGCCGCACAACGGGCTGCCATATAACCGCCCATTGACACCGCGCCGATGCCCACCCGCGATGTATCAACGTGTTCGCCAAGGTTTTCGATGATATAGTCCATTACTGCCGTTCCCGGTACGTTGTAATCGTAACGGGTGTGAATGTGATTAAGACGCAAAGCCGCGCCTTGCCCCGGTCCGTCTACGGCCATCATGGCGATTCCCCGTTCATTGAGATGTTGGGCAATGCCGAAATACAGCTCCTCGGCCAAGCTGTCCAATCCTCCAAACATCACAACTACCGGCGGATTTTTGACTCCTGCCGGCTTAAAAAGATAGGCCGGAAGAAAAGAGCCTTCAAAGGGAATATCAACCGTAACCGGACACTCATCGAATAAATCTATAGCTTTGATGAAAGCATCACGGCATTTAAGATAGCATGGAATCTTGCGTTCATCACGGAGTGTCATAAAAAACTCAGCCGTACGCAGGTAGTTAAACGCTCTGAGATAGGTTCTTCGGGCCGAAACGCGTTGGCCGGCATTGGCATAATTTTCGGCCAATTCATACACTTTATCGCCCATTTTCACCCATGCTTTGTTAAAACTCTCGCGGTCGGCAGGGTTTATTTCACTTGCTACTTCCAGTATTTCCGCAAATTCACCGCCACCGTAGTGTGCCTGCGTCAATGCTCTGTTGACTTGATAAGAGGGCATATACTGCCCCGGAAAATAATGCCACATAAGTCAGCCCCCTAACCCCCAATGGGGGAATTTTAATTATTGATGATTTATTTTACTTAGCTCCTTTGCTCCCCCATCGGGGGCTGGGGGGCCTAAATATCAGCGGGTTTCACCACTCCATCGGTGAGGCCGAGTTTTTTGCCTTTTCCCATTTCGGCAAACGGGTTGGCACTGCCCCAAGCATCGTTCGGGTTATCTTTCAGGTAGTGAACATCCAAATGGTCGGGTGCAAACACCAAACGGGCACAGGCATAATATTCAAACAAAATACCGCTGCCCGGGTCAATGATGTAAATGAAGAAGCCTTCATCGGCTTTGTGACGGGTCGGAGACCCCATGACGCTCTTGTAGCCTTTCTCAATAAAATAATCAAGGGCTAACAGCACTTCTTCGCGACTGTCCACATTCCAGCAGATGTGATTCAATACGGCCTCATTTTCACCGATATTCGGATCGGTAAAGACCGCAATATCGTGCGAAAGATTGCCGATGGTCCAAAGCCCGCCAATGGGAGGCATATCGTCCATGATGCGAATCTCGTCGGGGTTTTTCAAGCCGAATGTCTGCCAAAAAGCTTTTTCAGCGGCATATTTTCCTTTGGCTACCATGTACGTCACGTGGTCGATCCGACGTGGATTGGCTCCTTTCAGGCGGTTACTGGCGTAACGGTCGGCGTAGATACTGCCCCGTTCGCCCGTTTCGCGCAGCCAAACCACATCCCAAAACACTTCGTGCATATGTCCGTCAGGCGACTGAAACCGGTAGGCTTTCCCGTGGCCTAAATCTCCTTCTACCCAGCCTCTTCCGGCGCCCAAGCGGTCAATATGTGCCACACACTCTTCCAACGCCTCGGGGCTGTCGGCACGCCAGCCGATATGCCCTAATCCCGAAGCCTCACTTTGGGTTAATTTTAACGTATGATGAAAATAATCACCCCAAGCGCGGAGGTACACTGACTCATTTTCTCGGCCGGTTTCATCCATCCCAACCACATCGCGGAAGAAGTTTACTGATTTTTCGAGGTCGGTTGTCAACACCTCCACGTGGGCCAATTGCGAAAAGTAATGCGGGTTCTTTGCCACTAACGTATGTTTTAAGATTGAATACTGCTTTGAATTGTTCTATTTTTCAATGCAAAGTTTCAATAATTTAAGTCGTCAGTGTTAATCCAAAAGAAGCCAAAATTTGACAAAATCAATCCATTTATTCTATAATACTGAAAATATTTATTATGTATTATAGATATTTATTCCGTTTTTTATAAGTGGGGAATATCTGCCCGGGCCGTCGAACAAACTCTCTTTTACTTTAAGGTAATTTTTTGTTATTTCTTTTTCAACGCCTCCTCGATCGCTTTCTCAGCCAAAGGCCCCATCATTTGATAGCCTTTGAGCGTTGGGTGAACCCCGTCCTCGGCTATATCCGGAGCCATGCCGTTGCGGCTGTCTTTCATGGCCGAATGATAATCCAGATAGACCAAGCCATGCTGTTGTGCATAGGCTTTCAACCGTTCATTCAATTGAATGATTTTATTGGGCACATCCGCCACTTCTTTCCGCCACGGAAATTCAAACGCCGGATGTACGGAGGCAAGCACGACTTTGATTTGATTGGCTTTGGCGATTTCTACCATGGATGCGATATTTCCCATGGTAAAATCAGGATTGTAAGGCCCGGTATTTTCGGCAATATCGTTGATCCCGATATTAATTACCACCACTTTGGGCTTCAAAGCCACCACATCGGGTCGAAAACGCAATAACGCCTGCGGAGAGGTCTGTCCGCTGATTCCCCGACCGATATGGTCGCCTTTGGCAAAGAAGTCCGGCTGACTTCTTACCCACCCTTCGGTAATGGAATTTCCTAAAAATACGACACGATTTTCGTTGGACTTCGGAGCCGCGAGCTTTTGGTTGTCAGCCGCATAACGTCCCAAAAAGGCCCAATCATTTTTCTGGCGTTCTTCGTCCATACGGCGAAACTCGGCAATTTGTTCCTCCGTAAATTGCTTTTCCCAAGCGGATGGGCGCAATTTTTTGAGCAACCCTTGCAGTTTAAGCCATTCCCCGAAACGTTCGTACCACGTATCGGTAGGCAGTTTTTGTTTGTTCATGCCAAATCCGTGTCCTCCTTTTTGATACATGTGCAATTCTGCGGTTTTCTTCGCGGCAATCCACGCATTATACAAAACAACCGAATGCGGTGCAAACCCCAATTGATCGTCCGAAGCCGCACAGATCCACGCCGGCGGGGCATCGGCGGGTACTTTGATTTCTCCGAAAATATCCGTCTTGGGGTAAATAGGTGCAATAAAATCGGGGCGATTGGCTGATGTGTAAGAAAGTCCCACTCCCAACGTCAAAGCTCCTCCTGCCGAAAAGCCCATGATACCGATCTGATTGGGAAGAATATCCAACTCTTTGGCATGCGTCCGTACATATTCAATGGCTTTTTTTCCGTCGGCCACTGCCATTTCAACGATAGGGGCATTTATTTCATCCAATTTTTTAAAATCACGCATCTTAGGCATGAGTTCAGCCACAGGGTTGTCTGTCAAACTTCTTACCAACCGATATTTGAGTACAAATGCCGCTACTCCTTTGGAATTAAGCCACTTGGCTACTTCGATCCCCTCGCTGTCAATTGACAAAATATGAAACGCACCGCCGGGAGCGACAATGACTGCCGTACCGGTAGCGAGTTCGGGCTTGGGTAAATAAGCCGTCAAAGTGGGTTGAACGACGTTGTAAATGACACGGGTTTTAAACGCATTGTTTGAATATTCCTGTTCAGACCATGTCCAATTTTCCGAGCCGGGCGCTTTGCCTTCGTAGAGTTGGATCACCTGCTGGGACGACGCTGTTCTCACTGCTCCTGACAGAAGCAGAAACAGCCAACATACATTTTTCATCATTATAATTTTTATGCGTTTTTTTTGCACAAAAATCATAACAAAATTCAAGATTCGGTAGTGAATAACAAAGGAATTTTATGCCGTTTCAATCCATTTTGCGATATTCGCTCGGAGTAAACCCCGTTTTTTGTTTGAAAAAGCGTCCAAAATCACTTAGTTCGTTTTTCCCAATTCGGAAGGCGACCTCGGCAATGGGCAAATCGGATTGTTTGAGCAGTACTTTGGATTCAAGCAGCAGCATATCGTCCAACAGTTCGTGGGCGGATCGACCGGTGGTGGCCTTTACGCATTTATTCAAATGATTGGGGGTAACAGCCAGTATTTCGGCATAATCCGTAATTTTTTGCTTTTGATAAATGTACTGCGCCAACGCATTTTTATATTTTTCGGTGATTTGCGATGCCGCATTTATCTTTACTTTCCGCCCCGCATCAGCAAATACCTTCACTTCCGACATCAACGCCAACAAATAGACCTGCACAATGCTGAAATCGGGCTTTTCGGGCTTTTTATACTCTTTTTCAAGGCGTTGTAAAATAAAGAGAATCGTTTGGCCGGTTTCTCGGTCAATCGTCACCAACGGATTCCCAATGAATTGAAGAAAGGGAAACTCTTGTAAAACCTCTTTGGAATGAAAGTTTTTGGTCAACAGTTCCAAGTCAAAATGGCAATAATACCCGGCAGCATCAGTGCTCATGGACTTGTGGCTTGTGATTTGGTAAGCCGGTAAGAAGAAGAGGGTATTGGCAGAAAACTCGTAACTATCCAACCCTTTGCTGCGTATGCTTGAGCCCCGGGTCAGAAATACAAAATCAAAGACCACTTTTCGGTGCGGCGGCAACGGAAACCGCATCATGTCTTTGAATTCTTCGAGCCGATTGATGTGAAAATAATCGTGGGTAGGTGCAAAAAGCGATTGCCACGCCAAATGGCTTTCAAAATGGATCTGACCCATTTCCAGCGGGTTCAATATCGGAACGGCCTCGTTTTTCAAGAAAAGCAAAAAGGATTGTTTGTTCCTTAGAAAGAAAGGGGTAATCAAAAATTACCCCTTTCCGGTTTATTTCCCGTAACTCAACCCATCCCCGAATTTAAACAAAGCATAGCCGGGATTTTCGAGGCGACCGGGTACATCTGATTTGTTTTCGGCAGCCGCTTTTTCGGACGACGGCGTCGAAAAAGGCATTTTCCCCGTTGGGTTGAACTTGCCGGAGATCACATCAATCAAAGCTTCAGGAGAGGTGCCGAAGGTAGCCAAAACGGTTTTAGCCTTGCCTTTGTCAATTTCATCAATCACCCAAGGGTTTGTATAGTTAATGACCACCACCGTAGGTTTGCTGTTGATAAGTTCGTTGACGTGAGCGACATCAATTTTATTTTTTGATAAACTTAATTCGATGGGTTTGCCTCCCGATGTAAACAACCCTCCCGTCGTAGGAAACAGCCATAAAAGCACCACGTCGGCTTCGTCTTTGGTGGAAACAAACTCAATATTTGAATTCTGAATGTTGGGTTTGTTGACATTAATGGGCGAACGCGGAGCCGACTGCTGTGGCCCTCGCCCACCGCCTTCTTCGCGGTAGGTTTCAAAATAGACTTTCGTTTTTTTCGTAACAGGCAGCAGTTGGTCGTCATTGCGCAGCAAAACGATTGATTTGCGCAGGGCTATATCCGCCTTTTGTTGAAACTCGGCCTTACCTACTGTTTTTTCGGCCAGTTCAGCATCCACAAAGGGGTTTTCAAATAGGCCCAAATCAAATTTTTCTTTTAACAAACGACCTACGGACTCGTCGATCCTACTTTCTTTTACCAGTCCTTTTTTGACAATAGCAAGTAAAATCGTGGGATCAGCCGAGCCGGAAAAAATATCAACTCCGGCATTCAGGGCTTTTTGGTAGCGCTGTTCAAGGCTCAAGGCTTCCACTCCCCACGGCATCATTTCGATCGGTCCGGTATCTGAATTGATGATGCCTTTAAAGCCTAATTTTTTACGCAACAAATCATCAATAATGGCTTTGTTGTAAGAAAATCCGACTTCTTCAAACTCTTTGCCTTTAGGCGCTGAATAATAGGGCATAATAGCCGAAGTACCTGCCTCAATAGCTGCTTTGAAGGGCTTTAGGTGGTAATCAAACATACCGCCCGGATAATGGGCAAATTTCCCCCAATCAAAGTGAGAGTCTTGTCCTCCCTCTTGCGGACCGCCGCCCGGAAAATGTTTCGTAGTCATGGCTACGGAATGACGGCCCAGTTTTGTTCCCTGAAAACCCAACACGATCTCCCGAATCATAGCGGCCGACAGATCGGCATCTTCACCAAAGGTACCCTCGGTACGATTCCAACGGGGCTCGGTGGCCAGATCGGCCATGTACATATAGCCTTTGCGTAACCCTACGGCCGACCATTCTTTGGCCGCAATTTCCGCAAACTCGCGCGTTAGTTTAAAATCACGCATGGCAGCCATGCCGAGCTCGCCGGGCCACTTGGAGAAAACCGTTGATCCTACACTCAAACCCACGGCCGCATCGGCAGTAATGTGGTTTCGAGGATTGGAGGCCACAATCGCCGGAATCCCCAAACGAGAGCTTTCACAAAGGGCTTGGAGGTTGTTTGCCCATTCGGCCATTACTTTAGCGCCGGTATTGGCTCTCAAAATAAAATGGCGCAAGTGTCTTTCTGTCACCCCTTTGGTAGTACCCGATGCCGACAGCATGGGTTCGCTCAAGGGTTTTCGAGTAAACATATTATTAGCCTGAACCAAATCTTCTTCATTAAACCCCGTCGTGATTTGGGCTTTTGCATTGGGGATTGGTTGCAAGGCATTGTCTCCCGCCATTCGGGTCGTACTGATGAGCATAAAGCCTACTTTTTCTTCCAACGTCATTTGCGAAAGCAAGTCTTTCACCCTCACCTCAACAGGCAATCGCCAGTCTTCGTACTTATCCAGCTTACCGTTTTTATTGAGGTCTTTAAACTCAAGCCCACTGTTTTTCAATACTTTGACAGAACGATAGCCTAAGGGGGATTGGGTTGGCTTTTGGGCTTTAGCTACTGCGATTACCAGAACCAATACTGCTATTTTCTTCATTTTTTCTTTTTTGCTTTTAAGATGCTGAAAAACGACTACTTCAACTCCCGAATCTTCAAATTCTTGAACGAAACATTGTTACCGTGATCTTGAAGCAGGATATTTCCTTTATCTCCCGCGCCGAAACCTTTGTAATCTTTGTATTTACTGCGGGCTACCAAAGCGTCGAAAATATTGCTTTTACGCTCATATTCAATCACTTTGAAGCCATTAAGCCAATGCTGAACGATGTTGTTGGGATACACCACAATACGTCCTTGGTTCCAATCCCCTATTTTGCGTTGAAAACGTTTGTCTAACTTATAGGACGGGATGAGATCGTACAAACTCGCCAAAGTACGGTTGCCCGCTGCGCCCATTTTGGCATCGGGGTGTTTCTCATCGTCCAGCACTTGATATTCCAGTCCAATACCTGATTTGCCGCCTGAATCAAAAGCTTCATTGACAAAGTACTTTACCCCGGAATTAGCCCCTTCGGTCAATTTAAATTCAAACGTCATTTCAAAGGCACCATATTGCTCATTGGTCACAATGTCGTTGCCGGTCTCTGACCCATCCGAGGGGCTGACATTGATCGTACCCTCTACCACAGACCAATGTTTTTCGGGCATTTTTTCCCCATGAACGGCCCGCCAACCTGAAAAATCTTTGCCGTTAAACAGCATTTTAAATCCTTGTGCTTTTTCTTGCTCAGACAAATTATTCAAAATATAGTTTTCTACAGGGCAATTATCCAACGGACTTGGTTTGAGATTTTGGGTTTGAATTTTAATATTTTTCCAACGGATTTGCGTTCCTTCTTTCGCCTCTTTTCCTATAGCATGCACTTGCAGTGCAATAAATCCTTTGGGTGTCATGTCGTCAATGACGTGTGCTGTGGCAATACCATTGATCCAAGTCCGAATCACATTTCCGATGGCTTCTATGCGATAATGATTCCAGGCATCTTTGCGAAATGCTTTTTTTCCTTCCGGATTAAAATTCAGGTTGTAGAGCCATCCCCGACGTGCCTCATCATAAACACCGCCCGACCAAGCGCGGTCCGAGGGGTCAATTTCAATCTGATAACCATGAACGCGACCATTTTGATAATCAGGTTTTGACAAACTGCGAATTTGGATGCCTGAATTCATTGAGTTGTCCACTTTCAAATCCAATTCTAAAATAAAATCCCCGTATTCTTGGTCAGTACACATAAACGAATTGGGGGTATTAGCGACGGTACTGCCCACAATTTCGCCTTTCTCAATCGTATATTTGGCTTGGCCATTTTTTTGATTCCAGCCTTTAAACGTTTTCCCGTCAAATAACGGAACCCATTTTTCTTGTTGTGCCGTGGCCGAAATCACGGACCATAGCAAAGTACAAAGGATAATTACCTGCTTTTTCATGAAGCGTAGTTGATTTTGAATGATAAAGGATTGAAAAAAGAGAGTCAACAATTTAAGAGAGACAAAAGTAAAAATGAGACAAAACCGATACACAACAAGTTCAGATAGGCTCCTCAGCTCCTAAATAACTCTCTATTTTTATGGCTAAATTGTCAATATAAAAACAATTCTTGTCAAAATAATCCCATTTTATTTACGCAAACGTTTTCGGGAACGGTTGCATTCTGAGTTATTTCCCTAAAAAATAGAATAATACCGTAAGCCTTCCTACATTTACACACATGAATAAGTCGAAAGTTTCCCGATGCTGATATGATTTTTTTGAGATTTTAATCCAATGAAAAAAACGACCATAAAAGATATAGCCCGAGAACTCAACCTTTCGACATCTACCGTTTCGAGGGCTTTGAGAGACAGCTACGAAATCGGGGTTGACACCAAAAAGCGGGTATTGGAATTAGCACAGCGTCTTGACTATACCCCTGACCCCGTGGCTCTTAGTTTACTGAGCAGTCACAGCCATGACATCGGCGTCATTGTACCCGACATTTCCAACCCTTTCTTTGCCATAGTAATTGCGGGGATTGAAGATGTGGCTTTTGCCCAAGGCTATCATGTAGTTATCTACCAAAGCCACGATGACTATGAGCGGGAAGTATTGAACGTAAAACATATCTACAACCGCCGTAAAGACGGTTTTCTGGTAGCGGTTGCGACCGGAACCAAGGATTTCTCTCACTTTCAAACCTTACACGACCGAGGTTTTCCCTTAGTTTTTTTTGACCGAATTTGCGAAGATATAGATACTCACAAAGTTGCCGTGGATGATTTTGAAGGGGCTTATAAAGCAACGGAACACCTCATTCAGCAAGGTTGTCAACGAATTGTTCACATTTCAGGTCCTAAACACTTGCTTATCAGTCGACGACGGTTACAGGGCTACCATGCGGCTTTGTCGGATTATGGCCTATTTACCAACGAAGATTTTATTTTATCCTCAGAATATGACTCTAATAATGCGCTTGAGGTAGCCCGAACATTAATAAAAAGTGATTTAAAACCCGACGGTATTTTTGCTTCCAGCGACAATATTGCTATAGGATGCCATGCGGCTATTATCGAAGCCGGTCTATCCATGCCCGAAGACATCGCCCTGATTGGTTTTTCTGATTTACCCATGGCCGCCTTGCTCAACCCTCCCCTGAGCTCAGTAGTTCAACCGGCTTTTGAAATGGGGCGTTCTGCTGCTGAATTATTGATAACTCTCATCCAAAACAAAAAAAAGGATACAAAACCAATCACGACTGTTCTGAAAACCAAGTTAATCATCAGAAAATCCTCCTTAAGAATAGAGGAAGCATGATGTTCAGTTATAGTTTCACCTGCAACGTCAGAAAAAAACTACGCCCGTCGGAGGGCAAAATGCCGGGCCCCGGGTAGCCTGTGGCCCGGCGAGTGTAGTACATCGTATCCGCCAAATTATTGATACTGCTTTCCAACCTGTATTTTTTAAAATCGTAAGAAAGACTTACGTCCATAATTTTGTATGTCGGTATCAGTCCCACTACCCCGGCCACGCCCCCGTCACGAGCATTGGTCGCGTCTGAAAACTGATCCGTGAGATACGTAAACTGAAACGAAGCTTTCCAATTTTTGTATCCGAACCGGAATCCGCTTTTTAAATTCACTTTAGGCACAAACTCTACCTGATTCCCCTGTACCCCGGCGATTTGGCTTTTTTTGTACTCCGATCGGATTAAGGCCGCATTGACAAACAGCACACCGCTTAATGCATTATTTTCGGGTTTTAATAACCGTAAAAAATCAGCTTCCGCATACGATTCCACCCCCATAATGACGGCTTGCCCTACATTACTTCTCAGGCGCAGTACCCGATTGCTTTCGTCATAAAACTGCACTTCGCCGATGCGATTGTTATAGTTCAGATAAAAAAGGCTGACGTCGTAGTTGTAAACTAACGTTTGTCGACTCCGAACCCCAATATCAACCGAATACCCTTTTTCATCTTTCATATCAGGGTCAATAACCGAGGAGGGATTGGAGATTCGCATATCACTGAAAGTAATGGATCGGTAGTTTTGAGAAATATTCGCGTATATTTCTATCTGATTTACAGGGGTATAACTAAAACCAACTCCTCCCAGCACAAACTGCCGACTATTGGTCCGCCATTCATTTATTCTGTTAATACTGATAATATTTCCAGCCAAATCACGTGATATGTTCCCGTAAAAACCATCGGCTGTGGTGTAAATATTTTCATAGCGTATGCCGGGCGTAATGGAAAATTTGTCACTGATATAAAATACATTTTCGACAAAAAGGGACGTGTTTCGGTTCGGAAAACGGTAGTCGTAGATGTTGTATTTTTCGGGCTCTATGAAGTTAAAATCAGCATCTTTTCCCTTGCTTCCCTGTCCCTGTTGGCTATGGTTGAAACCGTGATAATAACGGCCTCCCGCAAGCAACACCGACAGCGCTTTGCCCGAGTAATAGCGTTTCAAATAACGCGCTTCAGCGCCCCAATTCGTAAAATCGCCTTTAATCAAATCCCGTTCACTGTTATCATCAATCGTAGCCACGCGGTTAGGTCGAAAACCGATGGAATAACGATACGCCGACAATCCAAACAGCCGAAGATTGAATTCGTTCATGGCATTGAACTTATGGTCCAAATGCAAGGCGGCCATATTCCAATTGACACTGAACCAATTACGTTCCCGATTCGTCTGACGTGGGTCAGCTCTAAACATCCCGTCTGTCAGTCCGCCGGGCTGTTGTGCCAAATAATCGGTATGGGTCAAATCAATGCCTACACTTGTTTTTTCCG
>JAXLVD010000001.1:0-805078 GCA_046329125.1 Spirosomataceae bacterium | reverse complement strand
TGAAGCCCCCGTCCCCGTTGGGGTAGGGGCCGTACAAGGAATCTGGCAGGTAGGCGCAGTGACCGTTATTTGTTTGGTACACCCATTCAAGGTAGCCGTAATCGTGACATTTGTACCGGTCGGAATATTACTTACCGTGGTGCCGCTTACCGTTCCGAAATTCGCCGTGATGGTTCCGTTGGTGGTTACTGTTACGCTGTAAGTCAAGCCGTCTTGGGCGCAAACAGGCGTTCCTGCCGTCAGTGTCGGCAGTGGCTTGACAGTGGCTGTCACCATCACCCCGCTGCTTTTACAGGTGGGATCGGCCGTTTTTACGCAAGACACGTAATAATTGGTCGTCGCGGTCAATATCGGCGTGGTGAAGTTGTTGCCCGTCCCTACTTGGGTGGTCAAGCCCGCATCGCTGTACCAAGTGGCCGTATATCCGGCAGTACAGCCGCCGGCGCTCAATGTCGCGCTGTTGTCCGGGCAAATTGAAGCCCCCGTCCCCGTTGGGGTAGGTGCCGTACAGGGAATCTGACAGGTAGGAGAAGTAACCGTTACATCCTTGGTACAACCGTTCAAAATCGCCGTAATGGTCACGTCCGTACCGGCCGGAATGTTGCTTACCGTGGTGCCGCTTACCGTTCCGAAATTCGCCGTGATGGTTCCGTTGGTGGTTACTGTTACGCTGTAAGTCAAGCCGTCTTGGGCGCAAACAGGCGTTCCTGCTGTCAGCGTTGGTAAAGGTTTAACTGTGGCCGTTACCATCACCCCACTGCTTTTGCAGGTAGGGTCGGCCGTTTTTACGCAAGACACGTAATAATTGGTCGTCGCGGTCAATATCGGCGTGGTGAAGTTGTTGCCCGTCCCTACTTGGGTGGTCAAGCCCGCATCGCTGTACCAAGTGGCCGTATATCCGGCAGTACAGCCGCCGGCGCTCAAAGTGGCCGTTGTCCGGGCAAATTGAAGCCCCCGTCCCCGTTGGGGTAGGGGCCGTACAGGGAATCTGACAGGTAGGCGAAGTAACCGTTACATCCTTTGTACAACCGTTCAAAATCGCCGTAATGGTCACGTCCGTACCGGCCGGAATGTTGCTTACCGTGGTGCCGCTTACCGTTCCGAAATTCGCCGTGATGGTTCCGTTGGTGGTCACTGTTACGCTGTAGGTCAAGCCGTTTTGCGCACAGGTTGGCGTTCCTGCCGTCAGTGTCGGCAGTGGCTTGACAGTGGCTGTCACCATCACCCCGCTGCTTTTACAGGTGGGGTCGGCCGTTTTTACGCAAGACACGTAATAATTCGTCGTGGCGGTCAATATCGGTGTAGTGAAGCTGTTGCCCGTCCCTACTTGAGTGGTCAAGCCCGCATCGCTGTACCAAGTGGCTGTGTAACCGGTAGTGCAACCGCTTGCGCTCAATGTCGCGCTGTTGTCCGGGCAAATTGAAGCCCCCGTCCCCGTTGGGGTAGGGGCCGTACATGCCGGGCAATCAGGGATCGTCACAAAGTAATCTCCTAAACAATCGGTAATACCTTCTAACATAAACCAAAGAACAAAACCATTTTGTCCCGGATACTTCACACTATTTACATTATAAGGCCCCCAATTGACAACTTGGCCATTGGTGATACCTCCCGCAATATGCTCCTTTGCGTTTCCATTTGCATCTAATTTTCTGTCTAATTCGGCAGTATAGCCTGCAGGGATGCCTGTTACCGAAAACGTTCCTGACACTTCATCATCACTTTCATCCGACGTACCTTTACAATCGCGTTGAACCGTGACGGTTGCATACGGGGGGTTTACGTTGAGAGGGTCCCAAATACAGGCAGAGCCCGGCGAGCAGGGGGCCGGCGGGGTGACCGTAGCAGTGGTAGAACAATTACCGCTTCCTGCCGTGATAGTGATATTTAAGACACCGCCTGCAATCGTATATTGATTGATAAACTCTTTCGCCTCCCCAATATTTTGCCCTCCTACATTCGTTCCGTTAATAGAAACTGTCACATAGCCCCCGGTCTCAGAGGTTGGCGAGGAAGAATTGACGGTCAAAGTAAAACTGAATTTATCATCGGCCGTCGTAGTTGTCGTCATGTTGTTACATGTAATGCCGGTTACCTGCGCCGTAAGAGTACACTGCGAATATGAGGTATTATTAAGGGATATGCCAAACAGCATTATTCCCATAACTTTCAAAAAATGCCTTATTAAACCATCATTAGTATAAGACATGTTTTTGGGGAGGGATAAAGTAGAAAAAGAATTCATATGCCAGTATAATTTTGAGTAGGACAAAGTAGAAAACAGCATACCCAAAACCTATGCAAACAGCGTACCAATGGCAAAAAAAAGAACGTTTAATTGTATTTATATCCCATAAAGACATTCTTTTTCGCTTAAAAACCCCTTAAATATCCCAAAACAAATATCGTAGTAAAAGAACATATTTTTCCACAAAAATCAGGCCAAAGATCAAGGCAAACGGCGTTTTCCGGGCTATTTCGCTTTAAAGTCAAGCAGCGCTTTCAGCGCTCAAGGAAGTCAACAAGGTGTTGAAAACAGTTGTCACGTACTCTACCCTGCGCGGCTTGGAATCGGTCTTCAAACCGGGTTTCAACTACAAAAAAGCGGGAGTGATGATTTCGGGAATCGTGCCTGAAAATCAGGCACAGATCAGACTGTTTGACACCCGAAAGCGAGAGACCGACGCCAAAGCCATGAAAGCTCTCGACGAACTCAACCGCCACATGGGGCGCGATACGGTCAAAATCGCCGTGCAGGGATTCGGCCGCGAATGGCAACGGCGGTAGGAGCGAAAATCACGCTGCTACACCACCCGTTGGCAGGAGTTGTTGGAGGTGGATGCGTGGGGTGAAGCTACGTATACCGCAGTTTTGTGAATTTCTTATGTAAACCGAAGGTTAAAGACCCATAAAAACTCTCACTGAAGCAACGGAAATGTGGAAACTTTTCCATTAAATATATTGATGTTTCGGAGTAAATTCAAAGAACAATATACACCTAAAATTTTACCCCCAAATTAACAGATAATGACAAAAATGAATTATTAATATCCACTGAATGAGCATTAGTTAAAAAGCTGTATGCTTGATAGGACATATACATATTCTCCGCTTTTATTTCTGCAAATGCTTTTAATTTGTAAAGAACAGGCATATCTATACCGAGAGCCATCACGAAACCCAATGGCCTTTTATTAATACTAATCGCGTTTTCTTGATTGAAAACTCGTAGTGTTTTTTGTAAGACAAGAGGGTCTGTAGTTATTTCACTTCGCAATGTCAGGTAACTTTTTTCATTTTGAACTGAATAAAAAGCTGCTCCCAGTCTTGTATATAAGCGATTAGGATAATCGTTGAGGTAGAATTTAAGAGCAGGATTTATCTTAAACAATTTGTATTCATGGGAGAGAACTCCATTGCCAAAATCTTTTTGGTAATTATAATTATCAAAACGAAAATCTAAAAGGCTGCTTAATTTAAATCGGCTTATTTCCATTATTATACCGATTCTATTTGACAACTTAGATAAATGCCATTCCAAGCCAATAGTAGGGGCGAAAATTCTACGAGTAACCAATGCAGTAGTATTCATTCCCGGCTCATTATAATAAACCCCGGTCAGGTCTATCTTTTGACCATATGTCGGTAGTTTCATATTCATTTGTTGCACTCCACCGTATAGGTAAAAATGCAGAGAATTTCGTTTTTTTGCTGTCGACGTAATGTAATAAGGCAATTGTAAACATTCATGATAAGATTTTACCACTTCGATTAACGCATTTTCCTTAATTTGTTTACCATGATAAATAACATCGGGACATTCCGGTTTAATTAAGTTATGAACTACATCTTGAAACAAAAGCGTTGTTTTTATATAATTTTTGTCCTCCCCTCTAACTTCCTTGGTTGCAATCAATAATGGATAAACTTTTTTCTCATTGTAAAGAAAAAACTCATTTTTCAAACGCAATAGACTGAGTTTTCCAATTATTATATATTCCATAAAAACCTGCTTCGGTACTTTTGAATTAGTTGGTTGATAACTAACTGATAGCAAGCTTTTACCATTTTCATAATTATACCTTACTATCTCATTGGGGTTATATATAGTAGGAGTGCTGCTATAGTTTTTTTTAAAATAACATTTTTGAAAGCGTGATAATTGACCGGAAGATGACCTTATTAATCCATATAAAGTATCTCCCTTCAATGTAATTACGTATCCACCTATATAGGGTTTTTGGGCTATAAGTCTATGTTCAAACAACAGCACAAGAATAACAGAAGAAAAGAAGAATTTTCGCATATTTCAAAAGCTGTTAAAGTTATCTATTTAGTAACCTTTCTAATAAACGCATACATAAATTATGATTCGCTCATAATTTATACGACACCAACAATCGGCGTTAATTTAAGAAATTTATTTCTCGACAATCTAATTTTAACTCAATTCAAAGAGTTTCTTATATCTTTTATAAAATTATGAAGAAATTTTCACTGAAGACCATTCAAGAGTTGTAAAAGATACCATGACTTAAACTAAGTTCTAAAAAAAGAGAAGAAGAATAGACAATTTTAAACCCTATGGCACAAAAAAAGGCTGTAAATCAATGATTTACAGCCACTTGCAGAGAGAGAGGAACTTATTAAATTACTGAGAATCAGCAATTTACACCCAATCACCATTAAAAGTCCTCGGATTTATCCTCATTTTCTTCTTCGAAAGCGTCACAAATGATCACGTAGCGCCTAAAAATACACAGGTTTTTCAAGAAATTTTGAGACTCTGAAAAGCCCAAAATGATAACACAATGAATACATAGTGTTCACTCGGTGTTATCGGCAAGTATCAGGACAATACACCCTGTATCAAAAGTGCATTTTTAGGGCGTATTAGCTGATTTTTTACTCAAATAAGCCACTAAACCCAAATTTAGATACGTCACTTTTACTGTCATGTGACCGACACTTGTTCATGCAATGTTCATTGATTATTTTTGACTTATCAGATTCCTATTAACAGCAAAAAAATGATTTCAAAGCAAAAACGTAACTGTGCCCAATGTGGCAAGTTATTTCCTCTAAAAGATGTACGCTCATTGTACTGTTGTGCTTCCTGTAAAACCGCTGCTTACCGAAAGCGAAAAGCCGCTTCCGAAGAAAGTAACCACAATATTGAAGAAGATTCATTGGTAGAATGGGCTGAACGAACTGTTACTGTTGAGGTAAGAAATCCAAGGTACACCCAATTTGAATCAGCCCTACAACAAGCAGAAGCCAAATTATTGAGCCTAAAAGCGGAAGAAGCACAACTAAAAATCAAACAATCTGAGTTTCAGAAAAAAAGCCTTCCTAATGATTCTGAAAAATACTATATCCCTGCCTTTACTTGGGGAGGAATGTCTTTGCTGATTGGCGCTGCCGGTGTATCTATTTTCCCAAAACCGGCACCTACTGAAAAAGACCCCAAACCGGTAGATTTTCGGTATGTGGCTATCATAGGTTTTGTCATTGTCGCTATAATTATCGGAATCATTTTCACGGATAAACAGCACAAGAAAACCGAAGCGGAGTTTCCCGAAATTCTAAAACGGCTGGAAGTATTACCCGAGGAAATTGAAAATGCAGAAAAGGCCGTTAAAATGTTGCGAATTGAATTAAATTCGGTACCTGAGAACATAGAGAGGGAAAAGCAGGAACGCTATGCCGTATCAAAGTCAGAGAATATGCCGGCTGAATCATTACAAGAAATTCAGGAAACTGCTACAGACCTATGACAACAACGGGAAAGTTCATTATCAAGCCCTACGGTAAATCAGAGTTGGCCGCTATGTACAATTGGCATATCAAAACCTTAAAACGGAAAATGTGTTTTTGCGGGTTAGATTGGCCTCCTGATAATGTATTTACTCCTAAGCAGGTCGCCTCCATCGTTGATGCGTTAGGTGTACCTTACGGCATTTATGAGGAAAATTAGGACTTAAACGGAATCATTGGGACTTATCAGCAACGGACGGGAAACCGCCCGTATTTCTTTTGGCAGTTTTGGGCGTTCCATTTGAAAAGAAAGTATGAAAACATCAGGAATCGTTATCGGCTTTTTTATGGCCGTTTTATTGGGCATTATAGCAACCGCCTACATTTACTGGCAATCCTACCAAAATGAACGCGAAAAATGGGCAACCGAAGAACGGATTCGGGAAAAATACGGACCGGATGTTATCATTGATTAAGTCACAAGAGTCAACACCAAAATCACTTTAGCCATGTCAAACCATCCGAATTTTATTACACCTGATCTGCAATTGACGGTACTACGTATGAATTACGTACGGGAAATGTCGCTGTTAAAGGTTCGTGAAATGGAAGCCGAAAATGAGCGGCTTCGCTTGAACTTAGCGTTGAAAAATTCAGCAACAGTGTATAACACAGAGTTAGAGCAACGGTTGTTGAATCGATTCAATTCCCTTATTAAAGAGTTTTCGGAATGTTGTCAAAAATGCAGATGGGAAAAGGCAGAATTACAAGAATTTATTTTATCCGCTACCGCTCTTAAAGCGAAAATAGAACTGTATTGTAATTTCTGTTATCAACAACCTGACACGCTCCAACTGCATCAGCATTTGAAACGGCTCATTGATTTTACCGCAAAGGCTTATGCCGATTCAGAGGTGAGCGCAAAGTATATCACCTTTGACCTCAATGACAGAAGTCGAAAGAATTGGGAACAAATGCAATTGATTGTGTTTGATACGGCTTTTATTCCTGATATGACGAATGACAAAGCATTTATTTAACCATAAAAATTAAACATGGCTGCACCTACCGTATTGCCGGAAAGTAAGGTTTATTTGCAACAATATGCAACGGCATTGATATTGTCTGGACCGGATTTAAATTCCGATGTTGTTCAATTAATTGATAATTATAGTGACAAGCCCTATTCAATACTTTTAGGATATGCAACCGGCAAAGTCTTTGAAGGAAAAGACAACCGTAATGTTATCATATTTGGGGAAAAGTTTGATGATGATGTGACTTATTTTGTTGAAATACCCTATACGGTTGAAAGTTCTGAAGGTTTTCTTCCTGACATTCGATTAGTTTATGTGCCTTATAATGTCGTTGATATTGTAGAACCAAGTTGGTTAGATTGGCTTCCAAGTTGGACAGGTATCGGCACAAACACCCAAAATCCAACTTCAACTCCGGGTAATAGTGGTGGAACGCCCTCAAAAACCGGAGGAACTATATCAACCAAAACAGGCAGTACAGGGACCGGAACGACCGACCCGGAGGAAAGCACAACAAGTCCGGAACCGGGAAAACCGCCAACTTCAAGAATACCTATTCCCGCTCCTACACCGGATTCAAGTACTAAATTTTGGGTTATCGGTGGAGTAGTGGCGGCGGCGGCATTGCTGATTATTATAGTGGGCTTCTTTCTTCCTGACGACCCTAAAAGCCAAAACAAAGCTTCTAAAAATCAGCCAAAATCAACCCGTTAACAGAAAAGATTTTATGAAAGCCTTCTCTTTTAAACGGTTTTTGATGGTTTCGGCGGCTTGTGTACTGACCGGAGTTTGTGTAGTGAAATCCCGGAAAAAGAGGGTTGAAAAGCCGGCCGAAGAAAAACCCGAAACTCATACTTTGTTTTTGTGATTGGACTTTTTCGTTTCGTATTTTAAAGGTTGTGTTTTATCCAAAGCGACGGTTCTACGGTCGCTTTGTTTTTGTACAAGTGTGTTTGTCCTGGTCTTTACAGTCAAGGCCTTTTCACAAATCAGTATGAACATTTACACTCGTTTTCTATTCCATGTTTACCAAAATCATAAAAAAGCCAAAATGAAAAAGTTAGCTGTTGCCCTACTGTTTATCGTCTCTCTTTGCCGCTGTTCATCAAAAATCGAACCCGATTTTACGGATGATTTTGTCGGTGTTTGGAGAAAGGAAAACGTAATGATCTCAATGCCTACCGAATACTTAAGTATTGAGCAATCGTTTAACATTACAAAAATTGACAATAAAAATGTCAAGCTGTTTGTAATCATTACTCGAAAGTATAATTACATTCTGAATACGATTGGCCTGATTAAGAACACTCAAATAATGAGTTATGACGTATCAGTACCGCTATCCAACGGTGACAATCTCAGTTTCAGTAAAAACCTTCTTGTACAGGTCACTTCATCAGCCGGTAACAGTACGGAAGTCATTCCCGTATCCGCTTCGATCATCCGCGGTAACAGTACCTTGAAACTCAGAACAAACATCAAAGTTAATACGTGGGATTTAGGAGGCGAATACGATTTAGTTAAGTAATCCCCTGAAAATATAGCTGCCTAAAGAAAGGCGTTCCCATACTTTGTTTTTTCATCATCCCGGTTTTGGTTATCTTTACAGTATCAAAACCGGGTTTTTGATGAATACCCAAACCTACCATCAAGTAAATATCAGTGAGTTGGTTACGATGTTCAAATCTTTGAACCAACGAACAAAAATGAGAATTGCCAGAGCCTTCAATAAGCAATACGGCCTTGGAGAAGACAGCACCGTTTTCAGTCGTTTGATTGCCGGTCGAATTCCATTTTGCTACGACGAATTTGAGTTTCTTTGTCCGCTGATTCTCCAAAATTACGAGTTTGAGAAAATAGCTAAAGAATGGAAGGCCGTTACATAATATTGGTTTATCAATACGTCGGTTCTGCAAAAATACCCGCTCTACACGCTGCAAACGCGGTTTCTTCCGTAAAGCACTCCGAAAATGAAGTTATTGGCCAATAAACAGAAGTTAGATCTTCCAACGCCTGAAATGAAGTTGGAAGCTCACATTACTGAAACGTTCAAAAAGGCGTTACTTCAGCTGAATATCTCAATATCATTTCAATACACTACCTTTGAAAACAACCAACAATGAAACGAAAAAAGTTTACCCCTACCAAAGCCAAACTACCCGACAATGAAAAGATAATAGGCGGGGATGCTCACCCGTCTTTGTTTGCCAAACGAGACGTAAATGCTACCGAAAGAGAATTCAAACAATGGCAGGATAAAAACAGCCCTAAGTAGCAAAACTTTGACCGCCTTACTGTGAAAACTCGATACTCAATCAATGACATGCGCTCACAATTTCCGTGAATGATCCAGGTGTATCCACGGGCGCCCGGTCACAGTCTTTCAAAAATAGCTGTGAACGTGTGCAGCTGATTCACAGTGTGACGGGCCCGGCTCATGCATTAAAGCTTAAATCACAGAGCTAATGTATTAATTCGCTCAAAACGTATATTTGCAGAATCGTCTTCAAATAGGCTATCACTTTCATTTCCAAAAGCTCTTGAAATTTTCATTGAATGATTATTCGCTATAGACAATATATCATCATATGTAATTGTATTGGCATTAAATCTATAATTTAGCTTGAAATTATTATGCTGATTATTTACTAAAATTGGAGGAAATAAATGAAGCCCAAATCTTCTATTAAAATCACAAATAGCAAAATCAAGAACGTTAACAAAGCTTATTTGTAATAAAACTTGGTCATTATACTTAATAAAATTATAAAATTTTTGAGCAAAATCAAGTAAAATCATTTCGTAAGTAATTATTCCACCTTGGAAAACAGCTTTTGTTTTTTCAAGATTTGCTTTATTTGGAATTATTGAAAAAAAAGTACTTGAAAACCCGAGACTGTAAATTAAACTCTGTCCAAAGGTTTTTTAACTTTACGACAGAACAATGGAAAAGACAGAATTTGAACAGATGCGCGATAAAGCGCTAACCCAGTTGATGAATGGACAATCGTTAACGGGCAAAGATGGAGTGTTCGCTCCCTTACTCCAACAATTTTTAGAAAGTGCTCTAGAGTCTGAAATGAACGCACATCTTGATGAAAAACAGCGAGAATTAGGCAACAAGCGTAATGGCAAAGGCAGCAAGCGTCTAAAAACAACCTCAGGTGAGATTATTTTAAGCACACCTCAAGACCGACAGAGCAGCTTTACTCCTCAAATCGTCAAGAAACGCGAAACAGTACTAGCTGATAACTTAGCCCCTCAAATCATCGGCCTCTACAGTAAGGGGATGAGTTTTCGAGATATATCCGATCATATCCAACAAATGTATGATGTGGAAATATCTCATGCTACTTTTCTGAGATTACCGAACGAGTAATTCCGCAGGTCAAAGAGTGGCAGAGTAGACCTCTGGAAAATCTCTACACCATTGTTTGGTTGGATGCCATGCACTATAAGGTAAGGGAAGGCGGTCGAGTTGTTACTCGTGCTGTTTATAATGTATTGGGAGTTAATCGACATGGGTACAAAGATTTGATTGGTATGTATGTATCTGAAAGTGAGGGGGCTAACTTTTGGCTGTCAGTGCTTACGGATTTAAAATCCAGAGGGGTAAAAGATATTTTGATAGCCTGTACGGATAATCTTACGGGTTTTTCAGAGGCAATATTGGCTTGTTTCCTCAAGCTGAGGTTCAGACTTGCATTATTCACCAGATACGGAACTCACTTAAATATGTGGCTTCCAAAGACCAAAAGGCTTTTATGCAGGATTTAAAATGGTCTATCAGGCTCCCACAAAGGAGAAAGCTGAATTGGAACTAGATAAACTCGAAGCAAAATGGGGGTAAAATATCCAGTTGTGCTCAAATCATGGCAGAAGAATTGGCATAAATTGTCTACCTATTTTGCTTATGATGAGCACATTAGAAAGTTAATCTATACCACCAATGCTGTGGAAGGGTTTCACAGGCAAGTTCGTAAAATCACTAAGACAAAAGGTGCTTTTCCCAATGATATGGCCTTGCTTAAATTGATTTACCTGGCCGTTGAAAATATAAGTCAAAAATGGACTTCTCCGTTGCAGAATTGGGCACTTACGGCTCAACAATTACACATCAAATTTGGCAATAGAATGCCAATAGATTTGTAATTTTTTCTTTCAATTATAAAACGCAAAAATAGCCTGTTATTAAATTTGTCAAGGGTATATAAACGGCCTCGTACCTCAGCCGCCCTTGACAAATCCAATAACAAATCAAAAAAGCATTTGAAATCGAAAGAAAAAACTAAATTTGGCCAAAACTAATCATTAGACAGAGTTTGTATTACACTCCCGAAAACCCTGCTTCAATATAGCCGTTATTTAGTATCTCAAAATACGATGTGATACCTTTTTGATACCTAAAATTATTTAAAACAATACCATCAAGTTTAACATCAAGATTATCATCAACGGTATACAATTTTTGAGATGCTATAGGTCTGTAACCATCCGAATTTATAATTAACCAATTTTTTAATTCAGCTATCGAAAGATTAATTTTATCTTCATTCGGAAATTTGGGTATTAGTGAGAATATGACAGTTGGTTTTGGGCACCCCATTGTCTCAGGAAAATTACTATAAATTTTTCTCGAATTCTTATTCAATCCAAAATCAGGATTATCCTCATCGAACAAGTTTCTACGTTTCAAAAAGTCGTTAAATTCATCAGTTCTGTTTCGGGAAAGTTTTGTGGTTTGTCACTCATTTAATTATATGTTTAAAGAATAACTATTATTTAAGCCTATATCAACTTAAAAGAAACTTTAATTTTATCCAAAATATTCTTTGTCCGTTTGGCTTTGAGTAACTATCTATTGCTACGGATCACAGGCCAAGCCGCGCTGCTTCTGCCAATCTACCCTACTTTTGGAGGTCGTTATCCAAAGATTATTCTGAATTCGATTGTCTCTTCGCAGAAACCATATTTTTACCATCCCAGTAACTTAATCCCCCTTTTCGTTCTCTCTTATCAAAGATTGAGAGAAACTTGCTCCAATCATTCGAGTCGTCTTCGATGAATTTCCTAATACTTTCTTCCATTGCTCCTAAATCCTTTGCATCAACTATCAACTTTGCTATTTTAACTAAATCGTTCAATTGGGAGTATGCTATTACAGCTAAGTTTTGCGGCATTTCCGCATCTTCTAAAACTGTCTGCTGAATAAATGCATAGGACATATCTATTGTTTCATAAATAATCTTTAGAGAGACATTTTTTGAATCAATAGTTTTTTGATAGTAAACATTCAACTCCCTTACTTCCTTTAGGGATTGTTCTAATTCCTCAACCCTTTTCTCCAACGCCTTCACTTTCTCACTCTCCTCTACCTTTTGACCCTCACCCGTGAGCAGCTCAATCACAGTTATCCCCAATGCTACTGCTATCTTCTGAATTTGGCTAACAGTCCAGTCTTTTCCCTGTTTTTCATACCTATTGTAGTTCGATGGGTCTATTTCTAAAGCATCACTCATTTTAGCTTTAGAAATCCCTTTCTCTTCTCTAATCTTTCTTATTCTCTCGGTGATGCTATCCATGCTTAATGGTTTGTTTTACGGCACTTTGCAAAGATAAGCGAGGTAAAAACAAAATTTATGGTAAATAAAACTTGTTTTAATGGTTTATAATACCATAATTTGTGGTAAATAAAACTATTGTACTTATGCAATCACAAAATCGCGCCCCCATTCAACGGCTTATAGACCGTTACGAAGCTGAAACAATGCTCGTTTTTAAGCCATCAAAGAAGTTCTACGAAAGCACCGGTATCAACCGGGTAAGATTTGCCCAAATAGCCAACGGAGAAAAACAGCCCATGATGAACGAGGCTAACAACTTGGTAAAGTTCTTCGGCCGCTTTTTTCCTACTACCATCAACGATTTATCCCAATGAAAAAAGCCCTACACCGTTGGCGCGGTTGTAGGGCTTTAATGTCTATTCAAACAAAAAGCCCAAGCAGTTCCGAGGCTGCAAGGGCTTTCAAAATTTTTCATGTTTCACCCTCTAAACGCAATTAAAGATGCAACACAGTACAAATTTAGTGGAATTCTTGAATTCCAACTACACAATCAAAGAGCGTAAACGTTTGCTCACTCGTTCCCGCTCCAAACTCATTATCTATTTTAAACTCCGAAGCAAGAAAAAAAGAGCCTCAAAAGAGTCTAATCAATGGCTTTACATACGTATAAAAGTCAATGGTACCGCCGCCAGCGATATGAGTACAGGTATTTCTTTAACACCTGAAATATGGGATGCAAAGAGACAACGGATCAAAGGGAATTCATCAAAAATCAGTGAGCAAAATAGAGCTATTGCCCAAATCGAAAACGACCTGATAACCCTCTTTAATGATTTACGTCAAAACGGAGTAATACCAACTGCAAGTATGATAAAAGACCTGTATAGGTGTTCAGGTTTAAGGTCACACGCAGATTTAGGGCTTCTCACTTACTACAATCGCTTCTTGGATTTTCATAAATCTACGGTGTCAAAAGATACTTTCAGGTGCTATAAGTCGCGGTTAAACTACCTAACGAGATACCTCAAAGAAACTCTTCAGTTAAAAGTTACTATTGACCAAATAAATCCAAAATGGATTTTAGCGTATCACCGCTTCATTACTCAAAACAATGCCGGTTTGAACCATGCACGCAGGGCCGTTCAAACTATTTCTATGGTACTTGACTTTGCAGTCATACAAGATGATTTAGAAAACAACCCTCTTAAATCTTTGTCGTTACCGCGTTCAAAACCGAACCCTATCAAATATCTGACCGTGAAAGAAATAGCTATGCTTCAAAACTGTCCTTATTTCGATAGCAGATTGCAAAAAGTCACCGATTGCTTTCTCTTCCAATGCTTTACAGGAATGGCATACAATGAATTAATGAGTTTTGACAAAGCCAAACACATTCGGTTAGATGATGAAAACCAACAATGGATTATGATTCACCGGAGCAAAACCGGCACATTGAGTACCATCCCAATCATACATCAGGCTCAAGAACTGCTTGAAAAGTACGATTACAAATTGCCGATCATAACTAATCAAAAACTGAATGATTACATCAAGGAAGCGGCCAAAATTGCCGGCATCGAAAACCCGGAAGAAATCACAACACACGTAGGCCGAAAAACAGCAGGAACATTTCTACTTAATCAAGGGGTGCCACTCGAAACGGTCAGCAAAGTTTTAGGGCATAAATCACTGAAAATAACTCAAATGTATTACGCTGAATTACTGACAGAAACCATCAAAAGTAACTTCAAGAAATCAGGATTGCTATGAGCCAAAACAAAAATATGAATCCAACTTCCCCGGCACGTACTAAAACCCGTGCCGGGCTTCTTTCGATACGATTTGTACTTACTGACTCCAAACGTCCTGAAACGTCGCTACAATGCAAAATAGGGATCAATGATGACTATGCGACGGAATTTGTCATAGAGCGGAACATAAAAACGGTCAATTGGGCGCAAAAGCTTCAAAAGATGCTTGATGATTCGCCGGAATCAAAGCTGTTGAATGAAAGGCTGACTTTCATCAAACTTGAAATTAAAAGAGCCGAATTGTTACTGAGGCTCGAAGGTAAAACCATCACGGCCAAAGCCGTAAAAACGGCCTACATGGAAGCCCAAGGCCACCAAAAAGTAGAACCGGTGCAAGCTCCTCCCAAGCGTCCCACATTTCAGGAATGTTTTCGGGCATTTTACGACAAAAAGTCAACCCAAAAACGAAAGCCCGTCTCTGATCGTACCCGTGAAAGTTACTGGAGATACAAAAACAACTTGGAGAAGTATTTGACTTTTTTACGCCTCAAACGTCTGTACGCCGACCAAATCACCCACGAATGGGCAGAAAAATATTTGGATTGGTTGATTGACAACCGAGGCTTCACCAATGATTACGCCAACAATAACATTCAACTGCTGAAAAGTGTGTTGCAAATGGCAGAAGATACAGACTTTATTACCCGTAATCCGTTGAGGGGTTTCAAACTCCACGATGAAGACAATTATTCCACAATACATCTAACCATGACCGAGGTAGAGCGCATGGCCACGATTGATTTTAGTGCGCTGCCTATACATCCTGACACAGCCCAAAGTTTGAGAGAAGAGGCCGATTGTTTCGTATTTACTTGTTTTTCCGCTCAACACCATTCCGATTTGCAAAGAAGGGATTTTGAACTGTACATCCACCCGCAAGACGGCAGAACATGGATTCGTGACCGCCGGGTAAAGACAGGTACACCTTATACTCTTCCTCTGCACCCGATTGCTTTAGGAATCATTGAGAAATACGGGGGTATTGACAAGTTACCTGTAAAGGCGGCTTCAAATCGTAATGATAGGCTAAAACAGATAGCGGCTTTTTGTGGCATAAATGTAAAACTAACTACCAAAATAGGCCGCAAAACCTTTGCTAACTATGCCGTCAATACACAACGGATGCGCTTTGAGACGGTAGCAGCTATTTTGGGGCATAAAAGCACCAAACACGTGAAGCATTACGCCCGAATTACCGAAGAAAGTATAGCCGCTGAATACCGATTTTAAACCGAATAAAGCCCGTAGGCAATGCCCACGGGCTTCTATGAACTATGTACTTTATTTAGAAACCTTAAAGATATGGAAACGCCGAAAAATATGGAATACCTCATTCAGGAATTAAAAAATGAGGTAAAGATTTTGAACGAACTTTTGACCAAGCAAGCCACGCTGATCGGCCTTAAAGACCTGATTCTTTACCGATGTCAAGAACGAATTGATGAATTGGAAGCCGATAAAGAAGAACTTATTGGCCAATCCAGAAACCTGTTTTGGTCTTTAGACCGAAGCAATTGAAGAAGTCACAAAAAAGAAGCGGTGCCGTAAACACCGCTTCTAAAGATTTTAAATCATTGAAGCCGTTCCCCAACGACAACAACATTTAATAGAGGTTCAATAACGCTTAACAAACGTCAACAGCAAAAATAATGATTTCAATTGAAAACAAACAAGTACTTGAAGATAAAGTACTTGGACTGAATGGTTTATCAAATACACAAGGTAACCAAACCGAACAGGAAGCCGAAGAAACTCGAAGAAGGCTCAAAAAGTCGGCAAAGAACTACATCCGGGTAGGTGATAACTATTATAAAATAGTATACCGTCCCGATAAGGAAGGGAAACCCTTTAAAGACTATTTGAAGCTAAATAAGAGTACCATCACAGACGATCATACCCATGCAATTATAAAATACATCAGCAAGTATGATGATTTTTGTATGGTAGCCTCACACACCGATTACAGGCAGGTAATCAATGGATTTTATAACGAATACAGCGAACTCACTCACAAGCCAAAAGAAGGTGATTGTAAAACCATCTTAGCAGTAGTAAAACATGTTTTCGGGGAACATTACTTTGATTTTGCACTTGACTATTTACAACTGCTCTATACCAATCCCTACCAACGCTTACCTATTTTATTGCTTGAGTCACAGGAAAAAAATACAGGCAAATCTACGTTTGCCAATGTAGTGTATAAGATGTTTCAGGATAATGCTATCAAAATCGGGAATAATGACCTACAAAGCGATTTTAACTCAGTTTGGGTAAAACGTTTAGCTATCATAGTTGATGAAACCTCATTGGAGAAAAAAGGCGTTACCCAAATGCTTAAACGTTTCAGTACAGAAACCGGCAAAGTGACCGTGAATGAGAAGAACAAGGCCCAAACCGAAGTAGATTTTTTCGGCAAGTTCCTGTTTATCTCCAATGAGGAGGGTAAAGCCCTTTTTATTGAGAGAGACGATCCACGATGGTCGGTATTCAAAGTACCCACCTTTTCAGAAAAAGGAGTCAAAGACGACCCTTTGATAGATGAAAAAATCGAAAAAGAACTACCCTGTTTCCTCCATTTTTTGAGCCGAAGAACCCTTGTATACAGCCGTAAAAGCCGTATGTATTTTGAGCCCGTGGTTTATCAAACTTCACAATTACAACTCTACTACAATAACGCAATCAGTAAAGTAGCGCAGTACATCAAAAAATTGGTAGTGGATACCTTTGATTTGTTTCCAAAGGAAGAAGTGATAAAGCTTGGTATTGCTGACATTATGGAAGAATTAAAGGCTGAACTACGGAATATAGACCGCGAAAGGATACGATATGCTATTGAAAAAGAATTGCTGAAGGAAGTTCAATCAAGAACGCATTATACTCTTTTCAGTAGGCGGATGGCAGAAACAAACCCTGAGTATTGCCCACCAAAAAATAATCAAAATAAGGTTCACTACATTTTTTCCAAGTTTGAGGCTGAAACTTGGAAAAGTACAAATGAGGATTTTTAGAATTTTCGATTTTGGAACAAACGGAA
Organism: Spirosomataceae bacterium; assembly: GCA_046329125.1. GTDB lineage: Bacteria > Bacteroidota > Bacteroidia > Cytophagales > Spirosomataceae > Runella. Next base: position 787,875 of record JAXLVD010000001.1, on the reverse strand, counting down.
CAAAGAGGAACAAAAAATGGAACAAAAAAAAGGCTTCAAAAGTGCCACTTTCAAAAGCAGTAAAAAAAATGGAACAAATGGAACAAAGTAATATATCATATTGATAATCATCTATTCTATACTGTTCCAAAAGTTGTTCCAAGTGTGTTCCAAATGTTCCATTTTTTAGAAGTTTGTTCCGTGATCCGAGTTTTGTTCCATTTTTTTTACAAATCCGTACAAACGTGGACTTTTGAAAGACACGCAAAAACGCGGTGCAATTTTGACGCTTTCTTTAATCGCTGTTTTCGTCGCTGAAAGAAAAGATTCATTTACCCATAAAAACCGGTAACACCAATGATAAATCACGAACTAATCAAACAGGCCGAAGCCGTTGCCATCGTTGACTATTTGGCCTCCAAAGGCATTGAGCCGGTCAAGGCCATTGCTAAAGAACTGGTTTACTATTCTCCTCTTCGCAATGACAATAATCCCTCATTTTTCGTCAATCCTGTCATAAACAAATTTAAGGATTTCGCCAATGACGAACATTGTGGCAACATCTTTCGACTGGTACAACTTATGGAGGATTGTAAATTTCCTCAAGCCGTAGCGAAGCTGTTAGAGTTTGACGGAAAGCCCGTCGAAAAATACGCCAGCCTTTTTCTTTCAGCGACCGATACTGAGCCGATAAAGCAGCAAACTATCATTACCGATCCGGTTAAAAATCCGGTCTTGATCAACTACCTGAAAGAACGCGGCATTCCCTACTCATTGGCTAAAAAATACCTTTATGAAGTAATGAATACCGCCAAAGACAGGGTTTATTTTTATGTAGGATTTCGTAATAATTCTGATGGGTATGCACTACGCAACAGATCCTTCAAACGCTGTTTAGGAACACAAGATATTACCACATTTGATTTAGAGAGCCGTAAAACTGTAGCTGTATTTGAGGGATTTTTCGACTTCCTGTCAGCACTGGTATTATTCGGGTTGGAAGTGCCGCGAATTCCTACGGTAGTTTTGAATTCAACCAACAACAGGAAAAAGGCCATTGAGTATTTACGGGAATTTGAGCAAGTCAACTGTTTTTTTGATCGTGATAAATCAGGTGAAGAATGTTTTAGACTTTTGCGGGATCGTGACGGGCTCCCCGTCAAAGATCAATCAAAGATGTATGAAGGATACAACGACCTAAACGATTTCTTAACGAAAACACGGTGAAAGCAGGGAAGAAAAATAGGAAAATTTGAATTCGAGGACATAAAAAAAGGCTGTAAATCGTTGATTTACAGCCACTTGCAGAGAGAGAGGGATTCGAACCCCCGGACCTGTTACAGTCAACGGTTTTCAAGACCGCCGCATTCGACCACTCTGCCATCTCTCTAATTTTCCCGCAACTCGTTGTTTTGGGACTGCAAAGGTATCGGTTTTTCCTTTCCTGTCAAGAGGAAAAGAGGTTTTTTTTATAAAAAAATGCCTTTTTCTTTCCATTTTGCCACTTTTCCAAATCAAGAATTTGATTTTCAATCACTTAAAATTTACCCTAAGGCCTGCGCCAAATCCGCTATCAAATCGTCGGAATGCTCCAAACCTACCGAAATCCGCAACAAATCGGGAGGGCTGACCGAATGCACCCCTTCGGCCGTGGCGCGGTGCTCGATCAAACTTTCGACACCGCCCAAACTCGTCGCCCGGATAAATACCTTGACTTTGCTTTTTACGGCTAAGGCCGCTTCGGTCCCTCCCTTTACCTGAATGGAAAGCATCGCCCCGCCCGAAACCATTTGCTGCCGAGCTGTTTCATAACCGGCGTGGCTTTCCAGATAAGGATAATGCACCGCCGCCAAGCCGGGATGAGTACTCAAAAAAGCCGCCAGCTTCGCCGCATTTTCTGACTGCTGCCGCACCCGCAAGGCTAACGTTTTGATCCCGCGAATGATCAGCCAACAGTCAAACGGCGACGGCACGGCTCCGCCTAAGGCCTGAATCTGCCGCGCTTTTTCGGCCAAAGAGCCGTTTTCCTTAAAGATCAGTGCCCCGCTCAGCAAATCACTGTGTCCGCCGAAATACTTGGTAGCCGAATGCATAGAGACATCACAGCCCAAATCCAACGGACGCTGCAACACGGGCGTAGCCCACGTATTATCGCAAACCGAATACGCGCCTTTGGCCCGGGCCATAGCAGCCACGGCCTTTATATCGGTAATTTTCAGAAGCGGGTTAGACGGGGTTTCCATCCAAACCAATTTTGTAGTCGGTTGAAAAGCGCGCTCCACTGCCTCCGAATCTCCCATATTCACTTTCGTAAATTGCAGTCCCCATAAGCGCAGCACCTCCTGCAACAGCGCCGGTGTCCCGTAGTAGGCATCATCGGGAATAATGACGTGATCGCCCGGCAGCAGACACTGAAATATAGTTGTGGTGGCGGCCTGTCCGGAGGCAAAGGCCATTCCTACTGCTCCTCCTTCCAGGGCCGCATAGGCTTTTTCGAGCGCATTTCGGTTCGGGTTGCCGGCGCGGGTATAGATGTGCCCGTGCGGCATACTGCTGTCGGGCTCGCGCTCAAAGGTCGTAGAGAGGTAAATAGGCGGGACTACGGCACTCGCGTTGGCGTCGTGAAATTGCGTACTTTGCAAGGCCAAGGTTTCAAAATGCATAGGTTTACGTTTATTTTCGATGGGCGATTTTCAATTGTCGATTTTTTTGATTTTCGAGGGGCGATGGCCGATTTATTATTGTTAATAGCTGATTGCTAACAGCTGTTTTACTGTTTGCTGCTTTTCGACCGCTGCTGCCAACCGACACAATTTTACGTCAAATCTTTTGAAACAAAAATTAGTTGTGTAGGTTTGCGTATAGTATGCAAGCAGAATATACGGCTTTCCGCCTATTGGCTGAAATCAGACCCTCAATTACTCCCCTCCATGACCTTTGAAACCTTTACCGTAAGCATCGACCGGGCAGTGGCTCGGGTCGCGTTTAACCGGCCCGAACGGGCCAACGCCCTCAATCAACAGGCTTGGGACGAAATGAAAGCCTTGTTTGACGCCTTGGACGACAACGAGGAGGTGCGGGTAATCATTCTGAGCGGACACGGTAAGCATTTTTGTGCCGGTATTGATCTGGAATTGCTGATGAATGTCGCGCAGTTTGCCCAAAAATGCGAAGGTCGTAAACGCGAAAAACTCCGTAAAAAAGTATTGGAACTGCAAGCACCGATCAACGCCATCGAGCAATGCAGCAAACCCGTCATTGCCGCCGTCCACGGCGGGTGCATCGGCGGCGGGGTAGATATTATCAGTGCCTGCGATATGCGCTACTGTACCGAGGATGCTTTTTTTACCATCAAAGAAATTGACATGGGTATGGTGGCCGACTTGGGCACATTGCAGCGCCTCCCGAAAATCATTCCGCCGGGTATCGTGCGCGAAATGGCCTATACGGGACGAAACGTAACGGGTCAGGAAGCCGAGCGCATCGGTTTGTGCAATCGCAGTTTTGCCAACCCGGAAACCCTGCACCGGGAAGTGGAAACCATTGCCCGAAGCATCGCGGCCAAGTCACCGCTCTCGATTCGGGGGACCAAAACCCTCCTCAATCACAGCCGCGACCATTCCGTGGCCGATGGGTTGGAGTATATGGCTACGTGGAATGCCGCGATGCTCCTTTCCGATGATTTGACGGAAGCGTTCCAAGCTAAGATGCAGAAAAGAGACGCCGTTTTCAACTAATTGGTAAAGGCCGATTTTCAATGGCCGATGTATATTGACTCAATCACAATTTACAAATTAAAGGTAATGAACTATTCCCAACCGATGCTGCGCGAGGGTTCTCTTGCGGGCAAAACCATCATTGTAACGGGCGGAGGCACGGGCCTCGGCAAATCCATGGCAAAGTATTTCTTGGAATTAGGCGCCAACGTGGTCATTTGCAGCCGTCGTTTGGCGGTATTGGAAACCACCGCCAATGAATTAAGCGAAGCCACCGGCGGTCAGGTCTTGCCGGCGGAATGCGACGTACGTAAGCCGGAGCAAATAGAAGCCGTCATTGAGGCCGCGATTACCCGTTTTGGGGCCGTTCACGGATTGGTCAATAACTCGGCCGGTAATTTCATCAGCCCCACCGAGCGATTGTCGTACAAAGCCATTGATACGGTCGTAGACATCGTACTCCGGGGTACTTATTATTTTACCTTGGCCATCGGTAAATATTGGATCGAAAATAAAATACCCGGCACTGTCCTCAATATCTCCACGACTTACGCTTGGACCGGTTCGGGATGGGTCGTTCCCTCGGCGATGGCCAAAGCGGGTGCGCTGGCCATGACCAAATCATTGGCCTACGAATGGGGAAAATACGGCATTCGTCTCAACGCCATTGCCCCGGGTCCCTTCCCTACCAAAGGTGCTTGGGATCGCCTGTTTCCTAAAGAATTGGCCGAAAAGTTTGCTTTTGAAAACCGTATCCCGTTGCACCGTACAGGAGAGCACCAAGAATTGGCCAATTTGGCCGCCTACCTAATGTCTGACTTCTCGGCCTACATGACCGGCGAAGTCATTACCCTGGACGGAGGCGAAGTACTCAACGGAGGTCAGTTCAACTTCCTCCACCAAGTGACTCCCGAAATGTGGGATATTTTGGAAGCCCAAATCAAAAATGCCAATCGTGCCAGCAAACAGGAAGGGAAAACGGAATAAGCCCGTCTCGTTGGACAAGCGTATAAAAAAGGCGACAAAACCGCTTTCCTGTTCTTTGTGAACGGGAATAGGGGTTTTGTCGCCCGATTTCCGGCTTTACTGACAGTAGTATTGCCGAAAAATTATTTTATGAACGACGCAGTTTAGCCTCAATCGTTTGTTGCGTATGAGGTACGGCCCGCAGCCGTTCTTTCGGAATCAATTTCCCGGTATCAATGCATACCCCATAGGTACCGTTTTTAATGCGGATAAGCGCATTTTCAAGTTGCGTAATAAACTTCTGCAAGCGGGCCGCCGATTGACTCATTTGTTCGCGCTCGCTGGTATCTACATCCTCCATGAGTTTGGTCGCTGCACCGGTATTGTCGGTACCGCTGTCATTTTTTCGACTGAGCGTATCTTTGATATACGCCAATTCATTCCGTGAAGTTTCCAGTTTTTGGTTGATGATGGTTTCGAACTCCTTCAAATCATCTTCGGAGTAACGTTTTTTTTCTTCCTGTGCTGTCATACTGAATTACTTGTTTGGGATACCGCTGATTCGGGGTAAATTGATTGAAGGCGCAAAAATACGCTTTATTCAGTTCTCTCAAATGATTTGGCTTACCGTTTAATAAAAAGTTGTTTTTTTTTGATTTTTAAAATTCTCTCAAATACCAAGTATTATTTGGAAAATTACTTATCGGCTTACATACGATTTTCCACTTCACAAAATGTTTGAAAGAACGTTTCTTCACAATAAATTGTACAAAAACAAGAAAAAACTATCTTTTTGTATTTTTCGTTTTAATCGCAGTATGTTTGTCGCTGAAAAACCTACTGATACTACTTCATTCAACAGTAAGTATTTTTTGTCGGCAAACGAATATTCCAAAAATTCAGAAATCAAGAAAATGACAACTTACATTGAGCCGGCTCCTATTAAGGATAAAGAAAATCCGTTGGAGTCCATGATGTCGCGGTTTGACAAAGCAGCCGAGCTGCTGGGAATCAGCGACGAAATGTATCACATCCTCAAAGTACCGCGCAAACAGGTCGTGGTGGGCCTGCCGGTCACCATGGACAATGGGCAAATCAAGGTTTTTGAGGGCTACCGTGTCATCCACTCCACTATACTCGGTCCGGCCAAAGGGGGAATTCGCTTTGATATGGCGGTCAACATAGACGAAGTTCGGGCATTAGCTGCCTGGATGACTTGGAAATGCGCCGTCGTGGATATTCCGTACGGAGGGGCTAAGGGCGGCGTTGCCTGTGACCCGCGCCGCATGTCGGCCGGCGAAATAGAACGACTCATGCGAGCTTATACTACTGCCATGCTCGACGTATTCGGCCCCGACAAAGACATTCCCGCTCCTGACATGGGTACGGGCCCGCGCGAAATGGCGTGGCTGATGGATGAATATTCTAAAGCCATGGGCATGACGGTACACGGCGTAGTAACGGGCAAACCGTTGGTACTGGGCGGTTCTTTGGGCCGAACCGAAGCCACGGGACGCGGTGTCACGGTGTCCGCACTGGCGGCCATGGAGAAAATGCGTATCAACCCTTACCGAGCTTCCGCCGCTATTCAAGGGTTTGGGAACGTGGGGATGTATGCGGCGGCTTTACTGCACGAGCGCGGTGTCACGGTACAGGCCATCAGCGATATTTCGGGAGGCTACTACAATGCCCGCGGTATTGACATTGAAGACGCCATGAAATACCGCGCCGAAAACGGCGGTATCTTGGAAGGCTACCAACACGCCGACAAAATCACCAATGAAGAATTGCTGTCTCTACCGGTAGATGTACTCGTGCCGGCCGCCAAAGAGGACGTGATCACTCACGAAAACGCGAGCGATATTCAGGCTAAGATGATCGTGGAAGGTGCCAACGGCCCTACCTCAGCCAATGCCGACGACATCATCAATGAGAAGGGCATCATGGTGGTTCCGGACATTTTAGCCAACGCCGGCGGCGTAACCGTTTCTTATTTTGAGTGGGTACAAAATCGCATCGGTTACAAATGGAATCTCGAACGGATCAATCGCCGCTCCGACCGGATCATGAAAGACGCTTTCGATACGGTGTATGCCACTTCCCAAAAATACAAGGTCAATATGCGCTTGGCGGCTTATATTGTAGCCATTGATAAAGTGGCCAGTACCTACAAATTCCGCGGCGGTTATTAATAAAGTCAGGGCCCGAGAGTAGGGAGAAGGCAGAAGATTGTTATTTTTGCGGGGAAAAGGCAGTTTGCCTTTTCCCTTTTTATTTTTTTACCTAATCAAACTCTATGACCATCCATAAAGAAGGATTCGTCAGTATTGGCTTAGCCGCTCTGTTTGTATTGCTCACCAACGGGCTCATTCGCTATTTTTTCCCCGATTTGGCTTGGCTCGCTACTGTCTGGCTTATCGCCTCTATTGTTTTCTTTTTGATCATCGTTCAATTTTTCCGTAAACCGGCCCGAACCTTTTCCCTCAACTCCAGACACGTCATTGCCCCCTGCGACGGCAAAGTCGTTGTGATCGAGGAAGTGGTGGAATCGGAATATTTCAAAGGACCCCGTCGGCAAATTTCGATCTTTATGTCCCCCGTCAATGTCCACATCAACTGGAATCCTATTGCCGGGGTGGTTAAGTATTTCAAATACCATCCGGGAAAATACCTGGTAGCGTGGCATCCGAAATCCAGTACCGAAAATGAACGTACGACCACTGTCATCCAAGCTCCTGACGGCGTTGAAGTGCTTTTTCGACAAATTGCGGGTGCCTTGGCCAAACGCATTGTCTGGTACCTCAAAGAAGGACAGCAAGTGGCTCAGGCTTCTGAAATGGGATTCATTAAGTTTGGGTCACGGGTAGATGTATTTTTACCGTTGGACGCTGAGATCAAAGTGAACTTAGAAGAAAAAACAACCGGCGGTATCACTATATTAGCCCATTTAAAATAAATGTCGAGTGCAGAGTGCAAATTGTCGAATATCAATAACTCATCTCATACCACAAGCGGATCTGACTTTGACATTCTAAACCGACCTACTATTCGACATTCTGAATTCTATTCTCGACATTCCAATTATGATGCTATCTACGACTGAATCAACCTCCCGTTATGACCATCTCGAACAAATGTCTGTTCGGGAGTTGCTCACCAACATCAATAAGGAAGACAAAACGGTTCCTTATGCCGTTGAAAAGGCCATTCCTCAGATCGAAGCCTTGGTAGAGCAGATCGCCGCCCGCATGAAACAGGGGGGACGTTTGTTTTACATCGGTGCCGGAACCAGCGGCCGATTGGGTATTGTAGATGCGTCTGAATGCCCTCCCACTTACGGTGTTCCTTTTGATTTGGTGGTGGGAATCATGGCGGGCGGCGACCAAGCCATTCGCAAAGCGGTAGAAAACGCCGAAGACGATCCCGAACAGGCTTGGCTTGACCTACTGGCCTACGAAATCGACGAGTTGGATTCATTGATAGGTATTGCGGCCTCCGGTCGTACGCCCTACGTCATCGGCGGCCTCGAAAAAGCCCGTCAAGCGGGAATTCTGACGGGAGCGATCGTTTGCAATACCGGCTCCGCCGTAGCCGCGGCGGCAGAATACCCCGTGGAAATTGTCGTGGGTCCCGAGTTCGTGACGGGCAGCACCCGCATGAAATCAGGTACTGCCCAGAAACTGGCGCTGAACATGATCTCTACTTCCGTCATGATTCAATTGGGGCGTGTGAAAGGCAACAAGATGGTAGATATGCAAATGACCAACTATAAGCTTGTGCAACGTGCCATCCGCATGGTCCGAGAAGAACTGCCTCATCTTTCGGCCGAACAGGCGCAAGCCTTGCTGGATGCCCACGGCAGTGTTCGCAACGCGGTAGAAGCGGGGCGTGCCTTATAAGACTGTACTTTACCGCTTTTGCGGCATCGCCTCCTTTTTCGCAGTTTTCACCCGCGACGCATTGGCTTCAAACGTCGCTTCATAGTGCCGGAAATTGGTCTTCATGAGTTTATCCCAAATGTTGAAGTACAACCCATAGTTGCCCTTCCCCCATTGGTGGTGCATGTTGTGGTGCGTTGAGGTATTTTGCCAACGCCCCCACCACGTTTTCAGAAACCAAGGGGGGTAAACCTCATAACCCGTATGCCCTAACACATTCATAACCGTCATGAAAAGCAGGAACACAAGGATGGCGAGGGGGTGCAAGGGAAAAAGAAAAACCATAAAGACCAACACACCGGCTTCCACTACTGCCTCTAAGGGATGAAAGGCAAAGGCTGCCCAAGGCGTAGGATTGTGGGACAAATGATGGACTTTATGAAAATACGGAAACAGTTTCGGGTGGTGCATCAGGCGGTGGGTCCAATAAAAATAAGTATCGTGCCCAAAAACGGCCAACACCACACTGAAAAGTAAGTAGCCCCACCCCCGCTCTCCCACCTGAGTATAGATTTGTGTCCAACCGAGTTTTCGCAGAAAAAAGATACCGATGCCCATCGCGGCGAAAATCAGCATGGTCAACACCGAGTAGCCTATTTCACGGTAAATGTCCTTGTGTTTGGGAAATTTAGGTTGGATTTTCCGATAAAACCACACACTTTTTTTAAGGTGGTAAAACAACAGGTAAGCTCCTCCCGCAAGGAGCACATAGCGCAAAAGTTGCAGCAGAAACGTCAGAGAAAAACGATCGAATACATCTAAATTTTGAAACGGTTCCATGACGGTGAGGGTTTATCGGAGTTCTACGGTTTTTGATTGTCCGCCTACGGTCAGAGTCCCAACTGTATCACAATTCCCGGCGCCGTAATCCAACGTGGCGGTTATTCCTTTTGCTGTCATTTTCAGAAGGCCGCTTACGGCGACGTTGTCGGAGCAGGTACCTTTTACTAACAGATTCGCGGTGGTTTCGACATCGTAAGTCAACTCGTCAATGACATAGGTTCCTTTCAGCGAAGTGTTTATCTCATCGTCGTTTGCACTGACCGTTTGAAAGTTTTTCCAAGATTGGCCCATTTCCATCGTTGTTTTAAAAACCTTGTTTTGATAGAGTGCCGTCAAATCCGTAAGTTTTAGGTTGTATTCCAACAAATTTACCCCTGTTTTCTTAAAATCATTTAATTCCAATGTTCCGTTCAGTGCGATGTCGCCCACGGCAAAATTATTTATTCGAACAATGACCGAAGCCCCGGTTTGCCCGAAGCCGCCGGTGTACTGAATGGTTACGGAACCTTTTAGGGTACCGTAGGGGCTGTTGCATCCGCCGGCAAAATCAACCGTCAGAGTTTTATTTTTCAGATCGGTCTGTAGGTGGGCGCAGGTCGGTATTTCGCCCGTTTCTGCCGAAATACGTCCATTGACTTTGGCTTTTTCCATTACATCGGCTGTCAATTGAATAATAAACGACAGGGCCGTTTGCAGGCGGGTATTTTGTTGAATCAGGGTTTGAAACTGCGTAAAGTTATCGGGAGTGACGGTATTTTCTTCCCCGGATCGTTGGCAAGAGGTCAAATAAAACAAAGCAAAAAGTGTCAAAAAAACGACAGGTTTCATGAATTGAGCGGTTTGTTGGGTGAAATCATTAAATGAACAGTCCAAAATTGCACGCTCGGAGGGACGCCGACAAATCTATTCAACCAACCGCCGCTTCTTTTCCATCAACGACGTTTTTTACCCCAAAACCGGCAACGGACTTTTGTTACGTTGGCGGTTTCGACAGTGGTATAAAATGCTTTATTGGTTGATAAATAAGTGTATTTCGTTGAAAAAATAGCCTAATTTTCAACCAAAGGATTACATTCGGGCATGAACTTATTTTCAGAACGCAACCGTTGGCTATGGCACACCGCCTTTTGGGTGGTGTATGTGCTGCTGTTATTGTACACTTTCGGGCAAATCATGCCGCTGTCCTCGGCCTTCGGACGAGTAACTACGGGCTTGGTGCTGCACGCGACGTTCGCTTATCTTAATTGGTTTTGGTTGATTCCTGCCTATTTTCTGCAACGACGCTATCTCGTGTATTTCGGAACGGCCCTTGTTTTGTTGATTACGTTAGGGTTTCTCCGCTTCCTTTCAGAGTCGCTGCTGCCCGCCCCGTTTGTGTCGTCGGTTACGCCGATTGTACCGCTCCGCTTCATTTTTATTGCGTTTTCCTTCGTCAGTATTTGGGTAGTGAGCTCGCTTTTCAAATTACTGGAAGACCGTATCAGGAGCCTGCAACGAGAGAATGAACTGAAAACTGCGCAACTTCACTCGGAACTGCGTTTTTTAAAAGCGCAGATCAACCCTCATTTTTTGTTCAATACCCTCAACAACGTTTATTCCTTGGCCTACCTCAAGTCCGACTTGGCAGCGCCTTCTATTCTCAAACTCTCCGGTATGCTCCGTTATATGCTTTACGACTGCGACGCCCCGAAAGTGCCGCTTCAAAAAGAGATAGATTACCTGCGCGATTACATTGAATTGCAAGTACTTAACCCCGCCGACCGACCTAAGGTGACTTTTGAAGTACAGCATAACGCCTCCGACATCCTGATTGAACCCATGCTTTTCGTCAATTTTCCGGAAAATGCGTTTAAACACGGCAACTTGAGCCAACCCGGCGCCTTCATTCGAATCCGGTTGTCGGCAGATGCCCAACACCTTGAGTTTACCGTACAAAACACTTTTACCACTCCACCCGATCCGGGGTCGTCCGGGGGCATGGGTATTCAGAATGTGCGGCAGCGCTTGGCGTTGCTGTATCCCGGAAAGCACCAATTGTCCATCCTTGAAAAGCCGGCTGAATTTTTCATTTGTTTACATTTGACCCTTAAGTAATAGCTCTGACATGAACTGCCTGATTGTAGATGATGAATACATGGCGCGACTGCTGCTTGAAGAATACGTGCGTAAAGTCCCTTCGCTGCGGCTTTCGGGCAGTTGTGAAAGCGCCCTCGACGCCTTTCATTTGCTGAAAACGCAATCTGTAGATGTTGTGTTTTTAGATATACAAATGCCTCACCTTACGGGTTTGGCGTTGGTACAGGCACTGAGCGACAAACCGGCCGTTATTTTTACTACGGCCTACGCCGAACACGCCGTAGAGGGCTTTCGACTGGATGCCGTAGACTACCTTTTAAAACCGTTTTCGTTTGAGCGATTTCTTCAGGCAGTCAACAAAGCTGCCGACCAGATTGCTTTTCGACGACAGCCCGTCGGTTCAAACCAAGAGGTTTCTTCACCGGACCATTTCTTTGTTAAATCTGACGGAAGGCTGGTAAAAATTCGGTTTTCGGACATTATCTACATTGAAGGTCTGAAAGAATATGTCAGTATCTATACCTCTGACAAACAACGTGTTATCACATTACAATCCCTCAAAAATCTAGAAGGAGTATTGCCGCAGGAGCAATTTATCCGTATCCATAAATCTTATGTCATTGCCCTAGACCAACTTACTGCGATCGTCGGTAATCAGGTCCAAATTCACCAAAAATACCTTCCCATCGGGGCTACTTACAAAGACGAGTTGCTGCAACGTCTGAAATTGAATTGATGCCGAATTCGCGTCCCGGTCCATAAACTTTTCCGGCACTGCGGTATGTAAGCGGTTTTTTATGCTTTTTGTCCTGAAAGAAAGCACGCCTCACCCGGTCTTTCCAAAGATTGCTGTCAACCGCCGACCTTTTATCTTTACATTCCTGAATCGACTTCCATGAAAAAATGGGCTTATGCAGTTTTCGTTCTGTTTTTCTCTTGTGCTAAAGAGAACATCAACGCTCCCGGAACAAACGGCAAGCGGCCTGAAGGTTGGACCGAAGCCACTCACAGCAATAACGTACCGCCGAATTATGACCAAGTGTTTCCGGATTTTCAATTAAACACGATCACGATACGATTAGGAAAAGAAAATTGGCAAAAAATCTCCAATGATATGACCTACCGTACCGCCCGTTATTTCGGCGGGGCCGTAGCTGCCAATGTGACACCGCCCGCCGGCAACGGCTCGCTGGATGCTGTTCCGGGCGACCCCATTTTTATTGCCACGAATCTGGAACACAACAACAAACGGTGGACCAATATCGGTTTCCGTTTAAAAGGGAATGCTTCATTGAACGGTGCCTGGCGGTCGGGGAATTACAAACTGCCGTTCAAATTGAAATTTGACGAATTTGAAGACAATTATCCCGAAATTCACAATCAACGCTTTTACGGGTTCAAAGAACTTTCCTTTGCCCCCTGCTACGGCGATGACTCCTTTTTAAAGGACAAATTAGTGGCGGATTTGTTTCGCAAAGGGGGTGTTCCGGCCTGCCAAACTGCTTTTTATCGGGTTTATATAGACTTCGGTGAGGGCCTGAAATACTGCGGCATTTATACGGCAGTGGAAGTGGTGGAGGATACGATGGTAAAAACGCAATACGGAGATAATAAAGGGAATGTGTATAAACCCGAATCTAACTTTTTAGCCTTTGACTATACTAAGTTTGAAAAACAGAGCAATAAAGCGACGGCCGATTATTCGGATGTACAACGGGTGATTACCACCTTGAACAGTCCCCTTCGACTCACGGACCCTAAAAAATGGAAGGAAGAGTTGGAGGCCGTGTTTGATGTACCTTTGTTTTTACGGTGGCTGGCTATCAATCAAACCATTGTCAATTGGGATACGTACGGAGTTTTGACGCATAATTATTACCTGTATAACCGGAACGGCAAAATCAGCTGGATTCCTTATGACCTCAACCTTTCCATGCAGTTTCAGGGAGGGTCGAATAACTCAAGATACGCGCTTTCTCTTGAATTGTCCGAGGTTACTGACTCTTGGCCGCTCATCAAGTTATTAACTAAAGACCCTGATTATTACGCCGAATACAAAAACAATATTAAAGCGTTTTTAAGCACCGTTTTTCTGCCGGATGCCATAGCCAATGACATTGATAATTACCAAAAATTATTGAAACCTTATATTGTTGGTCCGGAGGGAGAAGTAACTAAATATACTCACTTATCCAATCCCAACAATTTTGACGCAGGAGTAAAAAAAGTGAGAGATCATATTTACAGCCGGGCTACCGCTGCCGGTCTGTTTGTTTCTAAATAACTCCCAAATTTACGTTTCGGTTTCAAATGACGATTGCGGTCATTTTTCAGGTCGAACATTTTGGATTATTTTACTTTTCGTCCATGCTTTCGTTTATCGGGCCTATTTCGATAACCCACCTAAAGCTAAGTAACTGACCCATACGTCTATGATACCCGATTACCCTCTTCTATCTTATTTACAAAAAATTGACATAGAAATAAACTATAACGTCATAAGAAGAATCAATTTGATTTATCTATATACGTAATGTACTTTTGAACAGAATATAGAAACCTCTGAAACGTATCATTTAATTAACGATCAACCAATGGAACAACATCCCTCCACGGGCACAAACGGGGAAAGCAAGTGCCCTTTTTCCGGAGCTACAACTAAAAAAAGTGCCGGCGGCGGCACCCGCAATCGCGACTGGTGGCCCAATCAGTTAAAACTGAGCGTTTTGCGTCAAAACTCTTCCAAATCCAATCCAATGGAGGAAGGCTTTGACTATGCCGAAGCCTTTAACAGCCTCGACTTGGAAGCCCTAAAACAAGACCTTCATGCCCTCATGACTGATTCGCAGGATTGGTGGCCGGCCGATTTCGGGCATTACGGTCCCTTATTTATCCGTATGGCATGGCACAGTGCCGGTACGTATCGCGTGGGTGACGGTCGCGGCGGTGCCGGAGCGGGACAACAACGCTTTGCGCCGTTGAACAGTTGGCCCGATAACGTGAGTTTGGATAAAGCTCGTCGTTTGCTTTGGCCGATCAAACAAAAATACGGTCGTAAAATCTCATGGGCTGATTTAATGATCCTTGCCGGTAATATCGCCTTAGAATCTATGGGCTTTAAAACGTTCGGCTTCGCCGGTGGCCGCGCCGATGTATGGGAACCGGAAGAAGATGTGTATTGGGGATCAGAAACCACTTGGCTGGGCAACGACAAACGTTATGCGCACGGTTCAGCCGGTGTAGCCGCCCATGGAGTCGTCTCCTCCGACGAAAATGCTGATGGAGATATTCACTCGCGCAGTCTGGAAGATCCGCTCGCCGCAGCTCACATGGGCCTGATTTACGTGAATCCGGAAGGACCTGACGGCAACCCTGACCCGATTGCCGCCGCGAAGGATATTCGCGTAACCTTCGGTCGGATGGCCATGAATGATGAAGAAACCGTGGCTTTGATCGCGGGCGGTCACAGTTTCGGTAAAACCCACGGAGCCGCTCCTTCTGACCACGTCGGCAAAGAGCCGGAAGCCGCCGGTATCGAACAGCAGGGTTTCGGCTGGAGCAACAGTTACGGTTCGGGCAAAGGTGCGGATACCATTACCAGCGGATTGGAAGTGATCTGGACCAAAACCCCGACTCAGTGGAGTAACAACTTCTTTGAAAACCTGTTTGCTTTTGAATGGGAATTGACCAAAAGTCCCGGCGGCGCTCACCAATGGATCGCCAAAAATGCCGAGGCCCTTATCCCGGATGCGTATGATGCTTCCAAAAAGCACGTACCTACCATGCTGACAACCGACCTTTCTTTACGATTTGATCCGATCTACGAAAAAATATCACGCCGCTTTTTGGAAGACCCCAATGCTTTTGCGGATGCTTTTGCCCGGGCTTGGTTTAAATTAACCCACCGTGATATGGGTCCTCGTGCGCGTTATCTGGGGGCTGATGTACCCGAAGAAGTACTGTTGTGGCAAGATCCGATTCCGGCAGTTGACCACGCATTGATCGAGGAAGCCGATATGGCCGCTTTGAAAGCAAACATAGCCGCTTCGGGCTTGAGCGTGTCTGAGATGGTTTCGACGGCGTGGGCTTCGGCGTCTACTTTCCGGGGTTCGGACAAACGCGGCGGTGCCAACGGTGCTCGTGTTCGTTTGGCTCCCCAAAAAGACTGGGAAGTAAACAAGCCGGCGCAACTGCAAAAGGTTTTGGGCGTTTTGACAAGCATTCAGCAGGAATTTAACGATACCCAATCGGGAGGCAAGAAAGTATCGTTGGCCGATCTGATCGTGTTGGCCGGCTGCGTCGGTATTGAAAAAGCGGCAGGAAATACAGTGACAGTACCTTTTACCCCCGGTCGCATGGATGCGTCGCAGGAACAAACCGACGTGGAATCGGTCGGTCATTTGGAACCCATCGCTGACGGCTTCCGCAACTACAAGAAACCGAGGCTGATGGCCTCTACCGAAGAGTTGTTGATTGATAAGGCCCAATTGCTCACCCTTACGGCACCGGAATTAACCGTGTTGGTAGGCGGTATGCGCGTATTGGACACCAATTTCGACGGTTCAAAGCACGGCGTGTTTACTTCTCGCCCGGGACAGCTTACCAACGATTTCTTTGTGAATCTGCTCGACATGGGTACCGCGTGGAAAGCCATGTCGGAAGACAAAGAAGTGTATTTGGGCAGTGACCGAGCCACCGGCCAACCCAAATGGACAGCCACCCGCGCCGATCTGGTCTTCGGCTCTAATTCTGAATTGAGAGCGATTGCCGAAGTGTACGGCAGTGCCGATGCGCAAGACAAGTTTGTGAAAGACTTTGCCGCCGTTTGGAGCAAAGTTATGAACCTTGATCGCTTCGAGTTGAAATAACAAAGTTCAGCAACGTTCGTCTCACTGAAAAAGGTGGTCCGTCAGCGGATCACCTTTTTGCTTTCCTTGCGTCGGAAAAGTAATGGACTCAGAGTTTTACAGAACAGGTTTTATTGCATACCCTTGCTTTTTCAGTAAGTTCAGTACTCCTTTTTTACCGCCTAAATGCCCCGCTCCTACCGCAAAAAAAGTGGGCTTGGTCTGCATGGCTTTTTCCATGACAGGCACCCAAGCGGCATTGCGATTGGAAAGCAATAAGTCTTCATAACCGTTGAAATCCCACTCGCTTTCATCCATTGCTTTGAACAGCCCTTCCACATCCTGTGCTTTATAGAGAGCTACCAATTCGCCGAATTCTTTCGCAGAGGCATCCTTTTTCCGCACCATGTCGGCCAATAAGGCGGCTTGTTTTTCGTAGGGGATTTGGTCAAATACACCCATCTGAAATTCGACCGTCTCTAAGCCCAACATTTCCTTTTTGGCTTTCGTCGCCATTTGGGTGAAATTCATTTCATACGACTGCGGCTGACAGTCTAACAAACTCATGTATAACATCGACATCACGGTAAAGGGCTTCATGCCGTTCATCATGTCGAGGCTCATGCCGGTTTTTTGTTTCAAAAAATCATTCAACACCGTAATATCTTCCGGCTTAAGGTAATCTTTCAGTTTTTTACCATCGCTAAACATGGCCGTTTTCATCATTTTAGCCATCATCGTCGGGTCATCCATATCCAATTCCAGATACACCTGCTCTGCTTTGTCAAAAGCCGCTTTGGTAGAGTCGGTCATAAAATAGTCTTTGGGGCAAATAAGGTGGATGGTTCCGAAAAGATAAGAGGGCTTGGTCAGACCCTTGCCGGATATTTCCCAAAGCAATGCTTTTTCCTGCGCATGGGAGAAAAAAGTAAAAAGGCACAAAGCAATCGAATACACTACTTTCATGGTTCTGTTTTTAGATTAGTAACAGCGACAAAGATACATGCTCCGGCAAAAAGGCCCCTAAAACCGAAGACGATTCTTTGTTAAACTTTCTAAATACAAGGATCCGAATTTTTCAAACAACAAAGGCAAATGAAAAAATATTTATTTACGTTCCGGTCTTCAGAGCATGAATTATACTTGATCCGTTGGTCTTTTATCCGTAAAAAAAGGGAGAAACTGCGGCAAATGACCTCCGCAGTTTTTCCCTTTTTATTTTTTGTTACGTTATTCCATTAACTCTTCCGCTTGGAAGCCGAGGCTATTTCATCCAAGGCATTCACCAAACGGTCTAAATCTTTCGGGGTATGGTACACGTGAGGGGTCACGCGCACACCTTTGATATTCTCCCATTCGATACCGGTAGTGTGAATTTTATATTTATTGAGCAATTGGCCGTCCAACTCGGAGGTTTTCAACCCTTCTACCGATACCAAAGCAATGGCACAGGCATATTTCGGGTCGGGGGAGGTATGGATCTTTACTCCCGGAATTTGGCGGGCCTTATCCGTCCAATAGCGTTGGAGGTAGTGCGCCCGGGCTTGCTTGCGGGCGGCCCCGATCGACAATTGAAAATCAGCTGCTGTACCGATGGCCATTTCGGAGGCAAAGGAACGGGTACCGAGGCTTTCAAACTTTCGAATATCGGGACCGTCGGGCTCGTTGTTGGACAACAATGCCCACACGTTCGGAATCTTCTCTTTTTTCACGTACATCATACCGCTGCCGAAAGGGGCACACAACCACTTATGCAGGCTGGTGGCATAATAATCGCAACCTAAATCGGGAATTTTAAAGTCCAACAATCCGAACGTATGCGCCCCGTCGGCAATGACCTGAATCCCTCGTTTGTGGGCTTCGTCGGCAATTTTACGTACGGGTTGAATTTGTCCTATCCAGTTGATCATGTGAGTGATATGTACCACTTTGGTACGGGCGGTAAAGGCACTCACAAATTGTTGCACAAAATAATTGTCGTTTTCCTGCGGCAGTTCCAGATTCAACCACACCAACTTGATACCGTCGCGTTTTTCGCGCTGTTTCCAGGCGTTGATCATGTTGGGATAATCCTGTTTGGTCAGTACCACCTCATCGCCCGGCTTCAGGTCCAACCCGAAGATAACCGTATTCAGGCCCTCGGTGGCGTTGCGATTGATGGCGATTTCTTCCGCCGAGCAACCCGACAGATCGGCCAATTTGCTGCGCAACGACTCCCGGCCTTGGTCCAGGATTCGCCACATGTAGTAACTGGGGGCTTCGTTGCAATATTGATAAAACCGAATGTGCGCCTCCTGCACCGAGCGCGGTTGCGGGCAGACTCCTCCGTTGTTGAGGTTCAATAAATTGGGCGAAACAGTAAACTCGGTCTTGACCCACGCCCAAAAGTCTTCGTTTTGAGCTGCTTCCCAAGGGGACAGATGGGCGGTTCGGCGATTGAGCGTTTCGAAGTTACGGGCTTCGGCAGGGGCTAAAAACGGCGGCAGCGTGATCGCACCGGCAGCAGCGCCCAGTGAGCCCAAAAATTGACGACGGTTAAACATAGTTTAGGTATAGTTTGAATGTGATGCGGCTGTACAATACTACGAATATCGGTGCAAAAAGGCAAACAGAATCGGGGCAACACCGTTAAATAAAAGCTATTTTCCATTTCTACCGGCCCAATGCATCAATTCGAATTGTTTTTCTACCTTTGCTGTCTCTAACATTCAGTTTATTGACCATCTCCCACGCTAACACAACTGCTCAATTATGAAACATTCACGCATCACCTCTGTACTTTTAATTTTGTTTGTTACGGTATTTATCATTTCCTGTAGCAAAAAAGATGAACCCGAACCTTCGATGGGTGACCAAGTAGCGGGCAACTATACGCTCATCAAATTTACCTACAGCGGACTTACTGCTGACTTGCCGTTTACAAATCCTACTACGGGTATAACGCTTTCGGGTAAAGTAGAAGTTACAAAATCGGCCGATGATAAAGCAAAAGCTAAAATCACATTGTCCGAAAAAGACAAAACCGGCAAAGTAACTGATGAAACAACGGATTTGGGAGAGGCTACCTTGAAAAAAGCCACTACCGGTGAAATAGAAGCTTATGTGGGAACTGTTAAAATCGGCTCCTACAGCAACGGTCAATTAAGTTTATTGGCGACCGATCCGGACTTGGGCCCGGTCACTATCATCGGTAAGAAAAACTAAGAGATTGCCGATTACCCAACAAAAGTCATTCGAAAGTCGGTAAACTGCTCGCGGTTTACCGATTTTTTATTTTATATCTCTTCGCTGTCCGGTATCGAAATCGCGCCTCCTTTTCGGGTCACACAAATTGCGGCTGCTTTAGAAGCATTTTGAAGGGATATTTCCAACGACTGACCTGCCGCCTGGGCAGCCAAAAAATAACCGATGAAGGTATCTCCCGCAGCCGTCGTATCAACGGCCGTTACGCGTTGCGCTTTTACCTTTGTACGAGTATTCTGAAACGCATAAACTGCTCCTTTCTCACCCAAGGTCAATAACGTCGCTGCTTTCGGAAAGCGATCGGTCATGGCAGTAAGGATGTCGGCAGCGGCCGTTTGTCCCGACAGGGTTTGCCCCTCTACTTCATTGATGATGAACAGGTTGATTTTTTCTAAGGGATACGACAGCACATCGGCGGTCATGGGAGCCGGGTTGAAAACGATTCTCATTCCTTTGGCCGAAGCGGCTTCGATGATTTCGGGAAGAGCATTGATCTCGTTTTGCAACAACAGCCAATCTTCGGAGCCAAAATGCGCTAAGGTTTCTTCGATCTGCCGAGGGGTGACTGCCCGGTTGGCACCTCCGTGAATAATGATGGCATTTTGCCCGTCGGGTACCACTTGAATAATAGCATGGCCCGTAGGACCGTCTGTCATCTTTAACCAATCCACCGATACGCCCCACGTTTCCAATTGTTCTTTCAACCATACCCCGTCTTTGCCAATATTTCCGGCATGGCAGACCACCGCCCCCGCTTTGGCCAAAGCCACGCTTTGATTACAGCCTTTACCGCCCATAAATACCTCGTAAGAGCGGCTCGCGATGGTTTCAGAAGGTTTGACAAAATGCGGTACACCATAGACGTAATCCAGGTTGACGGAGCCGAAGTTGAGGATTTTTCGCTTGCGTGTTTGCGTATCCATTTTAGGGTAGTTGAACTGTCTGATTGTTTTGCAGGAGTACTCAGGCTGCCTCTGCGCCGAACGGGTCAGACGGAACGTCTGACCTATCTTTCGGCAAAAGTCCCGAAACAATTAATCCAGAGAATCGTACAACATTTTCAGGAATTTCTCTCTCGACGCTTCCAAAACCACATGCATATTGGGTTCTTTTTGCAACACATTCGTGTGGTCAATCACCGTTTGACCGCGCGTCAGACCTTCTCCCAAAATCACCTCTGCGTACAGGTGTTTTATGTCCGTAGCCACGGTTCTGTCCAAAGCTACCGCCGTGGCAATCGGGTCAGGCAGGTCAAACCCCGCGGCCCCCGTTGTCTCTTCGGTAAAATTGGCTTTTCCTCCCTGAATGTCCACCACAAAATGGGCCAGCGGTTTTTCCAAAGCGCGCAATTCCCGCGTCGCTTCCGCGCCGAAATAGGCGTATTTGATCGAAATATCCCAACCTACCATCGTCATATTCATTCCCGACTGAAACACGATTTGGGCCGCTTCGGGGTCTAACCAAATATTATATTCCGAGACGGGGGTGATGTTGCCGTAACCCATTCCGATACCGCCCATGATCGTACAGGATTTTACTTTTTGAGCTATTTCCGGTGCTTTTGAGAGCGCCAAAGCAATATTGGTCAACGGCCCCAACGTGATGAGTTCCAATTCGCCCGGAAAGGCATTCACCGTCTCAATAATGACATCTACGGCGTTGCCTTCGTCAGGCACGCGTCCCTGCACGTTCAATCCGATGTCACCCATACCGTCTTCTCCGTGCACAAATTGGGCCGTAAAGAGCGGGCGTAACAACGGCTTGGCAGCCCCCAAACAGGTCTTTGTCCGGTATTGGCACATCTCCGCCACGTACAGGGCATTTTGTAAACCCTGTGCGGCAGGGACATTGCCGGCCACAATCGTAATAGCCTCAATTCGAACGCCGGGATATTTCATGGCCATGAGCAGAGCCACGGCGTCGTCAGAGGCGGTATCGGTATCAATCAATAAATGTCGCATAGGTCATTCCGTTTTCAGACGCTTGTCATTACTTCGCTTTCGCCTACCTGTTGGCGCCACATGGCATAATATAATCCTTTTTGAGTCAATAAATACTCATGATTTCCTGACTCTACTATTTTTCCTTTTTCCAACACAAAAATACGGTCGGCGTGCATGATCGTACTCAACCGGTGGGCAATCAACACAGTAATATGCTGTTCATTGCGGGACAGGTCACGAATGGTTTGGGTAATTTCTTCTTCCGTCAACGAATCCAAAGCAGAAGTAGCTTCGTCAAAGATCAACAAATTCGGCTGACGCAGCAGGGCGCGGGCAATGGATAAACGTTGTTTTTCCCCACCCGACACTTTCATGCCGCCTTCGCCGATCACGGTATCCAATCCGTTGTCTGCCCGATTGAGCAAAGAATACGCCGCAGCTTTCTGCAACACGTCCAAGCATTCTTCATCGGTAGCCGAAGGTTTCACAAACAAAAGGTTCTCGCGAATGGTACCCGAAAACAATTGCGCATCCTGCGCCACAAAACCGATCTGCTCCCGCAGTTCATCTTTATCAATCTGCCGACTGTCAATATTGTTGTAATGAATATTTCCTTCTTCGGGGTCGTACAATCCTACTAACAACTTGATCAGCGTTGTTTTTCCGCTGCCCGACGGGCCGGCAAAAGCGATGGTCTCGCCCTTTTTTACCTCAAAATCTACGTTACGAAGGGCAGCCCGGGCAGCGGTCAAGTGCTTAAATGAGACATTATGAAAACCCACTTTTTCAATTCGGGCTAATTGGGACGGTTGGGCGGGTTTGGCTTCTATAGGGCGACTCATGATATCCCGAAAGTTATTGAGCGATACCTCAGCTTCCCGATATAACTGAATCACATTACCTAACTCCTGCAAGGGCCCGAAAATGAAAAACGAGTACAGCAGCAACGAGAAGTATTGCCCGATACTCAGTTCTTCTTTAAAAATCAACCAAAGCATTAAAGCCACAATACAACTCCGAAGGAAGTTTATAGTGGTTCCCTGTACAAAACCTAAGGTTCTGACAAATTTGACTTTACGCAATTCCAAACCGAGGATCTTTTCCGTGTTTCCGTTCAGGCGTTTGATTTCCTGATCGGTCAGACCCAAACTTTTGACCAACTCAATGTTGCGCAACGATTCGGTCGTACTGCCGGCCAAAGCGGTGGTTTCCGACACAATTTTGGTCTGTATCTTCTTGATTCGTTTACTCAGTACCGAACTCAACCACGCAATAACGGGAATGGTCAGGAAGTAAACGGGCGCAATGGGCCAATAGACACTCCAAGCGTAAATGATCACAAACGTGATACCGATCAACGACTGAAATACCACATTGACCACCGACGTGATCATCCGTTCGGTATCCGTTTTTACTTTCTGTAATACGCCCAACGTTTGCCCGCTGCGCTGATCTTCAAACACTTGGTAAGGTAACGCCAACGAGTGCTTGATACCGTCGGTGTAGATTTGGGTACCGACGCGCTGGGTAATGACACTGATAAAATAATCCTGAAAGTTTTTGGCAATGCGCGACACCATAGCGGCCCCGATGGCCATCCCTACGTACTTAAAAATTCCGAGCAGGTATTCATTCTCGGTAAATTGCTTGAAATTAGTGGCGTAACGGTCAATGACCAACCGATAAATGTAAGGGTCAAGCAGGGAGAAAATTTGGTTGACAGCGGCTAAAGTAAGAGCCACCAAAATCAGTTTCCAATAAGGTCGGAGGTAGCGGTAAAGTATATCCATGAGGGAAAAACACCGACCGAACGGATTATGTTCCGGCACACTTGGCAAAACCCCAATCCCGGTCTTTGATTCTCACCGACCGTTTCGCCAAAATTCAGGTTTATGCTTCCGTCAGGCAACTGCTTTATTGCGAAAGAGCTTGCGTAAACTCCCTAAAAGTTTGAAGAATCAAATAATTGGCGATATTATTGTCCCAAAATAAGACAATAATAAAAAAATCTTTATTTTCAGTACAACTTTTACAAGTTTCCGATTCAGTCAATCCCAACAATCAACTATGATTACCATGCAGAACCCTTCCCTTAATCGCCGCCAATTCCTGAATCAATTAGGAACGATAGCTGCCGCCGGCCTCATGGCCGAATCTGCGTTTGCAACGGCTAAACCTTGGTTTGAAATTTCTTTGGCCGAGTTTTCTTTAGCCAGCTCGTTGTTCAGCGGTAAACTTAAAAACATGGATTTTCCCGCCAAAGCCAAAAATGATTTCGGAATCAATGCCGTCGAGTACGTTTCTATGTTTTGGCAGGACAAAGCCAAAGATCAAGCCTATCTGAACGAACTCAAACAGCGCACGGGCGATTTGGGCGTACGCAACGTACTGATCATGGTCGATAATGAGGGCGATTTGGGAGCAAGTGATACCGCTAAACGTCAAAAAGCGGTAGAAAACCACTACAAATGGGTAGATGCGGCCAAATTTTTGGGCTGTCACTCCATTCGGGTCAACATGACAGGCGACGGAGCGCCCGACGAACTGATGAAAGCAGGAGTTGATGGCTATGGGAAGCTGGTTGAATATGGTGAAAAGGCCGATATTGGTGTCATCATCGAAAATCACATCAATGTTTCGACCAATCCCGATTGGCTGGTGCAGTTATTAAAACAGGTCAAAAATCCTTACGCAGGCGTGTTGCCCGACTTCGGCAATTTCACCGAGCGCGAAACGCCCAAAACCATGACCATGGAAGGCTTCAAAAATGCCAAAATCCTGAACGAATTTGACAAATACGAGGGGGTCAAAAAACTGATGCCTTTTGCCAAAGGAGTCAGCGCCAAAACGCATTTGTTTGATGCCAACGGCAACTGCACCGACGTAGATTTCAACAAAATGATGCCGATCGTAAAAGCAGGGCTTCCCAAAAGTTTTAAAGGATTTATCGGGATTGAATACGAAGGGGGATTTATGAAAATAATGGGCGCTACCGAAAACTATTTGGATGAGGATGCCGGCATCAAAGCCACCAAGGCCCTGTTGGAAAAGGCATTACTGCTAAAATAATTTGCCATTAGTATTGTACGAGAGATGATGGAACGCGAACAGTTCGCAGTGCGATCGAACAGATGCCATCCATTTCCTACAATACTTTACACGAGCGAGTATCCAACTCGTTTTTCAGTCTTTTTACCCAAAAACAAAACCGTGTCCGCGTCACCGACCAAACGGGCGTCAGTCGCCGGCAACGCAGCTTTGCCACGTACTTTAAGACTTGGAAGAAGTCACAACAAACTCACCGACTTTGACGACGCCGGCCGGTTTGGAACTGGCGTTGGCCTTGGCCAAGACGGAATGGCAACATTTTACACCCACCGAACCCATCGTAATCGCAGCAACAAAGCAGTAAAAATCAGATAAGATCCCTTTATACCTCATAACATGCAAAAAATACTCATTATTACGGGCGATGCGGGCGAGGGTTACGAGTGCCTGTACGCCAAACACCGTTTTGAAGAAGCCGGTTATCAAGCTCACATTGCTGCTCCGAGCAAAAAACGCCTCAATTTGGTCATTCATGACTTTGAGGAAGGCTGGGATACCTACATTGAGAAGCCCGGCTACGGAGTTAACGCCGACCTGACTTTTGCCGAGGTAAAGGTAGCAGACTACGAAGCTGTGTTGCTGCTCGGAGGCCGAGCGCCCGAGTTTCTGCGCCACAACGCGCAGGTGATTGAGATTGTGCGGGCTTTTGACCAAATGCAAAAGTTCGTCTTTTCGATCTGCCACGGCGTTCAGATTTTGGTTGCGGCAGGCTTGGTCAACGGAAAAAACCTCACTTGCTACGAAAATGTGCGCTTTGAAGTAGAAATATGCGGCGGGAAATTCGACGGTACTCGCGAAGCTGTCCGGGACGGGAGATATGTTTCGGGGCAAACGTGGCAATCACACCCCGATTTTTACCGTATGGTCTTTGAATGTTTACAACAGCAACCATAGACTGTGAGCTTTAGGCGAATGAACAAACATATAAAGAGTGATTTTACGCCCTACCTGAATTGGTTTGTTAGGTTATACACAACCCCACCCTAAATCCCTCCCCTTTCAGTGGAGGGACTTCTTGCAGCTCCCTTTCTCCTGAAAGGGGCCGCGGCGGCGGACCGCAAGGGCCGGGGATAGGGGTTAAAACGATAGGTACAACTTTGTAAACCAATTCACCTACCTGCTTATCGCAGGGTCAACGGTGTTGAAGTAGAAACTCTTTGAAAGCTCCCTATCTGACGGATATTTCCAAAGTTGTGAAAGCGGGTAAAAATAAACCGGAGGTCAGGGTCATTAATCAAGGGGACAACCGTCTTGTGGGCGACGGCAAATTACCCAAAGATAAAAAATTTCCGGAATCGTCGGGTGGTATCCAATTGGATGCCTCCCTAAATTGAAAGAAGCGGGATTGTTAGGACCGGTCGTGTTGAAGATGAAATAAGGCAAAATCAGCAAGCCTATCAGCTTGGTGACTTACAATTATTTATTACACTCAATTTTGAAATTACATAAAAACCAAGACCGTTGAAAGTGCCTTTTTAATTAATTCACTGACTATGAAAGCCCTAACTTTCCTGCTTACGCTTACTTGCTTTATGGCCATGGCACAACCCAAAGAAGTCAATGCCGAAAAAACGGTCATTCTTTCTTCCAAACATTGGTTAGACATAGATTACGTCGGCGACGGTATCGTGGGACACCGTTTAGACATTCATTTGCCAATCGGCGGCCAAGGGTCCTTCCCGATCGTAGTGGCTATTTACGGCAGTGCTTGGTTTTCCAATTCTTCCAAAGGCACCGTATTTAACGAAGGATTAGGGCAAACGTTGTTGAACAACGGTTTTGCGGTGGTAAGTATCAATCACCGTTCGAGCAGCGATGCCCAATTTCCCGCCCAAATTCAGGATGTCAAAGCGGCACTCCGCTTCATCCGAGCCAATGCCGCTAAATTTTCCTTGGACAACTCATTCATCGGTGTGACGGGTTGGTCATCGGGCGGGCATTTGACTGCGCTGACGGGTACCACCAACACCACCCAAACGCACTCTATTCATGGCTTAGAGGTTGATATTAAAGGCAATTTGGGCAAATACACCCAATCAAGCAGTCAAGTCAACGCCATTGTCGATTGGTTTGGCCCAACGGATTTTCTCATCATGGACCAATGCGGCAGTTCGTTTGCCCACAACGACGCCAAATCGCCCGAATCTTCGTTGGTGGGCGGAGCTATTCAGGACAACCCCGACAAATGCGCCTTAGCCAATCCCATTTCCTACATCAACGCCCAAAATCCGCCTTTCCTGATCTTTCACGGCGACAAAGACCCGCTCGTTCCCCATTGTCAAAGTGAGAAGTTGTATGAAGCCTTGCAGAAAAATAAAGTCAAAAGTGAGCTGGTCATTATCCCCGGCGGCGGTCATGGCCCGGGCGTGATGATCGAAAAGTATTATGAAAAGATGATTGCTTTTTTTAAGGGGGAAATGGGGAAAGTCAGAAAATAATTTTTTCCTTTTCAAAATTTCAATCGTCAACCTTCCTCATAAAGAGTAGTTTACTCTCGTTTTTACATTTCATTGGTATGAAAAAACTTCCTATCCTACTCTATGCCTTTTTACTCCTGACAGGACTGAAAAGTGTGGCCCAACTCGACATTGTCAAAACCGAAAACGGATCGATTTCCGGTACCAAAAGCGGTGATATTTACAGTTTTAAAGGTATTCCGTTTGCGGCCCCGCCCGTGGGTGACTTACGTTGGAAAGCTCCGCAACCTGCTAAAAATTGGACGGGTGTCCGCAAGTGTGAGGCTTTTTCGGCGAGCCCGATCCAATCCAAACCCGCTCCTTTTTATTGTTGGACGGAGGAGTTCATTGCTCCGCCCGAACCGTTGAGCGAAGATTGCCTCTACCTCAACGTTTGGACCGGCGCCAAAGTCCCCTACGAGAATCGACCCGTTTTTGTGTGGATCTACGGCGGCGGCTTTTCGTCGGGCTCGGCCGCCTGCGCCATTTATGACGGGGCCGAAATGGCAAAAAAAGGAGTGGTTTTTGTGAGTATCAACTACCGCGTAGGCGCATTGGGCTTTATGGCCCACCCGGAATTGAGTAAGGAACAGAACGGTGCTTCGGGCAACTATGGTCTGTTGGATCAGATTGCGGCCTTGAAATGGATCCAAGACAATATCGGGGCCTTTGGCGGCGACCCGAACAACGTAACCATAGCCGGACAGTCGGCCGGTTCGATGAGTGTCAATTGTTTGGTGGCTTCTCCTTTAGCCAAGCGGCTTTTCCACCGCGCTATTGCCCAAAGCGGCGGCATGCTTTCCAACCGCATTCCTACCTCCTTAGCCGCGGCTGAAAAAAGCGGAGAAACTTTTCAAAAGAAAGCCAATGCCGCCAATTTGGCGGAGTTGCGCAAGAAAACCCCGGAAGAACTTTTAGCCGCTACCCAAGGCGTACGCTTCGGGGTGGCCTTAGATGGACACGTTTTACCTACCGATATCTACACGCATTTCAAAGAAGGGAAGCACAACGACGTACCCCTCATGGCCGGGTGGGTATCGGGCGACGGCAGTATCATGGGCGGACAGCCCCTCACGGCCGAAAAATTCAAACAACAGGCGCAGGAAAGGTACGGTGCTGAGGCCGAAGCGTTTTTGAAACTTTTTCCCGCCGCTACCGATGAGGAAGCCAAAGCGGCACAGATGAAAGTAGGATTGCTGTCGTTTGCCGCTATGTCGGCCAATTTGTGGGCCGGTTTCAATAAAAACAAGTCCTATCTTTATCAATTTACGCACGTACCGCCCGACAAACCCAACTTCCCGAATTACGGGGCTTTTCATACGGCGGAAGTGCCTTATGCCCTGCATACACTGCATACGTGGAATCGTCCTTGGCAGGAAACCGACCGTCAATTGGAGAATACCATGGCCGACTATTGGGTCAATTTTGCCAAATTCGGCAATCCTAACGGGAAAGGCTTAGCGGAATGGAAAAGTTACGATAAAAAGTCAGGAGTGATCATGGAATTCGGTGATAACGTACGGGAGCGGCCGGCGCTGTTCAAGGCCGAATTTGATCTGTTGGAAAAGACCCAAAAATAAAAAAATCGGGCCTCAATTGAAGCCCGATTTTCCGACGTTTTCTTAACCTAAACTAAATTCTATAATTCTTTATCGCATCCAATGCGGGATACTTCTTTTTTTTCAAAAAGTTACAGTAAACCCGGAGGATTAGTTGAATTTATTGCCCTGAGTTGGCACGATTGCGCAGGTCTTCGGTGCTTGTGCTGCGCTGACGGGCGGCTTTTACGTTCTGATTTCCAAAACGATACGTGAACGACAAGCGTACTTGGCGGCTTTCCCAACGCGACATCACGCGGAAATTCAAATCTTGGTAGTTGACCGTACCGGCAAAGCGGTTCAGGAAAAAGATATCCTGAATGTTCAACCGCAACGAAGCCTTCCGATTCCACAGTGACTTAGCCACCCCGGCACTGATTTGTCCCTGTGCTTTAGCTTTCATGATGTTGTATTGGGTAGGAGAATTCCAAAACCCGCTCAACTCTGCGGTATAGCCTTTAGGCAATGTGAAATTGTTCATCACAAATACCGTAGCACCGAATTGTCCCAAATCCAAATCAGCTCCGTAGTAGAAAGACCGATAGCGGTTGTAGAATGCACTGATGTTGTTTTGCATCATCCACCATTTTTTGACAGGAATCGGAATACTCAACGTCAGGTTATAGTTGTCCTGATGATCCAAGTTTTCCGACGTGACATACGTCTTGTTTTCTTCAGGAATTTGCTTCGGAATTTGATCGGCAATCACATCGTTGATGCGGCTGTAGCCCAACGTAGTGGTAAAAGCTCCTTTGAATACGTGGGTGATCTGGAAGGAGTTGGTAAACTGCGGACGCAAATTGGGATTTCCCTGTTGGAAAGTATAGGGATCCAAAAAGAACTGGAACGGATTCAAATTGCGGTAGTTCGGACGGTCAATGCGGCGACTGAACGAAATGTTCAACACGTTATTGGTATCCAAAGTACGCGAGACAAACACGCTGGGGAACAGATTGACGTAGTTGCGGTCCACAACGTTATTCAGCGTTACGGAGTTTCCGTTTGAATGGGTATGTTCGGCCCGTACCCCTAACTGCAACTGTGTCTTTTTATTCAACTTGGCACTGTAGTTGGCATACGCCGCGTTGATATTCTCTTTGTAAATGAAGTGATTGGAACGTTTAGCATCCAACACCCACTGATTATCTACCAGGGTTTCAAAACGCATGTTGTTGTCTGAATTTACCAAACTGCTTTTGACCCCTGCCTCAAATTTACCTTTCTTAAGCGGGTGGATATAGTCCATTTTGGCTCCCGCAATACTGATGGCCGATGGCATAATGTTCCGAAAAACGTCTTTACTCGTCACAACATTGTCGGGGCTGTAGTAGGTGGTATTGAGATCATTACCGGAGTTTCCGTCGAAAAACGAGTAATCGGCATCCGCGCTCAGTTCGCGGCCTTTTCCGAAGTCATGCTTCACGTTGACATTTCCCGTATAATTATTCAATTGATTGTGATTATAGGTGTCTGTGGCAAAACGACTCGTCAGGGTTTGGGTTTTGTCCCGAAAATCAGTACTTGAAATACCCTCCATCTTAAATTGATTCAGGAAACCCGTTGCCAACACCCCGATGGTTGTTTTTTTGCTGACAAAGAAGTCCATACCCGTCCGGAAACTCAGGTTTTGAGGATTCCCCACCCGAGGGCTGTTTTGGTCCATGTAGGTCACCTGATCTTTATAAGCAATGACGCGGTCAATGTCCTGGGTATTTTGGAAACGGGCATGAAACACGCTTAGGTTACCGAATGCATTCACCTTGGCATTCCGATAATTCAGTCCCAAAGAACCGTTCAGTTTTTCGTAGCGTCCATAACCCGCACTTAGGGTATAGTTACCGTTAGTACCGAAGTTTTTGTTTTTCTTCAATACAATATTGATCAGGCCTGTATTACCGGCCGCGTCGTATTTGGCCGGAGGATTGGAAATCAGCTCAATTTTTTCGACGTTGTCGCTCGGCATGGCTTGCAGCATATTCATCAGGTCCTGCATGGAAATCTGCTGCAATTTGCCGTCGATCATCACCATCACCCCCTGACGGCCTTTGAATTGGAGACGATCATTTTGGCGATCTACCGTTACACCCGGTGCTTTTTCGAGTACTTCCAAAGCTGTACCGCCGGCCGAGCCGATGTTGTTTTCCACGTTGACCACCATCCGGTCAATCTGCTGTTCCACAAACGGTTTTTTGGTAATAACCTTCACTTCCTGAAGCGTTTGGGTCATTTCGGCTACTTTCAAGGCAGGAAGTGTAATAATGGTTTGGCTCGCGCTTACTTCAAACGGCGCGGAAAATGCTTTCTGATAACCCATCATCGTAGCCGAGATCAAATAGCGACCGAGAACCACGTTTTCGAATTCGAAATTGCCCGTTTCGCTCGAAATGGCCCCTTTAGCTAAGGTAGAATCTTTGGCGTTCAGTAATAAAACAGTGGCAAACGGAAGCGGTTTGGCAGATACTTCCTGAACTTCACCGGAGATTTTTCCTTTGAGAGATGACTGCGCAAACACAGAAGAACAAAGCAGCAATAATGCTGCCGCAAAACTCGTAAAAGTTTTCATGGCTGTTTGTTTAAAATGGCTGTTATTAATTACCGCTTCAAAAGTATAGTACTTTGTATTGCAAGCTACCTTTTTTTACACAAGCGGTTTAATTTTCTTTACAAGCGGTTTAGCCCGAAGTTTTCAGTCCACAGCAAAGAGTATTACTTACTATCTACTGTGGACTGCCGACTATTGACTGTTAACTTTGTCTTCATGCTGCTAATTTCATTCATAAGATGCCGAATGTAAAGCAAAGGTTGCATGAAGGGTATAAAAAATTTGATGATTCGTAAAAATTGGTTTCTCAAGCACGTTTCCCTTTACTTTGCATTTCAGTTGATTTTCTGCCGGAAATATGTCGTTGCCTTATTCCATTGATATGATCGGTGTTTTGGTATTTGCCATATCAGGGGCTTTAGCGGCGTCTGATAAGAAAATGTATCAAGACCTGTTCGGTGTTTTTTTTACGGGTTTTATTACGGCCATCGGCGGGGGTACACTCCGCGATGTCACTTTAGGGGTATATCCGCTGGCATGGGTAAAAGACATGAACTATCTCATTTTTATTACGTTAGGGGTCTTTATCACTGTATTACTCAAAAAATTGATATTGCGTTTGCATAAGGTTATCTTTCTGCTGGACACGATCGGAATCGGCGTTTATACGATTCTTGGGGTACAAAAATCGCTGCAACACGGGGTAAATCCGTTTGCGGCAATTATCTTAGGCATGATTTCGGCCGTATTCGGAGGCGTAATTCGGGATACACTGATCAACGAATTGCCATTGATTTTTCAGAAAGAGATCTACGCTACGGCCTGTATGGCAGGGGCGGTCGTGTTTGTCGTATTAGATCATTACCATATTTATAGCGAATGGAATGCTCTCGGCTGTGTATTATTGATTATTATTATTCGACTGATTGCCGTCAAATACCGATTATCGTTACCTAAAATTGATTTATAGCCCGCAAAGAAATAACCATATTTGTATCCTGAACCTCGGTTACTTTACATGAAAGAATCTTTAACTGCCTTAGACTACATACGCCTCAATTTTTCAGCCGAAAGCTCGGCTACGGTCAATATTGCGTTGGCCCTGATGATGTTTGGGGTCGCCTTAGATATTAAACCGCATCATTTTAATACCCTGATCCAAAATCCGAAGCAATTGCTCGCGGGGGTATTGAGTCAGGCAGTGGTGATGCCGGCGGCCACTTTTCTGTTAGTTATGGCTTTAGGCGACCATATTACGGTAGGCGTAGCCTTGGGGATGATCTTGGTAGCGGCCTGCCCCGGAGGGAATATTTCTAATTTTATCACTTCTTTAGCGGGGGGTAATGTAGCCCTTGCCGTAAGTCTGACCGCCATCAGTACCCTGATTGCCGTTGTCATGACCCCTTTCAATTTTACCTTTTGGGGCAACTTATACGCGCAAAGCAGTTCCCTATTGCGGCCCTTATCCTTGGATTGGCGCGAACTGCTCAAATCGGTCTCGTTGATCTTGGGCATACCGATGATCACCGGGATGCTCTGTTCCATTTATCTGCCCAAAGTAGCCCGGTTACTGCTCAAACCGTTTCGAATTTTTTCGCTGGTCTTTTTCATTGCCTTGGTGATCATTGCCTTTACCCAAAACTTTGATATTTTCATCAATCACATCGGCTACGTATTTGTCGTTGTGTTGTTGCAAAATACCCTTGCCCTGCTGACGGGCTACGGCATGGGCAGTATCTTCGGTTTGTCGCAGCAAAATCGGCGAACCCTCAGCATCGAAACAGGGATTCATAACTCCGGATTAGGATTGGCTTTGTTGTTCAACCCCGCCGTTTTTCCAACCGACCTGCCTTTGGGCGGAATGGCTATCATTGCGGGTTGGTGGAGTATCTGGCACATTTTGTCGGGCACTGCCATTGCTTTTTATTGGAGTCGTAAAGAAATTACAACTCAAATCAACTATTAATTACCTGAAATACAAATCATTACATCTTAATAAAAACTAAAAATTTCTGTTTCAATCCAATGCCTAATCATAGTCTTTTTTATACCCTTCTCCGCATCTACGTTCGTTTTTGGCATAATGTTATCTTTTATCGCAAAGTAGAGATCAAGAATTTTCCTGACAATTTACCTGACAATACCCCCCTTTTGATTGTGACCAACCATCAAAATACCCTGATGGATGCGTTGGCGGTAGTGCTCAATGTCGGCGTGCGGCAGCCGTATTTTCTGACACGTGCCGATTTGTTCAAAAAGGATTTTGTGCGAAAATTGCTGATGTCCTTAAAAATGCTCCCCGTCTACCGCCTTCGCGACGGCATGGACGAGATGCAGCAAAACGACGAGATTTTTCAAACCTGCGTCAATATCCTGAGTGATGGCGGTACTTTGGCCGCTTTTCCTGAAGGCAATCACGGGGTGCAGTACCATTTACGCCCTTTCAAAAAAGGCTTGGCTCGCATTGCCTTCAAAGCCGAAACCGAACACGATTGGAATGTTGGTCTCCAAATTCTGCCTTGCGGCTTGTATTATACCCATTGCCAAAAAATGGGAGAACGATTGGTGTTGAATTTCGGCAAGCCCTTCAAAGTGAGCGATTTTCGGGAGGCCTATGAGCAAAACCAACCCCGCACGCTGACCCAAATCACCCGTCGCATGTCGGACGACATTAAATCGCTGATGCTGCATTTTGACGACCTTCCCAACCACGACACACTCAAATGGTTGACCGATACCGAAATACGCAAAGAGGGGGATATGCTTACAAACGTCCTTCGGAAAGCGGATGAATTGGCGCAATGGCACCGCAAAGAGGCAGATGCTTACCATACGCTGATGCAGGAAACGGACCTCAAACGCCGCGAATTGACCGAAAAAGGAATTGAAGCGGAAATTTTCGGTCAACCTCGTCCCTCCGCTGTCCTCTTGCTGTTAAAAACATTGGGGCTGCTTCTAATCTCCCCTATTGCTTTTTATGGATGGCTCAATAGTGTAATCCCCTACGCTATTCCGTTTATTTTTACCAAAAAGCTCAAAGATCAACAGTTTTCCAGTGCTTTTCGCATTGTTCTGTTCGCCCTCGTCACCTTTCCTATCCTTTGGTTGATTCAAATCGCGGTAGTATGGGGCATAACGGATGCCGAAACAGCCGGCGTCTATGCACTTTCCCTTCCTCCCACCGGCTATTTGGCACACCGTTGGGCACGTTGGCGGAGCGAAACTGTTCAGCAGTGGAAACTAAGATAAAGCTAAGGGCAGGGTCTAACTCTGCCTTTTTTATGTCCATTCGGCTAAGAGATAGCCACCCTTCTTTAAAGCAATTGTCAGCCGCCGGCGTAAGAATTTCAGTAACTTACGCCGAAGATTTTATGTAGAAAAAAATAACCGGATTGGGTAAATGGGTTTATTATCAGACGGTACCTGCCCTGCTTACAGAAACTTTCGAAACTTGTGCCGTCGGCTCACAATATTCCGCTAATTTTATTGAGGCACCTGCTTTTGCAAAAGCCACACCACTATTTATCACTGAAACTATATGATCCCACATTGGCATTTACTCCCTCCTGACGAAGTTCTGAAACAAACTGATACCTCAAGCAATGGTCTCAGTTCCCCGGCAGCCCGAGAAAAGCTCGAAAAAGAAGGACGAAACGAATTGCGCGTAAAAAGAAAGCGCTCCCCTGTCGTATTATTTCTGCAACAATTTCTGAACGTGATGATTTTGGTGTTAGTCGCTGCCGCCATCATTTCCGGAATTATGGGTGACCTTTCCGACACTTACGTTATTTTGGGGATTATTATCCTCAATTCGGTTATCGGCTTTGTGCAGGAGTACCGAGCGGAAAAAGCCATGGAAGCTTTGGGGAAGTTGGCCGTACCTACGGCTAAAGTAATACGCGACGGCATACCTGCCGACGTTCCTTCGCCCGAACTGGTCAAAGGCGACATTGTCTTGCTTGAAGCCGGCAATACGGTTCCGGCCGACGTGCGCCTGCTCGAAGTACATTCGCTGAAAATTGAAGAAGCCGGCTTAACGGGGGAATCACAGCCGGTTGATAAAACGACCGAACCGCTCAAAGAAGAGAACCCTCCCCTCGGCGACCGCACCAACATGGCCTTCAGCGGCACGAATATTACCAACGGAAGAGCCAAAGGAGTGGTGGTGGCTACGGGTATGGCGAGCGAATTGGGAAAAATAGCGGGGATGTTGCAGGAAGAAGGCAGCGAAACTCCCCTCCAAAAACGAATGGCCCAATTCGGACGACGCCTCACCGTTATTATACTGGTTCTCTGCGCGGCGCTGTTTTTAGCAGGTTATCTGCGCGGCGAAGAGATCGGGAAAATGCTGCTTACCTCTATCTCATTGGCTGTTGCTGCGATCCCTGAAGCGTTACCGGCTGTTATTACGGTATCGCTGTCGTTGGGAGCAAGTCGGCTGGCCAAGAAAAATGCATTGGTCAGAAAATTGTATGCGGTCGAAACCCTCGGCTCAGTGACGTACATCTGTACCGACAAAACAGGCACCCTGACCAAAAATAAAATGGAGGTCAAGGAACGTTGGTTGCCCAATGAAGGCAATCGCCAATTGTTATTGCAAGCCATGGCGTTGAATCAGGATGTACAAAAGCAAGAAAAAAAACTCACCGGCGACCCTACCGAAATTGCCCTGCTGGAATATACTCGGGCACAGGAGGGATTTGAAAACCAGTGGTTAAAAGATATGAAACGAATCCATGAACTGCCTTTTGATTCGGAACGAAAAGCCATGACCACCATACACGAATACGATGGGAAGTACTATGTCTTTACCAAAGGGGCCGCCGAGTCCATTGCTAAAATCAGCGAAGGAGCTGATGAGCCCATCAAGAAAGAGGAAGAACGATTGGCTGCGGCAGGCATGCGCGTGTTGGCTTATGCGGCCAAAGTTCTGGATACATTTCCCAAAGAGATCAAAATGGCAGAGATTGAGAATAAACTTACTTTTTTAGGGTTGGCAGGCCTCATTGACCCGCCGAGAGAAGAAGCTCACAAAGCCATTGAAGAGTGTAAAGCCGCCGGTATTGTTCCCGTCATGATCACGGGCGATCACCCCCTCACGGCAGCCACCATTGCCCGAGAGATCGGCATTTTAGATAATGAGCGACAAAAAGTGATCACCGGAAACGACTTAGACGGGCTGAGCGAAGCAGAACTCAAAAAACAGGTACTCGACATTCGAGTATATGCCCGGGTTTCGCCGGAGCAAAAACTGAATATAGTCAAAGCGTTACAAGCCAAAGACCAGTTTGTTTCGATGACGGGCGACGGCGTCAATGATGCTCCCTCGCTCAAACGGGCCAACATCGGCGTAGCCATGGGAATCACCGGAACGGATGTTACCAAAGAAGCGGCGCACATGATCTTGTTGGACGACAATTTTGCCACGATTATCAAAGCCGTTCGCGAAGGACGCCGTATCTATGACAATATCACGAAGTTCATTAAATACATTATGACCGGCAATGCGGCTGAAATATGGAGCATTTTTTTGGCCCCGCTGATAGGTTTACCCATTCCGTTGCTTCCGGTTCATATTTTATGGGTCAATTTGGTCACCGATGGCTTACCCGCCTTGGCGTTGGCTGCTGAGCCTGCCGAAAAAAAGAGCATGCATCTGCCTCCGCGCGCCCCTAAAGAAAGCATCTTTGCCAACCGCTTAGGCATTCATATCATTTGGGTGGGCATATTGATCGGCGTCCTTACCGTCGGTACGCAGTGGTTTGAAATCAAAACCGGTGATAAACACTGGCAAACGATTGTTTTTACCGTCTTGTGTCTGAGTCAGCTTTGGCACGTCATGGCGATTCGCAGTCATAAGGAATCGCTGTTTACGCAAGGGTTATTGACCAACAAACCGTTATTGGGAGCTGTTTTGTTGACGGTGGCGTTGCAGATGGCGGTGATTTATGTACCTTTTCTGAACAACTTTTTTCATACCCAACCGCTCACATGGCAGGAACTATCCACTGCATTCGGTGTGTCGAGCGTGGCATTTTGGGCCGTAGAAGTGGAAAAGATTTTTAAGCGAAGAAAAAAATAAGTTCTGAAAAGGGCAAAAAATGAGCCTTGGACAGCTTTATACACTTTCCAAGGCTCAATGATATTTCTGTTACAGGTCAAGCACTGACAGACAATATTTTATGTAACTGTTAGCTATTGACCGCGGACTGCCTAAAAGTCCGTATTGGCTTCTTTGATATCCATTTTCTGAATCCAGATATTTCGGTAAAGCACGTCATGGCCTTCGGCTTGCAACTTAAGACCCCCGGGCGTATCGGTAATCCCTTTACCGCCGTCGTTCCCGCCGTCAATTCCGGAATTGGGTCCGCCCCATACTTGACTGATCCGCTGATTCTTATGGACTTTTTTACCGTTGAAATACAACGTTACCATGGGTTTTTCCACGAGTTTTCCGTCCTTAAACCGTGCCGCTCTAAACATAATATCGTACGAATTCCACTTTCCTACGCCATTGTAAGCATAATACGGGGAGGGCGATTCGTTGATCACTGCCGCCATGCCGTGTGAGGTAGTATCCCCATCAAGCACCTGAATCTCATAGCGATTTTGCAGATAAACACCGCTGTTGCCGCCTTTTTTGGAAATATAAAACTCCACATGCGCCCGAAAATCTTTGAATTGATCCTTGGTTACAATATCAGCCGCACCGTATTTACCCCCTGCCGCCGCCGGGTCATTGGTGTTCACCGCCGTTCCTTTATCGACCGGGTCATTGACAATAAACCACTTGATCGGTAAAGCAGCTGCAAAACGGGGTCCTTCCCAATACGTCCATTTTTCATCCAGCATCTTGCGGGAACCGTCAAAATAGACCTCGGCATTTTTCGGAGCTTTTACCCCAACGCCTACTTGGGCTTTGATACGGGTGGAGAGGGCAAAAGTGAGCAGCATCCCAACAAGCATCAGGAAACGGGGTGATAGAGCGAACTTCTTCATCATTTCGTCAGTTTGTGTTTAAACGTATATGTTCCTGTTAAAGCACTGAAAGGCTCAAATCTTTGGCAAAGAGAAAAGATTTCTTATTTCCGGCCGAAAGTCTTTTGAAAAAGAGGAAGTACCGGTATACTGATAGACAATATAAACCCAATAAAGCCACATCAATGAGCGACGAAAAAAAGATACCGACCTTGTACGAATGGGCAGGAGGTATGGCTGTTTTTGAACAATTGACGGCGTCCTTTTACCAAAAAGTACTACAGGACGAATTGTTGGAACCTGTGTTTAAACACATGTCTTCGCAACATCAACTGCACGTAGCCCATTTCATTGCTGAAGTATTCGGCGGCCCCGAAATGTACAGCCGGGAAGAAGGGAGTCATTTTAAAATGGTACAAAAACATTGGACGAAACACCTGACTGAAGCACACCGCAAACGTTGGGTGCAGTTGCTGCTCGAAACGGCGGATGAACTCCATCTTCCCGATGATCCTGAATTTCGCTCCGCTTTTGTAGCTTATATTGAATGGGGCACTCGTATTGCCGTACTTAATTCTAATACAACCGAGCTGATCATGAACCCGGACGAACCCATGCCCAAATGGGGATGGGGTGTTCCCGGAAAGCCCTACCTAAATGAATAAATTCTTTCTATTTTAATCCTGTTTCGTAAATAAAAAGGGTAGATGCCTCATCATCGTCGGGTATAAAATAAGCCCGAAGTTTCTCACCGGCCGTTTCTATCCAAAAGGGGTTATTGGTCATCGGAGCACCGGTAGGTGACCAATGCAGGAAAGGCACCTGATGTACCGGGCGTTTGTCTTTCAAGTCGATCAGTTCCAAACCGCCCAACCGAAAAGCGGCGTCATTCTGCGGGGTTTTATAGTTGCGCAACCCGCCGCACAACATTTTTTGCTGCCCTACGTAATGGCAATCCTGATAATCCACATAAAAGGAGGGATTACTGACCCGCAACTGCTCAGGAGAAATACCCGCATTGATTACGTGTCCGGCATGGTTCATTTCCCATTGGTAAAAATAACGGGAACCCCAACTGAGGGCATGCA
This sequence comes from Spirosomataceae bacterium, assembly GCA_046329125.1. Classification (GTDB taxonomy): domain Bacteria; phylum Bacteroidota; class Bacteroidia; order Cytophagales; family Spirosomataceae; genus Runella. The sequence continues at coordinate 748,614 of JAXLVD010000001.1, read as the reverse complement.
AGGTATGAGCCTCCGTATCAGGCACAACCCCTCCAATATGGTCCTCAAACCGCATCATTTCCGTCGCTTTCATCGTTTTCGGGTCGATTCGGTAAATAATCGAGCGGCTGTTCGGGCGATATTCGGCTACGGGTACCCATATAAATTGTCCGTCATAATCTATACCTCCCGGGTGATAAACAGCCCCTTCTCCCAACGTGATCCGGGCAACCAATTTTCCCGTGGTATCCAATTTAAAAAGGTGACCGATTCCCTCTCCCCCATCGGTACCTGTACGTTTACGGGTGACTTCCACTGAGCTCAGAAAAAAGTCATTCCCCACTTTTACCATTCCCTGCGGGTGAAAGCTCGGAAAAGAAAGGCGAACAGCGGCGACTTGTTTCCAAGGGGTATCCGGGCGCAATTTTTTTATTTTTTCGACAAGCGGTCCCTGCGCATACAGATGACCGAAAAGCATGACCAAAACAAGAAGGTTTTTCATAAATGAATGGATGTTGACTTCCGCAGAATACCTACCGGATTCGACATTAACAGGAACATTTGAAACAGTAAAAGCGAAAAAGCACTTAAATCTTTCCTTATTTTTGGGGCAAAACCGACGATTCTTCCAAAGAAAGCCCATTTATGAAAAACGAACCGCCTGCAATACCCCCGGAAACCCGGGAATTGGCCCAAAAATTATGGGAGTACCACCACGTAGGTCATACGCTTGAACCGGCTGATTGTATTTTAGTCTTGGGCAGCCACGATCTGCGCGTAGCCGAACGCGGCGCAGAATTGTATTTGCAGGGATGGGCACCGCTTTTGGTGCTTTCGGGTGGTTTGGGACGACTCACCGAAGAAATTTGGTCAGAGCCCGAGGCCGATAAATTTGCGTCTGTAGCCATCGCTATGGGTGTGCCGAAAGAAGCCATTTTAATTGAAAATAAGTCTACGAATACGGGCGAAAACATCCTTTTTACCCAACTGCTCTTTCAATCGAAAGGGATTGATCCTCAAACGTTTATTGTAGTACAGAAGCCTTACATGGAACGTCGCAGTTTTGCCACCTTCAAAAAGCATTGGCCTGATAAAAAATTGATAGTGACTTCTCCCCAAATTCAATTAGATGACTACCCCAACGACGAAATCGGAGCGGACGAAGTAATTCATATTATGGTTGGCGACTTACAGCGAATCAAAGTTTACCCCGAAAAAGGCTTTCAAATCTATCAGGAAATTCCGACTGACGTTTGGGAGGCTTTTGAACAGTTAGTCGCCTTGGGATATCGCTCTCATTTGGTATAGGGGCAAAAGGCAAAAGGCAAAAGGCAAAAGGCAAAAGGCAAAAGGCAAAAGGCAAAAGGCAAAAGTTAGTGGTTTCTTTGATAAGCCAAAAATATTTCAATTTTATTTAACTTATTTTTGACTTGATATTCAACCCCTTATACTCATTTTCAAATTGCCTGATTTTCAAAACTTCCAATTATTTCACAATTCAGCTTTGGCTAATTTCTTCCTCAATACTGAACGCTGTCCCCACTTGGATCGGAGGCGTTCCCACCAAATGATGTAAATGTCTTTATCAAACAAACGAGAGTCTTTCAAGGCACGATCGGCAAAATAAACGCCGACAAAGATCAGAAGCGTATTGGAAAACCAAGCCCCCAAGGGTACCCATACTAACCCGTCTTTGGCCCATTTGTCGCCTTGCAGCGTAAGTACGTAGGAGAGAATAAAAAACAGCACCGATACCAATACCGGAATCCCGAAGCCGCCTTTTTTGATGATGGCTCCCAACGGTGCCCCCAACAAGAACATCACAAAACAGGAAACCGCTTGCGTATATTTATGGTGCATTTCCAAATCATAACGGTACCATGCCTTCCCTTTCTCTGTGATGTAGGTCTTGTTACTCTGGGCGTATGATTTTATGTTTTGAGCTTGATTCAGCGCCGTAGCGATCAATTGTTCTTTTTCGGAAGGGAGTTTTACCGGTTTCTTTTTGAGCAAGGAATCTACCCATTTTCCGTATTTTGGGGCGGTTTCTTTGGAGAGAGTTTCGGTCCGAAATGAATAACTGAAGTATTGCTTTGACTGACTGAACAACCCGTCTTTGGTTTTTCGGTATTCTTTCTTCAGAGAATCGGCCACCTTGCGAAGTTCTACTGCATTTTTCATGTATTCATGGTACTGAAATTGGTTCTCGTCTGTCCGTTTAAGACCGAAAGACTCCAAACTCACCACCATTTTATAGTGATCGAAATAAGAGCGGGTAAACTGCTTGGTATCTCCGGAAGAAAATGTATTGCCGGTTTGGGCCGATTCTGAATACTGATTGCCGCGATACAGCTCAAAGACTAAGTAGCTTTTTTCATTGATGGTGTACATTAACCCCGAATCGGCCAAAATCACTTCCCGGTTTCCCGCGTTATAATCGTTGACGGGATGTCGGTAAATCACTAAGCCTTTGAGACTTCTGTCGTTAGGGACCGGAAACTTCTTGTCTACTTTGATATTATAGCCGGGCAAATCATTATAAAAAATACCTTCTTTGATATTCAACGTGGCTTTAGCCGTTTTGATGTCATACAGCAAACTGTAGCCTTTCAGGTTAGCCCAAGGCGCTACTTCGTTATTGTACCAAAAAGAAAAAAGGGTTACTAATGCCACCATCACCATGACCGACCGCATGGCACGCCAAGTAGAAATACCGGCGCTTTTGATGGCCGTCAATTCAAAAAACTCACCTAAATTCCCGAACGTCATTAAAGAGGAAAGCAAGACGGCCAAAGGCAAAGCTACGGGAATCGTAATGAGGCTGAAATAAACTAAAAGTTTAACGTAATTTAACAGATCAATATCTTTACCGACGAGTTCATTGAGGTATTGAGAAATAAGTCGCATCAAAAAAATGAAGACCACAATACACAACGTCAGCACAAACGGCCCTAAAAACGACCGTAGAACCAATTTATCAATTTTTTTCATACGCGTATTCCCCTATTATCGGTTATGGGTCAAGTGTTGATTGAAAATACGATTTTTTTCAGATCTAACCATCCGCCGCTGCAGTCGGTTACCGATAATGATGAGCATGAATCAACTTCCGACGATTTCCTTGAGACTGTCTATTAACCCATCCCAAAGGTCACTCAACTCTTCCGTATCTGCGTTCATCGAATAGTCAGTAATACGCAGATAGGTAGAACCTGTCAAGTCGCTGACATCTATTTTAAATTCAATATAATTATTGTCACGATTGTTGTCGCTGGTATTTATAAACTCAAATTTTACGCTTTTATTGAGTCGCAGCGACGTTTGCTCGGCGATATGACTCTCTTTGTCCCAGATAAAATCGAAAGAATGATCAGGTTTCATGTTAACCTTGTCGCAAAACCATTGCGAAAGCCCGGAGGCAGTGCTCACATAAGGGAACAGCATTTTGGGCGAAGCCCGCAGCTCGTATTCATTGGAGTATTTGAATTTTTGCATAGTTTTTGACATTGTTAAGCGTTAAAGGCTATAAACTAAGAAGTTAAAAGTCAGGCGTAAACCGCATAATTTTAACATCCCTTTTTTCCCTCCCCAACAACGGCGGCAAAATAGAAACTTCCTGCAATTATTCAAAATCTGTTTGTGTAATAAATTTTTTTAGCTACTTTTGCACCACCAAAACGATGGCGGGGTAGCTCAGCCGGTTAGAGCGTAGGATTCATAACCCTAAGGTCGGCAGTTCGATCCTGCTCCCCGCTACACTGATTATCAGGCCGTTACAGCACAATCTGTAACGGCTTTTTTTATGTTGGTACAACATAGGTACAACAATTGGATTAATTCCAACATTTGTGGAGAGCGTTGGATTTTTTTAGGTACATGTTTTAATCAACCCTGTCTGTTTTGGAAAGTTTTCTGCCTTTAGTAGAGTACCTCTTACCTGATTTTATCGTAGTCTGTAATATTAAGCAGTAGCTACTGCTTAATATTACAGTTGTGAATTAATGTCGGCAGTTCGATTCCGCTAATCATCGGCTCAAAACAAGCAGTTGCGACCAAAAGTTGTAACTGCTTTTTGGGTACTACATTTATTTTTCTTCTAAAGGCCGGTCGAAGGATGCCGCCGAAAGTAATGGCCAAGTGCTTATTTCTTTTTTCGGGAGCGAATAATATTCAAACGATCCATCAGGGCTTTATGCCCTCCCTCCGGCAAGGTTACTTCACAGCCCGCCACAAAAACCCGGCTGTATTCTACCCGATCTAAGTAATCAAGGTTGATCGCCAGGGAACGAGATACCTTATAAAAATTTTCCGGTAAGTTGGAAAGCAAATGGCCAAACCCTACTGACATTAATATCGGCTTTTCCGTTCGATAAATTTTCTCCGGGTAAAGTCGTGAAAACTCCGCCTCTGTCAGAAAAAATTCACTATAAGGCCCTTCCGCTTTAAGCAACAGGATACCGGCATGATTCACGCGCAACAGTTTGTTTTGGCCCTCCGGCACGTATAAATGATCAGACATACCTACCACGGCGGCGGTTTCTCCTTCATAAAAATTTTGGAGTGCTAATTCCACCTGCATGGCCAGCTCCGACGGCCGGAAGGGCTTGAGTAGATAAGCCAGCGGTTTAGTTCCTTTCGCCCGTTCAAAAGCTTGCAAGTCGGTGCGGGCGGTCAGGTAGATAATCGGGATAGGCTTGATGCGAGTCAAATCACGGGCCGTCACAATTCCGTCCGTTTCTCCATCTCCTAAGTGCACATCAATCAACACCAAATCGGGGACTTCTTTGCGCATCAGATCCAAAGCAGCGGCATGGTCGGCTGCTTTCCCGCAAACCGCATAACCCGCCTCTGATAAATGCTCTTCGATCGCCAGAGCCGTCAGCAATTCATCTTCGACGATCAGGATACGTAAGGGTTGGTTCATACGATGTCAATTTTTCGATTGGATTTTCTTCCGGTCTTTTATAGAATGATTCTGCTTGGTAAACTCTAATTGAAACTTTCTTCCTCCTTCCTCAAATCCCCCCGTTCCTTTCAATTGATCCGTAAACACCTGAATCAGTTTCAGGCCATAGCTCTTATGTTGTTGCAAAACATCAAAGCCCGGACCGTTATCGACTGTTTCCAAACGGATTCGGTTCTTTTCCAACCGACAATTTACGGTTAGTGCAGGAGCCGCTGAAAAAGGAAAAGCATACTTGCAGGAATTGGTGACCAGTTCATTCAGGATCAATCCCAGCGGAATAGCCTGATCCACGTGCAGCCAAACCGATTCCAGCGTATAATGCGGGTGCAGACTTGGGTAGTTACAGCTTTGTAATACCCCTTCCATAAGTTCGGGAATAAAGGTCGACATTTCCACTTCCGTCAAGCGATCGCTGTCATACAACCGTCGGTGTACTGCTGCAATGGCTTCGATGCGGAGTAAGGCCTCAGTAATGGCCTTTTTGGCTTCTTCGTCCTGCAATGGCTTTAATTGCAAACTCAGCAGATTGGTTACCCGCTGTAAATTGTTTTTGACCCGATGATTTTGTTCCGCCACTAACTCTTTGTTTTGCTCACTGAGATGCTTGTATTTTTGAAAAAACTGATAAAAAATAATACTTGTAAGTATCGCCAATAACCCTGCTGCCATCACGATCCGAATTTGTCGTTGCTGTTGCCGCAGTTGATCTTCTTTCTTTTTGCTTTCATAAGCCAAACTCAAACGCGTCACGGCTCCTTCCCGATCGGCATTCAAAGCGTCCATCATCAACGTATAATATTGTTTCTGTGTTTCAAAGGCCTGCTGCCACTGTCCGGATTTTTCATAGAGGTCGGCATAAGTCAACAAAAGCTTGCTTTTTTGCGCATGGTCACCAAACCGACTGGTATCCATCATATAGCGGGCTTTGTCCAACCATTCTTTGGCTTCTTCATTCTTCTGAAAAATCAAACAGGCTTCTCCCAAATGAATCATCGTATTCAGTACCCCGTAGGTTGGTTTTTCCTGTTTTAGAAAAAGAGCTTGGGATTGCTTCAGATAATCCATACCTGATGTTTGGCGGGCATGAACCAAACAAACTCCTTTGCAGAAATTAATATTGGCCACATCAAAGGAACGGTTTAATTGTAAGGCCAGTGTTTCAGCCAAACGGTAATAATAGAGGGCACTGTCCAACGAAAATTCAGGGTATTTTTGAGGAGGTCGGGAGGCGGCATCCTGCAAATTCGCCATGGCCAAGTAACCGGCTGTCAACCCGACAGAAGCATCGGCCTTCTTGAAATTCATAATCGCTTTGCTCAAATTACTATAGGCGGGTTGATACTGTTTCTGTTGCATTAAATATTGCGTCATAAAAATATATACTTTGCCTATCCCTTCCGCTTCGGAATCGCCCAATCGTTCCCGAATATTCAGTGAACGAATAAACCATCTTTGTGCGGTTTGAAAATCTCCCAAACCACTGTATCTCTTTCCCAATCGATAGCACATTTCAGCCACTTCCGATGAATCTCCTTTTTTCATGGCCCCTTCATAGTCCTTTTTTGTCTCCTCCAGTCGTTCGTACAATCGCTGTCCGATCGCCTGTGGAGAGTCTTCTTTTTGTTGAGCATATAAGCATAGGGAAATACTGAAGAAGCTAAGGCTGACTGCCCCCGAAATAGCTTTATAAGCCTTCTGAAATAGGATGGAACAACGGAATCGCATTTAGATGTTAACGGGCTAAAAGTGTTCAGCGACCGAAAACGGCCGAACAAATATTAAGAAAAAACCTTCGTGTCCGGCAGCAAACAGTTATCTTTTTTTCTGCTTGTTTGACTACTTTTTATTCACATATTTTTCGTTGTTCCAAAAACGGATTTCATTCGCATTTTTCCCGACTTGATCCATTTAACAATATACTTAATCAAAAAAAACAGTTATTACAGGCCGGTTATATTTTCCTCATTCGCTTTATTTTTCTCGGAAACACTTTTGCAACATGCAGGTCATTTGTCTGGAAGAAGTTGCTTTTTATACGCTGATTGAGCAGGTCGTTGCCCGTCTGAAAGAAACACACGGCGAAGAAAAAGAAAAGTGGATTTCCGATGAACAGGCCATGCAACTCTTGAATATCAAGTCAAAGACTACCCTACAAAATCTGCGTGATAAAGGAAAAATACGATTTTCTCAACCGCAAAAGAAAATCATTCTCTACGACCGCGATTCCATTGACACGTATTTACAGCAACACGCCCGTAATACCTTTTAGCTATGGAAGAGACTAACACGGTTTCGCCGGAGTATCGAAAGCGCTTTAACGAAGGGTATGCCCTTGCTAAATACCTACCCGAAGTAGCCGAAATACTGGCTCAATCGTTGAAAGAGAATGAACGAGGTAACGGCTTTCGGGACGGTCACCGGCAGTTTTTGAATGAACAGAGCAAAGACAAACGTCCTGCCTGGCTCAGCGGTCACCGACCCGCCAAAGAGCAAAAACAGCCCGACAGAAACAAAGACCGTGATATGGAACCGGATTAATCTTTGTCAGGTGATTTATCGTCCTTCGCTTTGGTCGGAGTGGGCTTCTCCGCCGATTTTTCCAACGCTTTGCTGTAGCTGAGTGATTGCGAAAACCGTTCCGACATCGACAGCGTCGGTTGCGCTTTCGCTTCCTCTTTACGAGGCTCAGTCGAAGCTTTTTCTGCCCCTCGCTCTCTAAAAAAGTCGATTTGTCGCTGCATGAACTCCTGCGAATTGTTCAACTCTTTTTCGGTCTGTACCGATTCTTTGCGTATCTCTTCGGGGGATTTAGGGTCTTTGGGCGTTCCTTCCCTAAAATTCTTCAGTTGAACGCGCATGTAATCTTGAGAGGTATTTATCTCCTTTTCCATCTTTCCCACCTTCCGCAATTCTTTTGCTCCCTTTCCTTCAAAAGGGTTGGGATACATTTTCTCTGTCAGCGTCTGACGGATTTGCGCGGCTGTTTCGGGGTCGGCCTCTAAGTCTTTCATCTCCCGTTCTACCTGCTTATAAATTCCCGTATCGATCTCCGTTTTTTCCGTTTTCAATTGTTGAACCCAAAATTCTTTATTGGCCGAAGGCCGCCCTGTAGTAAAACCCGGCGGCGTATATTTAGGGGTATACTTATTAGGCGTTGAAGTGTCTTTGGAAGCAGCCTCTAACTGCTTGTCAATTTCCTGCCGACGGTTCATTCTTCCCTTGATTAAATCATCCAAATGTTCGTAGCCTTCAGGAAAGGCAGGCTCCTTCTTTTTGTCTTTGTCGTCATTATCGTCTTTCCCGCTCATAATGTTATTGATTTAGGACTTGATTTCCGGATGGATTATGCTAAAATGAGGAATCTTTTTTTATGGAGGCTTCCCATGGATTGGCGAGAAAAAACCATTCTGAATGTCTTTGGCGGTAACGAACAAAAGTTCGATAAAGCCTTTAACGAGGCAGCACGGGAAGCGATCGCAGAGGCGGTTTCATGGAAAGATATTGCCTTGTCCACCACTGTGTTGCCGAACCTTGAGGGCGCCGCGCAAGAGTTGATTGAACAACATTTAGGCTATCTGCCCCACCCGGCTGTCCTTCTTCCCTATGAGCCTTATTTACGGGCCTTATTGGCACAAAAAAATCAGGGGCAGCTTTCTGCAGAGGCCTTCGTTGGCGAAACACAAATGCATTGCCAACTCATTCGTAATGTAGATATGGCCCACTATGCTGACCCGGAACCGGCACACCAATTCCAATCCATGTATGCCGACTTCTTTCACCTGTACGGAATCAGGGCCAAAGCACGACTGAGCCGTTTTTTAGGGTATGAGCCTGCCATAGAACACTCCCTGATGGCCGAACTATGGCTGTGGGAGATCATGGCGCGGGATACCGTTCGTCTTCCCGACAATCCCACTGCCGTGGATTACAAAGCCCTGACCATTATTCGCTATCGGGAGGTATTGCTTTCGCAGGGACGGGCAGCCGCTGATGCCTTACCGCTTAAACCCTTTTCCTAAATCCTCTGTCATCCATGCAAGCAGTCCCTTTTGTTTGATTTTTAAGGTTCTGAAAAGGGAGTTCATACACATTTTTCAGGGCTTCGTAAAACGGGACATACACCTTACAAAAATAGACGTTATTTAATTCTGTATCGCCTCAATAACCGTTTGATTTTCAGTACTTGGCAGTAAAAATTCGGCCTTTCCGACCCTTATCGTTAAACGTATGAACCCGTTTGATTTAGACCAACCGCTGATAGAGTTAGCTTCCTCGCAAGAACGCGGAAGTTGGAGCGTTCGTCACGCCTTGGAAGGTGTGCAAATCTTCGGCGGAATCGGTTCGGGGAAAACCTCCGGTTCGGGTCGGATGTTGGCTTTAAAGTACCTCGCCCAAGGTTTCGGCGGTTTGGTACTGACGGTTAAACCCGATGAAAAACAGGCTTGGCAGGAGTATTGTCGCCTGACGGGGCGCGAGCGGGATTTATTGGTTCTCGAACCCAACGGCCCGCACCGCTTTAACTTCCTTCAATACGAATCCCGCCAATCCCAAAACGCCATTACCGAAAATATCGTGGAGGTGTTAAAAACGGTCATTCGGGCGGGTGAAGCCAAAGACAGCGGTAAGAGTGACGACGCCTTTTGGGAAACGGCATTGGACATGCTCATCTTTAACGTCATTGACCTGTGCCAACTGGCCTACGGAAAACTCTCCCTGCAACAGATGTATGACATTGTGCAAACCATTCCCAAAAGCCACGAGCAATTGCAGGTCCCTGCCAACGAGGGAGAGATAAAAGCATTTCAAAAAGCCTTTGAAGCCGCGCGTAAGCGCGTTACCGAAAACATGGATGAGTGGTTTAACCGGCTCCCCGCTCACAAACAGGCGGCACTGCAAAACGAGTCCGACTTTGAAGCCGAACTGCTCCATGCACTGCCCGAAGCACGACTGCTGAAATTTCTCGACCAATTTTTCTTTGACAGCTTCATTACTCTCTCCGAGAAAACCCGCTCCATCATTGATTTTACCTTCTCGGGCTTTCTGTTTCGACTGCTGCGGGAGCCCGTCTATTCCCTTTTCTGTCGAGAGGATTCTACCCTGACGCCCGAAGACTGTGGACAGGGCAAAATCATTCTGATCCACCTGCCCGTCAAACTCTACCACAAGGTGGGACGTGATTGTCAAATTTTGTTCAAATACATTTGGCAACGGGCGATGGAAAAACGCCCCATCTCGCCCAATTCCCGACCCGTATTTCTGTGGGCCGATGAAGCCCAAAACTTCCTGCACGAACACGATGCGGATTATCAGGCCACGGCCCGCAGCAGTCGCATTGCCACGGTGTATATCTCGCAGAACCTGCCCAATTACTACGCCTGCATGGGCGGGCAGAAAGCAGAGTACCGTGTCAAAAGCTTTCTGGGGACACTGGGTACCAAGATCTTTCACGCCAATGCCGACATCGAAACCAATAAGTACGCTTCCGAGTTGTTCGGAGACGCTTTTTTTGAAGAAGAGTCTCATAGCGTGACTGTTTCGCAAAACTTCGGGCAAACCAAATCCAAGTCATTAAAATTAGAGCGGATGGTACGGGCCGAAGAATTTGTCCGCCTGCGCACGGGCGGACCGCTGAACAATTTCCGGGTCGAAGGCTATTTGCACCGACAGGGTGATCCGCTGCTGAAAGGACTCAACCATACCAAAATGCTCTTTCACCAGAATTATCAACCGTATCCTTAATGTCTTTATCATTTTTTCTTTCAACCCTTTCCCTTTTTACGTTTATGAAAAAGAATCTGTACTATCGCACGGTCTTCAAACGCACCAACGGCATGAAGGAAGCCATCTTGGCTTTCTTTTTAGCGATCTGTTCCTGGCCCCGTTTATTGTTGGAAGTTTTTCTTCGGAAGAATCTCGGAGAACGTTATTTCTCCTTATCCACCGCGTTGGTCATGACGGTGCTGCTGGCGCTGACCCCTGTCGTATTTCAGCAAATCACCCATCGTCTTTTCGGTTCGTTCGGGTGGGGTCCGTTTATCGGCTTCTTCGGGAGTTGGTATCTTTTTTTGGCGGCGTTTTTGTACATGTGTCTGCGACGTCACGAGGAGATCAAACGCTTGCCGTCGGTATTTGATTTCGGTCGGTTCAGTCTTTCCACCGGCCAAATTGACCCCTCCTTTTTGAGGATGACTTTCCGGGGGCAGCCGGTGGATGTTCGTCTCATTGAAACCGTCCTGGAACCGGGCGTTTTCGGTATTTTGGGATGGATTCTTTTTTTGGCGGCCCAACCCATCGGAATTATTCTGATGCTCTCGGCTTTATGTTATTCCTTCAGTTACGTGGGGGCTTATCACCAAGGAGATCATTTTGTGATGGATAAAATCGACGAAATGATCTGTAACGAAGAGATGGTTTCTGCCTTTGTAGAAGGCAGAGACGCAAGTGAAACCCGAGGGGTCAGTTTCTACGGACGACGCCCGGCAGACCCCGAAACCCGCCGCAAACTCGTCGACAATTTTATCGAAGAAGACCCGGTCGAAGCCCTTTAGTGAGCTTTGAAAAACGTCCTAAGCAGTGCTTAGGGCAGATGTCTGATGAAAAACAATAGACATAACTGTTCACTCCCCGCAGCACTGCTTCGAATGATTATCCCTGTTGAACCGAACCTGAAAAACCGGATGCTTTTCTCCAACCTGTTTTATTCTTTGTTCCATGATCCGCATGATCCAAAGCAGCAGTGCCGCCGGGGCCAAAACCTATTTTTCCGAAGCCCTCTCCAAAGCTGATTATTACCTCAATGATCAGGAATTACGGGGGGAGATGCACGGGAAATTAGCCGAGCGATTGGACATTGCCGGACCGACGGACCGGGACATTTTCTTTGCCCTGTGCGAGAATCGACACCCCAAAACGGAGGCAGCACTGACCCCTCGCACCAAGGAGGAGCGCATCACCGGCTACGACATCAATTTCCATTGTCCTAAGTCGGTCTCCATTCTGCACGCGCTCTCGGGTGACGAACACATCCTGCAAACGTTTCAGCAGTGTGTCCGACAGACCATGCAGGACATGGAGGCCGATGCCATGACGCGCGTCCGTAAGGATCACGTCTATGAAGATCGCCGGGCAGGTGAGTTGGTTTGGTCGGAATTTATCCACCAAACGGCTCGTCCCGTCGAAGGCCATGCCCCCGATCCGCATTTACATGCTCATTGCTTTGTCTTTAACGCGACATGGGATCAAGCAGAGCAGCAGTTCAAAGCCGTTCGTTTTCGGGATATCAAACGAGACATGCCCTATTATCAGGCCCGCTTTCATAAGCGACTGGCGGACGGATTGATGGCACAAGGGTATCAGATCCAACGAACGGAAAAGTCCTTCGAAGTGGATGGCGTGCCTCAGCGGGTGATTGACCTGTTCTCCAAACGTACCGACGAGATCGGTCGTGTAGCGAAAGAGAAAGGGATCACCGATGCTAAAGAACTCGACGAGTTAGGAGCCCGTACCCGGTCTAAAAAAGAAAAAGGGCTTTCCATGACTGAGTTGAAAACCGACTGGAAACAGCAAATCACTCAGTTAGGTCCGGCTGACGCCGGGGAAGGCAAACGTCCCGTTCGGTTTGCCTCAGTCAAAGACAAGTCATTTTTGTCCCCTGAACGTTGCGTAGAACACGCCTTGCAGCATGGCTTTGAGCGAGCTTCGGTGGTGCAGGATCGCCGCCTGCTGGCCGAAGCTTACCGCCACAGCATCGGTCACCGTACGGTAGCGATGGAGGAGATCACCCGTTGCTTTGAAGAAGATACCCGCATTCTTCACGTGCGGGACAAACACAAAACCCTATGTACGATCAAAGAAGTACTCTCCGAAGAACAGCACATGGTGCGCTTGGCCCGACAGGGCATCGGGCAACTTCGCCCGCTCTACCGCAGCGCCCCCGAACTTTCTCTGACGGGCCGGCAGGCCGATGCGGTGCGGCACCTATTGACCACCACCGACCGGGTCTCCATCATTCAGGGGGCAGCGGGTTCGGGCAAAACGACCCTGATGCAACAGGCCGTCCGACACATCCGGGCCGCCGGCAAAACCGTCACCGTCGTAGCTCCCACAGCCGAGGCTTCGCGGGGCGTATTACAGTCGGAAGGTTTTCAAGACGCCGACACCGTTAAGAAACTGTTGGCCGACCCCAAAAAGCAGCAAGCGCTTTACGGACAAGTCTTATGGGTGGATGAAGCCGGCCTGTTGGGAACAAAAGACATGGCCGCCCTGTTGGAACTGTCCCACCGGGAAAACGCCCGTTTGGTATTAGGTGGTGATACCCGTCAACACGTCAGTGTGGTTCGGGGCGATGCTCTGCGGATTCTCAATACTGTGGGCGGCATCAAATCGGCGGAAGTCAGTAAAATCTATCGTCAGAAAGAGGCGCACTTCCGAAAGGCAGTCGAAGATCTTTCCAAAGGTGAGGTAGGTTCCGCCTTTGAACGATTGGAAACCATGGGGGCCATTCAGACGATCGATCCGTTACAACCCAATGAACAATTAGTGAAAGAGTACGCAGCGGCGATAAAAAAGGGGAAATCGGCCTTGGTGATTTCCCCTACCCACCAACAGGGAGAAGAAACCACGCAAGCCATTCGCCGACACCTGCGACAGGCGGGGTTGATCGGCAAAAAAGAATTTGTCCTGCCTCAACTCATCAATCGTAATTTGACCGAAGCCCAAAAAGGGGATTATCGCCATCTGACCAAAGGCCAATGGCTGCAGTTCAATCAACATGTCCCCGGCGGATTGGACCGAGGCAGTCTGTGGGAAATAACGGAGAGTTCCGAAAAGGGGGTTTGGCTGAAAAATTCAAAGGGAGAAATGCTGCCTTTGCCTCAAGGGGTAAGCCCTCGGTACGATGTACTTTCCAAAAAAGAGATCGGTCTTTCCAAAGGCGATGCGTTGCGCATTACCCGTAACGGGTTTGATGTCCATAAAAACCGCTTGAACAACGGGCAATTGATGGAAGTGATCTCAGTGAAAGCCCAAGGAGAGGTAGAGCTTCGTCATCCTGTCAGCAAAGCACGCTATACCCTGCCCCGTGACTACGGCCATTGGACGCATGCCCATTGTATTACCTCCTATGCCTCACAGGGAAAAACGGTGGATGAGGTCTTTATTGCCCAGCCCGCCGCTACCTTCCCTGCCACGGATGCCAAACAGTTTTATGTGTCGGTCTCCCGGGCGCGGGAGCGGGTACGGATTTACACCGATGACAAAGAGCAATTGTTGGAATATGCCGCACGGGCGGGTGAAAGAACCTCAGCCATCGAACTGATGAAAAAGAAAAATCAAACGCGGGAGATGATTCAGCAGCGGATTCGTGAGGAGATGCCTCGAAAACCGCCGACTCCTGCCAAAGCCAAAACGCCTGAGAAGCACAAATCCACCGTCAACCCGATCAAACCGCGTGACTATGAACCGGGAATTTAAATTGCGTTTTGATCAGATGCGCGAAAATGATCTTTCTCCGACGGCGGGAGAAGAGGCATTTTTGCCGCCTTCATCAATACGAAATGTATGCTTAGGCTGGCCCAACGGCAGGCGTATGTTTCTCAACTATGCCTATTTGACCGCCGGTGAATTTATTCCGGAAGGGGAAACCAATCAGATCATCCTATATTTTTCGACCTGCTCAGTCACCTTGAGAGGATATACCCTGCAAGGTTTATTTAGGGATTTGCTAAATCATAATACAACTGATATCCTTATCACCGAAGAACGTTACCTGAGCCATGGTAAGGAAGGACAGCCCGTAGTCATGGAAATAAAAGTGAAATTCACGGAAAGCTAAGCTGATCCGTAGCTTATTATTACTCGGATTAATCATCCTTTGCCATTTGCTCATTAAAATAATTGTCGGAACCAATCTCCCACCAGTTGTAACTGCCATAATTCGACAGGTTAGCACTTACGTTTAAACCAAAGCTGTTGAACTTATCTATCATTTGCTGTATTGCCTCTTCTTTTTCATCAACAAAATCCTGCGCATGAGAATATCCCAGTAAATCTTCTATATCTTTTTCGATTTTTTCATTTAAAAGACCGCTGATATGATCACTAAATCCATAAAAATCATCCTGCTCAAAAAGCATCAAAATACTGGCCTTAAATTTCCCAAAAATCATATCTAATAAATCAGTCAAATCCTCTAAATTGTTATCGCTTAAAATCAGTTCGGCAAACATATTTAAACCGTGGTTTCCAATTAAATCAATTGCCCGCTCAGATGTCATTTCCTCTAAAAAATCAATTAAACTTGTTCTTTCAGAGTAGGTATCCGCCAAAAAATACCATTCTTCAATTTGCAAAAACAGCTGAATAACTATATCTTCAACTTTTTCAAATTTAAAATTTTTAGTTAAGATAATTATTAAAATAACCCTGTCATGGTTTTGGCTCTCAGGTTTTATAAAATAATCATATTGTTGCAAAAGTTTCTCTTTTAAACGCACAGACAAATGTTGATTATTATCTAAATGAAGCGGAAATATTCTGGCTGTTAATTGTACCAGAAAAAAAGCCGATTCGCTCATACGAATAATTTCATCGTAATTTCCTCTTAAATGATCGATCAAGAAATCAACAAGAGAAGGATTAATAAACTTAAGATTAACAGGATTATACGTTTCCTGAGTTATAAATCCACCTTCTAATCTTTTAAAGGAGCGCCGAAACGCATCGTAAGGTCGAACGTAATTATTAAATTTTACCGGCTTTGTTGCATGGCAGCAGTAAAGCATCACTACCTGTATAAAAAAAGCACTGGAATGGCGAACTTTGAGATCGCCAAACCTCCAAAGCTGCCGCCTTATGGCTTCCAGTGCTATGCCAAAATTACACTTTTTTACCCAAGTCGACAACCAAATTCCCCAAAAACCAAAAAAGGTTAAGAAGTCTCAATCAGCCAAAGAAATCTACCGACTAAGCAACTGGCCTGAATATAATAAATCATTGATTTCCAGAGGATTTGTTACGCTTTGGCTTAGTGAAGATACGTTGGCGAATTGGTATTATCAAGGTCCACGCGATGCCGGCGGCCAGTTTCGCTATTCCGACAAGTGCATTCAGGCTGCTTTGGCTCTTAAAGCAGTCTTTCGACTTGCATTTCGACAAACTCAAGGACTGATTCAGAGTGTGTTAGCCACTATGAAGCTGAATTTACAAGTACCAAGCTACACCCAATTATGTCGCCGACAGGCCAAAGTAGTAGCCTTTTCAGCCCCGGTTCCTTCTGAGGGTAGTATTGTCGAAGCTCTTCATCTTGTCATCGACAGTACAGGATTAAAAGTATATGGAGAGGGTGAATGGAAAGTCAGAAAGCACGGAGCTGATAAACGTCGTACCTGGCGCAAACTGCATTTGGCCATTGATGAGGCCACTAATGACATCCACGCTGTTGAATTGACCACCAATGCCGTTAGTGATGCCGATATGGTCAGACCCTTATTAGATGACATTGAACAGTGTGTTGCTAAAGTAGGTGGTGATGGGGCCTACGACCAAGTCAAAGTATATGAGCAGTTGGAAACCCGCCACATTCAGCCCTTAATTCCTCCTCGTGTGAATGCGGTTATCTGGATAGACCAAACAGGTAACGACTTGATTCATCCTCGTAATGAAGCCATTAGGCAAATAGAAATAATCGGGTTAACCGTTTGGAAACGGCAATGTGGCTATCATCGCCGTAGTAAAGCAGAAACAGCCATGTTTCGATGGAAGGCCTGTTTTGGCGAACGGTTAGCTACGCGATTGTTGACTCATCAGCAAACAGAGGCTCAAGTCAAAGCAGCTTGTCTAAATCAATTCACTAAATTGGGAATGCCAAAGTCGGTTAAAAGGCAACCAACATAGCCATGCAACAAAGCCGGTTATACCTATCAATTTCATACCAAATCAGTAAAGCAGAAACAATTACTCCAATTGACTTACATAAAAATAAACCACTAAGCGGAATAGCTAAAGAAAGTGGGACACTTATTAAGAAGAACGAGATAGTAGTTATAATTATAAGGCATCCTAATAAAGCAGTTGCTAATAGGGGGAGTAAACGATTATTTTCTTCTCTTTTTTTAGCAATATAGCCTTGTTCTCCTGCATTACCTTCCGCCTCTGTTAACAACACTACACCACTCCAAGCTTCAAAAAAAACATTTCTTTCTACATATTTTCTTTTATTATTTGTAGTTAAATATTCTATTTTTTCATTGCTAACTTTAGTGACTACTTTAAACTCATCATTTACTACAGTTATACAAGGTAAAGGTATTGAATCAATTATATCTTTCGTTATTTTTAAGCCTGCATTTTTTATATTCCAATTCGATAAGCAGTCGCTAATCGTCAATAAACTTGGATAATCAGGATGTGATAATATAGATTCTTCAACTGTCTTATTAGTTATTTTAACATTCAATAGACTTACAAATTGTCGTACTAATTCCACTAATGGTTCATTGTTTAAAAAAAGCGAACGAATCATATTATTATTTAATTAAAAGTGATTGTATTTCTTCTTGCAATTTTCCTGATGATGGGCGAGGAGCATTTACATCAACAATTAATCCCTTCTGATCAATAAGTATATATCTGGGAATGCCATATATTAAATAATTTTTCCAGATAGAATTTGGATTCCCCTCCTTAGGTTGATTAATATGAGTACCGCCAAAGTTTTTTTCCTTAGATAAAAACTTCTTCCATTTCTCTTCATTTTCGTCGACAGAGACATATAAAAAAACAACCTCTTTATTATTGTTAAATTGTTGTTGCAGTTTTTTAGAACTTGGGAATTCTGCTATACAAGGACCACACCAAGTAGCCCATACATCTATATAAACTATTTTGCCTTTTAAGTCGCTCAAAGATAGTTTTTTTCCTTCAGGTGTCTTTCCAAGGATTTCAGGTGCTATTTTTCCTTTAGAAAGTGGAGACCATTCATTATATAGCTTTTGAATAGTAGGTAGATAAGGCGAAT
Organism: Spirosomataceae bacterium; assembly: GCA_046329125.1. Taxonomy (GTDB): domain Bacteria; phylum Bacteroidota; class Bacteroidia; order Cytophagales; family Spirosomataceae; genus Runella. The sequence goes on along the minus strand of JAXLVD010000001.1, from coordinate 730,654 downwards.
TAGGAAATTTCTTTTTAAATTCATTCAGTATAGTTTCAACCTCTAATATTACTCCTAAATCTTTTATTCCATTATATATATTCTTAGCTAAAAAAAACTCCTCAAAAGCAGGTGGATATTTTCCTTCTTTGGTTTTTTTTGCAGTTTCTATTGGTTGAAGATAAATTGTAGCAGTTATCTCTTCTTTTTTTTTGTTTAAGAAAAAAGGTTTATAAAGATTAGACATCCAGTAAATAGCTAAAACCGCTGAGTATGCTCCATCTCCTGAGCTTAGTAAAAGCGTATCAAGTGGAATTTCATTATTAATATTTTTTAAAACAAGGGGTAAATCTACTTCCTTATTTTTTGTAATTTTACCTTGGGTATAAATCAACTTATAATAGAGTGAAAATGCTTTATAAGCACTATTTAGTATCTTAAGAGAATTGGCTGATAAAATACCACTAAATTGGGAAGAAATTTTTTTAATATCATTGTCAAGAGAATCAAGTCGAGATACAAAAATTGTAGGAGGTAATGTAGTGATTGACTCACCATTCAGCACTAACCAATTCATATATGCTTTTTGAGCTAATTTTAAGTATTCAGCACTAACCGCTCCTCTACCTTTAAATTTTATTTCTGAATCTTGATTATTGAAATCTACAAAAATCTGTAAATTATCACCAGGGCTAAGATATAATATGCAATTTTTATTCCCTATTGCTACTTCCAAAAATAGCGCTTTGGGAAGATCCATTTCTAACACACATTCACCTGCAACGTTAAATTGACCTTCTTTCAAAAGTTCAAGACCATCTTTCAGCATATTGGTAGCTTTCACTCTAATTTTCTGCTCTTTACTTCCTACAGCCTGAAAAATTACTTTAACACTTTTTAATTCACTAACCTGACTGTAACCAGCTAATGCAAAAACAAATAATAAGAAAAAAATAAAACTACTTGGCTTATAATTCATATAACGTTTAGTTTATTGCTCTATCGCTACCTAATTAGGGTTATCCTAATTGAAAAGAAATTATTTGAAATAGCCATTATGTAGTACAAGTCTTTAAATTCATACTTTTTCGAAAGTTTAGGAGTATCTATCACAAATTACTATAAAACTTTTGAGAAAATGTATCGGTTTTCCGATAATTTCAATCGGTTTTTCGATAATTTTTCAGGTAAAAGTTTAAATTTTACCACTTGATAACTTTTTAAGGTTTTTTTTGGTGTTTTAGCATGCACTCTATATGTTTGTACGTTTTCAATTATACCCGGTTCCTACTTTGATATTTGTGAAGGATTTTTTAATGTTGTTATGAATGGGCTTTGTTGCATGGATATCTTATGTAGATAAAATACCATATTAAATAGGTAAGGTACCATAAAAGAGTGGGTCAAATTACCCAAAATAGGGATTTGAGCAGATAAAATCCTCTTTTATGACGCTATCAATTTATCAAACTGCCATTGAACGCGAACCATGCAACAAAGCCAATTTTACCTCATAATCTATCCTTGCTTTATAAGCGAGCTCTAAATCACCAATGTCCACGGAATCTCCAAAACTCACCATTGTATTTAACAACATTCTGTCAATATCAGTTATTTGCTGCTCGTATGCATGTCGCCAAATTTCATCCGGCTTATTAAAGTTTTTATAAATAAATCTTTCATACTCTACGGCAGATAAGCCTTTAGTATTTTCTTTCGAAGTAATAAATTCAACTGACCTTGGGGAAAAATTAGCATGATTAATTATAAAATCCTGCACGTTTGATTTTGCAAGAATTTGCTTGCAATCCTCGGACAGATCTGATTCATAGGTATGATTTATTAGCAATTGGCGACGAACGGAGACAGAATACATATCAAGCTTAACAATGCTTTCATTGGCTCGCAGGTTAAAACGTCTTAAATTTTCTGATTCTTCAACCGCTGATCTGAGAATAAATGTTCGTGTTGTAAAAATAAACTTTATGTTTTCAGACAAAGAAATCCGCCTAAGAATTTTCAAAAGTGCTGTTTCGGAACCTTTTGCTTTTTGTATTTCAGCCGAATTGTGACCTAAAAAATCATCAAAATAAAAAATATGTTTACTTACTTCCTTTTCAGCAATTTCTTTCTCAACTTCACTTTTAATTATTTTTTCTCTTTCATCCAGAATCTTTTCAGCCTCTTTAATATCATCATAGATATAGGTTAATTGATATCCTTCTTTTATATATTCATATAAAAGTATTTCTGCCGCAGAAGTTTTCCCTACCCCCGGTTCACCGGTAATTATGATAAAATTATTTTTTTCTAAAACTCCTCTTGCTTCAGTTAAAGCAGGTGTTTCAACATATAACCTGAGCCTTTTCTTTAGTTGATTCTCCTGAAACTCATAGGAACGTCCTACCATCTGGTAGTTTAAAATTCGCCTTAATATCTCCGTTGTTGAATACCATAATTTAAATTGCTGATTTACTATGCCAGGAAAAAGGTCTAAATCCCTGTTTAGATCTTTTTTACCATAAACATCTGAAAGACTTTGAAGATAAGGCTGAAAAATACCTTTAATCTCAATTACATTGGCAACACTCAAATCAACAGAGGTAGCTAAAAAATACCGTCTTGGAGCAAGTTTGTGTACTTTTTGTTTTTCGGAGCTTTTTAAATGTGCCACCAAAGCATGATAGCCGGAGCGATAATAGTGTTTAACCTGACCTACAATCTCATACTCCTCAGCAGCAGTCGAATAAAGAATATCTATCCCTTTATCTTTACCATCTTTAAAAGTTCTGAATACTATATTGCTATTAGTGCTTTGTTCTTTTGCATTTAATAAACTACAAACCAGCTCTTCGAGATCCGAACTGCTTAAGGTAGAAAAATCAAAATTTGCCATGTTATTAAGTGAGCCAAGAAAATGACTCTTTACAATTTATTTCAGTTCACCTCTAATACTTTAATAGTGGACTGTAGATATAGCTTACCTCTAATTTTCAAATATGCGAAACTTATGCAATATTTTTTACGTATTTTACATTTTTATACTCTGATAGAAAAATACCCTTTACCCTGCTCTATAGCGGATAGTCCAAACATACAATGTCCGTTTATATATGAATAAAACATATTACAAACTTGAGAACCAAGGTAAAAGAGATTAAGGCATTTAGACATTGGCAATGTTCTCCGTCATAAAAGTAATCGAACACAACGTCGATAATAACACCGACATCATACACAAACACGTAAGCGGCTCATTCCAAGATATAGAAACATAACAAACATTTCTTTTAAGAATGAAAAGCCTTCCGAGAAGGAACCCCGGAAGGCTTTGATACATTACTCGCTTTTTGCTTTCGGCTTACGTACCTGAAGCGAAAGTGACTGACCTAAAATAGACAAAGAAAGTGTCAGCCCATCTTTGTCGCCGTGTTCCCAAGCCACACCGGTTTTGATCCATTGCGGCCTGTCACTACCTTCTTTGTCTTTCAGATAGTAAACCGTATGGGTAGGGAATTTGGCAGTGGTTTGATTGTCAGCAGTCATCAGCGATTCTCCTTTGTTGTGTGGCAGATGATGGAAGCGAACAAAGCTCCATCAGGCCGTGACAGCTCCCCGCAGCGAAGCGGAGTCAAAGATGCTTTTTAGGAAGTAAAAAGCAGGGATAAGCGTCCTAACGGCCGTTGAGCTACGCTGACCGATTCATCAACACCCCAACAAAGCGGGATATGGAATGAATGTCTGTACTCAACGCTGCAAATGGTTCTTACACCATATTAAGAGTTATGTTTCAGGGACTACAGCTGTAGAAATTGAATCCTTCCCAAATCTTGGACATCGTCAAGCAATATTAAACTTTCCCAAAAGCGACTGATTAAATTGAATATAAACAGGCGACAATTGAGCAATCATCGCCTGTTTACCTTGGGGCTAGGTTAGTGTTCTTTGCGAACGCCTTTAAACGGGTTGCCGTCTTGCTTCACATCCGTGAAACGCCCAGTCGTTGTATCCCGCTTAACCCATTGCTCTGTGGTCGGGTTAAACGTTTGAGACCGTTCACGTACGGCACCAATGCGCCCATTACCCGGTTGACCATTCTTAGCCATGATTGTATCTGGTTAAGTTTGCTGGCTTATTTCATACTGAGGCAGTCAGCTTTTACCCAAGAAGCCGATAACCGAAATCTTTCGTTATCTTTGCATTTTATGAATTCGCTGGCAAACTAAATTAGTTTGCACTCCGCTGCAATGGATTTCTGGGTTCATAAATGCACCGAAGTTGGCTTCAACCGCTTCGGTTTTTTATTGGCTTATAGCCAATGTCAACTATACTTTTATTGGAATATCAATTAACGGCTGTAACTGTTCCAACTGAGTAGCATATCTTCTGACAACTTGATTATACAAGTCTCCAATACGAGGTGCTTCGACTGTAATCACCAGAGCATATTGAATTTCTTGAATTCGGATATCGTTGTGCCCTTCTAATCTAGCATTATAATGAATATCGAAAACAGGATCATTTAATGACTTACCAAGAAATTGATTTTCTGCATGGAGGCAATTCTCCCATTTCCAAGCATCACGTCTCAGTTCCTCCTCTGTCTGATATGCTTTTTGTGATTTACTAAAGAAAGGTTTAGTCTGCGCATGAAGTGGCTCTGTTTCTCCCTCCCCTACCTTTCGTTTGATGGTTTTGCTTGGTCTGAACGTAATTTCAATGCCACTACGCGTATAGTTGCCTGAGTGGTGAGGATCAACATTTGTAGCGTAGCATAAAGTAGCCTTTATCTTTATCTTTCCTGATAGATCACTATTTGGAAGTGGTATAGGTGCTCGAATGAACTTTGAAGCAGTAATACTGCCTTGAAATACAACTCTCATTACATGATCTTCGCAGACAGTAATATCATTAAGGTTACGCGCAACTCGACCCCAACCAATTTCTGTTTTAGGAATAGGTGCATCTTCTGCTGAATGGATTAGTAAGGTTCGGATAGCCAGCTCAGATAGAGAGCTGCCGAAATGCGCACGTATACCGGCACCTAATCTAAGCACGCTTGGTGATGAAAAACTTGTGCCGCCTGTTGGTGCCAATCCGAACCCATTTTCTGCATCAATAACAAGAAAGGGCCTCTGTAGTGAGCCTCCAAAATCTACTAAATCAGGCTTGATTAAGCCAGGGCTACGACCGGGTCCAACCGAACTATATGGTGCTCTCTGCCAATTGTTATCAGGTACGTCACAGGCACCTATGCTCAGAGCGTTTACACAATCTGAAGGAACTTGGACACGGTTTAAATTCAGTTGCGCATCGCCCTCACCATCATTGCCAACGGCGACGGTTAGGAGCGTTTTCCCATCTGATAGATATTCATCTAATACAGCAGTCCAAGCATGAATTTCGTCATCTTCGATAGGTAGATTAGGACCTAAACTTAAATTCACAAAGTCATAATCTTTCTGTACAAGTTCACCCGTAATTCGATCCAATACTTCGTATAACTCAAAAGGATTTTCACCCGGTACGTCATCAAGTACTCGGTAATGGTCAACATTAGCGTAAGGTATGGGAAGCGGCTCTTTAGGATTGATGTGCCCAAATAGAAATGCTGACGTAACTCCTACACCATGTTCATATAAATCTTTAGTAGCAGGACTTAACCCCTTTGCTTCGTAATAATTTACCCACTTACAAATAGGGTGATCCTCAGGAATACCGCCATCGAAAATAGCTACCTTTACAGTAGGATCGATTGGGCCAGTGTTGGGAAGTTTAATTTTTACGCTATTTTCAGTACCCGCTGATCGAATGGGTGGTCGAAGCAGTCGAAGAGAAGGCATTTCTCTAACAACTCGAACTAGACTAAACTGAGCAATATCGACAGCAGCCTGAGTCGGGGCTTCAAGCTCTAAAAAGCAGAGCCCACCGGCATAGAATCGTCTTTGGAATTTTGCATCTAACTCATGGTTACTTAGATAAATACGAAACTTATTCAGGATATTCGCTTCGGCATTTCCCTCATCTGAATGAAGGACCACCTCATATACAGTTTGAGAACGTTGGCTTTTTATTTCTTTTATTTTATTAGCAGGCGTAGGGAAAGCAATCTCCTCAATTTCTATAATTTGAATAGCACCATAAACTTCTTCAGCCCAATTGGGTAACTCATTTGCCCACTTACTAAAAGTATTTCGCTTACCACGCACAAAAAGTTCAGTTGTAACTGATTCCTGTGGTTCTCTTGAGTTACTACGCTTTTCAGGAAGTATCTTACGGGCTCTGCTCCCAACAGCATCAAGGCCAACAGTGCGTAGTAATTCTGAAGGATAGTATGTCTTAGCTATGTATTCCGGATTTAGAGTAATAGTAGCAATTGCATAATCATCAGGGCAGGCATCTGCCGGCAGTTGATTGATTCCCTCAACAACTTTATCCAACATAGGCTGTAAACGAGCTTTTGCTTCTGCAAATGTATACGGAGCGGCCTTATTTACCGGCCTTGACGGAACCCGAATTTGTTCGGTCAATCGTTCCCCTTTTCCAAGAAGAAAATTTCTTTTTGCCATTAATGTAGAGATTTTTTGTACTTATTTTTTTTGGCTCATGCTTTTGCGAATCGTTTCACGTGCTAATCCTGTTAATTCATGAGCTTGCCTTTGTGACATTATTCCATGCTCAATCAGGTTACGGGCAATTTCCAGTTTTTGATCTTTAGTGAAAGAAGTGCTATTAGACACTAATTCTTTTAGCTTGTCTTCTAACGGTTGGCTATCAATTGCCGCAGATTTTCTTACTAAGGAAAGTTGCCTTTCTATTTCGCTGAATGAGTAACCGATGAAGATATATGATAAAATTTTTGACCAAGCCTGATGGCTATTTAGATGGTCTTTCAGTAAAACATTAACTTGTTGTTCTATTAATGGCTGTGTAGGATTACTGAAAGCTAAAACGATTTCAAACCTTCTCCAAATTGCCGGATCTAGTAGGTCAGGGTGATTAGTGGCAGCAATAAGTAATCCCGAAGAAGGCCAGTCATCAATTTCCTGTAATAGTACCGTAACAAGCCGCTTTAACTCCCCAATTTCACTATTGTCATCCCGGCGCTTTGCAATAGCATCCAACTCGTCAATAAGTAAGACACAATCAGTAGTCTTAGCATAGTCAAGTACAAACCTTATATTGTTGCCTGTACGTCCAAGATAGCTACTCATAACGGCAGTTAAATCCAAAATAAGTAATGGCTTACCAAGTTTGGCAGCAATCCATCTGGCAGCTAAAGTTTTTCCTACCCCGGGAGGACCAGTTAAAAGAAGCGATTTGGTTGGCTGTAATCCATGCTTCAGTAAAGCGGCTGTATTATTTCGTTCAGATATCGTTTGATATAGAAGTTTTTGAATTGCCTCAGGCAACACAGGTTCGTATTCGGGTTGGTCTTTCTCAACTCTGAGAAGTTGCAAGCGAGAATCCACATCTACAGGTAGTGGAGCTTCGGCTTGTTTCCGAAGAGGAGTAGCCCGGGTTGGGGCTTCCTGAAGAAGTTTTACTAGTGCATCTGTTAATTCAGGGTACGATGATTTAAGCCTCTTTGAGGCTCGGTGAATAATCAGTTGAACGTCTTGCTGCCTACCAGTAAGGGCAATTCGGGCTAATTGTAAAAACTCGTTAGTTATATCGCTATTTGTCGACTGCATAAATTCCTTAAATGGAAGATTTTAATTTAATTAAAAACACATTCTTCCACAAAATTAGTATTTATTCAAATAAAAGCAATATAAATGGAAGATTTATTTAAAATAAATATAAAATATCTTCCACAATTACTTTACCAACTCAGTTATGTGATTCTCAATCTCAAATTTCACTCTCATAAATCAATGTTTTGTTTGTGATAGGTTTTTTACGGAGCCGACATCGCAAGAATGTATTCAACGGCTTTCTGCGCGTGAGAGGCAGCGGAGAAGATAAATCGTTTGTCGTCTTTCAATACCTGCAGCCACGATTGAATGTAAGCCGCGTGTTGTGCTTCGGGCATCGGTTCAAAACCAAGGTCTGCCCCCAGAAAACAGGCTCCGAGTTCGGCCACCAATTCTTCTTTGGCATAGCCTTCATCGCCAACCTGTTTACGACCCATGTCGCGATGAAGACGCGCAGGATGCTTGGTCCAATGGGTCAATTCGTGCGCCAGGGTGGCGTAGTAATCCGTGGCGGTTTCAAAACTTTCCAACGGCGGCATCTGAATACGGTCGGTCAGTTGATTGTAAGACGCCTTTGTCCCCGTATAAATATCGGCTTTGGTTTGGGCAAAAAAGGATTCAAGACTTTCCACCCGTTGCAGTGCATGGGCAGGAATGACCGTTTCGGGAACGCTGTAATAGGATGCCGGTAATCCTTCGATCTGTGACGTATTGAAGACCGTATAGGTTTTCAGAAACGGAATTCGGCGGGAATTCGTATCACCATCCGGTGTTTCTTCTTCCCGCACCATCTTGTCCGCATATACGACTTGTTCACCTTTTTCGCCTTTGCGCACGTTGGCTTTCAGGTCAGTCGCCTGTTTAAAGGTCATCCAGTAGGGCAACACGTAACCTTTCTCGGCAGCAGTGCCCCACAGCACCAGTGTATTGATTCCTGTGTAAGGAATATTGTTCCAACGCAGCGGACGCATCACCTGCCGCGCAAGGTGTTCATTGTTCCATGGCTTGCGCCAAGTGAGATTTCCCTGTTCTAAATCAGACAGAATTTTATTAGTCACACGGGCATAGATATCAGATTGATACGGAACATCAGGTTTCATAGAAGGCTCCTTTGAAGGTGAGCGGGAAAAATCAGGGTGTGTTTTTTGTTTGTGAGACATTCGATTTCCTTTCCGTTTCATCGGGATGACGGGGATAAAAAACCCGACGTTCAGGCGAATGAACCCACTTGAATTTTGGTCGGGCGAGGAATGCGAAGCAGGCGAAAATTATGGTTGGCGAATTCGACGCGTCGGGTACATCACCGTCGTTCCTCCCGATGACCGGAAAGACAAAAACGATCTGCCAACAAAACAGTCGGTGCCTGACCGCCCACGCTTCAACCGGGCATCAACCCGTCGTCGGCAAACGAGCAATAGTGGTGCGGTGTGACAATCAGGTGGTCGAGCACAGAAATCTCCAACAGCTTGCCGCCCTGCATTAATTTGCGGGTCAGAGCCATGTCGGCCTCGCTCGGTTTGAGGTTTCCCGAGGGGTGATTGTGCGCCAAAATAATGCCGTTCGCTCTTGCTTTTAACGCGGTGGCAAAGACAATTCTCGGGTCGACCACGCAGCCCGTGATCCCGCCCGTGGCGATCTCTGAAATACCCAAACAATGGTGTCGGCGATCCAAGAGTAGAATTTTAAACTGTTCGACCAATTCAATCCGATTTTCATCCCAACATTGACGCAAAATTTCGTAGGCCGTGGAGGATTGAGATACCTGAATGCGATCCTGATACGGAATTTTATTCTTGTAAATGATCTCGACTTCATTGACGGTGTAGAGTGATTGAATCCAATTTTTCTGCATGATCACTCCCCCTATAAAGATAAATTAAGGCGGTGCATGTGCCACTCATTCACGTCTTTATACGGGGCATACAGGGCATTCATGGGTTGGTGCATCAATCCTTCCTGCGTTTTGAAAAACTCCGACAGCAACGCCGTGGCCTGTTCGCCGGCGCGGTCATTATCCATCCAGGTATAGGCCAAACGATAACCGTAATTGTGGATGTAAGGCAGTGCCTGCTTCAAACAGGCGACGGAATTGAGTACAATGGCATCACCGGAAAGAGCCTGAGCCTTGGTTTGGCTCACGGCGGAGAGGTAATCCATACATCCTTCAAAGAGGTGGATGCTTTTTTTATCAGGATCGGTGCCGCGAATAAAGCTAATAGCTTTGGGACGGAGACATCCTTTAAAGAAGGGATTGCGCAGTTCAAAACCACCCTCCTCGTTGGCAAAGCCCAGCGCAAAAAAGCGTTTACCGGTGGTTTTATTCAGGACATGCATTTCCCGGAGCGAGCGTCGCGCCGCTTCTAACGCAATGCCCCGTTTGTTGAGGTAGCTGATGAGACCTAAATGCTGAACGGGCTTTTGGCTTTTCAGGATCAGGGCCGGGTCGTGAGCATATTCTTTTCGCTCGTCGGGAAAGGCCGCGATACGGTAAGGACCGACGCCCATGTTGTTGATCCAGCGCAGGGCATCGGCCACGTTATGGTCCTGTCGGCATACCCGGAGGTATTCACAGACAAAATTCACCAAATCCCCGCCGATGGCTTCCCCGTAGTCGTACCAACTGTTGGAATCCAAATAAACCCAAAAGCTGGGGGTTTGTTCGTGGCGTAACGGGGAGGAATACAGGGCTTTGGTGCCGCTGATGCGTTTAGGATGAATATCCAGACGGCTCAGAATTTCGGTCATGGGTATGGCTTTGGCATCGTCTATGTTCACAGCGATCTCCGAAAAAAACAGATAAGTGGAAAAAAGAAGAAAGTCGGAGCGATCAGGTGCTCAGGCGTTGTTCGATGAATTTCTCCAAATCGGAGCGACGGTAACGAACAGCACGTCCTATTTTGATGGGTTTGAGGTCGTAGCGTTTGGTGCAGTCCCAAACGGCCAGGGTGCCGGGGGAGACACAAAGGTAACGAGCCGCACTTTTTCGATCCAGTAAAGGTTCGGGGGGCGGTGTTTTAGTAACCATTCCACACTCCTTTTTTCAAAAGAAAAACCGGTCTGTCGAAAACGATATGTGTTCATTTCCGATAAGTAACGGCTACCTAAAGGAGTTTGAGGAACGGAGTCAATTCAATCCACCGTTGATTAATAAAGAATAAACTCCATCAATGATTGAACTGCTTTTCGGTTATAGATTATGTTGATGCAAGCGAATCCCGATGGATAAACGCTTTGGACTAACAGTTCGAGCAATCCGATTATTGGGCATGAACCTCAAAAAATCGGCTCAGCAGGAATGACCGATTTCCGAAGCATAAACGGGCAGGGGAGCACTGGGGGAGCACCGGCCGTAAAACTCACGGAGCATAGGAATTAAGTGCTTGAAAAGTGGTGGGTGTAACAGGGATTGAACCTGTGACCTCTTCCATGTCAAAACTTTCCGGCCAATATTATGGCTTGTTATTTGTTCTTAACAGACCCTCTAATTCATTGTAATCATTATAAACAGGAGTTATACTGACTGTATCAAAGATAACTCTATTTTAATACTCAAGGGAGCACCGGGGGAGCACCGGTACAGGAGTCTCGCATGGATGAACATTCCCAAAACTTCACGAAAGAATTTCTTTTCAACCTACCCCTTCAATCTAAACGATACCATGTGTCTGATACCAAATTGCCGGGATTACGTTTGGCGGTTTATCCTTCGGGGGTAAAAACCTTTCTGTTGTGTCGTAAAATCAACCGAGTTACGGAACGGATTAAAATCGGTCGTTTTCCCGACCTGACCATTGAACAAGCTCGCAAAGAAGCCCAACGACTCAATTCGCTTATTATCCTGGGCAGTAACCCGCACAAGCAGCGTATTGAAGAACGAAAAGCCGTCACCTTTAAAGAGGTGTATGACTATTACTACCAACACCATGCGGTGAAGTTCACCAAGCGGCCCGAAGAAAATAAAAAAATGATGGAAGGCAGGGTCTTTCCTACCTTCGGGCATCTGAAGGCTCACCTGATTACCACCGAACAAATTCGAAATTTTCATACTACAACAGGAACAACCCAAGCCAAATCGACTGCCAATCGGCTGATTGCCATTGTGAGTGCAGCCTATAATTTCGGCATTCGGGAAAACTACATTCAATGCGCTAACCCTTGTTCCAAACTCAAAAAATATCCGACGGTCAGTCGAGACCGTTTTTTGAGTCAGGACGAATTAACAGCCTTCCAAACGGCGTTGGAGAAGGAAAACGAATTGGTCCGAGATTTTTTCAATCTATTGTTGCATACGGGAGCGCGCAAATCGAATGTGCTCTCGATGCAATGGGCGGATATTGACCTGCCCCTCCGCCGCTGGCGTATTCCTGAAACTCATACTAAAAACAAAGAAGTCAACATCGTCCCTTTATCTGATGCCGCCTTGAAAATTTTACGCAAGCGGCACAAGCAGAATGCCAAACAAGATACGCCTTCGCCATTTGTTTTCCCGGGAAGTAGTTCGGATGGGTATTTGAAAGATCCCAAGCGGGCTTTTGAGCGGTTGCGAAAGCGAATGAAGGTATCCGACATTCGTATGCACGATCTGCGCCGAACGCTGGGCAGTTACATGGCCATTGGCGGAGCGAGTTTACCCATCATCGGCAAAGCCCTCAATCACAAAAGTCAGGTCTCCACCGCGATTTATGCCCGACTGTCCCACGATCCGGTACTGGAGGCCGTCAATCAGGCTTCCCGATTGATGAAGCCGGGAATAAAGAAAAGAACATGAGAGCAAATAATCCTCCGGTATCTTTGCCTGTCTTCCCAAGGTGCCCGGTTTTTTGTAAATTATCCGGACACAATACATGATCAGCATCCTATAATGTTTGGATGTTATCAGATAAGAATAATCAGCTACCCGGTCATATCAACCCGAGCGCCGGCGAGATTGCCGGTATCGGTAGTCGCGATGAGGTCAAAGCCGATGCGGCGGGACGCTTTGTGGTGCCGAATGTCACCAAAGCCGATCCGGCATCATCAAGTAAGTATTAACGAATATGACCGGGCGGTCAAGCTGGCCAACGCCATGGACTACGCTGAGGCCGGATCGGTCGAGAATAGGGTTACATTGTGTAATAATGATGACGAGCCTTGCAAGGAAGAGACCATTAACGGAACTGAAATCCGGATTGATAAGTCGGTGGGTCGTCCAATGCAAGATTACAGTGGTGCGATTATATCGTATGATAACTATATCGTATGATAATATGATAATTATATCGTATGATAATAGGATATGCAGTAACCCGGCACAAAAATGCACTCCTTTACTTGGTACAGATCAAGAAACTTGCGACGGTTTTTGTATAACATCGCCACCAGATAGAACTATTATTGCTCCCAATTATGAAGAACTGTTATATAAATATATAGCTATAGTTAGTGATGTCTTACCGGCTTGCATCAGTAACGCCTATTGAAACAAGCAGTCTCTTACATGTTTAACGAGCCATCAGACGTTTGCGCAATGGCAGCGGCAAAGGCCAAACGAATAATCGTATTTGGTGATTTTTATCAAAATGCTAATACTGTTAATAATGCCATGTGTCCTGTTTTTCCCAGGAGATTCAATTTTAGGTATGGTTGATGCAACTGTTAAAGCTTATACGGATCGGGGCGGTGAGACACTTATTTTCTCAGCGCACCTTACCTTGGGCAACTAAGGCAAACCTATCTACAGCAACCTAACTATCAACAGCTTAGCTCGTAACAATGGGATTAGTACAACCTTGGTAAACTGGATAAGGAACCCTCTGGTAAATAGTATGCCGGACCCTTGCACTTTAGTGCGTTAGCAGAATATTACTCAGGTTTGGCTACTTCAACTAATGTAGTCGAGTAACCAGTCTTATTCAGTTGAAGCGCACGAACACCGGAATATTGCAATGTTGCAGCTTGGCAGGCTGCTCTGTATTGCTGAAGATTCATGCCTGTGTTTACTTGTCCGACAAAAACTTCGCCGCCTTTGATAGAAACTCCACCTAAAGGTAGGGCGTTTCCACCAGTTTTAATGTCAAGTCCAACGATATGCATGTTCTCAGTGTACTGATCCCTTCCTTTGAAAGATATTTCAGGGAAGCTTAGCAATTCCTTGCTGCCCTCAGGTGGGAAAAACTGAACTATTGCTTTAGATGTATCTTTGGCAACAACCATATTTCCTGTAGGTGACTGCAGATTATCCGGAGCTTGAGTCATATTGTCAGGATAAGCCATCTTGAAACGAATATCTGCAAATTGAGATGGTGTGGTTGCCACTACACTAACAGGTGAACCTAGGTCGGTTATATTGACATCATTACCAAAGGAATAGCTACCGGGTGTATTTTGATCAGGCATGACAACAGCTCTAAAAGCTGAGCCCGGGCGTGCTTTAAGGATCATTTTGTAATATTTGTCAGTGCTAAAATTCTGACCTTTTGTTCCCTCGGGATTAACAGCATCATTTCCACAGCCAAACGCCAGTAAACTAACACTAGCCAAGAGCGGCATAATAAATTTGGTGGCAGTGTGTTGCAGATTTTTTATGATGTTCGTGACATTCCTCTCCGGAATTGACACATCAAGTATAGCAGAAAAAGACTTTATTTTTAAGAGAGCGAAATGAAGAAATTGTTGCATTTAACGTTTGGGTTTATGAAATGTACACTACAATAAATGACGTATGGGCTCATTAAAAACTTAAGAGTACTGTAGAGTACTGTAAAGATACTTTTGACTGCTTTCAAAAAAGACAATTTCCTGCCATTCTTCTTCTGCGGTTTTACCAATCCCGAAAAAATGTACATGAAAGGCCCGTTATGTACAATGAAGCTGAATAACAGCTCATTACAATACCCGGCAATAAACTGCACGATTGAACCGATTTACGCCCTCTTAATAAATCATCAGTTTTTGTTGGCTATACTTTCGGAATTATGCGTCCTTGCCCTCTTCTTCGATCCGTCCGTTTTCTGCTCTGCCTGATAGCAATGTCGGCCTTGACAAGTTGTCTGCCGGGCGAAAGCGACGTGGCCGAACGCTACAATCGCATCAACCAACGTGCTGCTGTTCAAAACACGGGATTGAGCTTGGCGCAGGCCGCTCAAAGCCTGGCTACTTATCGCATAGCTGCCGCTACTGTCCGAAAATCACCGCTCGACGATGCCTCATTGACCACCCTACCTACAATTTCCGATCAGGAAAATCCCGAGCCTGTTCCACCTCAAGGCATGGGCGTTGTTCCTTGTGGCAAATTCGGGGCGCTGGCCTATTTCACCGCTCAGCCCAAAGGCATCCCTCCTCTCAACACCGTCAGCAGTACCATGGCACGTAGTTTAGCTACTCGCTTCGGCGGCCAAAACGTCGGTTTAAATTTGCCCAACAGCACCATCGAAATGCCTCCTATTGCCAAAACTATGACCGATTGCCATGTCGGTAGCGATATTATGGCGGGTTCGCCCATTGCCGCTTCGGGTTTTCAATACAAGGACGACCGCCTGCCTGATAAGAAAAAAGTCACTTGGCCGTCGGTCACCCGCAATGTGACCATCCCCTGCCCATCAGGTTATCAGGGGGTTATCAAACGAGACCAAAAATGCACACTTGTCTATGACGAACACGATACCACGCCCGAGACAGGTGAAATCCTCGTCGGCGGTTACAACACTCCCAACAAAAAGGTGCGCCCCAACAAGGAATGGCGCTGCCAAACCGCTGATGGAAGTGCAAGCGCAGATGAGATTGCTAGGTTTTGCCGCGATCCAACAAAAAATATGATCAAGCCCGACGATTTGGCCATCAACTTGAAAGCTGACAGCCTGCAACAGATTCTGGATACGACGGGACCCGGCTTTTATCAATATAAGTGTCGTGCCAACAGTGACGGCACTAATTCTTGCGATGCCGAGCCTTATGTATCCACGCAGCCTGACAGTTTTCTGCGGTGTGACAAAATCAACACCCCACCTTTATACGTAACCAATCCCGTTACGCCTCTAACCCTTGACGCTTCAAACCACCTGATCGGCAATCCCGCTGCCATCCAATCCTGCGGCCGGGGTTGGAACGGCAAGTTGACAGCCCGTTATCTGGTGCGACGTTGCAACCTTTATCAAACCGTGGATGGGGTCGAGCAACTCCTCAAGCAAAGCCAAACCATCTATTACATTGCCTATGCAGCGGCGCAATGTGCCACGCGGGTGCGTACACAGGTGCAATGTCCTGTGGGAAACCTCAGCGGAAAGCTACCCGTGGAGCGGGATTTGGTCATGCTCAAACCCGTGGCCTTGGATTGGCGACCGCGTATTCCGGGGATGGCGGATTGGAGCACGAGTGAAACGGCTACCAACGACAGTCGGCAGGAAGTTAAAGATGAGGCCGCTGTCAATGATCTTACTCGTGGCAAAGTGCCTTACATCGTTCCTGACATCAGCCGTACCGATTTGGCTTCGGCAAGTACTCCCGAAACCTGGTCACTCAAACTGGCTGAAGCGATGAAAAAACGTGATCCCACCTCCATCAGTACCGATATTGTGCCGGGGTCATGCAATAATGATGGCGACCCTTGTAAAACAGCGGTCAATAGTAATGAAATTGTGATTTACTATGATAACGGCAATAACAAACCGCTGGAAAACATTATAGGAGATAGTTTTACTTATAGAAAACTCACATGCAGTAACGGGACAGATACTTGCCATCCCCTATTAGGACCCAGACAAGCAGCTTGTAACGGGCTATGTGCAGATGACGGTACATTAATTACGGTCAGCGGGGACAATTTCAAAGAACTGCTACTTGATTATATCAATAAAATCGCCTCCAAAAATTTGCCGGCCGGGTTTTCTATCTCAGTGCAGGAACGATCCATCACACTTCCCTATTTTAATGAGCCAAGCAGTATGTGTGAATTGGCAGGGACCAACGCCAAACGCATAATCCTGATCGGTTTTTATAATCCCGGTTATGAGGGGACTTTGGGAAACAATCTGATTTGCCCCTTTTTAGCGCCCGGAGGATATAACACCATGATTGCAATGGCCAGTGATGCGGTTCAAAAATATAGAGAGTACGGTGATTTGGCCCTGTACGCCAACCATATCGGAAATATAGGAGCCGATGGCTTTATGGGAGGAATAGGTGTCAGGGCTGACCTTTTGAAGGATGATGGCGCAATTACTCAAAAATTGCAAAGCTGGCTGAGCAACTCCTTACCCGGCATCCCGCAAAACCCTTGTAACTTGATACGATAAAAATGTTACTTAGCGGTGTAGGTCACATTGGGCACACGCGGTAAACCTGTGGGGTCCATAATCGTTAATCTACTCTTAAATCTATCTGAAACCATATTGAATTTTGAATTTTCAAAGGCATGATTGACAGTATGTTCCGCAAGTACATTGGTTGCCTTAATCTGTCCGCCATCAAGATAAACTCTATAAGCCACGACATCTATTTTATTATTACGGAAGAAAGAACCGTCATCAGCTGTCATGTCGATGAAGGGTTGGGAACTGTCCTTCAATTTTAAAACAGTATTGCTGTTATTTTCTGCAATGTTTTCTTGGTTCACTATCACACTAAATGCTTCATTAACATCAGGAACAACAGGGTTCGCGGTCGTGGTGGCTTTAAAATTTCCATCATAAAGGCGTAAATCATAGGCGTATCCAATCCCTTGCGCATCATTTTGTGGAATTCCGGGATTAAGAACTGCTCTGAATTGAAGATAAGAATCTGCATTAGCGTGTATTTGCAAAATAACCTTTTCCACATTTTGCACGGGATCAACAGGCGTAGGTGTAGGATCGTCCGTTTTTTTGCAGCCCTGTGCAAACATAGTAAACGCAGTGGCGGTATAGAAAAAGGCTTTTTGTATGTAGTTCATGGCATTCCTCCCCAGGATTGACGCATTGAGTATAGCAGAAAAATGCTTTGTTTTCAAAGAGTTTGCAAGAGGGGTAGTATACCACTGCTTTGAATAATAACCCTTTGTTTTATATGACGTTAACATAAGTTAAATTAAGCTTTTAAGTGATTGATAATCATTCTCGTTTCTTTAAAAACCTTATTTTAAGTCTTCGACTCGGGGCAGAAAAAGACTCAAAAACAAGACGTTTTTTCCAACAACAAAAATATCCGATTACCTTTGCGAAGCCTTATTTATGCGCTTGTAAAACACAAGCCAAACCTTGTTTTTCACCTTCGATATCTATGAACACAACGGAAAAACGGCCGCATCAGGGACACAATGTGAAACGCATTCGGGAAATGCTGGGCGTCAAGCAGGATTACTTGGCGGCTTCGCTGGGCATAAGCCAACAGGCCATTTCTCAATTGGAACAGAAAGAGACTTTAGATGCTTCAACTTTGGAAAAACTGGCAAAAATTCTCAATATCTCCGAAGAGGCAATTAAGAATTTCTCAGAAGAAACAGCTATCAATATTGTTTCTAACAATTACCACGATCAGTCAGCTTCAGTACAATATAATTTCAATCCGATTGATAAAATTGTGGAGCTTTACGAGCGGCTGCTACAGGTTGAAAAAGAAAAAAACGAACTGCTGCAACAGTTACTGAATAAACAATAGGGTTCCGTAATGCTCTCACTGAGTTATTCAGCCCCTCACACTTCAAGGATCAGTTGTGCAAGTGGCTTTCCATGAATCCAAAAATCAATCCAATCTTTTTCCCGGTCATAGAGTTTGCTTAATCGGCGCGGCATACCGTAATAGGTATCATTGATATTGTAAGCCGTCCATTTGGAACCCGGTTGCCATTAGCCTCTGTCGTTCCATTGATATTCCATGCAAAGATGCTTTCGATTTTCATCTGGGCCGATATGTGCAGTACACTCTTTAATCACCAACCGCCATAGCGTTTTTCCTATTTTTATTGGCTGACTTGTATAGCGGATTTGAAGATTGGATGTATTCATTACGATTTCCTTTTGGGAATGGGTTGCACAGATGTAACCTTGGCTTCCGCCGAGGGTGGGGGTAGCAAACGCAGGGGCGGCCAAGGCCGAGGAGAATCACCCGGCCTGCACGAAACACCGTGAAGGAAGGTGGGGGATACGGTCGGGGCCGTTTATCGAAGACCCTTGCGGCGCGAGGGGAAAGACCCCTTAGGTAAGAGTTTGATTATTTTTCCCGGCCCAGTTTTCCTTCCAGCAAGTCGTACTGCTGCCGATGCTTTCGAGGGTTTGTCTTTTTGAGCGTCGTCAGATTACGGAGTTTCCACTGAATAGATGGAAATCGTTCAAAATCATAGATCGACCAGTCGGGTTCTGCCTTTTTAAAACTAAGCAGGAAAGCTTTATCACTGTCCGTCAACCGGTGGTGGACAACCTTAACAAGCCGTTCTCTTACCGTCTCATATTCTTTATAAGTGAATTCTTCATCACTCATCCCGGAAAATTGAGTGGCCAATGCCGAGCGTTGATCTTGGAAATTGGGCGTGATTACTTCGTGAATGGGTCTGTCACTTCCCAATAAGCAATACAGAAACCCCCTGCGCACTTCATCGGAAAACCCTTCATTGTCCAACAGGTATTTTACATCAAACAGGTCACGCGGATGCTGTCGATCCAGAGCAGCACAAATCTTCCCGCCGTAAAGCTGTCCCAACGGAACCACAGGAATGGACACAAAAGCTTCAAAATCTGATTGCGCTTTGGCGCATAACGGCCATTCTTTAGTTTCTCCAATGACGCCTCTACCTACTAAATTGACCTCAAGCTTTACGTCCAATCCCTGAAACATAATCAAAAGCTTACCAATATCCTGTTTATGTTGAGCATGTACATCAGGGATGAGGTTTTCCATCCGATGTTTGATGGAAGCAAGCGCTTCGCTGATGTTACGCAAAGACGTCTCTCTGTCTTCGATCGGAATGTAAGTAAGGTCGATGTCTATCGACAGGCGTGGCATGTCCCGAACAAACAGGTTAATCGCGGTTCCTCCGTGTAAGGCAAAACACCCTGCCTCTTTGATAAAGGGAATGACCCTGATAAGGAGTTGGACTTTCTTTCGGTAGGTTTCAAACATAATCGGCTAATTCTTTCGGAATGCTGATCCGGTATTGGGCATTGTAAACCCCTTTCGCTACGATACTGCGGTCACCTGTACCGAGATCAATTTTCTCTTTATCTAAGTATTGCACAACAGGTAAATTGGCTTTGTCAGCCATATATAAAAACAATCTTTTTACCCGCACCGAGCTGCAGGCTGCCAAGAGTTGCTGCATGAGATCGGGTCTCAACATGAGCTGTCCTTCCAACAACTGATAACATTCCAACAAGTCAAACTCTTTCGGGCTGATATGTAAGCACTCTAAAATCGCCCTCTCAGGAGCAGATACCTTTAGCTGAACATCCTGATGTTTGTAAGTTCCGACACCCAACTCCTTCGGAAGCATGGAGGTTCTCACATGGTGGATGGAATTATTCCAATCAAAATCGGTAAACCACTTAGGGAGTCTCTCATTGAGAGGTGAAAACAAAAAGATACTTTCTTTCCCAAAACGAACATAATGAGAGGTTCCCCTAACCGAAAAAGCGGTTGGACCGCCCACATGCACTTCCAATGAAAGTTGTTGTTGAAGGCCGGCTACCCCTCCCTGCCATTCCACGGATTCTTTCGGCCTTTTATACGCGCCTACTCCTACCGCTTCCAGCCAGCCGCTTTGTTGATAACGCCGGGTCAGCTGTCGGGATATGCCCATTTCGTTGAGCCATGCCGACGTAGCCACCTGACCCGTTGGCCAGCTTTCCAGCAGATGCTGTATTTTTATGTTATTTGGTAAACTCATGGTTTACTTATACTATTATTTTTAATGAAAGTCAATACTAAGCTACACAAATTCATTAAAAATAACCAATCCGGTAAACTTTAAGTTTACTTTCAGTATTATTTTTACTGAAAAGTCTAAAACGCCCCCAATATATCCTATCCATTTCCGGAAAAGCGCGATGACAAAGGCAGTCAGAGGGCTGATTTTCCTCTGTCCGGGCGGCTGCGCATTTTTTTATTTTCTCATAGAATCACTCTTGAGTTCGCTTCGGTATGCCTGCTGTAAAGTTCTATCCATGACGAGTTTATCTCTCATTAATCAACTCCCTTTTGTCCGATCCATTTTAAAAAGTCGGTTTATGCTGAAATTCAGCTTTCTACTCTGACAAAGGTAATTCCGCATGTCCCGACTTATTCCCTCGGAACTCCGCGAAAAAATGATCGAAAACGCCCGGAATATGCTCAAAGGCCGGGAGGATGACCACCCGCCCGTTGTTAAATTGTTTTCCATTGCCGGCAACGCCACCTGGCTATTGAGTGAGTTGAATCCGATGGAACCTACGGTCGCCTTTGGTTTATGTGATTTGGGCATGGGCTCCCCTGAATTAGGCTATGTGTCCTTGGAAGAGTTGGAGAGTATTCAGCACCCTTCTCTCCCGATTCCACTGATCGTGCGAGACGAGCATTTTGAGGCCGATTACCTGATGAGTGTGTATGCAGAAGCGGCCCGCCGTCGACGGGGTATTACGGAAGACCCGGTGAATTTGCAGCAAGCACATCAAAAACTGCTCACTCAGACGAACAAATCTAAATATGTACCTTCCTGAAAGTTGCATTTCCCGTAAAACCGGATGGTTTCAAAGCAAAGTTCGGCAGAAGGGAACTCGTTAAATAAAAACGGAAGAGATAGTAAAATTTCCGGTGATTTTTACCGCTTGATAACTTTTTTGAGCATTTCCGGCTTAAATCATTCTCCAACTTCCTCACTTATTTTACATTTGAAAAATTTTATTATGCCCTGTCCAATTGGGAGGCAATTGATTTTATCAAAAATCTTTTCAGTACTTTCCATCATTATTTTTATTTAACCATTCCCTTATGTTTAAATACTTCCGCCTTATCCCCATTTCTTTTTTTGTTATTGTTGTTTTATTAATGGGCTGCAAGTCCAAATCCTCCGAAGAGTGTATCGCCCCGGCCATTGATAAAAATCTGGTGGGTACTTGGAAAGCAGTAGTTATTGAGGATGGCGATGAATCGGGTAAAGGTACCCTCACTTTTAATACCGATGGCACCATCAACGACCCTCAAAATTTATTTTTGGGCAGTCCCGTTTCCAAAACCACGTGGAAAGTTGTGGGAGGTGATGTCGAAGCTACTTTTAACAAAGCTGCCGGCTCGGTTTCTTATGTTTCATTCACTTTTAAAGTCAAAGAAAACACCTGTACTAAAATTGTCCTTGATGTATTTGGGCTTTATAGCGTTGAGCTAACTAAATAGCCGTTTGTCATGCTAAAGCGGCATCTAAATCCATGATTAAATCCCGCTCCGGCAGACCTTTTCAGGGTGACAAATTCGGTACGGGTGACAGAAAAATACTATAACTCCATTTAACCGATTGAATTAATTAGATTATTCAATACATTATTTTCATGCGTACATTTTTACAAAATACCTTATTTGTCAGTGCCGTAATCACGGGCCTTGTCCCTATCACTCACGCACAGCGAATCGTCGCGAGCGATTCAATTCCTTTGTTTTACAGCACCGCCGATGAGATGGGAAGTTCGAGTGCTGCGCCCCTTCTTAAAACCAAAGGGCGCATTACCCAACTTGCGCTTACGCCCGAGGGCACCATCACCATTTCAGCTTTTCGCCAACACCTCGGCCACCTTGATGCAAGCCCAACCAAAGGTGTGCCGGTGGGAGCCAATGCCCTGCCCGGCTTAATGCAGTACCGTTATGACCCCGCCACGGGATTGCAGCCTATCAGCACGGATATTTTCAACCTCAACGGCGGCCTGCGCCAGCCCATCCCGTACAAGTTCTTCGACTTGGTCAGCAACCGAGGCACTATCAATAAAGACAAGCCGCTGGCTACTTCAGAATCAGGATTGGATTATCCTGCCACGTTATCAAGCCAACCTAAGGCACTTTCTTACGAGGGAGAACGGAAAACCGTACGGCAAATTTATCTGAGCGGAGGAGTACTGCGCTGCCAAACCGTCCACTATTACTACGCGCCTTATGCCGCCCTATACTTAGTAGAAGGCACTAACGAACGGGAATTGTTACCGATTCGCCCCAAAACCGCCTATACCGTTGACTACGAACGAGTACAGGTACTGGTGCGCGACGGCAACGCAGTACGTTTGATTGATTCCACGGGCAAATCCCGCACGATCGACCTGCCCATTGACAAAGACATGAGTATTCGGGCCGAAAACTCCGGTGTAGCCTCGTCGGGTACCGGTTTTTTGGATATTACTAAAATCAACACCGAATTGGGGTTGGATTTGGTTTTCGGACCTGCGCTGATGGCCAAAAACCAAGACAGCTCGTTTGTATTTGTGCGTTTGGACAAACAGGGGAATGTGCTATGTCACTACCGTTTCAAAATCCCCGTCGAAGCAGGTTATACAGGCGCACCTCTCAACGGGTCGTGGATAGCAGGCAACGAAAAGGAGAGCCTGCTGCACATTGAATTCAGTAAAGGGCTGTTTAAAAGCGTGGCCTTCAACATCAAAATCAACGCTGCAACGGGCGTGGTGTACGTCAAAGAAGAATCCAAAGACGACCAACGCAAAGCTAAAATGCCTGCGGCAGGCATTGCCAGGCAATTTTATCACTTGGTGTCACTGCCCAACGGCGATAACCTGGCCGTGAGCGTCAACAGCACCTCCACCGCCGGCGATGACCATTACAGTACAGTTCACCTGTCTGCCGACGGTGTGTTGAAAAACTACTACGTTCATAGCCGTTTGGCGTTTCGGTCTCAGCTTTTGGTGAACCGCGTACCGCTGTGTATTGCCCTCAAAGACGGTCGTATATTATTGCTCACCGATGAGCCTTGGGGCAGTTCGGCACCCTATCAGCCGTATGGAAATATGGACCTTGAACTGGCTTCGGGATTTGCCTCTCAAATACAATCGTTGGGAGAAGCCGATAAACCCAACCTGTTTTTTAATGCAGCTACTTTACAAAAGCGATGGAGCCAATCCAACAATTCAACGGGCAGGCGGGTGCTGGGCACGCTCGGCCGTCTTTCGGGAGGTGACCTCCGTGCAATTGGTGATATAGGGAAAGAAGACGCCGACAAGCAGCGCCTGCAATTCGAAACCCAAGAGTACATTACCTATCCGATCATGTATCTGATTGACCCTGAAAAAGGAACAGCAGAGACGGTGAAAGGGCCTTATGGTTTTGTCATTCCCCGGCAGACCTATGCTTTTTATGACTACCCTAAAAACGAACTGCACTTTTTACTGAGGTCGTCGCCCGGCAACAAGCTTCAGCCTTACAAAGCAACGCCCATGAGCGGGGTTTTCCTCAAGTCATACAAACTGGATATGACAGCACCAAAGTAATGGAGCGATAGGAATTGCGGTTTAAACAATATGCTGTAGTTCTACAGCTTCACTGCGGGAAAATTGTCAAAACGGAAAAAGCCTCTAACGGCAACAACTTTTATAATAAGTTCGCCTTCTTCCGGTCACCTTCTTTTTCAGAGAGAGGGTGACCGGAAAATACTGAGCCACGATAAAAAGTGCGACAAAAAAGTTTTTACAGGCTTACAAAGGGCAGTGTAGGATTTGAGATGTAACAAACAATAACAACAGGGTGGGTTTATTACTGAGAGTTTCTTCCCTGTTCGGCTTTCACCGGCTCCCAATTACCTTTTCCGAATATACACCATTTTTATCTGCTCACTTTCAAAAATAACATGCGTATTTCATTGCTTCGTTTGGTAAGCATTTCTTATCTGCTTCTTCCTAATCTGATTTTTGCGGCCGGTTGGTTTAGAATAGAATTCGCTCTGCTGATGATAATCGGACTTAGCTTTCTGTTTTGGCAGGAAATCAAAGACTATAAACAACTAAAGAACAAAGAAGGATTTACCGGAAAGGAGCTTGTCAAATTGGCCGGTTTAGCGTTTGTGATCACCGGCCTGACGGGCATCAGCGGCTATTCCTATCAGCTTTTCGATTATTGGGCAGAAAATGCCAAATTTTATGACCTATTTCAAAGTGATTGGCCGCTGTATTTTGAGGAGGTTGACAGATATGCCTGTTACTATTTCGGATATTACTTTGTGCCGGCCCTCCTCTCAAAATGGATCGGGGAACTCTCCTTATTTTCTTTGTTTATTTGGTCGTGGGTCGGGGTTTTTATGCTAACAGCCTGGATTTACTTTTTAACCGATAAAAAAATAGGGCGGGTTATTATTGTATTAGCGATTGGCGGCGTCAGTGAGAATGTAAAATGGCTGTTGGCCCAACTCAACGGCACAGACCTCCTTTTCAGTTCTGAAATGGGCCCGGCCGTCATTACGCCTCTGTTTCAGCAGTTACGGTGGGCTCCCAATCAAGTCATTGCCGCCCTGATGACCGCTTCTGTTTTGCTCTATTCCCTATTGTGGGAAAAAAGATATGAGAAAGCCTTCTTCAGTAGCTGTTTATGCACTGTCTGGTGCATTTTTCCAACCTTAATATTGTTTGTTTTATTTGCAGCCGTCTCATTGTATTACTTATCCAAAGATGGATTTAGGTTGTTTTTTAAAAACAATGCCCTCACCTTTTCAGTGTGCCTGTTATTTTTAATTCCCATAGCAGTTTATTTTGCCTCCTCTAGCGGGGGGACCATTCATCATTTCTTGCTTCAGGTAAAACGTCCCAAGTCTGCTGTCCCTAAATTGTTTCTGGATATCGGCTTGGATTGGGGTGTGCTTTTGGCAGTTGCTTGTTGGTTCGTAAGCAAGCGGAGAACCTCTTCTATTATCTTTCGCTCTATACCCTTGTTTTGATAGGGTTGCTGAGGACATACCGGTTCGGGGTGCAAAACGATTTGTTTATGAGAGGGCAAATGCCTCTTTTGTTCCTTCTCGGCATTTTTTTAACGAGAAATATCCCCCTTACCGAACTGCGTTTTAAGGGTAAGAAAGCAATAATACGCTCTGTCGTGACGGTATATCTGCTTTTGAGTCCGCTGTTGCTGCTTTCGGGAAAGTTGATCAAATCGATTCAGTATAATCAACTCACGCAAGTATTGTGGCCCGGCAGTTATTCGTATACGGCTTTACCTTTTGATAAATTCACCAATACCTATCAAATGCTCTACGAGAAATACTCCCCGGCCGAAGCACAGCAATACTTAGGCAAGAAAAATTCGATGTATGAACGTTATTTCGCCCGAAAAACAAAGGAGCCCTTCCATTGAACCTTTAAAACACCCCAAGCATAAAGTCCGCCGGGACAATACCATCAACTTAATGATTTTTATTTTCCGGTATCTCTTACTTTTGCTGATCCTAAGTTATTCGTAATTACTATGCTTCGTAACTATTTTACTTTATTGATCGTCCATTTGTGCCTGAATTGCCTTACCTCCTACGGCCAATCATCTCCCTGTCTTCAGTTGGTTTCTCCCTATACCATTGCCCCTTCATGTAACATCAATAACGGAATCATACGCCTATCCACAAAAATGATTCAACCCAAATTTCTGTGGTCAGACGGAAGTACTGATTCTATTCGTATCAATTTAGGAGTTGGCAATTATTCAGTGGTCATCACCGATTCAGCGGGGTGCAGTGTCTCTCTTAATTACAATTTAAAAAATACCGGCGCTTTAACCCAAGCTGATTTTAAATTTACCCCTCTTAACGGTTTGCTGAAATTTGAAGGAAACAGTGCTGCAAACAGTGAATCGGTTTGGGATTTCGGGGACGGCAAAGCGGATAACGGTTCCCTTTCCTATCATCAATTTGACAGCGTTAAAGTATACAATGTTACTTATACGCTTAAACAAACCTGCGGTAATACCAAGATAACCAAACCCATTTCTGTATCAGAGGTACAAAAACCAAACTACCGGGAATTCGGTTTTAAAAATTTACCGAGCGGTTTTATCGGGACACCTGAAAATAAATCTTGCAGATGCGGCGAGAAGAGTTTTGTCAGGTCTCCTTACTTACCCGGATCCAATGATTACAGAGTATATGTATTTGATGAAACCAATGACACCCCTGCTCTTTTGCCTGTCATTGGCGGATATTCAAAATTTGATGGTGACCTGTCTATATCCAATAAATTTTTTTGCTACAAAAACAGGTACTATTTCTCCGCCAAAAATGAATCCGGTCGTTATGTGCTTTATAAAACCGACGGGACCGCACAGGGCACCACGGCATTGACTTATTCCGATCCGAGATCAGCGAATAATCCCTATAGTTTTTTCATTCAAAACGACACCCTGTTCTTCAGAGGCCACTTTATCACTGAAGGGGTTACAGGCTCTGATTATTTCTTCAAAACAGCCGGCAATACCATCGAATTAATCGGAGAATATGGTTATAAGCAAATTCTTCCTTTTAATGACCGATTTATTTCAACTTCAAATTACGGTAATAATTTGCAGGTCAATCTGCATGAGCATATCAATAAACGACCTACTGTTTTATTTGATTATAGGCCGAATTTTACTGAATCGGGGATTATAATAGTAGGGGTAGTGAATCATTATACTCTATTTTTAGGAAATACCGGGGCCAACGGTGCTGAATTGTGGCGTACTGACGGAACAGTGCAAGGAACTCAACTTGTAAAAGACATCAATCCGGGAGTCAGCGGAATAAGGATCGGCAGCTACTTTATCAAAGACGGGATTTTACTGTTTACAGCTGCTCCGGTGAATTCTTATACCTATAACTTGTGGCGTTCGGACGGGACCTCGGAAGGAACCTATATACTGACGGAAACGGGAACTTCAAAAAATATAACGGGCTCCTCCTCATTTATTTCCTTTCATTCAAAAGTGTATTTCATAGGCACCGTTGATGGTGCTACTTACCTGATGAAAACAAACAGTACCTTACAGGAAACTCTAAGAGAAAAAAATCCCGCTAACGGAAACTTTGTTTTTGCCTCCACCGGCCCCAATAATGCCAATGTATTGGTAAAGGATTCATTATTTCTCTATTACATTAATGAGTACGATCCTTCTTATGCAATTACGTGTCGAACGGATGGAAATGGAAAGTTTGAATCCATCGATAAGGCGAAAGATTGCATTCAGCCCGGTATTTTTTTCGAAGACGGTCATAACCGAGTTTACACCATGGTCTACAGAGAATCTCCGAATTCGAATTTGTTGAGAGTCCTGAAAGACTACTCCGCCGCCACGATCAATGACGTTGCCGGTTTTTATGGAGACTCTCTTACTGCCGAATACCAAGGCAACTTAAAAATCAGATGGTTTGACACCAATAAACCCATGTGTGATACGCTTCCTTCCAAAACCGGTAACCGGTTTACCTTCAGGAATTATTTTCCTTTGAGTTCCTCTGCCATCAGGTATACAAGTGAGAATAATGAAGGGGCTAAAAGTCTGAAAGCCAACCTGAAAATTTACAATATCCCTAATGAAATTACGATCATTTCCGTCCAGCGTTGTAATCAATTTTTAAATATCACTTATCGATCCCCCAAGGTCTTCCCCCGTACCAATAAATTTTTAATCAGCTTCTACAAGGGAAATACCTTTTTAAATCAGGTTGAAGCAGAAAAAACATCTGATAATTCCCTATCGGTAGGGCTTAATCCCTCGGCCAATCAATTCATATTGGAAACTACAATTCCTTCCCAAACTTCCTATATTATTGGAATAGCTGCCATAAATAACAGTTATAAAGCAGAAGTATTTACTGATAAGCAGGCAGTAACCTTAGGCGACAGTATCAAGGTTACTGCTCTGTTTTATGGAACTCCTCCGTTTCATCTGTACCTGGAAGACCAAAAATATGAGAATATTCAAAGGTACCTTTTTGAAGTATACGTAAAACCAACAAAAAACCACACTTATAACCTGACTGATTTTGGAGGGGCTTGCGGATCGGGGATTTCCACTGCGCTTAGAAGTACCGTGGTGGTTTCTCCCCCCTGTGCACAAAATTATATTCATGCCGGAGTGATTCTACCCATGAATTACCAATCAAGTGATCTGATTAAAAGCAGCGGCACGGTAAGTACTTCCGCAATGACCGGTTATCAATCAAATTCCATTGAATTATTACCCGGCTTTTTGGCGGATAAAGGGGCCATTTTCCAGGCTAAAACAGGAGGATGTAATTAATCTACTCTACTGTAATTTTACCTTTTACAGCTGATACGGGAGCTGAAAAACGAGAGTGTTCATTCAACTGTGTCATTTAAAGCATAAGTGCCCCTAAAGTACAGACAATTTAACTATGAAAATTAGCGTATTCAAAAATCAATCCTATCTCTTAAAACGCCCCTTTTGATGTGACAGTAATTTTAAAAAGTTGTTGGTGAAAAAACACCAACAACGACATTAGGGCTATTTTTTTACTACAGTGAAAGTTTTTACTATTTCTTTTACCGGATCTATAAGGCCGAAATTTAAGACAACTTGGTTTCCTTCCACAACTTCATAGATCAAATAACAATTTTTAGTATTAGAGATTGAAATACCGCCTAAAAGCATAGGGGGTGGCGGCATTTCCCCAAAATCACAAGAACATTTGTCGCCGGTGCTAACTTTGTAGTTTACTGCTTTATGCGACATCTCGATTAGGGTATTTGCAAAAGTGGTGGCTGTGATTTTAAGACCTTGGTTTTTGTCGCTTTCTAACAACCATTCACCTATCAGCATTTTTTTTAGCTCAGCGACTGATACTTTCTTTTGTATAAAAGGTGATTCAGCGCCCGGGGGCAATGGTGGTCCCTGGGCAAAACCGGACGAAAAAATTAATAGGCTAAAAAGAGTTACCAAGAGAAAGAAAGGAATTTTCATAAAATTTACTTTTATTAAATTTTGATTAATGAACATTGGAATCTTCCGGAATCAGTTCTTTCCGTTCAACTTATTATTAGACGAAATCTCCTATTTTAAGCTACTCCGTTACAAAGATGTTCATTGAAGTGTATTTTACAATAAAACAACTCTAATATGGGTCAAATTTTTATATTTTGAAGTAAATGAAAGCAAATGAGGTTTAGAATTTTCAAGAGGAATGAGGATAAAAAATGAAATGCTTTCAATCGAAGAACTAATGGGCTGATTTGATCTTTCTGAAGAAAAATACTGAGAAAAAGAACCATTATTTTTCTCACCTTTTTGTCATTGTAGGTATTTATGCCTGAAAGATGAAGTGAATGCATTGTTGATGAAGAATAATTTGTTGGTGTTTTTCCTTCAATAAGGGCCCTGAATGCTTATTTCTTTATAAACTTAAAATCCACAAAGGGTCCGGTGGAAAAGAGCGTTTTTGAGTTAAGCATGATCAGCAATGTATCCTTTTTGAGCATCCCATAGCCGCTTGCCGCGCGATTTTTGGCATTTGGATCCCAAGGATAAAGTGAATCTAAGTTTCCCGAAAAATCAAACTGTTCATTTATCGGAGGAAGTTTGGCCTTTAAGTTAGAAAAGTACAGAGCATATTGATATTCGAGGGTTGTATTGATATACGCCTTGCCTGATTGATGGAATTTAATGTTGATGGTTTGGTTATCCACCTTGGTAATGTCGGCCTCGGCATTAATGTTCCAAGAGGTGATTTTGGGACTTCGCCCATCTAAGAACCAATAGGAGGGTTTGGGCGGGGAATAGGCATACTTTCCCACGTATGGAGTCGTATAATCAGGTTCCGTAGGCTCTTTCGATTTTTTGCAACCTACGATAAATGCGGACAACAATGCAAACAGTATCGGTTTTTTCATTCTGCTAATTGATTTTGCGCTACTCAAAACTATTCGTTAGTGCCATTGCAGATTGTTGGCATTTTTCACTAACAAGCACGAAATTGATCTATTTTATTTTTTTAATGTGTCTATCGAAATGCCTGCCAAGTCTTCTTCAAAATGAATTAAGGTGAAGACTTGAAGGTCATGACCGCTGAGTGTTAAATAACTTCGAATGTCTCTGTTTACATTGTCAAGTTGTGAATGAAAAGGAGTCAAATCGCTGTATTTGCCCATACAACCATACGTATAGCCGCCCTCCGTCGTATTTATGAATTGGCAATTCAAATCGGCAGTAAATCCGTAAGTGACGGGAGTTGATAATCCTTTTCGAGCCATTCCTTTTGTTTGAATTTGCATACGGTGCGCGTTTGTTCCCACTTGAGAAAAAGTGGCAGTGGTGGTTTCTTTGAAGTTGTCGAAGTTGGAGAGTAAAACCTGAAATACAGGAGAAGGCTTAGTGGAAGCAGTTTCATAAGTACCCACCAAACCGTAGGGTAGCTTGTCTGCTTTAACTTCTCTCTCCTTACAGGCAAAAAGGCAAATCGTGAGAGTGAAGGCGAGGATAAGTTTCATATTGTAATGCTAAAGGCAGCTTCATTTTATTTTCGGCAAATCAGTAAAGACAAAACCTCCAATGTCTTCTTTATAACTGCCCGCCAAATAGAATTCAATCGAACGATCTTTTATTTTTATTCCGGACTCGACTTGAGTGCCGTTGAAATCCGGGGAATCGGGGACTAAATTCGCGAAGTTTCCCCGAAACATAAGTGCCGGCGTACCGTCAAAGTTGTAGCCCGGTGTCTGTTTTAAGTCGGCCGTTACCCCATAATGAATATCGGGCAGTTTATCCTTTTTGGCCGTACCGAAAAGGGTTACTTGGAGTTGGTAGTTGTCCTTACTGACTTCGGTAATGACCACGGTAACCGTTTCCTGAAATATCTTACGCTCCGGAAACATATTGTGGAAGACATGATAGTCTTCTACGGTAAAGGTTTTTGAATAAGTTCCGACTAAACCCGGTGAAACAAGAGGTATCTCGGCTTGCGGTGCCTCTTTGTCTTTACAGCTAAACAGAACGACGATGAGAGCTAAGACAAATAATGGTTTCATAAAGCAGTGAATCAGAGTGGAATAACGAAAATGAAATAAGGAGCATATCTGTACATTGGTATCAGAATTTGTCGCTTCGGATGTCCATTCGGGAGGTAATAGTTTGCGGTATATTGTTGACCGAAACGGGAAGATTGATCACAAATTCCCCCAGATCTTTCGTCAAATAAGCATGCCCTTCTATTTTTTTGCCGACGAGTTGCGGGTCGGCAGGAATGGCGGAATCGCATACGCCGGTAAAATCAATGCGGTAACGGGTATCTTCCTTTTTAGGCATCGGCGAGGTAAACGTCGCCCTGATCTCATAATCATTGCCCGGATTGGGGTTTAAGCCGGCACATTTCCCCACGTAAACAAATTGAATACTAAGGGTTTTCTCATCTTTTTGGGTAATAAACGCTTTCGAGATCACCATATAGCCTTCCCGACAGGCTATGCGCGAGGAAAAGTGGGCAATGGGCTTGGGAAAATACTCAAAATACCCGTTCAGAAGCGGTTTCAGGATTTCGGGATCAATGGCTGCTTCATTCTCCCCTTTACAGCTTAAGACGACGGCGAGGAGTACGGCGTAAAGTGTTTTCTTCATTTTTTTAGGAGTAGGATTCGAAATGGGGAACAAACGGTAGATTCCTTCATAGCTGTGAGATAGGTTTTCAACTTATTTCCGAAACCTGCCTTTTGTCCCTCTGATTTATGGACAATTTATAAAATTTCATAAAACTAATGAGCGTATTTTTGTTCTTCCTACCGCTTGATAACTTTTTTGAAATAATTAAGGGCAATGGCAGAATTATTTGAAGCTTCCGCCCCTAAACAGTACCGCTTTGGTAGGTTTTGCAGAAAAATTGTTCTTAAAAACGAACCGCCGCCTTAAAAATGAAACCGGTCTTTTATTTCTTTATTTTGATTATCCTTGTCGGGTGCCGCTCCTCAGCCAACCCTGCTGTTCCGCCTCAGGAAAACAGTCTTAAAGTGGATTAGATAAAAAAAGCAATGACAGGTTGTTTGCCATTGATGCTATGACAGGACAAAAAAAATGGGAATTTTCTGCAGGAGATGTATTTCGTTCATCAGCCTGCATCTTAACTAAAAAAGGCATTGTCTATCATCCCTTAAACTGCACTGATCGCGCCTTTGTGCCCATGGGTTAACAAAAGCATTTACGGGATAAAACCGATAAGTACTTTGCGGCCATTAATCGTTGGGCAGCGGGAATTCCATGTTGAACTCCCATTCGAGCGCCCTCAATTTTTCTTTTATTTGGTTCAGTGTATTTATTAACTCCTCAAATGAAGGAGCACTTTCTTCGTAAATCATTTCCTTCTGCATTTTTTTATAGTCCTCTTTCCACGCTTCCATCATAGCCATTGGCGGAATGGGATTCAGCGTTTGCGGGTTATGCAGGTTGTAATCCTTTGGAAAATGTAAACCGATGCCGGACACTCGTTTGGTAGAGTTCCCGGTCAGCGACGGCGCGATTAGCGGTTTCAGTTCTTGAAAGATGATATATGTCATATAAATCGCGACTCAGTCTGTCCACTCTTATCTTATCAACCGACCGATAAAACTCATCATGCAGCAAAAACGATTTCCGGTTAAAGGCTGATCTTATCCATTGTGCATCGTTTATTCGACATACGTTCAAACATCTGTAATTGAAAAATACAGCCATAACCGTTTGATAAATTTATGACTTTTTATTTGCAGCCTCGCAAAAACTCCGCTACTTTCCGGCCAAAATCTGTATAAACTTTCTATCCCTTGACGTTAGCCGCTACCCTCCGTCGCCATTGGTGCCTTATTCGCGCCATTCAGCCGCCTTTTGTGTATGCATCCAAAGAAAAACTTTTTGAACTTGTTCGAGAAGAAGGTTTTTCGGATTATTCCGAAAGTTCTTTTGAACGGGACAAAAAAGACATTTACGAGCAATACGGCATTTATATCCGATACAGCAAACGCCGAAACGGTTATTTTATTGATCTCAAAGAAGACGATGAAGATATTACTGATTTCAAAGGTTTCCTCGACTTGCTCGAACGCCGTGAGCGGGTTGAGTTTGTCAATCAGACACTGACCGGTGTACGTGAAATAGGGCGCTACCTTCAGCTGGAAAAAAATCCTAACTTTTCAGGTATCAGTCATTTACCTACGCTTTGGGAAGCCTTGCGAGCGCAACGCGCTATTGCATTTAACTACAGCGCCTACACCCCAACCCCCGCCCCTGCCCAACCGCGTTTGGTAGAACCCGGATTGCTGTTTGAATACAAAAACCGTTGGTACCTGGACGGTTGGGACATCCATAAAAACGAAGTGCGAACGTTTGGTCTTGACCGCATGAGCAACCTCCAACTGACCGACAAATACATTTCCCAAAACCGCAGCCATCAATACCGTGCCATGCGCCAACATGTCATAGGTGTCAACTCCGCACCCGACACCGCACCCGTGCGGGTGGTGTTGCGCCTGACAGCTTTGCAGGCCAATTACCTCCAATCGCTGCCATTGCATCCTTCTCAACGGGCACTCCCGCAAACCTCCCGCGATTATGTCGATTTTGAATTGGTGGTGGTTTTAAATATTGAACTCGAAATTGAGATTTTGGGGCTTGGCGAGGCTGTAGAGGTGCTTGAGCCCGCGGAGTTGAGGGGGAAAATCAAAAGGCGCATTGCCGAAACACTTCAGAAATACCGATAAAATTTTCCCTCTTTTTACCATGACTCCCACAATTTGAAAGTCATGCCCTTTAATCTTTGTCCCATCAAACATGAAAATGATATGCGTTACCAATTAATTCTAAGCTCTAATACCGAACCCGTCCCGTTTAACCACTTACACAAACTTACAGGAACAGTACACAAGTGGCTGGGAGAAAATACGGTTCACGATGGTTTGAGTTTGTACAGTTTCGGGTGGCTGAAAGGCGGACAGGTACGCAAAGGTACTTTGTTTTTTCCGCAGGGGGCCGGATGGAATATTTCTTTCTTTAATGATGAACTCGCTAAACAACTTTTAAAAGGCATTTTGAATGAACCATCGGTGGCTTACGGTATGAGAGTACAGGAAGTACGTGAAATCCTTCCCTTGCCGTTCAGTAAGCAGCACATTTTCCAAACGGATGGCTCTGCGGTAGTGGCCCGCCAAAAGCGAGCTGATGATACACGTGAATATTTACTTTGGGACAGCCTTGCGGCCAACGAAGTCTTGACCAATCTACTGCGCAAAAAGCTAAATCAAGCAGGCTTTACAGGAGAGCATTTAAATGCACGGGTGGCTTTTGACAGGGCTTATCCCAATCCACGTACCCGAAAAATCACGGTCAAAGACATTGAGCACAAAGGCAGTGAATGTCCGGTCATTGTGGAAGGGACACCTGAGGCCATTCATTTTGCGTGGTTGGTGGGGATCGGTGATTTAACAGGCAGCGGTTTTGGCGCATTACGATAAACAAAAAACAACCATGAGCGAACCGGTATTATACATTGTTACTTATTCAGGACCATTTGGGTTCATTAAGCCTT
Organism: Spirosomataceae bacterium; assembly: GCA_046329125.1. GTDB lineage: Bacteria > Bacteroidota > Bacteroidia > Cytophagales > Spirosomataceae > Runella. The sequence goes on along the minus strand of JAXLVD010000001.1, from coordinate 695,560 downwards.
GGACGGCCGTACGCGATGCTGAAACATTCAGTCAGCAGTTTCTAACACCAAGTATTTTGGCGGGTATCGAACGTAAACTTTTTCCCGAACTCTTAAACGAACCATTTGGGGTTTTCAAAATCAACCACTACCGCTTGTCTTATGGCGGTATATCGTTGCAACAGGAGCAGACTCAGCCACGCGGTTGGAACAAAAACAAAAATGATTTGGTACGGAAGTATGCTATCCTGACCCGTGGTGTGATGCTTAACCCGGTACTTCATCTGGCATTTGAGGATGCTTTAGATGCCGAAATTGCCTCTCGACAACATATTTGTTTATGTCGCAATGAAGATATATTGCTGCCCAACGAAACCATTCGGGTCGTAAGTAAATCAGATTTTGACCAACCTCCTTTTGATGGCTTTGAACTCATTTTTGAAGAAAATGACCAATCATTTTTAGTCGGCTATAACCGCTTAGATCATATCAAACCTATGTATGGTTGGCTGAAAATTGTTGGCAATCCAGTAAAAAGTGCCGAACTATGAAATCAAAGTTTGACTATCTGAAAGCCAAGGGTAAGCCTGATTTTACGACCTTGACCGACCACCTCGACCACGTGGTTTTAGCCACTGTCAAAGCTGCCGAAGCGTTTGGTATGGACATTGAAACCGCTCGACTTGGTGCAGTACTGCACGACATAGGTAAGGTACATCCTACGTTTCGCTTTCGGCTTACCCCCGAATACAAGCATGGCCCCACCAGTGAACCTTTTCGTCATGAATTAGCTTCGCTGCTTTTTTTACATCTCTTTGATCCGTCTATTCAGCCCAGGTTAATTGAAATGGTCGTAGGGCATCATAAATCGGTAAAAATGGACAACAAGGAAATGGGGATTATTGATTTGGACAATCGGTTTGAGGAACGTGCCTTTGATTTGCACAGTACCCAATGGGAAGAATGGTCTCCTGTAGCATTAGAGTTATTGAACTTATATGGGGTCTCGGTGAGGTCTATTTCAATAGACGAAGCTCGCGATACGTATTTTGACGTGTTAAACTATTGTCAAAACGGGACACGAGGCTTTTCGGAATGGCGCGGGTTGCTCATGGCCGCCGATCACTTCGGCTCGGCGATGGTGCACAAAACCGAAGTCGAAACCAAGCGACTCTTTCAGAAACCGGACTTGCGGTTTTACAATCGGCAGGGGGAATTGTATCCACTTTCTTTCAAACCAACCGATGACCGTCGCCCACACACACTAGTGACCGCTTGTACGGGCGCAGGCAAAACCGACTACTTACTGCGGCGATGTCGGGGACGGGTATTTTATACGCTGCCGTTTCAGACGTCTATCAACAGTATGTTTGAACGCCTGAAAGTTGATTTAGTTACCCAAAATCCGGGTTTGGACATACGGGTGCTTCACGCTGCTTCACGGCTCATGGCCAACGGAAAAAAAATTGAAGAAAAAGTATTGCAAGGACACATGGGGTCGGCGGTCAAGGTGCTGACTCCCCATCAATTGGCCTCCATAGTATTTGGCACACGGGGCTATGAAGCTACCCTTATGGATTTACGCGGCTGCGATGTCATACTTGATGAGATACATACCTACACCCAAATCACAAGAAGTATTGTACTGAAAATCGTGGAAATGCTCAAAGTCATTGGTTGTCGCGTTCATATCGGCACAGCCACCATGCCCTCAGTACTTACCGACCGCATCCGAAAAATACTGGGAGAAGAGTCCCTATTTGAAATGGAGTTAACGCCCGAAGAATTGGATGAATTTGACCGACACATAATTCACAAAATTAATGTGTATGAAGATGCCTTACCTATCCTATCCAATGCTGTTCGGCAAAATAAAAAAATCTTAGTTGTGGCCAATAAAGTAAAAACGGCACAAGAACGCTACCGACAACTCAAAGAAGCCTATCCTGAGGTGCCAATAATGATGATTCACAGTCGGTTTAAGCGAGGCAAGCGCAGTGAATTGGAGAAAAAACTAATGGGTAAAAGGCGTGACGAAAACGGCCGGGCAATTGAAGAATTCAATACAGGCAGAGGCGCTTGTATTGTGATTTCGACGCAAGTTGTTGAAGTAAGTCTGGACATCAGTTTTGACCTGATGATTACCGACACAGCCCCTTTAGACGCTATGATTCAGCGTTTTGGACGAGTCAATCGCAAACGTCCGGCCGACCCCAATGAGCCATTGAAACCGATTTATGTGATAGCTCCACCCGAAAACGATACCGATGCGATGCCCTACGAGTTGCCGGTGTTGGAAGCTTCGTTTGAGGTACTTCCCAACGACGCAATACTGCGCGAACGGGATGTGCAAAAGCTGATTGATACGGTTTTCCCGACGGTAGACACCATAGAAATTGACAAAGAGGCTATCTATGTAGAAGGTCGTTGGCGCATAGAAAAGTTGGTACATAAACCCAAATCGGTGCTGTTTGATAAACTGGAAATAGACTCGGCGATTTGTGTCATTGAAGGAACAGACGCTGCCCAATATGAAAAAATGGGTTATGACGAGCGTATGGCCCTGGAAATCCCCACGCGCTATAAAGCGATTGCCTATACAGGACTAAACCGCTCAGAAGTAGGCAATCGGCCTTTTATCATTCCCAAAAAAGCCTACGACGACGACATTGGACTGCTACCTGAATTTCTGAGGCCCGAATATTACAATACTTTCATTTAAAGTAAATGAACTATGATAACTGCAAGCATTGGCCGCTCTTTTCTAAAACATTATAACCAAAAAAATGGCCTCAACCTGTCAGCTAAAGAATTTTTTGAACAGGTGTTTTTTAAACTGTTTTTCGATCACCCCAAGTATTTGTACTGGGTCACAAACTCACCCTTTGTACAAATGAAAAAAGGGCAAAAACCAAATACCCTAACTGCTGCCGAACGCGCAGAAAAACTGGAAGATTTACACCAAAAAATTAATGAGAAAGTAATTGATGCCAGTACAGCTATTGGTTTTTCAGCTTCTGAAATTAAAGAATTTGCCACTACGTCAGGGCAGGTTACTGATTTAACCATTGAAACTACGCCCGACATGGTTTATTGCTCTTGGATTGGGGGCGGTTTGGGCATCGGCGTAGGAGGCGGACAAGTAATTTTGTTTGACCATCCCATAGTTTTTGATGTACTTTTTCAAGGCTGGCAGGTCTACCGAGATTACTTGAACGACCCTGCTTATGAAGGTTTGGCCGGAAATAAAATTAATTCGTGGAATGGTCAATGGATTTCGCACAGACTGGGGAGAAACTACCGTCTCGACGACCCTCTGGAAAACTTCTCAGGCTTTGAAACCGATGAAAGCGGGAATACTGAAGTATTGGTGCAATCGTGGTTGCGTGTTTTATTGGCTATGTCCCAAAAACTACCGAAACCCAGTATGACGGGCTACATTTACAAACACGGTCAAACCAACTCGACCTTTGGGTTCATTCCATTCAATCTCAACAGTATCAAACGCCCCTCTGAACTCTACATCAAGCTTTTTGGCGAATACGCTTACCAAAAAGATGCCAAAATTATCGAAACGCTTTACGGCTCGGCTGCTTCGTTTCAGCGCATTTGCCAAATGGGCGCAGTAGGTGTAGCAGCCCTCGAGCCCAAAGGACTAAAAGACATTATGAAAGGCCAAAAGTCTTTCAAGTTTGACGACAAACCCGAAACACAAATCACATTTAATACTTACATAACCTGGTTATTAGCTATGCTTAACAACGACGAATTTTGGACCGAAGCAGGTAAGGCCGCCGATTTATTTACTGCCTATGAAGCAGGTGCCGGTAAGTTGAAAACAGACCGAGGCAATCAAATTGAAAAAATCAAAAGCGCAGCAGGCAAGCGTGCCTGCTTAGATGCCTTTGAGCCTGTATTAGAAAAAGTAGAGGCTGCACACTTGGTCGATTGGATGGCGTTGATAGAGCGCATCCACAAGCTCCCAAGTGATATGTTCTCATACTTTATGACGCTTGTAAAATTGCGCCATATCGAAAAATCACGCAAATCTTCAAACGAAACAATCACGCAATAAATCAAACTTAAACCATGAACTCATTTTTGTATTTACGTGCTCTAAAACATTCTGATTTCACCGTTTTTGGAGTCCAAGACGGCCAGAAAACTTTTTATGACGTACAATTTGGCCAATCCATGCCTTATTCAAGCGGACAGCAAATCAAACGTTCGATTATGGATACCTTTACTGATTCGTTAGGCGTACAGCCTGCACCGATAACATTTATCAGTGATGTCAAAGTAAAAGGTAACAAAAAAGAATTGGGCGAAGGTGAACCACTTAGTTTATGTGACCCCAGCTATCCTGACCAACTGATTGGAGGCTACATGCGCGCTGAAAGTGGAGGTGAAAACCGAACTATTAAACGCCGTAGCCCGCTTTCAATTTCAGCTATGCGTCCGTTACACCCATTGCTGGCGCGTACCCACAAAGAAAATATCACATACGACCGTAGCGACCGCCCCGAACTACACAAAGTAGTAGTACGCGGTACAGACGGAAAACCTCTTTCGGACGACGAAATTACGGACTTGTTGAAAGGAGTAGATAAAAGCCTACATCGTAAATGGATTCCTGAAAACAAACGTGCGGGCGGTCTTTTTATCTATGATATAGCCATTGATTTACGCCGATTATTTACAGTTTCAACCAATCAGTTTGAGCCTGAAATATCACCAGCTATAATTGAAAAACTGCGTAACGAAGGTTGGACAGATGGGCAAACAGTTTTTGGAAAATGTTTGGTAGCCCCTGCCGACAAACGAAAAAAAATGACTGAAGCTTTGGCCGATGCACTCATCAATTGGCAGATTACATCCAATCAATCGCGCACGTTTAGTTTGATGGAAACATTAGCCATTGTTATTAGCGACAACGCCAATAAGGTAGCCAGTGCCATTCGCGCTTCACTGGATGAAGAAGGGAAACGCGCCGAACCTGTAGTGGAACAAAACAGCATTGATGGAGTAAGCACCTTTGTATCAAGCGCTTCCACAGGCTACCTGAGTAGGGTAATTGTGGCACACGATGCCTTGGAGCAAGCCAAAGCCGAACTCATCAAGCGCATCGAAGCGTATGAATTCAAATAGTGATACTATTTTGAATATTAAAGTAGGAGGTGTACTGATAGGTTATCATCATGTATGCCCCCGAAAAGCTTGGTGGTTTTTAAAAGGAATCCGTATGGAACAGGAATCGGACACGGTAGCGTTAGGGCGGTTGTTGGATGAAGCTTCGTATACTCGCGATGAAAAGCAACTGCAAATCGAGGCCGAGGCCCCCGATGGTACAGCCTTGGTAGGCAAGATTGATCGGATGAAATTAAAACAGGGGGTATTGCACGAAACCAAGAAAAGTCGCTCATGCGAAGAGGCGCATATTTGGCAAGTGCGGTTTTACCTGTGGTTATTATACCGCAATGGTGTCAAACGTTCGGATGGCTCACCTTTTACGGGGCAGTTGGATTATCCGCTGTTGAAGCGTACTGAAAATGTAGTGCTCGAAGCGGCGCACGTTGTCGAATTGGAACATACAGTGAAAGCCCTGTGCGAATTAGCCCATCGGGAATCGCCACCGCCGGTACTTACCAAAAGAAGCTTTTGCCGAAAGTGTTCGTTCGAAGAATTGTGCTTTGGATAACCTCCGTGAGCACTGACCATTGATCATCATTAAATGCTGAATTTTCCATGAAAAGACCTTACTATCTGTTTTCGAGCGGGCGATTGAAGCGGCAACATAACACCCTGGCGTTGGAGAAAATGACGGGCGAGCGCCAACCCGACGATGCGCCGGGCGACGAAGCCCTGCCATCGGCTGAGGCCGACGGAGCGCGGGCTCCCTTCCCCGTGGAAAGTGTGGACAGTTTGTTTTTGTTTGGAGAAGTCGACATCAATTCCAAACTCATTACGTTTTTGGGTCAACAGGGCATTCCTGCCTTTTTCTACGATTACTACGGCAATTATACCGCTACACTTTACCCACGCGACAATCAGCTTTCGGGGCATTTGCGCGTGCAGCAGGCGCAATTTTATCTAAGCGCAAAAAAGCGGTTGGTATTGGCTCAGGCGTTTGTGGAAGCGGCCCTGTTCAACATTGAGCGGGTCATCAAGTATTATCAGCCCCGTCTGGAAGGAGAAGCACGGGCCGCAGTTCAGGCTACTCTACAGGCGCTGACCCGCGACCGTGAAGCCTTACCGCAAACGACCGATATACAGACCCTCATGGCCGTTGAAGGCCGTATTCGTGACCGTTATTACAGGCTTTGGCCTTATTTTCTGGGAGAAAATACAGCGGCACTGTTTCCCTTTACCAAACGGGAACGGCGGCCACCTTCCAACGAGCTGAATGCCCTGATCTCTTTTGGTAACTCCCTCTGTTACAATACCGTATTGCGACAGATTTATCGAACAGCATTAGACCCTACCATTGCATTTTTACATGAACCGGGCGAACGACGATTTTCCTTATCACTGGATATTGCAGAAGTATTTAAACCGTTATTGGTGGACAGAGCCATTTTCCGACTTTTGAAAACGGGAGAGATCAGTCCGAAGCATTTTGAAAAATACCTCGGTGGTTGCTATTTATCGGAAGCAGGACGCAAGATCTTTGTACAGCATTGGGACGAACGTCTGAGCCAAACCGTTCACCACCGAACACTGGATCGCAAAGTATCCTATGAACGGCTAATTCGGTTGGAATGCTACAAACTGGTCCGTCACCTGAGCGACCCTGTTAAAGAGCCCTATCAGGGTCTGCACATGTGGTGGTAATCAATAGGAAGTTCATTGACATGCTGATAAAAGCAACACTAAGTCCATGCCTCTCTAAACTTAGCGGATATGCCTTATTTTATTGCAGTATACGATGTAAATCAAAAGCGGGTTGGAAAAATGTTAAAATTATTCCGACGGTACTTAACGTGGATCCAAAATTCAGTATTTGAAGGGGAGCTAACGCATACTCAATTCAAATCGTTGCAGTTGGAAGCCGAAAAATTGATGCAGGAAGGGGATGGGGTAATCTTTTACCAAATGCGCGACGAGCGGTACACAGAGCGAATTGCGTTGGGCGAAGAAAAAGGCCAACGCACTCGTTTTCTGTAAGTTAATCAAATAATGTATCGTCACCCCCGTTACCGACAAGCACTTTTGAAGCTCAAAAAACGATTCTCTCTTACTACATTCCATCTAAGTTGCTTTAAATGAGTCAGTAATCATCAGTCGTCAGCCTGCGGGAATTTTCACCGGTCCGTGGGTTGACGATTTTTTTTATTGTAATTTTGGCACAAAATCGGCTTTTAAACGCTGCAAACCCTATTTTTGCAGCGGCCTTCAATCGCACCTGTTGGTATTGAAATTTGGGACAATGTGACCAACAAACCGACGATTCTTTCTTCCTTCAATCGCACCTGTTGGTATTGAAATCATCCAATACCTCAGTCAACGGCGGCATGACCGTGACCTTCAATCGCACCTGTTGGTATTGAAATCCAGCCGCCTGTACAATGGCAAAGAATTTGGCGAAACCTTCAATCGCACCTGTTGGTATTGAAATCTTCGTACAACTTCCGATTAATCGGCACCGCTTCATCCTTCAATCGCACCTGTTGGTATTGAAATTTGAAAACACCAAACAAAAAGAAGTCAGCGGCAATACCTTCAATCGCACCTGTTGGTATTGAAATCAGGTACCTACGAGCTGCAAAAGCGACATTCGGAAACCTTCAATCGCACCTGTTGGTATTGAAATCGAACAAGCAATTATCCGAATCATTGAAGCGTTCGGGCCTTCAATCGCACCTGTTGGTATTGAAATTAGGCCAAAACTTGATAGGACTGACCAATCCGGGAGCAACCTTCAATCGCACCTGTTGGTATTGAAATCTCGGAGTGAAACACGAATTTGTACGCGACGGCCGTCCTTCAATCGCACCTGTTGGTATTGAAATTTGGTTTGAGAATTTCGAAAGTTTCCCCTACTCGTTCCTTCAATCGCACCTGTTGGTATTGAAATACCTACTCCGATAGGTTTTTTGATGTTGATGAAACTTCCTTCAATCGCACCTGTTGGTATTGAAATACCTGATTGATGATCCCTTCCTTATCAGGCAATACTTCAATCGCACCTGTTGGTATTGAAATTTTGGCAGGATGAGTATCGGGAGTTTGGCCCGTAGAAGCCTTCAATCGCACCTGTTGGTATTGAAATACAATCATCAACGTAATATCAGCCCTTACCTGACGCCTTCAATCGCACCTGTTGGTATTGAAATACGTTAGTTCTTACAATTCTGCATACACTAACGGCGGCCTTCAATCGCACCTGTTGGTATTGAAATCTGCTATCACCCCATCCGTAAAGGTGATACGAAGCCCCTTCAATCGCACCTGTTGGTATTGAAATTTGAAAGGAACGACGACCGCGCAAAGCTACTCGGTACCTTCAATCGCACCTGTTGGTATTGAAATCTTTGGAAAGAGTAGCCTGGGTGACGTTGAGGCATTCCTTCAATCGCACCTGTTGGTATTGAAATACGAAGCGGCGATCTGCCGAACCTTTGCCTGAAAAGCCTTCAATCGCACCTGTTGGTATTGAAATAGGTTTAGTTCTGATTTGTACGAGTCAAGCGCCGTACACCTTCAATCGCACCTGTTGGTATTGAAATAAAATATAGTGCAACAAAGCGTAATTAGTGAGCGTCACCTTCAATCGCACCTGTTGGTATTGAAATCCTGATTTTGTCCTCCGACAAACGGTTCATCGGGCCCTTCAATCGCACCTGTTGGTATTGAAATTGTGAACATACACCGCATAGCACGATTCACCGTCAACCTTCAATCGCACCTGTTGGTATTGAAATTCAGTCAGATGGCGGTTAAAATGTCGCATGGGCAACCCTTCAATCGCACCTGTTGGTATTGAAATTGTGTCCGGCATTGACCACCCCGTCAATCGCCAATACCCTTCAATCGCACCTGTTGGTATTGAAATTCAGTCAGATGGCGGTTAAAATGTCGCATGGGCAACCCTTCAATCGCACCTGTTGGTATTGAAATTGTGTCCGGCATTGACCACCCCGTCAATCGCCAATACCCTTCAATCGCACCTGTTGGTATTGAAATCTAACGACACACAGGCGATTGTGAACGCGTTGGCCGCCTTCAATCGCACCTGTTGGTATTGAAATATAAATACGGCCTCACTAAATGACACAAGAACATGAACCTTCAATCGCACCTGTTGGTATTGAAATTTGGATCATCAAACGGCATTTTCGATTGGAAGACCCGGCCTTCAATCGCACCTGTTGGTATTGAAATCTCGGAAATTAGAGTACTGTTTGGCCTTGACGCGGACCTTCAATCGCACCTGTTGGTATTGAAATTTTTATGAAGCGTCGCTTGGATGTTTTCCCGACCCCTTCAATCGCACCTGTTGGTATTGAAATTCGGTCCCCGTGAAGGTGAGCGTATTGCTGAAGGACCTTCAATCGCACCTGTTGGTATTGAAATTGAACAAAGTAACGGGTATCTACGGCTTTGAGTTGACACCTTCAATCGCACCTGTTGGTATTGAAATATGGCTATGCCGGTATTGCCAAATACTATCAACCCCCTTCAATCGCACCTGTTGGTATTGAAATCTAACTCGGCAAATTCTTTTTGAGTGTGCGTTTTTTCCTTCAATCGCACCTGTTGGTATTGAAATAAAGAATATCATCGGCATGGCGGCGCTTTACACCGCCTTCAATCGCACCTGTTGGTATTGAAATCAGGCCCGGCGGGTGCTACGGGTGCAACCGGTCCAACCTTCAATCGCACCTGTTGGTATTGAAATTTCACGAACTTTTGTTTCTACGGATGATTTAGCTTTCCTTCAATCGCACCTGTTGGTATTGAAATCCGTATTTGGTCCACAGGTCCAAAAGTTTGCCTTCGACCTTCAATCGCACCTGTTGGTATTGAAATAACTTGGCCGGGGGTGATGAACGCGGTAAATAAAACCTTCAATCGCACCTGTTGGTATTGAAATAGTAAACAAATGCTTTTCCTACAAAGTCCATCCAAATCCTTCAATCGCACCTGTTGGTATTGAAATATAGTGTCAACGGTAGCGGCTCCTTTGAGTTCCGCGCCCTTCAATCGCACCTGTTGGTATTGAAATATCGGAACGGCGATTGTTGTAAACATTACGAACGGCCTTCAATCGCACCTGTTGGTATTGAAATTGCTTTTTCGGCCACGATCATGGCCTTATACATTTTCCTTCAATCGCACCTGTTGGTATTGAAATTGCAGTTTAGCCCCTCGGTATTATTCAACCCCTCCCCTTCAATCGCACCTGTTGGTATTGAAATAGGGAACGCAGGTATGGCTCGAAAAACCACGGGACCCTTCAATCGCACCTGTTGGTATTGAAATAAGGGGATTTGGCCGCCTATGAGCGATTGATCCGCCCTTCAATCGCACCTGTTGGTATTGAAATCCCCGTCACCCACGAAATTCAATGTAGTAACCCCGCCTTCAATCGCACCTGTTGGTATTGAAATTCGTTAGATATTCCTTAGCATTTCCGCCCGATTTGACCCTTCAATCGCACCTGTTGGTATTGAAATTCATTTTAGCGGTGGACTCTAAGGAAAACCGCCAGACCTTCAATCGCACCTGTTGGTATTGAAATATTGCAACTTTCGGTAGAGCTGAATGTGGGAGGCGTGCGGCCTTCAATCGCACCTGTTGGTATTGAAACATTCAAACAATATACTCAACTCAGCACTGTACCAACCTTCAATCGCACCTGTTGGTATTGAAATAAAGCGTTTCGCCGCGATATTTTGCAGGGTCTTTCGACCTTCAATCGCACCTGTTGGTATTGAAATTCCATTCTGTGAGCGAAAGCAAGGCGGATTCGGTGAAACCCTTCAATCGCACCTGTTGGTATTGAAATTCCTTATCCTTCGCTTTGCGGCCTTTCAACCGGGCATCCTTCAATCGCACCTGTTGGTATTGAAATTCTATTAGATAAAGCGGACGCGTAACAATTATCACAACCCTTCAATCGCACCTGTTGGTATTGAAATCCTGCATCCGATATACCTGATTGTTATTAAGCCATTTTACCTTCAATCGCACCTGTTGGTATTGAAATCCTGTAAAATCCATTAAATAAGGCGGGTCAGTAAACCTTCAATCGCACCTGTTGGTATTGAAATCGGCTCAATACAGTGGCTAACAAACTCCTTGGACTGACCTTCAATCGCACCTGTTGGTATTGAAATTGATGAAATTTGCAAATGGTACTACTCAAGACACAACCTTCAATCGCACCTGTTGGTATTGAAATAAAAGAAGTTAGTTAGAAAACGTATAGAGGCAGTCGCCTTCAATCGCACCTGTTGGTATTGAAATCCCAAGGTGATTGCTCCAAGACTGCCGTTTACGCTGCCTTCAATCGCACCTGTTGGTATTGAAATTGAAAATCATGAAATCGGAAAGCCTCCGCAGCGTCTCCTTCAATCGCACCTGTTGGTATTGAAATTTGGTTCAGCGTGTCGGGTCAAGTGGTCACTTTGGGGCCTTCAATCGTACCTGTTGGTATTGAAATTCCCGATTTATACCCGATTTGGGTTCCTAAGCGCGCCCTTCAATCGCACCTGTTGGTATTGAAATTTTTTGAAAGTTCGCTTTCTTTGTCAGGAACACACCTTCAATCGCACCTGTTGGTATTGAAATACTTTTTGCCAAACAGATACCCGGTTTTCCCTTCAAACCTTCAATCGCACCTGTTGGTATTGAAATAATAGGTTTCAAACTTACGATAGATACTTTTTAGGGCCTTCAATCGCACCTGTTGGTATTGAAATTTAGAAATGTTTCTTATTGTAGTACTTGGTCATTTGCCTTCAATCGCACCTGTTGGTATTGAAATAAGTTGTTGTTGGGGTCAAAATAGCCGAGTTTTTTCCTTCAATCGCACCTGTTGGTATTGAAATACGAATAGATTCTATTAACTTCTCAGCGGCAATCAGCCTTCAATCGCACCTGTTGGTATTGAAATACTATTTCAGTTACGCCAACGATTTCAGTTACACCACCTTCAATCGCACCTGTTGGTATTGAAATAAGGTCGTTGCTCTGAAGGGCAAGGATGCGGCGCAGCCTTCAATCGCACCTGTTGGTATTGAAATAAGTCTTCCTCATCATCCGGGGAATCAAATACATTCCTTCAATCGCACCTGCCGGTATTGAAATGGCGGTTTTGCTCAGTATTTTTGGGAGGAGCAGGACAACCCTTCAATCGTACCTGCCGGTATTCAAATTCCTCTGATAATCTTTTATCGGAATCAGAAGTAAGATTTGTTCCGTAATCGGTGCTGATGTTATACCGGAACACTCCATTTAACTGCCAATCACCGCCTCCAGCGCATCATCGGCGGTCTTGTTGGCAAAGTTTGCCTGATAGCCAATGGTAGTCGTAATGTTTGAATGCCGATACAGTTTTTGCAGCATCTGTACAGGAATTTTTTCACCGGAGATATTTCCGAACGTGTGGCGGGATATATGCATAGTAAGCGGCTTGGTAATACCGGCTCGTTCAGCGACCTCGGTAAGCGCCTTATTCAGCCGTTTCACCGCATAAGATATTTTACGCTGGACATTGTACGTGTCATTGAGATCATGCAGCACTTTCAGTTCCGGAAAGATCAGGTCATTTTTCTTTTCATCAGCACGGTATTGATCAATGATCCGTAATGCTTTGTCGGGCACTTTGAGCGAGCCTGCTTTCAGGTTTTTGCCCATCGCGTAATAGAGTCGGTCATTCTGCAAATCAGACCACTTCATGCGCAGAACATCTGATATACGTACCCCGGCAAAATAAAAAGAGAACAACCAAATATTGCGGGCATGATGCAGATACTTATTATCCGATAAGTTCAGCTCTTCAATTTGTTTTACCTCTTCCGGCACCAAGCCGATCTTAACTGAGTCCGGGAACTTAATGAGAATCTTATCCTTACCGAAAGGGTAGGTTTTGTTTTCGACCAGACCGCCCTTGATGGCCTGATTATAGATCGTTCGGATAATCAGCAGGTGATTGATGATAGTGCGCTCAGCAATACCTCGGGTGCCTTTTAAATAGGCTCGGTAGCGGTTCAGCAGCGGCACGGTGATCTCGGGAAACAAAATATCTTTCCCCTTGAGAAACTCCTTAAAGTGATTAATGCGTGTCTGATCGGTTTTGACACGATTATATTTTCCTGCTTTACGCATATTGTCAATAAAAACAACTGCCTGAGCAAAAAAGCTTACTCCCGTTGCAGGAACCATCGTCTTCCGCACCGCAGTCAGGGTTGCTGTTTTTGACTGCCCTTGCGCCGTGATCAGGTTGTCACTGATCTCTGTTTTCTTTTGCAGGATCAAATGGTTCAGGCGCACGGCATTGGGATACGACTTTTTTACTTTCTGATTAACGGCGTCCCAATCCGCTTCTTTTAAGTTATACCCTAAATAAATATAGGTCGTTTTTCGCTCAACGGTAACGCGTATGGCTAAGGGATAAGTGCCGTCGCTGTGCTTCTTTTTGCGCAGTACGATTTTTAAGGAGGAGGCCATAAAAAAAGTGATTTTTATTTGTTTATTTTTCCTTCAAAAACAAAGATAACTAAAATTGGTACAACATAGGTACAACAAATCACGTTTTTTTATGATTTTTTTTAAATCCATATTTTTGTAACTACCTGATTATCAAACCATATAAAACCACATCAATTCATATAAAACCAAATTCCGTAGGATTCATAACCCTAAGGTCGGCAGTTCGATCCTGCTCCCCGCTACACTGATAGTCAAGCCGTTACAGCAAAAATCTGTAACGGCTTTTTTATTTGCCACAATGTAGGTACAGGGATTTAGGGGATCAAAGCCCAAAATCAGATCAATTCCAAAAGTTGTGGAGGGTATTGGATGTTTAGGTTTGTGTTTTTATCCACCCTATCTGTTTTGGCAAGTTTCGAGCCTTATAGTAGAATCCTCTTACCTGAATTTATCCTATCCTGCTGCGAATTATTCAAGTTTGAGTACTACCCCGGGCCGGGTCAATGGTAAGTTGTATGCAAAATATCGCTTGTTATAAGACAACAGGGATTATCTTGTATGCCTGACCGATAAATAAACCTAAAACGTTAATTTACCTCCAAGTTGTAAAGGGCCGTTCAGCCCGACACTCTGCAATAAATAGTCTTTACTGTCTGACCATTGAATCGGATCCGAAATATTAAAGGCCAACATTTCAATCGAAGGAGAATCATCAGAATTAACCAAATCGACAATTTCCGGTGTGGCTGCCGCCAATCCCCCCAAAGCTCCGATAATTAAAGCTCCGACTACAAACGCGGCGCCGTCGGTTAAAACACCTAAGATAATTAAGGCAATGACAACGATGATGGCAAGCATCCATTCGGCAATTTCTATACCCGGGCTTTTGTAAGTGCCGTGTTGTTCATCACCGCTGCCTATCTCTTTGTAAATAATCGTTTGTCCGTTTTTACTGCTGCCCAAACTGATGCTGTAAGTTTTTGTGGATTGGCACCAAGCGGTAATGCCCGGAAAAACCTCCGTTTCTGTATAAGAAGTGACAATCAGATGTTCATCTTGAATCTGAATACTGAACCGTTTTAAATAGGGTGTATAATGGATCCCGTTATGCTCAACATCAGGCATTTGAACAGTTACATTTTCTTTAAGTTTAATGTAATTGTTATCTGAAGTGACTTCAAAATCGTTGGCATGCGCATGGGGCCAAAGCACCGGAAAAGTAGGCAAAATCAAATCCGTCAAAAATCGTTTTTTGGAAATCAAAAAACCCGAATTACTGCTGTTAGGAACCGTAAAAGGGCTTATTTGTTGAATATTATCCTCACCGGTTCGGTTGCCTGTCATACAAAGTACACCGAGTAGGCTGTCTTGGTCGTCGGTTCTGTCTAAATAAGCATAACTTGTAAACGAAGGATTACAAAAAGCAAAAGCATCCTTATCAATAATCTTGTTTAGGTTTACAGTGGCAAATACATGCGCAAATTCGCCTATGTTTCCGTTGCACCAAGCAAGAATGGCACTTTCTGCGGCATATTTGCCAATGCCGGGCGTAATTGCAGACGGCCCCATATCCAACGAAATTAAAGAAACCACGGGGTCATCCGGATTCCCCGATTCTTTTCTGATGACCAATTCATGGAACGTACCGTCATTGGGATTTTGTGGCTGATCGTCGTGAGGTAAAAACTGAAGTTTTACTTGAATAACGGCATTTACCGGTCCGGAAGAGGCATATTGAACTTGTGTATCTCCATTGTAAAAATAGCCTTTCAGGTTGTTTATCGGCAAAGTCAGTCTGATAATAGAGCCACTGCCGCCCATGGTTAGTTGCCAATCACCGAAATCTCCCTGCGCATAGATTTTATCTGCCGTATTTTCTGATTTAAAATCTTTAGGAGAGCTTTTTTTATTGATAATCGCTTTATTGACTTCATTGATCGGAATAGCAAAAACAGTATCCCAATTAAAGGTATCCGTTTCGTTATTGTTTGACAAAAGAGTGGTAATCATAACGTTTTGAGGAATAAGGTTGATCGGATAAAAGCCCGGACTGTGCATAACGAATTAATCACAGTCCGGGCTTTTACATACCCAATTAATCTGCTGATTTTAAATCGCCGGAAATCACCAAAGGTCCGTTTAAGCCGGCGCTTTTCAAGTCCCAACCTGTACCGTTAGGAAAGGTAGTTGCGCCGATACTGCTTGCCGCAAAATCATCAAACGAAGGGATTTTTTCCAAGTCTCCGTCCGCAATTAAGGTCATAAACTCAGAAATCATACCGACCGGTGCGGTTAAAATCCCCCCCATTGCTCCGCCGAATAATTTCCATTTATTAGCCGTAATTGCATTTTTAAACTTAGTGGCAAAACTCGGATTGTCTGCATTTTCTACTCCCTCTACGGCGCCCTCTACGGCTTCTTTTTCGGCATTTTCTACGGCTTCTTCTCCCGCTTGTTCGGAAATTTCATTGATACTGTCTTCCGTAATGGTTATGACAGCTTCCTCCGTTGATTTGGCCGCTACAGAAGACCCCGCATCAAACAGTCCGCCGATAGCGCCTCCCACAACGGCTCCGATAATAGATACGGCAATTCCTATGCATATTTCAAAAATGGTGACCCCTTTAGAAACCGTGACGTTAGTCGTAATGGCTTTTACCGATGTGCCTTCAGTATCAGGTTTCGGCACAAATACATAGCCTCCTGACTTCTTTTGTTGTAAACTAAACTCAAAATGCTGCGTGATATTCATGTGAACATCTATTTCGCCGGGTCCCTTCCAATCGGGCCATTTAGCCGCCGCATCAATGATTTGCAATTGTACCGTTTGATCCACCAAACCTACCTGAAAATTACCCGCTTTTATGGTAGGAGTTATAATTTTACCGTTGTCTAAGGTAAAATTCCCCCAGACAACATCATTTTTATTGGTGATCCACAAATTATCATTATTAATTTCGAAATCTTCCAATTTGGAACCTTGAATGGTATAAACGACCCCTTGCATAAAAATATGCTCCAATACTTTCTGCGGGCTTAAAGCTAAAGCGGAATTAGCCCCATCCGGCAAGGATTGCAAAATACGGTTATCTACCTGTTGGCTTAAGCCCGTCGGCAAACCGTTATCGGTCTTGGATAATACGGCAAAAACGCCTTGATTTAATCCTCCTCCAACGGTATCCGCACAAGCATAAGTCGTATAAGTAGGTTTCATCCATTGATAATCTCCTTTATCTGCAATTACGTTTATATCAACTGCCGCAAAAATCTGGTTGAATTGTCCGATGTTGGCGATGAAATAATTTTGAAAAATTTCGGGTAAAGCTGATTTTAACAGCCCCGGACTTACATTAGGGAAATCAGAACTGATAATCGAAACAGCCGGATTGGCTTCAGTTCCTTTGGCACTTACACTCATCGTATTGACGGTTCCGCCTGTTCCGGTTT
This sequence comes from Spirosomataceae bacterium, assembly GCA_046329125.1. Taxonomy (GTDB): domain Bacteria; phylum Bacteroidota; class Bacteroidia; order Cytophagales; family Spirosomataceae; genus Runella. The sequence goes on along the minus strand of JAXLVD010000001.1, from coordinate 678,478 downwards.
TGTCTTTTGCAGGATAATCAGGATTCGGAACCGTCGCTAAGTTCACCTGAATTTTTAACCAGGCCTCTTTAAAATCCCCTCCCATAGAAGAAGTACCGCCGGTCAGATTGCACATCATTTGCAGATCTTGCCCAGAACCGCCGGTAGTGACTTGAAAATAATTCCATGAGCCGGTGATGCCCACTTGTGAAGTCGGATCAACCCAGTTTTTAAAATCCGGGAGTTTGGCATTATTTTTCTTAAAGGCGGTATTTAAGTGGTCATAATGAATACCGAATACCGTATCCCATCCAAAAGTATCAATTGCATTTGCCATAACGTATTAACTAATTTTTGATAACTGTTGAGTAAATTGACGATTGATTAAGCCGTAATTTTTAATTCGCCGGTCAATAATAACGGACCGTTCAGGTTTGCATCCAGTAAGTTCCAACCCGTATTCCCCGGAAAGGTGGTACTTCCGATACAGGCCGCGGCGAATTTGTTAAAGGTAGGAATGGAGTCAAAATCATCGTCTGCCGCCAATTTCATATAAGTTGCAATTAAACCGATTTGCGCGCCTAACAATGATCCTAATATACCTCCGAAGAGTTGATATTTTTGTGCGGCCATAGCTGCTTTAAAAGCCTGCCCAAAAGTTTTATTGCCTGCGTTTGCAATTGTATCGGAAGCAGTTATTATGGCATCTTCCTCCAGCAATTGTAGGTCAGTGTTCGATGATTTGCTTATCAACGGTGTCAATTCATCCATTTCAAACTCGATCACACCTTGCGTTGCTGACTTAACCGTTACGGTACTTGCCGCATCAAAAGCGGCCCCCAGTACAGCGCCGAGAATCGAAGCGGCAATGGCCGCAGCAATTCCGGTACATATTTCAAATATTTGAACGCCTTCGCTCGACGTAACCGTAGTGGAAATACTCGTACTGCCATGCGCAATTGTTTTACCGTCTACTTTTTCAAAAAACGGTTTAGGAACCAATATCCAACCATTTTTTGTAGTTTTTAGCCCTAATTCTATGTATTGGGTCATGTTCATGTGAAGCGTAATATCTCCCGGACCATGCCAGCCTGTCCAATTACAGTTAGCATCAATAATTTTTATCACCACAAAGTTATTTTCAACCCCTAATTGAAAATTACCTTCCTTAAGTAAGGGGGTTATAAATTTTCCATCTTCAATCTCAAAATTTCCCCAAGTCAGATCTTTATTATTAGCGATCCAATTTTTATCGTTTTGAATACGAAAATCGTCCGCAGTCGAATTTTTAACATTGAGCACTGCTCCCTGAAGCAAAATGTGTTTTAGTACATTATAGGGACTGATGGCAAAACGTGAATTGGAACCGCTTGGCATGTTTTGTAAAAAACGAGCATCTATGCCTTGTTGTAACAGCCCCGATGAAGCATTGTCGGTCGTACATAAAACCCCGAAAACGCTTTTATCTAAACTGCCGTCTTGGGCAGGAGCGCAGGCATACGACGTAGAAGTAGGCATCAACCATTGATAGTCCTTTGTATCTGCCATTATATTCAAATCAACGACCGCAAAAACATGGTTGAATGCCGCAATATTATTAATAAAATATTCCTGAAAAATTTGCGGTAATGCTGCTTTTACAACACCGGTCACATGGGGAAACGAACTGTCAATAATGCTTACCGACGGATCAACAATGGTTCCCTGCGTATTTAAAACAAATTTGTTAGGCGTGCCGCCGGTTCCGGGAGAGGAAGTATTAGTGATACCGGGATCGGGGATTTGAGAAAGTTTTACTTGGATCGTCAATGTACTGCCCGCTAAATCTTGTGTTTTTTCTTCCGCTGTCACCGTGCCGGAACCAACAGGGCAATTCAATTGCAGGTTTTGTCCGTTGCCTCCGATCGCCAGTTGCCAATCTTTCCATGTACCGTTAATGGAAATTCCGTCGTTGGAAAAAGTAAAGGTTGCCGGCGTTGATTTTTTATTAATGATTGCTGCATTAACATTTTTGTAGCTGATACCGAATACAGTGTCCCAGCCCAACATATCAATTTGTGTTGTCATATAACTGCTGTTTTAGATGCTAAAAAGTATTTTCAGTTTCCTCTCATAAAGAAGGCGTCGGAAAGACCGGCGTCTTTCACATCAAAGGCGGTAAAACCTGCCCACGCTACATTATAGGGCGCGTAATTGGCAATTGATATATTCCCTCCTGCATTTATGGCAGTGCTGACCGAAGAAGCGACAGCACCGGTTACGGCATACATTACCCCGGCAACAACTCCAAGAATTACCACACCGCCGATAGCGGCGCCGATCCAATCGTACCAAGGAATATGTTTTTCATAGTCTTGGCTTGGATTCGGGTCTGCTCCGAAGCTGATTGTTTTCTGAGCGGTATGAAATTCGCAGGGATTAAGGGAGCCGATATCAAAAGTGACGTAGGCATTAGCTAAACCGGTAATATCGAAATTCCCCGAGGCGGCCGTTTTCAAACTGCCGCTCTGTACGCTGATATTCAGCGCGGTTAATTGAGGATAATAGTTGATCAGGCCCCATTTATGAGGCTCACACCCGATATTACCGTGATTGATAATAGCAGAGCCGGACATCACAAAGTTGCCGGCAGAAGTCCCGTGCCCGTAGGCTGCCGGCAAACCCGGCATTACAATATGCTCCAAAAATAAGGGAGAAGACATTGAAAAATAATAATCATAATTGCCCGAAAAAAGCGAAGAATCTACATTTTTTGGTAAACCCGATATATCTCGGTCTGTGAGAACACTCAGTACTGACAAAGTACCGCCTTGCCCGGACACGGGCTCCGAATACAGGTAGGCAAAACGTTTTGGGGTCAACCAATTTTGCATACCCGGATTTCCTATACCGGCAAAAATGTAAGCCAGCTTTTCTTTGTTTGCTATGATACACTTAGGCAGGTTATCGTGTAAAATACTTGCTCCTAAACCTGTGAGCTTACCGTTGGCATCGGTCGTGACCATGGTCACAGCTCCCTTCGTTTTATCTCCCGGGTTTTGGCCCACAACGATACAATTAAATTTCAAATCAGATTCGCCCTGAACGCTCGTATTCTCAATAAAATCCAATTGCAGTTCCATGATTGGCAGCACCCCGGCTAAATCAAATTTTTGCCCCATAGCTTCTATGCTGCCTGATTGAATCAAGGTTTGAAAATGCAGCAAAGAGTCAGAACCGCCCTTTACAATTTGCCAGGGGGCAAAAGTCCCGGAAATTTTAATTCCGCTATCTTCATAATCGAAGGTGACGATCATATCCTGCATACTGCCCGTAAGACGATCGTTGATTTTACTGATTGAACATGCAAACACGGTATCCCATCCATATAATTCCATAATGTAACTCGTTATTAGTTGATTTTTTAAACTATTTTTTTACTTTTTAAACAGCAATTATGTAGGAGAAGACATTAAAGTTTGGCCTTGAAATCGTCACCGACCTTAACCTCAAAACTGTACTGATACCGGCCTTTTATTGTTATTCATCTGCTTTTAAAATATTTATTAACATTCTGATATTCAAGCACCTATTTTTTGTGAGTAATCTGTTCACAGCTGAAACTCTTACCATTCGGTTGATATATCCGTCCGTATTCAGGCAACTGTGCGAAACCGTAAAATATAATGCAAGGATACAGCCCGCCGTCGCCCCATAAAATTCACTAAATCAATTTTACATGGCTACTCAATTAAAGCATTTTGATTTTCGACATTTATTGTAAAATAAGGCAGTAAGATAATTAATTAAGTAATTATGCAGATTTAATATAGATTTTAAGTTAATTTAACTTATTAATTTGCCATGTTTAATTTTATAACGGTTCACTGCAGCGATTGTCACATTTTCAAATTTGACCATTTACTTAAGTAAATAAATAGATTTAATGTAGATTTAAAATAAATTTAAGTGGCTGTATTTCAATTAAATCTACTTAAAATCAATTAAACCCAAATTTGCATAAATACTTAATTTTGTGCTTTGAATTAACCTATCATTTAAAACTCAGCGTCTGACATTTTATTGATCAAATTATAAAGTAGGGCAAGGCGTAGCCTACCAGAACCAATTTTGCATCAGGTCTAAAAAATAAGTCAGTTGTGACACAGCAAATATTATTTTTCCTCAACACTCGCCGAACGGTTACTTATTCGACTTTAAAAGATGTTCGTGTGTAACGGCATATCTTTTACGTCGAAAAAACATCAATAGTCGGTTACGGAATGAGGTTACTCAACCCTTCTAAATACGTAAAATTCGGTTGAAATGAGGGAAAAATGCCGGATAGGGTCTGTGGTTTACTTCTGCCGTTCCTTTGCTTTTGTAAGTACAGTATAGGACATAGTTTACGGCAAGGGTTTGGGCAATCAGAATTTTGTTGACCCACTGAAACAGCGGGTAATAGAGATAAGAGATTTTCATAAAACGTTGGGTAAAACCGGTACTAACTTAAAACAATAATTATATCATTTAAAGAGTCGCTAATCTATAAATAGACCGAAAAGAGCTTAAAATTTAAAAATCACCTTCATTATCTGCTATTTTTGAAATTTTATTTTTCTTCGATTATCTATTTTATTTTTTATTAAAACAAAAACAAAATCTTTGAGCAAGATTCATTAACCTAAGCTATTGTTGTTTCCGGAGCTATATGTAAAATATAGACAATAGGTTCCATTCATAGCAATTTATGATCAATTAAAACCATAAATTGTTACAACAAAATTTATCGCTTCCGACTCCAAAAAGTCAAAGCTTTAAGAATGTAAATTTTTAATGTGAATTTTTCGAATGAGTGATAATTATTATGTCTATAACAAGACATTTAAAGGCTATTTGATATTTTTTATTCAAAGTTTCAGCCTTTTAAAACAACTATCTTCGCGTAGGGTAGAATTAATTATGTAAACTTAAAAAATATTTATACTCATACCAAATAAATTGGCATAAAAATTTTTCAACATCGACTTTTCTCATGAAGATATACCGTAAAATTCAATTTACAAACTTAGTTTTTAGCTTTTTAAATGCATTACTGCTTATGCGAAATACGTCACGGACTCCTGTTTTTTGGAAACAACAGGTGGCGCTTACGACGCGTACCGCTTGTATGGCTCCGAAATCGGGATCCGGGTGAGTATCAGGCCTGCTCCTTCGGCTTTTATTACTGAATTCCATCAACTCACGACTTGTCAAACTCCAACTGATTTTTGCATTTCTGCATGAAGACCCCCTTGGCTCCTATCCGCTGGTATGGGATCATACCGATCGCTTTTATTACCTACAGTTTGGCTTACCTTGACCGGGCCAACTTCGGATTTGCTGCCGCAGGCGGGATGAATGAAGACCTCCGAATTACTAAAGAGACTTCGTCATTGCTTGGTGCCTTGTTTTTTCTCGGTTACTTCTTTTTCCAAATACCGGGGGCTCGGTATGCCGCACACAGAAGCGCCAAAAAGTTAATTTTCCTTTCACTGATCTTGTGGGGAGCCTTGGCGGCCGCTACGGGCATGGTAAGCGATGTCAATACACTGATCGCGATACGCTTTATGCTGGGGGTGGTAGAAAGCGCCGTGATGCCTTCCATGTTGATTCTGCTGAGTCAATGGTTTACCAAAGAGGAACGCTCCCGCGCCAATACCTTCCTGATATTGGGCAATCCGATCACCGTATTGTGGATGTCGATATTGTCCGGTTATCTGATTCAAGCCTATGGTTGGCGTTGGATGTTTATTCTTCAAGGCGTGCCGGGGATTTTATGGGCTTTTGTGTGGTGGTTCATGATTGCCGAAAAACCCAAAGACGCCCCTTGGCTTACGGATGACGAAAAAACGGCGCTTGAAGACCGATTGAAAAAAGAGCAACAAGCCATCAAACCGGTCAAAAATTACGGAGAAGCCTTCCGTTCCAAAGAAGTGTTACTGTTGTGTCTTCATTATTTTTTGTGGAGTCTGGGTGTGTACGGTTTTGTAATGTGGCTTCCTTCCATCATCAAGGCCGGCCCCCGAATGGATATTGTGATGACCGGGTGGCTCGCGGCCGGACCGTATATTCTGGCAGCATTAGGTATGCTTGGTGCCTCCTATTACGCCGACAAAACCCTCCATCGAAAACTTTTTATTGGGCCGTTTTTATTGATAGCGGCCGCCTCGCTCTATGGTACTTACCTCTTGGAAAAGGAAAGTTTTTGGCTTTCTTATTTTTTATTATTCATAGCCGGAGGAGCCTTATATGCCCCTTATGGCCCATTTTTTGCGCTGATTACCGAAATTTTGCCGAAAAATGTGGCCGGCGGTGCCATTGGTTTGATCAACAGCATGGGCGCCTTGGGCTCCTTCGCCGGAACGTATTTAGTGGGGTATCTCAACGGCCTTACCGGCACCTTCAACGCCTCCTACATGCTGATGGCGACGGCCGTCTTTTTCGCGGCCCTTTTGACCCTGCTGATCACCAAACCCTCCTCAGAACCGACAAGTGCTTCTGACGAAAATCGGTGACCCAAAAAATACAGAAAACATGAAGATAAATGCCGAAACGCGGCTCCTCCCTTCATTCAGGAAAGCCGCGTTTTGAGTACTCTCTTATTCTGCCCGTAAAGTTTTTACCGGGTCGGTCAAAGCGGCTTTGACGGCCTGAAAACTGACGGTCAAAAAGGCTATGCCTACGGCAAGAACGCCGGCCAACGCAAAAATCCACCATTCCGGGTCGATCCGGTAGGCAAAATCATCCAACCATTGCTTCATAGCATACCAACCGATCGGGGAAGCAATGAGTATACTGAGCAAAACCGGCTTGATGAAATCATGAGAAAGCAAAGTGACAATCCCCGCCGAAGAAGCCCCCAACACTTTACGAATCCCGATCTCTTTGGTACGTTGTTCGGCGGCAAACGCACTCAGGCCAAAAAGGCCCAAACAGGCAATCAGAACAGCCACCATCGCAAATGCCGTAAACAATTGCTTACTGCGTTGTTCGGTGCGGTACATGTCTTCAAAATCATCACTCAGAAAAGAATAATCAAACGGCCTTCCGGGTGCTGTTTGCTTCCATTTTTTCTCCATAGAGGCCAATGTGGCCGGAATATCGGCGGACGTCAGTCGAAAAGATACGGCCTCCAACGACAAGGCTTCGATACTGCTGCCAAGTATCGCCCCGTTGATAACCAAAGCGACCGGAGCAATGGTCGTACGAAGGGATTCATAGTGAAAGTCCTCGACAACGCCGATAATGGTCAATTGTTCTCCGCCTGTCTTATGAATCGTTTTTCCGATCGGCTGTGAATAGCCCAATCGTTGGGCAGCGCTTTCATTGATAATCACCCCGGCACTGTCTGCCGCCCGCCCCCGACCGAAGTTGCGTCCCTGCACCAACTTCATCTCCAACGTCGGAATATAATCGGGGTCCACCTGCCACTCTTGCAGATTAACCGAAGATTTCTCCTCTGTAGCCCCCTCCGGATACCACATATCATTCCAACGATTGGATTTTACCGGCAGAAAACCGCTTACCGTTCCTCGCTGAACGGCCGGCAGGCGCAATACTTCATTTTTGAAGGTCATCACTTCCGACGGGGTAGCCTGAGGAGTTTTTACAACAACGACCCGCTCTTTAGTAAAGCCGATTTTTTTGGTTTGAATGTACTCCAACTGTCGGTGAATCAACAACGTACCGATGATCAGCAAAACCGACAATGAAAACTGAAATACCACCAAATATCCCCGCAGACTTTGTCGCGCCGGCAGGGTCCACAGTTTTCCTTTCAGTGCCTTGATCGGGGAAAAAGACGAAAGATAAACGGCCGGATAAACGCCGGCAACGAACCCTACCACTACCGTTCCGGCCAAACCGTACATCACTGACGAAAAGGTCAGCAGTTGACTGAAAATCAAATCTTTACCCGACAGTTCATTAAAATAAGGCAACAATACATACACCAAACCGATGCCGACCGTCGAAGCAAAAAAGGCCGTCAACAGGGATTCGGTCAAGAATTGGATAAACAACTCGAATCGCGCCGACCCCATGGCTTTACGCACACCCACCTCGCCGGCTCGCTTGGCGGCCCGGGCTGTGGTCAAATTGATAAAATTAAAGACAGCAATCAGTAAAATAAAAAGGGCGATGAGCAGGAAAAAATACACATACGCTATCGGTGTATTGGGGGCAAGTTCTCCCTCGCGCTCTGAATACAAATGAATATCGCGCAACGGCATGAGCGAATAGCGGAAATTATTGCCTTTTTTACGGGTTTCAGCTAATGAAGTTTGAAAAAATTGACGCAGTGCCGGATCTAAATACGTTTGCAGTACCTGTTCAAATTTTGCCTCTACGGCTTGGGGTGAAGTCCCCGGTTTGAGCAATACATAGGTATTGAAAATATGGTTGCCCCATTTGTTGACTTCAGCATCTTTGGTTTCGTGCAAAGGCAACAAAAAATCAGCCTGAAAGTGCGATTGTGCCGGAATATCTGCCATAACCCCGGTAATACGACGACTCTCGCCGTTGTCAAATTGCAGCACCTGATTCAACACATTATCGGTTCCGAAATACTTATGCGCCGTACTCTGCGACACTACAACTGACAGCGGTTCTGCCAATGCCTTTTGAGGGTTCCCCGCCACCATCGGCAACGTAAACACTTCAAAAACAGTCGAATCGGCATAAAGCACCCGCTGTTCACGAATCACCGTTTGTCCGCTTCTCACCAAGTGACTGCCGTATTTCCCCAAACGCACCGCTTGCTCTACCTCGGGAAAATCGTGTTTTAAGGTTGCTCCCATGGGTGTAGGCGAAACGGCTCCTTTCATTTCTTTCTGCGAAAAAACAAGGTCGCTGTTGATCCGATAAATGCGGTCGGCTTTTTGATGAAAACGGTCATAACTCCATTCATCGGCGACGTACAATATACTGAGCAGACTTACAGCCAACCCAAGGGCTAACCCGAAAACAGTTATGGCAGCGTACCCTTTTTGGCGGTTCAGGTTTCGCGCGGCGATTTTTAGATAAGTAAGCAGCATAGCAGGTCTCAATAAAAAAGGTTGGGGGTATTCGGTTGATTGTCGTTTAAAGAAAAAGGGGGTCAGATAATGCAGCGTCGCCCACGTGTACTCCCGCTTGGCGCGGGCAACACCGACCGACTCTACTCTTTTTTGAAAAATTTCGTACAAGTCTCCCTGCAAATCTTCCTTCAGATGCGGTGCCACAAACCATTCTAACAAGCGGTCCGGCCAACGGGGAGGTTTCATCTGCGATTTCATGGCTTATGAGTTGAAAAAGAGGGTAAAGGTAAACGTGTAAAGGTGAAAGTGTAGGGGTGAAAGGGAAAAGATACTTTACACGCTTTCCCTTCCACTTTACACTTCTTTCTATTCGGTCTTTAAAGATTTAACAGGATTCATCAAGGCTGCTTTCACAGCCTGAAAACTGACCGTCAGCAGGGCAATGCCCACAGCAAGGATACCGGCCAACGTAAACATCCACCATTCGATAGTGATCCGATACGCAAAATTTTCCAGCCAATGGGTCATGACATACCACCCGATAGGTGCGGCGAGTACGACGGCAATGAGGATCAGCTTCAGAAAATCTTTGGAAAGCAACGCCACGATCCCGACTGCCGAGGCCCCCATCACTTTGCGAATACCGACCTCTTTGGTACGTTGCTCAATCACAAAGGCCGAAAGAGCAAATAAGCCGAGCCCCGCGATGATGATCGCCAAAACCGAAAACACGGTAAACAGTTGTTGGGTGCGTTGCTCGGCCACATACAGGGCTGCGTATCTTTCATCCAAAAAATGGTATTGCAACGGCACATCCGGATTAAACTCCTGCCATTGTTGCTTTAGGTCGGCCAAAAAATGCGGGATGTTGTCGGTTTTTATCTTCAGCACCAATCCGCCGCCGTTGTTACCGAGCAGCATCATCAACGGGGCGATCTTTTGTTTTACCGAAGCATAATTAAAGTCTTTGACTACGCCGATCACCTTCAATTCGGCTTGTCCCGAACGCACAATGGATCTGCCGATGGGATTCAGCCCATTCCATCCCAGTTCACGCACGGCCGATTCGTTGATAATGACCCCCGAAGAATCCGTAGCAAACTCCTTTGAAAAATCTCTTCCCTGCACAATTTGCAGGCCCAGCGTCCGTAAGTAATCATAATCAACGTGAAAAATATCGGTGTGAATTTCGGTGCCGTTGCCGGTCTCATTTTTAGGGTATATCTGCGTACCGTCTATGATATGACCGATCGGCACGTTTCTCGATATGCCGGCCGAGACCACATTTTTATGCTGTAATAACCGATGCTGAAAAGCAACTTGATTTTTCGCCAACGCTCTCGTATCCGGCAAAAACAGAAGTTGATCCTTGTCGTAGCCCAATTTTTTATTCTGCATAAAATGCAGTTGCCGATTGACAACGATGGTAGAGATGATCAACACGGTAGAAATGGCGAACTGAAACACGATCAAACCGCCGTGCAGCGATTTTTTTTGCGTTCTCGGTGCTGCGAAGGAACCTTTCAGATTCCTTAAAATATCGAACGATGACAGAAAAAAGGCCGGATAGATACCGGCAATGATACCGGCCAAAAAGCTAACGAAAAACAAAGCAAGCAACACACGATAATCCAAAAAAAAGCTGAATGCGGTGTGCTTATCGGCAATTTGATTGAAGGAAGGCAACAACAGAAAGATCAACAGATAGGCCACCGCCATGGCAAAAAAAGTCAACAGCACAGACTCTGCCAAAAATTGGAAAACAAGGTGTTTTTTGACTGACCCCATCACTTTGCGAATACCGACTTCCCGAGAACGCCGGGCCGCGTAGGCCGTAGAAAGGTTGGTAAAATTGGCACAGGCCAGCAGCAATATAAAAAATGCCAGTACGGAGAAAATATACACGTACTGGATGTCTCCGTTGGGTTCCAATTCGTATTTGGTGTTGGAATACAAATGAATATCGGTCAGGGGCTGTAAGGCAAAGCGAAACGTATTGATCGATTTTTGTGCTTCAGCGAGGCTCACTCCCATATCCCGCTGCACTTCCGGCACCACGTATTTGGCCACCAATTGCGGAAACTTCGCTTCCAACTTTTTAGGGTCGGCGTTGTCATTCAGTTCCAAATAAGTATAATACCCCACATTGCTCCAGGTAGGATTGGTTAGGTGAAACGTAGCAAGGCTCAAAAAGGCATCAAAGTGGAAATGAGAGTTATCGGGAAGTTTGTTGATAATTCCGGTCACTTTATAGGCTGTTTTTTGAGTACCGATGGCCAGTGATTTGCCCAACGGATTTTCATCCCCGAAGTATTTTTTGGCCAGATCAGCAGTGATGACCATGGTGTTAGGCTGCTCCAACGCATCCGAGGCTTTTCCTTCCACAAAAGAAATCGAAAACAGGGACAGGAAATTCAGATCGGCAAAGGCAAGGTGTTCTTCTTTAAATTGTTTGTCACCGTATTTGACAAAATCACTGACCGATAAAAGACGGGCAGAGGATTTTACCTCAGGGAAAGCATTTTTCATCCCCTCCCCGACCGCCGCATCGACGTGGGGGTAAACAGCCACATCACCATTGCCCGTCACTAAAACATTGACGCGGTAAATATGCTGCGCATTGGCCGCATACGTATCATAATTCAATTCATCATACACAAACACAGCAATCAGCATAAAACAGGCAAGCCCAACGGACAGGCCCAAAATGTTGATACCTGCAAAGGCTTTGTTGGCGGCCAAATTGCGCCGGGCGATCTTAAAATAGTTACGTATCATATCAGGGCTGAGTAAAAAATAGGGAGGATATTTATCAGGTTGTCGTTTAAAGAAAAAAGGGGTCAGATAATGCAGTACTGCCCAAGCGTATTCCCGTTTGGCGCGGGATACGCCGACCGACTCCACTCTTTTTTGAAAGATCTCGTACAGGTCACCCTGCAAATCTTCCCGTAAGTGAGGCGCCACAAACCGTTCCAACAAGCGGTCAGCCCAACGCGGCGGTGTATTCTGATTCATCATCCGAAAAAGAGTTTGAAGGTGACAGAAGAAAATGTAAGGGTGGAGGTGACCCGATACTTTATACGCTGCACCTTCCCCTTTACACTTAGTTCTATTCGCTGCGCAGTGATTTTACCGGATTCAACAGCGCCGCTTTGATACTTTGATAACTCACTGTCATTAACGTAATCAGCAACGCACCCAGACCTGCCAAAGCAAATATCCACCACGACAAATCCGTACGAAACTCGTATTTGGTCAACCAATCTTCAAGGAAATAGTAGGCAATAGGGGTCGCAATGAGGAAAGCTATCAGTACCAAATACACAAACTCTTTCGACAATAACCCCCAAACATGGAGCACGGATGCTCCCAATACTTTACGCACTCCGATCTCTTTGGTACGTTGTTCAGCCGTAAAGGTAGCCAAGCCAAACAACCCGAAACACGCGATCAGAACGGCCAGAAAAGTGGATACCTGAATGAGTTTTGAAGTTCGTGTTTCTGATTCATACGCCTGCGCCAGCGATTCATCCAGAAAATGATACTCAAAAACGTGCTCCGGATACGTGGCTGTCCAAGCCTTTTCAATGTGTGCCAAAGCCGCCTGCATAGTTTCAAGCTTTTCGCTTGGCAATTTGATGCCTGCCTGATAAAAATTATTAGGTATTACTTGAAGGACGGTCGGGTCGATTTTCTGGTGTAATGAGTTGACGTGGAAGTTTTTCATAACTCCTACAATGGTAGCAAACTCCTGTCCGTCACCGTAATACACTTTCTGTCCGATGGCATCTGCGGGCCGACTGATACCCATTCGATCCAGAAATATTTCGTTGGCAATGACTTTGAAGGAAGTGGATGAAGTGTCACTGTCACGAAGGTTTTCTCCGGCCAGTAATTGAATACCGTAAGTAGTCAGAAAATGAGAATCGGCCATTTTCATTTGTGTTTTGATCGGTACGGCTTTCTCCTTTTTTCGATACTCCATATTCTGCATCCAATTGCTTTCTGCCGAAGCGCTGTTGAAGGAGAAACTCACCTCTTTGATCTGCGGAGAGGCTGTAAGGCGATGACGCAACAGTTGCAGTTTTGCGGGGCTGTTGTTGGGCAACCCTACCGTGACGATGGCCGATTTATTAAACCCTAAGTCTGCATTTCGAAAAAAAACCAATTGGCGATTGATGAGTAAGGCACTGCTGATCAAAATCAAAGAGATAGTAAACTGAACAACCACCAATCCCTGCCGCAACGTAAACAGCGGTTTTCCCTGCGCAAACGGATTGTTTTTCAGCGCCCAAATCGGAGCCATACCTGACAGGCGAAAGGCCGGATAAATACCCGACAATAACACAGTTATACCCATCAACCCTGCCACAAATACTCCCGTTTGCCAAGTAAACAGGTCAGAGGCCGTAAGGGGAACTGCCAAAGTATCGCTCACGAACGGCAGAGAAAGTTGGGCGATCAGCACGGCGATCAGGACCGCAAAAAATGTGATCAAGCCGGCTTCCGTCAAAAACTGATATACCAACGACAGGCGATTGCTGCCCACGGCCTTGCGGATGCCCACCTCTTTTGCCCGTTTGAAGGCTTGAGCGGTGGTTAAATTAATGAAATTAAAACAGGCAATAAGCAAGACAAAGAAACCGATGAACGAAAGCGTTTTGAGCAGTTCAATATTTGCCGTTCGGCCGCTGAGGTTTCTGTCGTAATGAAGCTGAGATAAAGGGTTTAAAAAAAAGCGTTTGTCCGGCAGTGCTTCTTTACCCATGTATTTTAACACAATCGTTGAAAATCGTTGGGTCAATTGCTCGGGACGAATGCCGTTTTTCAGCAATACGTACACCTGAAAATTGTCCCCCCAACCGTTCCATTTATTGAGGTCAAAACCGGGGTCAGTATTCTTAATGGTCGGGAATGAAACTAAAATATTAAAAGGGAAACCGGTGGTCGTGGGATAATTTTCCACAACCCCGACCACTTGTAACTCCTGTTTATTGTCCAATTGAAGCGTTTTACCGATCACATCCGTGGTACCGAAATACTTTTCGGCATAGGCCCGACTCAACACAACGGTATTCGGTTGCGACAATACGGTACGATCATCGCCGGCCACCCATTGATAGTCAAGCAGATGGAACAGTTCGTTGCCGGCAAATACAAAAGATTCTTTAAAGCGTTTGTCGGAAGCGGGAACGGAAAAGGTCTTACCCCACACCTTAAACAGCGGGACTACCGATTCGATCTCGGGAACGTCGGTATGCAACGCATTGACCATGCCGGTGTAAGTACCGGGGTAAGTCTGTTTCTCTTTCTTATTCTCGGTTTCTACCCGATAAATCCGATTTCCGTTGGTGTGATTTTGATCGTAGCCGGTTTCGTGTTTGATTACTAAAAACAGCACAATGGTACATGCCATTCCTGCTGCCAGACCGGCAACATTAATGAAAGAATACCCCTTGCTTTTGGAGAGGTTTCGAAAAGCGATTTTTACATAATTACGTATCATGGCTAAAGTCAGAAAATAAGGTTGAGGATAAATTTCGGGTTGTCGTTTAAAGAAAAAGGGCGTCAGGTAATGCAACACGGCCCACGTGTACTCCCGTTTGGCGCGGGCCGGGCCGACCTGCTCCGCCCGCTTTCGGAAGATCTCGTACAGGTCGCCCTGCAAATCTTCCCGTAAATGAGGTGCCACAAACCGGTCCAATAAGCGGTCGGGCCAGCGGGGTGGCTTGGGTGGCTCATTGTGAGTAGCCATACTTAAAAGCATTTAATTATTGTCCGATCAATTGCAATTTTCCCTGCGGAATGGCTTGCCACAATTGGTCACGCATGGCCTGAATTTCCTGTAATGCCCTGCTGCCTAAAGTCGTGACAGTAAAAAAGCGTTTGCGTCGTCCGCCGCGTTCGGCCGTGGCTCCTCCCATTTGCGAGCTGAGAAAGCCTTTTTCTTCCAAACGATACAGGGTGGCATGTACGGCACTGATGGTAATACTGCGCCCCGTTTGTTGTTGCAATTGCTCCCAAATGATAACACCGTAGGCTTCATCCGTACAGCCGGCAACCACCAGTAAAACAATTTCTTCAAATTCACCCAGAAAAGTTCTTTTCATTGGATTAGCGAACAGAAATGATTAGTTATAATTATGCAAATCAAATCCTGTGCCGGCCACAAAAAAGCGGCTATTTCCGTCCGGGAAAGGTTTTCCCTTCACCTTTCTGTCCAAAAACGGACAGTTGCCTGTACCAATATGGACACGCCCAAACTTGACTTTTTCCACTGTTTACCTTCCGAAGGCTAAAAGTGTGGCACACTTTTTTATTTTTTTTCCTGAAAAACAAACACTGTTATGATGAAGAAGCTATGGGAAATTCTTAAAGACTCTTTCACCGGGTTTTCGGAGGACAAAGTCACTAAATTAGGCGGTTCTTTGGCTTATTATACTGTTTTTTCCTTAGGCCCGCTTTTAGTGGTCATTATTTCACTTTGCGGTATTTTTTTGGGGCGAGAAGCCGTTCAGGGAGAAATATACAGGCAATTGAATAATTTTTTGGGGGAAGATACAGCCCTGCAACTACAGGTAATCATCCAAAAAGCAGCCATCAGCAATAAAAGCACGATGGCGGCTATTGTCGGTTTCGGTACGCTTTTATTGGGGGCTACAAGTGTGTTTGCCGAAATCCAGGATTCTATCAACGTTATTTGGGGGATCAAAGCCAAGCCGAAAAAGAATTGGCTGAAAATTATCCAAAATCGTTTTTTATCTTTTTCGGTCATTATCAGTCTCGGCTTTTTGCTGTTGGTTTCGTTGGCTATCACCACCGTCTTAGACGGTTTCAGCGACCGCCTGCAATCGGTGTTTCCTGAAGTAACGCAGGTCCTTTTCTACATCTTAAATCAAGTCATTACGTTTATTGTCATCTCCACCCTGTTCGGGGTTATTTTTAAAGTATTACCCGATGCTAAGATCAAGTGGAAAGATGTGTTGACAGGAGCCATGCTGACCGCCGTTTTATTCATGGTCGGAAAATTCGGCATCTCCTTTTACATCAGTCAAACCGAAATCGGGAGTACCTACGGAGCGGCGGGTTCCTTGGCAATCTTGCTGGTTTGGGTCTATTACTCTTCCTTAATTCTCTATTTCGGAGCAGAATTTACAAAAGCCTACGCCGTCAAATTCGGCTCGGCTATCCACCCCAATGACTACGCCATTACCGTTAAAGAAGTAGAGGTAGAAATGGGTAAAAAATCGGTACAATCGAAGGAAAAAGTACCCAAAAAATTGGTCAAACAGTGACTGCAGGCGATTTCCCGACGAGGGTCAAGCCATTCCGGCAAGCGAAAAAAACGACGTTAATCCCAATTATTCGCTATATTATGAACTCATCTGCCACCGACCCGAAACACCGCCCGGGTATTCGCAACGAAACGACTTCCCGAATGATTTATATCCGAGATAATAATCAGGGTCCCGGCAAATTAACATACAAAGTCGCGTTGATTACGGATAGCGGCATCGGGAAAGCCGTTGCCCTGCATTTTGCCCGCGAAGGGGCCGACGTTGCCATTCTGCATCACCCTGCGGAAGACAAAGACGCCAAAGAGACCCAACGGCTTATCCGGCGGGCGAAGAGAGACTGTTTGCTGATTTGCGGTGATTTGATAGACCCCTACGGTACCCGGCAGGAAATCCGGCAAATTCAGGGATGCCTCAATACATTCTTTGCAATTTGAACAATTTCTTCAAAGGAATTCGGCTTAGTAATAAACTGCAACGCCCCCAGTTGCAAGCTGTCGTCAATATCGGATCGGAGTTTTGAGGTCGTATAAATCACAATCGGAATATCTTTCATTACTTCAAGTTGTTTCAACTTGCCGAGTAATGTTTTTCCGTTCATTCGCGGCATATTCAAATCAAGAAAAATCAATTGAGGTAATTTATGAAGAAATGAATGCAACACCTCCAATGCCTCTTCACCGTTTTGCGCACTTAGACATTTTACCGATTCATCTGCTTCTTTGATGGCTTCTTTTAATAATTCCTGATCCTCTGTATCATCATCCACAATTAATACGGTATGTATCCCGGCCATTCTTAATCAGTATATTTATATGAGTTGTTTTCTTAACGTCAATGTCATGTCAAAAGTAAGCATAGTTTCGGGTTTTAATATACCGTTTCGCTATTTTGGGAGAAACACCCTTGATACGTAGACTATCCGCCCTTTTTCTGCTTTTCACTCCTGTCAAAAAACCATAACTTTGAAAAATCACCCCTGAATTCCGTTCGTAAACCGCAACCAAATACCGTCATGAAGCATTCGAAAAAAATAACAGCTATCGCTTTCACTTCCCTTATCGGCACAGTTGTTCTGGTCGTCCTGATGGCCTACCGCTCCGAATCCCTATTGCCCAAAACCACAGCTATCATTTCATTGGAAAATGCCTTTCCGAACCTATCATTTACTCGCCCCGTGGAATTCACTCACGCCCGTGACGGCAGCAATCGAGTTTTTGTCTTAGAACAGGAGGGCAGGATTCGGGTATTTGAAAATTCGGCTTCGACAAAATCCGCAGGTGTTTATTTAGACATTAAAAATAAGGTATCTTCCGAAGGAGAAATGGGCTTATTGGGCTTGGCGTTTCACCCCGACTTTAAGCAAAACGGCTATTTCTACGTCAATTATACCAAACGCAAACCCTTAGAAACCATTATAGCACGCTATAAAGCCGCCTCGTCGGGTGCGGTGGTTGCGGACCCTTCCTCGGAAATGGTTCTAATGAAAATATCCCAACCTTACGACAACCACAACGGCGGTAAATTGGCCTTCGGTCCCGACGGCTATCTTTACATCTCCCTGGGTGATGGCGGCGCTTGGGGCGACCAACACAACTATGCCCAAAACAGAAGTTCACTCTTAGGCAAAATACTGCGAATCGACGTCAATCAAGCAGACAAAGGGCACTACGGCATTCCCGCCGACAACCCCTACGTCGGAAATAATGACGGCTTTCGGGAAGAAATCTACGCGTACGGACTGCGCAATCCGTGGCGATTCAGTTTCGATTCGCAGGGCCGGTTATGGGCAGGAGATGTCGGACAAAATGAGTTTGAAGAAATTGACATAGTTACGAAGGGCGGCAATTACGGATGGCGCCTGAAAGAAGCCAATCGTTGCTATAATCCCCGAAACGACTGCGATAAAGGGAATTTGACAGACCCCATTCATCAATACCCGCGCAGTGACGGGGTTTCCGTCACGGGTGGGTATGTTTATCGGGGCAAGCGCGCGCCTTTCCTTAAGGGCAAATATATCTTTGCTGACTACAGTAACGGTCATATTTGGGCGTTGACGACGGAAGGTTCCCAAAAAACCGGGAATCAGTTATTAACCGATGAAGGCGGGTCAGTATCTGCCTTTGGCGAAGATGCCAATGGAGAGTTGTACATTTTGGACCATTACAGCGGAAAAATCAAGCGATTTACTCCCCAAAATTAAGGCAACAATGTACAGCGAGGTTTGTCGTTTTAGTATATATCGCACACAATCAGCTATGAAAACAACAAAGTTACCGATGATTCTATGGCTTGTTTCTTTCTTTGCTTTGGGGCAGGAAGACGGCAGTTTGCCCTGTGCCGAAGCCAAAAGTCGGTATTTCGGTAAATTGTTTCAGAGTTCGCGGTATCGCCTGGCGTATCCGGGCGATGAGAACGTAGATGTCACTTATTATCGTCTCAACTTAGCGCTCACCTATACGCCTAAATACCTGATCGGAGATGTATTGATTCACTTTAAACCCAAAGCCAACGTCTCCAATTGCTTTTTGGATCTAAGTTCCAATTTAAAAGTAGATTCGGTCAAAGCGGCCGGCAAACGGCTGACCTTTACGCATGCCAACAATCGTCTGGATCTTACTTTCCCCCAAGCGTTAACGGCCAACCAAACTGCCTCTGTCAACGTTTATTATCAAGGCACCCCGCTCGCCAACGGCTCTTTTTCCTTCGGTACTATTAATCAAAACAAATCGCAGGCTATCTGGAGTTTGAGCGAACCGTACGGAAGCCGAGATTGGTTTCCGAGCAAAGACAATCCCGCCGACAAAGCCGATTCGTCGGACGTATGGATTACCGCCCCCGACTATTTTGTATCGGTGTCTAACGGCGTTCTGCAAAATGTGAGTACTAATGCCAACAATACCAAAACGTATCGCTGGAAAAACCGCTATCCGATTGCCCCTTATCTGATATCAATTGCCTGCAGCAACTATACACAATACAACCAATACTTCAAATACAGTGCTGCCGACTCGATGTTGGTGAGCCACTACATACAGCCCGACAACTTGGCCGCCAATAAACAAAACTTGGATCAGACCGTTACGATGCTGACAGTCTTTTCGGAAAAATTCGGCCCTTATCCTTTTCTGAAAGAGAAATACGGTCATGCCGAGTGCGGTTTCGGGGGTGGTATGGAGCACCAAACGTGCACCTCTCTGGGCAGTTACGGCCAAAGTCTCATCGCGCACGAATTGGCCCATCAGTGGTTCGGCGACAAAATCACCTGTCAATCGTGGGAGCATATTTGGCTCAATGAAGGCTTTGCTTCTTACGGGGAAGCCGTTTGGCAGGAGTATACGGGTGGTAAAACGGCCTACAATGCCCTGATTCAATCCCAAATGACAAGAGCTAAAAGTGCTGCAGGCTCGATCTATGTGCGAAATACGGCCAATTCGAGCGAAATTTTCAACAGCAATCGGACATACGCCAAGGGTTCCGTTGTATTGCACATGCTGCGCGGTATCGTGGGTGACGATAAGTTTTTTCAAATTCTGCGAACCTACGCCGCTTCAAAATATGCCTACTCCAATGCCACTACGGAAGATTTTCAGAGTGTGGCCGAAGCCGTCATGGGACAAAAATTAGACTATTTTTTCAAAGAATGGATCTACGGAGAGGGTTTCCCCACGTATAGCTACGGTTGGACGTATGAAGCCAAGACTAATAACGTGTATCGTATCAACCTGACCGTCAGGCAAAGTGCCCGTACCGCCGAGCCCACCTTTTTTACCATGCCGATTCCGATTCAGATCAAAACATCGGTGAAAGACACGACGGCTATTGTATTTAATAACCAAGCCGAACAATATTTTAACATTGACGTCAAAGGAAAGCCGGAAACGGTCACGTTAGATGCCGATAATTGGATTTTGAAAAGTGTGGACGCTACACCGCTCATTACGGGCATTGAAGAAGAGCCCAACAGCAGTTATTTCAAAGTTTTTCCTAACCCGGCTACCGAAAATGTAACAGTAGAGTTTAAGTTGAAGCTTCCCGCTAAAGTCCATTTAAAAATGATTAATTTAGAAGGAGAAACAGTTCGGCTATTGGCCAATGAGTTGTTTCCCACCGGAACGCATACCATAAAAACTACGCTGTCTTCCATTCCTGAAGGGGTTTACATTATCATTTTTGAACAGCGAGAGGAAGTTTTGGTTCAAAAGTTAGTGGTAAAGTAAAGCCGCCAAATTTTACGGTTCTACTTTTTTGTTCCCAACCACAAAAGGCTATTGATAATGAGTCGGTTCTGATCTTCACTTTCAAAAGTAAACGACAGTTCTTTATCGGTTTTATTGGCGTAATCTATGTCATTGTGCCCCATATTGACGTAGAGCATTTTGTACTTTTTGTTGGTCCACACCACGGGATAGTAGCCGCTGTGCCATATTTCGTGGGGCTTTGGCCCCGTTCCAAGAGGAAAACTCGTCGAATCAATAGACACCAAAATGGAAATATCGGGGTTGGTACGTAAGTCATTTTCCCACCGATACCACTCATTCGGGGTCGATTTGAAGGTAGTCGGTAAACGCTTGGTGGCAGGATGAGTTTTAGTTTCGACCCGTAAGATCGCCGAAGTCGGTCGCCACGTATTGCTCTTGTATTGCCCCGCCCCGATGAATTGTTGGTGGTACCAATCCCAATCCTGATTGTATTTGGAAGGGGTCAGCGCAAAGGCCGCAAAGTGAAAGCCAAGCCACGCACCGCCGTTGTCCATGTATTTTTGGAAGGCAGCCCGTTGCTCAGGAGTTTCCGGGCGAGTATCCAGAAAAATAACCACTTGGTAATTAGCCAAGAACGCCGCATTCATATTATTCCAATTGTTGGTAGAATCGTACGTAAACCGATACTGAGGAGCCATTTTCGCAAACCATCGATTGGCTTCGTGTACGTAGCTGATATGGGCTTTATCGTTTTGGGCCGTGTAAAAAGCAATGGCTTTGAATCGGGATGTCTTGTCTTTTTGGGCCTGCAAAGCAGATAGCAGGCAAAAGAAAGCAAAAAAAAAGGCGGAGACGGTGCGTTTTTTCATAGAGGTAAGCTATGTTCATAAAACCCGAAGACGTACCAATGATACTGATGAATCCCGGAAAATCCGCGTAAATTCACGCCTTTCCTAAACATAAGCAGGAACTGTTACCGGCATGGTTTCATTACAAGTACTCCTTAACCACTTTTACCTCACCTTGGATGCGCCAACGTTCGACGCCATCGTACAGTGTGATTTTATGCGAAATCAGTTTGCTCCCAACGAAATCCGCACCACCCGCCGCACCGACCGCAGCTATACCGGCCTGTATTTTTACGGGGAAAAGACGTACTTCGAGTTTTTTGATGTCACTACTGAATCTAATCGAAAAGTAGGCGACTCAGCCATTGCCTTTGGTCTGGAGTCGGAAGGAGAAACTACACTTTTAGAGGAACAATGGCCTCAATCCACTCGCTTGACCATCACCCGCCCCATGCAGGAAAATCAGGTCCATTGGTTTGACATGCTGATTCCGGCGGGGTTCTCGCTCGAAAGTTCTATTGCTGTTTGGACTATGGAGTATTTGCCCCGCTTTTTGCAACAATGGCAGCCCCAAATCGGCACTGCAGTGCTGTCGAAATCCGAATTAACGGCGCGGCAAACCGTTTTAACCCGTTATAAATCCCTCCTTACGCCCGTTGAAAATCCTGTTTTACGCAATGTAATCGGTCTGACTTTATGGGCACCTCCGGCGGTATATGGGGCTTTTGAGAAATTTGCAGAGGACTTTGGCTATGCAAAAAATGCAACGGAAACCGGCTTTTCTTTCACCGACAGCGAAGAAGTAACCTATCACATTCATCTGTCTTACAGCGACTTGTACGGCATTACCGAAGTCGTTTTTGAGGTTAATTCTCTTCCTTCTCAGCAGACGTGGGAGTTAGGGAACTCAACGCTCCGATTTTTGGAAGAGGGGAAGGCGGTTTGGAGCTTTGTGCGAAAAGAAAAATAGAACACCGATGAAACAGATTTTACTGATTTAAACGGATAATTAAATCCGTATTTATCTGCGGTTTCATCCGGTTCCATCCGTGTTCTATTGAATTGCCTTTACACTCCCTTTGCAATTTTATCCAATCGCACAATCGACTGTACCATCGAACGAACATCATGGTAGTTGATTTTCCACGAGTGACTCATGTGTTTCCAAATCGGTTCGCCTTCGCGGGTCATGAGCGGCCACCATTCGCCCAGGGCGTGATTGATCATTTTGTCGAACACAAACCGATGGATATTTTCGTAGGCCTGCAAGTATTTTTCATCTTTCAGGAAGCGGTAGGCGTCCAACATTCCGATGAGCATTTCGGCCTGTTGCCAAAACTCCTTTTCCTTGTCGTACACCTGCCCCGCGTGCGAACCTTCTACGTACACCCCGCCCAATTCCCAATCCACTCCGTTTTCTACGGCATGGGTGTACGATTGGGTGATTTGGTCGCGGTAGGTGTCATAGGGCAGTCCCAACACATCCAAGGCGTGCATCAACAGCCAAGCAAACTCTGAATTGTGTCCGTAGCTTGTATTGTCTTCGGCGGCCGATTTTAGGCCCTCCGGATTAAAGCGATCCCATCCCCAAACAATGTCAAATTTGATTTGCGGAGCTACGCGCCAATCCGCCCAAAATTGCGGAATCCCCGTTCCGTACTCGGGGTGCATGATTTTTGACACGAGCAATTCAATGGTTTCCAACAACTTACGACGGTGAATTTCCAAACCCGTACACTCGTATAAGGTCGTAAATGCTTCCATCAGGTGCATGTGTACGTCGAGCGTTTTGCGGTCGCCTCCGGCAGCACCGGGCCCTTTGAGCGTCCAATCACGGTTGAACATCTCAAAATAACCGCCGTAATGGGTATCAACGGCGTATTTTTGTAATAAATCAAAGGTTTTTTCGGCGTATTCTCGGCCGCGCGGGTCGCCCGTAGCGAGGGTATATTCACTCAACGAATATATACAGAAACTCAGGCCATACGCTATTTTTTGGTCAATGGTTACTTCGCCCTTGCGATTGGTCATCCAGTAAAAACCGCCGTATTCGTTGTCCCACATGTGATCAATCAGATAATCTACCCCGTGCCGTGCCATTTCGGCAAATTCACCATTTCCATAGCCTGCTCGGTGTACCGACGAGTAAGTAAACACGGAGCGCGACTGGGCAATCAATGATTTTTCATCTTCGCCCGAATCATTCCCAAATTGATCGAAGTGCGTAAGAAATCCGCCGTTTTCTTTGTCAACGGTACGGGCAACCCAAAACGGTAACAGTCCCGTGGTAAGGTAAGTCTCAATTTCCTGCCGAAGAGCAGCTATTTTTTCTGAAGTCATGGAAAAAGTGTAACGGTTATTGTTAAAAGTTAAAGCCAATGAAATACTGATTCTAACATCATTAAGGCTATTTTGTAAGTATATGATTTTTAAACCGCAAAGGACACAAAGTAAAGCACAAAGGACACTAAGAATAAGGCGTTGAATACTTTATAAGCCGTTGGTTGTGTCCTCACAACCAACAGCAGGGGACTGCTTAACTTTTAGGCCGAAACACTTTCATCACAGACTCATTCGTTTCCAAAAATGGCCCGCCAATTAAATCAATGCAATAAGGAATAGCGGGAAACACCGCATCCAAACACTGCCGAATCGCAGAGGGCTTACCGGGAAGGTTGACAATCAGGGTTTTCCCGCGAATCCCCGCCGTTTGGCGCGATAAGATAGCCGTTGGTACATATTGCAAACTTACCTGCCGCATCAGTTCCCCAAAGCCCGGCATCATTTTCCCGCATACAGCTTCGGTGGCTTCGGGCGTCACATCACGGGGAGCCGGGCCGGTACCGCCACTGGTCACTACCAAACAACAACCCTCTTTGTCTGCCATTTCGACCAACGCCTGACTGATCAGGTGTTGTTCATCGGGAATCACCCGATAGACGGGTTCCCATTCACTCGTCAAATATTCGTTAAGGGTTGACACAATGGCTTTTCCGGGAATGTCTTCATAAATACCCGCACTGGCACGGTCTGACACATTGATGATTCCGATTTTGATCATGAATTCAGAATTTAAGCGTTGCAATTTTGATAACTTATCGAAAGTTGAGAACTTTCGGAGTATTTAAAACAGTTTTACAGGAACAGAGAACGTTTAATCGCTCACTGATTCACTTATGAATACGTTCGCCAAAGATACATTACGTTTGCACGAGTTGCGTCATACCGGATGCCGGGAAGACATTTTGGATATTTTGTACCATCGCGATTCGGCCTTATCGCACGGAGATTTAGAAAACGGCCTGAAAGACCTTTATGACCGAGTAACGATTTATCGTACTCTGAAAACCTTTGTCGATAAAGGCATCATACACAAGGTTTTGGACGAAGAAGGGCTGCGCTATGCGCTTTGCAAAGAAATATGTCATGACCACGATCACCACCACGACCACGTACATTTTAAGTGCCAAATGTGTGGAAAAACTACCTGTTTGGACGATGTTCACATTCCCAATTTAAAGCTACCGCAGGGATTTGCCGCCAAAGAAGTGAATTTGCTGATACAGGGGACGTGTCCAATTTGTAACGCGTAGAGAAAACTTAAAATTACTGTCATAGGAGAATAAACTATTCCTGATAAAACAAAGAAAAACGCCCCTTCTCTAAAAACGAGAAGGGGCGTTTTTTATCTGCCTCGCTTCGCAAACCACGGCTTTTTGCCGCGATCGGCATTTGTATTCTGCGCTTTAGGCTGATTTGACGAATGAGAAGCCGGGCGTGACGGTCGTCCGCCCGCACCTGCTTTTTTGGCGGCATTGTGTGGCTTCGGCGCTTCGTTGCCGGGTTTTTGAAGCAACGGGAAAGGATGATCTTCCACCACCGGAATGATTTTATTGATTAATTTCTGAATGTCTTTCAACGAACCTCTTTCTTCGGTATCGCAAAACGAATAAGCCGTTCCCTTAGCTCCTGCCCTTCCCGTCCGACCGATGCGGTGGACGTAGGTTTCGGGAACCTCCGGAATTTCGTAATTGAACACATACGCCAATTCATCTACGTCAATCCCCCGGGCGGCAATATCGGTAGCCACCAGCACCCGTGTAGTTTTATCCTTGAAATTGTTCAGCGCATTTTGACGGGCATTCTGCGATTTATTGCCGTGAATGGCCTCGGCTTTAATATTATGCCTCAAAAGCACTTTCACCACTTTATCCGCCCCGTGTTTGGTACGGGTAAAGACCAAAGCCGTCTCTATGGCTTTATTTTCCAAAAGGTGCAGCAAGAGATAGTTTTTGTTTTCTTTATCCACAAAAAACACCGATTGCTGAATTAAATCAACCGTAGAAGAAACGGGGGTAACTTCCACTTTCTCCGGCTTAACCAAAATCGTATCGGCCAATTTTACAATCTCAGGCGGCATGGTCGCCGAGAAAAACAACGATTGTCGTTTAGGCGGTAAAACCGCAATAATGCGGCGCACGTCGTGCACAAAACCCATATCCAACATCCGGTCGGCCTCATCCAACACAAAGATTTCGAGATGTTTCAAGCTCACAAAACGCTGCGCCATGAGGTCAATCAAACGTCCCGGCGTAGCTACCAAAATATCAACCCCGTTTTGGAGGGCATCGGTTTGACGGGCTTGCTTTACTCCGCCGAATATAACGGTATGTTTCAACCCCGTGTGGCTCCCGTAAGCCGCAAAACTCTCTCCTATCTGAATCGCCAGTTCGCGCGTGGGCGTTAATATCAGTGCCTTGATGGTTCGTTTTTCTTTACGGAAAGTTTGGCGTCCCGCCAACAATTGCAGAATGGGGATGGCAAAAGCAGCGGTTTTTCCCGTGCCGGTTTGCGCACACCCTAACAGGTCTTTTCCCTCCAAAACAATGGGAATGGCTGCGGCTTGAATCGGTGTGGGAGTGGTATAACCCTCGGTTTGCAATGCTTTGCGAATGGGGTCAATCAGATGTAATGCATCAAAAGTCATGTACTAATTTTTAAATAAAAACGCGGGGAACAATTAGCCCCGCGTTTATCTAAACCGAAAAAGCCGAAAAATAGTTACAGTGGCTTTATAATTAGATTTTTCCAATTGACTTTGATCCCTCCTCCGTCGTGAATTTGAAGAGCAATGGAGCCATCCCCGGCACCGATTTTCTCGTCCGTTAAATCCACCATTTCGTGACCGTTCAGCCAGGTTTGCACCCGTGAGCCTTCGGCTCTGATTTTCAAGGTATTCCATTCGCCGAACTTCAAAAACCCTTCTTTTTCGTCAGGAATTTGAATAATCCAACCGCGACCGTAGGACTCATAAATACCGCCGGTATCGTGGTTTGGCGGCGCTACTTCCACTTGCCAACCGCTGATCTTAGTGCTTCCGTCGGGGATATTGGAACGAATAAAAACGCCGCTGTTACCGTTGGCACCTTGCTTGAAATCAACACTAAGCTCAAAGTTTTTGTAGGTTTTTGTAGTGGCCAAATACCCGTATCCTTTGTCCGGGCCGCTTTCACAGACCAGTTCACCGTTTTCGACAAACCATTTTTCTGTGCCGTAAATTTTCCAGCCGGTCAGGTCTTTACCATTAAATAATTTCTCTTTTTTTTGGGCAAACGCACTCGCCGTCAGCAGTAAGCAACAGGCAGTAAATAGAAATGAATTGCGTAGTTTGAATAGATTCATTGCTTTTGGTAATAAAGTGTTTATTTTAAGTAAAATAAGTCAATCTTAACTCATTTTTACCGTGAGAACTTCTTTTTTTATTACCTCCGCACTCATTATCGGCTGTTTGTCAGCGGCCCATGCCCAAGACAACGCCCCTGTCAGTCTGGCTCAACTTTGGAAATCGGATACGTTGCTGCGCACTCCCGAATCAGTGCAATATGATCCTCAACGGCAGTTATTATACGTGGCCAATATCAACAAAGTCAACGTAGAAAACCCGGATGGCGACGGCTTTATTTCGATTTTGAATACCGATGGAAAAATCTCTAATCTCAAATGGGCAAGAGGTCTCAATGATCCGAAAGGGATGGGTATTTTGGGTAATTCTCTGTTTGTAGCTGACTTGAAAGATTTAGTGGAAATTGATATGAAAACGGGGAACATCATCAAACGCCACCCTGCTCTCAATGCTGTCATGCTCAACGATGTGAGTGTCAGTCCAAGGGGCGAAGTATTTGTAAGCGATTCACGCGGCCATAAACTGTATCGCTACACGGACGGAAAAATGGAACTGTATTTGGATGACCCTAATTTGCAGGGTCCTAACGGTGTTTTTGCCGAAAAAGACTATATGATTGTTGCTTCTGCCGGAACGGGCAATCTTTGGAAGTTGGACTACACCACCAAAAAATACACATCGTGGGCCATGACCAACAAAACCGCCGACGGAATCCTGCGTTATGGCAACGATTACCTGATTTCGTGTTGGCACGGTGAAGTTTATTACGTGAAACCCGACGGTAAAGTATGGAAACTCATCGACAGCAAAGACCCTCAAACCAACACTGCCGATTTTGGGTATATTCCCAATCAGAAAATGGTGCTTATCCCCAATTTTTATAAAAACACCGTAACGGCGTATCAGATTAAGTAACTGCTCATTTTTGGGGATTTAGTACCAATTGAATTTGTTGTTTAAACCAATTCGTTTGTACTAAATCCTCTTTTTTCAAATTAAAGGGAGCTAAAATAGATTTATCAAATTGCTCTTTCATATCAAAGTATTTGTAAAAACGCTCCAAATCGTCGCTCTCTAAATCTGCCACAATCGCATCTACCTCTTTGTCTTTGAATTTAGGATGGGTTTTAAATTCTTCATAATTCTGGCGAGAAGCCATTAACGCCGGCAAAATCTTCCGATTCAATTTTTGGTTTTTCTGAGTTACAATTTCCGCTACATACACTTCTTTAGAAAAATTTTCGGGAGCAATTTCGGCAATATTTTGTGGGTGATAGAGATAATTTTCGAAATCATAATACCGAAGAATATGATGGTTAGGGTATTCTTCCTGAATCTTTTGGATTTCGGTATCACTCAAAAAATCCCTGTCTCTCAACGAATGATAACGGGCATCTCTTTTGATATGCAAAAAAACATCCCTTGCATCCTTCACCCCCACAAAAATAGTATCCGGGAGCAGCAGCAAATTATAATATTCGTCGTTTTGGTTTTCGCATACAATCAGTTTTCTGTCTTTCATCAACTCAAACAAAACGGTTTTTGGAATGGCTATTTCATAGACTTCCAAACTGCTTTTGGGCTGTGGGAAGAGCGTTTGAGGCAAATCAAAGTCCAATAAATCAAAGTCAATAATGGCGGCCTGTTCCGATTTACGGGCATAATCTATGAAGCCGAGCGCGTGGGATGCCGTCCACAACTGAGCGCTGTCAGGAATCCATTTTGTTACAATTTCTTCCAATAGACGGTATTGAATGGAGGTATTGAGGTGGCAATCCATTTCGTCAATGAATATAATCGCATCTTCGTAATATTTACGTCGAACAATAAAATTGAGCAACAAAATCACAATTTGCTTTTCTCCGTGGCTTAATAAATCATAGTTAATTTTTGACGCCCCTTTTTTAAAAATCAGTTTGGCGTTTTTCTGAGGCCCGGCATCTTCAAACTCAGCAATTTGGATCGTAGTACGCCCTTCTTCCCCTAAAATATTCATCAAAGAGTCATTGAGTGGGGCAATAAAATCCTGAAAAATCTGATAGGTATCTGCCGAGCGACCACTGAAAATAGGCTCTCTAACGGCATTATTGATTTGTTGAATATAAGAATAAACGTCATTAAGAAACCTTGTATCATTCTCAATGTAACTTAATGGGGAATCCTCATCAACCATTATATCATTAGTATTGAACTGATTATTAAGATAGGGTACAATCCTAATACTACTTCTACCAATAAATTTGTAGCCTTTTGGAGAATCGCCATAGAAATCATTTTTTTTCCAAGTATCTCCATTTGACAATTCAACACTAACAACAGGACTTATAGTACTATCTTTCAAATAATACTCTTTCCGCTTCTCCTCATTACCAAAATATCCTTCAATAAAATTTTTATTTTTCTTCAACCAATCAAACGCATCAAAAACAGAAGACTTTCCCGAGCCGTTGGAACCAATCAAAAGTACCAACTTGGCTGATTCAGGAATTTGCCTGATGGATAAATCAGTAAAACGCTTAAAGTTTTCTATTTTTAGATTCGTAATGCGCATTGTTTGTTTCGATTGGATACACAAATCAAAGGTAAATAAAAGACGGTTATTCTTTATCATGGAAATCTTCCTTAGCCTTTGTTTAGGCGTTGGTTTAGCCGCTTGCTGCGGTTTTCGGGTGTTTGTGCCGCTGTTGTTGAGCAGCATTGCCATTCATTTTGGGTGGGCCCATGTCGATGTCGGATTTGAATGGATGGGTACTTGGGCAGCGATAGCGGTACTTGCCACGGCCACTGTGCTCGAAATCGGCGGATATTACATTCCGTGGGTGGATAACCTGCTGGATACGATTGCCGCCCCCGCAGCGGTGGCTGCCGGTACGCTGCTTACCACCTCTTTCATTGAAATAGATAACCCGATGTTGCAGTGGGGACTCGGGCTCATCATGGGTGGCAGTACCGCCGGATTCATTCAGGTTGGAACGAGTTTGGTGCGTTTGGCTTCGTCAAAATTCAGCGGAGGCGTGGCCAATCCGGTAGTCTCTACGGCTGAAAATTTTACTGCTGCGGGTTTTTCGATCTTTACCTTCCTGTTTCCTATGGTGGCCTTCGTCTTTGTGGCTTTATTTGTTACGTGGCTTATTCAAAAGTTAATAAATAGAAAAAGTAAGATTGAATAGAATCGGTCTTTGTACTTTTAATTGCGTTACAAACGCATTGCTCACAGCATTCTCTTTTTCAAGAGAACAGAACTAAAATCTGACCATAGGCTCAAGCACTCCACAATCAAAAAAAGATGAGTGCCGACTCATGGATTACATTTCTATAAAATCAATAATGAAAACTGATCGCCGTACCTTCGTCAAACAACTGGGAGCTGTCTCCGCCTCCACCGCTGTGGTGCAACCCTTTAACATTATCAAAGGCCTCAATGATAATAAAGTCCGCATCGCTACCATTGGGATGGGCATTCAGGGTTTTTCGGATACGAGGGCTGCGTTACGAACGGAAATGTGCGAACTGGTGGCCGTAGCTGATCTCTATGACGGACGATTGGCTCACGCCAAGGAAGTATTTGGGAATCAAGTATATACTACCCGCGATTATCGCGAGATATTGGAGCGCAAAGATGTAGATGCCGTACTCATCGTCACCCCCGACCATTGGCACGACCGCATTTCGATTGCCGCTCTTAAAAAAGGCAAGCACGTCTACTGCGAAAAACCGATGGTGCAAAACATCGAAGAAGGCGCGGCCGTCATTGCTGCGGCGAAGGCTTCCGGAAAAGTAATGCAGATAGGCAGTCAGCGCATCAGCGGGGCAGTGTTTCAGGAAGCCAAACGGCTGGTAGAAGCAGGAGACATTGGCATGATCAACTTCATCGAATCGACCAACGACCGTTTTAATGCCATCGGTGCCTGGCAATATTCCATTCCTACGGATGCCTCTCCCAAAACCATTGATTGGGAAACATTTTTGGGAGATGCTCCCAAACGGGCCTTTGACCCCGTTCGTTTTTTCCGCTGGCGCAACTACCGCGATTACGGCACCGGCGTCGCCGGCGATTTATTCATTCACCTTATTACGGGCGTTCATTTTGTGACGGGGTCGTTAGGCCCTAACCGGGTTTTTTCGTCGGGGCAACTCTCCTACTGGAAAGACGGTCGTGATGTACCCGATGTCATGGTAGCCACTATGGAATACCCCGCCCAAGGTAAATTTGATCCTTTCCAAATGGTACTTCGGGTCAACTTTGCAAACGCCGGCTCTATTAAAAATGTGACTCGTATCGTTGGAAATGAGGGTGAAATCAGTTTCAGTGGTGAATCTTTGACGCTTACCAAACGCAAATTACCCACCGCCCCGGGCTATGGCAACGGCGAAAGTTGGGGAACCTTTACGGATGCCCAACAAAAAGAATACTTAACCGGCTACGATGCCAAATATCCGCCCGAGACCCGCACCCCCGAACCGGTGAAAGAAGTAAAATTTGAAGCCCCTCAAGGCGACGATGCCCATAAAAACCACTTTTCCCGTTTCTTTGACGGTATCCTTTCCAACAAGCCCATTATCGAAGATCCCTTGTTCGGCTTCCGCGCCGCCGCACCGGTACTGGCTTGCAATAAAAGTTACTTCGAGAGAAAAGTGATCTCATGGGACCCTACAAATTTGAAATTGACGTAGTTACAGATGACTTTTGTCATTCTGAACGATAGTGAAGAATCCCAATCAAATGCTTTCGTTCATCTTAACTACTACAACTTTGGCGATCGGGATTAGGATTTTGGTAAACCCATTATCCAATGTTTTCCAAAAATACCTAACCCGGCGCCAAGCCAATCCTCTTTTTGTCATTACGAGCACCTACGGCATTTTGAGCTTGGGATGTGTCCTTTATTTGTTACTTTTTCCTCCGGCTTCTCTCCCATTCTCCTTTTGGTACTATTCGATCATTTTCAATCTGCTGAATGTAGCCGGCAATTACTTTTTGGTGAAATCGCTGCAACACGGCGATCTATCGGTTTTAGGGCCGATCAATGCGTACAAATCATTGGTCAGTCTTATTTTCGGTTTTTTCCTATTGGGAGAGGTCCCCAATACGTGGGGCTTGGCAGGCATGCTGTTGATCATTGCCGGCAGTTATTTTGTACTAAGCCAAGCTTCCGGTTCTCAAAGCTTCAGTTGGTCGCTTTTTCGACAACCGGAGGTTCAGTATCGTTTTGCTGCTTTGTTTTTTTCGGCAATTGAAGCATTATTTTTGAAGAAAATCATTACGGCTACCAACGTGGAGCTTGCTTTTGTATCGTGGTGTATCGGCGGGTTTTTATTCTCAGCAGTCGCATTATTGCTCATTCAAAAAAGCATGTCCTTACAAACGCAATGGCCCCTCATAAAAACGTACAAATGGTATTTTTTAGCGTTGGGACTGTCGGCAGGATTGATGCAACTTTCCACCAATTACGCCTTTGAAGGAATTGAGGTCAGCTATGCCTTGGCTTTGTTTCAGATTTCTGCCTTAATCAGCGTATTTTTCGGCGTTCATTTTTTTCAGGAAACCAACCTTTGGCGCAAACTTGCGGGAGCTGCCGTGATGGTAGCGGGCGCAGCGCTAATTATTTTGTTACGGTAAGCGCTTTATTTTTCGTGACTGAAAACCACTCGTTGCAGATTATCGGTCGAATAGGTAACTACTTCGGGATGGTTAACCGTTTCTTTTTTACCGGAAGTAACTTCAAAAATCAGCAAATCCCCGATAAGTTCATACGAAGACGTAAGTAAAAAACCCCCGGTCTCAAACACACTGTACAGTTTGTTGCCCACCAAATAATCAGTCAATGCCAACCCTCCTCCTTCATCGGTCACGTACAGATTTTTGGTTGCATCTTTCAGGCGCAATACATAGTCTTTTACGGCGGGACGCCGGGCTGAAAGGTATTCGGTTTTCCAGCCCCACGCATCAGCGTCCGTATGTTTGGTCACCGTGAGCCGCACCGAAACGCTGTCCCGCAAGGTACCGTGTTTGTACATATACATCATGCCCGTCCAACGACCAAGGCAAGCCTCCGGAAAACTTACTTTTTGAGCATGGGCACAAGGCGTAAAAAAGCCTATCAACAGCATCACTTTCGTCAGCATCAAATGTATTGATTTCATTTTCAAGCAATTCATTTATTTAATCCATTACTGTCAAGCCTAAACCTGCTTTTCCGTTCAATTTTAAATTTCCGTCTTCCAAGATAAATCCGCCCTTAACTACGTCTTCGGCCAAGTCAAAACTGCCGTCCAAATCCAAGTATTTGGTATTGGGACAGGCAAAAGCCGCATGCAAAGCCGCAGTGATGCTAATGATACTTTCATCGTTGCACCCCCAAAAAAGAGCAATGTCGGCATTTTTGGCAATATCAGCGATTTCCAGCGCGTTCAAAATCCCACCGCATTTCATCAGTTTGATATTAAAGACACCAAATGGCTGCGGTTCTTGAGAAAAGCGAAGAGCAAAGCGGGCATCTTTCAGTGACTCATCAGCCACAATTCGTTTTCGAGCCTGTTCATTCAGTTTCAGCAATTCCTGTTCTTTTCCAACCAACAAAGGCTGCTCTATCAATTCTAAATCAACCTTATCTACCGCTTTTAAAAAGTGTTTCAATTCTTCCAACTCATAGCCTTGATTGGCATCTACCCGAATTTTAAATCGTTGGCCAAACCGCTCGTACAACTTCAAAATTCGCTCCGCATCCTCCTCCCAATTTTCACCCGTTTTTACTTTCAGCACTTTAAAACCCAGTTTAGCATACGCTTCGGCTTCTTCTAAAGTGTCGGTTACGCTCATGATTCCGATAGTCACAGAAGTAGGCAGGGACTTGAATTTTTGACCGTAAAATTCCACCACAGGAATTCCCAAAAACTGCCCGAAGGCATCGTGCAGGGCAATATCCAACGCGGCCTGCGTGCCCGGCAGATTGGGGAATGCCTGATTTGTTTCGTAGATCAACTGCCTGAAATGTCGTATGTCGCGCCCGATCAGGTCTTGAAAAAAATCCGTTTGTAAATTCAGTAACGTTTGCTCACAGGTTTCGCCCACTACCTCTTCGGCCGGGCTTGCCGCTCCCTTCCCGACAATGCCATTTTCTAATTCTACTTCCAAAAACACATTTTCTGCCTCCGAAAAGGTATAACCGGCAATGCTATAAGGCTTACTCAGCGCCAAATTTCTGCGATAGGAATGAATATTTTTGATTTTCATCATCACTAAAACGCGTTATAAACCTTTAAGCACAGGCATCAATTTTCTCACTCCTTCCTCCAAAGGCAACAGCACGGGAATCTGTAATTTATTTTCGTAATATCGCTGATAGTCAAACGCTTCCTGCTCGCTGCAATCTTCGGTATTAAGCGCCAGGGCAATCACTTTCGAACCGAACTTTTCAATGATTTCGATTTCTGATTCTACACTCGGTATTTTTCCCCAATGTGGTTCATTGTCAAAATATTCACGTTTGGGGGCATGTACCAAAATCACGTGTTTGGCCTGCCCTGAAATCAAAAATTCCAACCCGCAGGGGCCGCTCGGGTTGCGCAACGATGATTGACCTTCTATCAAAATTACCTCCGCCTTCGTTTCTTTCCAACAAGATACAATGGCGTGTTCCACCTCACCTGACACAAAATCATTGAGCGTTGAGTCAAAAATAAACCCGTATTTACCGCCCTGCAACCATCCCGTTTGGCCCGTATAAATCATTTGTGCATTGATCCCTTCCTCTTCGCAGGCCTGACGTACCATACGGGCAGTAGTTCGTTTGCCTAAAGCACAGTCCATGCCGATAACGGCAATAATGGGTGCTTTTACGTCATATATCTCTCCCGTCCAAAAATGGAGGTCTTTGCGTGATTTAGGCTTGCGTACATCTACTAACTCGACGTTATGTTGTTCGGCCAAAGCCACTATTTCCGGTTTTTCGGATACATATTCATGCAAGCCGTTCACAATGGAAATCCCTTTCTGAATCGCCTCTTTTATAATCTCCAACATATCCGCAGGCAACACCCCGCCAACCGTTGCCACGCCGATAATCAAATATTCAACCGATAGTAATTTTTCAAGTGATTCTGTCAAACTCGAAAAAATCGGAATGTCGCGATGTTTTCCATCCAATACAACCCCTGCGTCTTGTCCGGCAGTCGGCGGGTCTATCACCCCTACAATTTCATAGCGCTCTGTACCTCTGATAAGCCCGTGTGCCGTTTTGGCGTCGTTAGTAACGAGTAAGCCGTTTGTGAGAATGACAGCCCCCTTGCCCCCAATGGGGGAATTACCTGTTTCCTTATATTCCATATTTTTGATCTAAACTCTTTTACCAATCACTGTCTCAGTTCCCCCCATTGGGGGTTAGAGGGCTTATAAATACCCCCGAATAGTTTCCTGTCGACTTTTGTGATTCATACACCAATTGCCCGTTAACCCATACTTTTTCAATGCCGGACGATAGTGCCGTTGAGTTCTGAATATTGGCATTATCTTTTACAGTGTTGGGATTAAAAAGTACCAAATCAGCAAAATAACCCGTTTTTATCAGTCCCCGATTCGGCAAGCCTACGCTTTCCGCAGTGAGAGCGGTCATCTTGTAAACAGCCGTTTCCAAGGTCAGGGTTTTGGTTGTTCTTACATAATTTCCAAGAACCCGAGTAAACGCCCCATAGCCACGGGGGTGCCCCCCCCAGCCGCCATCCGAGCAAATACCCGTATATGGCCAGGCCAGAAAAGCGGATACGTCGGTTTCACTCATAGATTTCCCCATGATGGTCTCGATACTACCCTTATAATCAGGATTTTTATTCTCAAAATCACCTGCCAAAGCAATCAAAGCCATGAGGGTTTGAGCAGGCTTTTCGTTCCTCATTTTTGAAATTTCTGAAATGGTTTTACCCGCATAATTCGGATTGGGAGCAAACCGTACCAAGACCGAACCGGCCGGGTCAAACAACTGATTGACGGCAAATTCGGCACTTTCCGAATTGGTATAATCGCGTTTGGGGAAAAGCACCCGTAACGTTGAATTCCAAAAATCATACGGGTAGCAGTCGGCAGTAATATTAATTCCTTCCGAACGGGCTTTCTGTAATTTTGTCAACACTTCAGGTGAGCGCCCCCACTGATCGCGTTTGGCAATCTTGATATGCGATACCTGCACGGGCATCTTGGCTTGTCGGCCAATGTCAATAATTTCGTCCAGTGCTTCCTCCAGTCCAATGTCTTCACTGCGGATATGGCTGATATATCGTCCCCCTGATTCAGCGGCCACTTTGGCTAATTGCAACACTTCATCGCGATTGGAAAAAAAGGCCGATTCGTATTCCAAACCCGTTGCCAATCCCAAAGAACCTTTGCCCATCTCAGTTTTTAACTCCGTTTTCATTTTCTCAATCTCTTCGGGCTTGGCCGTACGGAACAGACTTTTAGCTCCCATTGCTTTGGCGCGCAGGGTAGAATGCCCGGTGTAGGTAGCTACATTGACAGCGACAGGTCGCTTTGCCATTCTGTTTCGGATTGTATCAATGGGGTAACTGCTGCCATCCTGTCCAATCACAATGGTAGTAATCCCCTGACTGACAAGAGCCTCCGCCCCCGGATGCGCCTCCAAGCCGCCAAAGTGGTGACTGTGGGCATCAATAAATCCCGGAGCCAACGTCAAGCCGTCGGCATCAGTAACCGGTTCGTTGGGAAAGGGTTCTAAATCACCGATTTCCCAAATTTTGTTGTCCTTTATCCGTACCGAAGCACGACGTACCGCTGTCCCCGTTCCATCCATTAAATTGGCATTGAAAATGAGGCTTGTAGCGGGCAATTTGGGTGATTTACCTTCTAAAAGGTCTTTAATAACAGACCGCGCTGTGAAGTCGGCGGAACTTGACAGTATAATATAGGTAGTTTTTTTATCGGTATCTCTCTCCAAATTGTTTAAAAAGCCTACCCAACCTCCGGTATGTGACATCTTTTTGCCTGATTCATCCAAAAACCACCCGAAACCGTATCTTGAAACTGTTCCGTTATTAAGCTTTACAGCCCTAAATGCCTCTTTCAACGTATGGGTACTGACCAACTTCTCCGTGTAAAGTGCCTGTTCCCACGTCAACAGATCCTCTGCGGAAGAATACACATTCCCATCCCCCGAAACGCCATCGAGGCGAATCAGGTCATTGGGAAGAAGTTTCCCATTTTCCCTCTTGATCCCAAAGACACGATTGTTGGGGTGCTGCTTAAGGGTAAAATTATAAATATAGGTATCCTTCAAACCCAACGGTTTAACGATCTGTTGCTTAAAATAATCCTGAATCAACATTCCCGACGCCTTTTCGATAATCATTGCCAACAGTACATAGCCTGTATTGCAATACGCAAACTTGGTATTAGGGGCAAACGCAAGTTGCGGCCGGTGGTTTTTCAGGAGGGATAGTACCTTTTCGTTGGTCAGTGTATCCAACGTATTGTAATATTGAGTAGCCAAGTCAAAATACTCCGGCAGGCCGCCGGTGTGGTTGAGCAAATGCCGAATTGTGATGTTCGGATAAGGGAAATCGGGTAAATGACGCCGGACTTTATCATCATAGTTGAGTTTACCTTTCTCTTTGAGCATCATGATCATCATACCGGTAAACTGCTTTGAAACAGACGCTAAATTGAACGCAGACGTGGTTTTGAGCGGTTCGCGAGCAGTAAGTTCAACGATTCCAAAAGCTTTTTTATACAAGGGTTTTCCCTCTTTTGCCAACAAAACTACTCCGTTCAGCATTCCTTTTTCGTAGAGTTTGGTTAATGCGGAATCAATCGTCGTAATTTGGTTGGGAGTAGGTTGAGCATGCAGGGGAATATATCCGGCAAGTAACAGCAGAAAGAGGGCTATCTTTCTCATACAATACAGGGTTTAGGTAAAATAGAAAAGTCTATCGAAAAAGCACCGGGGTACTTTGTCAATAGACTTTCATCATTCTTATACAAACGGCTATTTTTTAATAGCCTTAGGTGCCAAAATCATACTCATCCGTTTACCTTCAAGCTTGGGTTCGAGTTCAACTTTCCCAAAATCTTCCAGTCCTTTGGCAAATCGCTCCAAAAGCTTATAACCTTGGTCTTTGAACACAATTTCACGGCCTGAAAACTGCACATACGCTTTTACTTTTGCGCCTTCTTTCAAGAAGTTGATGGCATGTTTCAGTTTGAAATCATAGTCATGATCATCGGTAGTCGGGCTAAAGCGAATTTCTTTGATCACCACTTTTTGGGCATTCGCTTTAATTTCTTTTTGCTTCTTCTTCTGTTCGTATTTGAACTTAGAATAATCAATTACTTTACAAACGGGTGGAACGGCATTAGGAGAAATCTCCACTAAATCCAAGTTTTGTTCTTCCGCCATGCGCAATGCCTGCTGCACATCATAAATACCTTGGGTGACATTTTCACCCACTAAGCGTACTTGCGGTACTCGGATACGTTCATTGATACGGTACGGTTCTTCTTGTCTTACTGGTCGAAAAGGTCTGCGTTGTTGTTGAGCCATTCAGTACTTAAATTAGGATACGTTTTGTTTTATGCGAAAACTAATCAATTGTTGAGTTTTCTACAAAATTTTATGTAAAAAAGTTTATTTTACTCGCAAAAGTAGGTATAAAACGGGGAGAACGTTTCCCTTACCCTAAAAATAAACAGTCAGGCAGAAAAAGCGAAGCACTGACGTGTTCTTGCCTTTTTCTGCCTGACTGTTATCGGAAGTCAGGATCACTAACGAACCTTAAACGTGGTTGATCCGATTCGGAATCCTTCCGCATAAAGCTCAATGGTATGGTCTCCTTTTTTCAACGGAATACCGGCTCTGGAGTAAATAATAGAGCCTTGTGAGCCATCATTACTGTAATTGAGTCGTTGTTTAGCCGTATATACTGTTTCACGACCGCCGTACATAAATGTACCTGAACCGGTAGCCATATCTGCCATGACCGCCCCTTCAGGGTCTAAAATGCGCAGATATACTTCGCGCTCGCCGCTTTGGGAGATCGGATTAGCCGCCAAATCAAAATCTACTTTCAATTTGTCAATTCGCTTAGCGCGGTAGGTGCCGCCGTCGCGTTCTTTTCCTTTGGAAGAAACGGCATTGACGGCAATTTTTTCTGCTTTTAAGGCCGAAGCAATTGTCACTTTTTCAGCCAATTCGCGGTTTTTCGTACTCAGACTGCCCACCGAATCGTCAAAAGTACGTTGAAGGTTGGCTTTCTCTCCTTCCAAGCCGGTCACCTTTGTTGAAAGTTCCTGATTTTGCGCCGTTACAATACCCAGTTCTTCTTTCAACTTGGCGATGTCTTGGTCTTTCTGTGCCAATACCGCTTCGTACTCTTTGATTTTTTCCTTATACTTTGACAAATCCACTTTAGCCGCACTTGAAGCAGAGCGCAAAGCTGCCTTGTCACGGTCAAGTTGTTGTTTCAGGGCAATCAATGAATCTACTTGGCCGCCCAACTGCTGAATTTCGGCTATTTTAGCGTCCAATTGCGCCGAAATCGAATCCAGCTTCATTTTAGTAGCTACGACTTCTTCGGTCTTAGCAGCAATCACGGTTTCCTGTTCTTTATTCTTTTCCCGTTCTTTGTAGAAGAAATAGATCAGCACTACGTTGAGGAGAGCTAAAATCGCCAATGCTGCAAGAAGCAGGCTTTTGCGGTCTTTCTTTTGTCCTTGATTGTAATCCATAATATTGTTAATTTGTTAGAGGTAGTATCGCCCAAGAAACGCCCTTTGAAATAATTTATTGCGAAAATTAAAAAAAAAATCAATGCTTGAAAATCATTCTCTCCCTAATGACGATGAAGAAGAGTTTTATGAACATCACCGCATCGTGGCTGACAAGGGACAAACACTGATGCGTATTGATCATTATCTTAAACATCATTTATCCAAAGTTACACGGACCAAACTTCAAAATGCGATTGAAACCGAGTCGGTTAAAGTAAATGACAAACCGGTCAAATCAAGCTATAAGATCAAACCGTTGGACGTGATTACGATTGCTTTATCGCACCCGCCGCGTGAAACAGAAATTATTCCCGAAAATATCCCTTTAGCCATTATTTACGAAGATGAGGAAGTGTTAGTGCTTAATAAACCGGCAGGGATGGTGGTACACCCCGCTTTCGGCAATTGGACCGGTACTGTGGTCAACGCCTTAGTCTATCATTTCCAACATTTACCTACGGGAAGAAACGGAGAAGCTCGTCCGGGGCTGATTCACCGCATTGATAAAGATACTTCCGGGTTGTTGGTCATTGCCAAAACGGAGTATTCTATGGCGCACATTGCCCGGCAATTTTTTGAGCATACCACTGAGCGTACTTACTACGCCCTTATCTGGGGAGAACCCAAAGAAACTGAAGGTACGATTGTGGGGCACATCGGTCGCAGTGCCCGTGATCGAAAAGTGATGTCCGTTTACGTAGACGGCAGTCAGGGCAAACACGCTGTGACGCATTACAAAGTACTGCGGGCTTTTAAATACGTAAGTTTGGTTCAATGCAACTTGGAAACGGGACGAACCCACCAAATCAGAGCACATTTTCAGCACATCGGGCATCCGTTATTCAACGATGCCGTGTATGGCGGAAACAAAATCCTGCGCGGTACCACAAGCGGGAGCTACCGCGCCTTTGTCGAAAATTGCTTTCAACTCATGCCTCGTCAGGCGCTTCATGCCAAATCGCTCGGTTTTCAACACCCACGGACCAAGGAATGGATGCAGTTTGATTCAGCATTGCCCGATGATTTCAAAGCTGTTTTGGAGAAATGGGAAGCATTTGCCAATAAATGAAGTGTTTGAAGGCTAACAATGCTTATTTTCGGCCAAAGCCTTCTTTCAATACCTCTTGGGCCGGTTTTTCCTGCGGAGAAAAAGCGTCCCGGTGAAAGTTACGGGGTTGGTGCAAAAACCACTTCCAGGCAAAAGCCCCAACGAGCCACTTACGCGGCCATACTTCCTTAAAAAAAGCCCGATAGGCATCGGCTTGCAAAGCGGTATTTTCTGCTTTATTATCGTTTGATTCCCACGGCTTTTCCGTTGCAAAATCGACGCTTCGGTAGCCAAATTCGGTAAACAAAATGGGCTTCTGCACTTTTGCCGCAAAATCTTCCAACTCCTCCAGATGCAATTTCCAGCCTTTTTGCAAAGCTTCCACCGTAGGATGCTTCTCGGAAGACAACGGGAAATAGGCATCCACTCCCACATAATCCAAATCAGCCCAAAACGGATTGCGCGGATAATGGTTCCAATTGTCGGCGTAAGTCAGCGGTCCGTGGTAGATTTCCCGTACCTGCTTGATCAGTGCCCGCCAAAAAGGGGCACGTTTACGGGCAAAATTGTCCATCTCGGTAGCAATGCAGAACAGGTCGGCTTTTGTAGAATCGGCAATGCGGGCATTAGCCAATACATACGCCCCAAAATCTTTTTCAAACGTCTGCCAATCCGCTTCGGTTTTAAGGTCAAAATCGCCCGTATAGCCCCCGCGGCCTACCCATGCGTGCGGTTTGAGCATTACTTTAAGACCGCTTTGATGAGCGAGTTCAATCGTTTTAGCAGTTCCTTCTTTGGTTTCTCCCCACCACATTTTATTCGTATGAAAATAGAAATGCGGCTCCCCTTCCCGACAAAAACCATAAGGCACCACCGCCACCCATTCGGCATTGATGCGGCGCAGAGGGTCGAACACGGACGAATCAATGGGTTGAGAAGGCGCTACCAAATTCACCCCCCGCATTTTGTTTCCGCTATATACAGGAGGCGACGGGCGAGAACAGGCGAACATCAACAATAAGCAGAGGGCCGAGAACAGTTTGCAGCAGGCAGCGTTCCGCTTTGCCGTTAACAGTTGGTAGCAAATAAGTTTTTTCACGATAAGAGTCTGTGTTTAACAAAAAAGCCGCCTTTGTAGTGGGCTTACTGCGCAATGAATATACAAAATAAAGTTTGCTGTGGGTGTCGCAGACCTCTTTTTGAGATATTCCTTATGTAAATCCGCTTTTAAAAAGTCCATTTACATAAATACCCCTCTAAAACGCAAAAGAGACTGCCCTTTCGAGACAGTCTCTTTACATAAAATACACTATCTTGTCCTTCCGCCGCAGGAGGAATCTGACTATCCCAAATACGTCTTCAACGCTTTACTGCGTGAGGTATGACGTAAGCGACGAATGGCTTTTTCTTTGATCTGACGGACACGCTCGCGGGTCAGGTTGAATTTCTCGCCGATTTCCTCCAAAGTCATGGGATGTTCGCCGTTCAAACCGAAATAGAGCGCAATCACATCCGATTCCCGTTGGGTCAATGTCGAAAGCGCACGGGCTACCTCTTTGCGAAGCGAGTCGTTGATCAACCCTTGGTCGGGCTTCTCTTCCATGTCGTTTTCCAAGACATCCAACAAGCTGTTTTCTTCTCCCTGTACAAAAGGAGCATCCATGGAAACGTGCCGACCGGAGATTTTGAGGGTATCTACTACTTCATTGGCCGAAATGTCCAGTACTTCGGCCAATTCTTCGGGGGAAGGTTCGCGCTCAAATTTTTGTTCGAGGTCCGAAAACGTTTTTGATATTTTATTCAACGAACCTACTCGGTTCAACGGCAGACGCACGATACGAGATTGTTCAGCCAAAGCCTGCAATATGGATTGACGAATCCACCAAACGGCATAAGAAATGAATTTGAAACCGCGGGTTTCGTCAAAGCGCTGAGCGGCTTTAATTAAGCCTAAGTTTCCTTCATTGATAAGGTCGCCGAGTGAAAGCCCTTGGTTTTGGTATTGTTTAGCAACGGATACCACAAAACGCAGGTTAGCTTTGGTCAAT
Organism: Spirosomataceae bacterium; assembly: GCA_046329125.1. Classification (GTDB taxonomy): domain Bacteria; phylum Bacteroidota; class Bacteroidia; order Cytophagales; family Spirosomataceae; genus Runella. The sequence continues at coordinate 635,565 of JAXLVD010000001.1, read as the reverse complement.
CTTTCTAAGGCTTGTTGATCGCCTTCCCGAATTCGCTGCGCCAAAGTTACTTCCTCATCGGGTGTTAACAAATCCACCTTACCAATTTCCTGCAAGTACTTGTCAAGAGATTGGCTTTCGCGGTTGGTAATCTGCTTACTGATTTTAAGCTGTCTCATTTATCTTTACTTTGGTGCTTTTACTTCTCTACAGATAACGAAAAAAGCGAATCAAAAGTTGATTGTTATTTCTTATTTAAGTTAAAAAACCTAAAATATACTTATCGCTGTCTGCGGTTGTCATCACGACGTCGGTCACCGCCCCGATCCCCACCGCGATCATTACGATCACCGCGGTCTTCGCGTGGCGGTCTTTCTACGAATCCTTCCGGTTTAGGCAACAATACTTTGCGCGACAGTCTGAATTTGCCCGTCTTTTTGTCGTGTTCTACGAGCTTCACCTGCACTTCTTCACCGACTTGCAATACACCGTCCATGCTCTCGAGGCGCTCCCAAGAAATCTCGGAAATGTGCAAAAGTCCGTCTTTGCCCGGCATGAATTCGACAAAAGCACCGAACGGCTGAATGGTTTTTACTACACCCGTATAGACTTCGCCCACTTCCGGAATGGCTACGATCCCTTTAATGCGCTTAACAGCAATGTTCATACTCTCTGCATTGGAAGAGAAAATGCTGACAAAGCCCATGTTGTCGCGTTCTTCAATGGTTACGGTAGCTCCCGATACGCGTTGAATTTCCTGTACCACTTTACCGCCGGGCCCGATCACGCCGCCAATCTGGTCTTGTGCGATCTGAATAACCACAGCGCGCGGTGCCTGAGGTTTGAGATCTTCCCGAACCGCCGAGATAGCTTTGTTCATTTCGCCCAAAATATGCAACCTTCCCCGACGGGCCTGGTCCAACGCTTCGGCCAATACCTGATACGAAAGTCCGTTAACTTTCAAGTCCATTTGACAGGCGGTAATTCCCTTTTCAGTACCTGTTACCTTAAAGTCCATATCCCCTAAGTGATCTTCGTCGCCCAGGATATCCGACAATACCGCGTATTTACCCGCCTCGTCAGTGATCAATCCCATCGCAATCCCGGCTACGGGTGCTTTGATCTTCACCCCGGCATCCATCAAAGCCAAAGTACCGGCACACACAGTAGCCATGGATGAAGAGCCATTCGATTCCAAAATATCCGACACGATACGTACTGTGTAGGGATTTTCTTCATCGGGCGGCATTACTTTTTTCAAGGAACGGTGTGCTAAGTTGCCGTGACCGACTTCACGACGACCGGGACCGCGATTTGGTTTTACCTCGCCCGTTGAAAAACCGGGGAAGTTATAGTGCAACAGAAAACGGCCGTATCCGTAATACATGGCCGTATCAATGATTTGCTCGTCCATTTTTGTTCCCAATGTCACCGTGGTCAGTGATTGGGTCTCCCCGCGGGTAAACAACGCCGAACCGTGAGGCGAAGGCAGAATGTCTACTTCACACAGGATGGGGCGGATTTGATCTAAGGCACGTCCGTCCAAACGGCTGCGCTCATCCAGTACCAAACGGCGCGATGCTTCCCATTCCAGATCGTGGTAGTAACGCTTGATCAGCCCTACTTTCTCCTCGTAAGTATCCGGATTGGCCGCTTTGTATTGCTCTAAGTATTCGGTAATCACCGCTTTGAATCCTTCCTTGCGTACTTGCTTATTGGCACTGCCCTGACGAGCCACCGCATAGATTTTATCATAGCACGCTTCCCGTACTTGCCCGCGAAGCTCTTCGTCGTGTACGACGTATTCAAACGCCCGTTTCTCGGTTTTACCGGCAGCGGCTTCAAACTCTTTCTGAACAGCACATTGCAGTTTAATGACATCGTGCGCGGCCTTCAGGGCCTCGATCATTTCTTCCTCAGAAGCTTCGCTCATTTCGCCTTCTACCATGCAAATGTCTTTTTCCGACGCTGCCACGATCAGGTCAAGGGTAGCCGATTTGAGTTGTGAGGTCGGGGGGTTGATCACGTATTCGCCGTTGATCTTAGCCACTCGTACTTCGGAGATAGGGCCGTTGAAAGGAATATCCGTAATCATTAAGGCAGAGGAAGCCGCCAAAGCCGCTAAAGCATCGGGCAGCACTTCTGCATCCGCAGAGATCAAAAATACGTTTACCTGCGTATCTGCGTAAAAGTCGTCAGGAAACATCGGACGTAAAGCACGGTCCACCAAACGGCTTACCAGTACTTCGTGGTCAGAAAGGCGTCCCTCACGCTTCTGAAAGCTTCCCGGAATACGTCCGGCAGAAGCAAATTTCTCTTGATAATCGACAGAAAGGGGCAAAAAATCAGTGCCGGGCCGGGCTTCCGGATTGGAAACTACCGTGGCTAATAACATAGTATTGCCCATGCGCACGACGACAGAACCGTTGGCTTGTCTGGCTAATTTACCGGTTTCGAGTGTAATGGTACGACCATCGGGGAGGGTGATGGTCTTGGTGATGATGTTAAACATGAAAGAAGAATTAATAAACCGCTTTGTACCTGCTTTTCCGCTAATTAATGCAGGTTCTGATGATAAAACCGCAAAAAATAGTTACTTTTCTAAGGGAAGAAAAATGACAAACAGGGAATCCCAATGCCGGAATTCCCTGTTTCAGTATCGCTTTACTTTCTGATATTCAGTTCTGCGATGATCGCACGATAACGACTGATATCATTCTTTTGAAGATAATTCAGGAGTCGTCTGCGCTTTCCTACCAATTTCAAAAGACCCAAACGAGTGGCACTGTCGTGTTTGTGCACTTTCAAGTGTTCGGTCAGATAGTTGATACGGTGGGTAAATAAAGCGATCTGTGATTCAGATGAACCGGTATCGCTTTCTGACTTGCCATATTTTTTGAACAAGTCCTTTTTTACTTCCGATGTTAAATACATGATTGTAACCTCAGATTAGAATGTGAAAGAATAATAATAAAAAACGGCTGCAAAATTACGATTTTTTTTCTGCAAAAACTATTCAAAACTTCTAAAAATCATATTTTCGAGCAAATCCTTTATTTAACGGCAGTAAAAACACGCCGGTGCAGCGGTCTGAATCTTATTTCTTCTCCCTCAGCCGACCGCTCCTCTTAATTATCTTGACGCTGCCGGATCGTTGAAAAGCGGAGATCTGTTATAAATTCGAGGTCTTTTCCAAACCTTTTCTCGGCTCGGTTCGTTGTGTTTATGTACTGTTACCCGCTGATTATGGCTTACCTAAGCGCATTGCAGTTCTATCGATAACCGATCATTCATCTCCATGGAAAAAATCGAAAAAATTCGGAAAGCATACGTTGAATACGTTCTTGACCACGGCACGACTCCTCCTTCTTTTTACGCTTTTGCCAAAAAACTCAAAATGGCAGAGGCCGAATTGTATGAGTTCTATACCTCGTTTGAGGCTATAGAGATGGACTTGTGGGCCTCGTTTTTTCAACAAGCCCGTACCACTGCCGAAAATGACCCGACTTATCAAGGTTACAGCGTTCGCGAAAAGTTGTTGGGATTCTATTATACGTGGGTAGAAGTATTGAAATCCAACCGCAGTTTTGTTACTTACAGCTATCGTAAACTCCCCCAACCCATTGCCGGCAAAAACCCGCAGGAGTTGCGCCCGTTCAAGGAGGCGTTTCTTACGTATGCCCACGATCTGCTTTATGAAGGACGGGAAAGCCGCGAAATCGTTCCGCGTCCTTACGTATCCAATCGCTATCCGGACGCACTTTGGCTCAATACGTTATACATTTTGGATTTTTGGGTCAAAGACACGAGCCGTAATTTTGAATTGACCGATACGGCCATTGAAAAGACCGTCAACACCGGCTTCGACCTCATGGGGCGTTCTATCGTAGATACGGTGGTTGACTTAGCCAAATTTGTATATCAAAATAAATAGAGAGTACCGAGTACTTAGTACCGAGTAGGGAGTACTTAGTACCGAGTAGGGAGTACCGAGTGCTGAGTGCTGAGTTTTAGGTAGGGAGTAAAAGGTCATGGAGTATAAAAAGTTACCGTAAAATGTCCTTGTGGCTCATTTTAATCTCCTTCCCCCTGCAAAGAACTCGGCACTCAAGACTCGGTACTCGGAACTGAATACTCGGCACTCAAGACTCGGTACTCAAAACGACCCATCCATGAAATCACAAGACAAGATTCCCACCTCCAAAGTAGCCCGTGCAACGCAGTTTTTGAAGACAGGAGCTAAAATCGGCGGCAACTATTTAAAGTACAACGTCAAAAAAATCATTGACCCTACCACTTCCCGAGACGAACTTCACCAAGACAATGCTACCGATGTGTATGCTTCCTTGAGCGAATTGAAAGGTTCGGCCCTCAAAGTGGCACAAATGCTGAGTATGGATCGCAGTGTGTTGCCTCGGGCTTATGTCGATAAGTTTCAAATGTCGCAGTACTCGGCACCGCCGTTATCGGGCCCGTTGGTGGTCAAAACATTTCGAAGCTATTTCAGCAAAGGCCCGCACGAATTATACGACAAATTTGACATCAACGCCGCCAACGCCGCTTCTATCGGCCAAGTGCATGAGGCTTGGAAAGACGGAAAACATCTGGCGGTCAAAGTACAATATCCGGGCGTAGCCGACAGCATCAGTTCAGACCTTAAAATGGTCAAACCTATGGCAGTAACCTTGTTTGGATTGAACGAAAAAGATGTAGAACGTTACACGGAAGAAGTAGAAAGCAAGTTATTGGAAGAAACCGACTACAGTCTTGAATTGCGACGATCGATCGAAATTTCCGAGGCTTGTAAGCATATTAAAGGATTAATTTTCCCCAAATACTATCCCGAGCTTTCCTCTAAGCGGATTCTGACGATGGATTGGTTGGAAGGAATGCATTTAAAAGATTTTTTGCAAACCAACCCTTCCCAAGAAGTGCGCAATCAGATCGGGCAATTGCTTTGGGATTTTTATGACCACCAAGTGCATCATTTACGGCAAGTCCACGCGGACCCGCACCCGGGCAACTTTCTGATGCGCAGCGACGGCACCATGGGGGTCATTGATTTTGGGTGTGTCAAAGTGATTCCTGATTATTTCTACGACAATTATTTCACACTCATCAATCCCGATACGGTGGAAGATGAGGGGTTGACCGAGCAAATCTTTTATAACCTTGAATTTTTGGTCAAAGAAGATGCTCCCCGCGAAAAAGCACTGTTTTCTGACTTGTTCCGACAAATGATCGTCATGCTCGGCAAGCCGTTTGCGGTAGATGAGTTTGATTTTGGGGATCATACCTACTTTGACTCCGTCTATGCCTTTGCCGATGAATTGGCTAAGGTGGAAGAAATTCGAAATTCTAAAGTAGCCCGCGGCTCTAAAGACGGTCTTTATATTAATCGCACTTATTTCGGCTTGTATTCCATCCTCAATGAGTTGGGAGCCAAAGTTCGCACCACCCGCCCGGATTGGTTACGAAGCAAAAAATTGCAGGAGGTTCATTAATGGGAGAATTTGAAAATTCGGCAATTTGGAAATGAAGTTTAGTTATCAGAGGTTGTTTCTAACCGTCTGCCTTCAGTCAATCTTTATTTTCAACCATCTTCTATGATAGCGGGTCAATCTTCCTGTTTCAGGGTTTTGATGTCTTCGATCAGCTGTTTGATTTCCAAGGGCAACGTACCGTTGTAAATTCCTCGAATACGCAGGTTTTTATCCACTAAAATAAAGTTTTCGGTGTGCAGAAAATCGTTTTCTCTCTTCTGCACACCGAGGTTTTCATCGGCAAAATACGAGCGTCGAGCCGTTTCGTAAATGGCCTTTTTCTCGCCCGTTAACAAATGCCATTGTTTCCCCGAAATACGATGTTCATCCGCATAGCGTCGCAATACGGCTACGCTGTCACGTTCAGGCATGACACTGTACGAAAGCAGTTTTACCTCGGCATCGTCTTTAAACGCAGCCTGTACTTCTTTCATACTTTGCGTAAGACGCGGACACAACCCGGGGCAAAACGTAAAGAAAAAATCAGCCACGTGTATCTTACCTTTGAGTTGGTCGGAAGTGATTGCTACGCTGTTTTGATTCGTAAATGAAAACGGTGCCAAAGTGTGCAATGTATCCGAATCGGTTTTTTCCGAAAGCCAAACCGGGGTGAAGTCGGGAGTATGATAATAAGGTAACGCCGACAATTCCTCCTTTTTTCCCTTGGAAGCGCATCCTGCCAGCAAAACAGCGAAAAACAGCAGCCAGAGCAATTTCATATCGATTTTTTTAAGGATTTTTCATTTCAAAAAGCTGAGTGCGCGCCCGTTCGTTCTCACCCATACACCCTTTGGCCCCTAACAACCCATACCGACGACCGTTTTTGACTACATAATTCGCCTTGATCTGCCCTGTACTGTACCACATTTGCTGACTGCCCTCCGGCTGCCCGAGTCGGTCGTAGTTAAACCGAGTAAACAATTGGCCGTTGACATACCATTCTGAATGCGTTTCTATAGGTAGGTCGTCGGCAAAATGGTATTCAAATTTCCGGTTGCCGTTGGGCCACCAACCCCGGTGAATGCCGTGTTTATGATTGTTCACATACCCTCTCTGTTCCAGCAGGCGGCCGTTTTCATCCCATTTCTCGTGGACACTTTCCGCTTTACCGGCTACGTAAGCTTCCTTCGACAGGCGTTTGCCGGAAGCGGAAAAACGAAGTACGTAGCCCGAAAAAGGGTGGTTTTTGTGCCATAACAAACCGTTTTCAAAATGCAGATCGGGTTGCTTATCGGCATCAATGAAGACATCAGGTACCGTCAGTTGAGGAGATTGGCAAGCCCCTGCGAAAGCCGATAAGAAGACAATGGCCCACTTTTTCATCGCGTAACAGTACCGGCAGTACCGTAAAAACCGGTACCGTTCAAATAAGGATCTTCGGCCGTAATATGATAGTGATAAATACCGTTAGGGTATTCCGTTGTGGCGTGAAAGTGCCCGTGATACGCATCCAAGTCGCTGTTGGTCACCTTTTTTCCGTTCTCTTCAGGACCGTACACCGGAAAACCGTCCAACAAAAATCCAATCAACGCACTTTTTCCTTTGGTCTTGGTCAAATACAGGGGTTCTACGTGGTAATGATAACTTCCGCTTTGATCGGGGTGACCGTTGTATTGATCAAAACTGTTGATTTCATCCGTCAGCGGAGCGCGTTGGGCGGCGTATTGATTATAGAACGGAACGCCGTTGAGCGATACTCCGATCGGTCCTAAGGGGGTAGCCTGACTTGTTGCCGCTTTGGCGGGCGAAAGCGGGATTTTAAAGGTATAATTTTGACTGCCGATTCGGTTAGGGTTCAGCTTGAATTTCGTATTTGTACCGTTGTATGCCTCATAATTAGCATCTCCCGTCCCGAAATAGGGACTTTTGTGTTCCGGTACGCCGGTACTTTTGATTACTGCAAAATTCCCTTCTACATACACTTGCAAGGTTGTATTGAAGGCTTTATACACCTCCGGCAATGTACCGGTACTTCCCGTTGCGGACTGCGTTCCCGTAGTGGGGTTTACGTCAGTACTCTGATTGCAGGCGAGCACAATGATCATCATGCCCACGCCTAAGATCGGAATCATCTTCATTTTGTAAGCTGCTTTAAAAAGTAAATAAAATGGTTCGGTTCGTATGCGGCCGGCATTACAAGTAAAGATCACTGTCTCATTCTGCAAGGGTTGTTTAAAGGGTTCAGATGCCGTTATTTTCAATAACCGGCGGTCGTATGTACATTTTTTTTCTTTACTGTTACTTCCCCGGAGGCCGACCCTCGTGGGGAGGGTGTTCATGAGGCGGCGGGCCTCCATCGGGCGGCGGACCGCCGCGCCCTTCAGCCCCTGCCGCCAAGCGCCTTAACATCTCGTCGATGATACTGTCAAACTTTTGTTGTTGGGCGGGCGTACATATTTGACGCACCTGTCGAAAATGCTGAAACGTAATCTTATCAATACGAGCCATTTTAAGAGCAATTTCTGAGGTGACTTTTTCAATAGCAGCCTCCGACATCGGTTCTCCCAAATGCTCAAAAAACTGCTTTTTCATCTCTCTGACACTATCTCGAACCGCCTCCGTTTTGGTGTGGTGATCTTCTCTCAGCAAACGAAACTGTTCTTTTTGTTTGGCCGTAAAATGCAACTCTTTTTCTAAAAAACTCGCGGGAGTTCCTCCTTCCCGCGGTCGTTTTTGGGGAGCGAACCAAATCCAACCCAACAGGCCGAGATTGAGCAACAGCAACCCTAAAATCACAAGCCAAAGGTATCGGTATCGGAAGGAATTGTTCATCGTTTTGATCAATTGGTATCTAAACTGCTGACCGAATTCAATCCGTACTCATTGGCAAAACTGTCAGCAGCAGAGGTGTGTTCAGCGGGGGTGCGGGTAAGTGTATAAACGGTGACCACGTTCAATAAGAGAACCAACCCTAAGGCCGCATACATATACGCGGGTCGCCATTGCCACCCCGTTTTTTTGACAAACTTTTGCTCCATTCGCGCCTGCAAACGCGTATAAAAATAAGGATTCGGCTCGGCGCGTCGGATGCCTTCCAGTGATTGAAGCGTTTGTTCAATCTCTTCTTCCCGGTGGTAATGCTTCTTCATAGTTTCTTCGTTTTTATGGTTTTACAACTATTGTCGGGTTGATTTCAGTGAAACTCTTTAGCATAATAATCTTTCAGTAAAGCTCTTAGATTGGATTTAGCCCTGAATAGCAGCGATTCGACCGAAGATAGAGACAATTGCATTACCTCCGTGATTTCCTGATAACTCAAGCCTTCCACATGATGCAGCGTAAAAGCTATTTTCTGCTTATCCGCCAATTTGTCCATCGCTTTAAACAACACCGTACTCCTTTCTTTATTTTCGAGCAAAACACCCGGGTGAACAAAATCGGCAGGGTGATGGATGACCTCGTTGTTGTCGCCGAACAAACTGCTCAAAAAACCGCCCCAACGCTTTTGGGTCTTTCTTTTTCTATACGCTTCCAGCGCCTTGGTGGTTGCAATGCGATACACCCACGAACTGACTTTGGCGTCTCCTCTGAACTTATCTATGGACTCATACACTTCCATAAATACCTCCTGCGACACATCTTCGGCCTCTTCAGCATTCTGAACTATCGACAAAACAGTATTGTAAACCTTAGTTTGATAGTGTTCAACTAAGTACTTAAATGCCGATTCTCGGCGTGATTGCAAGCCCAGAAGAAGCTGATATTCTTCCAAATGATCGTCGGTTTGTAGGTTTAGATGCGGGGCAAAAAAAAAACTTGCGGTAAGTAAAGAAAAAAAATCACAATCGAAGCCGGTCAAAAACGGGATAGGGATTTCCTTGGGAATTAAGTACTCCCAACTCCCCTATCGTCCTGAAAAGTGTCATAGAAGCTACGTTGGTTTGGGCTAAATTCGTCAAAACGCTGTCGGTCCAATCCGCCCCGAATGCTGATTTTTGACGGGGGTCTGCCTGCCTGTTTACCGGCACTGCAACATCGGCAGGATTGGCAGCATAGGGATTGGCTCGTTGGCGCAGCGAAATAAAGGAAACATGCACGGGCTTTTGATACAGTTCTTCTGCACTTTCTATCTGATAACGCAGCGTTTCGGTATTTTCCATGAGCGACAGATCGTCAAAGGCATGGACCTGCGGATGGTAAGAAAACGTAATAAAATCGGCCTCGCCCGCTTCAAAACGATTGCGATTGAGTTCCGTAAAATTATAGTCGGTTCCGATACCGATTTTTACGTTCGGAAGTTGCTGTTTCAAAAGGGGGATTTGTTCGATCAGGGCTTGAGAGGTTGTCAGCGATCGACTTGAGAATAAAAGCAGGTGTTTGATTTTTAAGTTATTCTGTCGGCAAAGACCTGCAAAATCGGCTAATATTGCTTGGGAGGGTTCTTCCAAAGTAAGCGCTATTTCTAAGGGTAACTTAAGCAAGGCGGCATTTTCGCAGTGGTTGGAAAAATCGGTGATCCAATGCGGTGATGCGGGGTGCAGGTCAACGCGATAATGGCTCAAATTCAGTGACTTCAGAAGAGTAACGGCTTTTTCCGACAACGTTTCTGACTCAATGGAGGCCGCAATGCCTAATGAAAACGGCTTTGGCGTCCTCTCCTGTCCTTCTTTTTCTTTAAGAGTCGTTGCAGCGTCAGGAGGCGTCAGCAAACGAAATGTTACCCGCTGCCAAACCGTAGCTCCCTGATACAGTTGCACCGGGAAGGGTCGTGACAGCGGCGTACAGAATGTTTTGTAGGAAGCATCTCCCCAATTACGTTGGTCTTCGGTCTGAAATACATCCCCCTCAAAATCAAGTTGATACCGACCGCCGTTAGCTGCTTGCCAACGCATCGCCCGAATATGCAGAAAAGGGTCTTCGGCCGCAATAAAGCGCGGGAACTGAGTTTCGGTGTCAGGCCCCGCATCGTGAATGATCGTTACGGGTCGGGTTGCCGTTCCTTCTATCGGATGCAAAATGCAGAAGCCGGCACGATTTCGCCATATATCTTTGAGAACTTTTCCCTCAATTTCAAAAACCATGGTTCCGGCGCTGTCCCCTTTGATCCGGACCTTCCATTCAAAAACCCGCTCTTTTTCCTCGTTGATATTAAAACAAGTATAAGTTATCCGAAAGCCGTTCTCCGACGTTTCAATGAGTTCATTTTCTATTTCGCGCTCAAACGTACCCCAATTCCGGTCGCGTAAGGCGAAGTAGATCATTCGGATTATTTCGATTCCGTCCTGTTTTATTTGTCGAAGAAAACCTTTTTCGTAGAAGATTTGGAAGGGCCCCGCTTGTAAATGCATCACAATATTTATTTTAAATTAACATTTTAATGACCTAAATCCACCATTTTAAGTTAAAACAGCCTATCATTTTTTCAAGAACTTACGGTACTCCCTCAACAACTTTTGCCTCTTCTTGGCACTTATGGAGTCAAAAATTGTACTATTCCCATTCTCCATTTGGCCATTTATTGTATTATTCCGAACTTTGTCTTACATTCATCAAATGAATAAGACTATGAACACGATCAAATTTCAATATATACCGACCGGTTTTAAAGTAACTCCCCACACTCGCTTGACAAAGCGCCTTGTTGCTTTTATAGTTCGTTACCAAACTGCTTTTCAAACCATTGCCCGTACCGGACAGCCCTTCGGAGGAGGTGCCTTTTAGAATACTTAAATACCGGAAGCGGCTTTTTCTTCCCAGATTCGGCACAAATTCACAATGACTTCCACGGCTTTTTGCATGTCTTGGACCGATACCCATTCGAGTTTGGAGTGAAAAGCGTGCTCTCCGGCAAAAATATTAGGGCAGGGCAATCCCATAAATGACAGCCGCGAACCGTCGGTGCCGCCCCGAATGCTGCGACGCAACGGCGTGAGTCCGCTGCGTTGGATCGCCTCCAGCGCGTACTCACTCACCTGAGGATATTGAACGAGCACTTCTTTCATGTTTCGATATTGCTCAAATACCTCAAAATCAGCGCGGGAGTTGGGATAATTTTCGAGTACTTTATTCAAAACCGCTCGTAAATAGTCCTCTTTTTCGTGCAGACCGGCTTCCGAAAAGTCGCGGATGATGAAGTTAACGATTACGGATTCCAAAATCCCTTCGATACCGGTAGGATGAATAAATCCTTCCATGTCTTCGGTGGTTTCGGGAGAAAGGGTGTCTTTGGGTAAGGCCGCCAACACATCAGCAGCGATCTTGATGGCATTTTCGAGTTTTCCTTTGGCAAAACCCGGGTGGGTACTTACGCCGTAAATCGTGATTTTGACGGCGTCGGCGCTGAAAGTTTCGTCTTCGAGCGTACCAAGGCTCTCACCGTCAATGGTATAACCGAAATCAGCGCCCAGTTTGTCTAAGTCCACTTTGGCCGTACCGCGCCCGATTTCCTCGTCGGGTGTAAAAAGGATCTTGACGGTTCCGTGTTTAACTTCCGGGTGAGTCACCAAGTAGTGCACGGCCGCCATGATTTCGGCTACGCCGGCTTTATTGTCAGCTCCCAACAACGTCGTTCCGCTGGCGGTGACGATGTCGTTGCCGATTTGCGCCTGTAAATCAGGATGTTCACTTAGGCGCAATACCTGCGACGGGTCATCAGGCAAAACGATGTCCGAGCCGCCCCATTGGGTATGCACGATCGGTTTGACTCCCTTTCCCGAGCAGTCGGGTGAGGTATCTACGTGAGAACAAAAACAAATCACGGGTACCTTCAACTTATCCGTGTTAGCGGGAAGGGTCGCATATACATAACCATGCTCATCCAAGTGGGCATTCATCACTCCCATTTCAAAAAGCTCGGTAACCAACAAACGGCTCAAATCTTTTTGCTTTTCCGTAGAAGGTTGCGTTGCAGAGTCGGGGTCTGACTGCGTATCAATTTGAACATATTGCAAAAACCGGTCAAGTACGGTAGGTGAAGCAGGTAACATAAGCAGATAAGTTAGTAAATAAAAAAAACCGTCCGGCAAGATGCGAAACGGTTCTCAATTTCCCAAAATTTACCGTGTGGCCGGAAGCCGTCCGTACTCCGGTAGGTCACCTCCGGCGGCAGGATGGTTTATTTTTTCTTTTTTAAATCTTTCAAACGCACTGTACCTCCCGGATAACTGAAGCTCAAGCTTTTTGTATCATTACTTTGGGACTGTTGTACTCCTGACAGGGCATAGCCTGAGGTATCGTATTTGACTGTTCTGCCTCCTTCTTCTACTTCCAACAAATTATCCTTGGCATAATAAGTATAATGACTGCCGTTTTGACTCCCCTTAAAAGTAGCCGCGGGCTTTGAAGCAACGGCCGGCTTTGTTCCCTTCTTTTCGGGCATTTCTTCTTCGGTGTGTTGAGAAAGTGTCGCCAACTCGCTGCATAACTCGCTCACTTTTGCTTTCAGGCCATGATTGAACATATCACCGATCATCACCATCCCTGATTGCCACTGCCCCATACCGCCCAATTCACTGATATTGAATTGAACCTGACGCCCGCCTGCTGCTTTGAGACCTTCTAACAGAGCACGGACAGTTCCTTCACTTACCTGATACTTCGATGCTATTTCTTGGATTTTGTTCATCTTCTTGGATTTTATTCTTTACCATTGGTTCAAAGGCCATAAAAGGCGCTCTGCAATCTATTTGATAAAAAACCATGCCACTAAAGTCTTTTCATCAGTTCCCAATCGCCGACCGCTTTCAGGTAAAGAAAGTCCAATAAAATCCCGTTGACGTTGTTGATCAGCCGATGCCCTTCGGCAAAAGGCAATACACAGGTAACTATTCGTTCATGTTCCGAAGCTTCGCCCATGAAGTGATCATCGTAGGCCATAATTTTTTCCTTTGGCAATTCAATTTCGCAGTAGAAATAATACATGGTTTCATCGCTGGTGCCCGTTGAGGGATAGGTCGGAAAGTCCAGTAAACGAACCAATTGCGTCCGCTCCAGTTCAATTCCTGTCTCTTCTTTCACTTCTTTTGCGGCTACTTTATAAGCATCCGATTCGCTGTCCAACATCCCCGCCGGATGTTCGTAGGTCAGTGAGCCGTCACAAATACGGCGTTGTTTTACCAGTAAAAGGTATTTTTCTTTGGTTACTTCATCCATCAAACACACCAGTACGCATAATACTTCTCCCTTGACAAAACATATCGGCGGGATTTTGTCGCCTTCGGGCGTAGTGGCATCCAACATCATCAGCGCAAAAAGAGCTTCGCCGCGGCTGTTATGACGGGTATATTTTTCCTCAATGTTGTGAATTTCAAGGCCGTTTTTTAACAAACGATGCTTCCAAAGATTAAATTTGTGGGAATCAAAGATGCTTTCTTTCATTTTTTGAATTTTAGCGCAAAATACACAAAGAAGGCCTAAACGACCCAATTTTTCACGCATACACTCATTGCCCGTTTACTCATTCCTACCATGGAACTTTCTATCAGTACGCCTGCCATTTTGTTTTCTACCGTATCCTTAATGATGATTGCCTTTACCAATCGTTATTTGGCCATTGCCAGTTTGATTCGGGAGTTGCACGATAAATTTCGGCAAAGCCCGGATTCCAACGTCGTAGATCAGATCAAACACCTGCATCGGCGCGTGCATATCATTCGAAATATTCAGTTTATCATCGTGATGAGCCTGCTATTGAGCGCGGTTTCGATGCTTTTCATCTATTTACAGTACCAATATGCGGCGCAAGTATTATTTTTCATCGCTTTATTGTTACAAATTCTCGCTTTGAGTTTGTCCATTTGGGAAATTTCGCTCTCTATCCACGCGCTTAAGATCGAACTCAGTGATATGGAAGAGCAGCTCGGAACCCGTTCCGGCTTTTTCGGACGATTCAAAGCAGACGAGTAAAAATCATCCAATTCACCACTTCAAAACAACTAAATCTCCATGAGAAACCGACTGCTGTACGTACTGTGCCTGAGCGGATTTGCCGTTTTTGCACAAGAGAACACGGGTTATCAAACACCCCCCAAACCCTTAGCCGACTTAGTTACGGCCCCGCCTACTCCTACGGTCAGTGTTGACAGCAAAGGCCAATGGATGCTGATTTCGGAAAGAAATACCGCTACAACGACCATTGCCGAACTGTCACAACCCGAACTCCGCATTGCGGGTTTACGGATTAACCCTGCTACCAACGGGCCAAGCCGTGCCGTATTTGTCAACAACCTGAAATTACGTCAGGTATCGGCCAATGCGACTGACGTTCAAATCACGGGCTTGCCGGCCAATCCGCAATTGTCGTTTATTCAATGGTCACCGGATGACAGCAAAATAGCCTTTACCAACACAACCGACACTAAAATTGAGCTGTACGTAGTTGATGTAGCTACGGCCGTGGCAAAAAAAGTAAGCGATGCAGCCCTGAACGGTGCCTTGGGAATACCTTATCAGTGGGTTTCCGACAGCCAATCGTTTATCGTCAGAAGTATTCCCGCTGAACGCGGTCCCGCCCCCGAAATCAGTCGCGTACCTACCGGCCCTACTGTTCAGGAAAACTTAGGTACCAAAGCGCAAGCCGCTACTTACCAAGACCTTCTCAAGAACCCTTCCGACGAAAGACAGTTTGAATATTATGCTACCTCCCAGACCTTGAAAATCGGGCTCGACGGCAGCACGAAGAAAATCGGAGCGATGGGAATGATCGCTACAGCGGCCCCTTCTCCCGACGGAAAATACATTTTGTTGGAGAATATCCATCGTCCCTTTTCTTACTTGGTGACGGTTAACCGTTTTCCTTCTAAAATGGACATTTTCGATGCTAACGGGACGTTGGTAAAAACCCTGACGGACGTTCCTTTGCAGGAAAACGTACCTTGGGGACAAGACGCCGCTCCTTCCGGACAGCGCAATCACAATTGGCGTAATGATGTTCCGGCCACTCTTTATTGGGTGGAAGCCAAAGACGGCGGAGATCCCAAACGAAAAGTGGCCATTCGGGACGTAGTTTATACCTTAGAAGCTCCTTTCAGCAGCGAACCCAAAGAAATTTACTCCGCCGCTAATCGTTTCGGAGGAGTAACATGGGGAACCGACCAAATTGCTTTGTTTTCCGAGCGTTGGAATGCCACCCGTAAAATCATCACCAAACTGGTGAACCCAAGCAATCCGGCCAATCCTGCTGTGCTTTTTGACCGTTCTTCCGAAGACCGTTACAACAATCCCGGCACTCCTGAATTGAAGAAAAATGCCTACGGCGAATACGTATTGGACATTACACCGGCCAATGAGATCTATTTGACCGGCCAAGGCGCCTCTCCCGAAGGGGATCGCCCTTTTGTGGATCTGTACAGTCTTACTACCAAACAGGCCAAACGGTTGTTCCGCTCTGAAGCGCCGTTCTTTGAGCGCCCTATCAGTATTTTGAACGCCGAAAAAGGGTTGATCCTGACCTCCCGCGAATCGCAGGAAGAGCAACCTAATTATTTTATCCGTAATTTGAAGCCGGCTCCCAAAAAAGGCAAAAAACCGGCAGAACCGGCCCTGACGCAAGTCACCTTTTTTCCGCATCCTTATCCGCAATTTAAAGGCATTCAGAAGCAGCAATTGCGCTACAAGCGCCCCGATGGTGTGGACTTGACCGCTATGCTGCTGTTGCCTCCGGGCTATAAAAAGGAAGACGGACCGCTGCCGACGTTTCTGTGGGCCTATCCGGCCGAGTTTAAGAATGCTGCCGCTGCGGGGCAAGTGAGCGGCTCACCGTATCAGTTTAACCGTATCAGTTACTGGACCGGCGCGGCCTTTGTCACCATGGGCTATGCCGTATTGGAAAATGCTTCTATTCCTATCGTAGGAGAAGGAGACAAAGAACCGAACGATACTTACGTGGAGCAGTTGGTAGCGAGTGCCAAAGCAGCCATTGACGAAGGAGTCCGCCTTGGTGTCGTAGACGCCAATCGCGTCGGCGTCGGTGGACACTCGTATGGCGCTTTCATGACTGCCAACTTATTATCACACAGCAACTTATTCAAAGCAGGAATTGCCCGTTCGGGCGCTTATAACCGTACTTTAACGCCGTTCGGATTCCAAAACGAGCAACGTACCTACTGGCAGGCACCGGATGTGTACAACAAAATGTCGCCGTTTATGAACGTGGACAAAGTAAAAACGCCGCTGCTGATGACTCACGGCGAGGCAGATAACAACACGGGTACCTTCCCGATTCAATCCGAACGTTACTACAATGCGCTCAAAGGCATGGGAGCTACGGCTAAATTGGTATTTTTACCTTACGAAAGCCACGGCTACACCGCCAAAGAATCGCTTCTGCACATGTTGTACGAGATGAACGGCTGGTTGGACAAATACGTTAAAAACGCTCCGGCCACTCGCCCTGCTCCTAAAACGGGCCAAATGTCGGGAGAGAAATAATAGTTTTGTCATTCCGAAGGAATCTGACAGCACACTCTTTCCCAAGAGTCGGTTGGAAACAGCCGACTCTTTTTTTATATTTAAATGGAAATGGCTTTGCGTCATTTCCCTACTTTTGGAAGTATATGCGAAGTGAGTGGCGTATATATAAATAGTTGTGCGTCAGCTTAAAAAACAGAACCTATAAAAATGGCGAAAACCATTGTTTCTATTTTTGGAAACTCTTATTATCTTTGTGACGTTAAACAAGATAGTATTACATGAGATTTTTTGAAACAAAATTTCTAGAAGAAGCGGACGAGTTCATTTCACAATTTGACCCAAAGACAATTAAGAAAATCTTTTATAATATTGACCTTGCTGAACAAACTAATGACCCAAAGCTTTTCAAGAAACTACAACATGACATTTGAGAGTTTCGGACAAAGTTTGCAGGACTTCAAATTAGACTTCTTGCCTTTTGGGACAAGACAGATAACAAAGAAACTTTGGTAATAGCAACCCACGGTTTCATAAAGAAAGTTGACAAAGTTCCGACAAACGAAATTGACCGTACAGTTAGACTGCGAGACAAATATTTTAACAGCAAACTAAAAAAGTAATCAGATGGCAACTAAAGAATTAAAGACTTACTCACTTGCCGAGATGAAAGACAAGTATATCGGTAAAGTTGGCACCCAAGAGCGTGAGGAATACGAGTATGAACTTCGTATGGATGTTTTAGGAAAAATGATAAAAGCCGCCAGACAAGAAAGGAACTTGACCCAAGAAGAACTTGGGCGACTTGTAGGTGTTCAAAAAGCTCAAATTTCAAAACTTGAAAGCAGTGCAAACAGTGCGACAATTGACACCGTTATTAGAGTTTTTAGAGCATTGAAAGCAGAAATCAATTTTAACGTAAAACTCGAAGACAACTTTGTCAAACTCGCCTGACAGAAAAGAAAGCCGAATGCACAACACGGGTCTTACGTCAGGTGGGGTGATGTGCAAAGTTTGAGCTTCGTGCTTTTAATGAACTTTAGTAATAAATTGGGCATTTATGCTCGGAAACCCGCCCGTCGCAAAGCCCTGTCCGTTATAGGCACCCCTATTGACAGCGTGCAAACAGAAAAATCATATCATACTTTGACAGTTACCTTCCTCTTGACGAGACCGAAAAAGAGGAACTCATAAATCGTTTAACCGAACGGAAAATTAAACGCAGACAATTTATTTTGCAAGAAACAGACACTTGCAAACATTTTACGTTTGTTGTTGAAGGCTGTTTTAAAATGTACGCAATTGACAAAAATGGTTACGAGCATAACCTTCAATTTGCAGCACAAAATGATTGGATTGCCGACATCGGCAGTTTGCATAATGAAAAGCCCGGCCAACTTTATATAGAAGCAATCGAACCTTCGCTAATATTACAGACCTGTGGCATCTTTATAATAATTACCCTAAGTTTGACAGAAATTTTCGTGTCATAATAGAGAACAAGTTTATTGAACTGCAAAGCCGAGTGTTGCCAAACATTAGTTCAACAGCTCTCGAAAGGTATAAATCGTCCTTACATCAATATCCAAATTCAGCGAACAGGCTTCCCAATACTCAAATTGCTTCCTATCTTGGAATAACACCTGAATTTTTGAGTAAAATCAGAGGAGAAAAATACTAACAACAATTTTACCCTTAAACTATATTAAGGCTATTTCTTAAACTTGTTTATTGGCTTAGCCCGGTTAGTACTATCATCTTTGCATTGTTAAATTATTCAAATAAAACAATGAAAAAGATATTGATAGTAAGTGCAATTATTGCCACAATTTTTGCCTTTCAAAACAACGTGGTAGGTCAAGTAAACGATTTAAAAAAAGTAAAAATGGTTACAACAGAAAAATCAGCAATTGAGAAAGTACTTTTCTCATACCGTGACGCTTTAAATGCGTCAGACGTAAGTAAAGTATTAACGCTTTACACAAGTGATGGCGTGTTTATGCCTTCAAATGCACCATCAGCAGTTGGACAAGAACAAGTGAGAGGCTCTTATGAATTTGTCTTTAAAACAATTCAACTCAACATTGAATTTTTTATTGACGAAATTGTGGTTAATGGAGACTATGCTTTTGCAAGGACAACTTCAAAAGGCACGACATTAATTCACGCCAACGGACAGACAGTTCCTGAAGAAAACAGAGAATTGTTTGTGCTTCAAAAATTGAACGGAGAATGGAAAATTTCCAGGTATATGTTCAACAAAATGAAGTAAGCAACAGAAGGGATGCCTATAATAAGGTATTGCCAAAATGGGGGCTGACGGAAGTATATCAACTGATGTACTTCTGTTAGCTTTTATGCTATATTTGAACTGACAGTTTTCAAATCCTCCGCCTACCACAAGCCTTGTCCGTTAGCTGTAAGCGTAGAAAGACCCTAAAAACTCACAATCCGCAAAAAGTATACAACAACCTTGAATTTGTATTAACAGACAACTGGTCATTAGACTGACATTTGCAGTATAATCTTAAAATATCAAAAAAATGAGCAAAAAAGTAATTTTAATCACAGGTGCAAGTTCGGGAATGGGTAAAGAAACTGCAAAAGCACTAATCCAACAACGACATACAGGTTATACGGTTCTATTGAAGATGTTTCTATTGAAGAAGCAAGAAAACAAATGGAAGTCAACGTATTCGGTATAGCTGCAATGACACAAAAAGTTGTACCTTATATGAGAAAAGCAAATACCGGGACAATCATTAACACTTCTTCAATGGGTGGAAAAATGTATTTTCTAATGGGGGCCCGGTATCACGCCAGCAAACACGCTGTTGAAGGTCTAAGCGATTGTTTGCGTTTAGAATTAAAGCCATTCAATATTAAAGTAGTGGTTTTAGAACCGGGTTTTATTGCAACTGAATTTGGCAATGTAATGCTTAATAATTTTTCAAAAATTCCAAAGGAAACGGCTTATAGAAATATGATGGATAAAATTATTAAAGGAACAGAAAAAGCAGGACAAGGAAATGGTTCATCAAAGCCCGGTGTTATTGCCGACGCAGTTGTAAAAATCATAAACACCAACAAACCAAAGACAAGATATAAAGTTGGGAAATTTTCAGTTATGATGCCTTGGATGAGAATTTATTTAGGCGACAAAATATTTGATAAAATTGTAATGAGACAAATGTAAAATGAAACCCATAATTCAATTATACAGTATTTCAGAGATAAATAATTTTGTGCAGAATAAAACAAAGCACCCGTTAGTTGCCGTTGTTGATTTTAGCAAGTTAGACGAACATATTGAAGAAGGCACAAGAATAAGTTGCGACTTTTATTCTGTAATGTTTAAAAACTATTGTGCAAACAATATGCGTTATGGAAGACAAACCTACGATTTTCAAGATGGCAGTTTGGTTTGTATTGCGCCAAAACAAGTGCTGACAATGGACAACGAAATTGAAAAGAAAGAGGATATAATGGGTTGGGGCTTATTTTTTCACCCTGACCTGCTTCGTGGAACTTCATTGAGTAACAAGATGAAAGATTACACTTTTTTCAATTACGAAACTTCCGAAGCATTGCATTTGTCCGACAAGAGAAAACAAATACTATTTGACTGTGTTCAAAAAATTGAAGCAGAATTACAAGAAAACATAGACAATCATAGTCAAACCTTATTGGTTTCAAATATTGAACTGCTATTGAATTATTGTAGTCGCTATTATAGCCGACAATTTATCACACGAAAAAATACTAATTCAAATACTGTTTCACAAGTTCAAACGTTGCTTAAAAACTATTTCAAAACAGCTAAATTCAAAGAAATAGGTTTGCCTACAGTGAAGTATTTGGCAGACAATGTGCATTTATCAGCAAGTTATTTAAGCGACTTACTTAAAAAAGAAACAGGAATAAATGCACAAGACCAAATACATTATTATCTCATTGAAGAAGCCAAAAACGTCCTCCTAAACAGCGACAATTCAGTAAGTAAAATTGCATATTACTTGGATTTTGAGTATCCTCAATATTTCAGCAAACTCTTTAAACAAAAGACAAGGCAAACGCCTATGGAATATAGAAGCCTGAATTAAAAACGCCTACAGCTAATAAGGAATTGCAAAAGTGAGGCTGAACGACTTCAATTGGAGATTTATGCGTAGTTCAACATTCGTACTTCGATTCAACTTTTGTGTTAAAAACTCTTATCTTCAGCAATACCCGAACCGTTGACAGTAATTTTATGAGCGACAAAAACCGACAATAAAAACAATGATAAAAGCCTTGACTTTTTTGTTCTCAGTAACAGTTTTTGGAGTGGCAATTCCTAAAAACACCAAAACAAATGCCCCAAATATAATACAAGACAAACCTAAAATATCATTCACATTTGATGACGGTCAAACAAATGATATCGGCAAATACAAATTAAAAGTTTGGAATCAATTGTTGTTGGACAATTTGAAAAAACACAAGCTAAAAGCAATTCTATTTTCTTCGGGGGCAAATAAATCTTCCGAAAATGGAAAATACGTATTAACATCGTGGAACAATGCCGGGCATTTAATAGCCAATCATACTTTTTCACATCCAAACTTTAACAGTAAGCATACTAGTTTAGACAGCTTTGAGTATGAACTAACTCAAAATGATGAAATAATAAAAAAATATTCTAATTACTATCCCTTTTTTAGATTTCCATATTTGAAGGAAGGAGATACAAAAGAAAAAATTGAAGGATTTAGAGCATTTATGAAGCAAAAAGGCTACAAAAACGGACACGTTACTATTGATGCTTCGGACTGGTATATTGCCGGTCGCTTGGTAACAAGACTAAAAGAAAACCCCAAAGCTGATATTTCCGGTTTTAGAGATTACTACAAAAAACACTTGCTGAACCGTGCTTTATATTATGACTCATTAGCTTATCAACTAACAAATAGACGAATAAATCACGTGATTCTCTTACATCATAATTTAGCGGCAGCCCTATTTTTGGACGACTTGATTAAGCATTTTGAAGACAATGGTTGGGAAGTAGTGAACGCTGACAAAGCATATAAAGACCCCATATTTAATGAAGTTCCAAACAATGTTCCGGCAGGAGAGAGTTTGATTTGGGCATTAGCAAAGCAATCAGGGAAATTTGAAAAAGTATTGAGATACCCGGCAGAAGATGGCGATTATGAAAAGCCATTTATGGACAAATTAGGACTTTGATGGTATGACGAAGAAGAAAAGCTGCTTCCCGTCCGGATTTGTGGCAAGGGGCAGACGAGCTTTTAGTCCCTCACCTGCACAAATCCCAAAACCGTTGAATCAAAAAATAGAAATAAAAGAAAAACAACTGCTTTTTCACTGTTGCCTCCCGTATTGGAGTGCATAACTCCATCTATATCAGCATTGTTACAGCTTAATGTATTTGTAAATCAGTCAAACAATACTCAATTCAAGCACTAAGGTAAAAGTTATCCTAAATGGAGGCTAACCGATTGTTTCTCCATCCATATTTAATGTATATTCGTTGGAAAATGTTCCGTTTTTCAAACCTCTCAGATTTTTTATAATCCTTCTTACCACTTGATGTTATGAGACAGATACACGCTACCGTTCTTTATCAATGGTTTCATGAAGTATGGAACCGCGACGATGAAAATGCCATTGCGAAACTAATGGCTGCCGATGCCTCGGCCCACGGCATTTTGACTGACGACGGTCCTAAAGGGGCCGAAGGTTTCAAACTGTTCTTTAAAAACTTTCGAAGCCAATTTGATAAGGTGAATATTGATGTAGAAGATGTCATTTGTCAGGATGACATAGAAGTCGCCCGAACGACTGTCTATGCCCTGGATATTGCCTCAGGTAAAAATGTTTCATTTGTGGGACTGTGCATGGCCCGCATTAAAGACGGGAAAATTGCAGAGGCTTGGAATCACTACGATTTCTTGGGTTTATACATGCAGTTAGGCCAAAAATTGGTTCCGGCAGGAGATGCATAAACTGACAAAGTCATCCCGGAAAACCCAATTGATTTTCAACCCACCTTAAACGTGTCCTCAAAGACGATGACTCTTGGGGCGATCAATCAAACAGCTTCGCTACGCCAAAGGCCGCGGCGGCAGCCACAGCGCCGATGAGGGTGACTTTCAAAGCTCCTGACCAAGGCGGCTGCCCGGTAGCTTTGCTTTTAAAGTACCCGAATACAAACAGGCAAAGTAAGGTCATAGCTGCCGACCACACTAACCCTTCGGTGGGAGTGGTGGTAAACACATACGGCAATAAGGGTACCAGCCCTCCCGCTACGTAGGCAAGACCGATGGTAAGGGCACTTTTACGGGCTTGGTTAGGGTCGGGTTTTTCAAGGCCCAATTCATATTTCATCATAAATTCTACCCACTTGTCTTTGTCTTTGGCAATTTCCTGCGTTACCTGTTCCTGAAGGGCGTCGCTAAGGCCCATTTCGGCAAAAATCTCCTTAGTTTCGGTGATTTCGCGCTCACGAAGATGATCTACTTCCCAATATTCCCGTTTTTGTTCGGCATCATAATGCTCCACCTCGGTTTGTCCGGCCAAAAATCCGCCCAAACCCATGGCAATCGAACCGGCCACGATTTCGGCAATTCCTGCCGTAACTACCAAGGCATTGCTGTCAACGGCTCCGCTCAGACCTGCCGCCAAAGCAAACGGTACGGTAAGGCCGTCAGACATTCCGATGACGATATCGGTGATAAAAGCGGAACTCGTGAGGTGTTCTTCTTTGTGAAGAATCTGAGCTTCGTGATGACGAACCGTTTCCATAAAAGATCAATTAAAGGGGATTTGTCGGATTCATTCCCTGTTTAGAGAATTCCATCCGACAATCCGTAGGTTTATAAAAATACCCGACAAAGCTAATTATTGATGAATCAACCCAACCTACCTTCATCAAAACTTTCGCTAAAGTATTCATAGCCCTTTTAATTTTTGGTAAAAGGGACAAAATTAAATTTCGTTTTGACGGCGATCACTTCGGCTATTTTCTCAAATACCAATTTGGGAACCTCTATTTTGTGGTCGGTGAGAGGAACGTTCAAATCACAAACCAATGCCATTCCGGTCTTGGTTATGGTCAGTTTTCCCGCCAAAGTGCGTTCTTTCTTTACGCCGTGCATCAACAAAGTCCCTTTGGCCGAAATAGCATAAGTGCCTTCTTTACCAAAATCAATGGTTTCTACCACTTTCCCGGTAAAGGTTGCTGTGGGGTACTTTTCAGACTCCATATAATTTTCGTTAAAGTGCTCTTCCATCAATTTATTGGGAAACACAAACTGAGCCGTTTGTAACTTAATGGCCACATCACCCGTTTTGATGTTTAAAAGTGCCGTCGCATTTTTATTCGCTGCCGAAATATTTTCGAGCGGTGTTTCCGAAAAGAAACTCACTTCGCCGTTGCGGGCAATAAATATATCCTGCCCCAAAACGGTTTGTCCCAAAGCAATAAAGACTATGAAAATCAGATATTTCATGATGATTGTTATTTATGCGTTTTTTTTGCGTTTTTATCAAAACTAAAAACGCGTGAAATGTTGAATCCGTAGTAAATATCTCCTTTACCCCAACTGCCGGTCGTGGCACCAATGAATTGATTCTCTATCATTCCCCGCGAGTTAGAACAATGCAATTGAAATACGTGCCCTCCCGTTTCAATATCAAAACCCAAGGATAAACAGTCTTTATACTGCGGGTCTCTTACGTAAGCCGTACCTACTTTTTTCAAGGTATAAAAGTATTCGGCATTGAAGGAGGTTCGTTTGCTCAATTTGAACCTTCCGCCTATACCTGTGGCATACACGGTATTTTCATCAATTGCCGATTCTGTTTTATTTCGGTGCAGTACCGTAGGACTGATTTGCAGCGATACACGCTCTCCGAATTTTCGGGCAATCAGCAATTGCCCCACATACATTTGCCGTTCGAGGTTATTGAAAAACTGCATACCCGGCGAAGTAGGCATGGTATTGGTATAAGCACCCGCAAAGGCAGTGACACTTACCGGCTCAAACCAACGGCTTGATTGCCGAAGAAGTTTGTATTTGGCAAAATAATCGTAGGTTTTTTGGTACGAACTGCGCCCCGCTCCTACCATCAGTCGGTCCGTGATACCGTATTCAAGACCAATCCGAATGCGCGATTCATCCAGACCCCACAAATTGGTAAAGCCCGAATTCAGGGCTCCGAAACGGTGAGAAATTCGAAAGTCCAAGTGTTTCTTTGCGATTGTTTCTACCGATTGCCCGTTGATCACGCGCGTTGATTTAAAAGTTGCCGTTGTAAAAACGGGCCCCGTTTTTTCCTGATCAAGCATTTTCATCAGGTCATCCTGAGCATATACAAATGGACCGAATACTGATAGGCCCAAAAGAAGAATTACTGTTTTTTTCATAAGGGGGAATGATTAAGTTTGAAAAAGGCCATTTTTTAAAACAGCCCTTCTCAATTAAGATGCTTTAATGGTGAGTATATTTCCATTCAGGGAAGTCTGATACACCGTCAACCCTTTTTTTCCTTCGCTGTTAAGCCCATTGCCGTTGTTGTCGAAGCGGGCGCCGTGGGCAGTACAATAAAACTCGGAAGTACGGTACGTAATTTGGCGCTGCTGTTCATGACTGCAAATCAGGGTTACGGCGGCATAAGCACCGGTATTGGTTTTGGCCACTACCACATTTTGGGATGAAAGCACCACGTAACCGCCGTTTTTTAACAGCGCCGCATACTGAGCGTTGGATAAATCCAATGTAATATCACTCGCAAGCGGAGTAACACCCGATTGATTTTGGCAGGAAGACATTGTACCGCCGGCACACATTACGGCAAACAGAGCGGCACTGCTGAATCCTATTTTTTTTAGGAAATCGTTACGATTGATAATTTCTGACTTCGTCATGGTTTGTTAAATAATTGAGTTAAAATGAATAGAATAGATAAAAGGATTCCAAAGAACCTCAAAGGGGACTCTCAACAGGAAATTTTTAAGAAGAAATGTGCAGCATTGTTAGCTTCCGACAGATTGTCCAAGAAGCCGGGAAAGTACCTTTAAAAACATAAGCGGGAAAAAGCATGGGAGTACCGACTGAAAATCGATTGAGCCGGTAAACATCCGGACCAAAGAAGCCAATCCTCCCAAAGTAGTGATAAAATCAGATTCGAGGCGGGCAAATCAGTGTTTGAGTAATGTGAAAAAAGTAGGAATTTTCCCAGTAGAAACCCGGCTTCATTAATAAAAAGGAAATGGAAGGGGATACTAATTCAATCGTTGCAACAGGCAGCACAAAAAATCCTGCGGCACTGCTTAAATCAAAGGAAGGCAGGTGGTGCTTATGCTGCTTGGTATGTTTTGAATCAACTGCGTAGTGCATTTGCAAAAACTGCCATATACTTAATGGCTGCTTTTGTTCCTGCTGATGTTCGTGATAATGCGCCCATACTTCCGGCAAGTGTAATAACTCAGCCGCCGTTCGGGGAAGGAGACTTTGTAAAAACACGGCAATTGTCAAAATATAGGTTGCAACTATTTTCATCAGGGAGGTCACACTTTTAATACTATACTAGTACGTAAAATTTAATGAAAATGATGCACAAATTGTGAAATTAAGAATTTTATCCGACACAAAGCACTTATAACCTCCTCACATTCAAATACTTATTTTTTTAATTTCAAAGCATGATCTTCGTCATTTGAAATTGTTGTGACAGAAATGTTAATTTGCAGCGTTTTATTTAAACTCAATCTAAATAAAATACGTTATTCTTACATAATTCCCGAAGAAACCGGGTTTCTTTATTGGAAGTAAAAAAAATGATACGATTCCGAATGAATAACCAATGAGAACAATTGCAGACTTAAAGTTAGGCGAAGCCGCCATCATAAAGACCTTCAAACAAGAGGATTTATCGCTGAAATTGCTGGAAATGGGATGTTTGCCCGGTGCTGAAATAATGCTGGATTTTGTAGCTCCGCTGGGTGACCCGCTCGGTATTCAAGTCAATGGCTACTGCCTTGCCATGCGCAAAGAAGAAGCCGCTACGGTTTTGATCGAAGAAAGTATCTGACACCCATTTTGAAAAAGCCTCCCATTATAGCTCTGATCGGTAATCCCAACAGCGGAAAATCCTCGTTGTTTAATCAACTCACGGGTCTTCGTCAAAAAGTAGGAAATTTTCCGAGTGTTACCGTTGAAAAAAAGTCCGGTCCTTTGGTGCTTGACGATAAAAGCGAAGCGGTTGTTATCGACTTGCCGGGTCTGTACAGTCTCTATCCGAAAGCTCTTGATGAACGAGTAGTGATAGATATATTGGCCAATCCGCAGCATCCCGATTATCCGGATGTAGTAGTGGTGGTCGCTGACGCTTCCAATCTCAAACGGAACCTTTTGCTTTTTACACAAATAGCCGATCTGGGCTTGCCTGTAGTGTTGGCTTTGAATATGTTGGACGTGGCACGGGATAAAAACCTTCAAATCAATGCCGTAAAACTGGCGATGAAATTGGATGTTCCGGTCGTACGAATCAATGCCCGAGTGGGAGAAGGACTTGTCAACTTAAAATCGGCGATTGCCCAACAATTGAACCATCCGAGCATAAAGCAATCGTATTACTTTAATCCCGCGGATCAATTTCCGGAGTTGATAGAGGAGGTCAAAAGAAATAATCAACTCGCCAACAACTACTTAGCCCTCCACTATCTTCAACAACACGATATTTTTTCGTTTTTAACTACTGAAGAACGAATCGCTTTTGACAAACAGATTGAAAAGTACGGCTTCAAAGAAAGCGGTTTTCAAGCCGCAGAAACCATGCACCGATATGCCGTCATTGACAGTTTTGTCAAAGATTCTCTCAAATCAATCTCCAACTTTTTAGCCAAGCCCCCTTGGACCAAGCGACTGGATGCAGTTTTACTGCACCCGTTTTGGGGATATGCCGTCTTTTTCTTTGTACTGCTCATCATTTTTCAAGCTGTTTTTACGCTGGCCTCCTACCCTATGGACCTAATTGATGCCGGTGTGACTTCATTGAATAATTGGCTGAAAGAACAACTGCCGGTCGGTAACTTAACCGACCTTCTCACGGACGGTCTCATTGCGGGAATCGGCGGTGTTGTCATTTTTATTCCTCAAATCGCCTTCCTGTTTTTATTGGTCGCTTTGCTGGAGGAATCGGGTTATATGGCACGGGTGATGGTCATTATGGATAAATTGATGCGCAAATTTGGCCTGAACGGAAAAAGCGTTGTACCGCTTATTTCGGGAGTGGCTTGCGCGGTCCCTGCCATCATGTCTGCCCGAAGTATCGGCAATCGCAAAGAACGTTTGCTGACCATTTTGGTCACTCCGCTGATGAGTTGCTCAGCACGATTGCCCATTTTTACCATATTGATCGCTTTGGTTGTGCCGGCGACCTCCGTTCTCGGCTTTTTCACCTTACAGGGTCTTACCCTGATGGGACTGTATCTGTTGGGGCTGATGAGTGCCTTGCTTTCAGCCTTGGCCATCAAAGGATGGGTAAAAAGTGCAGAAACGGGGTACTTTGTTATGGAAATGCCCACCTATAAAGTGCCTCGCTGGAACCACGTCGGTTTGGCCGTTTGGGACAGTGTGAAATCGTTTGTAGCAGAAGCCGGTAAAATCATCGTTGCTATTTCTATTATTCTATGGGTTTTGGCCACTTACGGCCCCGGCGACCGTATTGAACGGGCGGAAGAAATTGTCAAAAAAGAAAATCCTACCCTGCAAGGGATTACCTTAGACAACGCCGTGGCTGCGTTTAAATTGGAAAATTCCTACGCCGGGCATTTCGGAAAATTTATTGAGCCGGCCATTGCCCCTTTGGGTTATGATTGGAAAATCGGGATTGCCTTATTGGCTTCGTTTGCGGCACGTGAAGTATTTGTCGGTACGATGAGTACGATTTACAGCATCGGCAGTGCCGACGATGAAGACAACCATACCATCAAGGCCCGAATGCGCGCCGAAATCAACCCCAAGACAGGCCAACCTATGTACACCCCTGCCTTGGCCTTTTCGCTGTTGATTTTTTACGTATTTGCCATGATGTGCATGAGTACCATTGCTACCGTGTACCGAGAAACTCACGGTTGGAAATGGCCCCTGATTCAGTTGGCCTATATGACGGTGCTGGCGTATGGTCTGGCTTTTCTAACGTACCAAATGTTAAAATAGAAAATC
This sequence comes from Spirosomataceae bacterium, assembly GCA_046329125.1. Classification (GTDB taxonomy): domain Bacteria; phylum Bacteroidota; class Bacteroidia; order Cytophagales; family Spirosomataceae; genus Runella. The sequence continues at coordinate 606,464 of JAXLVD010000001.1, read as the reverse complement.
ATAACCGTCGGTCGGTTCAAAACCGACTGACGATTGAAAAATCAAAAATACAGCTCCTGCGCCACACGATAGGTAGTGCAATGCGCCTCTACAATGTCTGCTATGCGGGGCGAATACCCGCCCCCCATCGTGACAACTACCGGCAATTGCTGCTGTTTACATTGCTCAAAAACGATCTCGTCCCGACGGCGGCAGCCGGCTTGAGTTATCTTTAAATGACCTAATTTATCCGTTTCCAAAATATCTACTCCCGAAATATAAAAGGCAAAATCAGGTTTTTGTTCTTCTATCAGTTGGGGGAGCCTCTCCGTCAAAATCTGTAAATACGCCTCGTCCTTTGTTCCCGTAGGTAATGGGATGTCCAAATCAGATTTTTCTTTATGCAATGGGTAATTGTCTTTACCGTGTATGGAAAAGGTAAACACACGAGGTTCGTTTTCAAAAATAACTGCCGTACCGTTGCCTTGATGAACGTCTAAGTCTATAATTAAAATCTTTGCAGATAACTTATTCTCCAACAGGTAATTGGCGGCAATCGCTACGTCATTTAAAAGGCAAAATCCTTCGCCGCGGTCGGCGTAAGCATGGTGCGTCCCCCCTGCCACATTCATCGAAACACCGTACTGCAAGGCAAAATGGCAGCACTCCAAGGTGCCTTGGGCAATGCGCGTTTCGCGTTCGATCAATCGCCGGGACAGCGGGAACCCGATACGTCTGACCATCCTGTCCGAAATACGCAGGTGGTTTAAGTCTTCCCAATAAGTACGGGTATGGACGCCCAAAATCCAACGTTCATCCAATTCCCCCGGCGAAAAAAAATGGGCTGAAGTACAGGTGCCTTCGTACAAAAGCTGCTCGGGAATCAACTCGTATTTCAACATCGGAAAGCGATGCGGCTCGCCGCTCGGTCCTTTAGGAAGCGGATGACAATAAATAGGGTCGAAGGCAATTTTGAGCATAAAATCGGTGAAATGATTTGGCCACTATTTTCGTTAATAATAAGCAGTACCGAAAAAAGAGCAATTTATAAGCCTCAACGGAAGGAAAACGACGGCAACTGCCGACTTTTAACCGGCCCAACTGTTCGTTTTGTATTTTCGGTACGGCTTAGTATCCATCATAAACAACTTTCAAATGACCACAAAAGTTAAATATGTCCCCGTTATTTTGGGGCTTTTACTGGCCGCCTTGACTTGGTCATGCGCGCCGGACGCTTTGCAGGATTTGACACCGGAAGATTCGCAGGTTTTCATTACTAACTATGAAAAAACGGCCAATTTCGGCAATTATCAAACCTTCAGTTTGGCCGACAGCGTTTATTTGTTACAAAATCAACGTACCGGTGTATCTACCTTGCCCCTTGATTTCCGCATTTTGGGAAGAGTAGCTGATAATCTGACCCAACGCGGTTATACCCGTATTGCCCGCGGTGCCAAACCCGATTTGGGGGTAAACGTCATTCGCATCAGCGAAACCCAATCGGGTTTAGTTGCCAATTACAATCCATGGAACAGTTATTGGGGATACGGCGGAGGAGGATTCTATTATCCGCCTACTTATTCTTATTATGAGAGCACCGAAACCTACTGGTACATTGAGATCGTAGACCTCAAAAACGCGGTTTCGGGTCAACAACCCACGATCATCTGGAACGCTCAGATTAGAGGAAGCGGTATTTTTGACGAAAGCACGCTGGGATCAGTCGTCGAAAATGTATTTACGCAATCCGGTTATTTAAAACGAAATTAAAACCCGATTTTATAATGAAAAGAATTCAATGGAAATGGATAACGGGGCTGATGTTCAGCTTTTTATCGGCGTCCGTTTTTGCACAACAAGTCATTGACCGTCCGCAATTGTTCAAAAGAGAATCGCCTTACGAAAGATACACCACCTATCGTCTTTCGGTAACGGGTGGGTTGGGATTGCCCGCCGGGACCTTCGGTACTTATATGGAAAAATCCACGCTGCGTAACTATACCTTAGGATTGGATTTTGTGTTTCCGAAAAATAATACATCAGTGGGGGTCACGGTCGGTTCGCAATATTTTCAAAACCGTTTGCCCCGCCAAGTGTACAAGTTCGACGGGCAAGATGTATCGGCCGTCCAAACACGCACCTTTTCTGCCTATCCGCTGATCGTAACAGGCAGCTATCACATCGGAAAAGTCAATTCCATCATTCGCCCTTATGTGCAGGTAGGAGCCGGGGGAGCGTATGCCGAAGTGGCCAATTATTGGGGTCAAATCCCTACGGGCGACAACGGTTTTCGATTTGTGGCCCAAGCCGGGGCCGGTCTTCGGGTCTTGTTCAAGAAAACGGGAAATTGGGGACTGGAATTGAGTGCCACTTATCAACACATGCCGTTTAATGTCGAGAGTGAAGGTATCAAAGACGCCTCCACTCTCAATGCCCGCGCCGGGCTGTTTTACCGTTGGTGGTAATCCACCTTAAAATTGATAAACCAGGGCGTTACAGTGCATTCCTGCCCCTACGGAGGCAAATACCACTGTATCGCCCGGTTTTATTTTATAGTCTCCGAGTTCATTTTTTCGAATCAGGTCCAACATCGTCGGAATTGTAGCTACGGAAGTATTGCCCGTAAATTCAATCGTTGTGGGAATTTTTCCTTCAAACGAAAGCCCTTCCATCCCGTACATTTGCGCCAAATTATTGGCAAAGGCATGCAGCATTTTTCCGTTGGCCTGATGAAACAAAAACAGGTCGACGTCTGACGCATCCATTCCTGCTTTATCCAGTGCTTTTTTAATGACCCTCGGCACCCAAATCGTCGCGTACTTATACACATCTTTCCCGTTCATTTTAAAGAGCGTCGGTGCGTCGATTTCTTTATTGTACGAACGGTCCAGATAGATACAGGAAATATCCTCTAATGCGTGGGAGTAGGTCGCATACGAAACTATCCCGGTCTGCTCTGTGACAGTACCGGAAATCACGGCAGCGCCGCATCCGTCCGCCAAGATCAAGGAATCCAAATCATGCGGGTCCAATAAGCGAGATGCCACCTCAATTCCTACCACCAATACGTGCTTGGCATCCCCCATTTGAATGGCTTGATGCGCATGAATAACCCCCTGTAACCATCCGGGACAGCCAAAAAGCACATCGTAAGCAAAACACTCGTAGTTGGTAATGCCGAGACTGTGTTTCAGCAAGGCGGCCATGTTGGGAACGGTATGAAAGCCCTGACGTCCTTCCAGCATGTTGCCGGCGTTGTGCGCCACAATGATTCCGTCAATCAAATTTTTATCCTGCCCCCAATCGTCCAAAGCTGCTTGGGCAGCGGCTGTCATCAACGGAACGGAATCTCCTTTTTCAGAAATATACCCCCGTTCCCGAATACCGGTAATTTGTTCCAATTTGGCAACAATATCTGCAGGCGGTTTGGGATTGGGCACCCCGTTCGGGTCCATAAAAACCCGGTCAAGGAAAAAACTGTTTTCTATTCTTCGTTCGGGGAGTTTTGTGCCGGTGCCGGCAATAATCGTTTTCACTTTAGGAAAAGAAAGGTTTAGATGAATGTTGTACTGTGTCTTTTAAAGCGAAGTCGCTTGAGAGAATACTTGAACGGAAACCGTTTATACCTCCCGGCTGATCTGCCGACGTACAAAAAATGCCTAATAATGAATTTTTAGGCATTTTTTGAGGGAATCCGGAAAGAAAAAAACGTTGCCCGATTTCACACTTCAATCGTAATCTCGTGCGTGATTTCCGCCAAAGGTTCGAATTGAGCCGTAGCCGAGCAATATTTTTCCATCGAAAGTTTAACGGCGCGTTCTACTTTGGCCACGTCTAAATTTCCTTTAAAAAAATAGTGCATGTGCACTTTGCGAAAAGGAGAACGTTCCGAGTTGTCTTCCTTTACGCGCTCGCCTTCGATCGAAATCCGAAAGTCAAGCACCTCTTGACGCTGTTTTTTTAAAATCAGGACCACATCAATGGCGCTGCAACTTCCTAAACCCATCAAAAGCAATTCCATAGGACGAACCCCGGCATTTTGCCCCCCAATGTTCGGCGACGCATCGGTATGTACTTTTACCTCAGACGACCCTGAGGCTTCAAAATGAAACCCGCCGTCTACCCGCACTAATTCTACTTTCATTGTTTTATCGTATTAAGTAGTTGGTAATGAGTATTTGGTGAAAAGTACAAATGAAGATAGAATTGCTTTTATCTCACTACATTATACTTAATACTCACTACCTTTTTTATAATTATTGTTTCTCTGCCTTCAATTCCGTGTCTTGTATCAATAAAGAAAGCCCGGTTATTTTCTTGGTTTCCGCATTTCGCTTAAAGGTTATGACAGAGCCATATTGGCTCGTTGATTTAAACGTATCGGGCTTCTCCTGCTTCAGCAATTTATTCGCTCCGTTTTGGTCCGCTTCTCCGTACAAAAAGCCGTCTTTGGAGGTTACTTTGAATTCACTGAAATAGCCGTTGTCTATCATTTTGTAAGTTCCTGTGTATTCTGCCAACGAATCGGCAACCGCCGCAGAATGAGAAACAGGAGCGGAATAGGTCAGCGACATCAGCGCAAGGCCGGCCCCCAAAAACAGTATCGGAATTAGCTTTTTCATGATTCAACAGAATAAGGGTTCATAAAATAAGGTGACCGTTTAAAAAATTTGAAAATGAAGCAGCAGTATCAGATAATCAAAAAACCTTTAATGCTGCTTATCGCCGTTATGCCTACATTTTCAATGACTATCTGAGTAAATGGATTTTATGCAGATTAAGTGACTGATAAACAATGAATCTACTAAATCATTTTTGCACTGATATTTAATGCTAACAAAATCTGATTTCAGTTAGTTTGCAATACAAAGGTAGGTTCATTGTGTAAATCAAAAAAACTATTTTTGCAGCAAACCGTTTTGTTAGTATGGCAAATCACGAAGTAATCATCATCGGTGCAGGAATTGCAGGGCTTACCTGCGCCAAATACCTCAACGACTACGGTATAGAGCCGTTGGTCCTGGAAGCGTCCGACACTGTCGGCGGGCGCGTACGCACCGATGAAGTGGAGGGTTTTCTGCTCGATCGAGGCTTTCAAATCCTGCTTACCTCCTACCCGGAAGCACAAAAATTGCTGGACTATAAGGCGTTGGATTTAAAAAACTTTCGCTCCGGGGCCTTGATCCGACTCAACAACGGGTTTTCGACAATGAGCAACCCCTTCAAAGAACCGTTACTGCTTTTTCAGGCGTTGCTGTCGCCCGTGGGTACTTTTGGCGATAAATTGAAAATACTTCAACTTTCCAATGAAGTGGCCAAAGAAAGTACACAGGCGTTTTTCAATGATAAAGACACCGATACACTTTCGTATCTGCAACGCTGCGGTTGGAGTGAAACCATGATCACAAACTTCTTTAAACCGTTTTTCGGCGGGGTATTTCTGGAAAACGAATTGGCGACTTCGAGCAACTTCTTTCGCTTTTTGTTCAAGCATTTTTATGGCGGAGACGCCGCGATTCCTGCCAATGGCATGCATGAAATCCGAAGCAGATCGCGTCCAAATTGCCGATCGGAAGTATCCAAAACCGGCAGCAAGGTGGAAAAAATAAACGACCGTACCGTTACCCTTACCAACGGACAAACCTTACACGCAAAGCACCTCGTGATTGCTACGGATGCCTCGCAAGCCGACCGATTGCTGCAACGCACCGTAACGCGTGAATTTAACGTAACCACCTGCACCTATTTTGCCGCCGACCGCTCTCCGAGTACTGACAAGATGCTGCTGCTCAACCCCAATCGCCTGTCATCGGTGCATCACTTATGCGTTCCGAGCGACATTTCTCCCGCTTATGCACCTGCCGGAAAGGCGCTTATCTCCGTAAGTACGCAGGGTTTAGAATTTGTGGATGAAACTAAATTGACGGAGCATATTTTACAGGAGTTGACGGAGTGGTACGGTGATGAAGTAAAATCGTGGCGACATCTGCGTACTTATCACCTTCCCGAAGCGCTGGTAAAGTATAAAGCCCATACGGCAGCCCCGTCACTCAAAACCGCCGAAAATCTCTATGAATGCGGTGACCACATGGCCTATCCTTCGCTTAATGCCGCTATGGCTACCGGACGAGCGGTGGCAGATATGATTGCGGGGATTTAGGGCACTTATTAAACGAACCAAGTAAACCTGCTTAAGTAACCGGATTTAAGCAGGATACGGTCCCGTACGAGCCCGTGTGACAGATTTTAAGTAAATTTAAATAGCTGATTTTCAGACGAAACGACCGAGGCCGCCGTGCGGAACCATAAAATCAATAAAATCTAAATCTGCTCAACTGCTCAAGCGTTTAACAACGGCATAGCGGTTTTTCCGTATTTTGTCAGCCAATCTTCGCCGATTTTTTCTTGACTTTCCAAATTGACACCGCTTGGAAGCGAAGGAGAAGCGGTACCTTTTCCGATGCCATCGGGACTTTTGAAAATGCGTATTTCATCAAATAACTCCTCGTTCAGAAACGCCTGCAACAAAATAGCTCCGCCTTCCACGAGTAAGGATTGGATTTTTCGGCGGTACAGGTCCTGAAGAAAGTGCATCAAAAAATCTTCGTCGAAATTTATCCGAACCAAAGTAGTTTGGCCTTGCTCTTCACTGCTGAAGGCGTTGTAAAGAAGCGTTTTTTGACTGTTATCAAAAATATGAAGCTCGTGGGAAAGGCGTAAGGTGCGGTCAAGTACGACTCGCACGGGATTAGGCCCGGTCCACAGACGAGCATTCAATTGCGGGTTATCATTTTGGGCCGTATTGGTTCCTACCAAAATGGCGTCTTCTTCGGCTCGCCACCGGTGGCTCAATACCCGCGATTGTAAACAACTGATAGCCAAGGGGTGTTTGTTCTCATCGGCAATAAAGCCATCGGCGGTTTCAGCCCATTTAAGAATAATATAGGGGCGTTTTTGCTCAAAATAGATAAAAAAACGGGCGTTGAGCTGTCGGCCTTCCTCGGCCAACACCCCCGTTATTACCTCTATCCCGGCATCGCGCAACTTCTGAATCCCTTTCCCGGCTACCAACGGATTGGGATCATCGTTACTAATGACAACTCGCTTTACCTTTTTTTCAACCAACAGATCGGCACAGGGTGGCGTTTTCCCGAAATGGGCACAGGGTTCTAACGTCACATACACAGTACATTCCTGTAAGACCAAGGCCGCGCGACCGACCGTTTGCCTCTGCTCTGCGTCTTGAATGGCGTTTACTTCTGCATGAGGGCCCCCGTACCGCTGATGCCATCCTTCGCCGATGATTGTATTTCCGTGAACGATCACACAACCCACCATCGGATTGGGGCTGACACTGCCCCGCCCAAGAGCAGCCAAGTCGAGAGCACGGCGCATATATTTCAAGTCCATAGTCTATGGTGTACAGTTATTGTGGCTAAATGCTTAATTGAGCAAATTAACGAAACAAAAGACCGTATTAAAAACCAAAACTGATTACTTTTGCTCACTTTTTCCCTAAGTTCGTTCGTCTTTACACTTTAAACATTACACCTGCTTGATCATTACCATTGTCGGCATCGGGTTGCTCGGCGGCTCTTATGCCCTTTCTTTACGCGACAAATACCCCAAAATGCATTTCATCGGAGTGGATGCCTCCGAAATTCACGGTCGTTTGGCCGTAGCCAAAGGCATTGTTGATGAAGTACTTCCGTTAGAAACAGCCGTCCCAAAATCTGACCTGGTCGTATTGGCAGTACCGGTCAATTATATTGTCGGGCTTCTCCCTCGCGTATTAGATTTAGTATCGGAAAAAGGCACCGTGATTGACTTAGGCTCCACCAAACGTCTGATTTGCGAAGTAGCTGATACTCACGTCAATCGAGGTCGTTTTGTAGCGGCCCACCCCATGGCCGGCACGGAAAACTCAGGTCCTTCGGCAGCGTTTCGGGAATTGTTACCTGACAAAAACGTCATTCTTTGTGACGTCGAAAAAAGCAATCCCGACAGTATTGCCTTAGCTGAGGCGCTGTTCCGCGACATCGGCATGAAAATTCATTACATGACCCCCGCCGAGCATGACCTGCACTTGGCCTATGTCTCTCACCTGAGTCACGTTACGGCTTTTGCGTTGGGCTATACCGTATTGGAAAAAGAAAAAGATGAACAAAACATCTTTGACATGGCCAGTACGGGTTTCAGTTCAACGGTTCGGTTGGCCAAAAGCTCTCCCGCCATGTGGGCTCCTATTTTTGACCAAAATCGCGAAAACCTGTCGCGTGCGTTGGGAGATTATATCGATTTTTTACAGCAATACAAGAACTTCATCGACGAGCGCGATGTCGAATCAAGCATTGATTTTATGCAACGCGCCAATGAGATTCGACGGGTGTTGTCGGGGATCGAAAAAAAATAGCCGGTTTTCTATATTCATTTAGCAAATGTTCGGAAGGGAATATATTAGATTAACTCCCAAACTCACTTACATTTGTGATTGATATGACAAACCATCAATGAACTGAAATAATCGGGCAAAATGACGAAACTCCCTGTAAATCAGATTGAAACTTTAGACAAAAAAAATGCGGAATCGCTGTTGGGCGGCGGGGCAAAACGCATCGAGCAGCAACACAAAAAAGGAAAACTTCACGCCCGCGAACGCATTGAATTATTACTTGACGCAGGCTCCTTTGAGGAAATCGGTAAGTTCGTCATGCATCGCTGCAAAGATTTCGGGTTGGAGAAAGAGTATTATCTTGGAGACGGAGTCGTTACCGGTTACGGTACCATGGAAGGACGATTGGTTTACGTCTTTGCGCAGGATTTCACGGTATTCGGGGGTTCTTTATCAGAAACTCACGCCGAAAAAATCTGTAAAATCATGGATTTGGCCATGAAAAACGGCGCTCCGGTCATCGGGCTGAATGATTCGGGTGGGGCTCGAATTCAGGAAGGAGTATTGTCATTGGCAGGTTATGCGGATATTTTTTACCGCAATACGTTGGCTTCCGGGGTCATTCCTCAAATTTCGGCCATTATGGGGCCTTGTGCGGGCGGAGCGGTGTATTCACCGGCCATTACCGATTTTATTATGATGGTCGAAAACACGTCGTATATGTTCGTGACCGGGCCGAACGTGGTAAAAACCGTCACCCACGAAGACGTAACTTCCGAAGAACTCGGCGGTGCCATGACCCACGCGACCAAGTCGGGGGTAACTCATTTTGTAAGCGCCAACGAAGTAGAATGCATCAGTGATATTCGCCGTTTGCTGAGCTATATTCCCCAAAACTGCGAGGAAACTACGCCCATGTTGCCTTACGCAGGCGGCAACGAAAAACGCGTCAAACTAAACGCTTTGATTCCCGAAAACCCCAACCAACCCTACGATATGCGCGAGGTGATTGACGAAATCGTAGATGGAGGAAGTTTTTGGGAAGCACATAAATATTTTGCGGAAAACATTGTCGTCGGTTTTGCCCGCTTGGGCGGCCGAAGCATTGGGATTGTGGCCAATCAACCGGCTGTTCTGGCGGGGGTATTGGACATTGACTCCAGTACGAAAGGCGCACGATTTGTGCGTTTTTGTGACAGTTTCAACATTCCGTTGCTGGTATTGGAAGATGTACCGGGTTTCCTTCCGGGTACCGACCAAGAGTGGAACGCCATCATTACCAACGGTGCCAAGTTACTTTATGCGTTCTGCGAAGCAACCGTGCCGCGCGTGACGGTCATTACGCGCAAAGCCTACGGCGGGGCCTACGACGTGATGAATTCCAAACACATCGGCGCCGACATGAACTATGCTTGGCCGAGTGCCGAAATTGCCGTGATGGGCGCAAGCGGTGCGGCCGAGATCATTTTCAAGAAAGAAATAGCCGAAGCCGAAGACCCGGCGGCCAAATTGCAGGAAAAAGTACAGGAGTACACTGAGAAGTTTGCCAACCCTTATCGCGCGGCGCATCGCGGCTATATTGATGAAGTAATATACCCCGAACAGACCCGTGAGAAATTATTGAAAGCCTTCAAAATGCTGGAAAATAAAGTAGTGAATCTGCCTCGGAAGAAACACGGCAATATTCCGTTGTAAATGAATCCTACTTAAATAAAAGCCCTTTTCGATCGAAAAAGGGCTTTTATTTTGTTATTCCACCGCCTCCTGATACCATTTTTCAAAATTGACCGGCGGTTTCCAAGGATGACGGGGTTCGTAGTAATTCCAGAGTACTTTTGCAATTTTGCGCAACAAAACGTATCCTTCGTTAGTGGATTTCCAACTTTCGTCCAGGTTGTTTTTAGTAATGACGCAATAGACGTATTCACCGTGCGGAGCGTGTACCAACACGGCCTCCGAACGGGAACGATTCACAGCACCGTTTTTGCAAGCCGTTTTAATATCAGGCGGCAACTGTGATAACCCTTCCCCATCCCAGTATTGCCGACAAAGATTGCGGTACATACGGTCGGAAGCATCCGGACTGATGGCACGACCGGCACGAATCATAGCCAACAATTCAGCCATTTCGCGCGGACTTGTTTGTCCCCAACCGTAGCGAGTGCGGTTGACCTCGCGCCCGGGCGTACGTGAGTTGACTCGGGTAGCGGTAAATCCGTTGTTGTCCAACCACTCATTGATGGTTTTACCGCCTCCCGCCAAGGCTTGGCACCACAGACTCCCGGTATTATCGCTGACGGTTTCCATCAACATCACCACTTCACTGAGCGGGATCTTAGCTCCGTCTTTCAGCGAGCCTACTATACCGTCGTCGTAATGCAGCGAATCTCGGTAGGTAAGTGTGGCATTGTAATTCAGCTCGCCTTTCGCTATTTTATCAAATAAGCCGCACTGAATCGGCACTTTGATCATGCTTGCTGTTGGGAACAGCGTGTCTGCATTGATTTCGACAATTTTATTCGTTTTTAAATTTCGGACATACACCCCTACGTCCCCTCGAAAACCTTGGATAGCTTCCTGAATCAGTGCGGTAAGTTTTTTGTCTGTTTTTGCATTTTTCACTGCCGAAGGTTGCGCCCCCAAGGTCAAAGTGTAAAGAACAAAAAGCAGAAAGGAGATTGCCGATTTCATTTTTTGGATAGTCAGGTGAAGAAGCGAAGTTCGTAATTATCCGGCTGCTTTTAAAATTTTCGCCTTTTTTGCTACTTTTGGGTACACTTCATATTTATTCTGCCTCAGATCATGCCCAAATTTTTCCTCTTTTTCGGTCTTGCAGTCGTCCTTACGGCTTCCGCTTACAAAGAAAAAACTTACTCCGTTGGCCAAATCAAAACCAACAAGGGTGACATCTTATTTTGGTTGTATGACGAAACTCCCAACCATAAAAGCAGTTTTATCAAACTCGCCAACGAACACTATTGGGATACATTAACGTTCAACCGTGTTATCAACAACTTCGTTGCTCAAGGAGGCTGTCCCGACACGCCTGCCGGTTTTTCCGATTCGCCTTATTTGCTCAAACCTGAGTTTAACAAAAATATTCGACACGTGTACGGAGCCGTAGGTGCCGGCCGCGACAACAATCCCGATATGTTGTCGGCCGGGTGTCAGTTTTATATTGTCCAAAACAAAAAGGGATTGGCGCGTTTAGATGATAAATTTACGGTATTCGGTCAGGTATTTAAAGGAATGGATATTGTAGATGCCATTGTGGCCGTCAAAACCGACTCTACCGACACGCCGCTGAAACCGATTACTCTGAAAGTTCGGGTAGTACAAATGAATGCGAAGGAGCTGAAAAAAAATGGCTACGATAAAGCATTGGAATAAATAATTCGGTAAGGTTTCAGGAACCTTACCGAATTGATTTTTTACCGCATTTTATTGCGTTTCGCCAAATAAGCCGTCAGGATTTGGTCGTATCCTTTAGCAACATCCGCTTCAATAAAATCAATTTTATATTGCCCGCATTTGAGGCGAAGGTCGTGGTAAAACTTTTTAACCGCTTCCTGATAATGCTTTTTGACCTGTCCGGGCTGAATTTTTACTCGTTCGCCCGATTCCAGGTCAATAAACTCATAAGGACGGTCGTCAAAGGCAAATTCTTCTTCCGTACGACGGTCCGTAACGTGAAACAGCAATACTTCGTGGAGATTGTGGCGTAAGTGCTGCATGGCCGAAAAGATGCGATCGGTCTCGTTGATGTCTTCAAACATATCGCTGAAAATCACCACCAACGAACGTTTGTGGATTTTCTCGGCAATTTCGTGAAGGACATCGGCTACGGCCGTTTTTCGTTGTGATTTCGGCTTTTTCAACACGCTCTCCAACTCCAAAAATACCTTGTGAATGTGCGTGGGCGTAGATTTAACGGGCGTTTGGATTTCAATTCCTTCGGCAAACGTACACAAACTCACGGCGTCTTTTTGGCGCTGTAATAAGTTGGCAATACTCGCCGCCGCCATGACGCTGAACGTAATTTTTTCATGATTCGGCTCGGGATAATACATCGAAGACGACGTATCGATCAGCAAATGACAGCGCAGGTTGGTTTCTTCCTCGTAGCGTTTCACAAAAAGGCGATCGCTTTTAGCGAATACCTTCCAGTCAATATGACGGGTGCTTTCTCCGGTATTGTACAGGCGGTGTTCGGCAAACTCCACCGAAAACCCGTGAAAGGGGGACTTATGAAGACCGGTGATAAAACCCTCCACCAACTGCCGGGCCAAAAACTCTAAATTACCGTATTGTCTAACACTCGCTATATCGAGATTACGTGTCGCCATGCGTGAATCAGTTAAATTAAAAATCGGCCTCTAAGATACGATTTTTCGTTTAGGATTAACGCCGCACGGGCTCGAATCCGTATGTTTTACTACCGAGAAAGAACCTTTTCGATGATTTCGCCGGTATCGGTGATGATCTCATTTTTTCCGAGTAATACCATTCCTTCCATTCCCACTACCCGCAGGTGTACATTAGCAACACCCGCCCCGACGATTCCCAAATATTGAGCCGCTGCTCGGGTCAAGTCGATCAAACGGGAACGATGAAACGGTCCTCGGTCGGTGATACGTACAATTACGGAACGTTTATTCGATTCGTTGGTTACTTCTACCATTGTATTAAACGGCAGTGTACGATGAGCAGCGGTGTACTCTTTTTCATTAAATTTTTCGCCCAAGGAGGTCGTCCGACCGTCAAACATTTTGGCATAAAAAGAAGCTTTACCATTTTCTTCTTTTCCTAATAATTGAGCTGAAACGGGAGTGATTCCCAAAAGCACAGCTACGGAAAGCGCATAAAAAGCAGTAAATTTCATAGGGTTTTTCGGGTAAAAAATCATTAAAAAAAACATTTTCACTGAGTGTTTCCCTCGAAGCCTACTCAAAAAAATACAACCTTTTTTGAGTTTAAGGGCTGAAAATTAAGCAAAAAACGAATACAATCTACGTTTCTTACAAATTGGCCCACTGTGGCAAGAACTTAATAACGTAAAAATCAACAACTTTATTTTAAAAAAATTTTGACAGCAAGCAACAAAACATGTACTTTAGCGTTTGGTTAAACTCTAAACCTCTTAAGGATAGTGGAAGATAAAGACAGAGAGAAAATTTACTCCAAACGCGTAAAAGCCGGCAAAAGAACCTATTTTTTTGATGTGCGTTCGACTCGTTCCAATGATTACTACCTAACAATTACCGAAAGTCGCCGTTTTCCGCAAGGAGATGGCTTCGCCTACGAAAAACACAAAATGTTTCTCTACAAAGAAGACTTCGATAAGTTTGTAGATGCACTTCAAGACACTGTTGATCACATTAAAACTGAATTGATGCCCAACATTGATTTCTCCCAGTACGCCGTACGGGAAGAATCGGAAGATTACAGCGGCAGCGATTTAAAGTGGGAATAGCATTTATTTCCTAACCTATCCTATACCCTGCCTCCGGCCATGCCGGAGGCCTTTTGGTTTTGTAGCTATGCTGAAAAACGCTACTTTTGCGGCTTAATCACCAATGGTGAACGAGCGACCGGTGAATGAGTAAAGGATAAACAGTTCTGCATGCGTCCCAAACAAGATAACGCCGCTGCGAATAGCGAAAAAACCGGGAACTGTAAACCGTAAACTTCAAAACCGCAAACCGCCTGTTTCACAAACGCCAACCTGTAAAATCCAAACGACGGAATGTCTCTTCAATGTGGTATTGTCGGATTGCCTAACGTAGGCAAATCCACCTTATTCAGTGCTTTATCAAGTGCCAAGGCCGAAGCGGCCAATTATCCTTTTTGTACCATTGAACCCAACGTCGGGGTGGTAGAAGTCCCCGACGAACGAATGCAAACATTGGAAGGACTGGTCAAACCCCAACGGCTGGTACCTACCATTGTCGAAATCGTGGACATTGCCGGGCTGGTGCGCGGTGCCAGCAAAGGGCAGGGACTCGGCAATCAATTTTTGGCTAATATTCGCGAAGTGGATGCCATCATCCACGTCGTTCGTTGTTTTGCCGACGATAACATCGTACACGTCGAAGGGCGCGTCAACCCCGTGGGCGACAAAGAGATCATTGACTTAGAACTTCAATTGAAGGACTTAGAGTCGATTGAGAAGAAATACACGCGGGTAGAAAAAGCAGCGCGGGTAGGTGATGCCAAATCTAAAGTCGAATTGGATATCCTGAATCGTGTCAAAACCGCCCTCCTGCACGGAAAAAGTGTTCGGGCCGCCGGATTGTCTGACGAAGAAAAAGAAGCGATTGCTGATTTGCAGTTGCTGACGGTCAAGCCCGTGATCTACGTGGCCAATGTAGATGAGGGTTCTATTTTAACGGGCAATCAATACGTAGATCAACTCAAGGCAGCAGTGGCGGATGAAAACGCCGAAGTGATCGTGCTTTGTGCTGCCATCGAATCGCAAATTGCCGAAATGGAAGACCCGGAAGAAAGAGCTTTGTTTTTGAGCGAATACGGTTTGGAAGAATCAGGACTCAATAAGCTGATCCGGGCTTCTTACTCAATCCTGAATTTAATTACGTACTTCACCGCCGGGGTCAAAGAAGTAAGAGCCTGGACCATTCAGCGCGGTTGGAAAGCCCCACAGGCAGCGGGAGTCATCCACACTGATTTCGAAAGGGGGTTTATCCGGGCAGAGGTGATCAAATTGCCCGATTATGTACAATACAAGACCGAAGCGGGTTGCCGCGATGCCGGCAAAATCTCGGTCGAAGGAAAAGAGTATATAGTGAAGGACGGTGATATCATGCACTTCCGATTTAATGTTTAGCAAAAAAAGCCTCGTGCCGGGTTCTTAACTCCGGCACGAGGCTAATGACTACCATTTTTCGGCTTCTTCAGGTATCTTCTTACGAAATAACGCCCGAAAGGTACTCGACATCCGGATCAGATTATCTACTCGGTTTCGAGCTTGGCTTAATAAGTGAATATTATAGCCTGATTCGATCATCTTACTGAAAGAATCGGACAAATAATACATTTCTTCGACATTGACCGAGAAGTCATTCACAACGTACTTCTGAAAACCTCGGTCTTCAGTGTTGGCAAAATACAGGACCAAACAGAAATTTTCTCCTTCAAAATACGAGATAACGCGGTTGTTATCAAACTTTTCGGGCATCTCATGATGGTCTATCAAACCGTCCACGATCGCAACTTCTTCGTTGGTCATGTAGAGGTGTGGCGTTAAATAAACGGGTGGTTGATAGTTCATCTTCTTACATTCTTGATTTTTGGAATACTTAGCAATTTTACTCATTGGGTAGCAAAGCTGCTACACAAAAACAACATTTCATAACTTTTTCAATAAATTATTAAACTATTTAAAGAATACCCTTGGTTTGTTTTCATAGCAATTTTCCCAAAAAATACAGTTAATGCCGAAAAATTAGCCAAATCCGAATTTTATTTGGAAACAATTTCCATAAAAACAGAAAAATGCCCCCTTTTTCAAACCAACTTTCTCAAAAAAGAAATTTTATTTTGATAATAAAAAAATCGGGCCACCCTGTACAAGGAGACCCGATTTTGAGTAAATTTTTATAAGCCGCCTTTTCGACAGCGCTTCTATCATTAACGCGAAATCTCTAAAACCTCAAACTCTACCGCGCCGGCAGGCACCTGGATTTGTGCGGTATCACCTACTTTTTTCCCTAAAAGCCCCTTACCGATGGGAGAGCCTACGGATATTTTTCCTAATTTCAGGTCGGCTTCTTCTTCTGATACCAACGTATAAGTCATTACTGCATTGTTGCGACGATTTTTGATTTTTACTTTCGACAACACCGCCACTTGCGAGGTATCAATGGAAGATTCATCCAAAATGCGGGCATTGCCCAAGACTTCTTCTAATTTAGAAATTTTTGCTTCATGCAATCCCTGTGCTTCCTTGGCTGCATCATATTCGGCATTTTCACTCAAATCACCTTTATCACGTGCCTCCGCAATCGCTCTGGCAATTTCCTGACGGCCCCGCGTTTTTAAGTCCTGCAATTCAGCCTTAAGCTTGTTGAGACCCTCTTCGGTGTAGTACTGTATCTTAGCCATGTTACTTTTCTATCCTTTTTGTTAATTAATAATATACCGGTTTTCAGCTTCTCTGTTTCTTCCACTTTAGACAAAAAAAAAGAACGGTGAAATGACCGCTCTACCAAATCAAGTGTAGTATCTGTCACTTCTTCCTATAATACCGAAAAGAATTGGGCGTGTCGGTTCATGGTCGAAATTTGAAGCACAAAAATAGCAATATTTGCAACCGGAATCAAGTAGAGCATCCGACCCATCCAAAAAAATACTGATAAAATCCATTTTATCCCGATTTTATGACAAAATTTCGTATCGTCTTTATGGGGACACCTGAATTTGCCGTGAGCAGCCTGCAAAAATTGGTTGAAAACGGTTGTGACGTGGTAGCTGTAGTTACCGCCCCCGACAAACCGGCCGGAAGAGGCTTGCAATTGACGCCTTCACCCGTAAAGCAGTATGCGATGACGCAGGGCATCCCGGTGCTTCAACCCGAAAAACTAAAAAACCCTGATTTTTTGACTGAATTACGCAGTTATCAAGCCGATCTGCAAGTAGTTGTTGCCTTTCGAATGCTCCCGGAAGCCGTTTGGAATATGCCCCCCAAAGGTACCTTTAATTTGCACGCCTCCCTGTTGCCTCAATACCGAGGAGCGGCCCCTATTCATTGGGCCATTATCAACGGAGAAACGCAAACCGGAGTAACCACCTTTTTTTTGGAGCATGAAATTGATACCGGTAAAATTATTTTTCAGGAAACGGAGCCGATTCACGACCATGATGATGTAGGCACGCTTTATGAGCGTCTGATGCACAAAGGAGCAGAATTGACCGTACGAACAGTAAAAGCTGTCGAAGCCGGCGACTATCCTCAAACTCCTCAACCAAACCCCGAAGTACTCAAATCTGCCCCGAAGATTTTCAAAGAAACCTGCGAAATCAATTGGCAGCAGCCTTCTGAAACGGTTCGTAATTTTGTAAGAGGTCTTTCTCCCTACCCAACCGCTTGGACCACTCTAAACGGTAAGCTTTGTAAAATTTTCAAGGTAGAAACGGTGAAAAATCCATCAGAAAATACATCAGAACCTGCATTGCGAACCGATAACAAATCTTACCTGCACTTTAAAACAACAGACGGTTGGGTCGCTGTTGAACAACTGCAATCGGAAGGAAAAAAACGCATGGGAATTGAAGAATTTTTGCGGGGAACGAAACTAACTCTTAACGCCTGAACCTATGCCTAAAAGTCGAATTGCGGTCAGTACGCTATTTTTTATTTGCGGTTTTATCTTCAGCAATTGGAGCACGCGCCTGCCCAACATTCAGTCGCAATTCTTGCTCAGCAGCAGCACATTAGGCTTAACATTGCTCTGCGTAGCCATCGGTTCATTAACTTCCATGCTGCTTACCGGTTGGGTCATTGCCCTTCGGGGCAGCAAATTTGCCGCTATAGTTTCAACATTGCTTTTTTCGGTGGTTCTGACTCTTTTCCCGTTGCTTTCGGTAACGTGGCATTTAGCGGTGTTCTTTTACCTTATCGGCTTTATTATGGGCGCCATGGACGTAGCCATGAATTCGCAGGCAGTAGCAGTAGAACAGCGATTTCATCAGCCCATGATGTCGTCGTTTCATGCCATGTTCAGCGTCGGTATGATGATCGGGGCACTTTGCACTTCCTATTTTGTGCAATACTCCGTCCAAACCCACTTTTTCATTGTTTCCGGCGGTTGTTTGGTTACGGGCATAGTTTGTGTACCGTTTTTGGTCAAGGACGCACAAAAGCCGGAAGCCGAAGGAATCAAATTTGTTTTACCCAACCGGGCGATGTTTATCATTGGAGCCATTGCTTTTTGTGCCATGTTGGGCGAAGGAGCCATTGCTGATTGGAGCACCATTTATCTCAAAAACGTGATCAAAACCGACGAGGCCACCGCCCCTATCGGGCTTTCGGCCTTCTCAGCCGCCATGACTCTGGGACGGTTCGGAGGGGATAAATTGAGGGCTTTGTGGGGGGATAAACGCCTGATTCGGGTCAATTCATTGCTGGCAGCAGTCGGTTTATTGTTGGCATTATTGTTACCGGTGGCTTGGGTGGTCATTGCCGGGTTGCTTGTCGTCGGGGCGGGACTTTCTACGGTTGTCCCTATTGCTTTCAGCAGTGCCGGGCATAATAAATCGTTGCCAAACGGCATCGGCTTGGCAATGGTGACTACTTTGGGCTATTTCGGCTTATTATTCGGCCCCCCGATCATCGGTTTTCTGGCCGATGCACAAGGGCTGCGTTTTGCTTTGTATTTTGTATTACTGTTGTTTGTACTGATGCTGTTTATGGGCCGAAAGATTGAGGAATAGGAGAAGAAACAATAGGTTGTTCAAAACAAAAAAAGCCGCGGGACGAACCCACGGCTTCTTGGTAAAAAACAAGTAATTTCATAACGAGCCAAAAAGAAGATTATTGTGCTGTTTAAAAAACTATTCAACTATTTTCCATAATATTACTAAAATTTGAATAGCTGCTGTCATCTTTTTAAAATTTATTGACAATGACCCAGCAAACTATCTACGAAGTGCAAATCATTTACATCGGAACATTGGGGGCATTGCGTCAACGGGAGCCGTTCGTAGCTTATTTTTCCAATCTGAAAAAAACCATTGAAAATCTGACTGCTCAACTGGCCCTTAACGGTTGGCCGTTGAAAATAAACTATTCAGCAGTCTATCGGAGTTTGAAAGCAAAGCAAAAATACGTGTGCGATTTTGACGTTGCAGGCCACAAAGTATTCAAAATTCAAATCACACCTAAAGTACTGAATCCGACCCTGACCACTTTAGGCATCGACGAAATGCCGCTCATCAGCAATCCAAAATAAGCTTTTTACGGTCATCTATCTCCGGTGCCTGTTTCAGACTTATCATTTGACGGGCAGCAGGCCCATTTTTTTACCTTCTTCCAACATAAACGCAAAAGCCGGTTCGTACAGATTGGGAATAATACCGTCCAAAATCGCTTCGCGAACAGCCGTTTTGATCACCCCTACTTCAGCCGAAGGTCTCAGTCTGAATGCTTCCATGATCACTTCTCCTGTAATCACGGGCTGGAAGTTTCGGATCTTATCACGAGCTTCCAAATCGTAGAGTTTTTGCTCTACTTTATCAAAATTGGCCAAATACTTCTTGACTTTCTCGGGGTTTTTAGAGGTAATATCGGCACGGCAAAGCATCATCAGCCCTTCCAGATCATCGCCCGCATCAAACAACAATCGACGCAAGGCAGAATCCGTTATTTCTTCTTTAGACAATGCAATAGGACGTAAATGCAACCGAACGAGCTTCTGCACAAAACGCATATTCTCATTCATGGGGAGCTTCATCTGCCGAAAAATTCGCGGGGTGATCCGTGCTCCTAACTCCTCATGCCCGTGAAACGTCCAACCGATTTTTTTATCGAAACGCTTGGTAGCCGGTTTGGCAATATCGTGCATGATCGCCGCCCAACGCAACCACAGATCGTCGGTATGCTTCGAGATATTGTCCAATACCTGCAAGGTGTGATAAAAGTTATCCTTATGCCCCTTTCCGTCGAGGTATTCGGCTCCTTGCAATTCTACAAATTCAGGAAAAATTCGCTTCAAAATACCGCCCTGGTGCAGCAACTTAAAGCCATAGGAAGGTACGGGCGAAAGAATGATTTTGTTGAGTTCATCATTGATACGCTCCTTCGAAATGATATCGATCCGCTCCGCTGTTTTCAGAAGGCCCTCAAAGGTATCCGGCTCAATATCAAAGTTCAATTGCGTGGCAAAACGCACTGCCCGCATCATGCGCAGGGGATCATCGGAAAACGTAACGGAAGGCTCCAACGGAGTACGGATAATCTTACGTCGCAAATCGCTGAGCCCGTTAAAGGGGTCTTTCAATTCTCCGAAATTCTCGGCATTGAGACTCAGCCCCATGGCATTGATGGTAAAATCACGGCGATTTTGATCGTCCTGAAGGGTGCCGTCCTCTACGATCGGTTTGCGTGATTCGGTTCGATACGACTCCCGCCGCGCTCCCACAAATTCCACCTCCCAATCGTCCACCCGTAATTGGGCCGTGCCGAAGTTTTTATAGACATTGACATGCACTCCCATTTTTTTGGCCACCGACTCGGCCAATTCGATACCGCTGCCGACGCTCACAATATCAATATCTTTGGAGGGTCGTTTTAACAATAAATCACGCACATAACCGCCAATGACATAGGCCTCTACCCCTGACTCCTGAGCGCATTGAGCAATTTTTTGAAATATAGGATTCGTTTCTAAAACGTCGCTGAAATTCATTCTCCGGTACTTTACAAAGAGCAAAGGTAATACTTGCCGCGCTGTAAGCGGCTATGTTTGGAGCGAAAGCGGCTAAAAAATACCTTAATCTCACTTTCGGAACCAAACTTTCAGGCCCGTATCGGTGTTGATTATCAGACACAGAACGTAAGCTATATGGAAGAAATCATTAATCGTGTCGCCAAGAGCGGTCTCATTACCTTAGATTTAGAAGATCATTATCACCAAGGCGAACGGATTGTCTATGACTTGAAAGACAATCTCTTTATGGGAATGATTCTAAAAGAAAAAGATTTTCGGGAATTTTTGAAAACCCACGATTGGACGCAATATATCGGCAAAAATGTAGCCATTACCTGTACCGAAGATGCCATTATTCCGACGTGGGCCTATATGTTATTGACCTTGCAGCTGGAGCCTTACGCCCACAGTGTTGTTTTCGGAAACGTGAATGATTTAGAAGAAAAATTATTCTTTGATGCCATTTCACGAATCAATCCGGAGGATTACCGCGATGCACGGGTGGTAGTGAAAGGGTGCAGCAAACATCCCGTACCGACGGCTGCCTACGTAGAGATCGCCCGTAAATTACAACCCGTCGTGCAATCTTTACTATTTGGAGAACCTTGCAGTACCGTACCGCTTTATAAAAAACCGAAAAGCGCCGTTCTTTCACAGACTTAGCGTCTATCGGCGGAGTCAAATCAAGGAAAACCGGGGTTATCAACCGGTTAGCCGAATACATACTGCGAAGCCAACATGGCCTGCGCCAATTGCATTTCGTCAATCTCCAATTTGGCTCCTAAGTGATTCAGTTCATTCATCACCGTTTCGGTGGCTAAATTACCCACCAATTCATCTTCTGCTAACGGGCAGCCGCCAAAGCCCCTGACCGCGCAATCAATGCGTTTTATCCCCGTTTTATAAGCCGCTTTTACTTTTTTGGCAACGTGGTTGGGTTTGGCGTGCAGATGAGCGCCGAATTCGGTTTGGGGGAACTTTTTGAGCAAATGCCCGAAAATGGACTTTATATCATCGACAGAACTGCTGCCGATCGTATCGGACGGTGCAATGATTTGAATGCCCATTGCGACTAATTTTTCCGTAAACTGCTCCACAATTTCAGGGCTGTACGGATCGCCATAGGGATTGCCGAAACCCATTGAAAGATAAATAACGGCTTGCTTGCCGGATTTCAGACACAGATTTTGAATTTCACTGACTTCCCCAAACGCCTCCTCAATGGTTTTATTGGTATTTTTACGTTGAAAAGTCTCCGAAACCGACAACGGAAATCCCAAATAAGAGATTTGGTCAAAACCAACGGCGGCTTCTGCTCCGCGTACGTTCGCTACAATCGCCAACAGTTTGGTTTTGGTAGATGACAAATCAAGCTTTTCAACCACTTCGGCCGTATCCCGCATTTGCGGAATCGCCTTTGGGGAAACAAAACTGCCGAAGTCAAGGGTATCAAAACCTACTTTTAACAGTTGATTTAAGTATTGGACTTTGACCTCCGTAGGGACAAAACGGTCGAGTCCCTGCATGGCATCCCGCGGACATTCAATAAGTTTCAAAGTAAGTGATTGGTGGTTTGTGATTGGTGATTAGAATCGAATACGAAAAATTCATTCGACATTCTTTACTCGGCATTCGACATTCTCATTATCCTCCGCTTACGGGCGGGATCAGCACGATTTCGTCGTTAGGATGCAATATAGCTGCATCATCAGCATATTCGGTATTAACGGCGACGCGCAAGGAAGTCAATTTTTGAAAATCAGGAAATTGTTGGGTTAAAAACTGCTTCAAATCGGCCACCGTAGCCGCTTCCGCCAGTTGAACGGACAATTCCAATTGGCCGATAATTTCTTTGGCAATGCCAAAAGCAAGAATAGTAAGTTTCATTTTTCAGGAAGTTCTACCATCAGCTAAACAGGCAAACGGTTGAAAACATTCATTGAGTTTTAGTTAGGTAATTTTTGCAAAATCCATTCCATCATCGCAATTGCTCCACGACCCGTTTCAAACTGTCTAAGTTATGTGCGGGAGCGTGCAAATCCAAATGTGGTAATACCGCTTTCAGAGCTTTTACTTCGGGACGATAGTCGGGCGAGCCGGCCAACGGATTCAACCAAATCACTCGCCGCGCTTTTCGGCGAATGCGTTCCATGCTCTGCGCCAAATCCTCTCCTTCACCCGTATCCATTCCATCGCTGATGATGAGTACCACGGTGCGGGAATTCAACTTTTTCAACCCGTACTCCTGAACAAACTCCCGCAATGCCGCCCCGATGTCAGTGCCGCCGGACCAATTCGGCACCCGTTCCGATAAGTTTTCCAACGCTTGGGTATATTCCATTTCTTTCAGATCTTCCGTAATGCGGCACAGACGGGTACTGAATACAAAGGTTTCAATGGATTGGTACAAATTCTGAAAGGCAAACATAAATTGCACCCAAAAACGACTGTACAGTTCCATAGATTTGCTCACATCGCAAAGCAGCACCAATCGAATCTTATTGCGGGCGGGACGCCGATAAAATAAGTCTAAGATTTCATCTCCTTTACGAAAGTTGTTACGCAATACCCGCCGCAAGTCTAATTGCCCTCCGCTGCGTGAAGCGGTATATCGACGGCTCAAGGTTTTTGCAATGCGTTGCACTAAGGCCCGAATGATGCGGCGCGCCTCGTACAGATCTTCGTCGGTATAGGAGCTGAAATCTTTTTGGGACAGGGGCTCTCCCAAACTGTAAGCCGCCAGTTCTTCGGACGCGGTTTGATGTTGACCGTTCAACCAATTTTTCAGAGCTTCAAAAGAAGCCTCGGCATTGGGGGCTTTTTTCTTCTTTTGTTTACTCTCCTGCGCCTCATCCTTGATTTTGGAATCAACGGCTTTGGCCAATTCTTTCCAATACTTGGCGTATAATTCATCAAACTCCCGAAGTTGCTTGCGGTTTTGGGGATAGATACTGCGCAATGCCAAATAAAACTGACTCTCCTCCCCTACATTGACCTCAGCCAATGCTTTAAGGGCATCTGCTTCCCGATCAGGCCCGACGGGCAACCCTTTTGCCCGTAAAAAACGACTGAAAGCAACTACATGGGCCGAAAGTTCGGTTTGACGGGAAATGAGCTCATTTTTCATAAATCCGGCGGAAGGAATCTTTGGGCAGTTCTTCAAATTGCCCTTCTGCCAAAGCAGGGTTAAGTTGGTAGGTGGTTCTGTTTTCGGCATTTTCGAGGTCCTCTCCAAACAACTCCCGCTCCAACGAGGCGGTATATTGTTTTTTTACCTGTACCAATTTGGCCTCCGTGGGCTTTCCCCAACGCTCATTGTCGCCCAATACCCACTGAATTTTTCGCCAATCGTCGTAAAAATACTCCTGCAACAGAGGGATAATTTGATCGCGGAATACCGAACAAAGGGCTTCAAAGGTAAGGACGTGCAGCAGATAGGCATGTCCGATCACGTGGTCTCGGTCGTGCAAAAACTCAATGCGTTCGTTCAACGTTCGCAACAGCTTTCCCAAATCCGTATTTTCAATTATTTTTCCTTCCAATAAAGAAACTTCCGGCATACATTCCGCAAAATGAAACCGACGTCGCAAAGCCGTGTCGAGCAAAGCAATGGACCGGTCGGCGGTATTCATGGTGCCCAACAGATATACATTGGACGGGACGCCGAAACGTTCTTGCGAATACGGCAAGGTGACCCACATTTCATTTTCGGCTCCCAGCCGTTTGGAAGGCTCAATCAGGGTGATCAATTCACCCAACACTTTAGAAATATTGGCACGATTGATTTCATCCACTACGATGATTACGGGGGCGGCGCGGTCAAATCGCTTTTTTCGACTTTCCGGAGTATCTGTAATGCAACCTTCAAAACTTTGGTATTCTGCTTTGCGCAATGCCGATAAGCAGGCCTCGTAAAAAATACCTTTCCGAACACGGTAACTGATTTTGTCGCCGATAGTCTCCGGGCGAATGCCCTCCACAAATTCTTCGTAGCTGAAAGACGGATGAAAGGTAACAAAATGAGCCTCATAAGGGCGGGCCAATTGCTGTGCTCGGTACGTTTTTCCGGTACCCGGCGGACCGTACAGCAGATAATTGAGCGGAATCTGCGGTCGCTCAACCGTTTTTTTGTAGTTCTCTTCGGGTTCAGCCATCGCTGCGGGCTTTCCCCTTTCCGTGTAATTCTTTTTGGAAATTCTGAACAGTTCAGAGTTAAAGGCATCGTCTTCGGCTGCTTGATAAACCGCTCGGTTGTGCAATTCGCGATGATTGGTAGAAGCTGCCGTCTGTTTTAAATCCTGTAAAGAGTCAATCCAGTTTTGAACAATACTTTCATTTTGCAATAAGTGCTTCTCTTTAAATGAAATCCACCCCAAAGCATAGTCCGAATTGTTTTTCTCCTCAAAACGGATTTGATGGTTCAGAAGAACGGATTTGGAAATGAGGTCTTTTTTGAAAAGCAATCCGAAACTGACGTTTTCTTTCTTGCCCGAAATCTGTAACGTAGTGTGGTTATTGAGGTTGACAGTAATGCGCGGATGTTTTTCACTGACCGTAAAGGAAATTTGAGGAGAATTTTGAGGCAGGTCCAAACTGTCAATCATTTCCTTGAGCAACGAAAAAAAACGACGCAAGGCGTCATCCTGATTGATGCGACGAATCTGTTTTACCAAAATGTCCCGCTCGACTTCAGTATAGTGCATGAGTTTGAAATGTTCTCCAAAAATGACCAATCCTCTGCAAATTACAAAACTCTCGTAATTTTGCGTTAAACGAATCCCGGCTTCAACCCTTTGCCGGGTTTTGCTTATCTCAATGCAAGTGACGGTGCATCCGGTACGCTTCTGTCAGCATAAGCAATAGTTAGATATAACAAATTTTATGAAGAAAATCAGGCAAAAAAATGATTGTTTCTTAACAATTTTACCGAAAAACAGAGAAGATAAATTTGTAAACAAGAAATAAATGTGTTTTGCGGCCGTTAGGTAGGGGAACATTTGTTCTATGTACAATTAGTTAAAATCCCGCCGGTTTTTCTAACCGGCGGGATTTTTGGCGGAAACCCCTACTTTATCTTTTTAAAAGTAAAGGTGTTTTGTGATAAGGTGATTCCCGCGGGAGGGGTAAATCCGATGAGATTCATCACTCCCGTCAATTCTCCATTTTGATTGACAGCCCCTTTCGACACAAATACCCCGCCGCCGTTATTTCTCCTTCCCCACAACAATTCTCCCTGTTCCGAAACCGCTACAAATACACTTTCGGTTTTATAATTTATAGGAATGACCTCACATTTCAACACATAGTTGCCATCCCGTTTTTCAATTTCCCAAAGAGTAGGTTCAGGGCGACCGTCAGGGACGTTGATAACGCCTTGCCATTTCCCGATAAAAGGTTGAATTTGAGTATCAGAAGGACCGGGCAACGATAAATAGCGGGTCAGTTCGTCGTCTTTGGTCTCGGTCATCTCCTGCACTTTGGTGCGTAGTGTCTGTAATTTTTGTGTTGGGCCGTAACGGCTTATT
This sequence comes from Spirosomataceae bacterium, assembly GCA_046329125.1. Taxonomy (GTDB): domain Bacteria; phylum Bacteroidota; class Bacteroidia; order Cytophagales; family Spirosomataceae; genus Runella. The sequence continues at coordinate 580,125 of JAXLVD010000001.1, read as the reverse complement.
CCATAGTCAATCAGTTCCGAAATCTCCTGTTTTCGCTTCTCGCCCATTTTTCTTTCAGCCGCCGCCACAAGAACTTTATAAGGCACCGAAACCTCACTTTTATAAGCTCGTCGTTTTGCGTCATAAAACTTGGTCAAAGCGCTTAAATGGAGGTCTTTGGCGGGAGGTACAAAATCGTAAAAAAGCGTTTTCAGGCCTTCATACAGCCCTTTCAACGGCATAGACTCGTGGGTTTCGTCTTTCCATTTTACCTGTTTTTTTGCCGGATCCGGCATGGTCAAGCGATCCCCCCAACCGTACAGGGCTTCTCCCGAAAAATACCGCATCATTCCTCGGTCTTCTTTCATCAGTTCCAAATAAGATTTTTCGAGTTCCGCCGTATTTTTATGAATATCAAACGGGCCATCCAGTGCAATTACCCAAGGAAACAAAAGCGGATGAGTCAGCGAAAGATAGGTAGCAAACAAAGCCCCTTGCGAATGTCCAACCAAAATGGTCAGATCGGTGGTCGAAAATTGTTTTTTCAATTCAGGGACTAACTCGAAAGCTACAAAACGGCTGAACGCTTCTTCCCCTTGTTTTTGTCCGTAACCATGCGGAATGGGCATATCTCTCATGCGCTGCGTGTTGACTACCCCCACTACAATGGCTTCGGGCATTTGAGGAATTTCCCCGTTATAATTCATGTATTTGACCGTTGAAACGAGGGATTCAAACAGTGTTTCTCCGTCAAAAACAACGATCAAGGGATATTTCTGAGGCTTCAGGCTTTTGGGAGGAGTATAAATCAATAATTGTCTTTTCTCTTTCAGACTCAGCGAATTGATTTCATAACGCCCCCCTAATTCCACCGACTGCGGCAAACGCACTATTTTTTGCGCGTGGAGGCCGTGTACCCATAGGGCGAAGATCAAAAGCCATTCGGCTCGTATTTTTCGAATTTTCATCATGTCTAATGTTGCAGTTTTATTTAGCGGTTCGGGCAAATCGGCTTCCGTAAGCCACAGATCGCATTCCTCCCGCCCATCCGGCATACGTTCGGTGAGCAATAACGGCATTCGGATTGAGATCGCCGTATAACTTGTCATATTCATAATACCCCCCGCCATTTCGAGACCGTGAGCCTTAACCAAGTAAGTAACGAACTGTGTAACAGTACGTACATGTCTCTCCCATAAATTATCTTTTTCACGGTCAGCCGTTAATTTTTACAAACATATCGTAAAAAAACCACCGATACATCCCCTCAAAATAGGTATTTAACAAAGAAACAGAAGAAACAGTCAACGAAAATCGGGCGGAAGTTTTTCAAGGATTTCGCTTACTGTTTGAGAAGGTGTTTTCCCTGCGGTCCGGATGGACAGCCCAATGGCTAATTCGGGCAGGGGTACCCATTTTTCAGTATAAACCCCGGCAGGTTGCTCACCGGTGTCGTTCTGCCGCTGACGGTCGCGTTGTCGACAAATACGTAGCGGGGCTTCCAAAGCCACGGTAAAAATATGCGTACCCGGTGCCCGCCAAAGCCGATCTGACAATAGCAGGAGATGCGGTGAGGTGCCGCTGCTTTCAATAATAGTGCCGTCGGCCTTCAGTGCGGCAACCCATATTTCCCGCCATACTTCCGCTTCTCTCTCGGGTGAGGCTTTCTGTAATCTGATATCATCAATGGCCCATACCTCATAATCGGGCAGATATTCGTTTAATGACCGAATCACCGTACTTTTGCCCACTGCCGGAGGACCTATTACGTTAAGAATATGCCGCATTATCAAAGCTACTTTCTCTTTCGTTGTTTTACAAACAATAGATATGCCGTATCATCCCGGCGCTGTTTTTTTAACCCTTTATTTAAGAGAGTATGTTTTCCGGAAATACTGTTCTGTTTATTCATATCGTGCAACGCACTGTCACAGACATTCAAGAAAGACCGTTTTGTAGCCTATCGAACTTCTGTCGTTTGGACGGAGCATGTAGAAGTGAAAGACATGGATACACCGATCATTGCGGAGACCTTTATCGAACACTTAAAAAGCCGGGCTTTTATCCGGTTAGACAGTTTACAGGCGCCCCTTATTCTGACAGGCAATTTGCTTTCCCCTCCCGCCTCGTCTATCACCAAAGCGCGCTTCCGAGTAGATATTTTATACGAGAGCTACATTGTAACTGTAAGTCAGATCGTGTTGGAGAATAAACCGATAGAAGCTATCCTTCTGAAAGAAGACGGTACGTTTGCCGACCGATTTCCCTCAGTCATTGATGAATTCGACAAAACCGTAAGCGCCTTGTTCAGCATCACATTTTGATACAGAACAAGGAGTAATTATACAAATGTAAATTGAGTACTGTAGTCGCCGGGTTGTCGAGAGGAGAGTTCGTCTTTCCATAACTCCGGCAAATCACGAAAAGAGATACCGCTGTCTTCTTTTTTATAGACATGAAAAGAGAACTCTTCTCCGTTCAAATCGTCGGTTTTGACTTCGTGAGTAAAACCTTCTTTTTCCAAAAAATCACCCACATAGAGTCCTTGCGCATTTTTTGCCAAATGAAGGAAAGAACGAGGGTCAGCAAGGTCCGGACGGCGGGTTGGATCCGGCACCATAAACCCATTTTCTATCAAAAGCTGTTCTAATTGCCGTTTACCGATCATGAGCAGGATAGTTTATGTTAAAATCAAGTTGACAACTACATTCTTCCCTTTGGCGATCATTTATTTCCGCGTAAAACTTTAGAAGCCTCGCAATAACGCTCCAAATGCCCCAATACCGATTGAGCTGATTTGACTACATTCTCTTCCGGAACAAACGTTTCTTCATCATTGATGAATTTCGAGAAAAACGGAATAGATACCGACTCCGTTATCGGCAACATGTGCAGAGCCGATACCACCGGTTTAAGCAATTGCAGAGAACGAAGCCCGGCAGAAATGCCTCCGTAACTTACAAAAGCAACGGGTTTGTACATCCACTCTTTGAATAAATAATCCAGCGCATTTTTCAAAGGTGCCGGAAACCCATGGTTATATTCACCCAACACAAGGATAAAAGCGTCTGCTTCATCAATAAGAGCGCTCCATTTTTTAGTGTGTTCGTGTTGGTATTGTTGCAAACGCGGATGATTGGGCTCATCCAAAAAAGGGAGATTAATGACCGCTAAATCCACAAGTTCTACATTAAATTTTTCGGATTGGCGGGCCACTTCAGTGATCCATCTTGCAATCGAGATGCCTTTGCTGCCGGGTCTTGTCGTAGAAGTAATAATCTTTAGGTTATTCATTTTTCTTTTGGGTGAGTTAAATCCTGCCAACTTCAAATACCGCACAAAAGTTCATGCGAGCCCTAATTTTCGGGATACCTTATATTTTCGACAGAGAAGAGCGCTGTTACTGTTTCACTATGATATTATTCACTCAAAAATCAGGCAGATGAAGCGCTGTCTGTTTCCTAATATACGACTATCGTCATAGTTAAGATCGTTAGGGGCCAATACCTTAGCAAAAAAAACTATATGCAGATAGACGGTACAGACATAGGTTCAGAAACGGTAGAATATGCGCGAGCCGAAAGAAATTATACCCGGATATTTCTTCGCGACCAAAAAAGGTTGTTGTCAGGCTTGAACTTAGGCATTGTTTGTGAGCGATTGCATTTAATTCGGATCAATCGTTCTGTTGCGGTTAACCGGACTTGCCTTACCGAATTGAAGGGAAATGAACTCAAAATAATCTCAGGAAAAGCGTTTCCGATTTCGCGTCGGCGACAAAGTGAAGTGTTGAAATTAGTGCATCAAACAAGAAATTAACAAAAACCCCGTCAGGATTTCAGCCGCTGACGGGGTTACTTTTGGTGACGAAGGCGAGACTCGAACTCGCATGGGCTAACGCCCACTACCCCCTCAAAGTAGCGTGTCTACCAATTCCACCACTTCGCCATTTCCTTTGATTGGGGTTGCAAAAGTAGTAGTCCCAAATGAAATACGCAAGCGTTTATGCCAAAGAAATTAACTTTTCTACGGCCTGTTTGATGTTTTCGCGCACTTCCACAATACCCGCCTCCATCATATAGCAAGGGGCTGTAATGATTTTAAGCTGTTCATCCACGACAATGTCACGCACGGATGCCATTTCGGCTACCTGCCCAATGGATTCCATCCCCGCCGAAATAGCTGAAATATCGTAAGGCGAGACTTCCCGGGTTGTCCCTACGCTAAGACGCGCATGGTATTCTGTGCCTTCAAGCGCCTTTGCGATGGTAGTCGGGCTCATGCATAAGCCTGCAATAGGCTTACCCTGTTGTACCAACTCAATGATCAGCAGTTTGACCGAATCCAAAATCGGACCCGCCGGGCCTTCAAACGCCCATTTGGTGATGTTTTTAGCGGTACCGAAACCGCCCGGCATTACTAACCCATCCAAGTCTTCGGCTTTTACATCCACAATGTCTTTGATGTTGCCGCGGGCAATTCGTGCCGATTCTACCAACACATTACGCGTTTCGGGCATTTCTTCCCCCGTCGTATGGTTCAACACATGGTGTTGGGGGACATTGGGAGCAAAGCAAACCGCCTCGGCTCCGGCTTCGGCAACGGCCAACAGCGTCAATACGGATTCGTGAATTTCGGAACCGTCAAAAACGCCGTTTCCGTGCAAAAGAACACCTATTTTTTTCATGGTTAAGTACTGAATATGAAATCTGAGTATGACTCAAAGATAGACGAAGAATTTTTATTTACGGTGATTCATTCACAAATTTGAAATCCTTATGCTCTGATTTTTATACCGATTCGTGGGCAGCCCTTCTTCTTAATTTATTTAGCCAAGAAAACGAGATAAAGCTTCGATGAAGTCTTTCAGAAAAGAGGTAATCATCTGTTTATCTGTGTTCCAAAAATTTTGCTTGCCGACTAAGTATTTTCGCCCGCAAAAACGTCCTATTGAAAATAATCGCAAATAATATTACATTTCCATTAAAAAATTGTCCGAATTTCAGAAATGGAAGACCTTTTACCCCCCAATCAAGAGAATATCCCGACCCGTCCTCCCGAATTTAAATTAGGAAAAACCCTTCCTTCCAAACAAATCGGGCTGGATACCGAGCTACCTATTCGACAGGCTTTTGAAGAAAACCCTACGACGGGTATTGCATTGCTTTTTCGGATGTACTACCCACAGTTGTGCAGTCATGCCTTGCGATTTGTCTCTTCTAAAGCTATCGCCGAAGATCTGGTTTCGGATATTTTCTACGAATTTCACAGCCAAGGCCTTTACCGCAGCGTTCAGACCTCCTTTCGCGCCTATCTGTTTGCTTCCATTCGTCATCGGGCGTTCGATTATGTTCGTACCGAAATGAAGCGCCAAACTTCGTTGGAAAACGCAGCGGCGGTTTCCGTTAACGACGCTCAAAACCCTGATTCCATTACCCAATACGAAGATCTTTATCACGACGTTCAGTCGGTCATCAATTCTATGCCGCTCAAACGTCGTCAAATCTATTTGATGAATCGTTTTGAAGGAAAAAAGAGCCATGAAATCGCCGATGAATTAGAGTTATCGACACGTACCGTAGAAGCCCATTTGTATCAGGCATTCAGGCAATTGCGAGACACACTACGAGACAAATGGCTGATAGTAGTGATGCTGTTCTTTTGCTGATCAGCCGTCGGCCCTGTCAGTAAAACAGGGCTACAGAATACCAAGAACTATATCTATACACAATGAATAACGTACATGAATTCATCTATCAATAAAGAGTTATGGCACAAATACTTCTCCGGCGGAGCCACAGTATTTGAAAAAAAACAAATTGACGAATGGGCCAAAAACCCGGTCAATCAGGAAGCATTTTATACCGCATTAGCCCTTTGGGAGACCCAAAATCCCCAATTTAATCCGGATACTGATGCTGCCCTTCAACGTCATTTGGAGCGTATCCAACAGCATTCGGAAATTGTTTTGGAGGAAATGCAAGCTCCGCCCCTGCGCTTAAACAACCGATGGTGGACGGCGGCAGCTTCGGTGATCTTAGTCCTCGGCTTGTTGGGGTGGATCAACCGCGACGCACTCCTGTACCAAACCTACCGAACCGCTTTCGGGGAAACCAAGGTTTTTCACCTCAGTGACGGAAGCCACGTAGCACTCAATGCCAACTCGTCTTTGCAAGTGCCGCGTTTTGGGTTTGGGGAACGTACCCGGGAAGTGTACCTGAACGGAGAGGGTGAATTTTCGGTAAAACATACTCCTGACCACCAACCCTTTATTGTAAAGACAAGCCGCCAATTCGATGTAGTCGTTTTAGGCACCGAATTCACGGTATTCAGCCGACAACGAGGGGCAAAAGTAGTGCTTAACAAAGGCAAAGTACAACTGCGCTACCAAGAAGGAAAGGCTTCCAAACAACTGATGATGAAACCGGGCGATTTGATCACGTTCGATCAGCACAATCAGATTCGGCAAATTGTAACCCCGGAACCTCAGAAACATTCGGCTTGGAAAAACCACCGATTTGTATTTGAAGAAACCACGTTGGAAGAAATTACTCACCTTTTTGCCGAAAATTTCGGCACCAAAGTAAGCATCGCCGGCAACGAATTGCCCAAATGGACAGTCTCGGGTTCCTTTACGGCTCAAAGTGCCGACGAGTTACTCGAAACTCTGACCGAAGCTTCTAATTTGAGTTATCGAAAAGAAAACAACGAAGTGATTATTTACAGCAAAGATTGATTCATTCCGCACCATTCTATTATTACTAAACCGTTTCTTTCAAATTTAAATCCCAACTCCAATGTCAAAACCTGTACGAATTACGTGGATACTGGCGCTGTTATTGGCCGGCTTCTATCCGAGTTTTGCTCAAGTGCTGGCCCGAGCTCAAACCAATCCGCCTGTTAAAAGCGGCGCGTCGGCGGCACAAAAATCACTCAAGGAAGTCTTGCGTGAATTAAAAGATTATTATAAACAGGACATCCTGTATTTTGACCGAAACGTAGAAACCTTTACGGTGTCGGCCGATGTGATCAACTACAAAGCCGACTTGGAGTATAACCTGAAAAAAGTATTGAAAGCCACCGATTTGCATTTCAAGAAAAACAAAAACGGGGGGTACATTATCGCGAAAGCGAAAGAAAGGAGAATGGGTGAACAGGATAGCCGATTTCAGGAAATACCCCTCCAAAACAATAGCGCAGAGCCGGCCTCGGAAAAAGGAGTAGCGGAAGAAATTCCGGCACCAAAAACAACTCTTCCTATCCAAGTCGTTGACAAAACCGTTAAAGGGCGCGTCAATGACGAAAAAGGCGAAGGGCTTCCCGGTGTGAGCGTCTTGGTCAAAGGCACCCAACGCGGTGCGACTACCAATACCAACGGCGAGTTTTCACTTTCTGTCCCCGATGAGAACGCTGTATTGATTTTCAGTTATGTCGGCTACGTACCGCAGGAGGTTGCGGTAGGGGCGCAAAGTACTATTACACTTTCTCTCAAAGCTGACCTGAAAACCCTTAATGAAGTGGTCGTCGTAGGCTACGGAGTGCAAAAGAAAGCCAATCTTACCGGTGCAGTGGATATGGTGACGGGAGATGTATTTGACAACCGTCCCATGACCAACCTGAATCAAGGCCTTCAGGGGGTATTACCGAACTTAAATATTAAAATGGGTGACGGAAAACCGAATCAGGCTCCCAGTTTTAATATCCGCGGGACGACTTCCATCGGTCAGGGCGGAAGTGCCTTGGTCTTGATCGACAACGTAGAAGGTGACCCGAGTTTGTTAAACCCTAATGATATTGCCAGTATTACGCTGTTGAAGGATGCGGCGTCGGCTTCTATTTACGGGGCCAGAGGGGTTTTCGGGGTAGTACTGATCACGACTAAAAACCCGACTGCCGGCAAGACCAATGTTACGTATTCCAGCAATTATTCGATCAAGAGCCCTATTGCCAAGCCGGATTTAGTCACAGACGGATACACTTGGGCTTCTATGTTTGCTGAAGCGTTTGTCAATTTCGGAGGAACTTTCCCGCAGAATGCCAACAAAACCCTTAAGTTCTCACAAGCCTACCTGAACGAGATCAAAAGGAGATCGGAAGTGGGTGGCTTGCCGGAAGTGGAAATAGACCCGGTTACGGGTGAGTACGTTTACTACGGCAATACAGCCTACTATGACCTGTTATATAAAGACCGTACGCACGCCAACGAACAGAACATCAGCATTTCGGGGAGTACCGACAAAGCCAGCTATTTGATCACAGGACGTTACTATGGGCAAGACGGCTTATTTCGGTTCAATTCTGACAAGTATCGCGTATTCAACTTCACCGGAAAAGGCTCCATTCAACTGTTTCCCTGGCTGAAGATCAATAATATGTCGCAGTATTCTGACATGAAGTACCATAACCCGTCGAACGTAGGAGAAGGCGGGGGTATTTGGCGTAATATTGCCGACGAAGGACACGTTTTGTCGCCTTTGTTGAACCCTGACGGTACCCTTACTGCCTCAGCAGCCTATACCGTGGGCGATTTTTATTACGGAAAAAACGGCATCGACAACAATAAGAAAGTGTTCCGTAATACCACCGGGTTTGTGGCTCAGTTTTTTAAGGATAAGTTTCGGGTCAAAGGTGATTTCACCATTCAAAACACCGACAATAATGACGTGGCCAAGGCCGTACCGGTGCCGTACAGCATTAAGCCGGGCGTTATTGCCTACGTAGGAACAACCACCAACTATATTGGCAATACCTACCGGGAAACGTCGTATATGACCACCAATTTTTATACTGAATACGAAAATACGTTTAAAGAAAATCACTACCTGAAGTTGTTGGCAGGTTATAACTACGAACAATCGAACTTTAAACGGCTCCAAGCCCAACGCAATGGTCTTATTTTTGAAGATGCCAATGACATTAACCTGGCCCTGGGGCAAGCCATCACGACCACGGGCGGTTGGGAACGTTGGAAAATTCAGGGAGGTTTTGCCCGTCTTAATTATTCGTTCAAAGACCGCTATTTGTTGGAAGTAAACGGTCGTTATGACGGCTCTTCCAAATTTCCTGCTAATCAGCGATTTGCCTTCTTCCCTTCCTATTCAATCGGTTGGCGGGTATCAAAAGAGTCGTTTTGGAGAGTTCCTCTGCAAATCATTTCAGATTTGAAATTCAGAGCATCTTACGGTTCTTTAGGAAACGGAAATATCGGCTCCTATGCTTATTTAGAGCAGTTTTCAATCTCACAATCATCCGTTATCCTGAACGGTCAGAAACCGCAGCAAACACGGAACCCTACCGTATTGCCGGAAGGATTGACGTGGGAAACCGCCACTACCAAAAACGTCGGTATCGATTTATCCATGCTTTCCAATCGATTGACCTTTGTTGCCGATGCCTACATTCGAACTACTACCGACATGTTTACGGTGGGATTGACGCTGCCGGCCGTTTTCGGGGCTACAGCTCCCAAAGGGAACTATGCTGACCTGGAAACCAAAGGATGGGAAGCAATGCTTTCCTACCGTGACAAATTCACGGTCAGATCCAAACCGTTCAATTTCGATGTTCGACTGACCATGGCTGATTATACAGCGGTGATTACCAAATACAATAACCCTCAAAAATTATTGAGCGATTATTATGAAGGACAACGTTTAGGTGAGATTTGGGGCTATACTACTGACGGTTTCTTTAAATCGGCCGACGATGTCAAAAACAGCGCCAGTCAAAGTCTCTTCCGCACTGCTTCCAGCGGACTTTGGTTCCCGGGTGACATTAAGTTCAAAGACGTAAACGGCGACGGTGCCATCACCCCCGGCACTAACCGTATCGAGAACCCCGGCGACCGCTCGATCATCGGCAATTCGACACCTCGTTATACGTACGGTATTATGTTGGGAGCTGATTGGAACAACTTCTTCTTTTCCGCTTTCTTTCAGGGTGTCGGCAAACAGCAATGGTATCCCAGCGGAGAAGCCAGTCTTTTTTGGGGACAATACAATCGTCCCTACGGAGGTATTCCTAAGAGTCAGTTAGGTAATATTTGGACCGAGCAAAATCCGGATGCCTATTTCCCTCGCTACGTATCCCGTTTGGCCAGTAACGCCAACGGCACCCTGATTGCTGCCCAAACCCGTTACTTGCAAAATGTAGCCTATTTACGTATGAAAAACATTCAATTCGGCTACAATTTGCCGCGCTCTGTAGCATCAAAGATCGGTTCATCGGCAGCTCGGGTATATGTGTCGGCAGAAAATATTTGGACCTTGTCGCCGCTCTATAAAATTACCCGCGACTTTGACGTAGAAAATGCCATTGCTTCGGACCAAGTATTTAATCCGGGGGGAAATTCGGGTGATGCCTACAACTATCCATTGATGAAAAGTGTGACTTTTGGCTTATCTGTCACTTTCTAACCAACTAAAAAGACACAATCATGAAGCGCAATTATATTATTTTCCTGCTTACAGCAATCATCCTGACGGGTTGTGACCTGGAAGAGCTTCCGGAAGCTACTACGTCCAAAGGCCCTATTTTTGGCAGTGAAAGCGGTTTAGCACTGTACACCAACTCGTTTTATACGATGTTTAACGGCAAAAACCTGCACCGGGCCGATGCCATGTCTGACTACTTAGCCCGTAAAGACTCCCCTCCTTTTATTACAGAAGGCAACTACAGTGCCCAAGTAAGTACGGGCTGGAGTTGGTCAGATCTGCGCAATATCAATTACTTTATCCAAAATTGCAATGACCCTAAAGTGCCCGCAGCCGTGCGCAAAAACTACCTCGGAATCGCCAAATTTTTCAGAGCTTGGTTCTACTTCGATAAAGTGAAACGGTTCGGCGATGTACCCTGGTACGGCAAAGCACTCGACGTGTCGGATGCCGAATTACTTTACAAAGGTCGTGACCCCCGTACATTGGTGATGGACTCAGTCTTGGCCGATTTAGATTATGCCTGTCAAAATATCATCGCGGCCAATGAGCCTACCCGCAGCTTAGTCACCAAATATGTAGCCTATGCTTTTAAAGCCAGAGTAGCCCTGCACGAAGGAACTTTCCGAAAATACCATACCAATTTAGGGTTGCAAAGCACAGCCGCAGGATTATTGAATCAAGCGGCTGTAGCCGCAAAAAAGGTGATTGACGAAGGAGGATACAAGCTTTTTGACGGTTCCGGCACCGATAAATCATATCGTCAGGTATTTATCAATCCGGCCCCCGTAACTACCGAAGTGATGTTGTCGGCCGTGTGTGATTTGGCCCTGAATAACTTAAATGACGGTAATTGGTATTGGACCAGCGGTACCTACGGAGATAAGGCCAGTTTTATCCGTACGTTTATCAATACGTATTTGAACATTGACGGAACACCGTTTACCAACAATCCCGCCTATAAAACCATGTTGTTTAAAGATGAGGTGAAAGGTCGGGACAAACGCCTGCAACAAACCATTCGCGCCGGTGATTACAAAAGAACCAATGCCGGGGTCTTAGTACCCTCTCCCCCGCTGTTTTCGTACACCTTTACCGGCTATATGCCCATCAAATGGGCGTTGGACGATATGTATTACGATACTCGTGACCTGAATATCAACTCTGTGTCTATTTTCCGCTACGCCGAAGTACTTTTGGCCTACGCCGAAGCCAAAGCAGAAATGGGTACGCTTACCGATGCCGATTGGACGCTTACGGTCGGAGCGCTGCGTAAAAGGGCCGGTATCACCGGAGGACTTACGGCCAAACCCACGGCGATTGATACTTACTTGCAATCCAAATATTTCCCTGATATAACCGACCCGGTCATTTTGGAAGTACGTCGGGAAAGAGGTATTGAGTTATGTTTGGAAGGATTTCGCTTTGACGACATCGTTCGTTGGAAAAGAGGCGAATTGATGCAGATGGAATGGAACGGCATGTATGTACCGGAGCTCAATACACCGATGGACTTAAACGAAGACGGTATTTTGGACGTAGCTTTTTATAAGACACTACCCTCTTCGCGTCCGGCAGGCGTCACTTATGTAGAAGTATCGCCAACCGTTGGCGGCAAGCCTAATTCGCAACTTATAGCGGGAAATACCTCCGGAGAATTGACTTGGCTCAACAATATTCCCCGTAAGTGGACCGATAAAAACTATTATTACCCTATTCCGACGGGTGATATCATTACCAATCCGAAGCTGATTCAAAATCCGGGTTGGTAAATAGTAGCCCAACTATGTGTATTATAAAATCAAACTCGCTGAATGATTCGGCGAGTTTGATTTTATTACCCTGTGAGTCACAACAGTGTTCTTCTCATCTTCGCTTCCGAAATACCGACTTTCTCAGGGCTTCTGCTAATTTTGCAGTCTATTGTCTCATTTCCTAAAATTCCACAATCCCTATGCACCGCCTCTTTTTATTATTTATTGCATCATTGGTAGTAGCCGCTGTTGAAAAACAAGCAGTTGCTCAAACAAAACCTGCGCCGTTGGCCCGCCCTAAACTGGTAGTCGGCGTTGTTGTAGACCAAATGCGTTATGATTATTGGTATCGTTATTATGATAAATACAGCGAAGGTGGCTTCAAACGGTTGTTGCGCGAAGGCTTCAATTGCCGCAATCACCATTACCATTACGCGCTCACGGTGACAGCCGCCGGCCATGCCTCGGTATATACAGGCTCAACCCCTGCCATCCACGGTATTGTCGGCAATGATTGGTACGATCGGAAGCTCGGAAAAAATATGTACTGCGTGGCCGACAGCACCGTAATGCCCGTAGGTTCCAACAACGCCACTGCCGGCAAAATGTCGCCTAAAAACTTACTGACCAGCACCATTACGGACCAATTGCGCATCGGCAACAACTATCAGGGCAAAACCATCGGTATTGCCATCAAAGACCGGGGAGCTATTCTGCCGGCCGGTCACACTGCCAACGGAGCCTATTGGTTTGACAGCCGCACCGGCAACTGGATCACCAGTACGTTTTACATGAACGATCTGCCGCAATGGGTGAAAGACTATAACGACAGAAAACGGCCATCGGAACTGATGAAACAAAACTGGACTACGTTACTCCCCATTGACCAATACACCGAGAGTACCGCCGATGATCAGCCTTACGAAGCCAAAATTGCCGGAGCCAAAAAATCCGTCTTTCCCTATGATTTAGCGGGCATTGCCGGCGACGCCTTCGGCATATTGGCCAGTACGCCCTACGGCAACACCCTTACCAAAGAAATCGCGTTGGAGGCGCTGAAACACGAAAACCTCGGCAAAGGCCCGGCTACGGACTTTTTAGCCGTCAGTTTTTCCACTCCCGACTACGTAGGTCACGCTTTCGGACCCAACTCCGTAGAAGAAGAGGACATTTACCTGCGTCTTGACCGTGATTTTGCCGAAATCCTCAACGCCCTCGATAAGCAGGTAGGCAAGGGTAATTATCTGTTTTTTATCTCTGCTGACCACGCCGTGATGGATGTGCCGGAATTATGGAAACAACATCACCTGCCCACCGGCCGCTTAAATACAGTGCAGATCAGCACGGCGGTTAAAGCGGCCCTTACCGAAAAATTCGGGGAAGGCGATTACCTTACTGCAAACGAGAATTATCAAATCTATCTGAATCACCGCACCCTGGCCGCTAAAAAAATCGAAGTGGAAGAGGTCTATAAAGTGATTCGTAAAACCCTGATTGATACCGACGGCATTGCAGATGTACTCAATCTTCACGATTTGGGAAAAGCTAACCTGAATGAGTATTTGCTGACACTGTACAAAAACGGAAATCATGCCAAACGCAGCGGCGACATTCAGATCGTGACCGAGCCGGGGTGGATAGCAGGTACTACAACCGCCACTCACGGGGCACCTTACAATTATGACACCCACATCCCGCTGCTGTTTTACGGATGGGGCATCAAACCCGGAGAAACCTTCAGCCGAACAGCCGTAGCCGACACCGCTCCCACATTAGCCGCTTTGCTCAAAATCTTGGAACCAAGCGGGAATATCGGGCGCGTGATTGAAGATGTAATGAAAAAATAAAAATCGTCTGAGTATCAATTGAATTATATGGGGGCTGATTTTTCAGGAGAATTAAGTTGAAGGATATTTCGTTAATAATTTGACAACAAAAGAAATTTTCCTATCTTTCGACTAAGACACTCACCCCATATAATCAGAATATGCAACCGGAATTCGAGGAGAGACAACCGGATTGGCGGGATTCGATACAACGATTTGAGGTAATGCTCAAAAACCATGAACGCCAATTCTTTGATTTAGATACCTACGAGCAAATCGTAGAGCACTATATCGGTGAGGGAAACTGGGAAAGGGCATTGCAAGCCTGTGAATTTGGCTTGGAGCACTTCCCCTACTCACTTGAACTGATGCTCGACAAGGCCCACCTCCTCGCCCAAAATCAACGCTATGACGAATCGCTGGATCTGTTGGAACGGGCCTCCCTGTTTCATCCCCACGATTTGGACGTACTTTTTATGCAGGGTGGGGTCTATAACATGATGGGCGAGTATGAGCAATCGGTGGAAGTGTACGAAACCATGCTTCAGTTTATTGAAGAAGACGAAAAAGACGACATTCTGTTTCAGATCGGGCAAGCCTACCAAAATGCCGGTAAATACGAGGAAGCCATCAATTATTATAAGAACAGCTTAGCCCTCAACCTGAACAACGAAAACGCCCTGTATGAATTGGCGTTTTGTTTGGAGCTCATGGGGCAGTTGGAGGCAAGCATTGATTATTATAATGAACTGATCGACCGCGACCCATACTCCTACAACGCGTGGTACAATTTGGGCATTGTTTACAGTAAATTGGGGCGTTATGATGAAGCATTGCACGCCTATGACTATGCTACGGTCATCAAGGAAGATTTTTCGTCGGCCTATTTCAACATGGCCAATGCCTGTATGAATTTGGAGCGCTTCAAGGAGGCCAATGAATACTACTTGCTTACACTCCAACACGAAACCCCTTCGGCCGATCTATACTGCCATTTGGGAGCCAGTTACGAAAAACTGAAAGATTACGGGAAAGCCTTAGAATTTTATCGCGAATCGCTCAAACTCGATAAAGAATGGGACGAAGGGTGGTACGGCGTAGCCGTCTGTTTGGCCATTGAAGAAAAGTGGATTGAAGCGCTGAATTGTATTCGAAAAGCCATCAAACTCAATGAACACATTGCGGATTATTGGCTGGTGCTGGGTGAATTGGAATACAAAATCGGCAATATTTTTTCCTGCATCGAAGCCTTCGAAAAAGCGGCTGATCTCGAACCGGATTATGAGGAAGTTTGGCTGAAATGGTCGTTGGTACTGTTTGACCAAGGACAATTTGACAAAGCCTACCAAATCATTCAGGAAGGGTTGGATGATATTCCGGACAATGCGGGTCTGTATTATCGCGCTACTGCCTACCTTTTACACGCCGGCGAATACAAAGAAGCGCTTATTCACCTTGAAATCGCTTTGGCCCTTAATTATGAGGCCCACGAGCAGTTGTATGACTTTTTCCCCGATTTGGAAAAACAAAAAGCGCTGTTTAAGTTGATTGAACAGTATCGGAAGTAAATTTTTGTCACTCCGACGAAGGAGGAGTCTGCACCCGCTTTGATTCAGACTCCTCCTAAGAGCGGAGGCAAGCCCCGCCCCTGCTTGAATTATTTCAGCTCCAGTACCCAAGCCGACATGGCCGGCACTTTCAATGAAGCCAATCCGGAAACAGCCTCTCCGCTCAAAACATTCCGGGCTGACGAAAATCCTTTCATTCGCTCGGAAAAACGAGCCGTATCAACCGTCGATTCCTGGGTATTGGTATTCATTACGACCATGATCGTTTTAGTGTTGTCATACCTAAAATACACATAAACTCCGTCTTGAGGCAGGTATTGCATAAATTTTCCGCTGTGAAGCGCTGCCGTACTTTTTCGATAATTGGCCAGTTTTTTTACCAACTCAAAGGCCTCGTTTTCTTTAGCACTGCGTCCGGCAGCCGTAAATTTATTTTGTTTGTCGCCTTTCCAACCTCCTTCAAAATCCCGACGTACTTCGGCATCGGTAGGGTTTTTGAAGTTCTTCATTAATACCTCAGTACCGTAATAAAAATGCGGAATACCCCGTGTGGTAAGCAACCACGTAACCCCCATTTTGTACTTATTAAAATCTTCCCCCACTACCGAAAAGAAACGATCCGTATCGTGATTTTCCAAAAAGGTCACCATTTTGTTCGGGTCTGCGTACAGATAATCCTGAGCTAAAGTACTGTAAATACGATTGATTCCTCCGTCCCAACTGAAAGGCTGATTTAAAGATTCATTGATAGCGGAATAAGCCGGAAAATCGCAAGTGCCGGGAAGGTTACACTGAAAAGGATATTTCACATTGTTGCGCACAAAATAATTCAGCCACGCCGGATTGGTAACGAAGGTTTCTCCGAAAATCAGCATGTTGGGATATTCTTCCAACAACGCCTGATTGCACCGATTCATGAACGGCATATCGTTGTATTTATAAGTGTCAATGCGCCATCCGTCTACGCCGAATTCCTCTGTGCTCCAAATAGCGTGCTGAATCAAATAAGTGGCAAAATGAGGGCTGCGTTGATTGACATCCGGCAAAAAAGGAGTAAACCATCCATCCGTTAATAACTTACGGTCTGCCTCTGCCCCGGCCGGATCAAAAACCGACTGTTCTTTGTGATTGGTGCCGGTGTAGGTCGGCCACGTATTAAACCAATCTTTGGTAGGGGGGTCAACAAACATCCAATGGTCTTCTGATACGTGATTATAGACGGCATCCTGAATCAGTTTCATACCGCGTCCGTGCAAGGCAGCCGACAGCTTTTTGTAGCCTTCATTTCCCCCAAAACGGCGGTCTATCTGATATTGATCGCTGAAGTGGTACCCATGGTAAGCGGCCTGCATTCCGCCGTGCAGTTCTTTTTTGAGTTTGGTATCGTTGGCAATCACGGGTGTATTCCAGAGGGTAGTTATCCCCAGTTCCTGCAAATAATCCAAATGATCGATGATTCCCTGAAAATCGCCGCCGTGTCGCAGAAAAGGGTTGTTTTTATCGGCCTGTGTGTCGAGCATATCCTCAAACTTATCGTTGCTTTCGTCGCCGTTGGCAAAGCGGTCGGGCATGAGCAGGTAAATAAAATCAGACGTATTGATGACGGCCGGTTGATGCTTCTTTACCCCCAACGTAAAATTTTGGGTATTTTTCAGGTTACCGTTGCTGAAAACCAACCGCAGGGTACCCGGTTTAGCCGCTTTGGAAATCTCCAAATCCACCAATAAGTAATTCGGATTTTCGACCTTTTGGGTCTTTTTGAGACGCACTCCCGGGTACGTCAGGGCCACTTTGGCCGAACTGATATTTTTTCCGTAAACGAGCAATTGCAAGTTCGGATTTTTCATTCCCACCCACCAATTAGTCGGATGAATTCGTTTAATATCAGGGTTTTGCGCAAGAGTGGTAAAACTTACCCAACCTATCGAAAGGCTGAGTAAAAAGGGTTTGAATACGTTCATCATAGGTTTTAAAATCAATTATTCAGACTGCCGAAAGTTAGAAAAAACTTTCGATAAACCTACCAAACCGCGCGCCCCTTTTCTCATTTTCACCTATCTTTGGCCGTTCACTTCCGTTGCTCCGGCAGCCAAAAGCTATCTTTCCAAAGTACACCTTCAATCATGTCAATTTTTAAAAAACCGTGGCTTTTCCTTTGTCTTATACCCGTTTTTTTGCTTGCCTTTGTATTGTATAAAAACAGCATTAACCTTCCGGTTGGGGATGATGTTTACGTGATGGGGATGTTTAATCTGTGGAAAGAAGCGGATGCTTGGACAGATAAATTAGGGGTATTGTTCAGTCAACATAACGAACATCGATTGGTAATCACGCGTTTGTTGGCACTGCTTCAATACAGTATCTCAGGCTTTATTGACTTACGTTGGTGGATCATTTTGGGTAATGTCAGCTTGCCGTTTATTGTGTTACTATTTTACCGACACATCGGCAAACCCGCTCATTGGATTCTTCCCGTCGCTTTTGTGATTATCAGCCCCTGTTCCAATACTCTCATTGCCATGCAGAATTCCAATCTGTTTTCTGCACTGTTTGCCGTGGCAACGATTCATTTTTCTTTGAAACCCTCCTCTTACAAGAATAGCGGTCTTGTTTTCGTGTGCAGTTGGCTTTCTATTTTTTCCAACAGCGGCGGCTTTGCCCTGTTGGCTGTTATCAGTGTCGTTTTTATTTATCAAAAAAAATACCGTTTGTTGACTATTTGGCTCGGATGGGCCGTTCTGCTGATCGTTGGCTATTATTGGAATTACGAAAATATCTATCGTCATCCTACCTCTCAATTGATTTTTGATCAATGGCCCAAAGTGGCGGAATTTTTCTTCGCTTTTTTGGGGAGTATTGCCTTCAGCCCGACGCTTGCCCCAATAACGGGGGTTGCTTTTGTCGGATTGGCCCTCTTAGCCTTTTATAAAAAATACTATCTACAAAACCCGTTTGTGTTTTTATGCATTGCTTATAGCCTTTTGATGGCCGCAATGACTACCTACAAACGCTACGAGTACGGGATCAACACGGCTATGTCTGAACGATACTCTATTTACTCAATGATTCTGACAGCGGGGATAATTATCCTCTTACGTGATTTTTCTGTGGGTGTGCCTTTCTCCAAAAAAGTGGTTTTTCCCGGCTTGCTGACACTTTCGGTATTAATCAACCTTAAATACGTGACCTTTCATTTACGACATCCGGAGAACCGTAAAGAAGAACTGATGAGTAAAATGGAAAACTACCATTTAAACCACTCAGGCTTTAATTGTTTTGAAGTCAATATTCTGGATAAATTGGGCAAATACGGCTTTTACAGATACCGTTCTGAAAAATCGTTACACCCTAAGGCCTACTATGACAGCCTGAATCGCCCTCCGCTTCGTTTTTTGACGCTCCGAATGGACACTGTTTATTTGACCGGCAATCAACTGCATTTAGCGGGAAAGATCATAAATCCGCCCGCTGATATTGCTAAAATCAATCAAACCCATCACCGACTTTGGGCCCTTCATAACGCTACGACGCCTTTCGATTGTACCCAATATGCTATTACAGCCCCTCAAAATGACGAGACTTTGATTTTGGACATGGAGTTGGAGAATGACCGCCATAAAGTGAGTTTGCCCGATTTTGCCATTACCGTTCCCAAAAAACATTTTCTGAAAGGGAATTACACGCTTTACCTGCTTTTGGTCAACGACAATCCGGTCAATCATCCGCCGATCAAATCGAATATTGTATTTCATCTGTAATGCGGTAAGGCATTCAAAATGTTCGCTTTCTGCATCACAAAATCACTAACTTTGCGGCATAAATGGGTTACGCTGTTTTTGCTTTCTGCAATCGAAAAAGTCGTTTTCGTAAACAGCCAACTCTGAATCAAACTCATAAACAGTAAACTGATATGCCGGGAACCGAATTATTTGGCGCCGAAGAGCGCAAAGAAATCAACGACGTTTTAGAAACCGGAATTCTTTTCCGTTATAACCACGAGGCCCAACGCAACAACATTTGGAAAGCCCGTGAAATGGAGGCCGAAGTATGCAAAGTGGTAGGAGCCAAGTATGCTCATGCCGTATCAAGCGGTTCTACCGCTATTCAAACCGCCTTGGTAGCTGCCGGAATCGGTACCGGCGATGAGGTCATTGTCCCTCCTTTCACCTACATAGCGTCGGTAGAGGCTGTGCTGATGATCGGCGCTTTGCCTGTTTTTGCTGAAATTGACGAAACGCTCTGTCTCAGTGCCGAAGGCATTCGTAAGGCCATTACTCCGAAAACTAAAGCCATTTGCCTTGTCCACATGTGCGGTCAAATGGCCGATATGGATGCCATCATGGAAGTGGTTCGCGAACATAACCTCGTTTTGGTTGAAGATGCAGGACAAGCCATGGGAGCAAGCTACAAAGGAACATTTACCGGCCTTTGGGGTAAAACCGGGGCGTATTCCTACGATTTTTTCAAAATTGCCACTGCCGGCGAAGGAGGTGTCTTTGTCACTAACGATGAACAGGCTTATAAATTTGCCGATTCCTACGCTGACCACGGCCACGACCATATCGGCACCAATCGCGGCATGGAACAACACCCGATCATCGGCTTTAATTACCGTATTTCAGAACTCCACGCTGCCGTAGGATTGGCCCAAACGCGCCGTGTTCCTTATTTGGTAAAGACAAACAACGAACACAAAAAGTGGCTGATGAACCGTTTGGCGGCTGTTCCGGGAGTCAGTTTTGCCACTCTACCCGACCCCGACGGCGATTCGGCAACATTCTTAAACTTATTGATGCCCGATACCGAAAGTGCCCAAGCCGTCGTAGCCGAATTGAATGCGGCAGGTGTTGGCGGGTTCAACTATTGGTTTACCAATATGTACCACTTTATCAATCAGTGGGACCACCTCAAAGAAATGCGTACCGCCGCCAAATTGGCCGTAGAAGTTCTGGGAGCTCCGCAGGATTACGCTCACTTAGACCTTCCCAAATCGCAGGAGGTGATCGGTCGGCTGATTTCTTTCGGTGTACGGGTCACTTGGACGCAAACTGAGTTGGAAACTTTAGCCAACAAACTCGAAGCGGCCATTCGGAAAGCGATGGTAGCGTATACCTGCTGAAATAAGAAACCAAGCGATACCCAAAAGGCGTTATATAGGAAGTGATCTTTCTTGTTGATTGAAAATAAAGTTGAGAATTAAATTGACTAACCTATGAAAACGACTGAGTTATTCCGTCTCACTGATTTTCAAATCTGAGAATCGAATGAAAATTCAATCATCACGGCGTTAGATGAATTGGCTACCAAATACAATCAACCAAAATAAAAAACAAAAAGTCCCCTTTGGGGATTTAGGGGCTATGCATAAAAATTTCAAAGGAATCGAAAAAACCGTCTTCGGACGGGGAAGTTTCAGTCAATTGGGCGACATCATCGCTCCCTACCGCAGCGAGAACAATCGCTACATGGTATTTATTGTGGACAATTATTTCAAGGGCAAAGATTTGGAGAGTCGGTTGCCGCTGTTGCCTCGGGATACGCTCTATTTTATCGACGTTGACCCGCATGAGCCTACTACCGAACAAATTGATACACTTCGCGATGAGATATTAGCCGAAAAAGGCTTGCCCTCGGGTATTATCGGAATCGGCGGCGGAGCCATTATGGATATTGCCAAGTGTGTTTCGCTGATGGTTACCAACGAAGGTTCATCTACGTTGTACCAGGGGCTCAACCTGATCAAAAAACCGGGTATTTACCACGCAGGAGTACCTACGATTTCGGGGACAGGGGCCGAAGTGTCCATGACGGCGGTACTCACCGGGCCGGAAAAGAAGCTGGGCTTGAAATGTGAATGGACCGTATTTAATCAGGTTATCCTTGACCCCGAACTGATTGCCAGTGTACCGCGTGATTGGTGGTTTTATGTAGGTATGGACACCTATATTCACTGTGTTGAATCCGAAAACGGGCAGTTTAACAATGCCTATTCTCACGCATACGCGGAACAATCCATGAAGCTTTGCCGTGAGATTTATTTGAATGAAAACAGCGGACAAACCGCCGAAAACGACGACAAATTGATGGTGGCCTCCCTCATGGGCGGCTTGAGTTTGACTTATTCCGAAGTCGGCATTTGTCATGCCATCAGCTACGGTCTCTCCAAAATTTTGGGTATGCGTCACTGCTACTCCAACTGCATTGCGTTCAATCATTTAAGTGATTATTATCCCGACGGCGTAGCTGAGTTCAGACAGATGGTGGAAAAACATCACATTACCCTTCCGCAGAATTTGTCCAAAGACTGGACCGAAGATCAGATCACAGCGATGGCACACGTCTCTTATCAACTCGACCACATGTGGAACCACGCGATTGGGTACGATTGGAGAGAAAAAATAACCATCGAAGATATTGAGGAAATTTTCAGAAGACTGTAAGCAATAGGCCAATGAGGGTTTGTTGAGCAGTTCATGACTGATTGATCCATGCAAAAAGGCTTAATTATCCGTTCTACCGGTTCTTGGTACGATGTCCGCGACTCCGAGGGAAATACGTGGCAATGCCGGCTGCGCGGCAAATTCAAAATCAAGGACCTGAAGGTTACCAACCCGATTGCGGTAGGCGATCGGGTACAGTGGGAAATGGAAAATGAGACGACGCAAACGGGCATTATTACCGATATTGAGCCTCGCGACAATTACATTGTTCGGCAGTCGGTCCATAAAACGGCTCACGCCCACATGTTGGCGGCCAATGTAGACCAAATTATCATCATTGCCACCCTTACTTTTCCGCGGACGTCGTTGGGGTTTATTGATCGACTGTTAGTTACTGCTGAATCCTTTCGGATACCTGCCGTATTGGTCTTCAATAAGTATGATCTGTTTGATGATTTTCTGAAAAGCTCTCAAGAAGAAATCATTCATCTGTACCAACAGATAGGATATACCTGTTTGGTTACTTCTACCGTTACCGGAGAGGGTATAGCCACGTTTAAAAACAGGCTTGACCATAAAGTTTCCCTACTGTCGGGGCATTCAGGGGTTGGAAAATCTACTTTAGTCAATGCCATTGCGCCGGATTTAAACTTGCGTACGAATAATGTCTCTACTTTTGCGAACAAAGGAGTACATACGACTACGTTTGCCGAAATGTTTGAAATTGCACCGGATACCTTTATCATTGATTCACCGGGTATCAAAGAATTAGGCTTGGCAGATATTGAAAAGGAAGAGATCAGTCACTATTTTCCCGAAATGCGGGAATTACTGAACGAATGTCGCTTTCATAACTGCCTGCATATTGATGAACCTAAATGTGCAGTAAAAGAGGCTGTGGAGGCCGGCGCAATTGCTTTCAGCCGGTATGAGAGTTATTTAAGCATGGTAGGCGGTCAAGACAATCGGCGATAAGCTTGCTTCCTTTTTCATATTAACCAATAAAAAAGAGGGGCTTTCGCCCCTCTTTTTTGTGTTTAATTATCAAACAATTCGGATTAATAACCCGGGTTCTGCGGGAATACCGAAGTACCTTCCGCGGTTTTGGCACTGCGGTCGATCTGCGTTTGCGGAATCGGACGCAAGTTATGAATTGGTTTTACGTTGGTTGCAGCTTGCGGATTGTACAATTTTACTCGCTCTACCAACAAGCCCCAACGTTTTAAGTCCATCCAACGGGTTTGCTCACCGGCCAATTCACGAGCGCGCTCTTCCAGAATTTGTTCAAAGTTCATATCGGCTTCTTTGATGAGCATCGCATCTTTCTTGCCCGGCCATCCGGCACGGAAACGAACCTGATTGAAGGCGGCAGTGGCTTCTGCCTTATTTCCTGATTGTAAATAAGCTTCTGCCTGCATCAGGAGTACATCTGCCAAACGGAAAACAAAATAATCGCGGCTACCGGCTTCGTAGGTTAAGTCAGGGCGTTTGGTATCAAAGAATTTTTGCAATGTAGGGAAAAGTGCCTCATTGTACATACTCGGTACCAATACCTGATATTTCTTGGCCGCCCGTTGTGCTTGTGTCCATTCTACACCCGGGATAAAAATAGCGGTATCGCCGGCTGCAAAGGTTAACTTAGCCTTAGAGTTGTCAAATGATGAGTTCAGGTTTGTGCCCGGGTTGTTGCTAAGCCATGTATCACGGAAGGTTTTCTTATAGCGCGAGTCATTAACACGATCAGCAAAAACCGTATTCAATAAATAGGCAGTAGGTCTCAAACGTTTGAAAGGGCGACCATAGAATACGTCACGCTTCATACCGGGTTGTACGTCATACTGCATTCCGAAGAACAAGTGCAGGTTATTTCCACCGTTTACTGCTCCTGTGTTATT
Organism: Spirosomataceae bacterium; assembly: GCA_046329125.1. GTDB lineage: Bacteria > Bacteroidota > Bacteroidia > Cytophagales > Spirosomataceae > Runella. Next base: position 556,230 of record JAXLVD010000001.1, on the reverse strand, counting down.
GGTGAGGTTAGTAAGCGGGTCAGAAGTATATTGCACGGCAAACACTACTTCGCTGTTTATTTGATTATTTTCGTCAAATACACTGGCAAAGTCATCCAATAACTTAAATCCGTAAGAAGTAGTTACGGTTTTACACAGGGCAGCGGCTTTGGCAAAATCATCCGTGGCTTTTGACGCCGAATATGCTTTTGCCAAATAAACCTTGGCCAACAGCGTTTCGGCAGCAGGCTTGGTAGCACGGCCATAATCAGATGCTTGCGCTTTTGCTTCCAAGGCGGGAATAGCATCATTCAAATCTTTGATAATAGCAGTATACATATCAGCATCCGACGCCCGTTTGGTATCCTTGGTGGGGGCGAGGGTCTCACTCAATCTTAAATCAACTCCTCCCCATTGCTGATGAAGGATATAGTAATAGTGCGCTCTCAAGAATTTAGCTTCTGCCACTCGTTGCTTTTTGATAGCATCCGAAACGGTGGCCGTCGGTGCTCTGTCAATAATCGCATTACAAGTGTTGATACCGCGGTACAGTTCATCCCAGGTATTTATGATATAATCAACGGTTGGGTTAAGTTGCGTATCGTAGAAGTGAAACCCTTTATAGCCCCCATCAGCCCCTGTAGCATAAATATCCGTTCCATACTCCGTTAGAGTAAGACCTTGCTGAGTTGCGTAATAATATCTGAGTGTAGAGTAGGCTGATTTTACCGCATCTTCAAACCCTTTCGGGGTACTCATGTAGTCATTTCCGATGCCGGAAATGACTTTTTCATCCAGAATATCTTTACATGACTGGGTCGTTAATAACAACGCCGCCACACCAAAGATTTTAATGGGTTTTATTATGTTATTCAATTTCATTTTTGTAAATGTTTTAAAAGTCTTTGTTTAAATCCCTAAATCAGAACCGAATGTTCAAACCCACCGTTGTAACCGACGTAGCAGGAACAACGTTTGAGCTAACCGATGTGGTACCGTTACCCGACGAAGTAATGGTTGCTTCAGGGTCAATTCCATTGTACTTGCTGCGGTAGGTAGACCAAATCTTAGGCTGTTGAATGCTCATATACAAACGCAGCGATTCCAATTTCAATTTATTGGCAACACTTTGCGGAACGGTATAACCGAAGTTCACATTTCTCAATTTGACGAATGTTCCGTCAAAGTAGATCAATGTAGTATTGTACTGAGGGAATTCCTGAGTACTGAACGGACGAGGGAACTCATTAGTAGGGTTGTTCGGTGTCCAATAATCTACTTTGATTTGTTGATAACGACCGGCCAATTGGTTTCTGTCTTGGTGGAAACCACTGACGATCATATTACCGAAACGACCGAATAAGAAAGCTGACAAATCAAACCCTTTGTAAGAAAAACGGGTGGTAAAGCCGGCACTGAAATTAGGGATATCCGAGCCGAGCAATACTCTGTCCAAGGCATTGATGATTCCATCACCATTGGTATCCTGCACTTTTATTTGACCGACACCCGCGCCGAGTGGGTTCGCTTTGTCGCCGGGATAGAATTTTGCGGCTTCTTCTTTCTCACTCAACTGCCAGATACCCAACTTTTTGTAATCATAATAAGAGTTGAGCGGCTGTCCGATAAACCAACGGTTTCCCAGATCATCTACTTTTCCGTTGTAAAGAGAAATGATTGCTTCTTTATTCTTGGTAAAGGTGAAATCAGTTGTCCATCTGAAACCGCTTGCTGTATTTACGTTTACGGTAGTAAAGCCTAATTCAATCCCTTTGTTACGGGTTTGACCTACGTTACGAGTCACCGCACCGAAGCCGATAGAGCCGGGCAACTGATCTGACAGCAATAAATCGGTGGTGTTTGTTTCATACAATTCTAACGAGCCTTGGATACGACCGCGTACGAAACTGAAGTCCAAACCGATGTTGGCCGTAGCGGAAGTTTCCCATTTCAAGTCAGGATTTCCGATGGTATTGGGACGATAGCCAAAGGCCGCAGTAGTTCCCCAAGCGTAAGCGGTTCTGGTCAACAATCCTTGTGTTTGGTAAGGGGCCACCCCTTGGTTACCTACTTTACCCCAACCGGCACGGAGTTTCAATAAATCAATCCATGTAACTCCTTTTAAGAAAGGCTCATTGCTGATATTCCATCCTACGGCAATTCCCGGGAAGTTACCGTATTTGGTATTCTCACCGAAACGGCTTGAACCGTCGCGACGAATGGTAGCCGTCAATAAATATTTATCATTAAAATCGTAGTTGATACGGGCCATGTAAGAGTTGATGGTCCATTGAGACAAGGTACTGCTGACTCCCAATACAGAGGCTGCATTCCCTAAGTTATAAAACTGTTGCGTTTCTGCGGGAACTCCCTGTACATCAGCGGTATATCTTTCGAAGTTATCTCTTTGCAGTGATTGCAGTAAGGTAGCACTGAAGTTATGTTTCTGAGCAAATGTTTTATTGTAAGTTACAATGTTCTCCAATGTCCAGTTGAACCCGAAGTCATTTCGTGAAGACGCTTGCGGATCTCCAAGTTTACGCGCATTGGTAGCCGCTCCGATAAAACGGCCCCATCTTGAGATCGTAAAGTCAGGACCGAAGTTGACGCGATACTTCAAGCCTTCCATGATTTTGACCTCAGTATAAAGGCTGTTGAAAATTCGGTATCTCTTGGTATTATCAACTTGCGCACCCGGAACGATCTCCGCCAATGGGTTGGTCAACAGGGCATCATTGGTGGGAGAGAACTTAATAGAACCATCCTCGTTATAAGGGGTTGCCAGTGGGTTTTGCTGAATTGTAAATCCATAAGGGTTCAGGTTTTCCCCATTTCTGGTACTATACATAGTATAGGAAGAAAGTCCTACTTTCAACCACTTGTTGATGCTGTGGTCGATATTAGCTCTCAACGAGATACGGGTATAGTCCAACCCCTCAGTTATCCCTTTGTCCTGAAAATACCCGCCTGAGATATAGAATTGGGTTCTGTCATTACCCCCCTGTACACCTAAAGAGTGGTTTTGCATGAATCCGTTTTTCAAAAGCAAATCCTGCCAATCGGTGTTGGTACCCGCGGCCAATCCTTTTGCTACGGCCGGGTCACCACCCAATACCGCTACTTTGGCATCGGCGGCGGCATCAGCTACACCTGTCGGTACAGGGTTACCGGCAGCATCTTTATAACCGTTGGTGGCACGATAGGCTTCTCGTACATATTCGGCAAATTCAGGCCCGCTGAACAATTGGATTTTGTCAAGCGGCTTCGAAACCCCCGCATACGTATCAAATGTAACGGTTGTTTTACCTTTTACTGCTCCTCTCTTTGTAGTGACCAACACTACCCCGTTGGCACCTCTGGCACCGTAGATCGCCGTTGCTGTGGCGTCTTTCAATACTTCCATAGATGCCACGTCACTGGGATTCAGGTCCTCATAACCGGCCGATAGCGGAATTCCGTCCACCACATAAAGCGGGTCATTGCCGGCATTAAATGAACGGCGACCGCGAATCAGGATCTTTGGTACCGAGCCTGGCCGAGACCCTGACTGCGAAACGTCTACCCCTGCTACACGGCCCTGCATGGCTTGTCCGATACTTGTAATAGGCATTTCCTGCAGTTGCTTGGCACTTACCTGCGAAATCGCCCCTGTCATTTGGCTTTTTCTCTGCGTACCATAACCAACCACAATTACCTCATTCAGGGTTTTTTGGTCTACTCCTAAGGTAATGTTAAAGACAGAACTGCTGCCAACAGTAATTTCCTTCTTCTCAAAACCCACAGCAGAGAAAACCAATACGGAACTGTTGTCCCGAACGTTGATTTTAAAGTTACCGTCGGCATCCGTGTTGGTACCTGTCGTTGTTCCTTTTACAACAACGCTGACGCCCGGAAGCGCGGCACCATCCTCCGACGACAACACTTTGCCGCTCACGGTTTTATCTACGTTTGCGGTTTTGGAAAGTTTGCCGCCACTGCCGGTCGTAGGTGGGGTAGAAGCCATGACTGACGTTGTACTCAACAACGCCGCAATCACCCACGTACTGCTCAAAGTAGAGAATTGCCTCATAATGTTTAGATAAAATAAGTTAAAGTTAAAAAATGTAATTATTTCGGGTTAAAGTATTAAAAATTCAAAAAGATTATTCGTCGAGTTTAGGCCTATTGCTTAACTTTAGCAATGATTACGTAGAAACATTTTACGCAATCGTTATCGGGAACGTTCCCGAACATTAATTTTTACATTTTTTTTTGTCTGTTTTAAAGTATTTCCTTATCTGTAAGGCTGAAAACTTTAAAATATTTAGCACTATTTTTTGTACTTTTCCAACATTACATCGCTACAATATGCTCGTTTATCGACAATTTTCGACAAAACAAACGCACTGTCTTTCAAATATTCATTAATAGATTTTCCAAATGATCCATCCTACTAAGAGTAAACCGACAAAAAGAGCGACAAGCCAACGCGCTAAATAAAAAGCAGAAGCTAAGGGCTTCACTTCTCGGTCAAGAGGATCAATTTCGGGAATAGTGTGGACAGATTCTAAAACTCGCTGCCAAAGCGTACGCATTTCCAGAGAGGTCATCCCTGCGTAACTGTCCGAAAATTGGCCGACCAATGTCCGGGCTTCTGCGATTTCATCCGATTTATAGGGGTGATTGGTAAGCCATACCTGCCAGAAATTACTCAATTCCATATCGTCAGGTTGCTGCACCCACCGAATAAAGAGCGGCTCCGCTGCAAAATCCTCAACGGTGTAGTGAGCAAAATTTTTCATTTGGTACTTTGGCAAGTCAACGTAGCTTTGAATCTTGCCAAATAAGCGACCAAAACAGACTTTCTACTGACAAAAACCTAAAATTTACACCCCTCCTTAAAAAAATAATTGAGGCTAATCGTAGTTGATTCGGCTCACAATACTGCGGCCTAAAGTGATTTCATCGGTATATTCCAAATCACCTCCTATAGGAATACCGCGCGCGATGGTCGATATTTTGAGAGAAAAAGGACGGAGTTTTTTTTGGAGATAAAAAGAGGTGGTATCCCCTTCCATAGTGGGGCTGAGCGCTAAAATAATTTCTTTTACATCGGCGGTTGTTTTCAGCCGCTGAAGCAATGACTCAATAAATAAATCGCCCGGCCCGATTCCTTCAAGGGGCGAAATGATTCCGCCCAATACGTGATATAACCCATTGTACTGACCGGTGTTCTCAATGGCCAGGACATCCCGACTGTCCTGTACTACACAAATCACCGATTGGTCGCGCTTGGTACTGAGGCAAATACTGCAAAATTCATCGTCTGAAATATTATGACACTGTTTGCAATAACGAGTCTGCGTTCTTACTGCTACCACAGCTGAGGCTAAAGCGTGGCTTTCCGCTTCAGGACGCTTCAGCAAATGAAGCACAATGCGTAAGGCACTTTTTTTTCCGATACCGGGGAGTTTGGAGACTTCGCTTACCGCTTCTTCAATCAGTTTTGAGGGAAAATTCATAAGTTCATTTAATAGAGCCGACTACACGTATTCGTATACAAAAATACGAAATATCGGCCTAATAAAGAATCCTATTCTTTGCCTTTCGCGTATTGTAACGGAGTAATTCCAAACAATTTTTTAAACTGTCCGATAAATTTGATGGGATGGCAATAACCCAATTTCTGAGACACACTTGTTACGTTCAATTCCCCTGATTTCAGCCACTCTGCCGCCTGCTGCATCCGCTTCTGTTGGTAATATTGATAAAAAGGCATTTCATATACCTCTTTAAATAAGTATTTGAACTTACTTTCGCTCATACTCAGTTGGGTGCTCAATTCGGTAATGGTAGGCAAAGGTTGTCCAAAATGATCCATATAATTATTCACTACCCATTCAATTTTAAGGCGGTCATTTCTTAAAACTTTCGGACTTTTCAGTAATTCAAAACAAGCACTCAGGTGATAAAACAAGGCACTTTTTAACCGTAAGCTGTGTAGAACGGGGTCAAAATCCGCAGTACGCAGGAGGGTTGCTAAGGGGGCATCCAATAATTTATAAAATGAAGGAAACGATACAAAATCGTGAACGCTTCTTATTTGCAAAAATGGCTCAAGCAGGCCTGCTTCTTTTGCCCAGGCACCGGAAATAGAGATTTTTAAGAGCCGTAATGATCTATATTTTTTCAGCGATTCTATTTCAAATCGTTCCTCATCAAACGTAAGAAATTGAATTTTTAATTGGGCTGCCTGCCCGGGACGGTGTATTCTTACCAACTCAAACGATTCCCAAAAACATACAGTATCATGAGCCGCCGGGGCTATCGGGACTTTCCCGGAAAGACTGATGAATTCTGCGTCAAGGCCGGGTTCCAGATTGAGTGTTGTACCTTTGGTAAGATGCTGAACAGAGTTCATACTGCTAACGGTTTAAAATGAAATGGGTTGAAGGTATGGATGGAGTTATATACCATTTAAAAACAAATTAAATCAATACTTATGCCTTTTTAGTACTTTTTCCAATAAAAACCTTTCGGGAAAATATTTTAGACTGATTCTGAAACTTTTAGGAAAATTTCTAAAATACTTTCTTTGTGGCTTATTGCCGCTTGAGCGCGGTCATTGCTTGTCGGTAAGTAGAATTTATCCATTTTCGTTTTTATTCTGCACCATCCTCGACTTCGACTTTCGACCTGTCCTGTTCATGGCTCATACCTGTCTCTTTACTTACCATCGCTATGCTTAAATCAACCGGTTTTCTGTTTTTACTTTTGTTTATCGCCGTTGGAAAAACGTTGTTTGCTCAATCTAAATTGGATACGTTATTGCCGATACGCGGCTTTTGTATTGCAGCTCCCAAAGTGAAAGAAGTAGAGGCATTTGTCAAATTTATCAACGAGGAATTAGCCCCGCGCCAAGTCAACACGCTGATTTTGAGGGTAGATTACAACTATCAATTTGAAAGCCACCCCGAACTGCGAGACAGCATTGCCCTATCCAAAAGGGAGGTTCGAAAACTGGTGAATGCCTGTCAAAAGCACAACATTCGCATTATTCCTCAGATCAACCTGCTGGGGCATCAATCCTGGGCGTCCCGAACCGAAAATCTGTTGCGGGTTTACCCGGAGTTTGACGAAACTCCCCACGTAAAAATGCCCGAAAAGTATGTTTGGCCTAATCCGGACGGTCTCTACTGTAAAAGTTATTGCCCGTTGCACCCCGGCGTTCACAAAGTAGTTTTTGCCTTAATGGACGAGATCTGTGACGTTTTTGAAACGGATGCTTTTCACGCCGGGATGGACGAAGTATTTTACATCGGCGATGCCAAATGCCCGCGTTGCGGGGGCCGCGACAAAGCGGAGCTTTTTGCGGGAGAATTAAACGAATTGCGCAATCATCTGGCCCTCAAAAATCGCAAACTGTGGATATGGGGTGACCGACTGATTGACGGAAAACTGACCGGAATAGGAGAATGGGAGGCCAGTTACAATAACACCCACCGGGCTGTCGATCTGATTGCGAAGGATGTGGTCATTTGTGATTGGCACTACGAACGACCGGACCAAACTGCGGTTTATTTTGCCATGAAAGGGTTTAACGTCATTACCTGTCCTTGGCGAAAGCCTAAAATCGCCGTAGCCCAAACCCAAGATATGGTCCGTTTCCGTCAAACGGCTACTAAAGACATGAAACCGCGCTATTTTGGCATGATGCAAACCGTTTGGTCCGGAGCAGGGGCATTTTTGGATGAGTACTACGGGGTAAAAGTAAATGAAAAAGCGGGGGAAAGTACGGCTTCCAATTGTTTTAAAGCCATGTATGACGAAATCAAAAAAATAAGCGAACAATAACCTGACCCCAACTCTGTGACCTCTTCCCTCAAACGTATTGCCTCGATGGATGTTTTTCGGGCATTGACCATGGTTTGGATGATCTTTGTCAATGACCTGTGGAGTTTATCCGGCATCCCGGATTGGCTTGAACATGCTGAAGCGACCGAAGATTTCCTTGGGTTTGCCGATGTGGTTTTTCCCTGTTTTCTGTTCATTTTGGGAATGGCGATTCCTTTTGCCATCCAAAACCGACTGGCTAAGGGAGAAAGCCGGGGACAAATCATGCTTCATATCGGTACCCGTTCTTTGGCCTTATTGATCATGGGTGTGTTTACGGTCAACTTAGACGATCTGAACGCCGAAGCGACAGGAATGAGTCGGGCTTGGTTCCGGATTTTGATGGTACTCGGCTTTTTCCTGATTTGGAACGTCTATCCCAAACACCGAGACGCCAAGCGGATCCTTTTCGCCGTTTTACAAGGGATCGGTATTGGTTTGTTGCTGTATTTAGCGTTTGTTTTCAGAGGTGGGGAAGATAAACTGCGCATGGCACCGCAATGGTGGGGTATTTTAGGCCTTATCGGTTGGACGTACTTAGGTTGTGCTGTGATCTATCTTTTCGCGCACAGATCCCCTACGCTATTGGTAATTGCCTGGGCTTTTTTCACCTTTATGACCATTGCCGGTCACGCCGGTTGGTTGAAAAGCCTTTGGCCCGGCGGGCCCAACGACTGGATTCTCGGCAACGGTGCCTTTCATTCCTTTGCCTCGACCGGCATCCTTGCTACCCTGTTGTTGGAACGATTTTATACGGCCGAAAAGAGAACGAAACTGATTGCCGTTTATATCGGGCTCGGCATTTTGTTCTTAGTAGCCGGGTTGGCGGCGAGAAATTTCTTTATTATCTCTAAGATTCAGGCCACTCCCACTTGGATCTTTCTTTGTTGCGGTATTGCTTTTCTGCTTTATGCCTTTATTTATTGGTTGGTCGATTTGAAAGGCAAAGTCCGTTGGTTTGACCTGATCCGACCCGCCGGCACTGCTACACTCACCTGCTATTTGATTCCTTACGTGTATTACAGTGTGGCGAGTCTGTTGCCCTTTTCCCTGCCCGATTCCTTCAAATTCGGCGCGGTGGGTTTACTGAAATCTTTGTTGTTTGCTTTTCTAATTGTCGGGATCACCGCCCTTTTGGAAAGAATGAAGATCAAACTGAAGATATAAAGGAATCCTGTGAGGTTTGAGCAGACAGAAACGGCAAAAACTCACAGGATTCCTATACTGAAGCCGACTTTTATTTGTTCAACAACTCTCCCAACTTTTTCTGTGCGGCCTGTACGGCGGCGATGGTTTGCGTAGTGGCAGGCATATCCGTATCGTGCAAAATATTATGAATCGAAGCAAACTCCCCTCCTGCTTTTTTCAGAGCCGCTTCCCGGGCCAAAACAGCTTTTAACCCTTCTTCGGTATAACGGGCTACTTTTCGCTGTTCCTCACTTTTTTTGATTTCTTCCGCCACTTTTTGTCTTCCTTCATAACAAATCACCGACAAATCGTGGATCTGTTGCAGTTGGGTCGGCGTTGACTTTACCCGTGGGTCCATTTTTATGGTCAACGGCTGAGATTGAGATTGGCCGTTGACCGTCAGTTTGAGGGTATACGTCCCCGGCATCACCCAAGGAGAAGTCGGATCGGGAGCCGTATTTCGGTAAGTAGCCGCTATCGGGAATTGCACCGGAAGGTCAAGCGGGGTATAGTGCATATCCCATAGAAAGCGATGCGAACCGGGTTCTCCGGATAAAATCTGTTGGGGACGCACCCAATACGGCGGTGTGTTGGATTCGGGAAGTTCATAAGGCTTATCTGAACTTGAATACTTACGTACCGATTTTCCGGCCGCATTCAGGATTTCCAACGTTACTTCTTCGGCGGCTTTTTCTTTCAAAAAATAATTAATGATCGCACCGTCGGGCGGGTTTTGTCCGCCGGGTTCTTCCTGCGGCAGCGGTGTATCGGTATTCAAATTCCAACGGACGCGATAGGTCAATTGGGGCTTAAACAAAACTGCCGGACTCTCCGCCATCGAAGGTGAGATTTGCCTCAGCGGCGAAATATCATCCAGGATCCAAAAACCCCGACCGTGCGTACCGGCTACCAAATCATTGTCTTTAATAACCAAATCACGCACCGACGTAGCCGGCATATTGAGTCGCAACGATTGCCAATTATCTCCGTCGTCAAAAGACACGTAAATCGCCTCTTCTGACCCCGCAAAAAGCAATCCTTTCTGAACGGGGTCTTCGCGTACAACGTTGATGGGTTCATTTTTCGGTAAGCCTTTCACGATCTCCTGCCACGTTTTTCCCCCGTCCCGGGTTCGGTAAATGTGCGGGCGAGCATCATCACAACGAATTCGATTGACGGCAGCATAGCAGGTATTGTTATCGAAATGCCCGGCGTCCATGAGTGATATTTTACTCCAAGCCGTAATTTCAGGCGGTGTAATGTTCTTCCATGTTTTACCGCCGTCGCGGGTGAGGTGCATGAGGCCGTCGTCGGTACCGGCCCAAATGGTATTGATATTTTGGTAAGAAGGAGCAACGGTATAAATCACGCCCCGACGCGGCATTTTTTTCATCCCTTCTGTGATATACACCCCGACACTTTTGGGAATGTCATCGTAGGTTTCGCGGGTCAGGTCAGGACTGATGACCTGCCACGAATTGCCGCCGTTCTGCGTTTTGAACAGTACGTTTCCGGCAAAAAACAACGTCTTTTTGTCAACGGGGGAAAACAATACCGGAACCGTACGCACAAAACGATACTTACCTGAGCGTACAGCTTCAGGGGCAATATTCTGAGTTTGGCCGGTACGCTTATCATATTTGGTGATTTTTCCTCCGTAAATAATGTTCGGGTCGAGCGGGTCCGGAGCTATGTAGCCGTATTCTTCCACACCTACGGGGTGCCATTCGCGAAAGGTGATTTGCCCGTCATTGCCGCGCGAAGAAATACCTACCGAACCGCTCTCCTGCTGACCGCCGTACACATTGTAAGGAAAAGCATTGTCGGTAATGACGTGGTAAAATTGGGCTGTGGGCTGATTATACCATGAACTGAACGTTTCGCCGCCGTTGACCGTGATGATTGCCCCTTGGTCAGCCGCAATGAGAATGATTTTCGGATTATCCGGATTAATCCAGATACGGTGGTAGTCGTCGCCGCCGGGGGCTCCTCTGAATGCCGTCCAATTTTTGCCGCCATCCGTTGATTTCCAAGCCACTACGTTGGCCGAATACACCACATCGGCATTTTTAGGATCTACTTTTATTTCGGCAAAATCACTCCCCCGCCCCCATAAGCGTTCATCCGGATTGGTTCGGTACCAAGACGCCCCGGCATCATCTGAACGATAAATGCCTCCGTTTTCACCCGCATCTACCGTTGCATACAAACGATTCGGGTCAGAAGGGGCAATTCCCAACCCAATCCTTCCCAATCCCTGCTCAAAAGTGGGTAATCCTTTCGTTAACTTTTTCCAAATTACCCCGCCGTCCGTAGATTTATACAGGCCGCTTTCGGGACCTTGCCATGCCCCGTTTTCCCACGGCCCCTGCCGTGCCGCCCACAGCACCGCATACACGGTATTGGGGTCTTTGGGGTCCAGCATTACTTGTACCGCTCCCGTATTTTCATTTTTGTACAGTACTTTTTCCCACGTTTTTCCGCCGTTTTCCGTTTTATAGATTCCGCGTTCTTCATTGGGACCGTAAGGATGCCCCAATACCGCCACAAACACCCGATTCTCGTTGGCAGGGTCAATGGCGATACCGCCAATTTGCTGTCCGTCGCGCAAGCCCGTATTTGTCCAAGTTTTGCCGCCGTCTACCGATTTATACACCCCGTCGCCAATCGACAGATCAGGCCGCTGAATGCCTTCACCGCTTGCAACGTACAACACGTTTGGGTTGGAAGGTGCCACGGCAATATCGCCCACTGAGCCCGTGGGTTGGTCGTCAAAAATCGGCACCCACGAACGACCATAATCCGTTGTTTTCCAAGCGCCTCCGTTATTGACTCCTACGTAGAAAACATTGGGTTGCTGCGGTACGCCCACGGCACCTACGGTTCGACCGCCGCGATGCGGCCCTATCATCCGCCACTTCATGGCGTTGAAATAATTGACTTGCCCAAAAGTTGAAGTACAGGAAAGAAAAAATAGAAAAATAAGGGTTAAGCGATTCATAGGATTTAGGATAAAATTTCGATGAATGAGCAAATCCGTTCAATCCGCGTTACTCGTATCCGCGTCATCCGCGTTCCATTGGACTCGATTAATGGAACGCGGATGACGCGGATTGATACGGATTTTACAGTTTCGTTTTGACCAACGGCAGTTTGATTTGCGACGGATACTGCACTGAATGATGAATTTGATTATGAGCTACTACGCCTTTACTTTCATCGTAATTATTCCCGCCCGTGTTCAGATTTCGGTCAAATCGGGGGAAATTACTGCTTGATATTTCGATACGAATACTGTGTCCGGGCGCAAAAAAATTGGAGGTGGACATCGGACTGAGCGTCAGTTTATAGACTTTATCCTTTTCCATCATCACTTCTTTGTCAAACCCTTCTCGATAACGGGCGCGAAGTATGGTTTCGTCCAAATTGTAGGCGCGACCGTCGGGGTACACATCCAGAATTTTGACGGTAAAATCGGTATCTTTTGCATCTGACGAAACGTACAATGTGGTTTCGATACTGCCCGACATTTCTACACCGTCTTTGAACGGGTCCGTGGTGTACACCAAAATATCGTGGCGGGTTTCCATCTGATGTTGGTCAAAAGAACCGCCCTGTACCGCATTTCCCGAACAGCAAACATTACCGCCGTAGGAAGGAACCGGAAACGCCGGGTCATAGGCGAAAGCATCGGCTTTGTCTTCCTTAGGAGGAATTTGGGTGGTTAGCTTGCCGTCTCCGTAAAGGCTGTTGGCTTTTCCACCGCTGTGAAGGTAATAGGCGGTCAATTCTGCATTGGCCGGAGGCCAGGTGTCGGAAGATTGCCATTTGTTAGCCCCCATCGTATAATACCTGACTCTTGGGTTCTTTTTGGCAAAATCGTTGGCTTCTCCTTTGAGCCACAGGTCAAACCAACCGTAGATCAGGTTGTCGTAATCCAATCGGGCGTCGCCCACGCTGCGCTCCCCAACGATGGTATTTTCTGTAGCTCGACGATAAGCGCAATGAAGTGTAGGTGCAATGACCAAGTATTGATTATCGGCTACTTGCGGCGTTTTGGCATTCTTACGAACGTGATTGAACAGCGCCAAATTCGGACTGCTTGATACGTCATACCAAGACACAAACCAAAAAGCGGGCTTATTGAAAGGCATATTATCATGATACAACCCACCCTTGAACCACTCAGGGTCGTTGGGCTTGCGTCGCATCATTTTTTCATACACGCCCTCTTGACCGTTCACATTTTTGATAATATCAAGCGCCGGCAAATGACGCAGTGCTTTTGACCAATCCACGGGCGGCATTTCAGTAGCCAAATCATAGTAGCGCGAAGCACGAATCAGTCGTTCTTGAGTGGCCTCTTTGGGAAACAGCGGGCGCACTGCGTCGTTTTCGGTACTGCACAGCCACGGTAAAGAGCATTTGCTGTGCTCTGCCCCCGTACTAGTTGCCCTGTTCCTGCAACCCCTACTCTCCCTACGCCCGCACCAAATCCTTGCGGAACCATTGCCACGTGGGCCGGATGGTCGAGCGACGCTACGGCCATTTGCCATTCGGCCGTAGAAGAGCAACCGAAGGTACCTATTTTTCCGTTGCACCACGGTTGTTTGGACATCCACTCAAACGCATCATAGCCATCTGTGGTAGGTGTCCCCAGAATATCCCAAGTTCCTTCCGAAAAAAAGCGGCCTCGCTCATTTTGAACTACATACGCATAGCCGTGCGAAACCGCATCCAAAGCCGATTGGTAGGTGCCATTTCTGGCTTCCCCGTTTCCCCATGAATTGAAATTATAAGGGGTTTTGGAAAAAATAATCGGAACGGGTTTGTCCGTTTTGGGGCGGTAAATGTCGGTAGCCAATCGCACCCCGTCGCGCATGGGCATCATCACTTTTTGGTCAATGACGGCAATGGCCTGCAATTTTTTGAGCACGTCTTCCTGAGCCCAACTGAACAGCGGAACCGCCAATAATAAAAGAAGTAATCGTTTTTTCATTCCTGATTTAGTTTGAGGGAAGAGATGATTTTTGTTCGGGAGAATCTTAAAATGGGCTTGTGGCCTGATTGTAACGTATTTTTTCTCCCTGTAGCAAAGCTACACCAAAGCCGGCGTTTTTAAAACAGGCTGGACAAAATACGAGTTGACGTATGCCTTGTAATAGTAGAGTTCAGAAGGATTTTGAAGACTATCAGGCAGATGATTTGGCACTCACCGTGTTACAAACACTCTGTTTATTTTAAGTTCGGAGTGGCCTTCGGAACACTCCGAACAACGGAGGGAGGAAAACCAAACAATTTTCCACGACTTAATAAAGGAATTTTTGAAGGCTATTTGGCAGATGGTTTGGCACTCCCCGTGTTGCAAACACTCTGTTTATTTTTAGTTCGGAGTGGCCTTCGGAACACTCCGAACCACGGGTGAGAGTTTATGGAAATGATGAAAAAACGCGAAGATGAGTAACTCAACCGCTCTTTAAACATATTCCCGATAGTACTCGCTTGCAACGAGCACTATCGGGAAAGGCGTTTGGAACACCCGCTATTTCAACCGCTCTTGAAACAACTTCAAGATACGTTTATACTCATCCGTCCAACTGCTGGCTTCGACAAAACCGTGGTCTTCCATCGGGTAGGAGGCCATTTCCCAGTTGTCTTTTTTCAATTCGATCAGGCGCTGCACCAAGCGGTACGAGTCTTGAATATGCACGTTGACATCCACCATGCCGTGGCAAATCAACAAATAATCTTTCAACCCGGCCGCGTGGTAAATGGGCGAACTGCGGCGATAGGCCAATGAATCCGTGGCCGGCTCGTTCAAAATATTAGCCGTATAAGGGTGATTGTAGGCGGCCCAGTCGGTCACAGGGCGCAAAGCCGCTCCCGCTTTGAACACGCCCGGTTTGGTAAACATTGCCATCAGGGTAATAAAGCCACCGTACGAACCACCGTAAATACCGATGCGATTGGGGTTAATTCCGTGTTTTTCAACCAAGTATTTGGCACCATCCACGTTGTCGTCCAAGTCTTTCCCACCCATAAAACGATAAATGCCCGTGCGCACATCGCGACCGTAACCCGCCGAAGCGCGGTAATCCATATCCAAGACCGTGTAGCCTAAATCCACCAACAGGTTATGAAATAGATATTCGCGGAAGTATTGGCTCCACCATTTGTGGGCATTTTGCAGGTAACCGGCCCCGTGCACAAACACCACTGCCGCTCCGTTTTTCTTTTTGGGAACGTACAAACGCGAATAAATGTCGGTGCCGTCGGTAGCTTTTACGGTAATGATTTGCGGTTCTTTCCACGCATAAGAACTGAATTCAGGAGAAAGCGATTGCGTAATTTGCGAAGCCGTGGCCGTCGGCTGAGCGTCCTGCAGGTACAGTTCCCACGGCTTGGTCGCGGCAGAATAACGGATTACTAATTTCGATTCATCGGGTGAAAGAGTCGCGTCGTTGGCACCCGTCATTTTGGTCAATTTGGTGCGTTCACCACCCGTAACGGCCATTTTGTAAAAATGCTGCTCGCCCGGATGCACTTCGTTCGACTGGAAAAAGATCGTTTTTTTATCTTTGGAAAGTTGCGCCTGTTGCACTTCAAACTTGCCGGAGGTCAGCGCCTTGCGCTCGCCGGTACGCACGTTGACTGTGTACAAATGCGAATAACCCGTAGCTTCCGAATGGAAAATAACGGTTTCGTTGTCCACCCAATCCAACCAAAAACTACCCGGACCGCCTACCCAAGCCTCATCGCGCAAATGATCCAATACTTTAAATTTGGCAGTAACGGGGTCAAGCGAAGCGATCCAACGGTCTTTGTTGTCCTGCGAACGCATCATCACAACCAGGTATTTCCCATCTTCTGACCAACGGGTCGTTACAAACTGCACCTTCCGGGCGGCGGCTTTTTTAGAAGTATCTGCTTTGTAGTCTTTTACGTAATCAGGCTTTGCGCTGATGCCCGTCAGGTCTTTGGTCGATGCTTCGAGAACGGTGTCTTTTTTGATGTTATAGACAAACAGTTGCGAACTGCTTTGCGTCGCTCCCACTTTCGTACGGGCGGGCAAGTCTTCGGTATAGCCTGATTCAGTGACAAAGCTCGGTACAATCGTCGTTTTAGAGCCAGTAGCGGCTTTGGTTGAACGATAGGTAATGAAATCGGCATTGGGAGAAAGCAGGATGTTATCCAATAGTGCATCGTTGGTATAAATCTCTTTCGGACGTTTGGGTTGGTTCGATTTCGTAATCTTTTCTCCTTCTTTTTTCTTATCGGCGCGCTCTTTCAATACTTCAAACAGCGCCAATTGGTCTTTTTTCAACCATTTATCCTGCTCGTTAGCAGCGGCTTCGGCTTTTTTAGTACCGGGCAAAAAATTGGTCATTTGCACCAACTCCCCGGTCATCAGATGCAGCGAAAACAGATTCAGGCCTCGTCTGAAAATGGCCTTGCTGCCATCGTTGCTGAAGGTCGCGTTTGATTCGGATTCCACGGTGTAAGTGAGCTGCCGCGTTTGGCCTGTTTTTACGTCCATCCAATACAGGTCTCCGTCTTTGGTGTATAATTTTTGGGTAAATGCCCGGTTGTAGTCTCCCGTGGCCGCCGGCAATGTCATCCGTTCGGTAGGGGTCACTTTACGGGTTTGTTTGGACGAAAGTTCGTACACGTACAGCGAATCGCCCGTGTTTTTCTCGGGGTTCCAGTTAAAGTAAACTTTTGTACCGTCTTCACTCCAATAAGGATTCGACGGAGCTACGCCCATCCACTTAGGGTCGCGCATGATTTTTTCAACGGTTAACGGCGCTAATGTTTGGGCTTGGAGGGAGAAATGAAAAGCAAAAAAAGAGGCAGTCAGACACAGCCCTGCCACTCGGTAAAGTCGGTTCATAGTGGTTTGGATGAAGGGTTTATGATTCAAAAATAGCGTTCAACTCTCAAAACAAACCAATTTTGGCTATAAAATGCAGGAATGAGGACGAAGTTTTTGTTTACATAGATAAAATCGAAGAAATTCGCTACTTTCGAAGAATCCCCGATAAGATGACCGTTGTCATTTTTTCGGACTTGCTCCGGAAGTAGCATTGTTGAGCCATCCAACCACAACACATCTTGCGACCTAAAATCAGCTACGTTTCGCCCCAAGAGGCTTTGGCCTGCATCCAATCCGGAAATCGCGTATTTGTTCACGGCAGTGCCCAAACACCCACGTATTTGCTCAAACATTTAGCTCAGGAAGCCCCTCGCTTACAGGACGTTGAATTAGTATCTATTACTGTTTACGGTGATATTTTTGTGGATAAACCCGAATTTGAGGGACATTTTCACATCAACTCCCTTTTTGTCTCAGAAAGCATCCGAAAAGCCGTCAATGAAGGTCGGGCCGACTACGTTCCGGTCTTTTTGAGTGAGATTCCCGAATTGTTCAACCAAAAAATATTGCCGATTGACGTCGCTTTGGTTCACGTGTCGGTGCCCGACCAACACGGCTATTGCTCCTTAGGGGTATCGGTAGATATTGCCCGTTCGGCCGTCAACAATGCCAAATACATCATTGCCCAAGTCAATCCTAACGTACCGCGTACCCACGGCGACGGCATGATCCACGCCGGTCGTTTTCACGCTATGGTGTATTGCGAAGATGCCCTGCACGAAGCCAATTTTGGGGGTGCCGTTTCGGAAAATGATCAAAAAATCGGGCAATACGTGGCCGAACTGATCGACGACGGAAGCACTCTACAAATGGGCATCGGTTCCATTCCCAACGCCGTATTACAGTGTCTTTACAACCACAAAAATCTGGGGGTACATACCGAAATGTTCAGCGACGGCCTGGTTGATTTGTTTGATAAAGACGTGATCAACAACAAATTTAAAGTCATCAGTCCCAACAAAACGGTTACCGGCTTTGCCTTGGGTACCAAGTTACTCTACAACTACGTCAACGACAATCCCGCATTTTCTTTTTTGGACATTGACTTTGTCAACGACCCGCACATTATTAAACAAAACCCCAAAGTAGTGGCCATCAACAGTGCCGTGGAGGTGGATGTTACGGGTCAGATTTGCTCGGACTCCATCGGTACCTATCAATATTCGGGAGTAGGCGGGCAAATGGATTTTATGCGGGGCGCGGCCCTGAGTCAAGGCGGAAAGCCTATCATTGCGCTGCCTTCCCGTACCCAAAAAGGAGTATCACGGATTGTTCCTTACCTCAAGCAAGGCGCGGGGGTAGTAACTACAAGAGCTCATGCTCACTATATTATCACGGAATACGGTTCGGCTTATCTCTTCGGAAAAAACCTGCGCCAACGCGCCAAAGCCCTGATCCACATCGCTCACCCGGACGACCGAGAAGAATTGGAACGGCAATGCTTTGAGCGATTTAAAGCGCTGTAAATGGCCATAAGGGCATTGCATGGCAACGCCCTTACGCCGGAAATTCCATTTCGTTTTCGGAAAATTTGCACAAACCGTCCAGCAACTCGCTCAATCGTTCCCCGGTTGTGGTCAAAGCATATTCTACACGAGCCGGCACTTCACCCAAATGATTATTTCGGACAATCAGTTTGTGTTGTTCCAGTAATTTCAGGCGGTCGGCTAAAATATTATCACTGATGTGCTTCAAGTCTTCTTTCAGACTCGAAAAGCGATTATTTCCTTCTTCAATACTGAACATCACCTCGGTCAGCCACCGTTTACTCAGCAAATGAATCAGTTCGTTGAGGGTACATTTGTCTTCCAAAAACGTCTGATTGTAATAATTGGTAGAACTTAACTTTCTCATCGTCGTTACTAACTTTTAAAGGAGTGACTCAATATTGCCCAAGGTATTGTTCAAATTTAGATTTAACCGTTTTTTTGCGAACTGAAATCCTTAAAAAAGAGTAGAAAAAAGTACATCCCTACTCGTAATCACGCATTATTCCTTCTAATTCTATGCTATTCGGAAAAATTGATACCTCTGAAGAAACATCCTTAGCGTTTTTCCCGTTACATTTCCGTCTCCTTTTTTATTCACAATAACACATTTATGACAAACAATACCTCTTTCTTAAAAAAGGCCGTGCCTATGGCGATAACGGGTCTGTTTCTGACAGCGTCTGCCCTATTGATGAGTACGGTCAGTTCTACAGACCGGAAAAGTTCAGCTCCCAAATTAACAGCCGCCGACTTCACCATTGACACCGTTGCGAAAGGATTGAACATGCCGTGGGCCACGGCCTTTCTGCCCAACGGTGATCTGCTCGTCACCGAACGCGTCGGCAAATTACGTTTGGTCAAAAAAGGCGTATTAGACCCTCAGGAAATTACCGGTTTGCCGCCGATTCTGTACAAAGGGCAAGGAGGTTTACTTGACGTAGCGCTGCATCCCGATTATAGCACAAACGGCTGGATCTACCTCAGTTATTCATCTCCCAAAGCCGACGGCGAAGAAGGGGATGACGGCGGAGCCAATACCGCTTTGTTGCGGGCAAAACTGAAAGACCATGCTTTGACCGACATTCAGTATCTGTTTAAAGCCATTCCCAATGTAAAAGCCAACGTCCACTTCGGCGGACGGATCGTATTTGACCGAAAAGGCTATGTTTTCTTATCGCTCGGAGAACGTGGTCAAAAAGAAAACGCGCAAAACTTGGGCAAAGACCAAGGGAAAGTGGTACGCTTGCACGAAGACGGAAAAATACCTACGGATAATCCGTTTGTAAAAACCGCCGGCGCTCGTCCTGAAATTTGGAGCTACGGTCACCGGAACCCGCAGGGAATGACCATTCACCCGACTACGGGCGTGATTTGGGAGCACGAACACGGTCCGCAGGGAGGCGATGAGTTGAACATTGTTGAGAAAGGGAAAAATTACGGTTGGCCGGCCATTACTTTCGGTATTGATTATGACAACAGCATTATCTCCAAAGACACCGCCAAAGCGGGAATGGAACAGCCGGTTGTTTACTGGAAACCGTCGATTGCCCCTTGCGGAATGACGTTTGTCACGAGCAACAAATTCAAAGAATGGAACGGCGATCTGCTCGTGGGTTCGCTTAAATTTGCCTATCTACAACACCTCACCGTCAAGGGAAATAAGGTAGTCAATCGTGAAATTATTTTTGACAAAATCGGTCGTGTACGCGACATTCGCCAAGGTCCCGACGGCAACATTTACGTTGTGCTGGAAAATTCGGGCAAAATTGTCAGAATCAGCCCCAAAGCTTAGTTTTAAACATTGATCAGTTATCGGTTAATCGTTATCTGTTCCTTGTGGTCATTACTTTTTTTCTCTATCCCACACATCAACTACGGATAACGATTAACCGATCCTAATTTACTAACATCCATTTCGCATGAAGTTGATATTCATTTCCTTATCAGTCATTGTTTTATGCGCCTCTACGCTCCCTAAGCAAGACGAAGCACTTGTCAAAAGTATAGAACGGGGCAAAACCATCTACACTGAAAACTGTATTACCTGCCACATGGGTGCGGGAGAAGGGGTTCCGGCCACTTTCCCTCCGTTGTCCAAAGCTGATTTTTTGATCAAAAATCCCGAAAAAGCCATTGAAGCCGTGAAGTTCGGAATGCAGGAAAAAATTGTCGTTAACGGAGCCGCGTATGAAGGGGCAATGCCCAATCCGGGACTGGACAACGAAGAAATTGCCGATGTTCTAAATTACGTTCAAAACGCTTGGGGCAATACGTCGCATAACAAGATGATTACCGCGAAGATGGTGGAAGCGGTTCAGCAGAAGAAATAGTTCTTCTGCTTACACCCCGACCGGTTGAATTTCAGAGCCGTATTTTTTATAATTTTGTCAAAAACGCCGAAAACTATGGTCTTGATTACGGGTATTTTGCGCAAGCCACGCTCCAATAAAATCTACACGCACGAGGAATACCTGCGTTTTGAAGAAAAAGCGAAGAGCAAAAATGAATTTTATAAAGGCTTAATTATTCCTATGGTCGGTGCAAAAGCAACCCACAACGAAATTAGTGCAAATGTAGTAGGTGCCTTAAAAACGATCTTAAGGCCGATGAAAACACGTTATAGAGCTTATACAAGCGATCAAAAAATTCGTATTGAAGCCGAAGATACCACCGTGTATCCTGACGCATTGGTCATTTGTGAAAAACCTGAATTTTGGAATGGACGCGAAGACGTGATTGTCAATCCTTTTGTCATTGTAGAAGTTTTGTCGAAAAGTACTCAAAACTACGACCGAGGCGAAAAGTTTATGTTGTACCAACGTCTTCCTTCGCTCAAAGAATATGTAGTAATAGAACAACACACACCGCTGGTAGAATCTTGGTATCAAATTGAAGAAAATACGTGGCAGAAAACAGCTGCGCAAGGTGTAGGAGGAGCATTATCGCTTCGCTCACTGGGAGTTGCATTACGCTTGGATGAGGTATATGAGCATATTGATTTCTAATTTGTTCTATTTTCTTAAAAACTCCTTTAATTTCTCAATTTCTCCCTCTTCAATCGCGGGAAAATTAGCAATGCGAAAAGTGGTGTTTTTCCATTCGCCATAGCCGTTCCCCAACGTTATTCCTGCCTGAAGCGCCGCTTTTTTGACTTCTGTTATGGCCTGCCCATCTCCTTTTACGGCAATCACTGTATCCGAACGGGTCGCCGGGTTTTGAACCAAAGGCTGCCAATTCGTTTCATTTTCCAGAAAAGCATACCACTCCTCCGCTCGTTTTTCACTTCTTCGACTTATTTGCCGGATATTTTCCACCTGCTCCATTACCCGCATCAGCAGATACACCCCCAGGGTATTGGGGGTATAGTGGGTTTGGTATTTTTCGAAGTTTTCGTGAATGAACAACAAACTGTTATACCGTAAAAC
This sequence comes from Spirosomataceae bacterium, assembly GCA_046329125.1. Taxonomy (GTDB): domain Bacteria; phylum Bacteroidota; class Bacteroidia; order Cytophagales; family Spirosomataceae; genus Runella. The sequence goes on along the minus strand of JAXLVD010000001.1, from coordinate 534,343 downwards.
ATCATTCACCTTACCGGCCTTTTCCAACGCTTTAGGCGAACACACCATGATGCCCATACCTGCCGGCAGCCCGAGACATTTTTGTACCGAAGCCAACCAAACATCCCCTAATGTCCAATCGAAAACCACACCGCCGAGTGAAGAAGTAGCGTCAATGGCCATCAGCGCATCTGTCATCGAACGCATTTGCGCCAATTCTTCCCTTCGGATTTGCGTGCCGTTGGAAGTTTCGCTGTGGGTAAGGCACAGTACTTCATATTGACGCAACCGCTCCCGATTGAATTCTGTACGAGTGGCATTGTTTTCGTGCTCAAATAAATGGTAAGGCAGTGTTTGGTCAATCGGAAACAGTGAACCGGACGTTTGCGGTACAATATGAGAGGCATAACTGAACCATTTTTTCCCAAAGGCACCGTTGTAATGGTGCGCACTGTGGTGAGCGGTCAGTGATTGGGCAATGATTTCCCAAGCCTCCGTAGCCGAAGAAATCAAATAAACGGTATAATCGTCAGGAATATTGAGTTTCGCGTGCATCAGGCGGAGGGTTTCGCGCAACACATCCATGAATCCCTGACTGCGGTGATTCATGCTCAAAATCCCTGACCGATAAGCGTCCTGCAAGTATCCTTCCACTTGCGGATAGACTTTGGAAGGACCGGGATAAAAGGTTATCATACTGAATAACTGAAAATAAGGATCGAAAAACAGAAAACCGAGAAACGGAAAAATGCAAAATTCAGAAACTACCTGTGCGTTTTATGTGAATGACGATTTATGCCGCTTTTTCGATTTTGCATTTTTTCGGTTGAAAACTTTTCTGTTTTTACAAAAAATACCGCACCGCCAACTCATATCCTTTCAACCCTAACCCCACAATCACGCCTTTTACCCGACTGCTGAGGTAGCTGTGGTGACGAAAAGCTTCGCGGGCATGCACATTAGAGATATGGACTTCTACGGCCGGGGTCGTCACTGCCGATAGGGCATCGGCAATCGCTATCGAAGTATGTGTATAAGCTCCCGCATTGAGGACAATACCGTCAAACGAAAAACCGGTTTCGTGGATTTTATCAATAATAGCCCCTTCGTGGTTGGATTGAAAATAGTGCAGTTCTGCTTCAGGAAAGACTGACGTTAATGTTTGAAAATAGTCTTCAAACGTTTGGCTGCCGTAAATAGTAGGTTCGCGTTTGCCCAACAGGTTGAGATTGGGGCCATTGATAATTAATATCTTTTTCACCGAATATCTGTTTTTGCTTAGGCTGCAATATTACGACCTTCTCCCCAATTTCCCTTTTTAACTGCTGTTTTTTAGCGAAAAGATAACTTCTTAAAATAAAATACTATATACATCAAGGCTACTGAAAATACGGGAAAAACCCCGTACCGATACGGGAAATTTCCCGTTGTCTGTTGTCTGTTAATCACTGACTTTTGCAGGGTACTTTACGCAACCTTTACACCATGGCAGCTTTTGAATTGGAATACACCGCTAAGGGCATCCTCGGCCTGCGATTACCGGGCTTTGTCGGCAAAGTATTTGTCCCTTTACATGAAATTGTACGCCTGGAAGGACAGCGAAATTATACCCGATTCGTCCTCAGCAACAGGCAGCAAATCTTAGTAGCTAAGACGTTAAAATGCTTTGAAGAACTTCACCTCCCTGATTTTATACGGGTCAGCCGCAGTTGCATTATCAACCGTTTTTACCTTACTCCTTACAACGGCGACAGCCTGCGCCTGAAAGACGGTTATGAAGTACCGGTTTCGCGAAGAAGAGTCAAGGACTTAGAGAGCATTCGACCCGCCGCCTAAGCGTTACCTTCCGCAAATTTCCCGAAAATCACAATATTGACAGGCAGTAGAATAGTCCGTTTTCCGAAACGGCTCCTTGGTGTTAAGCAACTGTTCCGTTACAAAAGACCGAATGTATTCTTCTGACCGGGCAACGTAAGACTCTGCCTCGTTTTTTTCATCAAATCTTAGTGGATTTGGGATAAAGCCTCTTTTGATATTGCGAAGGGAGTAAAAACCCGACGTAACCTCGTAGGTTCCTAAATGAAACTCCCTATTGCGCAGGCGCAGGCCTCGCTCACGCAGCATGTGCTTATAAATCAAATACTGGTAAAGCCACAATTGTCGGATTTTTTCATAGTTAGTATTTTGACCGGAGGTCATAATCTCCGGCAACTTGTCGGCAGTGACTTTTCCCAATTGATCTATTTTTCCTGTTTTATAGTCAGCCACCCGGATCGTATGACCTAACAACTCCACTCGGTCTATTTTCCCGGCTATTTTGATGGTGACTATATCCTCTCCGATGGGTACATCCACCGTCGTTGTCAGTTTTTGCTCGGCAGCCAATACCACCAATCCTTCATCTCCCCGGCGCTGTTCCCGCAAAAATTCCACTACTGTTTGTTCGGCCACCTGATACAGCAAACGATTGATACCTGAATCTGCCTCAAACCCTTTAAAAAGTTGCTCAAACTCGCCACGCAGAACAGCCTTGATTTGTTCATCACTGATGGGTCTGTTTTCCATCAGGTAGTTGAGATCTATATGTTCCAATACTTTATGGATCCAAGAGCCGAAATCGGCCGTTCCCATCCGTTCCTCCACTTCTTCCTCTTCAGCAACGCCCGCTACCCGGCTGAAATAGTACTGTAGCGAACATTTGAGATATTGGTTCAGATGAGTGGCGTAAAGACCGTCTTTGATTAAATGTTCCCGTAAAAACGTCAAAATTTCGGGTGTTTTCGGAACCATCCAATCACCGAGTGCCAATTGCTTTTTATGCAATAGTGATTGTTTGACTGATTCGGGCGAAAAAATGACTGATTCTTTTTCCGTCACAGACAAATCCGGACTTTCCTCAAACAACACGATATGCTCATGAAATGTAATCTTTTGATTGGATTTCGGAACCAACTCGTGTTCCAACTGTAATATAAAGCGGCTTTTTTCTCCTCCGTTGTACGTATTTGAGTCTGTAACATAGACCAAATGCACCTCATGGGCTCGTTGCAGCAGGCGATAAAAATGGTAAGACATAATCGCATCCTGGTCGCTGTAAATCGGCAGGCCCGCTTCACGGGCAATATCCCAAGGGATCAGCGAATTTTGGCGTTTGGTTACCGGAAATACACCTTCATTCATCGAAAGAATGATCAGTTTTTCAAAGTCAAGCGCACGCGTTTCAAGCATGCCGATGATTTGGAGCGGGCTGACGGGTTCACCGCTGAAAGGAATACGGGTTTGGCGAATAAGTTCGTATAAAAAAGACTTAAAAGTCCGCAGGTTCAATTTCTCCACATGCTCGTTGCTGAGGGTGGTTTCCAACTGCTTGAGCAACGTATAGAATAAATAAAGATATTCGGTTTCGATGGCGTTTTGTGTATCTTTATATACTTCCCGCAGCAGGTCAATCAACAGATACAGGGCTTTAATGATTGTCTGCGGGTTATCATCCCAACGGGTAAAAAGAGCTTTGAACAGCGGGTGGTCTTCTCCCCAAGCAAATAGCTGCGCCGAATCAAGATACACTAAGTTGCGCTGCTCTATCTCACGAATAGTGGTTTGAATAATACTGACCACGGTTGTATCCTGCTGCTGCAAGGCCAAAAATTCATAACGCCGAATGAAAGGGTGATTCAGTACCTTTTGCACCGTACGGTGGTTGAACTTTGGGATTTTGACGGCCTTTCCGTCTTTGGAACGAAATTCTGCCATCGTAAACTGTAATTCAAACAGAGAATCCACCAATGTAAACAGCAATGAATTTCGCAGTGTAAGCCCCATCGTCACGTTCAGGTCCGTTATGGATTCGTCCAATCCGTTCAGCATCGGAACGAGTAAATTTTCATCGGCTAACACGATCCCTACCGGTCGTTGTTCCGTCCCCCCCTCTTCTCGGGCACACCAGCGTCGGTAAAGTTCTCCGGCCACTTTGGGTTGCATGGAGGCATTCGATACCGCATACACATGAATCTCTTTAGGGGACTCCGATAAATGATTTTCGGTCCATTTCCATTCTCCCGACCAAGCCGCTTCTCGGTATCGTCGCAATGTTTTTCCCCCTTCCGCCAACGGATTATCCCGCATGTAGTAAAAATCAGTATCCCACAATACCTCCGCACATTTAGCTTTGATCAGCGTTTTGAAAATAGTTTCCTCGGCCGCACTCAAGGCATTGAACCCGATAAAATAGTAGAAAGAAGCGGTGGGCGGTGAATGGTGGGCGGTGGACTGTGCACTATGGCCTGTAGATGGAAGGTTTGTACTCACGGCCAATAAGAGGTCAAACGCCTTTTCTGCCAATTGTCGATACGCCATACCGCGATAAGCTCGTCGGCGCGTCTGCAAGTCTTGTCGAAAAAGGGTGTAGACCTCCTGCAAATTGGAAAAAAGCTCAAAATAACCCTTAATTCGCTCCGAATCAGCCGAGACACGGCTTTTGGGCCAATCAATCTGCCAGCGTTCGATGGCTTTGGCCTCGGTAATGTAGCTGAACAAATAATCGGGATCCACCAAATACTGATCTATTTGGTCAAAATCACGAAGCAACATAGTAGCCCATTGTAGGTAGCGCTCAAACGTAATGTGTCTGTTTACCAACTTGAATACATCATACAATTCAAACAATAAACTGACATTATCGGAGATTTCGACACCGCAACGCTGCGCCACAAAATCATCAATAGCCACTACTTCAGGTGCCAAAAAAGGGCGTTCAGCACATTGAGCTAAGGCTCGTTTGAAAAAATAACCGGCCCGGCGAGTCGGCACTACGATGCACAAATTCTTGAGAGACCGTACATCCGGATATTTGTCAAAAATATAGTTAGCTGATTTTTCTAAAAATGTTTCGTTCATAATTTCAGTCCGAAGGCCGCTTTTGCCACTTTTCCCACTTTCGGTTCTCACTGTAATTCAAATCTGCCTTGTGAAGCAATCTGAAAATTTCAATTGTTTTTAATTTAGCGGCAACTTTTTGTAAAGTTAGTTCTTTTACAAGAGTTATCCCATCAGTTACTTTTGGCAATAACACCATTTTCTGTTTTCACTAAAAACCAAACTATATCGTAGGTGCAAAATTCTACTGACAAGTCTCTGCTTGTTGTTGGCGTTTTGTGTCCTACTGCAGGGTTTGGTTATCCCGAATTACGCTTTCCGCTGCGCTTTTTAGTTCCGCATTAGCTGCATACATTCCGGATCGTTACCGAAATTCAAAATTTCGGCGGAAATCCCCGACACTATTGCGACTACTCAGAATTATCCGTCGGTCATTACTCCGAAGACAACGCCCCAATAAAACCCGGAGAAAATTATAAGCTATTTATGCTGAATATTAGGAAGTAAAGCCGGAAAGTAAATTTTTGAAATAACAAAAAAGCAACGCCCTGAAAGCGTCGCTTTTTTGTTTCAGTTAGCCGACACAAAAATAAACTTCGTCGCTGCCGGGGAGGAAAGCGCCTGATTTTTGTTAAATAGGTAGTTAATTGCACTGAATTACTACTAACTTAATCAATGAGCAAGCCTATAAAGACTATTATTACAATCATTGTCATTTTACTGATTACCGGATTAGCGTTTTATCCCCGTTTAAAAGAGTTTACTGAGAAGAAAGAGACCAAAGGCACAACGGCCGGACCTGCAGCTGCCGGAACCAAAGGAGCCGGCGGATCGGCCCCTATTGAAATAATGGTAATAAGCAATCAACGGATGGAAGAAAAGATACTTTCTACGGGTACTATTATTGCCAATGAAGAGGTGGAAATTCGCAGTGAAATTGCGGGACGCATTACCTCGATTAATTTTCGGGAAGGCGATTACGTAAAAAAAGGGACGGTACTGATTCGTATCAATGATGCCGATTTACAGGCACAACTTCAAAAGTTTGAATATCAGAAAAAATTAGCGGAGGTCAACGAAGAGCGCCAAAAACGATTGCTGGAAAAAGAGGCCATCAGTCAGCGTGATTATGACATCAGTTTGACTAACCTCAACAGTATGAACGCTGACATTGATAACCTCAAGGCGCAAATTGCCAAAACCGTGATCAAAGCGCCTTTTGACGGAACCATCGGCCTGCGGTATGTCAGTGAAGGCAGCTATACCAACAACGCCACTCGCATTGCCACCTTGACGAATGTCAACCCGGCAAAATTGGATTTCTCGGTTCCGGCCAAATACGCTACTGTCGTTCGCAAAGGGACTTCCATCACTTTCACTACGGAAGGAGGCGAAGAGAAATTTCACGGAAATGTTTATGCCGTTGAACCCAAGATCGACCCGAGTACCCGTACGTTGACCCTTCGTGCTACCAGTCCCAACGCTAATCGGAAGTTAGTGCCGGGTTCATTTGCTCGGGTAGAAATCATTTTAAACTCCAAGCCCAACGCCATCGTTGTACCTACGGAAGCAGTGATTCCTAATTTAAGCGGACACAGTGTATTTATCGTTCGTAACCACAAAGCAGAATCGGCCAAAGTAGAAATCGGAATCCGTAACGATAAGACCATTGAAATACTCAAAGGACTGAGCGTTGGAGATACGCTCATCACCTCAGGAATATTACAGGTAAAAGCCGGAGGAGAGGTGGATATAAAAGAAGCAATAAGTAAACAGATATAATATGGCCTCTCTCTCAACCACCAGTATTCAGCGACCCGTTTTGGCAGTGGTCATGTCGCTGATTATCATCATCTTCGGCCTGATCGGTTTCTCTTACTTAGGGGTGCGTGAATATCCCAGTGTTGACCCGCCGGTGATCAATGTAATGACCAACTACACAGGGGCCAACGCTGAAATCATTGAATCCCAGATTACTGAGCCGTTGGAGGAATCTATTAATGGGATATCGGGGATTAAGACGCTGTCTTCTGCCAGCCGCGACGGGCGCAGCAACATTACCGTTGAATTTGATTTAGGAGTTGACTTAGAAACTGCGGCCAACGACGTTCGTGACCGGGTTTCCCGTTCATTAGGCTTGTTACCTCGTGACATTGACCCGCCAATCGTTTCAAAGGCGGATGCTGACTCTAATCCGATTTTCTTTCTGAACGTAAAAAGCGATAAACGTTCCATGTTGGAGTTGACCGATGTGGTAGAACGCCAACTCAAAGAACGCCTTCAAACCATTCCCGGGGTCAGCTCGATTCAGATTTGGGGCGAAAAACGTTTCTCCATGCGTTTATGGATTGACCCGCTCAAATTGGCGTCGTATCGGCTTACAGCCATTGATGTGTTGAATGCGCTGACGCGCCAAAACATTGAGCTTCCTTCTGGTACGATTGAAGGAGCCACTACCGAACTGACCGTGCGCACCTTAGGGCGTCTGACTACGGTTGAAGAGTTTAATAATCTGATTGTCAAAGAGGAATCTGACCGCGTCGTAAAATTCATGGACGTAGGTCGTGCCGAATTGGCCCCCGAAAACGAGCGTACATTGATGCGCCGTGACCGGGTTCCTATGGTCGGAGTCGCCGTTGTACCGCAGCCGGGAGCCAACCAAATTGCTATCGTTGATGAAGTGTATAAGCGTTTCGACCAAATCAAAAAAGAATTGCCGTCAGATATTATACCGGCCATCGGTTTTGACTATACCCGTTCAGTACGCCGTTCGATCGTGGAAGTAGAAGAGACCATCATTACAGCCTTTATCCTCGTTGCACTTATTATCTTTATTTTTCTTCGCGATTGGCGCAGTACCATTATTCCTTTGACAGCCATTCCGGTATCATTAGTCGGGACTTTCTTCCTGATGTACATCATGGGCTTTTCCATCAATGTACTGACCCTCTTGGGAATCGTGCTTTCGATCGGCTTAGTAGTGGATGACGCTATTGTGGTTCTGGAGAATATTTACACCAAAATTGAGGAAGGGATGGCCCCTTGGGAGGCCGCGGTCGAGGGTTCTAAAGAGATCTATTTTGCAATCATCTCCACCACTGTGACGCTCGCCGCAGTATTTTTACCTATTATTTTCTTACAGGGGGTTACCGGGCGGCTTTTTCGCGAATTCGGAATTGTTGTGGCAGGGTCGGTCATTATTTCGGCTTTTGTGTCGTTGACCCTAACGCCGATGCTCAGCTCAAAATTATTGAAAACCCGCCACAAACAGCCTTGGCTTTATCGCGTAACAGAGCCGTTTTTTCAATGGCTCAACAGAGCTTACGAGAATTCATTGGCCGGGTTTATGCAAGTCAGGTGGTTGGCTTGGGTATTAATGGCCGGTTTTATCGGCATTATTTATCTGTTGTTCAAATACGACGCTATTCCTTCTGAATTAGCCCCGATGGAAGACCGCCGCGGTTTTCGGGTGTCGCTGACCATGCAGGAGGGAGCTACTTTTGATTTTACTGACCGCTATTTGCAACAATTTGCAACGGTGGTGGAAAATGAAGTAAAAGACAATGAGCGCTATGCCCTCATTACCATTACCGCTCCCGGATTTTCAACCAATGCCACCAATACGGGTTTTGTTCGGGTCGTATTGACCGAGCCGGAGTTTCGTCAGCGTTCGCAAATGGAAATTGCCGAAGCCATTCAGGGAAAAGTGAAGGGAATTTCGGGGGCAAAATCCTTTGTGATTCAAGACCCTACCATCCAAACCGGGCAAAGAGGGGGCAGCAATTTCCCCGTTTCCTACGTAATCCAAGCCACAAGTTACGAAAAGCTGCGGGCGGTAATTCCTGAGTTGATGAAGCGGGTCAATGAAAGCCCGATGTTTCAGGGAACCGACATCAACCTGAAATTTACCAAGCCGGAAGTTCGGCTGGAAATTGATCGCGATAAAGCCCAAAACTTGGGAGTTTCGATTCAGGATATTGCCCAAACGTTGCAATTGGGCCTTTCCGGGCGACGTTTCGGGTATTTTTTAATGAACGGAAAACAGTATCAGGTCATCGGTCAAATTGACCGCCCCGACCGTAACGATTTGATGGACCTGAAATCGCTTTTTGTCAAGAGCAACCGCGGTGAGTTGATTCAGTTAGACAACTTTGTAAAACTGACCGAGCAAAGCTCTCCGCCTCAATTGTTTCGTTTTAATCGTTCTTCGGCAGCCACGGTGACGGCCGGCTTGACAAAAGGAGTAACCTTGGGCAAAGCTTTGGAGGAAATGGACCGGATTGCCAAAGAAGTATTGGACGAAACCTATACTACGGCGTTAGACGGCCAATCCAGAGAGTTTAAAGACAGCTCTTCCAGTTTGTTGTTTGCTTTTGCCTTAGCCTTGGTGTTAATCTATCTGATTTTGGCCGCCCAATTTGAAAGCTTTATTGACCCCGTTATTATTCTTCTGACGGTTCCTTTAGCTGTTTGCGGTGCCCTCTTATCGCTCTGGGATTTCAGCCAAACCCTCAACGTATTCAGCCAAATCGGGATCATTACGTTGGTGGGATTGGTCACCAAAAACGGGATTTTGATCGTGGAATTCGCCAATCAACGAAAAGAAAGCGGGCTTACGACCTTAGCGGCCGTAAAAGAAGCGGCAGCGGCCCGTTTCCGCCCGATTGTGATGACGAGTCTGTGTGCTATTTTAGGCATATTACCTATTGCGTTGGCCTTAGGAGCCGGTTCCGAAAGTCGTGTTTCCATGGGCATTTCCGTAGTGGGAGGATTGTTATTCTCCACGATTTTGACCTTATACATTATTCCCGCCATTTATTCCTATTTGTCGCGCAGCCACAAACCTAAGTCGGGCCAAGCTGCCTCCGAAATAGTGTTGGCGGAAGAAAAAGTTTAATTGAGTAGTTATCCATACCTTTCTTGCAAGTATGCCCCTGTCAAAAGCAGGGGCATTTTCATAAAAATGGGGGATGTCTTGAAGGATTGTCGGGGTAATTTTATCGAAAACCGGATTTGGTCCAAAATTCCTTAACAGCAATCCGTTAAAATCAGAATTTATCTGTTTACTTTAAAAGGAATATCCGGATAAGTAGTTATCTGAAATTAGTTATCAGTTATCTGTCTATACTCAATCAGTTGATGATCAATGCACTAATAACGGATAACAGATAACGAATAACATAAAGTATTTGTGATTGGGTACTTAAACAGGAAGCCGTTTTAAATCAAATGGATAAAGCTTTATGATTCGTTTATACTTTTCTATACTCGTTTACTGTTAAGTCCCATTTACGAAGCAGCAATAATCCCAAAATTCAGTAAAAAGTAATGGCAATGAAAATCTGTGCGGCGCAAATCAGACCTACGAAAGGAGATATTGAACAAAATATTGCTCAACATAAAGCACTGATAGCCTTGGCGATGAATTATGGGGCAGAGTTCATCTTTTTTCCGGAATTATCACTTACCGGTTATGAACCGGAGTTGGCTCAAGCATTAGCAACCCATCCGAATGACAGCCGATTGGACGATTTTCAAATAATAAGCGATAAGCATCAACTTACCATCGGAGCAGGAATGCCCCTTCGGAATGAGTCAGGCATCACGATCAGCATGATTCTTTTTCAACCGAATCAGCCCCGGCAGGTCTACTCAAAAAAATATTTGCACGCTGATGAACAGCCTTTTTTTGTCAGCGGGGAAAGTACCGCAGAGTTAATCGGCCCTCAGAATGAGGTAGCTTTGGCTATTTGTTACGAATTATCAGTGCCCGAACATGCGGCAAAGGCTCACCGAAACGGAGCAAAGGTATATGTAGCGAGTGTGGCAAAATCGGCAGCCGGGGTAGAAAAAGCAGCGGAAACATTAAGCCAAATCGCTGAAAAATACACCATGACCGTGGTGATGGCCAATGCTGTCGGCTTTTGTGATAATTTTGAAAGTGCCGGAAAATCCGGGGTGTGGAATAGCCAAGGAGAATTGCTTGCTGAATTGAACAATGTACAGGAAGGAATCCTGATTTTTGATACAGAAACGCAGACAACAGTGATAAAAGGAATGTAGGATAAACCGCCTTGGGGCGTACGCGGAAATGACAAACGAACAAACGGCCATTAAAACAGTTTATTTCAGCATCGTCGTCAATACCTGTCTGACGATCATCAAAGGATTGGCCGGCTTTTTCGGCAATTCGTACGCGTTGATTGCGGACGCTATCGAGTCTTCTACCGATATTTTTTCCTCTTTTTTAGTCCTCTTCGGATTAAAATACGCCAATCGGCCCGCCGATAAAAATCACCCTTACGGACACGGACGTGCCGAACCTCTGATTACGTTTCTGGTAGTTGGGTTTTTGATTGCTTCGGCGGTTATCATTGCCTACGAAAGCCTCATTAACATCCGCACACCGCACGAATTGCCCAAGCTATGGACGTTGTTTGTCTTAGGCGGAATTATTATTTGGAAAGAAATATCGTTTCGGATAGTGGTCCGAAAAAGTAAAGAAACCAACAGTTCTTCCTTAAAAGCAGATGCCTGGCACCACCGAAGCGACGCGATTACTTCCGTTGCCGCTTTTATCGGCATTTCCATTGCCTTGATCTTTGGTAAAGGTTACGAAACCGCCGACGACTGGGCCGCTCTTTTTGCTTCCGGATTTATTTTGTTCAACAGCTATCTGATTTTCCGACCGGCCTTGGGAGAGATCATGGACGAGCACGTGTACGATGACCTCATTGAGGAGATTCGAAAGGTAGCACTGACAGTAAACGGAGTAGCCGGCACCGAAAAATGTTTTATCCGGAAAGCAGGAATGAAATACCACGTTGAACTGCACGCTACGGTAGATGCCGCCATTACTGTCAGAAAAGGGCATGAAATTGCCCATCATTTGAAAGACACCCTGCGACGGGAGATTCCGAAATTAGGCCATGTGTTGATTCACATTGAGCCGGATGAGCGATAAAAAAAATCCCGAAAATGAAACGGAAAGCTCATTTTCGGGATTGTATGGTTTTCGGCTAACCGAAATCACGGGCTTTTCCTTATTTCAAAGTTGCTACTGCTTCTTTAATTCGGCGGCAGGCTTCAATTAAGTTTTCATCAGATGCTGCTGTAGAGATACGCATACAGTTGGGGGCACCGAAACCGGAACCGGCAACTGTAGCTACGTAAGCCTCGTTGAGCAACCACAAACAGAAATCGTCCGAATTATTAATAACGGTTTTTCCATCCGTTTTTCCGAAATAGTAGCTGATATCGGGGAAGGCATAGAAAGCGCCTTGCGGCATATTGACCTTGAAACCGGGAATCTCTTTCAGCAAACCGACAACGAGTTTCCGACGACGGTCGTAAGCTTCACACATTTCTTTAGCGGCATCTTTCGGGCCGGTAATGGCCGCGAGGGCTGCCCGCTGCGAAATAGAGCCCGTTCCTGACGTAACTTGTCCTTGTAATTTTTCCACCCCTTCGGCAATCCATTTGGCAGCACCGATATAGCCGATGCGCCAGCCGGTCATGGCATACCCTTTAGCCACTCCGTTGACGGTGATAACACGGTCGTGGATTTCGGGAATAGAACCGATGCTGAAATGCCCTTGCGGGGTAAAATTGATATATTCGTAAATTTCATCGGCCAAAACAAAGATCTGCTCGTGCTTCTCAATGATTTTTCCCAGAGCCCGCAGTTCTTCTTCGCTGTACACCGAACCGGTCGGGTTATTGGGCGAAGCAAACATCACCACGCGGGTGCGGTCGGTAATGGCTTCTTCCAATTGTTCGGCCGTTACTTTAAAATCATTTTCAAAACTGCCTTCCAAAATAACCGATTTCCCCTCGGCCAATTTGACCATTTCGGAATAACTCACCCAGTAAGGGGACAAAATAATTACATCGTCGCCCGGATTGACCAACACCTGAATCACGTTGGCCAACGAGTGCTTAGCGCCCGTTGAAACAACAATATTTTCGGCTTTCCAATTTATATTATTATCGTTCTTAAACTTATCGGCAATGGCTTTACGAAGATCGGCGTAGCCTGCTACGGGCGAATAACCATGATACCCTTCATCAATGGCCTGTTTCGCAGCTTCGCAAATGTGCTTGGGTGTCTTGAAGTCGGGCTCACCGACGCTCAAGCTAATCACTTTATGACCTTGTGCGGCCAATTCGCGCGCTTTTTTCGTCATCCCTAAGGTAGAGGATTCTTCCAGCGCATTAATGCGGTCAGCCAATAAATTGGCCGTTTCGACAACAGCAGACATGAGTTTGTTTTGTTTGATGCACTAATAAAATTTCAATTATTAGGCCACAAAATTACAATTCGATATAAGATTTTCCTATTTTTATTTAAAATTTATCAAATCAAGCCCATGTCTGTTGCGTATTTGCAAACACCTCTCGGTACAGCACTGATGGAAGGAGACGCCGACGGTATTCAAAAGGTCAGCATTACGAATAACCCGTTTCCGCCCGAATTCGTTTCGGTGCCCGACGATTTGACCGTCGGTGTTCAACAATTGAACGACTATTTTGCCGGCAGGCGAACGGTATTTGACCTGAAATTGAATCCGCAGGGAACCGATTTTCAAAAGAAAGTTTGGGAAGCATTGCTCGAAGTGCCCTTCGGACGCACCTTGTCTTATTTGGACCTGTCGCGTCGTTTGGGGGATGAAAAAGCCATTCGGGCAGTGGCCGCTGCCAACGGCAAAAATCCGATTTGGCTCATTGTGCCCTGTCATCGCATCATCGGTTCCGATGGCAGCCTGACGGGCTACGCCGGCGGGCTATGGCGAAAAAAATGGTTGATTGAGTTTGAAAAGGGAGGATTACAGGGAAACCTGTTTTCATGAACAATATAATAATTCATTTAAAAAGCAGGAGAAGAAGTACTCACTTTAACGACTTCGGCTTCGAAGCTAATAGCTAGTTACAGGCAATTTGGGAAGGAGTTTTTCTATTCCGTTTATCAAAACAAACAGCAGCTGATGCATATCACCATCAGCTGCTGTTTGTTTTGTTTCTGAAGCTGTTTGATCTTGGGAGGTTATCCGGCCATTCCGGGCATCAACACGGTATCAACCACGTGGATCACTCCATTACTTTGATACACATTTTTGATGGTTACGGTGGACATTCCGCCTTTTTCGTCGGTCAAAATCAATTTATTGCCTTTCATCATGGCTTTGAGCGTACCCCCCGCTACTGTTTTCAGCGTAGCAGTGCCGTTTCCTTCTTTGATCGCAGCAGCGATCGCTTTGGCATCCATTTTACCCGCTACTACATGGTAAGTCAAAATTCCGGTCAATGTTTTTTTGTTTTCCGGTTTCACCAAACTTTCAACTGTGCCGGCCGGTAATTTATCGAAAGCAGCATTGGTTGGAGCGAAGACGGTGAACGGTCCGGCACCTTGTAGAGTCTCTACCAAACCGGCTGCTTTTACAGCTGCAACTAAGGTGGTGTGATCTTTGGAATTGACGGCATTCTCGATAATATTTTTAGAAGGATACATCGGGGCGCCCCCTACTTCCACTGTTTTTTCCTGAGCGAAAGATGCGTTAAAAATAAACGCAGACACGAACAACATTGCTAATTTTTTCATGATTGTTTTTAATTTGATTTGTTTGTTTCGGTAAATTTTGAATTACAAACAGACTTACGGGAGGACTGCTCCGCTTAGATTTAAAAGCCTTCAATATTTTCATAACACCTAGGACTTATTTTTGTAAACATCTGACTGTAAGACACTTTTTCAATAAGAAAAATTTTCAATTTTTATAAAAAACAGGCTTCTTCTTATTTTTAACAGCCTCGCCGGTTTGGGTTTAGGTAGATACAGCCCCCTCTTTGACTTATGTAGAAAATCTACTTTTATGGAACAAAACCCTTCCCTGCTCCCTATTTTTATTCTCTCCATTGCCGTCTTATTGTACGGCATTATTAAACTTAAGATCAATCCGTTTTTGGTGTTGCCGGCAGTAGGTTTGCTAACCGGTTTGGCCAGCGGATTACCCTTGGAAAAAGTAACCAAACTCTTGGCCGACGGCTTTGGGCAAACCTTGGGAAGTATCGGAATCGTGGTAGGGTTAGGAATTATTTTAGGCAATGTGTTGGCGCATTCCGGGGCGACCGAACAAATTGCCAAATTGTTTTTAAGAAGTGTAGGAAGTAAAAATGCGACGCTTGCGATCAATATTACGGGCTATTTGGTCTGTATTCCGGTTTTTCTGAATGCGGCTTTTATTGTGTTCATGCCCTTGTTGCGGGATTTGAGCCGCAATACCAAAATCCCATTGGTTAAGTTGGTGGTGGCGCTCATTATCGGCGGTTTTGCTACCCATTGCTTAGTCATTCCAACCCCCGGGCCGTTAGCAGTGATGGGTGCACTGAATCTCAATGTGGGTTCCTTCCTGGGATGGTCTTTGCTGATTGCCGCTCCGCCGGCACTGTTCGGTTTGATCGCCGCCAATTATTTTGGCAAGCAGGCATCTATGCAAATTGCGGAAGAAGAAGCATTGCCGCAGAAGGCCGTAGCATCGCAAACCGTTCCGCCCGGCGGCCTGTCCTTATTTGTTTTGCTGTTTCCTATTCTTCTGATCTTGGTGGGCAGTTTGATGGCCGAATTTCTTCCGAAAGAAAACAGCCTTCGGACGGTAATGGCATTTTTAGGGGATAAAAATGTGGCGATGTTGTTGGGGGTAGCGGTGGCCGCTATTTTAATGAAACCTTATTGCCGCAAGTCGTTTGACGAGTTGGTCAGTGAAGGAGGTGCCAATGCCGGGTTGCTCATTTTGATTGTGGGCGCCGGCGGCTCGTTTGGAGCCATTATCAACGGTTCGGGTATAGCCGGTTATTTAGTTAATGTACTGTCTTCCATGAATTTATCTTACCTGTGGCTGGGTTTCTTATTAGCCGCTATTTTACGGGCGGCACAGGGCTCGGCGACGGTAGCATCGGTGACCGCTTCGTCTATTTTGGCACCCATGTTGGCTTCTTCCGGCGACAACCCCGTCATGGTGGGGTTGGCTATTTGCTGCGGCAGTATGTGCTTTTCTTTTCCGAATGACTCCGGTTTTTGGGTGATTTCCCGTTTTTCGGGACTTACCGTTCCTCAAATGCTTCGTGCCTGGACTCTGGCGAGTACGCTGTCCGGTTTTCTGGGGTTTGCCTGTACGTTGTTGTTGGATTGGATTTTGTAACGGGTTTTTAACGGTAGCAGGCCGTTGATTTGCCATTGTGTTTCAGGCAGCTGCTTTTTATTTATTCCGCTTTATTTTTCAAGATTCTGACAGCTTTCCTGTCAGGCTGACTATCTTTGCGACTTTCATAAAAAAGCGCCATTGTGTATGTGGAGTAAAATTGCTCACTTTATCATTCGTTACCGACTCGTTTGGCTTGGAATCATATTTGTTTCAACGGCTTTTATGGGCTATGAGGGAAGTAAAATCGAACTTTCCTACCAAATGGCCCGCATCCTTCCGTCCAACGACCCCACAGAAAAAGAATACCAAGACTTTCGAAAAATATTTGGAGAAGACGGGGCGGTCATGGTCATCGGTTGGCAAGATCCCCAATTGTTTCAGGTAGATAAGTTTCGGGATTGGTGCGCTTTGGCAGAACGTATCAAAAAAACACCCGGCATCAAAAATGTGCTTTCGTTGGGAAACTTATACCGATTGGAACGGAACGACAGCCTGAATAAATTCGATTTTAAACCGATTTTCACCCAACTTCCTACCAACCAAGCCGAAGCAGACAGTATCAAAAAAGCGATAGCTAAACTTCCTTTTTACGAAGGGTTGGCCATCAACTCCCAATCCAACGCTACCCTTATTGTGGTTACGTTCAATGACAAAGACCTCAATTCATCGCGGCGGATTACGATCGTAGAAGATATCCGACTGATGGCCAATGAGTTTGCGGATAAGTACAAAACGGAATTGCATTATTCGGGGATGCCGTACATTCGGACGGTAATCATGAAAAAAATATCCGGCGAAATGAAACTGTTCATGGGATTAGCCGTTTTGGTGACGGCTTTTATTCTGTGGCTGTTTTTTCGTTCGTTTCGGCTTACCCTTTTATCCATCGGTGTGGTGTTGATAGGAGTTATTTTTTCGGTAGGCACCCTCCAACTTTTTGGGTATAAAATTACGGCACTGACCGGACTGATACCGCCGCTATTGATTGTGATCGGGGTGCCCAACTGTATTTTTCTAATCAACAAATACCAGTTGGAACTGAAAACGCACGGGAAAAAGGACGAAGCTATTGCAGAAATGGTGCGGCAGATCGGCTTATCCATTTTTCTGGCCAATATTACGACGGCCATCGGTTTTGGGGTATTTTATTTTACCAACAGTGCTTTGTTGGTCGAGTTCGGCATTGTGGCGGCCCTTTGTGTCATGGTTACTTACGTTCTTTGTTTGGTGCTGTTACCGATCACGCTTCACTACATGGATATCCCCAAACCCCGCCATCTGAAACATTTGGAAGGAAAATGGGCCACCGGTTTTCTGACAAAAATTGATTGGCTGGTTCATCACCGTCGAAGAAGCATTTATTTGGCCATGGTGATTATCATTGCGATTTCGGCCTATGGGATGACCAAAGTAAAGGCAGTGGGATACGTAGTGGACGATCTTCCCAAAAACGATCAGGTGTATATTGATCTTCGTTTTTTTGAAAAAAATTTCAACGGGGTTCTTCCGTTTGAGGTGATGATCGATACGCAACAACCCAACGGTGTTTTTGGCGATCAGGCGCGTACTTTGTACAAAATCAAGGCCCTGCAAAACGAAATGGCTGACTTTAAGGAATTTTCCAAACCGGTGTCGGCCGTAGAAGCATCCCGGTTTTTGTACCAAGCCTATCGGGGTGGAGAAGCTAAATACTATGCTTTACCGGGTGTTATGGAGTTGTCGAAATTGACGGAATTTGTAAAAGGCGAACAAGGAGCTTCGAAGCAATTAAACTCCTTTCTGAACAAAGACCGCAGTATCACCCGGGTAAGTTTTCAGATGGCCGATGTCGGTTCGGAGCGTATCAAAGAACTGATGGCAAAAATTCGTCCGAAGGTGGACTCTATTTTCAGTCCGAAAGAGTACAAAGTAAGCCTGACCGGACACAGTTTGGTATTTTTGAAGAGCAACGATTATCTGCTGGGCAATCTTTACGAAAGCCTTTTGATCGCCATTGTATTGATTGCGATTGTGGGGATGGTACTTTTTCGCTCCATTCCTATTATTCTCCTGTCAAAACTTCCCTGTCTGATTCCGTTGGCGTTGACAGCGGGTATCATGGGCTATTTGGATATTCATTTCAAGCCCACGACCATTTTGATTTTCAGCATTACTTTCGGTATTGCTTCAGACGGTACCGTTTATTTCCTGACCCGGTATCGGCAGGAGATTTATCAAAAGGGACGCAGTGCTTCTGAGGCCATTACCCAATCTATTTTCGGTACCGGATTGAGCATGATCTATACCGCCGTGATTTTGTTTTGCGGCTTTGCCATTTTTGCCGCTTCCAGCTTTGGCGGTACCGCCGCCATGGGAGTCATGGTGTCTATTACGTTGTTGGTAGCGATGTGTACCAATTTGATCTTGCTGCCGGCGCTGCTGCTGTCCATTTCAAAACGGCAAAAAAAAGGTGCCCTTCCTGATTAAAACAACCTCACAGGTTGACACAATGTCTATCACAAACCTGTGAGGATTAACCGATTACTTCACATTGGCTAACTTCCGAGGTATCGTAAAAATCTCTTTTTGCCGTCCGTCCAGATAACGAAAGCCGTCGGCTGTATAATAGCCGTCCTCTTCGAGCATGATGCGAATGGTTTTCTTCCATTCAGCAATATCGACGGCAGCGTTCAATTCGATCGAATAAGCCGTATTGGCAAACAGTGGGTAGTCGCCGGGGCCTTTTACGCCCTGTTGTTGATCCCACATGCCGATAGTTGGCCCGGCGGCGTGGCCGTGTACCCCGATCGGGTGTGAATAGATACTGCCCGTAATTCCCTCCTTTTTGGCCTGATCGAGTGCCTCCAACAGCATTTTGTTGCCGGTAGTGCCTGTTTTGAATTTCTCCGTAAGAATATCCTGCAAACGATTGCCCTGTGCAAACGCTTTTTTCAAAAACTCCGGAACATCCGTTTCACCGGGAGCCAATACATAGGCGTGTTGCTGTTGGTCGGTATTGAGTCGTAAATAGGTAATGCCGAAATCGCAATGAAGCAGATCGCCGGGCATAATCACTTGCCGAGACGGGCGTTTAGAGAAAGTGCGCAAATGTTCAAAATTTTGGGAATCGGCCCGTTGGATATCCACTGTCGGATGAAACCAAGTTTCCAGCCCCAAGTCGGTGATTCGTTGACGCATCCACCATACTACGTCGTCGGTAGTGGTAACTCCCGGTTGAATCACCTTTTCAGAAAAAGCTTCTTGTATGATCTCGTGCGAGATTCGGCAGATCAACGGATAAACAGCCGCCTCTTTTTCGGTGCGGGTTTCCAGCCAAGCCACGGCCAAACGGTCGGCGGCTACGATTTTGGCTTTTTGTTTTTCGGATAAGGCCGCCATAAATTCCTTATGTTCCGTAAAGGTAAGTCCGTCGGCATGACCGTAATCTTTAGAGAAATTCAGGGCTAATTTCTTGGGATTTCGGTCTTCGATGATTTTGGCTAAAGCCAGCCATTGGTCGGGCTGAATGTTGATGTCCCATTCTCCTTTCAGTAAATTGCCCACGTCATAGCGGGCAATAGCCAATTTCTCCAAAGGCTTTTCCCCGCCCGCGTCATAAAACACCATGATGGTCCGACGCCGGGCCGAAAGCCAGGTGCTTGGCAACATCGTACGCATCACCGGGTCTTCGTTGTATTCGCGAGAAATGATGACCCACATATCAATGCCTTCGCGCCGCATCAATTGAGACAGAAGGTTTGTCAAACGGTCTTCCAAAATTTCGTCTACAACCCGGGCGCGTTCACGTTCGGACAGGATGGGGTATTGAGCAAAAAGGGTAAAAGAAGTGAAA
This sequence comes from Spirosomataceae bacterium, assembly GCA_046329125.1. Taxonomy (GTDB): domain Bacteria; phylum Bacteroidota; class Bacteroidia; order Cytophagales; family Spirosomataceae; genus Runella. The sequence continues at coordinate 514,459 of JAXLVD010000001.1, read as the reverse complement.
AGGGATAAGGTAAACGTGTAAAGTGTAAGAAAAATGCAGGAACAGACCTTACGTCTGCCCACTATAGACGAATAAACGAAATAACTCATGGTGAAAAGTTAGGTTTGTTGAAGGGTGTTGGACAAAGATAAAACCTTTATTTGGCTTGCTGAAAGCAGATTGGTACTTTTGAAACGAAAACTATCACCTCCGCCGGTTCATAAAAAATGCCCATTACTTACACTACCGCACAATCAGACGAGGACTTACGTCAAATAATGGCTTTGCAACGCCAAAACCTGTACAAAAATACGCCCTCCGATTACCAACAGGACCAAGGGTTTACTACGGTGGAACACTCCTTTGAGGCCCTGAAAAAAATGAATGATGCCTTACCGCAAATCATCGCAAAAGACGGAGAACAATTGGTAGGCTATGCGCTCGTGATGCCCCGCACCTTTGGGCAGTTGATTCCGGAGTTGGTACCCATGTTTGACATTATCTCAGGATTGATGTACCAAGCTAAGCCGCTGAACGAGTATCGGTACTATGTAATGGGACAGATATGCGTGGCCCAATCGCACCGCGGGCAAGGTATCTTTGACGGACTGTACAGGGCTCATAAACACCAATTATCAGAGCGATTTGACCTGTGTGTAACCGAAATAGCCGTGAGAAATACGCGCTCCACGCGGGCACACGAACGCGTAGGATTTCAGACCATTCATACGCACCAAGATCACATCGACCTTTGGAACATCGTGGTGTGGGATTGGCGTTAGGCTTTCATGGCTTCGCGCAACATCGCAATGCTTTTACGCACTCCCGATTCAGCGGCTTCTTTTCCTTCAAACTCCAAGGCGATGTAGCCTTTGTAGTTGGCTTGGCGCAGAATATTCATGATGCGTTTATAGTCCAAATCCAACGTATACCATTCACCGCCGCCGTAGTAGGTTTTGGCTTGGACAAAATTGGCCACGGGAGCTACTTTTTCGAGTTTGGTGTACGGGTCTTCCAAAAAATTACCCGTATCCAACAGCACCCCTAACCAAGGCGAATCAATGGCCTTTCGGATACGGAGCAGGCCTTCGGGTGTGGAGGTCAGGCCCCAGTGGTTTTCAAGGGCGAGCATGACACCACATTCGGCGGCTTTGGTCAGGCATTTGTCGATGCTGTCGATACACCATTTAAAACCGTCGTCTTCAGTATAACCCGGTAATATGGGTTCAACGCCTCGCTTGGCCATCAATTCATCAAAGGATTTGATGGTGTTCCAACGCCCGGAATTCAGCCGAATACTCGGAATGCCCATTTTGTAAGCCAACTCGATGCAATGCAACGTATGGTCAATGTTTTTCTGCCGCTCGGCAGCATCAGGTGACACAAAACTTTGGTGGATCGACAAACACATCAGATCTACCCCGTTCACAAAAGCGTGGCGTTTCAGTTTTTGAAGATACGCGTTGTCTTCGCTATCCATTTGGCGGTGCAGAATATCCACTCCCTCTATTTCCAAACGGGCCGCTTCGTCAATGACAGTTTCAATCGGGACTTTTGGGGTTTTGAAATGCCAATACGAATAGGTCGAAAGCCCGAGTTTAAAAGGAGTAACGTCTTTGGCCGGGGCCGGCACGGTATTTTTAGGAGCAGCCAAAGCCGCAGTGCCGAGGGTCGCTTGTTGGAAGAAATGACGACGGTTCATGGAGTGAGGGGTTTAGGTTAAAAGCAATCGAATAGGCAAACATAATCGAATCCGGGAATTTTTATCGGTAAATAGTCGGTATCCGGTCGGTGTTATCAGCCGGTTCATCGCTTTTTAGAATCTGCGGGCTAAACTTTGTGCTATTTTATTCTTCTAAAGGAGAAAATCACATACACCATGAAGTCTATACAGTCCATTTTTCTATTGATCCTACTGCTTTCCACCGGCCGATTGATGGCTCAAACCGTAGAAGTGAAAGGGCGTCTTGTGGATGCCGTCAGCCATTCACCCTTGTCAGGAGCTACGGTTTCACTGACCGGCACCACCGATTCTACCAAACGATTCTCCGTTGTTTCTGACAGTTCAGGGAATTTCATTTTCAAAAATATACCGGCAGAAAGCTATCATTGCAAAGCTTCGTTAGCCGGCTTTATCACTCATACGCAAACCATTCATTTGGCGGGAGGCAATCCGGACCTCGGACAAATTCAGGTGAAGCCCGAAGATCCGATCTTGCAAAGTCCGGCTAAAAAAGACACATTACAGCCAACAGCAACGGCAGCAATCGCCCCGAAAATAGATACAACAGCCAATAAAGTCACCCAAGCCGTGCCTGCCGCTCCTTCGGCCGCTCCCGCCGGCAACGCGCCCATACGCACCGGCAATCCGTCAAGAACTCCCTCAGGACCGACTGTAGAAGTAAAAGGACGGTTGGTGGATGCCAACGACCAATCGGCCCTGATCGGAGCCAATGTGATTTTGATCAACACGGCCGATTCTACGGTGCGCTACGGTGCGGTGGCGGATACCTCCGGCGCTTTTCTTTTCAGAAGTATTCCCGCAGAAGGCTATCGGGTGATTGCTTCTTTTATCGGCTATATTCCTTACGACCAACGAATCAACCTGCGCCGTGCCAATCCCGATCTCGGCAAAATAGCCCTGAAGCCCGATGCACAATTACTGAAAGATGTGATTGTGAAGGGCGTTGCGGAACGTGTGGAACAAAAAGGGGATACGGTTATTTACAACGCCAGTGCGTTTAAAGTCAACAAAGACGCCAACGCCCAGGACCTATTGGAGAAAATGCCGAACATCACGGTCGAAAACGGGCAAGTGAAAGCCCAAGGCGAGAACGTACAGAAAGTGACGGTGGACGGCCGCGATTTCTTTGGTGATGATGCATCTTTGGCTTTGAAAAACCTGCCCGCTGAGGTCATTGACAAAATTCAGGTGTTTGACCGCCTGAGTGACCAAGCTCAGTTCACAGGTTTTGACGACGGCCAAACCACCAAGACCATTAACATCGTGACCCGTTCCGATCGAAATAACGGTCAATTCGGAAAAGTTTATGGCGGTTACGGAACAGACGACCGCTACATGGCCGGTATCAGCACCAATTATTTCAAAAAGAATACCCGCCTTTCCCTTATTGGAATGACTAACAACATCAACCAGCAAAACTTCGGAAGTGAAGATCTGCTCGGGGTTTTAGGTACCTCGGGCGGAGGCCCCGGCGGGGGTGGCGGTAATCGCGGCGGTGGACAGGGAGGCGGCGGTAACCGCGGCGGCGGCGGCGGTGGGAATTTTGGCGGCAATGCCGCTGATAATTTCCTGACGGGTCAACAAGGGGGAATTAACAGAACCAACGCCATCGGTTTAAATTACTCGGATAACTGGGGCAAAAAATGGAAAGTGAGCGGCAGTTATTTCTTCAATAACGGTAAGAATAACAATACCAGCCAATTGGCACGAACCTTTTTTACCACCCAAGGTACCGGACAGGTCTATAATGAGGATTATTTTTCTTCTAACAATAACTTTAATCACCGGTTCAATGCTCGGTTGGAGTATACCATCAATACTAAAAACTCAATCATTATCACCCCTCGACTGAGTTTGCAGGACAATACTTCGTATAGTACGTTGTTGGGGGTAAACAGTTTGACCGGTGTCAAAATCAATCAGACACAGACCAACAAGCAAGCTCAAAACGATGGCTACAACTTTAGTAATACCTTTTTATGGCGGCACCGTTTCGGCAAGATTGGCCGTACGATTTCTGTTGGATTGACCACTTCGGCCAATGATAAATCGGGAGAGTCATCGTTGAAATCCATTAACAACTATTACGGTCGCAAATCCTCGGATTCGTTGCAAGTAACGGATCAACGGACCGATACAAAAGGGAATGGCTATACCGTTTCGGGAAATATTTCGTTCACGGAAAATATCGGAAGAACCGGGCAATTGCAGTTGAATTATATTCCTTCTTACACCAAAAATTACTCCGATCGCAATACCTACAACTACAGCCAAAGCACGGGCGAATACAGTACGCCCGATCTGCGACTGTCAAACGAGTTTGATAATACCTACCTTACCAATCGTTTGGGCGGAAGCTATCGCCTTCGTATCAAAAAAACAATGATTACGGGGGAGGTTAATTACCAAAATGCACAACTGAGCGGAAAACAGAACTACCCACTGAAATACGAGATTAATCGTACGTTTAATAATATTTTGCCTTCGGCCATGATCATGTATCGCGGTACCGACGGGCGCAGTCTTCGCATTAACTACCGTACTTCTACCAATGCTCCTTCTATCAGTCAGTTGCAAAACGTAGTGGATAATTCCAATCCATTATTTTTGAAAACGGGAAATCCTAACCTGAAGCAGGAATATAATCATAATATGTTTTTCCGGTACGGGGTGACCAATGCCAAATCGGCCCGCAGTTTCTTTATCAACGTGAACGGTTCGTTTACGCAGAATAACATCAGTAACGCTACCTACATTGCCACCAAAGACACCGTCGTTGCGGGCTTTCCGCTTCGAATCGGCTCGCAGTTCAGTCAGCCCGTCAACGTGAACGGCAATTGGAACATTCGGTCATTCGTCACCTACGGTTTGCCTTTTACGGCCATCAAAAGCAATCTGAATTTCAATTTGGGAACGGGTTATACGCGCACCATCGGCTTAATTAACAATGCCCAAAACACATCCAATACGCACTCGATCACGGGCGGAATGGTGGTAAGCAGTAACATCAGTGAGCAATTGGACTTTACCCTGTCTGTTAACGGAAATTACAATACAGTCACCAACTCACTCCAACCCGCGCTGGACGGAACTTACTATTACCAAAACAGCAATTTCAAACTGAATTGGGTGTCAAAAGCCGGATTCTTCGTGAATACCAACCTGAATCATACCTTTTATACCGGCTTAGGGCAGAATTTTAACCTGAATTTTACCCTTTGGAATGCCGCCGTGGGTTATAAATTCCTCAAAAACAAAGCAGGTGAACTGAAATTGAGCACGTTTGATGTGTTAGGACAAAACAACAGCATCAGCCGGACGGTGACCGAAACCTACATTGAAGACTTGCAAACGCGCGTATTACAGCGTTATTACATGATGACGTTCACTTACACTTTGCGAAATTTCAGATAGATTTTAAAGGACCGCAACGGTGTTTAATTCTTTTTTAATGCGGGCGATATAAGGGATGCCGGTTATATTTGCGGCTATGAAAACAATATTAGTTACCGGCTCCAACGGGTTATTGGGGCAAAAATTGGTGGAATTACTGGTCGGACAGCCCGCGATAAAAGTAATTGCCACCGCTCGCGGAGAAAATCGTCTGCCTTTTAAAGAGGGATATGCGTATCACTCCATGGACATCACGAATCGTGATGAGGTAATGGCAGTGATTGATACAACTAAGCCTGACGTCCTCATTCACGGTGCCGCCATGACCAACGTAGATCAGTGTGAATCGGAGAAAGAAACCTGTTGGTCGCAAAACGTAAAGGCTGTTCAATACCTCATTGAGGCCTGTCGCCAACACGATATTTTTCTTTGCCATGTCTCTACCGACTTCATTTTTGACGGAGCCGCGGGGCCGTACACCGAAGAAGGAGAAGCCAATCCGTTGAGTTTTTACGGCTGGAGTAAGTATGCCGCCGAAAAAGCGGTGCAACATTCCGGCATCCGTTGGGCGATTGCCCGTACGGTCTTGGTGTACGGAATTGCCTACGATATGTCACGGTCCAATATTATTTTGTGGGTAAAAAAATCGTTGGAAGACGGCAAAAACATTAAAGTAGTTACCGACCAATGGCGTACTCCCACCTTAGCCGAAGACTTAGCCATGGGCTGTTATTTGATTGCCGAGAAGGAAGCCGAAGGCATTTTTAATATTTCGGGCAAAGACTTGCTGACCCCTTACGAAATGGCCAACATGACGGCGGATTATTTCAGTTTGGACAAAAGCTTGATCGCTCCCGCCGATTCTTCTACTTTTTCTCAACCGGCCAAACGCCCGGCACGTACCGGCTTTGTATTGGATAAAGCCCGTGCTGTTTTAGGCTATGAACCGAGAAGTTTTACGGAAGGAATTGCGATATTAGCGGGGCAATTGTAAATTTTTCGCTATTATTTTGAAGCCTAAACCTACAAATCTCGCTGTCAGTACTCGTTTGTATCGCAAACTCCACAAATGGGTGGCTGTTCCGTTGTTTTTATTTTTCTTATTGATCGGTATTACTGGGCTGCTTTTGGGCTGGAAAAAGCAGACAGGCTTGCTTCCGCCTACCAAAAAAGGGGAATTGGCCCCTACAACCCAATGGATCAGTTTAGACAGTATTCAAAACATTGCCCAACGCTATGCCATAGCAAAAGGGGAATTGCCCGAAATAGATCGGATCGACATTCGCCCGCAAAAAGGAGTGGCCAAAATTGTGTTTGTAACGCACTTCACAGAATTACAAATTGATTGTACCAACGGTAAAATCGTATCGGAAGCAAGGCGGAATTCGGATATTATTGAAAAAATTCACGATGGCTCTATCATTGATTTTTGGGTCAAAACCGATAATGACCCCATTAAATTGGTGTATACTTCTCTTTTGGGCATCGGCCTTATTCTCCTAACGGTTACGGGCTTCTTTCTTTGGTATAATCCGATCAGAATGCGGAAAGCCAAAAACTGATCTTTCGGCTATCCTCCACAGTGATATAAAACAGCAAAAAGTACGGCAAGGATACCTATCTAAAACTGAAAATAAATAAACTGATTAGAGTCAAAAACGCCGAAAAAGTAGCAGATAACAGAGAGGGCGATAAACAAACCCCAAAAAGAAGCATCGTTGCGCGTAGGAATGTGTAAAACATAATGCTCTTTCACCAATAAAATCCCGATCAGAGCTACACAAAATCCCATTTCAGCCCCATTGAGAGCCGACTGAATGGGTTCTGACCAAGACAAATGCGCCATTTTATTCAGAATCAAAAAGGAACTTCTGACCTCCTCCCCTACGGTTAATTGGGGATTATCCCCTACCGCAAAAAAGACCCACGTCAGCATCACTAATAAAAAGGTGACCGCTACCTGAAGGTAGCCGTACCATTCGCTTTGGGGGAGTCTGATATTCCACCGTTTTAAGTATTTATCCCGAAGGGACGCACTGACTAAATACAACCCGTGCAATCCGCCCCAAATAATGAAGTTCCAACTGGCTCCGTGCCAAAGCCCACTCACCAAAAATACGGTCATACGGTTAAAATAAGCTCGGCCTTCACTCACCCGATTGCCGCCCAGCGGAATGTACAAATAATCGCGAAACCAGGTGGAAAGCGAAATGTGCCAACGCCCCCAAAACTCCGCAATTGATTTCGAAAAATAGGGCGTTCGGAAGTTTTCCATCAATTTGAAGCCCATTACCTGCGCGGCCCCCAACGCAATGTCGGAATAACCCGAAAAATCGCAATAGATGCGGAAGGTGTAAAAAAAGGTAGCAACGAGCAACGTTAAGCCGTTATGATGTTGCGGGTCGAGATAGGCCGGTCCGGCCATGAGAGCCAAGCGGTCGGCGATAACCGCTTTTTTGAAGAAACCGAAGGCCATGCGCATCAATCCCGCTTTTACGTTTTCCCAATTGTACGGATGATTTTCGTGAAATTGATGCAGCACGTTTTGCGGTCGCTCAATCGGCCCGGCGACCAACTGCGGGTAAAACATGACGTACAACGCGTAAATCCCGAAATGACGTTCGGCTTTTTGGTTGCCTCGATACACCTCTATGGTGTAACTCATCGCCTGAAACGTATGAAACGATAAACCGATGGGTAAGATCAAATCCGGATTCAGGTGTTTTAAGATAGGCAAACTCCACGCTATACCCATTTTCCAACTGACCGCATTGAAGCTTTCGGCAAAAAAATCAAAGTATTTAAAAATGGCTAAAATACCTACGTTGGTCACTATACTCAGTACCAACAGCCATTTTCGTCGTATTCCCGAAGCCGATGCGATCCAAATCCCCGCAAAATAATCAATAATGATGGTCGCAAACAGAATCAGGATATAGATCGGCTTGAAAACCATGTAAAAATAACAACTCGCCAACAACAGTAACAACCAGCGGTTATTCCAACGCAAGCTGTAATAAGCGAGAGTAATGACAATAAAAAACAGTAAAAACTGGACTGAATTGAATAGCATGGTTTTTAAAACCGAAAAATGTAAAATGTTAAACTGAAAAATATAAAAGAAGAACTAAACCCCGTTTTAAAGCCAGGCAGATGTAAAAATTTCAGTTTTTCAGTTTTTCAGTTTTTCAGTTTTTCTGTTTGGCAGTTCTTTGAGCACCCCCTCCACAATTTCCTCTTTTACCACATACAAGGGACGGCCTTTGGATTGAAAAAAGATGCGCAACACGTATTCGCCGATAATTCCCAACGACATCAGTTGTACGCCGCTGAACAGGATAATGACGAACAACAAGGCCGTAAATCCTTCGATAATACCGGCAAAAAACAGTTTTTTGATGATGACGATCACAAAATAGATGAGTGCAATACTGATAGCCGCGCCGCCCGCCCGCGTCATGAATTTGATGGGAAATTCGCTGAAATTGAAAATGCCGTTATAGGCCAGTCGGAATAATTGTTTGAAACTGTATTTAGACTCTCCTGCCACGCGCTCACTGCGCTCGTACTCGAAGCCGGTTTGTTTAAACCCTACCCAAGACCGCATCCCGCGCAGGAAACGGCTTTCTTCGGGCATCTGATTCAACACATCGGCTACACGACGACTGATGAGGGCAAAATCGCCGCTGTCGAGCGGAATATCTACGTAAGAAATGGATTTCAGCAAGCGGTAAAAGAGATAATAACCCGTGCGTTTAATGATATTTTCTTTGCGTTTTCTTCTCACGGCATACACCACATCATAGCCTTCCTGTAATTTTTTATAAAATTCAGGCAACAATTCGGGCGGGTCCTGCAAATCACCGTCAATGATAAAAAGAGCTTCCGTGGCTCTTGCGGCGGCCAACCCTGCCGTCAAGGCCAATTGGTGGCCGTGGTTGCGCGACAGAAATACACAATGATAACGAGGGTCGGTCAAGGCGATTTGGCGCATTTGCATCGCTGTGGTGTCGCGACTGCCGTCGTCGATCAAAACTGCCTCAATCGTCAGAGGAAGGCTGTCCATAAGTTGGGTAAGCCGCTGCACCAAGTGCGGAAACGACTCAGACTCGTTATAAAGCGGCGCGACTATCGAGATTTGAGGAGAAGACAAGGGATGAATGTTATGTTGTGTGACAAATGTAGAGAAACGTCCTAAAAAAATCGCTAATTGACGGTGACGCGTTGTCCCGTTCTGTATAATCGACTTCCTGTTTTTTGTACCGTCCAAACGCCTATTTCGTAGGTTTCATTGTACAAAAGGCCTTTGGGACAATAGCCAACAAACCCTTTTTGGGGATTGCTGAAATCCTGTTTAGCGGGAGCGGAGAACAGATAAAAGTGGTCAGAAGAGGCCAAAACGACGAATACGCCCGTATTTTTTCCTTCTTCGTACCCTAAAGTTTCATTGCTCACCACCACCGTGCCCGGTTGATTATCTACCTGTACCGGTATTTTCTCTAAAGTCCGGGTAGTATCGCGCATCAAAGCTTCAAGGGCTTCTTCCTGCGGGTGAAGCAACGGTTGCGGCAATTGATAAAACCCTTTGTGTTGGGCACTGTCCAGCGTCGTGACAATAAACTTGGCAAAATCAGAGTTTTTTTCGGCACCTAATCCCACCCCGTTGCGCTGTTGGTTGAAAGCAAAGGCCAATCGTTGTTTGCGGTCTTGCTGAACCTGCGGCAAAAAATACCGATAGGACGAGCCCCAAGAAACCAAAGCCGCCAAGATAGCGGCTCCCAATCCGATTTTCTGCCAAGCGGGGGGAGCTATTTGCAGTGCTAACAAGACGGTGAGGGCCATGAGTGTTCCCGGATATATCTTGTACGTAGCCCAAAGTACCAACTGATAATCGAAACGCGTTCGAAAGAAAACAACCATGGCACTGGTAATCAGTAAATAAACAAAACAGCCCACCCAGAATACCGGCCAACGGGGTTCCGTTTGTCGGAAATAAGGAATACGCAGGTAAAATCGGGTGATTTTGGCTGAAAACAGAGTGCGCCAACGAGCAGAAGTACTTACTGCACCGAGGGTATAGAATACAAAAAAGAGCGAAATAAAAAGCCCGCCTGCTACCGGCAATATCATTCGTTTTTCGAAGGAAATACGGGGAAACCAATCCAAAATACCGCCCGTAAAGGCGAAAAAGCCGATAATGACTTTGAAGGGATGTTGGAAGAAATACTGAAATCCCTCGTCGTTCCCCTGTACAAAGGCGTAACCTGAAAAATAGCCTGTTATGGCCAACGTGCCCGTTATCAGCCACGTAGCTAATCTTCCCCATTGACCGGTATAAAGCAATAACAGTGCTCCCGTTGGCCAAACCATCAGGCCGTTTCCCATGCTGAATGTGCCTAAAACAGCTACGGCTATGGCCATCCCAAAACCGGAACGAGTAGGTTTAACTAACAGATACAAACTCAAAAATACCTCACAGATAATTAGCTGATACTGCAGTGACATGATGGTCATGAAGGTCATGCTGTAAAACTGCAGATTGAAGATAAAGAAGGCGGCCGGAATAAGCATCAAATAAGAACCGTTGCTTTTTACATAGCCTCGGACTATCAGCAAAAAAATCCCCAATACGGTTAGATTCCCTGTTAAAGCAAGCTGGCGAAAGTTGATTTCATTGGTAAACAGATAGTTAAGACAAACTATGAGCCGAGCGGTAAGCACTCTGTGCTCGTTGTTGGGGCGGAGAAAAGCCTCAGCTCGCGCGTACCAATCGGAGGCATCAAGCAGACGGCTAAGAAAATAAGGAATATTTTCAATGTCGTCAAACCAAGGGACATTGGTGCTGTAAGCTATACTAAAACCGTAAAAAACGGCAATAGGCAACAACACAAAGATAAAAGCGATATATTTTTTAAATGGAGTCAAACTAAAAAGGATAAACAGAAAAATGAAAAACCGAAAAATAGCAAACGGCCTCTATGGACTCTCGACGGCGGACTCCGTTTGTTTCAGAACAACGGCTTTTTTTCCGAAATAGCCTCCCATGCATTTGCTCCACCAATGATTCGGGTTGGGGTTGGCATCGTCCATGTAAAGCGATTGCGGGCGGGAGGTTAAAGGAGCCACATAGACCGTATCGCCCGGTGTTTTTTCAATATAAGCATATCGTTCTTTGAGCGCCGCATCGTAGGCTGCCGCCCGTCCGCGCAACCAATCTCCGTACAGCATCCGTAAGTTTTGACTGAACAACGCACTTACTAAGATCAACAAGGCCAGCACAGCTTTGATGGAGGGAGGTAAATACCATTTTTGAGCCCCCAACCCGTTTTTTTCGTACAAATACTTAACCAATACCGCTACGTTGTAAAACCAGCCGATCAGAAAATAGAAGTAAACCGAGTTGATGACCCGCGGGGCCGGCTCGATACCGATACCGTAGTAAGACGGGAAAATTTGGACAAAAAGGATACCGAAATAAGCCAAGGCCGTTGTCCAAATCGGAGCGGAAAAATAGCGGTTTACCCTTCCTTCCATTTTGAAAACCGCCGGCAAAACGGCGATCCATAGACTGGTAAATACCAACAGTGGTGTACGGAATACCCAATCCACCGCCAATTTTACCAACATTTTAAGGGATTGAACGGTCGAAAGTGTGAAATTCCGGCCTTCCGGGTTCCCTCCCAAGCGTTGAGCATTGCCGGGAGACGTAAAGAAAATATAGCACGAAAAAGCAGTCACGCCGATGAGAAATACGGCAAACCAATCCCATTTTCGATGTATCACCAATTGATAGCCAAACCAACCCGCCACCAAAAGTACCATGATGGTCAGGTTGGTTTCGCTGCTGCCGATAACGGCAAACACCAAAAAACCGGCCCAAACCGCCGTTAATTTTTTCAGAGTTCCTTCAGGAAGTCGGTACCAACGAAGCATGACCACGAGCCAATACACCGTTAAGATATTGGGAACGGTATAAGTAACGAAAGCCGCCATCCAATAGAAAGCCTCGACAATACTCATGATTTTCAGGACAAGCAGAAAAAAAAGGCCGCCCGTCAGCCCCGCCGTGCTAAGCCGGGACCGGTTGGGAAATAACTCCCGAATCAACAGATACAAACTGCCGGCTACCCCCGAAATCAACACAAAAGAAAGAACTTTGAAGCCGCCGGCCCATTTAATGATCAGGGGATTGGAATGATTGAGCAAAATACCGAAATACCGCCCCGTCCAACCGGTGTAGTAATAATTCATGGCCTCAAAATAGCCGTACTTGAATACCGTATCTATATAACAGTAATCGTCAACGGGAGAAGGATGATTGTAAAAGGCCAAAGCCAACAACGGCAATAGACCGACTGTCAGCAATCCGACATTAAACAGGTCTTGAAAAATTGGCTTTTGCAGGGTTTTGAGCATTTAATCCTAAAGGTGAATGGCGAATTTAAACATAGAAGGTAAGTTTTTGGTATTCTGCACTTCTCAAAACTCCCCTTCTTACTTCTGACTTCCTACTTCTGACGTCTGATTCACAACTGATTCAATAATATACCTCGGCCTTCCTTTTACTTCCTCGTAAATTTTGCCTACGTACTCTCCGATCAACCCGATGGCGATCATATTGGCACCGCTGAAAAAGGTCATGGGAAGCACGATGGAGGTCCAACCGGCTACCGTATTACCGAAAGCATAAGAAATACCGATGTAAACGCTTATCAAAATAGCGATCAGAAAATTAAAAACGCCGAAATAGAGCACCAATCGCATCGGAAACGTACTGAAGGAAGTGACACCGTTCCACGCAAAAAGCAGCATCTTCTTGAGCGGATATTTGGTTTCGCCGGCTTCCCGTTCAAAACGTTTATAAAAAACTTTTTCCGAACGAAACCCGATCAAGGGAATAATACCCCTCAAAAAAAGATTGACTTCTTTAAAATGAGCAAACTCTTCTAAAATGCGGCGGTCCATTAGGCGAAAGTCGGCATGATTGAACACCACCGGTACGCCCATCCATCGCATGAGTTTATAAAACGACTCGGCGGTCGTGCGCTTAAACCAGGTATCACTGCTGCGGTCGTCGCGTACACCGTACACGACCATAGCGCCGTTGCGGTGTTGTTCGAGCATTTGTCCGATGGCTTCCACATCGTCCTGCAAATCGGCATCAATCGTGATAAAGCAGTCAAAATCAGCCGTATGGTGCATCAAACCCGCCAAAATCGCACTTTGATGGCCGAAATTACGAGACAGTTTTACGCCGATACTTGTCGGATCCCGACGACAAATGTCTTCTATGAGCGACCAAGTACGGTCACGACTTCCGTCATTGACAAAGCATATCCGACTATCGGGAGAGATCATTCCTTCGGTCACTAAACGATTGCCATATTCACGGAGGACACGGTGGGTTTTATCGAGAATTTCTTCTTCGTTATAGCAAGGAACAACAAGTAATAACTTCGTTGGCGGCATTGACAATGGTTAGACGATGGTCGGTATCGGGCAAAAATACGCTACTTTCCATCACCGAACGTTATTTTCTCTACAGATTTTATTTTTAGGACTTGCAGTTAGGTATTTACTTTCATTTCTTATCTCCGTTTAAGCCCTCAATAATTGTACCTATCCATGACATTATTGAAAGATTTCAATAATTTGTACCATGGTTTCTACGAAATGTTTAACTTTCGGCCCTTAAAGTATAGGTTTAAACCAACCACAGTATGTATCTTCATCAGGTCGGTCACTATTTGCCTGAACAAGTAGTTGATAACGAACATTTTACTAAACTCAACGGACTTTCCGACGAATGGATTGTGCAGCGTACCGGTATCCAACTTCGTCGTAAAGCTGCTTCTGCCGAAAATTCGCACACTATGGGGGTGGAAGCGGTGAAGGCGTTAATGGATAATATTCAAATTGATATTAAAGAAGTAGATTTAATTATAGGAGCTACCTACACGGCTTATGATGCGATTGTCACGTTAGGTCACGCGGTTCAGCATTATCTTGAAATTCCTGATATTCCTGTAGTCACTATTTCTTCGGCTTGTTCTTCCTTATTGAATGCGATAGAAGTGGCAGAGGGCTACTTTGCCATGAATAAAGCGACCAAAGCTTTGGTCATTACGTCGGAGCATAATACGGGCTATTACAATGAGACCGATACCGTATCGGGGCATTTGTGGGGCGACGGCGCGGCGGCGATGCTTATCTCGAAAGAGCGCATCAGCGAAGGTGATTTAGAGATTCGGGCTTTACTGACCGGCGGAGCGGCTACCAGCGGCAAGGCGACGGAAGCGGTTGTATTGCGGCCCAACGAACGGGGCGTGATCATGCCATTCGGAAGGGATGTGTTTATCAATGCCTGTACCTACATGCCCAAAGCCAGCCTTCAAGTATTGGAGCGTTGCGGGCTGACGGTCGAAGATGTCGATTACGTATTGCCCCATCAGGCCAATTTGCGCATCAGTATGAACGTAATGAATACCTTAGGGTTGTCGGAAGACAAATTAATTTCCAATATTCAATACTTAGGCAATACGGGTTGTGCCGGATGTGCCATCGGGCTCTCCGAAAATTGGTCGCGTTTCCAAAAAAGCCAACGTATCGTGATCACGGTCTTTGGCGGAGGATACTCTTACGGCGCCATGTTGTTGGAGAAATAGCAACACTTTTGCTGATAAACAGATATGCTCTCGCTGCATCACGAGGTATTTTTGGAAGTAGCTCGCCTGCTAAGTTTTACAAAGGCCGGCCAAGTGCTGTTTTTGAGCCAATCGGCCATCAGTAAGCATATCAAATCGTTGGAGTATCATTATAAAATAGGACTGTTTGAGCGACACGGTAACAGCATCAGTCTGACACAGGCGGGACAGATTCTCTACAATAAACTATTGGAGGCGACGCAGTTGAAGAATGAGTTGCATCATGAATTGCAGCACATCAACGAAAATTTTCTGCCTCCGACCAAATTGGCCATTGGCTCCAGTACAACTATCAGTTTGTATGTGTTACCTTCGGTGTTGTCAGCCTATTTACGTGAAAAGCCTCATCTGCGTCTGAGTGTTCTCAATCGAAATTCGGATAATATCCAAACGGCCCTGCTGGACCACGAAATAGACGTAGGCATCGTAGAAGGATTAAACCGTGTCAATACCTTGACTTACACGCCCTTTACTACCGACGATGTATTAATTGTGTGTTCTAAAAACAGTCCTTTACGAAATCGGGCTTTGACGTTGAAAGAATTGTTGGACATTCCTTTGGCCTTGCGTGAAAACGGCTCAGGTACGCTTGCTGTAGTTGAAAATGAATTGCTGAAACAAGGTGTTCGCCTTTCAGATCTGACTATTTTGATTCGATTAGGAGGAACCGAAGCACTTAAAAACTTCGTATTGGCTGACACTTGTCCGGCTTTTATGCCTCATCGTGCTATTGTCAGAGAACTGGCTACGGGCGACTTGGTCGAAGTCAAAATTAAGGGTTTGTCTATCCAAAGAACCTTCCATTTTATTCAGCGCAAGGGAACCGAAAACAATAGCCAGGTCAACGAATTTATTCGGTTTACGCGCAGTCGGTATTCCAAAACGGACTAACTCATCCCAAAACATCGTTTGTGCCGGCTTCGGCTTGGTTCTAACTTTCGGAAAAATAGCCATTTCAATGAAAGTAGCCCAAGCCACCTCGCTGTTAAGCCACCTTACCTGCTCCCAATGCGGACAACCTCATTCGGCCTTTGTTACTCAAACAGTATCCGGCTGTTGTCGCATGCCCTTATTGAGTCAATATGATTTAGTAATGGGGCTCTCTAAACAAGAATTGATATTCAGAGCACCAACCCTTTGGCGCTATCAAGAGCTGCTGCCCGTTTTTGAGCCCAAAAATCAAGTGACCTTGGGGGAAGGCTTTACACCAATTTTAAAACTGAATCGTTTGGCGTCAGCTCATTCCGTCCAACATCTGTTTTTAAAGGACGAAGGCCAAAACCCGACCGGTTCCTTTAAGGCTCGCGGTTTGTGCATGGCTGTTTCCAAAGCCAAAGAGTTGGGAAAAAATGCGTGTATCATTCCTACGGCAGGTAATGCGGGCGTGGCAATGGCCGCCTATTGTGCAAAAGCCGGACTGGAAGCGATAGTGGTCATGCCTCGGCATACGCCCGAAGCTTTTAAGGAAGAATGCGTTGGATATGGGGCACAATTGATTTTAATAGACGGCCTCATCAACGACTGCGCCGCCAAGGTGCAGGAAATGAACCGCGACGGGCGCTTTTTTGACGTTTCAACGCTCAAAGAACCCTATCGCTTGGAAGGTAAAAAAACAATGGGGTACGAGATTGCCGAGCAGATGGATTGGCAATTGCCCGATGTCATTCTCTACCCTACCGGCGGCGGTACGGGGCTGATCGGTATTTGGAAAGCTTTTCGAGAAATGCAGGCGCTGGGGTGGCTGTCCCCGGACCAATCCTTGCCGCGCATGGTAGCCGTACAAACAGAGAATTGTTCTCCCATAGTCGATACGTTTTGGGGAAAACAACCAAACAGCAAACAATACGTGGGAAAACCTACGCTGGCCAACGGCTTGGCTGTCCCACGACCCATTGGAGAGCCGCTTATGTTGCAAGTAATGCGAGAGTCAGCAGGTACGGCGATTGCTGTCTCAGAAGAAGACTTATTGGAAGGGATCAGCGAAATCTGTCGGTATGAAGGGCTGTTTGTTGCTCCCGAAGGGGGCGCCATTTGGGCCGCCCACAAAAAACTGTTACACCGGGGTTGGTTGAAGAAAGACGAAAAGGTGCTCTTACTGAATACCGGTTCGGGAGACAAATATTTGGATAATATAAAAGGGAAATGGCAGGTTTAGATCAACATCAGTTACGGGGTAAAAAACGCAACTGCTCTAAGAGTTGCATCAGTACCCGGGGCATCAAAAACGGTACCGACTTGTCAATCTTTAACTTTTTTATAAAGACCCAATTACACACACAAATTGTCTTTAGGTACACTCTGTGTCTATTTTCCAAATCTTCCGGTTAAAAAGCAGTAACTCCCTTACCTCAATACTTCTCCGCACAAAGCTAAATAGGTTTCCAAGTCGGGTTTTGGCAATCCCGTTACTTTGGCGGCTTCATCCCAACGGCGCATTTGGATAATGAGCTCAAAGTAAGGGTTTTTCTCAAAAGCTTCCGCCTCTTCGGCCGGCATGGGGCCGCCCTGAAATTCGAGTGTTTTAAGGCTTGCCTCTGACAAACCTGCAAAATACTTAGGATTTTTGTAGGTTAGATACCGTTTAGCATTGACATGGTTGGCCACCAAAATGCATACCTTTTCAGGAAAACCTTTTTCGCGTAACCAATCCGCCGCTATTTCTTCGTGGTCTTTACGACCGTACATCTCCATCAGTTCTTCCTCTTTTTCGGCGGGCATTAAATGGCCGATGTCGTGCAAAAAGGCGGCCACTTGCACCTCTTTATCAAATCCCCCTTTACGGGCCAAATCGGCCCCTTGTGCGGCATGCTCAAGTTGACTTACATCCTCGCCGTAGTATTGTTCATCACCTTGTGATTCAAACAGTTGGCGGATTTCATTCAGTGGTGAGTAAATAGCTTGCGTCTTCATAGAAGAGTTTATTAAATCTTGAATCAGTGGATCCTATAGCTGACTTTATAGATTGAAAGCGACTGTTTATCATTTCGACAACACATTGTCTCAAACAGTTTCGTCTTCCCAAATCACCGAACTTATCTTCCACCCTGCCGGCGTCTTTACGTATTGAAACAGTTTGTGGCCTTTGGTCTGAAAGTAAACCCCGTTGAGGTTCCCTTTCTTTTCGTAATTGGAAAATCGGTGCGCAATCCGACCGGCTACACGAGTTTCGGAAGCAGTTTCGTACTCTTCAAAATCGGTCAGTGTTCCGTCAGAAAGAATCTTTTGCCTTGGGGCTATAAACGACCGTAAGTCATACACCTCTTCCGTTTGCTGTGCTTTCTTAATGATTTGTATCGTCGGTAAGCAAAGAGACGGCATAGTATCCCAATCGGGTTTTTGCGGGTCTTTATTGGTAAACAGGTTGTAAAAACGATGAGTAAGCAAATTGACGGCCAATTGGTCAGTAGTGACTGAGTAGACCGCTAAGCAATCCTTATCTAAATTAAACTCATTGACAAATCGGAGGCCGAGTTTTTCAATCAGACGGATGGAATTATTGTTTTCTTTAATCGTGGTTGCCAAAATATGGGTGTGAGTCGGGTCTTTGACCAAGTCGTCCAATACGGCGGAAACGGCCTCAAACGCATACCCCTTTTTGGAATAGGCGGCAAGCAGGGCAAAGCCGATGTCATAATGTTGCAGGTAGTCTCGTTTGATAAAAGAAATGACCCCTATCGGAGTCTGTTCTTCTTTCAGTTTTATTACCCAATAAGTAATGTTTGGATTATCCAGTAATTTTTGGATGTAGGCTATGGCGGCTTCTTCCGTTTTAACGTTCCTTTCGCCGATAAATCGGATCCATTCCGGCGTGTTTACCAATTCGAGGATAAACTCCCGGTCTTGTAACGTAATTTCAGAAATAGACAGGCGGCGGGAATAGTACTGCTTTTGCATTTGTATGAACCGTATGAATCATCCGACACTTGCATGGGTACCGGCGGCTCCGTTTTTAGCGATGCTCAACCCTGCATTTCACTTTTTCGATGCCAAAGGTAATAAGACAAAAATAAAAAGCCCATGGGCAGTACCATAAAGAGCATCGGTACCTGAAAGCCTTCTTTGGCAATCATAGAATAAGTGGCGCCGAACAAGTCAAAAAACAAACCCGCGTAGGCCCATTCCTTTATTCTGTTGAAATTGGGGATAAGAATGGCAATCACTCCCACTATTTTTGCCACTCCGATAAAAGGTATAAAATAGGTCGGATAGCCTAAGCCCGTGACCATAGCCACGGCGGCCGGATCAGAGATAGCGTCAGGAACAGCAGAAAAGAGCATAAAAGCCGCAAAAATACCCGTAACGATCCAATAGGTAACCGTCAATTTTTTCATATAAAGTTTTTGGTAAAAGGTTGATTATCCATCAGCAAACAGGTCAAATGAGCGACCTGTTTGCTGATGCAATTTAATCAGAATACAGAAGCTATCGGAGGTATAAAACGTCAATATAGGGGGGGAAATGCGCCGGATATCCTCCGATTTTGCGGTAAATCAGAAATGGGTCGCCAAGAGTTCATCCAAGCCTTCCATGGCCATGGTCAACCCTTCCTTAAAGCCCATTTGCAGAGTGGTTTCCAATTGGGCTAAATCAGTGTATGAAATCTGAAATGTCACTAAAGTGGTATCTCCATTGTCCTGAAAACTGCTTTCCCACTTGGATTGGGGCATTTCGGTATTCACGTTTCCATCTGCATCGGCAAAACCGTCGGCAGCCGTAAAACTCTGTTGAGGTTGGATTTTTTCATAGTCAGCGATGGACCAATGCTCTTCGCCTTCGGGGCTGACCATGGCATAGAACCATCGGCCGCCTTCTCTGAAATCCATGGTTTTGGTGCGGGCTTTCCAAGGTTTGGGAGCCCACCATTGGTCCAAAATCTCACTTTTGGTGAAGGCATCCCACACCAAGGGGAGCTTGGCCGCAAATTCTCTTTTTACCGTGATTGAGTTGTGGGCTTTGTCTACGGCAAAGTCCATCATTAATGCATTGTTCATGATTTTATTTGTTTTTGGATTGTTAATAATACATCGTCAAGTTGCTTAAAACGGTCTTCCCAAAGGGTCCTGAACTGCTCTAACCATTGGTCGATTCCTTTCATTTTCGCGGGATTAAAGTGATAATAAATTTTCCGTCCCGATTGCTCCGGCCGAAGCAATCGGCATTCTGTCAATATTTTAATGTGCTTTGATACCGCCTGCCGACCGCTATTAAAATGTTCAGCCAAGGCGTTGGGAGTCATTGCCTGCAACGCAATCAACCCAATAGTTGATCTCCGCGTCGGATCGGCAATTGCCTGAAAAACATCTCGTCTCATTGGATTTTGATTTACATAAGCAACCAATTGATTGCAAATATACACGCAACCAATTAGTTGCACAACTTTTTTTGCTTATTTTTCTGAAATTTTTTGGCAGCAAAAAATTGTGCCGTATATGCCCGGACGGAGTTATTTACTGCTGCTCCCGGTTAAGGTTTATCGGATTATTTTACTCGTCGTGTTCAGAAGGGCGAGGTAATGAGGATGATACTTAAAGTCCAACCTATTTCCGAAACAATCAATAACCGATGCTGTTACAAACTTTACCTTGTTTGGTGGTCGGGTCGTATTCCTTGGCATCCATTGTTATCCGTTTTTATAATTTCAGTTCCGTATTATCTGCGTGCCAATACGTAACCGCTCTTTATACCATTGTTTAACGGTGGGCAAATCATTGAAAAAAGTTGATGCCGGCAGTTCCTTGAAATAATGACACTGTTTGTAACTAAGCAGTATTCAGTTTAAAGAACCCCGTTATTCGGCATGGATTTTTGGCTGATTTTGAGCAAACCTTGAAATTACCGGGCCTTACTTTACCGCTATTTTATGAATTTACCTAAAAAACTTTGCCGGTTAAAGCACCGAAAAATAGCCGCAGGAAGTAAAATAACCTTTCTTGAAGTTATAAATAGGGAGGTTATACCATGAAATCAATAAGACGGTTCCGAAAAAACAAAAATAGCGACGCAACCTTTATTTGACATTAACGTATGGATGTTATAAAGTCTTTTCAGTTTCTTTTTTTACATTCAAACCAATTAATTTTATGAAAATGAAGTTGTATTTAGCAGTTCTGCTCAACGTTATGATGTTCTCTTGTAACCAAGAACAAGTAAGCCCACAAGCGCCTTATTCCCATCTGACTTCCAAAAATGCAAAAGAAATCGGTTCCGGGGCAGGTGGCGGCGGTACAACGGCCTGTTTACCTGTTACAAGTTTTACCGTAAAAGGAGATTATCGTGCCGGAGAAACGGGACTTTCAAGTATTGATGCTGCGTATGCCGTAAAGCCTTGTACAAACGGACAATCCGTAAGAGTTTTGGCAGAACTCATCAAATTTGACACAAAGGCGGTTTTGGATGCAGTGGATAATATGCCTTTGAATGGAAAATATCACTATCAAAGCACAGGAATGTATGGAGTATATACGGTAAAAATGACCGTTTTTGAAGCGGTAACAGGGGCAACATTGCAAACTACTTCTTTCTCCGTTTCGCTGGTTCCTAAAAAAGTATAGTTTAAACGAGTTTTTGACTGAAAATACCAAACAGCGTGGGCATCTTGCCCGCGCTGTTTTTTAAGGCTCTCAGCAGTTTGCCGATCAGGTAAAGGCCGTCAGTGGGATGCCCTCTATCAGGAAAAGCTACATAACCGACGTTCCGGAAGCTGCCTTCAACTGCCCTATTACCAAGCAGCGTTAGCTGTTTGTGGTTTTCAATTTATATTTTTCAGGTTTGGTTTTGGTTCTTTCTATGATTTGTCGTGCCTCTAAATCAAGTTTAACCGTCTCTCCATACCATTGAACCCCTCCGTCAAAATTGTCTTTTATCTTTTGATATAATGCTTCCATAAGGTCTGTGTGGGTCAACTCATATTCGGATACAATTTCCAATAGGTACTTCCTGATGAAATGATATTTGTCCAAGGCTATTTTCTTATTCACTTTCCCTGCTAGGCTTATTTCCCCCGTTGACCGGCAATACATTCGGAGTCATTTTCGGGGCACCCAACGTCAATTTGGGAGTTCGAAACTCATAATTCAATTTTCGATCATCCTCCACTCCCGTAAACGGTTGGAGTTTATTGTACAATCGATTGGCCGGGGGCAACTCAATTTTCTTCTTTTTTTCAATTTCAAACGTTTGGCTGTCAATCTCTCCCGTTGTTTTTTGGGCAAAGGTTGGGAACGCACAGCTTCCGGCAACGAGCAAACAATAATACGGTTTTAAATTCATGGAGGTATTCATACAGAATAAGGCTATCAAAGCACTTCGATTGATTGTTAGAGGTAGATACCGAGAGACAACAACTTGCTGTTCTTTAGTGTAGTGTCTGAATTTTTTCAATGTTTACTTTGCTCATTGCCTTGGATTTTTCCCTGTTTTTGATTAATGCTCTTTATAAAGTGTTCCGGTAGGGTATGTCGTAACGAAGACACTAAAATAGACAAAGTAATTGTAATTCGATAAGTGCTGAATCTGCTTCTTTTTTGGGGCTGACTAAACGCTTTCAGGATTTGCCGATAAGCGATTTTTCTCCAAAAAAAAGCCTTCGTTTTCACGAAGGCTTTCAGATGCTTATCAGTCTGACAAATTGTTATCGACTCAAATACAGATTGCGTTCGCTGTACACTTTTTGGAAGAAATCATCTTCGAGACTGTCAATAAAATAAATCCCTTCACCGGTTGATTTCATTTCAGGCCCGAGTTCTTTATTCACGTTCGGGAATTTATTGAAGGAGAACACCGGAATCTTGATGGCCCAGCCTTTTTTCACGGGTTTGAAAGCAATGTCTTCCACTTTCTTATCACCGAGCATAAATTTCGTGGCGTAATTCACGTACGGCTCTTGGTAAGCCTTGCAAATAAACGGCACCGTGCGGGAAGCGCGCGGGTTGGCTTCAATGACGTACACAACGCCGTCTTTTACCGCAAACTGTATGTTGATCAGCCCTTTCACCTTCATGGCTTTGGCCACTTTGATGGTGATCTCTTCGATTTGACGGATTTCGTCGGGGGTCAGATCGAAAGGCGGCAGGGCCGCGTGTGAGTCGCCTGAGTGAATGCCGGCCGGCTCGATGTGCTCCATGATCCCGATGATGTACGCGTTTTCACCGTCACAGATTGCGTCCGATTCGGCTTCGATGGCGTTTTCGAGGTAGTGGTCGAGCAGAATGTTGTTATCGGGAATGTCGTTCAGGATCTTCACTACGTGTTGTTCCAACTCCTGCTCGTTGATAACAATTTTCATGCTCTGTCCGCCCAATACGTAGCTCGGACGTACTAACAGCGGGAAGCCCAAGTTTTTGCCGATCTCAGCGGCGGCATCGGCCGTACGAATCGTATCAAACTTAGGATAGGGAATATTCAAATCGCGCAACAGCGAGGAGAAACGACCGCGGTCTTCGGCCAAATCGAGCGTATCAAAGCTGCTGCCGATGATCTTGACACCGTATTGGTGCAGTTTTTCGGCAATTTTCAAAGCCGTTTGTCCGCCCAATTGCACAATCACTCCCTCGGGTTTTTCGTGCATCACGATGGCGTGCACGTGTTCCCAGAAAACAGGCTCAAAATACAGTTTGTCCGAAATATCCGGGTCGGTTGATACCGTTTCGGGGTTACAGTTGATCATGATGGTCTCGTAACCCGCTTCTTTCGCCGCCAACACGCCGTGTACACAAGAGTAGTCAAACTCAATGCCTTGTCCGATGCGGTTGGGCCCCGAGCCGAGTACTACAATCTTTTTGCGGTCAGAAACGACCGATTCGTTTTCGGGCTCATCCTGCGACACGCTGAAGGTCGAATAGTAGTAAGGGGTCTTGGCTTCAAACTCAGCGGCGCAGGTATCTACGCACTTAAACACCCGCTTGATATGGTGCTGTTGCCGGTATTTGTACACACGACTTTCTTTTACACCCAACAAATGGGCAATTTGGCGGTCGGCGTAGCCTTTTTGTTTGGCCGTCAGCACCAAGCTTGGCGGCAGATCTTCCAAGTCGTACTGTTGGATTTGTTTTTCCAACTCCACCAATTCTTCGATCTGATGCAAAAACCAAGGGTCAATTTTGGTCAGATTCTGAATGGTTTTGAACGAAAGACCTACTTTGAAAGCGTCGTAAATATGGAACAGGCGATTCCAACTCGGATGCGCCAAACTGTGCTTGATGGCTTCTACATCGGTCAGTTCTTTACCGTCAGCCCCGAGACCGTTGCGGCGTATTTCAAGGGATTGACAGGCTTTTTGAAGGGCCTCCTGGAAATTACGTCCGATACCCATAGCTTCACCCACCGATTTCATCTGCAAACCGAGCGAACGATCAGCGCCGGGGAATTTGTCGAAATTCCAACGCGGTACTTTTACGATAACGTAGTCGATCGTTGGCTCAAAAAAGGCCGAGGTGCTGCCCGTAATCGGGTTGATCAATTCGTCCAAATTGTAACCGATCGACATTTTGGCCGAAATCTTAGCAATCGGATACCCCGTAGCTTTAGAGGCCAAGGCCGATGAGCGCGATACGCGCGGGTTGATCTCGATGACAATGATCTCGTCGGTTTCGGGATTGACCGAAAACTGAATGTTACAACCTCCGGCAAATTTACCGATTCCGTTCATGGTCAAAATGGCCAAATCGCGCATTTTCTGGTAAAGTGTATCCGGAAGGGTCATGGCCGGCGCTACCGTGACACTGTCGCCCGTGTGGATACCCATCGGGTCAAAGTTCTCGATCGAACAAACGATAATGAGGTTGCCGTTGCCGTCGCGGAGTAACTCTAATTCATATTCTTTCCAACCCATCACACTTTGTTCCACCAGTACTTCGTGGACCGGTGAGGCCAGAAGGCCATGTTGGAGGGCTTTGTCAAAGTCTTCGGGAGAGTTGACAAAACCGCCGCCCGTTCCGCCTAAGGTATAAGAAGGGCGAATTACCAGCGGAAAACCGATCTCCTGGGCGATCTCTTTGCCTTCCAAAAACGATTTGGCGGTGCGGCCCTTGCAAACGCCCGCGCCTAACTCCAACATTTTCAGACGGAATTTTTCGCGGTCTTCGGTGGTTTCGATGGCCTTGATGTCCACACCGATGATTTGAACACCGTATTTTTTCCAGATACCGGCTTTATCGCAATCAATGGCTAAATTTAACGCCGTCTGACCTCCCATGGTTGGCAAAACGGCGTCTACTTTATGTTTTTCCAGAATTTCGATAATGTATTTTTTCTCCAACGGTTTTAAATACACATGATCCGCATTGATGGGGTCGGTCATGATGGTGGCGGGGTTGGAGTTGATCAGGATGACCTCGATGCCTTCTTCTCGGAGGGAACGAGCGGCTTGCGAACCGGAATAATCAAATTCACAAGCTTGACCGATAATGATGGGACCGGAACCAATGATGAGGACTGAGTTGATGTTGGGATTCTTGGGCATTGCTGAGATTTTGTATGTTCGCTAATCAGATTCGGGGAGGTTTTCAATGTCTAAGAGGTCTTTGGGACGACCTACTGCTTTCTTATTTTCAATTAAATCTTGACGACTTATAAAATTTATCTTGACCTGCTCTACTTCAATGACCTTTTTATTCTGATAGCATTTTTCAAAAGTTACACCAAGGGTACTTGTCAAAATTTCAATTTTGAAAGGATAAGGATTGAGTGTTACCACTTTATCTATTCCAACAAAATCAGAAATCTCGAAATCATACACCTCATAACCAAATTTGATAAGTGCTGCGATAATTCGCTCAGCATTTTCAGGCGAAGATTCAATTAAAATATCCATATCACCCGTGGCTCGAACGTACCCATGGATAATGACGGCATATCCTCCTAAAACGACGTACTTAACCTCGAATTCGTTTAACAATTCGAGGAATTTCAGGTAAATCTCGTCCATTACGAGCGGCTTCTTGTAATTTACGGACAAAGTTATTCAGTAATAAGGCGGCCTTTAAACGCTCCAACGGTGTTTTAGAGTGCCAAAAGGTCGCATCATCTTGCGGAACGCTTTTCCAATCCTTGTATTTTTGCACCGGATACTTCACCCTTGTTCAAAAATTTCACAAAATTAGAGGATGAAAAGTTTTTTGAGGCATTAAAGAGCCATTAAAATTCTAAAATTATTGTATTTTCTTTGGCAGGTGTAATTGGATACGACGCTATAACATTGATTCATAATGCATTACGATAATTGTTACGGTAAATAATTCTATTTTTCGATTTCAGCCTAATTTTTCACCTTTGTATCTATGAACCCTTTGACCACCCTTTTGGATGATTGGCGGCAACGTCAATTATTAACCCCGGCGCAGCGAGCCGCATTGGAGCAGTACGAGCGAAATCGGCCGGTTTCGTTGTATTTTTTGCTTCGCGCTCTTCTTTATGCGGGTATTTTGCTCTTTACAGCAGGGGCAGCGATCCTTATCTATAAAAACATTGATACCATTGGCCACGATGCGCTTATTGCCGTATTGGCTTTGTTGACCGTTGGTTGTTTTTATTATACTTATCGCCACAGTGCTCCTTTCTCCGTCGGGATGACCGACAACGAGTCCAAACTGACCGATTTTGTCCTGCTGATCGGCGCTACTCTGTTTTTGTCGTTGGAAGGCTATGTACAGTGGCGCTACAACCTCTTCGGTACGCGGTATGGGTTGGCGACGATGATTCCCGCTGTTCTGTTTTTGTTCTGTGCGTATCGCTTTGATCACCGCGGGGTTTTGTCGATGGGACTAACGGCGTTGGCGTCGTGGGTGGGGTTGACAGTTACCCCTTTGGAGGTGATGACAGGCAATGATTTCGGCAACGAATCGCTGATGTACACGGCCGTGGGTTTCGGAATCGTGACCGTAGGGGTCAGTCTTTGGCTGGATCGACGGAATATCAAACGGCATTTTACTTTTACTTATTTGCTTTTAGGCGGAAATCTGCTGTTTATCAGTGCGTTGGCGGGATTGTTTACGTCGCAGGAGTGGTATGTATTTGTCCCGGTGCTTGGTCTGAGCTGTTGGTACTTTTTTAAATACGCCCAACAGGAACAGTCGTTTTTGTTTCTGCTGATGGCGGTGGTGTACGGCTATATTGCCTTTACCTATTTGCTGTTCCGATGGGTAGACGATGCTGATATATGGTTTTCGCTGGGAAGTCTGTATTTTATCGGAAGCTCGGTGGGGGTGATTCTATTCATTATCAATTACAAAAAATTACTTCGTCAGCGTTAAAAACCCAACTTCGGAACCTATGAAAATCTATAACGAAACCCTGCTTTATAATCAATACGCGCAGAATACAGTCAAACGTTTTCAGAAAGCGGGCCTTCTGGACGGAGGGCAAGCTGCTGAGATTCAAAAAGGGCATACCGACGTTCCCTACAATCCCAACTTTTTCATCAAGATTCTGCTGTTTCTGTTCGGATGTTTGGGATTTGGGTTCGGCAGTTCATTTACGGCTTTGTTGCTGATGGGAGAGTCGTTCGGTGGCTTTGCCGTGGTATCGGCGCTGTACGGAGCCGGTATCTTGTTTGCTTTACGTTTTTTTATCCGAGAGCGTAAACTTCATTTTTCAGGACTTGACAATGCCCTTTTATACTGCATTTTGGGGTCATTGATGCCGCTTATATATCAAATCTATGATGCCTTGAGCATTCAGCAAGTGTGGGTGGGGGCATTGCTGTTTTTGCCGTTTTTGGTGGCTGCCGCCTACAGTTTCGGCGAGCCGGTAGTGGCATTAGGGGCTTTTCTGACGGCGCTCTACATTGTCGTTGATATTCTGATGAAAAATCCTTTGGGAAAAGCCCTGCTTCCTTTTGCCTTGATGGGGTGCAGCGGTTTGACCTACGGAATCATTCGTCCGTTGCTCAAGAAAGAAGCCTCCTTTTATTGGGCTATGGCTTTGGAATGGGTAAGCTTGGCGGCCTTGGTGTTGTTTTATGCGGCCGGCAATTACTTTGTGGTAAGAGAAGCCAATGCTGCCCTCAACGGTCTCCCCTCCCCTGCACCCGAAATTTCGTTTGCTCCTGTCTTCTGGGCCTTCACCTTTCTGACTCCTTTGGTTTTTCTTTTTACCGGTGTCCGTTGGCGCAACCGCACCTTGCTTACGTTGGGGGTAATCGCTTTCACTTGTTCTATTCTGACGGTTCGATATTACCACTCGGTTTTGCCTCCGGAGTGGGCTATGTTGGCAGGCGGCTTGGTCGTAGCGGCTGTTGTTTACGGGATTCTGCAACAGCTCAAAACGCCGAAATACGGTTTCTGCGCGACTTTAGACGAAGCCGACGACCACACCCTGCGGATCGAAACGGTCGTTTTATCACAAATTACGGCCAATATTCAGGCCAACGACCAAGGCCTCCAATTCGGCGGAGGTGATTTTGGCGGCGGCGGTGCCGGGGAGAAGTATTGATTTTGGTTTTTGCAGAATATTACCTTAAGTTTGAATAAAGGATGAACATTATGAGCGCGTTAACTATAAAATCAGAAAAAGATCAGTATGTGATTACTATTGATAAAAATCTGTTAGATAAAGATACACTCATCAAAGTTTTGGGTTGGCTGAACGTAGATGATGATGTATTCGAATTAGATGATGAAATCAAATTCTTTGATGAAAACGGTTAGAACCTACTTAAACTTGAAATTACCCTAAATGGTAAAACCGACGTTTTTTGTACTTTACATAAGTTAACAAACCGAATCTTCAGGTTCGTAACTTCATGATAAAGCCGTTCTCATTTTTTATTTATTGCCTTTCCCTTACGCTTTGTGTTGCGCAAAAAACTAAGCCGGCTTCGGGACCTGCTGATCTGCCTTGGTGGAAGCAAAATAACCTGCGGGTGATTCAGGTAAATTTGCCGGCTTACGAGGCTGCAACGTTGCATCCGGACTCTTTGTTGCAGGATTTGGAAGCCTGCTCAGCTAATACCCTGATCATCAATGCGGGCGGCATCATGGCTTTTTATCCGACCCAACTGCCTTTTCATTACACCAACCCCTACATGAAAGGCAATATGCTGGGCGATGTCATTCAACGGTGCCATCAGCGCGGTATCAAGGTGATGGTGCGATTTGATTTCAGTCGGGTGCATGAAAGTATTTTTAAAGAACACCCTGATTGGTGCTACATCTCACCCAAAGGCGAACGTATCATTAATACCGATATGTATGTGGTGTCTATCAACGCGCCTTACGTACAGAACCGTGCCTTTGAGATCATCGAAGAGGTCATTGACCGTTTTGCGGTAGACGGAATTTTTCTGAACATGCCGGGCTATCAGGTCAATAATCCCTACGAAGGCAAATACCACGGTATTGACCAAAACGAATACGACAAAAAACGCTTCGCAGAATACAGTCAGGGCTTAGCCTTGCCAACGGAAGAAAACAAGGCCGATGCGGTGTTTCAGAAATACCTGGAATTTAAAAAGTTTACCGTTGAAGATTGGTCTCATCGCCTGCACACGTTGGTAAAATCCAAAAGCCCGCAGATCGCAATCTGTACGTACTTGGACAAATACGTGGACATTATCCGTCACGAATCCCAAACCAACAGTTTGCCGTATTGGCCGTATATGTCGTCAGACAACGTGGGCAATGCGGTCAATTCGTTCCCCGACCACATTATCAGCAACAGCAGTATTCAGCAAATCTCCTTTCAATCGCGGTACAATGCCGTAGAACCCGAGGAAGTCAGCATTCGGTTGTACGAAAATATAGCCAACGGTTCGGGCTTAGACATCAGCATGATGGGCGATATGCGCGGATACGAAGACGAACGGAATTACGGCGTCATTCGGAAAATTTATGCACACCACAAGAAGTTTGAGCCGTATTTCGGCAAATACACCTCCGTGGCCAAAATTGCGGTGATTGCCCCGGGGGCTTGGCCGAGCGGTCCTCCGATGCAGGAATATCGGGGCATACAATTGATGCTCAAAGAAGCCCACCTTCCCTTTGATATTGTGGAGGATGCCCAAATCGAACATTTGGCCGACAAAATCAACAACTACCGACTGTTGATCCTGCCGGATATTACCTATTTGAGCAAAGCGTCGGTGCAGGTATTGAAAGAAGCAAGCCGGCAGGGGGTACACCTGATCGCGACCAATCAGACACTGTTTGATAATCCGGAAGCCTTGCAGCAATTGTTCGGGGCAAAAATCATCAACAAAGAGCACGAAGGCAGCGGTTTTTATTTGACACCCGACGACAAAAGCGTTTTCAAGCGTTTTGCCCAACAAAAAATGCTGTTTTGGAAGTTTAATTTGGGTCTGTACGATTTGGCCGGTGCCGACAAAAGAATGCTGCCAATCCTTTCCAAAGGGCGCCCCGGTCCTCCGGAGATTATCGGCGGTCACGAACCTACGGGCTATTATGCCTTGGGGTTGAAGCAACACGAGAAGAGCAAAGCCGTTCTTTTACCCATTAATTTGGGCCGACTGTACTATTTGCACGGTTACGAAGAACACAAGAACATTTTGTTGGATGTGATTGACCATGTTTTTCCTGAAGCCGGGCAACTGTTGCAGACCGATACGCATGAGCGGGTAGAAGTGATTCTGAAAGAGTACACCAAAAATACCCCCGAAAACAGCCATAAAAAAACGACGGACGGACTGCTGCTGCACCTTGTCAACTTAACGGGTTTCAGCGGGAATACCTATTTTTCACCGTTACCTTTGTATAAGTTGTCGTTTAAAATAAAAACACCGTTTCAGCCTTCCAAGGTATTTTCGATGGTCAATCCACAACCCGTAACTTACGCTTGGAAGAACGGGTATTTGGAATTAACACTAAAGCGATTGGATGATTTTGAGGGGATTGTCGTGGATAAATAACGGCAAAAAACGCTGCCTGCTATGAATAAAGACAAATCGTCGGCTTTTTTAAAAGTAACCGAGCCCGCTGAATTGATGGCGTTTTTGATAGCGCAGTTGCCGCACAAAAATCGAAACAATATCAAAACGCTGCTGCGCGATAAACAGGTGCTGGTGGAGGGGCGAGTGGTGACGCAATACAATCACCAACTGTTGCCGAATCAAAAAGTGGAAATAAGCGGCAGCAAGGCACGCAAAGAAAAGGCGTATCCCGGTCTCACCATTTTGTTTGAAGATTCATATTTAATTGTCATTGAAAAGCAGGAAGGATTACTTTCCATTGCCACTGACAACCGCGGCGAGACAACGGCCTATCGGATCTTGAGCGACCATGTCAAAAAGCAAAATGCGGGACAAAAGATCTTTGTGGTACATCGTCTTGATCGCGATACATCGGGGGTGATGGTATTTGCGAAAAGCGAAAAAATACAAAAGTTGCTTCAGGAAACTTGGGGGCCGGAGACAAAAGAACGAACCTATTTGGCGGTGGCCGAAGGAGTTTTGGTGCCACCGGCGGGAACCGTACTTTCTTATTTGAACGAAAGCAAAGCGATGATTGTCTATTCGAGTCAACACCCCGGACAGGGACAAAAAGCGATTACCCATTACGAAACCATTCGTGTCAGCAAGCAGTGGTCTCTGTTGAAAGTTAACTTAGAAACGGGGCGAAAAAATCAAATTCGGGTACACCTACAGGATTTGGGTCACCCGATTGCGGGCGATAAAAAATACGGTGCTCGCTTCAATCCGATAGGACGTTTGGGGCTTCATGCGTGGATTTTGGGCTTCGTGCATCCAATAACGAAGGAAAAACTTCGTTTTGAAACAAAAATACCTCCGAAATTTTTGAGCCTTTTTTAAGAAAGGGTCTGTTTCTGAAAAGTAAATAAAGGCAGCGGAGAATTCGGGTCAGACTGTCGTCAGACCTATCAGTGGTAAAACGCAGTTTTTTGCCTATTTTTAAGGATGATTGAGTTGATTAGTTTAAATTAGTGATAAATTACTGTTCCATTAAACCTATACGATTATGTCAAAAGATAAACCGGGCAAAGAAAAGAAAAAAGAAGCCGAGAAAGATCTGAAGCAAAAGCGTGCTGAGAAAAAAGCAAAACGCGACAGCAAAAGAGACTGAATAGGTTTACGGTTTTGAGTTTACCGTTTCTGAAGCCGGCATTGTCGGCTTCAGAAACGGTAAACTCTACACTTCAGGGACGGGCAGCCTATTTTGCCCGTCCCAATCCAAATTGGTCGCCTAAGCGAACCGGCTTAGTGCCCTTAAAGTGAATCTCCATTAATTTTTCGCTGTGTACTCCCTGCTGATGTTCATCGGTAAGGGCAGCTATGATTCGGTGGGTGGCTACGTCGATGATTTCGCCCGTGGAAGGATACGCATGACGCCCGTCCAAACTGAACGTAACCCAACCCGGTTGGTCGCGAACGGCCAAACTGCCCGTTTGACGCGGCGGCAGTACGGTGGCATCGAAAAAATGAACCTGCTGATTGGCGCCGTCCACTACCCATAGTTCGCGCTCATCGGGCGTCAGCCCTACCCCGTGGCTGGGACAACCGTGGCGTTTGACCGGGCCTTTTTGAAAACCGGACACTTCAACCCGATGCAGCATTTTACCCGTTTTAAGGTCGCCGACTTCAAAACCCAACAGATCATTGACGTTGACAAAACACAGCGTTTGTTTGCCATTGACCGTAAAGGGACGAATAGACGCACTGAAAGGACCTACCAAACGGGTTTCGGAGGGCTTTCGGGCGTTGACTACCGTGAGATACGGAGAGCGTAATCCGGCCAAATAGACTTCCTTGCCGTTCAGGCCGAAAACGGTATTGTGTGCGCCGGATTTGGTAACAATTTTCTGTTTTACCTCGCCCGTAGCGGCATCCACCACCGACCAAAAATCTTTCTCGAACGTTGGCAAATAAATGGTTTTGCCGTCGGGCGAAATAGCCATGCGGTCGCAGCCGTCTTCGTATTTGCGTTCCCACTTTATCTTTTCGGTGACCAGATCAATACACTGTACGGTTTGAATGGTGCTGATGTACACGCATTGGGTCGCCAAACTTGCACAAATGCCTTTGACATTGATGGGTGCCCCTTTTTCGTCAATGCCGGCCGTTGGAATGCGTTTTACAAAACGATAATTGTCGTCAATGTCAAAGACTAACAAGCCATGTCCGCCGTATTCCAAATAGTTGCGAATCCCCGGCGTGGCCACGTATAAATAACGCTTGATCGGGGCCGTCTCACTTTCATTTTTCGGAATGGTATTGATAAACAACAAGAGGGTAATCAGGGAGGCCACAGCCCGGTTTGTCCAATTCGGAAAAGTGCGTTTCATATCGGAAGGGGTTTATGGAACGAAATAAAGGGTTCTGTTTTTGTCAGTACGACGGCTGTCGACAGCATCATTGACAAAAGCAGAAACGAAGGGTAAAATAATGATTCGTAAAAATCCCTTGAGAAGAACAGCTATTTCAATACCCCGGCACTACCGTTCCCAACTCTTTGGCGGCCAAGTCGTTGATGTTTTTGTAGAACTTATACTGTCGCTGAATCTCAATGATTTGGGCAAATTCCTCGTCCGAGTTGCCTTTGATCTGTCCCATTTGGTTCAGTAAGTCTTTGATCTTATCGGCAGAATAGGCCATTTTCAACCGAAGGATTTTCTTGAAGGCCAGTTCGTGCAGCAGTTCTTCGTCGGTAGGTACTACAATTTCGTGCTTGGCCCAGTTTTCACTCAGGTGATGCCGATTGGTACAAAGGTCAATGGTAATCCGCTGAATATCCGGGTCGATATGCCCCAGAAAGTAATCCGTCGAAGGAACCTCCCCTGCATTGAACCGCTGGCGAAATATATTGAGAATCAGATCGAAGAGCGGATTTTCAAAGGTAATTTCACCGATCTCATGCAACAAATAACGACACAGCGAGATACCGGCCTCCAGCTCCGTTTGGCCGTGTAAAATCAGGAGTTTAATAAAGGCCTGTTCCTGAAAATAAAGACGCGCTTTAAACAGGTCAACGGGAGGCTCATGTTTCGGTACAGTCGGAGTTGCCGGCTGAGTATCAGGAGCAATATCCTCTGTCAAAATTCCGAACTCTTCAATAAAGTTGTCAGGAAAGCCGCCGAAGGATGGCTCCTGCGGTTTTTCTTTCGGACGTTCCGTTGATCTTGACGATGTCGTATCCCTCGGCTTTTGCGAAGGACGTTCCGCCGTTTTTTCGCGTTGTTGCCTCAGATATTTGTTTCCTTCCGAAATGAGTGTTTGCTCGTCCATTTTCATCAAATCGGCAGTACGCTTATAGAAAATCTGCCGTTTGATGGGGTCGGGGATTTTGGTAATACTCGTCACAATATCATTGATGGCTTCGGCGCGCTTGAAAGGATTATCACCCGCTTCTTTAAGCAGCATTTCGGTTTTGAACGTGATAAAATCTTTCGTAGCCCGCTTCACGTGCGCTTTAAAGCCCTCCGCCCCGGCTTTATACACATAGCTGTCGGGGTCTTCCCCGTCGGGAAGGGTCACAAGACTCACGTTGAGACCTTCCTCCAATACCATGTCCAATCCGCGTAAGGCGGCCTTAATACCCGCCGCATCGCCATCGTACAAAATGGTGATATTCTGCGTAAAACGGGCAATCAGTTTGATTTGGTCTTCCGTCAGAGAGGTACCTGACGAAGCCGCCACGTTTTGAATGCCGGCTTGATGCAGGGAGATCACATCAGTATAACCTTCTACCAAGTAACAGACATCCTCTTGGCGGATAGCGTTTTTGGCCTGGTAAATACCGTAGAGGATCTTGCTTTTGTGATAAACCTCCGTTTCGGGCGAGTTAATGTACTTGGGTTGGTTCTTGTCGTTGATGAGTATGCGCGCCCCAAACGCGATCACCTTCCCGGATACGTTATGGATCGGAAAGATCACCCGCCCCCGAAAGCGGTCGTAGTACCGATCGTTGTTGCCTTCTTTGTGAAGCGTCAGCCCGGCTTTTTGGAGCAACTCGGCGTTGTAGCCGCGTTGGGCCGCTTCTTTGGTCAGCCCATCCCAATCGTTGAGGCTGTACCCCAAGCCGAAGGATTTGATGGTAGGGTCATTGAAGCCTCGATTGCGGAAATAACTCAACCCGATCGCCTGTCCTTCTTCGTGCTCCATCAGTAAATTCTGATAGTATTTTTGGGCAAAATTCAGCACGATGTAGAGGCTGTCGCGTTCGTTTTGGCGCAGTACTTCTTCCGGGGTTTGCTCTTCTTCCTCTACTTCTATGTGGTACTTTTGGGCCAAATGCCGCAGGGCTTCGCCGTAGCTGACTCCCTCAATATCCATAATAAATTTGATGGAGTCGCCCGCGGCGCCGCAACCGAAGCATTTATAGATTTGACGTACGGGGTTGACGTTGAACGAAGGTGATTTTTCGTTGTGAAACGGACAGCAGGCCGTGTAGTTGGACCCGCGTTTTTTTAAGGACACAAAATCCCCAACCACTTCCACAATGTCAGCGGTCTGTTTGATTCGTTCGGCGGTTTCGTTATTGATTCGCATAAAACAAAGGTAGGCGATTTGCGGGTAAGTGAGATTTCCCTTCGTTGATTTTTAAATGCCGGGAGTTGTTCCAACCTTTTTTATTTCGGGTGCGTCTTTTCGGATAGAAACGGCTTACCGGTGAATTTCCTCCGTTTATCGGCATTTCCCTACGGTTCAGCCTAATTTACCGGACAACCGTGCCGTGCTTTAGTAGTTTTACTCAAAAATTCATCAGCCATGACAACTTCATTGAAAAAACAAATCGCGGGTCTTTTCTTTATTATCACCGGACTGACCCTTCTTTTTATGGTGGTATTGGCGTAACGGCGGAAAAGGAACCCCGAAACACCGGCATCGTCAACAAAAACGCGGATCATTACAGATGCTGAAAATACCTGTGATAATCCGCGTTTGCTATTTCGAACAATTTTTTGAATTTACATTTTAGCGTGGTCTACGGTTTGTTGCCATACCCGCCATACGTTGCGGTACATGATATTGGCAATGTCGTCTTCGGTATAGCCTCGTTTGAGCAGCACGTAAATCAAGTTGGGATACTGCGACACATCCTTCAAACCCGTGGGGAGACTGTCACCCACCCCGTCAAAATCAGAACCGATACCCACGTTTTTGGTGCCGCCCGTCAGTTTTTTTACGTGGTCAATGTGGTCGGCAACGGTTTCAACATCGGCAAACAACACCGGGTTTTCTTTTTGAAATTGTTTGAGTAACTCCTGCGCCGCCGGGTCATTAAATTTCAACCCTTTTTCTTTCAGCATTTTACCGAATTTTTCCTGCAATACTTCGGCTTGTTGACGGTAATTTTCGTCCAAAAAGCTCGAACCGAAATTGATTTGGATGACCCCGCCTTTCTTACCCAACAGTTTGATCATATCGTCCGACATGTTGCGTTTGAACGTAGGCGTAAAATGACGGCAAGAGGAATGTGAGGCAATCACAGGGACCTCGGAAAGCTCCACCGCCTGATAAAAAGAGTCATCGGATACGTGCGAAACGTCCACCATAATGCCAACTCGATTCATTTCTTTCACCACTTCTTTGCCGTAAGCGCTCAATCCCTTATGGGTAAAGGTACTGTCGTAAGAAGAGTCGCAAATGTGGTTGTCTTTACCATGAGTAAGCGTCACATAGCTGATACCCCGTTGCCGAAAGTAGGCTACATCCGACAGTTTCAGCAGAGGGGCCCCGTTTTCCATGCCCATCGGAAACGAAATAATCCCTTTTTTAAAATTGGCATCGGCCTGCTTGGGAGTGGTTACCACGGCAAATTTGTCGGGGTGAGCGGCAGCAATACCCTTTACCATCGTAATGAGCGAATCAGCCAATTCTTTAGCTCCGCCCGTTTGCTGGTACGAAGACGGGATATAAATCGACATGAAAGGTGCCGAAAGCCCGCCTTTTTTGGCTCGTTCATAGTCAAAATCGCCCTCAGGGGTACTGATAGGAATGCCCAAATATTGACGTTCTAAACGAAAATTTTTGACTTTCAGTCGATACGGCAAATCCACATGTCCATCGGTGAGGATGTATTTATGGGCTATTTTATCGGCGGTTTGGCGCAGTTGCTCGTCTGTTTTTTGGGCTTTTGCCTGAAAAACAAGTACGTAAACGGCGAGGAGAAAAGAGGGTAACAGCTTCATTACGATCAGTTGGTTTTAGTTTGTGATGGATAGTTAAAGGTCTTGCTGTGATTTTATTTGAAGCACAAATGTCTCCGTAACTTCAAAATCTTCGGCTATTTCTTCAATGGTCAATTTTCCTCGCTTCAGTGATTTACTTATTCCTTCGATTTTGCTTTCCATCTTACCTTCTATGATTCCTTCAATTCTACCTTCGATTTTGCCTTCGATTTTGCCTTCGATTCTGCCTTTTGATTCTCCTTCTGCCACTGCTGTATCAATGACATTTTTCAAATCCCGATAGTATTTTAAACTGGCCTCATAGCCTGCCTGCTCTTCGGGGGAAAATTTGGCAATCTCAGCAGCTTCAAACAATTTTCTAAAAACCTTTTCTTTTAAGGCTTGAGGGCGTTCGTCTAAGTAAGGAAGGTATTTTAAAACATACAACCACTTATCGTAAGTTGTTTCTAACTCACTTTCTGTCTTGGTAAAATGAGGCATTTCAAGATAGATAAAAGTTAGTTTATCATAAAACACCCGGCAATTTTGGTCTTTCAATTTCACTTCATGACGGACTTCTTTTTCAGAAGCGTCTTCACTAAAGACAAAATCCAATATTCCAACCGTGTAAATTTCTGACAATTTGAAGTCCCATTCGCCGCGTTTTGCCTGTTCCTGAATTGGGAAAGTAGAATAAAAAATGCTTCGGTCTTTAAAGTAATTCTGTTTGGCCTTCTGAATTTCAACTATAAAGCGCTCATTA
Organism: Spirosomataceae bacterium; assembly: GCA_046329125.1. Lineage (GTDB taxonomy): Bacteria > Bacteroidota > Bacteroidia > Cytophagales > Spirosomataceae > Runella. The sequence goes on along the minus strand of JAXLVD010000001.1, from coordinate 476,802 downwards.
TTGGTGCCAATGCAATACAAGTCGAATATGGCTTTGCGATCCACTTCCGTACTACCCATCTGCTCATTTTTTGAATAAGTTAAATCTGCAATTTTGTGATGCTCGGGCAATACTGCTTCATTCAAAAAGTCGATAAGTAAATCTTTATTCAGTTCGGTGCCGAATAATTTTTTAAAGCCAAAATCAGTAAAGGGATTAATGTATTTTTCGGTTGTCATCTTCTTTTCAGGGATTTTTTCCCAATCAAAACATTCAATGTTATTAATTCGTTTGAGTTATTTTATTTCAAACAAATCAAGGTAGCTTTTTAAATCCAAAGCGCGTTTTTTGACCACTTCCATTCGGTCATTGACAATCATGGGCTGAAACATCGTTCCCTGCATGGTTTCGTAAACGCTAAGTTGGGCTTTAAATTCCAAATCACGGTACTCGATCCATTTACGCTGCGCCGCCAAGAGTGCTGCTTTTTGTTTAGCGTCCATCTTCAGGGTAAGGGCTTTGTAATTTTTGTTCAATTCGGCATCCCATTTTTTATAGGCTTCGTCCAAACAACCTACTGTTCCCTGTGTAGACGGATTTTTATCCATACATTTGTCTAAGGCAATATCTATGGGGTGTTTTTCATCGGCTTCCTGCGAGAAAACTGCCCCGGAAAAAACGAAAAATGTAAAAAAGAAGACTGAAAAAAGCTTCATCGGTTTGTGACTTAGGGCTTCAGGTGAGTTTTTTGCAAAGAAACAAAATTAAATGACTTCCAACGATATCCTAAAACAACAACGAAGTCAATTCATCAAAACCCAAGCCGCCGCATTGGGATTTGATTTCTGCGGCATTTCGACCGCCGACTTTTTAGAAGAAGAAGCCCCGCGCTTGGAGCAGTGGCTCAATCGGCAAATGCACGGCCAAATGCACTACATGGCCAACCATTTTGACAAACGTCTCGACCCGCGTAAATTGGTAGACGGGGCCAAATCGGTGATTTCGGTATTACTGAATTATTATCCGGAAAAACGGCTTCCGCAAGGGGAAGAGGATCTCAAACTGTCGAAATACGCTTACGGCACCGATTATCACTTTGTCTTGAAAGACAAGTTGAAAGAGTTGATTTTTCGGATACAACAGGAAATAGGGGAAGTAAACGGTCGGGTTTTTGTGGATTCGGCCCCGGTCATGGACAAAGTATGGGCGGCTAAGAGCGGATTGGGATGGGTCGGAAAACACACCAACCTCATCAATCGAGACATCGGCAGTTTTTTCTTTATCGGCGAGATTATTTGTGACCTCGCTCTGTGGCCCGACGGGCCTGTCAAAGACTACTGCGGCACTTGCACGCGTTGCATAGACGCGTGCCCTACCGACGCCATCGTGGCTCCCTATGCAGTAGATGGCAGCAAGTGCATCAGTTATTTTACCATTGAACTCAAAGAAGCGATACCGCAGGAAGTAAAAGGCAAATTTGAAAACTGGATATTCGGCTGTGACATCTGTCAGGACGTGTGTCCCTGGACTCGTTTCGCCCGCCCGCATCAGACACCCGAGTTTAATTTATCTTCTGAACTGGCTGAGTTTACCAATAAGGATTGGGAAGAAATCACCCACGAAATCTTTCAGGAGATTTTTCGTCGGTCCCCGGTGAAGCGAACGAAGTTGGATGGGTTGCAGCGTAATGTAGCGTTTGTGAGAGAGTAAATTTATTTGTTTATATTTCCGAAAAGAGGCCGGCGAATAAGTGTAAAAATGTTCAAGCCATCTCTTTTCGGAATAGGACAACGTTATTGGGTCAGCCCTTCTTCTGACAACATTCGGAAAATATTAATAGTAATATTTTCCATTAGATAAATATCTTTGTCCCAATCAACGATTTGAGTAGTTTCGCCTTGGGTTATGATAAAGACTTTTTTGTGTTTGGTGATAATCCAAAGTATTTTTTTTGTGCCATACATCAGCATTTCTTCCGACTTAGCAAAAATATAATCTAACTCTTTATCGGTTTCAATTTTTACATCTACTTCAATCGCTATTTCAGGGGCTATTTCAAAGTATTTATCATTCAGCACTACGTTTTTTTTCAAAAAAATGGCAATGTCTGTAGAGAGATTGTTTTTATGCCCCAGATGCAGCCCTGTTTCGTTAGTAGTGATGATGTAGTTTTTTCTATTAATTAATGAGAAAAGAATGCCATACACCAAACCAACTAAATACGACTGCAAGGAGCTGCTTCCCATGATTTCTTCGATTTTTTTGTTCCCATTCAATACGCCTCTATAGCCTTTGTAATAAAGAGGTTCACCTTTCAACTCTTCTCGAATGAGTTTAGCAGGAATTTTACGATTTCGGCGCTTAGGAGTTCCTGTTTGTTCAGCTGTCATATCCTTATTTTTATCAAAAATAAGCCCTTTTCGCATAACTTACAATGCTTTCTCTATTTGAGCGTATTCACATGCAAGTGCGAATCGTGCTGTTTGCTGTGGTAAATGCGAATAGTGGCTTTTTGAAAGTCTTTGGCTTCGGCTTCCGATATATTCATAAACTTTTGCGGATTGCGGTCTACCAACGGAAACCACGAACTTTGGATCTGCACCATGATCTTGTGGCCTTTTTTGAACGTATGCAAAACGTCCGGCATCCGTACTTTTACGTCGGTCACTTGGTTGGGTACAAAGGCTTCAGGTTTCTCAAAACTGTTACGAAATTTGCCGCGCAGCACCTCGGCACGCACCAATCGCTGATAACCGGCCATGGTCAGCGCCTTAGGATTAGGGCTTGGACTCGGTGCATCTTCGGGAAGGATATCAATCAATTTGACAATAAAGTCAGCATCTGTACCGGTCGTTGAAGCAAAAAAGTGAGCCGTCATCGGACCGGAGAGCGTTATATCCTCGGTCAAAGCATCCGTTTCATACGTCAATACATCCGGCCGACGAGCGGCAAAGCGTTGGTCTTCGATCATGTATTGGTTGTTGCGGCGGGCAAAAATGCCGTCAGTGTAAGGAACCGGTTTCGCGGGGTCGCTGACGTATTCATCAAATCCTTCGACAGCCGTGGTTTCTTCCCACGAAAGTTTGCCGTTGGCTTGAAAATGAAGCTCCTTGGCTTCTTTGTTTTTGGGTGGCCAAGTATCAAACGTCTTCCATTCGTTGGTACCTGTATTAAACATGGTCGCTTCCGAAGCTTTCCATTCGCCTTTGTCTTTGAGGTAATAATTGAAGAATTTCAATTCCAATTCTTCCTGAAAATACTTAGCGGTATTGCTGCCGAAATTCAAGGGGCCGAATTCGCTCCATTCCGGACGCGACCAGGCACCGTGGGTCCAAGGACCCATCACGAGTTGGTTTTTAGATTCGGGACTTTGTTTTTCAATGGTCTCATAGGTACGCAATGCGCCGAACAGGTCTTCGGCGTCAAACCAACCGCCTACTACAAGCGTGGCCGGTTTAAGATTCTTGAGGGCCGGACGAATATTGCGCGATTTCCAGTAGTCATCGTAGGTTTCGTGTTGGAGGTACTCGTTCCATATTTTCCCCTTGTTATTGAAATATTTCGCAGTATTGGCATTTTTGAGGGGGCCGAGTTGCAGAAAGAAGTCGTAGGCATCTTTGGAGCGATTGCTGAAAATACCGGCATAAGATGGCACCGGCTTGTCAGGCTGAGCGTCAAAGTAACTCAGAAAGCTGAAATTATCGAGCAAAAAGAAGGCACCGTTATGGCGGGCATCATCGCCGACAAATTCGTCTGTTACAGGGGCTTGGGGCGATACAGCCTTCAACGCCGGGTGAGCCTCCGGCAATGACGCAGAGGCATAAAAGCCCGGGTAGGAAATTCCGGTAATACCGACTTTGCCGTTGTGATGCGGGAGGTTTTTCAGTAGCCATTCGATCGTATCGTAGGTGTCCGAACTCTCATCAGTGTCTTTCGGAGTTTTTTTGTTGAAATTATGGGGTGTCATTTCCTCAAACTTTCCTTCGCTCATGTAGCGTCCGCGAACGTCCTGCGTAACGAAAATGTATTTTTCTTCCGAAAGCAATTTGCTCGGTCCCGGACCGTTGGAAGTGTAATTGGTTTCGCCGTAAGGCCCTGCGGAATAAGGAGTACGCTCCATCAGAATGGGGTAACGCTTATCAGCACCCGCATCTTTAGGGACGTAGATAACGGTATAAAGCTTGACACCGTCACGCATGGAGATTTGGCGGTCCAGCTTGGTATAATTGTCTTTAACAAAGTTGGCAGTTTGCGCATGGGCAACAGCTATGCAAATGACTGACAGCAGGCAAAAGAGGCGAATTTGTTTTTTCATGGAAAAGGATGATTTCAACAAAAATAAGAGGTTAGCAACCAAGATAAAAAATCCGGTCGAAGCTATTTTTAAAAAGCGCATACAAGTTTAGGATTATTCCGATAAAAAAATGCGCTATTCTTTGTTTAGAAAGACTAATATTGTAATAATCTGTGTTTCTCATAAAAAAACCGTACCTTTGCGGGTCTTTTTCCGGCCAAAAGCTGATTCGGTATCGGCCCGTTTATTTTAGTGATCGATCAGCGCTCAACAACTAACACAACACATAATGCAATCCATCCGCAACATCGCCATCATTGCGCACGTTGACCACGGTAAAACCACTTTGGTGGACAAATTTATCCATTATTCAAAACTGTTCAGAGAAAATCAACAGTTTGACGACCTCATTTTGGACAACAACGACCTCGAACGTGAAAGAGGAATTACGATTGTCTCCAAAAACGTATCAGTACGCTATAAAGATGTAAAAATCAATATTATAGATACCCCGGGCCACGCCGATTTCGGCGGCGAAGTAGAGCGCGTGCTCAAGATGGCCGACGGCGTAGTACTTTTGGTAGATGCTTTTGAAGGTCCGATGCCCCAAACACGCTTTGTGTTGGGGAAAGCCCTGCAATTGGGTTTAAAGGTAGTATTGGTAGTCAATAAAGTAGATAAGCCTAACTGCCGCCCTGACGAAGTACATGAAGCGGTATTTGACTTAATGTTTAACTTGGAAGCCAACGACGAGCAGTTGGATTTTCCAACTGTCTTCGGTTCATCCAAACAAGGATGGATGGGTGCTGATTGGCAAAAACCAACCGACGATATTTCGTATTTATTGGATGTCATTGTAGAGCACATCCCGGCTGCTCCTTTCAATGAAGGAGAACCGCAAATGCAAATTACCTCTTTGGATTACAGTTCTTTTGTGGGTCGTATCGCCATCGGTCGGGTACACCGCGGTACTTTGAAAGAAGGTTCACAAGTCGGACTTTGTAAGTCAGACGGGAGTGTAAAACGGTCACGTATCAAAGAATTACACGTATTTGAAGGGTTGGGTCGCCAAAAAGCTGCCGAAGTATCTTCCGGTGATATTTGTGCTGTTACGGGTTTAGAAGATTTTGAGATCGGCGATACCATTACCTTGTACGAAAACCCCGAACCGCTGCCGCGTATCTCCGTAGATGAGCCTACGATGAACATGTTGTTTACCATCAACAACTCGCCGTTTTTCGGAAAAGAAGGTAAATTCGTAACCTCTCGCCACTTACGTGACCGTCTGTTTAAAGAAATGGAAAAAAATCTCGCTTTGCGTGTGGAAGCTGCCGGAAGCGAAGATAAATTCTTGGTGTTCGGGCGCGGTATCCTTCACTTGTCTGTATTGATCGAAACCATGCGTCGCGAAGGGTACGAATTGCAGGTAGGTCAGCCGCAGGTGATCTTTAAAGAAGGCGATCGGGGAGAACGTTTGGAACCGATTGAAATTTTGGTGGTGGACGTTCCTGAAGAATCTGCCGGAAAAGTGATCGAACTGGTAACGCAACGCAAAGGCGATTTGCTCGTTATGGAGCCGCGCGGTGATTTGCAACACTTAGAATTTGATATTCCGTCGCGCGGGTTGATCGGCTTACGTTCCAATGTACTGACAGCGACTCAGGGAGAAGCCGTAATCTCGCACCGCTTCAAGGCCTATGAGCCGCACAAAGGCGCTATTGCGGGCCGTATCAACGGTTCCATCATTTCGAAGGGCACCGGACCGGCAACTCCTTACGCTTTGGACCGTTTGCAGGAACGCGGTCGCTTCTTTGTCGATCCGAGTGAAGAGCTTTATATGGGAATGGTCGTGGGCGAACACAGCCGTCCCGGCGATATTGTGGTAAACTTGCAGGAAACCAAGAAGTTGACCAACATGCGGGCGTCAGGGTCAGACGACAACGTCCGTATTGCCCCTAAAATCAATTTCTCGTTGGAAGAATCGATGGAATACATCCAAAAGGATGAATATTTGGAAGTAACGCCGCTGACGCTTCGGATTCGCAAGATCTATTTGGACGAAAACGAACGCAAACGTAATTCGAAAGAATTGGAAATGGCGTAAGGACCTCACCCTATCCCTCTCCTTGAAGGAGAGGGAACAAACTCCCTTCTCCTTCAAGAAGAAAAGGTGGGGATGAGGTTAATGTTTCGGGCAGTCGCAGGCATTGCGTTTGCGGAAAAGGCCCCACATAAAACCTTTACGTTGCCGATTGCGCTTGCGTTTTCGGTACGATGATTTCTCAGAAGCGGCCGCAACGGTCGCTTTTTTTGTGGTTACAGATGCCGCAGGCGCTTCTGCCTGAATCATTAAGCCTAACAGCAATAAACAAACTGCCTTCTTCATTTTTTATAGTTTACGGGATTATTGATCTCTTACCGATTCCTACCAACGACGTCTTCCCGAACGAGGGTTGTTATAATGATAGCGCCCGCGGCTTTCGTAGCGAGGACGATAGTTGTAGTTATAACGAGGGGGATTGACATAAACGCGCGGACGATAAGCCATCGGCGGCGGCACCACACGTACGTAAGGACGAGGAGCGTAATAACGCGAACCGTAGTAATCACGGCCGTAGCCGCCACGGTATCCGCCTGAATAAAAACAGCTGCTTAACATGGCAGTGAGAGCCATGACAGTGACAAAAAGGGTGATACGGGTTTTCATAGCATATCAGAGGTTAAACTGTTGTACGAATATAACGTTTTTTTACTGTATTTCTGTTCAAAGACAACTCAAAAACCCGTTTCCCCTATTGTTAACGTTTGTTAACCCTTCCGGATTTCACAAAGTTGTTCTAAAACAGTATTATTGTTCCGTCAAATCAAACCGATTCGTCGTCCGTAATGAAAATTTTTGCTTTTGTATTCCTGTGTTTTTGTCAAGGGTGGGCAACCGCTCAAACACCAACCGCTTCGCAAACGGCCCATAACTTTTACAGTTGGTATCTTACCAAAGGGGTAAATACCGGGTGGAAACAAGCCGTCAAACGCCCGGAACTCAGTGCCGGCCTGCAAAAAAAACTCACCGTATTTTTTCAGAAAATGGAGAAAGACAACGAAGGCGGCTACGACCCTATTTTGCAGGCGCAGGATTATGAAGAAAAGTTCACGTTGAAACCCGTAACTCAAACGACGGCAAAAGCGACCTTTTATTTGATTTTGTTTGAACAAAAAACCGCCTTAGTGACACTCACGAATGTAAACAATAAATGGTTGATTGATACTATTCAGGGAGTTCAATAATGGCTTACCGATTTGAATTTCTTTTTTTTCACGCTTAAACACCTATCATCGTATGAAACACCGGATTGTTGTACTTGGAATGATGTTTTTGTTGCTTTTGGGAAAAGCAACCACCAAACCTACGGCTAATGTTGCCCAGGCAGTGGCCGAGTGGGAACGGGCCAAAGCCTATACCAAAGAGTATCTGGATGCCATGCCGGAAGACGGCTACAAACTGAAACCGACCCCGGACATTCGTTCCTTTGCCGAGCAAATGATGCACTTGGCCGATGCCAATTTTGGGTTTACGGCTGCTGCTACGGGAAAAACATCTCCCATGGAACGCGGAGCTGCCGAAAAAATGGCGGCGACAAGTTCAAAAGAGGTGGTGGTAAAAACCGTCATGGATAGCTATGATTTTGCCATTAACGGCCTGAAAGGGTTAACGGATGCTCAATTGACCGAAACGATCAAACTCTTCGGGCGGGACATGACGCGTGAAACGGCTTTTGCCAAATGCTTTGAACACCAAACACATCACCGAGGCCAAACAACTATTTATATTCGGTTGAAAGGCATCAAACCGCCGAACGAAAAACTGTTTTAAGAGCGATTATGTTTGTCTAAGGTATTTTTGGTACTTGAATGGAACGAACTATGGCACAAGTGTGCAGGTCGTTCCATTTTATTTTTAAGGTTGAAGAAATCTAAGTCCGGCTCACGTAAACAGTAACTTAAAATGCTTCTTTACCCGTACTGTTTTTTATTTCCGAACAATACTGATTCGGTTATCATTTTAATACATTAAGGCTGTAAGTGATACCGAAAATAACGTATTTTCAGAGAAAACAGTAACAGTATTTTTATGCCGATTAAGCCCTGAAATAATGACGAATTTGACGAAAGGTTTGTCCCGGACAACGCTTTGTGTCTATGTTTGCAGCAAACAAACCCACACAACGCAAGCCAATGAACCGAATTTTCAGTCCTATTTTACTTATTTTAACAACTACTGAATTTTTACTCGCCCAAAGTTCTCTACCCCAAAAAACAGCGGCACCGGACACTATCTATTTAAAAGAAGTCATTGTTTCTGCTTCACGCACCGTAGAACCGCTTTTAGAAACACCCGTAACGGTAGAACGTGTTACCGAACGCCAATTGAAGCGGCAGCCGTCCTTCGAATTTATCTCCTCTTTATCTCGACTCAAAGGCATTGATGTGAGTCAATCGAGTTGGCTCATCACAAGTTTCAGTACCCGGGGATTCAACAGTTCCAAAGCCGAGCGTGTCGTTCAATTAGCCGATTACGTAGATGTAACCTCTCCTACAGCCTCGCTTTACTACGGCAATTGGGTAGGGATCTCGGAATTGGATCTGGAAAGTGCGGATTTGGTGTACGGGGCTAATTCGGCCTTGTACGGTTCCAATGCCTTCAACGGAGTGCTGCTGCTGCATTCCAAGGACCCTTTCAACTACCAAGGGTTTTCGGCTTCTTTACGCGGCGGCAATCGCTCCATGATTGACGGGCAGCTACGGTATGCTAAAGTCATGGGCAAGCGATTTGCCATTAAACTCAATGCCAACTACTTCGAAGCAGACGAGTTTTTATCGTCCAATAACGCCGCCATCAAACGTGTGACCTCAGGCGGCTTGGCCGGCTCCGACCCGCTCAATAACGCTGAAGGCAATCCGGCGGGCTGGAATGCCGTGAATCGCTACGGGGATTTGGGCAACACCGTTTCAGTTCCTGCGCTTACTGCCCTCAACGACAACAAAAGCTACCGAATCTACACACAAGGCTATACCGAAGCCGACATGGCCAATTGGACCGAATCTTCTGGCAATCCGTTTAAATTATTTAACAACGGCCACTATAAAGCAGGAAATTATCGTATCAACCCCTCGCTGCATTGGCATATAAATCCCAAACTCAGAGCCGTTTATGAATATAAATTGGCCGTCAGCAACGGTATTTTTCAAAGTACAAGTCGCTATGCACAACGTGGCATGAAATACGATGTACATCGGTTAGAACTCAAGGCAGACAAGTGGTTTTTGCGCGCTTATACGGTATTTGATTACGGCGGCAAAGCCTACGATATGGCTTCTTTGGCAAGCGGCTTGCTAAATGCCCCGATGGCCGCCGGCGTTCAATCCAACGGCAGCCGTTACCCGACATTTGCCCAAAACTATTATACGGTTTGGAATCAGGTGTTTACGGCTGCCCGTACTACCGGATTAAGCACAGGAGCAGCTTTGCCCGGGGCTTTTGCTGCTAACGGAGACGGCGGGGTACCCGGCGCCTACGTCCTGCCGCAGGCTGTAGCGGGCAATCAGAGCATTGAAGCGGCTCAAGCTTTGGCTTCTCGCTTGGCGGCTGAAGTACAATTGCCCGTTAGCAGCCCGCTGTTCAATCAGCTTCGTGAACAGATAGTAAACGGCGTCGGACTCATTGATGTCAACGGCACCAAAACGGTTCGCGGTGCGGCGTTTGCCAACACGGCCCGCTTTTGGGACGTAAGCGGGCAACGCGAATGGAACCTGCAAAAGTTAAATCTCATTGTCGGAGGCTCTTATCGCACCCATTTTCTTCAGTCGGCCGGAACTTTGTTTTCTGACGGCCCCAACTCTCCTATTTCCCCCAACACCAACGATGTTCAGCGACGTGACCGTATTATCAATTGGGATGGCGGGGTTTATGGTCAGGTGCGGTATGCGGTTTGGCAAAACCGCCTCAAGCTCGCGGTTGCGGGGCGAATGGACCGTTTTCGCAATTTCGGCAGTCGTTTTTCTCCCCGATTGTCTGCGGTACTGACTTTTGGTGAAAATCGCCAACATAATTTTCGCTTGAATTATGCGCGCGCCTTCCGTCAACCGGCTCAATTGGATCAGTTTATTTATTTGGATTTCGGAACGCTCTTGGTAGCGGGCAATGTAGCGAATGGGTATCAGGGCCTGAATGCAGTATCAGCTTTACCCAACGGACAGGCCAATCCTGATTTTCTGAAACCGATTACATTGAAAAAAATTGCCCCGGAGCGCCTGAATACGTGGGAAATAGGCTACAAAGGGCAACTTGCCAAAGGCATTTACGCAGATTTGAGCTATTATCGTTCTGTTTACAATGATTTCATCGGGACCCTCCGTTTTTACGGGCGGGAAGATGGACTGACTCCCGCGGGAGTACCTATACCAACCGCTACCGGGGATTTTGCCAAAGCGACGGCCGACCGTACCCGAGGCCGTTTGATCCAAACATGGGTCAATGCCGATCACCCCGTTAATACGCAGGGATTTATGATCAGTACCGACTGGTTTTACAGTAAAAAAATAAACTTCAACGCCAATTATACATGGTCGCATATTAATGAATCAGATACGCAGGGGCTTATTTTGGGCTTCAACACACCAGAACATAAGTTCAATATCGGCCTCAACGGCGAGCCGGTTTCTAACCTGACCTATGCGTTTAACTACCGCTACACCACCGGTTATACTTATTTTATGCCGATTGATGAAGGATACATTTCGGCATTCGGCGTATTGGATGGGCAAGTCAGTTACCGATTACCCAAGTTGAAAAGTCGTTTGCGTTTGGGCGGAACCAATTTACTGAATGCCAACGCGGTACAAGTCTATGGGGCAGCGTCTATCGGCCGCGTAGTGTATCTTGGCTGGGTATTGGAGTAAAGTTGATTGATTGTGTTGAAATTATCGGGAGCCTTGTTATTTTTGAAGTAACAAGGCTCTCTTTTTGATCTAAACCTTCCGTTCTGCCATGAAAGCTACCGAATCTCTCTCCGTTTGGGCCGCTCGGCATCCACAGCCGGCAATCGTTTTCATTATTATTGTCGAAGTGACCAATGTACTGCTAGGTCTTATGGCCGGAAGTGCCTTGTTGAGCGATTTTTCTCCGCTTCTGCTTTGCTTTCTCATCGTTGGCTTAGTGTGGCTGCGCTCGATTTTAAAGCGATTCGTCACCGTTTCTTTGGCTGACCTTCCTTCGCAGGCTCGTTTTTGGGTGCAGAAACAAGCCTTTTTCGGTTTGTTTGTCATCAATCTGATGGCCTACACCTTGGCCGGAGGCATAGCCGGACACGTCATTGCCTACCCCGAAGCATCCACCAATCTCTATGGCGGCATGACCACTACAGCCGTTTCTTCCTCAGAAAGCAGAAAATTTTCATTCGGAAAAAAATACGACAGTTCCAACGCCGATCTACGGCCGAGGATTCCTCAAAAAAGGCTTGGCGGCGAGTGGGGTATGTGGGACTGTTTATACTCGGACTGGTATTGGCCTACTTCGGAGCTGCTTTGGGTTGTGCGTTGATCTGTTCGGAAATGGGCCTTTTAGGTATACTGGTTTGGCTGATGAGCACGGGAATATTGGCAGGTGGGTTTTACTTTCTGGGAAGGGCTGTCGACAAAAACATGAAGCCGTACCGGGAAATGACATTCGATGAGCGGAAACGAGAAAAACGACGCTATTGGCGGACGTTGTTGGGAACTGCCGGAGGATTAGTTCTTCATTTATTAATTGGTTCGCTTTCCGGATAAAACGGGAGAGTTTATTATTGATCGTTTACTGAAAGCTATCTCTCAGTTTTTTTTCGAGTTTCCTACTTTATTTTAGTGGATCTTTTTAATACATTTTTTCGTATTTTTCTGCATCAAAAATCGCCAGCCTCCATGAGCCGCTCCTTCTGTTTTCTTTTATTCTTCTTTTGGTTTGGGGTGCCTTTGTACAGTTTTAGCCAAACCACAAAGATTGATAGTTTAAAGAAAGTATTAGCCTCACTCCCCCCCGAAGGCCGCTCTTTTGCGAGTGATACGGCGCGGGTAATGGTTTTGTGTGAGTTGGGAAAGGCAATACAAAATGACAAAATCGCAGCCCCCTTTTTGAAACAGGCTTATCAAATTGCAAAAAAAACAAAATGGCTCGAAGGAGAATACCAGTCCCTTTTTCAATTAGGAAAGACCTATAATAGAAATGGAAGGTACAGCGAGGCAATTGTTCTTTTTTACAAATCATTATTTATACTCGAAGAAACTAAGCAAGTAAAAAAACAGGCAATTTGTTTAAGAGATATTGGAGATGCTTATTTATTACTGAAAAAATATGATAAAGCGATTTTATATTATCAAAAATCAATAGATATTTTTAAGAAATTGAGAGAGTATAAGGAATATATAGATTCTTTAAATAATCTTGCTTTAGTATATTATTCAAAATTGGAATACGATTATGCATTAAAATTATTTTTTGAGTGCAAAAAATACGAAAATCTTGTTAAAGGAACATTAATGGAAGCAAGTTATTTGAGCAATATTGCGTCTTGCTATCGAGAGAAGAAAGATTTTACAAGGTCTCTATATTATTTTGATTTAGCCTTAGTTATATACAATAATAACACAAACAAGTATAACAACATTTTAGGTATTACTTTAGTTGAAAAAGCTAAAGTTTATTATGAGTTAGGTAACACTTTAAAGGCTATTGATTTGGCAAATACAGCTTACAAATTAAATAACCAATACAATGGTAATAATCAATTTGTCAATGAATTATTGGCACAATTGTATGAAAAATCAGGCAATTATTTGAAAGCATATAATCATTATAAGGAGTTTATAAGTGCAAAGGATTTATCTCAAAAACAAGATAAGGAACAGCAAATTGAAGCACTAAAGTTTGAATACGCCAACAAACAGCAAAAAAATCAAATAAATCTCTTAAACAAAAATTTAGAAACTCAAATATATCAACGAAGCCTTTTTGGCCTTGGGTTTATTTTTATATTAATATTTTCAAGTATTATTTTTTGGAATAATAGAGTGCTGAATATAAAAAACAAACAAATTGAGTTACAAAGCTTCGAATTAACAACATTAACTTCTCAACTTGTAAAATCTAATTCAACCCTTGAAGCTCGGGTAAATGAACGAACGAAAGAGTTAATAGAGAAAAATAACGAATTATTGCAGAAAAACAGAGAGATAAAAGAGGCATTATTTAACGGCCAATCTATTGAGAGAAAACGTGTTGCATCTGAACTTCATGATAATTTGGGAAGTACCTTATCTGGCTTAATATGGCAGTTAGAGTCTATAGCAATTGAAAATATGACCCCCACCGAGCAGTACATTTACGAATCGCTTATTCTTAAAATGCGGGATGCCTATACCGAAATACGCCATATCTCTCACAATATGTTACCCTATGAATTAGAAAAATATGGCTTAGAAAATGCAATCAGAAAGTTAATAAATGATTTAAACCAAAACAATAAAATAAAATTTTCACTCGATGCAAAGCTACCCACAACCATTTCGAATAAGAAAGTTGAACTCGAATTATACAGTATTTGTATGGAATTATTAACCAATGTATTGAAACATTCAAATGCAACTCAAGTTCAAATTAATCTTTTACTAATTGATAAAAGTGTAACCCTTGAAGTATGCGACAATGGAAAAGGATTTATTTCCGATGATATAAGAACCGGAAAAGGAATGAAGAATATAAAGAATAGAGTTGATTCAGTTTCTGGTGAATTGACAATAGAATCAGTAGCTCACCAAAAAACGTCCATAAAAATTGAGGTTTCCTTTAAAGAGTAGGGAGCAAAATTGAAGGATATTTATCTGAATCTATGAGTCGCAAAAGATAATAACCTAATCCTGCATACCCTTCCTGTATTCCTGGCTTAAAACCTCTAAGCTTTGATGCAGTTTTAAATTTAAGGGTATCTTCACTTAATGCTGTAATTATTTCTTTCAAGTAATTATTAATTTGAATTCTGTTATCATTAAAAAGTACTTCTGAAGCACCAATATCAAAAGCACAAACAGACTTATCAAAAATATCGTTTATAGTGAAGCTACCTAATTCTGGAGGTGTGCAAAAATCTCGAGTCAAATTAAATTCATCAGTCCATTTTCTTTCATCAGGGAATAAAGACATTAAAATCATTCTTGATAAAGCCATGCTTCTAAAACCTCTTGACCATAAAATTGTAAATTCTGATGAAGGTCTGATTTTCCAAGTACTTCCCATTCTTTCACCATCTTCATATTTTAATAATTCAACTATTGTTTTTTGATAGTTTAAATTCTTCTTCTTCCCTCTTAAACTACGAACTTTATCAAGATATAATAAACTTATTGCTATCCCCGAAGCTCCAGAAATTAAACCCAACTTTAAGGAGTTCTTATTTAACAAGAGGTTATTTTTAAGGTCAAAAGAATATTTCACAAGTTCATCTCCTAATTCCTCAGCCTTTGTTAGCCAAGCTTCATTTTTATCCAATAAGAATAATTTTAAAAGTACGATAATAGTTCCTGATAAACCACTCATAATATCAAGAGAAGTCTTATTATTTACAGATTTAAGCTTTTTTAAAACATCTTCTGAAGACAATTCCCGGCCTTCTAAATCTATATAATCAGAAATAGGTCTATCTTCCAAGTTTGCTATTAACTTAACAACATAAAAAGCCATTAATTCTCCTTGGTAATAACCATGTTCGAATCGACCGCCACGCCACCAAAGCTTATCCTTTAATTTTAATCCTATGCATTTCAATGCTCCTCTTAAATACCTTAAAAAAGTGTCATTATTAGTCACCTTATAAAGGCCGTTTAAAAATAATACTATCCCTGCCAGTCCATCAATCAGGTTTATATTAGCTGTATTATAGAGCTTTTTTCCAGCCAAATTATTTTCAGATTGAAACGTAACCCAAGAACACCTATTAAAACTATCCCAAATTGCTTCGCTGCACAATTTGAATCCTACTAATTGAATCGAATTTATCAAATATTTGTTTTCAAAAAATTCAACCTTTTGATTTTCAACCTCTAAATTTTTAAAGTAAGAATCTACATAAGGATATCCTTCTGATTTCCTATTTAAAAAAAAGTTCCCTTTCTTTAGGGAACCGTTACTTATAGGTGGGAGTGTTTCAAAAAAATTTACAAACCCTTCAGTGTCTCTAAAATTAAAGTCATTCTTTTGATGATTTTGAGCAAAATATTCAACCATTGCATAAGCAATTATCGCAGAGCGATGTTCTCCAAAAGATGGTGTTTCAAGAAAGTGCAAATTATCTTTCGCTTCAAATGGAGGCTGTTCTGCAAATCCAATACCAAGAGCTATTGGATATGTAAACATAGGTATTGATGTATGAAAAATCGTCCTAAACCGTTGAAATATCTCATTTTTAACAAAATCAATAACACAAAAAAAGTGTCGTTTAGAAATATATAATACACAACTATCATCTCGAATCATTTTATCGGTTTTATACAATACTTTAAATTGGAAAGGAATATATCTAGTGTTCAACTCTTCTATTATTTTTTGAAAAAAATTTAAAAACGTTTCTTCAAACTTATCAGATTCAGGGTTTAAATGAAAATAGAATCTTACCAATGTATCTACCATAGTATAATCGTCAGGTAAATGTTTACCGCTCACTAAATAGAATGATTCTTCTTTTAAAGGATCATCGTTATGAGATGTTATAAACCAACGAACTCTAAGCTGTCTATTTTTTACAAGAGGATATTCATTGCTTAAGTAAGCAGCAGCTAACGCTAATTTACGATAGTAATTATCTTTTGAGACAATAATGTCTCCCTTCTCATCTGGTTCACCATCTGCTTGCCAATCTGTCCTAAAAACGGAACTTTCGTCATCTGATTTATATCTTTTTCTTAACTCTAAAAGAAAATCAATTCTTGGGGTCTTCGCAGATAAGGACTGTAATCGATTATAATATTGGTTATATATAATTGAGCTTATTTTTTTTTGAGTCTCAAACTTAGATTTTATTTCAATAGTTTGAGGTTCTTGCTTAGCAGGGTCAAAATAAGTGACTTTAAAATTTTCACCTATTTTTTTTAAGCTAATATTCTTTAGAAGACTTGCTATGTCTACAAGAAGATTTTTTTTATACGTTTCAATTTCCATGAATAAACATTTTATTACAAGTTTCACTATCTTTTACAAATACTTCCCCCCAACTTAAAATACATTCAGCATAGATTGTTTGACTATTAAATAAATTTTTTAAATAATGTTCAATCAATTTAACTCCTGTATATAGAATAACGTAGGTGCCAAAATCGTCTGATTTTGAAAGTACATTTACCTCTTTGTAAGAACTAAAGAATAAGTTAAAATAATTGAATATTGTATAAAAAGATGAATTTTCTTGATAATGAATATAAAACTTGATAAATAAATCAAATAACATAGCGGCTACATCCCAAGCAGGGTCTCCTAACATAGCCGATTCCCAATCAATAAAAAATATTGAATTGTAAGGTTCGTTGCTACTTACTAAAATATTAGTCGGCTTTATATCTCCATGAATAATTGTAACAACCCTTTTATCCCAGTGTTTTGAAACAGAATTTAGGACTTCTGCAATTTCCTTTTTTTCTTTAAAATAAGTAATACATTTTCTGGCTATAATTGATTTTGACCAATCATAATAAGATTCATATTTTGTATCATACTGTAGTAGTATTGACGGCAGGTGTGTATGAAACAATGGTTTATATTCATCGATAAAAATGGTTGAATTTGAAAGCTCTACATGAAACATCCCTAAGCCAGCCCCTAATTTTTGAAGAAGTAATAAAGGTATACTTGACTTATTATCTATTCCACTAAATAATACCGAAAGCGGCTCTACGTTATTAAGCCACTGACGAGTTAAAACTAAATTCGTTGGATCAAGGCCAAAACATTTAGGCAAATAGGCATTTAAAACAGGGGGTGCATTATCATAGAACAATGCTTCTTTTCGAATTGATGTTACTCTCTCTCTGTCAAATTTTATCGGTTGTTTTAATAGAAAATTTAATCCTGAAAATCTTACATTCTTGATTGTAACAATACGATTTCGAGTAGCTTCATTTTCGGAAAAGTCTTCAATGCTATAGTCATAGAATAAAAGTTCAAGGAGAAGCTTCTCCTTGAACTTTTTGCTATCTTTTTGAATTTGTTCCAATAAAAGGGGAATAGCTGTTGAACAACTTAGTATCATATTATATTACCCTCCCAATACTTGAAATGTGGTTGTCGGTGATGCTGTATTGGCCTTAATATCTCTAATTTGTTCTATAAAAGTAGTGATTGGCTCAGCTTCATCTTCAGATGACCTTTTGAAAAAACCTGCTTTATTTATCTTAATTACACTTATTGCTCCTACTTTCGGTGGGTAAATAGGGTTGATTACAGGGTCCGTCATATCTACAACTGGACGTCCATCAATGCCATTTCCTGCATTAACCCAAATATGCTTTCCAGAGTCAGAATTTGTAAAGAACATTTTTACAAATCCTTCATTATCGAATTCTTCTGTTATTACTCCTTCAATTTCTATTGTTTCCATAAGTATTATGATTATAAGTAAACTATTTATTTGAATAAGAAGCTCACTCAATTCTACTAATTAATCTTTATCACACCAAATATTTCTCCAAAACCCCTCAAAAAAGTTATCAAGTGGTAAATTTGCCCTCATGTTTGCTATTGTTGATATTGAAACCACGGGTGGTACCTACGCCACAAGCCGCATTACTGAAATTGCCATCATTCGTCATGACGGACAGAAAGTCGTAGATTCTTACCAAACCCTCATCAATCCGCAGTGTTGGATACCGGGATTTATTACGCAACTGACCGGGATTGATAACCGAATGGTCAAAGACGCGCCCACGTTTGAAGAAATTGCCCATGAGGTACATCGCATGACGTACAACGCCGCCTTTGTGGCGCACAACGTTTCGTTTGATTACGGTTTTGTAAAACGGGAGTTTGGCCGATTGGATAAATATTTTGACCGCGATACGCTCTGTACGGTACGACTGAGCCGTAAGATCTTTCCGGGATACAAATCCTACAGTCTCGGCAACATCTGCCGTGACCTGCAAATTCAACATACCAACCACCACCGAGCGATGGGCGACGCGGCCGCCACCGTTCGGTTGTTTGAACTGCTCCTTCAAAATGACCGGAACGGGATATTGAATGACTGGGTTCGTTAAAAATCGTACCTGAAATGACTTTGTCAGGTACCGATAAAGACAAAGCAACTTCTTTACACTCTTACCTTTTCACTCTTCACTTTACTAAAAATTGAACTTTGTTTTGCGTTGTCCGGTTATGTGAGTGATTACTCACTTCAGTATGACGGAAAAACAATTGCTTATTTTAGAAACGGCGCTTCGGCTATTTGCCCAATACGGTTTTGATACCACCCCTACGAGTCAGATCGCCAAAGAGGCAGGGGTATCTGAAGGATTGATTTTTCGTCATTTTACCAACAAAGAAGGGCTGATGGATGCTATTTTGGCGCTCAGCGACGAGCGGATGGGCCAACAGACAGAACGTATTATGCAACTAAATGATCCTCTGGCTCAAATTCATGCCGTGATTGAGTTGCCTGCCAAACTGTTCAGTGAAGAACGGGAATTTTGGATGCTGCAATTTTCGCTGAAATGGCAAAGAAAATACAAAAACCAAACCTACCATACAAGCGCCCACCAAATAGCACTGATCAATACCGTTACCGAGGCGTTCCGAAAGTTGAATTACCCCGAACCTGAAAAAGAAGTTCTGCTTTTAGTGATGCTGTTGGATGGACTGAGCAGTCAACTGATGCGACAGCCTTCCGATGAGTTTATTCAAACGATACTTGATTTCATAAAGTCAAAATACCGGTAAGCCATTAAAACAATCAACCCATGTCCCGCAAACTCAAAAAAACAATGCTTTATCTTTTTATCATCATTGCCGTACTTGCCTTGGGCATTTATGTATTCATGCAAACTCCGCCTTTCGGGCAAAATCCTGAAGGGGCTCGTTTGGAACGCGTCCGAAAATCGCCGAATTATAAAGAAGGAGCTTTTCGCAATCAACACTTTACCCCTGATCTGGCCGAAGGTGTTACCTATTGGAAAATCTTGATGGCTTACTTTGCTAAAGTCGAAAACAAAGAACCCAATAAGCCGCTTCCATCCGTAAAAACCAATCTGAAGAAGATTTCATCCGATAAACCTGTGATAGTTTGGTTTGGTCATTCCTCTTACTTGCTGCACATTGAAGGAAAAACTATTTTGGTAGACCCGGTTTTCAGCGGACATGCCTCACCGGTGTCTTTTTTCGGAACCAATTATCCGGGCAGCAATGTCTATTCCGTGGATGATTTTCCTGATTTAGATGTACTGATCATCACGCACGATCACTACGATCACTTGGATTACGAAACGGTCAAAAAACTGCAACCTAAGGTCAAAAAAGTGATTACTTCGTTGGGAGTTGGCTCTCACTTAGTGCGTTGGGGATATACTGAGAATCAAATCGCCGAATTGGATTGGTCCGAAAAAACCTCCGTTGACAGTCTGGAATTTACGGCGGCTCCCGCTCGACACTTTTCAGGCAGAGGCTTCAAAAGAGGACAAACTATTTGGTCTTCGTTTATTCTCAAAACCCCTCATAATAACATCTATATCGGGGGTGATTCGGGCTACGACACGCACTTTAAAGAGATCGGCGAACAATACGGCCCGTTTGATCTGGCCATTTTGGAGTGCGGCCAATACAATGAATTCTGGAAATACATTCACATGATGCCCGAAGAAACGGCTCAGGCAGCCGTGGAGCTCAAAGCAAAGGTTCTGCTACCTGTTCACTGGGCTAAATTTACGTTGGGGTTACATCCTTGGACCGAGCCCATTGAGCGAGTGGTGAAGAAATCAAAAGAATTAAATCAAGCCATTACTACCCCAATGATCGGGGAACAAGTAGAAGTAGGAGGCATTGTCCCGGTCAGGGAGTGGTGGAAGTAGAAAGCACTATCAAACTTTGTCAAAGAGAAGATAAAATCTCCACTCTTTGACAAAGTCTTTTTTAAAAAGCGGGAGTAAGGTTCAGCGCCTGCACTTGTTTGATTTCGGGCACTGACTTCAAAATAGATTCTTCGAGACCTGCCTTAAACGTCATCGAAGACATAGGACATGAACTGCAAGACCCCATCAATTCGAGGACTACGGTCATGTCATCTGTTATTTCTTTAACCACCACATTACCGCCGTCAGCTTCCAAATAAGGACGAATGCTGTTGAGAGCCTTTTCGACGCGAGTTTTAAGTGAATCTTCGATGGTATTTTCCATTTTATCTGTGAAATAATGCGCTAATATGCGATTTTTTAAGTCAATAATCAAAAGTCCACAGTCGATAGTCCACAGTTTACAGTTCTCAGTCTGTTGCTATGATTTTTAAGAAATCATTTCAGCGATTATTAACCATCGACTATGGACTATGGACTGCAACCTACACTTTTATCTCTACTTGTTTTGTTTTGGCCAACGTCGCATTGCGAATCGCCACCTGTTGAGCCAAATTCTCAGCGGCTTCCTGAAAGGCCTGTTTCGTCATGAGATCATCCCCTAAATAAGCCGGACGCCCTTCGTCTCCTCCTTCCCGAATGCTCTGCACCAACGGAATTTGTCCGATGACTGACACATCAAATTTTTCGGCCAATTGTTGCCCGCCTTCTTTTCCAAACAAATAATACTTGTTGTTCGGCAGTTCAGCCGGGGTGAAATAGGCCATATTTTCCACAATACCCAATACCGGCACGTTGATTTGCGGCTGCCGAAACATCGCCAGTCCTTTGATAGCATCGGCCAAGGCTACTTTTTGCGGCGTAGTTACGATCACCGCCCCCGTCACGGGCAATGCCTGCACCAACGTCAGGTGAATATCACTCGTACCGGGCGGCAAATCAATGAGCAAATAATCCAGTTCCCCCCATTCCACATCACCGATCAACTGCCGCAGGGCGGTACTTGCCATGGGTCCGCGCCATACGGTAGCACTGTCGGCAGGCACCAAAAAACCCATTGAAATCAATTTGATGCCCCACTGCTGAATCGGCATCATCAAATTGCGGCCTTCGCGCGTCACGATGCGAGGTTGCATCTCTTCTACGCCAAACATCACCGGTATGGACGGGCCATAAATATCGGCGTCCAAAATCCCGACTTTTGCTCCCGAACGGTAAAGTGCCATCGCTAAATTGGCCGTAACTGTTGATTTACCGACTCCGCCTTTACCGGAGGCTACGGCAATAATATTTTTTACTTTCGGTACCACAGGCCCGCCCGTACGGGTGGTTGTCACATCGGCCGTAAGATTGATATTTACACGAATATGCTCCCCGAAAAATCGATGGACAGCATTGGTACAATCTCTGCGAATCAGCTCCTTAAGGGGGCAAGCCGGTGTAGTTAACACCACGGTAAAACTCACGGTATCAATGCCCGTTTCTACATCACGTATCATTCCGAGAGTGACGAGGTCTTTTTTTAGATCGGGCTCTTGTACCGTACTGAGCGCCTGAAGAATTTTCTCTTTATTGATGGTTAAGTCACCCATTGGGAAGGATAATCGTTACAACATTAACGCGTAATGTCTTGTCTGTTTTTTTCAATTAGAACCCCAAAATTACAAGGAAAGTTTGCTAAAATGCCATTTGTCCTCCGAAAAAGCCGACCTCCTGATTTAAAACAAAAAAGGTCAGGAGATACCCCGACCGCTACAACTGTTTTTCAGAAAGATCTAACTTCCTTTTCTAACGGTACTCTAACTGAAGGACAGAAGCTTAAGGAGCAATGCAGATCCGGATTTTATTGATTTTAGCGGGGCCCGCGACGGCCCGGGTGCAGTGCCATACCCCGTTTAAACCTGTTCCATTACTTATTTCAATTCAAATTTTATCCCTAAAAATAAATCATTCGGTGTCTCAAACTCAATATTGTTGTACGAATTTGCATTATTGTATTCGTATTCAACCCCAACATAAACCCCTTGCCATTTTTCGAACGAAATCCACCCTGACACCTGAAACACCATTTGTTTTTTAGGGAAAACGACCCGGCTTGTTCCGGTGGATGAAAATAAAGAGCCTTTAATAAATCTGAATTCTTTGGTGGTATATTCATAACCCAACACTAAATCAGGCAGTACCCTGCTAATCAAAGAAATACGCTTAAAATATTTATTATCATAAGCTGTGTATTGCGGTCCGACACTAATGTATTCCTCACCGGTCACTGAACCGACCTCTGCCCCCAATTGGACATTTTTTAATCCATAAATGATCTCCGTATACATAATCAGGTCTTTCATATTCCGGCTTCCGCCTCCCCAGTGCGTATTGGCATCTGCAAAGAAACGGGCATTAAGAAGCCTGTCTTTTTTCAAAAACCGGTGGTAATCAAACATGGCTTCATTTTTAATGACGGGGTCCGTTGGAACGACAATATTAAAGGGGTAGATCTCTAACTCTGTCTCCAAATGCCCTTTGTCAAGATGATGGGTATTGTCCTTGGTTTCTTTTCCGATCAATTCATGCCATTCCACTTTTTTCAATGCCGTATCAGAAGAATAATGTTGGCAAAGAGCAATCTTGGGCAATATCCATAAACCCAAGATGAGCAGTAATTTTAGAACGGTTTCCACCTTACAGGTTCGTTAAAAGTACATAGAGTCGGGTTTATCAATGTAAAATTGCCACCCGTGTTTTCCATAGGGCAATGGTGGGGATAAAGTCTAAGGATTATTTTATATCTCCATTGATAAAAATCATATTTTGAACCGTTAAAAATCAGGAGTCAATGGCACACGCCGCTGTTTATCTGCATTTATTAGCCTATAACCGGTGCAAACGCCCCGAAAAAAGCAATACAGTGCCGGAAATGGCAAACAAAGTCGTAGCATAAAAAGGGAAATAGAGCGTAACTTTGTGGGCATAAACAATCTCTTGATGCCAATGGATCCCGTTTCCGGTAGGGTTTGGCATTCTATCTTTTAATTATGTCTGATTTTGCAGTAATTTTTGACATGGATGGTGTCATTGCCGATACGAACCCTACCCATGATCTGGCTTGGCGAAAATTTCTTGATCGCTACTCGATTCTTCCCACCGAAGAAGAGCTTCGGAATCACATGTACGGCAAACATAACAGCTATATTCTAAGCTATTTTTTCAAACGTGATATCATCACCGACGAACTTTTCAGGCTGCAGTTTGAAAAAGAAGCGCTGTTTCGCGAACTCTATACGTCCATTGCGCAACCTATCCCGGGGCTATTGGCTTTTTTGGCAGACCTCAAACAAAACCGAGTAAAAACCGGTATTGCCACCTCTGCACCTGTGGAGAATT
The DNA here is from genome assembly GCA_046329125.1 of Spirosomataceae bacterium. GTDB lineage: Bacteria > Bacteroidota > Bacteroidia > Cytophagales > Spirosomataceae > Runella. The sequence goes on along the minus strand of JAXLVD010000001.1, from coordinate 453,017 downwards.
TGGTCATGATGACAGAGCGTATCCCCGTTTTAAGCGCCGCGATGGAGTCGCTGTTGTCAGAGCAGGATGTGACGCAGCACAAGCCTCACCCCGAAGTATATCTCAAAAGTGCCGAACGACTGGGCGTTTCGCCTTCACAGTGCGTGGTTTTTGAGGACTCGGTATCGGGGGTAAAAGCCGGTTTAGCTGCCGGGATGAAAGTGGTCGGAGTTACTACCTCCCACCCTGCCGAGGAGCTTCCGCCGTGCAGTGCCTACATTCAAGATTATCTTGGTCTGGATTATACATTTATTGAAAATTTAATGAACCAACCTGTCGGTTCGTCTTTCTGAGGTATGTACATCGAACATCTGGCTCTTTGGTGCCTTGATTTGGAAACCATGCGGGCTTTTTACGAAACTTATTTCGGAGCAAAAGCCAACGAAAAATACGTCAATACCAAAAAACAGTTTGCATCGTATTTTTTGACTTTTGAAGCCGGTCCCCGTCTGGAACTGATGCAAATGCCCGGCATCCCCGAACATCAAAATGATATTTATGCCCAATTTACGGGTTTGATTCACTTTGCCGTTTCAGTTGGCAACCCGGAAACCGTAGATCAATTAACCGAACGGCTCCGCGCTGACGGCTATGAAGTGGTCGGCGAACCGCGTTGGACCGGCGACGGCTATTACGAAAGTGTAATATTTGACCCCGAACAAAATCGAATTGAGATAACTGCTTAGAAATGACGACGCATTTAAAAAATTATTTTACCCACAGCCGAAGTTTGGCTATCGGTGCCGTATTTGCTTCTTTTGGTTTTCTGTTCGGCAATTGGGTAACGTGGATTCCTTACGTAAAACAAAAATTCAATTTAGATGATGCCGAATTGGGAATGCTGCTGCTCAGTCTCCCGCTGGCTTCTACGCTCAGCAACCCTTTTTCTACGCTGATTATCAACCGTTTTGGAATGCGTGCCACCACAATTTGGGGATTAGCGGCAATGGCTCTTGCCTTTGCTTTACCCGTCAATGCTCCCTATTTATGGATGACTGCCGTCGGTTTAGGATTGATGGGTGCCGGGATTGCTTTTACCAACGTGGCGATGAATACCTGTGTCACGAGCATTGAGCGCCAAGACGGTATATTTATTATGTCCACCTCCCATGGTATGTTCAGCGGCGGAGGCATGTTCGGTTCGGCGTTAGCCGGTATTTTAATGGGTCTTAAAGTTCCCCCGGCTCTGCATGTGGCAACCGTATCATTGAGTGTTATTGCTCTGATTTTGGCGATTCGCCCGATCATTATGGAGATTCATGAAGAGAAACTACAAAGTGAAAGCGGGGCTAAATTTGCGTGGCCCAATCGTGTTTTAGCAGGAATGATTGCTATTTCGCTGTGTACTAATATAACCGAAGGCACTATGGCCGATTGGACAGCCGTTTATATGCGAGACGTTGTCCGAGCAAACGACGTTTTCATCGGTTGGGGCTTTGCCGGTTATGCCTTTTTTATGGCGTCCGGCCGTTTCATCGGCGACTCCCTCATTCCGCAATACGGAAGTCGAAAAATACTCGTAACGGGGGGCATATTGGCTACTGCCGGCATTATGTTGGCCATCTTAATACCTCATACCGCCACTGCCGTTTTAGGGTTCGGTTTAGTAGGGGCCGGCGTTTCGTGCGGGGCTCCGATTCTTTACGGCAGCGCCGCCCGTGTACCGGGGATGGCCAAAGGTGCCGGGTTAGCTACTCTAAACACATTCAGCTTGGCCGGTTTTTTGGCAGGCCCTGCTTTGATCGGGCTTATTTCCAATGCCTTCAATCTTTCCGTTGCCATCGGCTTAGTAGCTGTATTAGCCCTGCTTTGGTCTTTTTTATCCCATCGAGCACAATTATATTAGGCTGTTTGCGTAGAATAGAAAAAATCGACCCTTGACTTGTCAGATTCCCGAAACTTCCGTTTTCACCTTCCTGTTTGGCGTATTCTCTACGACTTCCTTCCTTTACCGGAAACACGTTCCGTTTTGGTAGCAGAATTACGTGACCAAACAAAGGTAGAGTGGTGTGCGATAAACGTGGAAACGGATACTCTTCTTTGGCAACACACGTTCCAAAGGGCGGATTGGTGGACTTGTCTGATCGGTTTTTATGCCGGCAAACTAATGCTTCACAGTTATCGAGGCACAGAGCAACCGGCTCCGCACCAACTCCTGATTGCCGACGCCTTAACGGGAGCAACCGATTGGACGTTGTCTGAAAACACATTTGATCATACCGACGGCATTATTGTCCAAACTTCACAACTTACTTCCGAACAACCGTTGAAAATAAGTTACCGCTTGTTGGCTAACGGAAAAGAGTGGCCGTTTCCTCCTGCCCCAATCACCCTACCGACACCCGATTGGCAATTTCCGATTGTCTATGAAGAATCGAATCCATATTATTCGGTTATTCGGCAATTTATCCGAAAATTAACGAATAATATTCCCCAAAAAGCGATAAATTATGGTGAAATTGCTGGACAATTACTATTTTTTAATTATCTTTACCCCGCTAACGCTATTACTTTATCCCGCTCTATCTTGGTAGTCAATTCAACGAAGACCATACTATTGCACGAAACAATTGATTCGGACTTTGGTAGTGCTGTCTGCGGTGAATGTTTGTATAATGAACACCACCTTATTTATTTAAAAAAAACGGACGAATTAGTCGTATTAAAATTACCAAGAACATGATAACGCGAGCCGGATTTTGCCTCGTACTATTAGGGATTTTGTGGGGAGCTTCCGCATATGCCCATCCGTTTGTGATTGACTCTACCGGTACTGAAAATAAGAACGGAAAAACGTATGTGCTTCACCGCGTAGAAGCCGGTCAAACCTTGTACGCTGTTATGCGCAAGTATAAGACGACCATCAAAGCACTGAAAGATGCCAACCCGGGCATGAAAGACAATCTGGCTGTAGGGCAGATTGTGCGCGTTCCTTCAGAAAATCATGCTGCCCCTGCTAAAGTGTCCGGCAAAGAACCTCCCGCTCAAACCTCGGGAAACGGTAAATTAGTCGTTGATTATGAAATTCAGTCGAAGAATACTCCTCCCGGCAAAACCGGGGAAGAGAAGCCCAAAGCAGAAATCGTAAAAGTGGAGGAGCCTAAAGAGGCACCATCTGAAGAACCTGCCAAAGATGCGGAAAACGAAGCCGATAAGTCGGAAACGAAACCCGCAGCTGTACCCGTAAAAGTAGGTATTCACCGCGTAGAAGGGGGGCAATCGCTCTACGGTATTGCGGTCAAACACGGCGTACTGATGGCAGAAATTCGTCGCTGGAATGGATTGACTTCCGATCAGCTTCGCTCGGGGCAGGAACTGATTGTTTCCGAGAGTGTTTATCGAGACTATTTGAAAAAGAACAAATCAGACTCCGCTAAACCGGCAGAAACAGTCAAAGCCAATGCGGAAAAAATGCCACCCCTACCTCATCCGGAAGATCTGACCAATGCCAATTTGCCCGAACCCAAAATTGCCAATACCGGGAAGCGAATTTTGGAAACAGGGGTAGCTGAAGTACTGGACGGCATCGAAAGCAATAATAAATATTTGGCACTTCATCGTACTGCTCCCGTGGGTTCGCTGATTCAGGTGAAAAACGTGAATAACAGTCAAAGCGTTTGGGTCAAGGTAATCGGTAAGTTACCCGATGTCAGTGCCAACAACCGCATTATTATCAAATTGTCGGCCCGAGCTCAAGAAAAATTATCCCCCGGCGGGCGGCAGTTCATTGCTGAAATCAGCTATTTATCGCAATAAACTTCCCTTAGGTTTTAAATAGTTATGCAGATTTTAAATGGATTTAAATAGCCGGATCTCAATCTAATCCACCTTAAATCTATTAAATCCAATTTTTCATTAATACTTAATCTTTATCGACACAAAACCTGATTGTGTCGTTTCGGCCTGAAAAAAAATCCTTTTTCAGGCCGCTTTTTTTATTTTTGCTCCAACATATTTTCTTTCTAACCTAATATCTGTATGAAAAAAGCACTTTTACTAATTGCTTTCTTTGGCTTTACCGTAATAAATATCGGATTTGCTCAAAAGAAAAAAGCAAAAGAAACTGTTGTTTCGACTTCTGCTTCTGCCAAAACCGTTGATTCCAAGCTTTTTAATGCACTTCGCTATCGTAATATCGGCCCCTTCGTGGGAGGCCGTTCATTAGCGGCTACCGGAGTTGTAGGCCAACCCTTGGTTTACTATTTCGGTGCTACGGGCGGGGGTGTTTGGAAAAGCGTCAACGGCGGTAATGATTGGTTCCCTATTTCCGACAGCACGTTCAAATCCAGTTCGGTCGGGGCAATTTCCGTAGCCGGATCGGACCCCAACGTGGTTTATGTGGGCATGGGCGAAACCGATATTCGGGGAAACATCACCTACGGCGACGGTATGTATAAATCTACCGACGCCGGTAAAACCTGGAAACACATCGGTCTCAAAGAAACCGTTTCCATTGCCCACATTGCCGTGCATCCGCAAAACCCCGATGTACTCTTTGTAGCTGCCCTCGGCAACCACTGGGGCCCCAACAAAGAGCGGGGCGTGTATCGCTCCAAAGACGGTGGCAAAACGTGGCAACAGGTACTCGCTAAAAACGATAGCACGGGAGCCGTGGACGTCGTGTTTGACCCCACAAATTCCAACATCCTGTATGCGGCCATGTGGCAATCGTTCCGTAACCACCACATGATGAGCAGCGGCGGCCCCGGCTCAGGTTTGTATAAATCTACCGACGGAGGTGACAGTTGGCAGCTCATTTCTCAAAATCCGGGAATGCCCAAGGGGCTTTTGGGGAAAATCGGCATTGCTGTTGCTCCGACCAACGGCAACCGCCTCTGGGCCATGGTGGAAAACAAAGAAAAGGGCGGGCTTTATCGCTCCGACGACGCGGGAGCTACTTGGGCTCACATTACTGACAACCCCAACCTTAAGCAACGCCCGTGGTATTACATGAATCTGGCCGTGAGCCCCAAAGATGAAAATCATTTGGTAATCTTAAACGTCAATGCCTTTAAAACCAAAGACGGCGGTAAAACTTTCCAACGCATTAATGTCCACCACGGCGACACCCACGATGTATGGATTAATCCCAACAATCCCGACAACTACATTATCGCGGACGACGGCGGCGCCGAAGTAACCTTCAACGACGGGGAAACGTTTACAGAGTTAGACATCCCTACGGGTCAATTTTACCATGTCTCCTTAGATAATGACTTTCCTTATAATCTTTACGGAGGACAGCAGGACAACTCGGCCAAGCGCATTGCCGGCCGCTCCGACGATGCCACGATCGGTATCAGAGATTGGTACACCGTAGCCGGTGGAGAATCGGGTTATATTGTTGCCGACCCGCTTGACCCCAAAGTAACTTTTGGGGGTAGTTATGACGGTCTCATCACCCGTCAAGACAAGCGTACCAACCAAGAGCAAGTCATTAATGTGTACCCTGAGTATTTTATGGGGGCTCCCAGCAAAGAACGCACCTACCGCTTCCAGTGGACGTACCCGATCCTGTTTAGCCCACACGACCCTAAATTGCTGTTTTGTACCTCTCAGTACGTACATAAAACCACCGATTACGGGCATTCATGGGAAACGATCAGTCCTGATTTGACCCGCCATGACCCCGCCACCATGGGCGAAACGGGAGGGCCGATCAGCCTCGATCAAACGGGTGCCGAAACCTACGCCACGATTTTTGCCTTTGACGAATCGCCCGTAGAAAAGGGGGTGTATTGGGCCGGTTCTGACGACGGCTACGTACACGTAAGCCCCGATGCCGGCAAAAGTTGGAATAACATTACGCTTCCTAAAGCACAACTGGGCGACTTTGCACTGATCAGCATCATTGAGCCTTCTCAGTTTGACAAAGGAAAGGCCTATCTGGCTGCTACCCGATACAAACTCAACGATTTTAAACCGTATCTCTTCAAAACCACCGACTACGGTAAGACTTGGACTCCCATTACAAACGGGATTCCTGCTGACGAATGGACGCGTGTCGTACGCGAAGACCCTAACAAGCGCGGGCTTTTGTACGCAGGTACTGAGCGCGGAGTGTATGTATCATTCAACGACGGCGAAAGCTGGGATAAACTTCAACTCAACCTGCCTATTACGCCTATTCACGATTTGGTCATTCACAAACGCGAAAAAGATTTAGTAGTTTCTACCCACGGTCGTGCCTTTTGGATCATGGACGATGTAACCCCTCTCCACGAAATCATGGACCGGCAAGTAGCGGCTGATGCCCAAGCCCACCTCTACAAGCCGCGTCACTCGTATCGTTTTCAGGGCGGCAGTCGTTTTGTGAGTGATGAATTTACAAACGACGGGGAAAATACACCCAACGGGGTCCTGACGCGTTATTACTTCAAAGAAACTCCGAAAGATGAAGTAAAACTGATTTATTTCACCGCCACCGGCGACACCATCGTCAGTTATTCAAGCAAAAAGGATCTTAAAGGTGAAGAGGTAAAAGAACCGAAGGATTTTTATGCCAACCCCAAAAGCCGTCGCCCCGATGTGCTTACGACCAAAGCCGGCATGAATGTGTTTTTGTGGAACATGCGCTATCCCAACGCCACCGAAGTAGAAGGCACTAACGTAATGTGGAGCGGCAGCACCATTGGGCCTAAAGTGGTGCCGGGGAAATATAAGGTACAATTGGTGGTGGGAAAATCGCTCATTAAAGAGCAGGAATTTGATATTTTACAAGACCCGCGCGTGAAAGTACCTTTAGCTGACTTACAGGAACAGTTTGAGCTTTCGATGAAAATCAACAAAAAACTTTCCGATGCTCACAAGGGCATCAATCAGATCCGCAAAGTCCGCAATGATATCAACGCCTATATGAAGGCTGTAAAGGATGAAAGTTTAAGTAAAAAACTCAAAGAGCAGACCAAGGAGTTAATGAAAACCTTAGACGAGGCAGAAAGCACGCTGATGCAACCCAAGTCAAAAGCCATGCAGGATGCCTTAAACTTCTCGATCCAATTGAACGACAAATTGGCCGGGGTAGGAAGCGCCGTTTCTTCCGCAGATACCAAACCGACCAAACAAAGCTATGACGTATACAATGACCTCGCCGGCAAAATTGACAAGCAACTCGACCGCCTCAAAACGGTCATTGCCAAAGAGGTGCCTGCCTTCAACGAAACCGTTCGCCAAGCTGACATCAAGGCCGTGAATGTGAACTAACCTTAGCGAGCGACGCCATCGCTTTGAGCGATGGCGTCGCTTCGTAAAGCGTCACTAAAAGTTTATGATATGGACACCCGAAGAATACCCCTCGAATGTGAAAGATATTACCATATCTACAATCGAGGCGTAAATGGTCAAACCATTTTTTTTGAAGAACGAAATTACGATTTCTTCCTGCGTAAATATGCTCAATACGTTCATCCCTTTGTCGAAACCTTCGCTTATTGCCTATTAAAAAATCATTTTCACTTCTTAATACGGGTAAGATCGGAAGAAGAAATCAGGCAATTTCTAAATGGCAAAAAAGTAGAAAAACTTCCCTTTTGGCTCGTTAGTAATGCCTTCTCAAGCTTTTTTCAAAGTTATTCGCAAGCCATCAATAAACGTTTTGAACGGACAGGCCAATTGTTTGAAGAGCCTTTTCACAGAATTGACGTTGCTACCGAGGTGTATTTTACAAGATTGGTTTGGTACATTCATCACAACCCTCAAAAGCACGGGTTTGTCAGTGACTTCAGAGATTACAGATATTCCTCGTATTGGAGTCATTTACAGGAAAAACAGACCAAATTGCAACGCCAAGAAGTATTAGCCCGGTTTGGTAATAAGCAGGAATACGAAAAATTTCATTTATTACAGCAGGAAGAGAAGTCGTTAAAAAATATCATCATAGAATTTTAACCGGCGAGCGAGCGAGGCCATCGCTTCGAGCGATGGCCTCGCTAATTACTTCACACACATCGCTTTTAACTCCTCCGGCTCGCCCAAAAACACATTATAATCTACCGGCATTCGGATTCCTTCGGTATAACCGCTTTTGGAATGTTGCCAAAAATGAATGGTTGCCCCGTCGTAGCGATTCAGGGTCCAACCGGAATAATCAGCAATCCACAGCGGATATTCGTCTAAGTTATCTTTTATATAACGACGGTAAAAATCGGCATTGGTGTAGATGATGGGACGTACCCCGTAGTAATTTTCTGCCGAAATCAGCCAAGTGCGGAGATGTTGAATGACTCGTTCGCGCGAAAAAGCGTTTGTTCCGATCTCAAAATCCAATACCGGCGGCAGATCGCCTTTTTTGAGTTTGACCATCCGCTTAAAATTCTCAAATTGAGGCTCCGGTGCTTTCCAGGGAATGTAAAAATGATAGGCACCCCGGTACAACCCTACGGCATCGGCTTGCTGCCAATTGTTCTTAAAGTCTCTGTCTTGCAGAGAGGTACCTTCAGTCGCTTTGATAAATGCAAATTGCAACCTCAATTCTTCAAATCGCATAGCGCGCAGCTGTGACCAATTAATCGGCCCGTTATGCTTCGACACATCAACACCGTGCACACGGTACTTCATCGGCAGTCGAATCCCTAATTTAGAGATGTGCCGCCAATCGTTGGTGTTGAGTCGGTTATAATACCAAATGCCGAATCCCACCACCAGTGCCGAAACAATAATGATGCCCCAACCTATTGGGGGAAGCGGACGTTTGCGGGGAGGGGTATCAGCGGTTACGCGACGCGCCATAGATGGCAAAATTAATGACAAACAAATCAGTCTCTGACCGGCAGCTCGGCGACTTCGGCCTCCGGGTCATTGAGTTTAGACGCCTCCGAAGGCAAAAGAGGGAGTTCATTGAATACCCGATCTTTGTGGGGTATTTGGAACAAAAACCAAATCACCAACGCCGACGCCGCTCCTAAAAAGGCGACTTTGCCCGTCAGGAAGTATGCTACTAAGGCCAATAACGTAGGCCCTTCAAAAAAAGCGTATTTCAGGAGCAAATTGCTTTGGTATTTGCGAAGTTTCTCCGAAAGAGGCTCTCGTTCGGTGATATTTTTTAAGGCATTCTTAGACAACATCAACCCCGACAAAGGCAGCAATACAACCGCCGCAGGGACAATATACTGAAAAATACCGGCCAATTGCGCATCATCCTGCATGACTGCTGCCTGCGTAATGCGCAAAAAATAAAAGACGGCTCCGGTCCCCACCTGTCCCACTAACATTACCCCGTAAATCAATAGAAGTAATTTGAAATATTGCCTGCTGGTCAGGATTCTGCGATCCATACAAAAGTTATTTAATTACAAAATAACGATTTTATCCCTTTATTTTGACTAAAAACGCACCAAAAGATTACTGTTCAGGCTTCCATCGCCATAAATAACGACAGGCGACTGTACGGTGCGGACGCCAATTTTCAGCGATCTCGTGCAGTATTTTATACAAGGGGCGCCCGGTCTCTGATAAATTATAGGCTCTTACCATTTTTTGGCGAATCACCAGATCGTCTACGGGAAATACATCCGGACGATCCATGACAAACATCAGTAACATCTCTACCGTCCAACGTCCTACACCTTTTATCGGCGTCAAATAAGCCACAATTTCATCGTCAGAAAGGGTATTGAGATGAGGAAAATCTATGCCTTTTTCCAACGCAAACGAAGCTACATTTCGGAGGTAATTGATCTTCTGAAACGACAGTCCGGCACTCCGCAGTTGTTCGTCCGTTTGTAACAGAAGCAGGTCCGGGTGAGGGTATCCGTCGGGAAACAAAGCGCGGAACTTTGTAAAAATCGAATCGGCGGCTTTGACCGAAATCTGCTGTGACACGATACTTTCCAAAAGCGCTGAATAGACATCACTGTTCCAATCGGTTTTCTTAAAATTCGGTGTAGTTTCGATGATAGAGGCCAACACGGCATCGCGAGAAGCCAAGTAAATTTCGGGTTGCATGCGTAGGGTATAATTTCCCCGAAAGATACACAAAAAGTGCCGAAATGGCATTTCAGAAAAAAACTTCGGGCAGAAACGTTAATTTTGGCAGAAATTTCACCGTTAAAATGACCACTACTGCTTTTTTACATACACCGATTGATACCGAGGCATCCTACCTTTTGACCGACAGCCGGCAATTGATTTTTCCGCAACAAACCCTCTTTTTTGCCATCCAAGGAGAACACCATGACGGGCATCAATTTCTTAGCGAACTATATCAAAAAGGAGTCAGAGAATTCGTTATTGAACGCAAAGCCTTGACTGACAAACTTATACAAACCCTTACATTGTTCGATAACGCCCGTGTTTGGGAAGTAGAAAGCAGTTTGAAAGCCTTGCAGGAGGTAGCCAAACGGCATCGGACTCACTTTGATATTCCGGTGATCGGCATTACGGGCAGCAACGGCAAAACCATTGTGAAGGAATGGCTGGGACAATTGTTAAGTCCTGATTTTCGGATTGCCAAAAGCCCCAAAAGTTATAATTCCCAAATCGGGGTGCCATTGTCTGTTTGGCAACTCAACGATACCCATACGTTGGGCATTTTTGAAGCGGGCATTTCACAGCCGCACGAGATGAAATCGTTACAGGAAATCATCCGGCCTACCATCGGGATATTTACCAACATCGGTTCGGCACACGATGAAGGTTTCAAAAGCAGAAAACAGAAAGTTACCGAAAAACTTCGGCTGTTCACACAATGCCGGCGACTCATCTACCGCGCCGATTATTCGGATATTAAAGAGGAGGTCCGTCTCATTTTACAACCGGTCAATCCCGGCTGCGAATTGATCAGTTGGGGTACCGGTTCCGAAAATACCGTGCAGGTCGAATGGCACCGGCATAACGACCAAGAGCAAACCTATGTGGTGATGAAATCGGCGATCAAAACCTACGATGACCACCTTTTCCCTGTTCCGTTTACCGACGAAGCCTCCATAGAAAACAGCATTCACTGCCTCATTTTGCTGTTAAGTATGGGGATTCCGTCGGCAGAAATTCGACAAAGGGTCTTACGCCTGCGCCCGATCTCGATGCGACTCGAATTAAAAGAAGGAATCAATCAGAGCTACCTTATTGACGATACCTACAACAATGACCTTGTCGGGTTGACCATGGCGCTTCACTTTTTAAGCCAACAGGAACAGCGTTCGCGGAAAATCGCCATATTATCGGACCTGCTCCAAACCGGACAAAAAGAGGAAGACCTGTATCGTCAGATCAATACGTTGCTACACCAAAAAGGCGTCCAAAAACTCATTGCCATCGGTGAGGCTTTTGCCCGTAATGCCCATTTAATCCGTATAGAGGCGAGTTATTTTGCATCCACCGATGCTTTCTTGAACCAACTCCCGCTCGAATCGTTTACCAATGCCTTAATTCTGATCAAAGGAGCCCGTTCCTTTCAATTTGAACGTATCGTCCACCGATTACAACAAAAAGTCCACGGGACCGTCTTGGAGATCAACTTGGATGCGCTTACGCACAACCTCAATTTTTACCGCAATCGAGTCGGCAATGATACGCGCATCATGGCCATGGTGAAAGCTTTTGCTTACGGGAGCGGCAGTGCTGAAGTTGCCCAACTTTTGCAGTTTCACCGGGTAGATTATTTGGCCGTGGCTTATGCCGATGAAGGGGTAATGCTTCGCCAAAACGGAATAGAATTACCTGTTATGGTGATGAACCCCTCCCCTACTACCTTCGACAAACTCGTTGAATACCAATTGGAACCGGAGATATACAGCCTCAGTATCTTAGAGGAATGGTTATCCTTTATGGCTAAAAAAAGCAAAGACGCTTATCCTGACATTCACGTTAAATTGGACACCGGTATGCATCGGTTGGGCTTTACCGACGCCGATCTCCCCTCGTTGATACAACAATTGCAGAGGTATCCCTCCTTGCGCGTAGCTTCCGTTTTCAGTCATTTGGTAGGAGCCGACGAAGCCGTTCATAATGACTTTTCCCGCTTGCAATACGAACGTTTCAGCCAAGGCTCTGCACTTTTGGAAGAAGCGTTAGGGTATCGGCCGTTGCGTCATATTCTCAATTCGGCAGGGATCGTTCGTTTTCCGGAATATAAACTGGACATGGTCCGATTGGGCATCGGTCTTTACGGCGTAGAAGTGAATCGCCGCGAACAGGCCGCTTTACAACAGATCGGTACGTTTAAAACCGTAGTCTCTCAGATAAAACACTTACCCGCCGGCGAAACCATCGGCTACAGTCGAAAAGGGAGGCTGGACAAACCTTCTTCCATTGCTACGATCGCTTTGGGCTATGCCGACGGCTACGATCGCCGTTTCAGTAAAGGTGTCGGGAAAGTACTGATCAACGGGGCATTGTGCCCGGTGGTGGGAAATGTTTGCATGGATATGACGATGGTAGACATTACCGGTGTGTCCGTTCAGGAAGGGGATGAAGTCATTGTATTCGGTAAAGAGTTGCCCATTACCCAATTAGCCGACCAAATCCATACCATCCCGTACGAGATTCTGACAGGAATCAGCGAACGGGTCAAGCGGGTGTTCTATAAGGAATAAACGGAGCTTTAATAGCCGCAACCGCCAATGTAAGTCTTAAACACGCTGCCTCCCTGTGCTTCAAATCCGGCCTGTAACATTACCGATTGACCGGCATTGAGGGTAACGGCTGTTCCGGTCATAACTCGCGTCGTTGTACCGGCTTGCGTTGTTATGGTACCGGAGGCATCGTATTTTCCGGCAGCCACAGTACCGGACAGGAGGTGCGTTTCCGGGCAGGGCGGTGATGCCCCGGTTTCCTGAATCAGAATATTATCCAAAAACAGGCGATTGCCCCAACCGCCGACATTCTCAAAGACCAATTCAACGGTTTTACCGGCATACGCCGATAAATTAACCGTTTCCTTTCGCCATTGACTGCAATCTGCCGGGGTGAAAAGGGAGGTTTGATCGGCAGCAGTCGCCAGCGCACTTCCTGCTTTATCGTACACTACCTGCTGAGTACCATCACACAATACGGCCCATACTTTCAGTCGGTCAAATTTGGAGGCATCATAACGCGCGTATGCCACATCAAACGTCAGTTGAGCGGCATCCAGATTGGAAAGATCGGCCAAGCGACGCAGTTTATCGGATTTACCGGTATTGTCAGCCGCTCGGTTGTTGATCATGGCCGCGTTGGCATAACAGGAAGTGTTTTGCGTTGTCCAGGTCACAGCGTCGTTGTCCGGATTCTGATTCAGCCAATTGACTAAGTTAGAAACGAACTGTTCACTGACGGGTTGAGCAATGTGCTGAGCAGGATCGGACGGATAAGCATCGTAAATATCCTTCACGCCGTCATTATCGGTATCAATTCCTTTGACGTAATTCAACAGCGTAGTCAAGGCCTGCGGGGCATTGACGGGAGACGGCAACCCGGCTTGATTTAAGGTACTTTCGCCGTGGCAGGAAGTACAGGTTCTGACTTCCCCCGGTTTGGTACTTATCCATACCCTCTCTCTGACAATTCCTTTGTTGTTGACATCGGTCAATTGCCAAGCCAACGCCCGTTTGGCCGGAACGATCATGGCCACAGAGCCGTCCGAGTGGATGTTGGCACTGCCTTGTGCTCCTGTGGTCGGCGGGTTGTAGCGCATGGCCGTAGGGTCATGCAAAAATTGCGCAATGCCTCGCCTGCCGGGCTTTGGGGTAGTGATACCTCCGATACCGCGAAGCAAATCCGATTGGAGAAATTGCAGGTATTTGACCTCATACAGCGGCGACGGACTGCTCGCATTAACCGTTTGATGATTTGTACCGGACACTTTCAGATTAAACGGCTGTTGTTGATCGGCATCATCGCGACTTGTGACATCCCGCACGGCCAAAACCGACAGGTCATTGCGTCGGAGAAATTTTTGAAAATCGTGTACATTGACACCGGCAGCCGTAAACAATGCCTGTTCAGAAGGAGCTACGGCCGCCGGATTGAGGGTAGGATTTGAAGGCCGGAGTCTTGCTTTTACTTCTACCGGGTACACTTCCCAAAGCAAACCGCTGTAGGTAAACAGCTCATCCGGACTCCACCAGGAAACCGTTTTGGAAATACCGGCTCCTGACAAAGCGGCCGTACTTGCTTTGAAATAGCTGCCGGCCGGTTCCAACCACCGAATGCGATAGTCGTATTTGCTGAGGGGAGCCGTATAGGTACCGATATTTTCATCATAATCGGTTTCGTGCGTATGAACTACCAGTACTTGCCCGTCAGAAAGCGGAACAGGATTGCGATAAAGGCCGGAGTGGGTAAGATTGGGGGTACTGTCCGGGCTTCGGGTGTCGGGATGAGTAACGTAAGTAAAAGTGACCTGTTCCGGATGCATTCCCGGAGGAGCATTGACTTTAACGATCATGCCCGAACAATGCGTTCCGAATTCGGGAGCTTCGATACCGTAATAAAGGCCGGGAGTAAGGGGAGATTCCTGAATGTGAAACATAGCCCGAATCGGCGTTGGGCTGATGGGAGTATAGAAATCGTGCAGATTGGGGTCGTTGGTAAAGTTTTGCGTCATATAATTCCCCATTTCATGACGGCCCAAATGGTTGAGAATTTCCATTTCGGTGCCGTCCTCGTTCATCATCCACGGGTTGAAAATGTTAAAATTCTGAGGATTGGTATTGGCCCATTGCGGCAACGACAACAGGTCTGTTCGACCGGGACGGGGTTCCGGGAAAATTTCTTTGTCGGGCAAAATGCCGGACTTAGCCGCATTGGCCGTTTCGTCGGCGTAGTTAAAGGTACCGTAGCCCGTATTGTCCATAATATCGGCATCGGCCTGTTGATCGCGCTGTAAATGGTCCCAACGCGTAAAAATAACCCGCCCGGCTTGATCAATGACAGGCGTAAAATCGCCGGAGGGCGAATGAGTCATCATCTCAAGGCCCGCGGCCACCGAACACGCCTTGGGGTCAAGCCGCCATATTCCCGAAACTATCGGAGATGATTCATACTCATCATGTTGCGGATACAGGTGCGACAAACCGCCGCGCGGCATGTCTGAAGTAAAAATGATACGGTCGTCGGTGCCGTAAATCGGCTGAATGTTGTTATACCCCGTCGGTTGATTGGGTACTAAAGTAATCACCGGCGTTTCGTTTTTTCCCAGCCCGGTGATTTCATAAAGTTGCCATTGATAGCTTTTGACCTGATACCTCGCCGTAGCCGAACCGATGACCATACTGAATACAGCTTTAGTCCCGCTCCAATGCACTGAAGGATCCCGAACAGCAATCGCCGTTGCCCCCTGCATCCCGGTCTGGCCGTATCCTGCCGTTTGAGTAAGGTTTTTCAGCGTACCGTCCGGATAGCGAATGTACAGATCACCCCCGCGCGGTGCCGAAAAGGTACTTGCCTGATGATTCCCGAAAGTTTCCATACTTGTGCCGAACCCGGAAGGCTGCGGTACTTGTGTACAAAACAGAATAGGATTTGGCAAGGTTTGCGCTTTGAGTCCGAGGGCACTCATGGCGAAAATAACCGGGAGTATATATTTTTTCATAACGAATATGGGATTGAGCCGGGGAAATTGTGACCTTGATTCAGCACTCTAATCGGTTGTGCCTATGCCATTCAAAACCGGGTTGAAAAATAGTCAACTTTCCTTCCAAAATCCTTACCACTAAATAAATTCCCGCAATCTTTATCCCGATTTCTGACCGTACCACACCTGTCACAAAAGAAATCACCGCCGACCTCAGCCAACCTCAAAATGGGACAGTAACGGACAAAGTGACGAATACCAACGGAAAAGATTTGGCTGATGTTGACATTCGGGTCAATAATACCCAATTTTACAACAACAGTATCTCAGGGGAAACTGACGCCAACGGCCGCTACAGCCCGCCGCTCACGCCCGGAGCAGGGTACGTTCGATGACATTGGGGCAGCGTAATGACAATCCAACGTATCGACCGGTTTTGACCCGGCCTACGCGGGGGTCACAGGAAGCTATCAATTAACACCGGAAGTGAAATTACGGTAAACTGCTTTCAAGCCTCCTCCGGCAATCCTTCTAAAGTCGGATTGGCTTGGAGCGGCTCCATTTTTTGACGTAGCCGAATCCGGGAGCGACGAATGGTCTCGACCGTCATGCCCAGCATAAGAGCAATTTCCTTGGGCGGCACCTCCAATCCCCGAAGCATCAGCAGGCGGAGATCCATGTCATTCAAAGCAGTGGAGGATGTTTTCCATTCTGCCAAACGTTCGGGGTAAGCTGTTTCATAAAGACGCCGAAGCTCCTGCCATTCTTTGTCGGTAATCATCATATTTCTGAGCAAGGTGTACATGGCCGCAGTAAGCACGGGAGGGTTGTCGGAAGGCAGGTTGGATACTTTCAACTCTTTGGCGGCTTTTTCCAACCGTTCATTTCTCTCCCTGAGGGCGGCCATATATTGTTGCAACTGAGCTATGGCATTTTTACGGTGTTCTTGTTCCAGTTGTTGTGCCATTTGCTGATTTTCCCGGTGTTGAGAATAAAGATGTATTCCCGCCAAAACCATTAACAGCAGTGCCGTAAAAATTATTCCGCTCAACCACCGCCGGTTGGAGCGTTCCGTTTTCTCGGCGTTGATACTGTTGAAGTATTTTTCGGCATTGAGCTCGCTCCGGTACGCTTCTAATGTTTTTGAAGTGAGCAACCCGCGCAACCGTTCTTTTTGGGCAATCATCGAATCTTCGTAAGCAGCGACTTTTGTATAACTATCCGTTTTTTTGAAATACAGCGTTTGGGTCTCGTAATAATCGGCCAAATACATACTCTCCCTTTTTCCGGAGCTCAATTGGAGAGAACGCTCAATGTAGGTTTTTGCCCGACCGACGCTGTCCAGTGCCAAAAGGGCTTTAGCAAGGTGCAAACAGGTGAGCGCCGTTGTTTCGGGAGAGGCGGCATCATTCAGTTCATACGCTGTGTACAGAAAAGGCAATGCTTCCCGATTGCTCCCTTCCAACCGCAGTGTATTGCCGAAGTTGCCCGAAGCCACCCCTAAAGAAACAGGCTGCCTGTGTTCCTCTGCCAGCGACATGACTTTCAAAAAAGTGTCTTTGGCTTTGGTGTACTCTTTTTGGCGTTGGTAGGCCATTCCCAACGTATTCAACCCCTGAATGACCTGATCGGGTGTAAGCTGAGTTAATTGTTCGGCCAACAGTCCGTATTGGATCGCCTTCGGGTATTGTTCAAAAAAATAATAATGCTCCATAGAGCGGTACAGGTAATGGCTTGCTTCCGGAATATGTTCGTAACCAATGCGTTCAAACTCATTTTCGGCGCGGAGCAACAATTTAAAAGCAGCATCGAAATCCCGACGTTGGAACAACGCATCTCCGAAACTGAACCAACAGGAGGCTTTTACCACCGGCACCGTACAACGTGCCGCGTAGGTTTCGGCTTGTTCATACCACGTTGGCGGGGGAGTTTCCTTGATCGTTTTTTTAAAGAACCGGTGAAAATCGGCATACCAATATAATCGGCGGTCACGGTGCTTTTCTGAACCGGTCTTCACACTATCCAAATAGCTCATCAGCTGTCGATCTTCTCTTTGTTTGGTATAAACGGTTTTCCAAAGTTGATATACGCGCTCATCGGGAGATAAAAAGAAGAGTTTATCTACTTGACCATAACCGATAAAAGCAAACAAAAAACAACCGATAAAAAGGCCGAACGGCCGATAGTATATATTCTTATTTTGTAGTAAGCGCATGGACTGATCAAATGGTGTTGAGCTACTGTAAAACTACTTTTTCTGCCTGCCCCCTCTCCTGTTCCTACTTTAAAGGCAGCCTTTCAATCCGACACTCTACCGACAATCCCGGTTCACGTACAGTTTCCTTGCCTTGGGTTCAATTCCTACCGTAATATACGACTTTATCCCTGATTTTGGATATAGTATTCTTTTTACTGTTTATGAAAAACCGCAGTCACGAGGTTATCCCCCAATCGCATTGGGATTTTATTGCAACACCCGACGGCTCTATAATTGCTTATTTGCGGCCAAACTGAAAACAGGCAAATTTTGTACCGAATATCCATTTGACGGGGCTGATATTTATAAAATTATGGATGGGGCTGCTTTTTCTCTTCAAACTTTTCCCGATAAGTCTCAGGAAGCCCGTATAGATACGAAGTCGAAAAAAGGAAGTATGGTTTTCTGAAGAATATACCGGCGGCATATTGAAATGGGCTGTAAAGTAACACAGACAGCTTTTCCTTTGTACATTTCCGCAAAAAAGTATTACTTTGTTGCCTTACAAAACCTATGATGAACTTAACGATTTCTACTGATTCAACGGCGCGTGAGGCGTACGTAAAGGCTTGGCGCACTACTTACCACCGCTCTCTCAAAGAATACGAACAGGCCCGCCTTTCGTTCATTCCTGAATTACTGCCCGAATTGGCCACCAAATTTGATGTCTTTCGGGTATTGGCCATTCTTCAAAAACGATTGGGAACCGAAACTCTGCTTCGGGCATTGAATCCCGGCGAAACGATAGCCTCTCCGTTGGCATCACACAGCGACAGTCAATGGATGAAAAAATCAAACATGGTCGGGGTCAACGTGCGAACGGTCGGGAGTTTTTGGAATGTGGTTGGGTATGCCCTTACGTTGCCCGAAATGCACGATTCCCTTCATTTGCTGCCCATTTGGGAACCGGGTGTAGTGGGCAGTTTATACGGAAAAGTAAGTTGGAATATCAATAATGAGTTTTACAGTTGGCAACTGCAAAGCGCCGTTCCGTGGTTGGATACGGTGGAAAAACAACTGAAAGCGGTGGTCAACCTGCTGCACGCTCTGGGAAAATCTGTCGGACTGGACGTCATTCCGCATACTGATCGTTTTTCGGAAATCGTATTGATGCATCCGCGTTTATTTGAGTGGGTGCGCCGCGACGGCGGTCAGTTAACAGACCACTCGGAAAACGTATGGCAGACCGTAGAAGAAGTCATTTGGCAGCATCTCCACACTGTCGGTACCGCCGACGGCAGTTGGTTGACTTTTGAAAAAGAAGTACTGTTTGACCCGGAAATTCCGTTATTGAGCGACAAACGGCGGCAGGAAATCATCTTCGGGTTTGACCCATCCCAACGGCTTCATCGACGCTTAGCGTTGATGGAAGTGCTGGTCAATCAGGGCTATGAAACGCTCCCGATGACAATGGCCCCTCCCTATCGCGGTTTGCACATCAATTCGGAGGTCTTTGTCTTGGACGAGCGCGGCACGCCCTGGTATCAATACGAGTTTGACCGTCCGGAAGCCATGTCGCGGGTATTCGGGCCTTTGACCCGCTACCGCTTTTATCATTCCAAAAACAACAACCAAGAGTGGGAAATTGATTTTGATCGCCCTCATTTGGCCGCATGGTATTATTTTACCCGCAAATACCACGAATGTCAACAGCAGTTTAATTTTGACTTCATGCGCGGCGACATGGCCCACGTGCAAATGCGCCCCGAGGGTGTACCGACCGAACCGGACGCGTATTATGACCCGCTGTGTGCCGTCAAAAAGTACGTGCAACACCACGGCACCCCTCATTTCGCCTTTTATGCCGAAACCTTCATTGCTCCGCCCGATGTAATGGGTTACGGCAACGAATCCGATCACTTGGAAGCCATCGAAGCCGATGCTACCTTGGGCGATTTGCAATCTTCCGTCGTCGGGACGCCCCTCTTTATGGAGCGTTTTACGGAATACGATCGGTTACTCCGTACGCGCCGCTTTGCCCCGAGTTTTACCATCATCACTGCCGATAAAGACGATCCGCGATTTGATGAATTCTACCGAACGGGTAACCTGGTCCGCTATTTTATCGGGCTGTTTCTGACAGACATGCCGAGTTATTACAGTCTGGGATTTGAGGTACGCGACGGAAATGAAGAACGCAACAAAAACGAAAAATATACCAAGCTCTACGTATTTCAGATCCACGACGATGCCGAAACGGACAAAGTAACCCACGGTCCCTATGAATGGGGGGAAAACATGGCGCAGTTTCAGCAGTTGAACCGGCTGCGACTGTTTGCCGAATCTATTTGGAAGGAAATTGCGGGTCAGGAAATTCGTTGGATACTGCCGCCCGATGCCACCGGCAAAACCAAACTCATTGCGTGGACGCAGGCCAATCAGCCTACCTATGTTTTTGTTGCTAATCCGGACAACGAACACGAAGCGGAACTGAAAATGATTCCCCTGAAAGGCTATGAGATCGTCTTTGAAACAACTCAAACATTGAACGATAAAAAATACATCGCTCCGAGCAGCGGGCGGGTTTATAAACTCAAAACTAAAGACGAATTCATAAATCCTGAAGGTGGCTTCCACCCTTGGCCGTGCGTTCCACGGCCAAGCTAAACGCCTGACGGTAAACTCTATATCTCTCAGGGATTTAAAAAAAGATTTCCGCCCTTGGCCGTGTCTCCACGGCCGCTTAAATGGCCTGACGGTAAACTCTATATCTCTCAGGGATTTAAAAAAGATTTGGCTTTTAACCACAAAGCTTCTACCGTTTGGTTGACATCTTCCGAAACTCTCAACCACAAAATCCTCCCAAAAGATGTCACGCAATCACAACCGATCTGACGGCAATACCGAATCAACGTAAGCAAAATACTTTCGTTGGAAATCGGAATCAGCTGACTTATCCCGTATGTAACTGTCAATAAAGCAATTACTTTAGGGGTATTGGCAGTAAAAGGTTGCAGACCGAACTTGGCATAGATAAACCAAAACTTAATGACATTGTACAGCGACAAAGCGACCAACATGGCCAAAGCCGCGCCGTTAAAACCGTATAAAGGAATCAATACCGCATTGGCCACAATAAGCATGACGGTCTGAAAAATGTAAAATGCGAGGTCGTACCGGTAGTATTTCGAACCTATCAAAATCTCCGAATTAAGCCCCGTTGCCATATCGACCACCCGGCCCAATCCCACAAAAAGCACCACCCATTTTCCCTGTTCATACACGGCAGATTTAGGAATGATCTTGAAGATGCTGTCAACATTGCACCAAATCCCCAAAAACAACAAACCGCCGACAATCAATAAGTTAAGCGACGATTTTTTATAAATTTCATCAATGTGCGCTATGTCATTTCGTTGCCAGGACTCATTCAACAGCGGCGTGCTGATAGAGGCCAAGGCATTTCTGGGAATGGCAATAATAAGCCCGATTCGGGAAGCAATGTCAAAAATAGCCATATTGGTCAAACCATTTTGAAACGCTGCCAGAAAGAATTTCTCAATATTCATAGCCAAGGTGGCACTGACTCCACCCATGATCACCCACAGCCCGTACTGCCACATTTCCTGAAAGACAGGCTTACGGAGAAAACTGAAATCTACCCGCCAGTACAGCCGACCGAGTCGGTGCAAATAACCTAACAAAGCCAATACGGCCACTAAATGAAGCAATACCAGCCCCAGGATCAGTTGGCCAAAAGTGATCCAATGCAGAGCATAGGCAATGGCTAAGGCAGAATTTGACAATTTGATGCCCAATTCTCGAATGATAGCCGGCACGACAATACGCAGGTGAACACGTGCATACGACTCCAATACGGTCATGTACACCAAACAGATCGTCAGCGGAAGCAGGTAATAATAATACTGCACCAACAGCGGTGAGCCGTCTTCGTAGATCCATCGAAAAAGGTCGCTTCCGAAAATGTACAACAAACTGAAAATAAAGCAGCCTACTAACGGAGCCGCCATCAGAAAAGCAAAGAAGCCGTTGTGTTGTTTTTTGTCGTCGTTAAAACGGTTGAAATAACGAACGGCGATCAGCGGGATTCCCAACTGAGTAAACGAAGCAAAAACAAGCGGAAAACTCGTAATGGCGCTGTAAAGCCCCATTTGGTCTGTGCTGAGAAAGGCATTATACAGATACAGGACATTAATGGTCCCGATGACTACGCCAAAATACGTGACTATCGAATTTTTCAGACTTTGGCGAATGATAATTCCCATACAACCGGTCGGTAAAACTTACTGTTTTTTTCGATAAATGGCCACTACTGTAGGCCCTTGTGTAAAGACGGGCAATTGTTTTACCAAAAAACGGGTGGCCAAGTGTAAGAAATTGGCTACGGTCTTGTTTCCCACCTGTTTCTGAAGCCAGAGCCGATAAGCCACACTTTTATTGATCGGCACCGAGGGCTGAACCGCCACTTCTACCAACTCCAAATCAAACAACGAAGCGACATAGCGTAACGAAGCCGGATTCCACAACAACATGTGGTGCGGCGGTACATTGAGGGTATGGTACGGATCTTCCCTGAAAATGTAACAGTCATTATTGGGCACACCGATGGCCAAAATGCCTCCTTTTTTCAGACAGGCAATAGAATCTTTCAAAAAGCGACCGACTTCATTGACGTGTTCAAACAGTTGGAAGGCACAAACCACATCATAGATACCGGGGTGATTTTGAGCATAAACGGCAATGTCTTCATTGATGATTTTCAGGTCATGTTGTTTTCCATACTCAACAGCATCCGGATTAAAGTCCAACCCAACGGCATTTACCTTTTTCTCTTTCAGCTTTTCCAAGAAATAGCCTCTCCCGCACCCAATTTCCAGTACTTTATTTTCTGTTTTAACCAGTTGAAATACTTTCTCATGTTCCCACTTCCAAACAGAATAATACCCCTTATAAACCCGGGCTAAATCTGCATAAAATAATCCATCGCCTGCCAACGAAAAAGGATAATAAAAGCATAGGGAGGAGGCATTACATTGATAGATATCCACTGTTTTTAAGCCCGTAAAATAGCCTTTTACGTCAACTCCAAAGTCCGTTTTATATTGGCTGACGATCTGTTTTGTTAACAGTCTGCTTTTCAGAACCACATCTGAAGTGCCGGTGAGGGGAGAAATAACGCTCATTTTTTAAATGACTCCTGATAATTGATTTCTAAAAATTTTAAAGTATTTATTTATGGACAAGCAATACTTGTTCGTACAAAGTTTCCTGAGTCGTCAATAGTGACCCGCCAACAAGTTCCGTTAGGAGATTTCAGGATAATTCCTCTGTTTGAATTATCAATAAAGACATCTCCATCGGTTACCTGTACCTTGGCTTTCGGTGCAGTTGTCCCGATACCGACATTTCCATTCGCCTCAATGCGCATCCGTTCCAAAGAATAGTTCTCGGGGGATACATTCCCCGTCAAAAACGTAATGACTCCGTTGGGATTCGCAGCACTGCCGGTTCGTAAAATCAAACCGTTATCTTTTGAATATAATTGTCCGAAACCGGCCATCGGACTCAACATAACGGGGGTAGTATATTCGCGGGCAACATGCTCTAAAACAGTAGGATTAGCACTGCTTCCGGCAGAAAGGCTGATAGTGACCAGGGAAGAGGGGTCTACGGCATTGTTCTTCAGTTGAAGAAACGTTCTTTTATCCTCAGTAGGCGTATGGGGGGCTGTAAAACTGTTTCCCTCCATAAAGATATACCCCGGCTCTGTCGTTGTAAATTGAGCAGTGGACGGCTGTACGGCACAAGGCGATTGTCGGTAAAGTTGTCCCACTTCAATATCTGTTAAAGCACGATTATAGATCACAATATCGTCCATTTTTGTCGCTAAGAACTGTCCTCCCTGCGCTCTTCGGCCAAAAGTCATTACAGTATTGGTTCCGTAATCAGGAAGCAGACCTTGCGTAGAAGACTCGCAACTAAACGTGCCGTCAATATATAATTTGATTTTTTGATTGTCGCGGGTGGCCACTACATGATACCATCGGTTGGTGACGGGCAAAGTGCCTACTGCACAAAAAGTGGTTAATGGAGTAGGATTCACCAAATAAGTACCGATGGTCCAACCTACGGCACTAAATGCACCGTTGCTGATATCAATCGATTGATCACCGCCTCCGCCGCCGATAGAAAGGGCGTATTGGTATTGATTTGACGGCGGATTGTTCAGCGGACAAGCCCAAAAAGAAAGGGTATAATTCGTATTTTTAAAATTAGACCCGTTTACTTCAATATAATTGTCAATTCCGTTAAAACTGTAGGCACTGTTAGCTTTTCCAAAGCGGTCAGCGGTCAGTGTAGCTCCGTAAACAGCACCGTTATTATTTCCTTTACTGTCATTGGCATTTCCGTCAAATGAATAACAAGCGACAATGCCCTGTTGAATGTTTTGAGCAAAGAGTTGATCTGTTGAACAGCAAATCAGACAAAAAATTAGCTTACGCCACATTGAAGAATTTCTTTAAGTTTATCAATTCTGAATTGCATCTCGTATTCCTTGGCCATTTTGAATCTTGCCTGTTCACCCAAGGTTTGCGCCAAAGCAGGTTTGTCCAAGAGATCGGAAATATAATCAGCCATTTTTAAATAATCTCCTTCTTCCACTAAAAACCCGGTTCTTTCGTGATCAACCGCCTCTTTAATACCGGCATGACGCGTACTGACAATCGGCAGTCCGGCAGCCGAAGCCTCCAAAATCGTATTAGGGGTCCTTCTGAATCCCCATTATCGGGATTGACGACAGAATGCTGGACAAAAACCCTTGCTTTTCGGTGCCACTCGGCCACTTCAGCAGGAGATTTTATACCTAAAATTTGTACGGCATGTTTCATTTTCAACTCTTCCACCAACTTCTGCGAACTTGCCAACAATTCCCCTCCTCCAATCATAATCAACTGCGCATCGGGATGCTTTTCCAATACTTTGTCAAATGCTTTTATGGTCAAATGCGGGGCTTTCTTACCGGCAAAACGCCCAACAGCCAACACCACCTTCTCTGCTTTTTGAGGATTTCCGCCGAAAAACTTTTCGGTCTCTACTCCGTAAGGATTATTGATCACTTTGGTTTCCGGTGCCCCCAGTGCTATCAATTGGGCTGCCATGTCGTTGGATACAACCACAATGGTATCCGCTATGTCAAATAGACGTTTATACTGTTTTCGGTACTGCTCTATGGTCGGTCGGTGCGAGGCGTCAAAACCGTGAAAATGAACCACTAATCGTGTGTTTGTTTTTTTACAGGCCTCCATAACCGCCACTCCGGTAATCCCATACTCTGCCAAGACCACGTCCGGTTTTTCCCGCTGCAAATACCGCGTTAAAAAGTGAGTATAAAAAGAAGGGTATAAGCCTGATAAAATGCGCTTAATGACAACCCGTATCAACTCCCCCGCAGGGATAGTAATGATGGACTCATTTTCTTTCGTCAAATAAGGCCGCCACCCGCCTGATAGGGTAATTTCAGGCTTTAAATGAGTTAAATGATTATGAATAAACGTCTCGGAATAATTATTCCGATTTGGATAAGCGATACACAGTTTCATTCTTTTTTCTTCGCCTTAGCCACCACCAAATAGGTACAACCGTCGGTATCGGTGGCTTGTTGTGAACTGATTTTATCGAACAAAACAATCAACCCCTGCATCGGAACCGTCAATATAGGACGCAGGATTTTGGGCAATTTAAAGAGTAAACCATCCTGAAACAATTGCAGTCCCATAGACGCCCGCCCGATGATACCCCGAAAGGCCACGACCTCAAAGCCGTTGCGCTCCACGATCTTGCGCAACCCGGTGGACGTCCACCGCCAATAGTCCGTCGGGTCGGGATGATACATCCAATAGCCGTGGGTGGTGAGCAGAAGCGTTCCGTTAGGTTTAAGAATCCGTTGCGCTTCGCGCAGGTAGCCTTCCGGGTCTTCGACGTGTTCGAGCACTTGCGTCGACAGCACTACATCAATTTGGTCGTCAGGGTATTGAATGACACTGTCGTTTCCTACAATGATCTCTGCGTGGGGGTTCCACGCCAGGTCAATGCCTAAATAGTCAATGTTTTCGTCGGCAAAGACAGAGAGGTAGGGCTTTGTACCGCAACCGTAATCGGCCAATCGAATGCGCCCTTTCCCGAATCCCTTCCGCACATAATGATCGCGTCCCCATTCGACCAACTCGCGCAGTTTTTTGAGGTAATACCAACGGGGATGCCCGAAAGGCGGTTTGATGCGATAATGGTCGTCGGGGTTATCAGGCAGCGCTTCCGCGCGAATAGGTTGATTCATAAAAGAGTGACGAATGTACGAATGACGAATAAGTTTATTGTCGATTGGCGATGTTCCATTTCCGATTTGTGAATGATCAGGCTGATTCGGGCTTAATAGATTTTGACGCCGTTGTCAGTGTCTGACGCCTTTGTCAGTGGAGACACTGACAAAGGCGTAGAAAAACCGTAAACTTTAAACTGTAAACTGTCCCGTCCGTTGCACCAAAACATCGGCAATGCGCTCGGCGGCGTGACCATCCCACAGCGGCGGAATGATTCCTTTTTTGGTACGGCCTTCCAAAATTTCAAGCACTTTTTCGTGAACGGTTTGCGGATTGAGATCGGCCAGCAATTGATTGGTTCCCAATTCCACTGTCACGGGCCGCTCGGTACTGTCGCGAAAAGTCAAACAGGGAACCTGTAAATAAGTCGTTTCTTCCTGAATCCCGCCCGAGTCGGTCACTACCAAGGCTGAATTTTCCATCAAATTCAAAAATTCCAAATACCCCTGCGGTTCGGTTAAGATCAGTCCCTGAATCGCGTCTAACTTTGGCTTCAGGCCCAATTTCTCAATGTTGTTTCGGGTACGCGGGTGAATGGGAAACAAGACTTTTTTGTACTGCGCCGTATCTTCGATGATCTGTAAAATACTTGCCAAGCCTTCGGGCGTATCCACGTTGGCGGGGCGGTGCATGGTCATCAGCACAAAATTTCCTTTTTCAAGGCCCAAATCCGAAATCACGTCCATTTGCCCCGCTTTCTGACGATAGTGTACCAATGAGTCGATCATACAGTTGCCCACCATAAATACTTTTTCGTCGGGGACCCCTTCCCGTTTCAGATTGTCTGTCCCGGCTTGCTCGGTCACAAAAAGCAAATCGGAAATACTGTCGGTCAGGATGCGGTTGATCTCTTCCGGCATACGGCGGTCGCCGCTGCGCAAGCCTGCCTCTACGTGCGCAATCGCCACGTGCATCTTACTCGCGACCAACGCACAGGCAATCGTCGAGGTGACGTCGCCTACCACCAACACCAGATCGGGGCGCTCGGCTTCCATCACTTTCTCAAACTCAAGCATGATCTTGGCCGTTTGTTGGGCGTGTGTTCCTCCGCCGATGCCGAGAAAGTAATGCGGTTGGGGTAACTCCAATTGGTTAAAAAACACGTCCGACATCTTGGCATCATAATGTTGCCCCGTATGGACAATTTTTGACTCGATCTCGCTTCTTTTTTGAAAAGCTCGGTGCAGGGGGGCCACTTTCATGAAATTAGGCCGTGCCCCGACAATGTTCAGTATTTTCATTTTATCAATAGCCCCCAACCCCCAATGGGGGCTTTATTAGTGAATTTATGGTCATTTCATTACAAACTCAAATGCTTTTTTATAGCCTTCAATGACGGTTTGAATGTTGATCTCATTTTTAACGATCCCTAACGAACGTTCTCCGAAAGTATGAAGGCGTTCGGTATCCGACAGCAACAACTTCAATACGCGTGCCAAATCATCGGCGTCGCCATTTCTGAAATAATATCCGTTTTCCCCTTCCCGAACCAGACGCTTTTCAGTCCCGTCGGCAACAGAACACACCACGGGCTTACCAAAACACATAGCATCGTTAATGGAAAGGCCACCCATCCCGCCCAACACATACACCGCTGACTCATACAAATACTGCCCCAAACTGACGGAATCATATACCCCGCCCACAAATCGAACAGCATCCGCAACTCCCATTTTTTCGGCAAGTGCTTTCAAGGACTCCAATTCGGGACCAAACCCAACCACTATCAATTCAATTTGGGGGAATTGAGAGCGCAGTTTCTGTACCGCTTCGATAATCAAATCGACGCGTTTCCACTTGACCAGCCGCCCTACGTGAATCAATCGGTACGGGTTGGGCGGTAAAAGTACAGGCCGTGTTTTGACCGTTTCAAAAGCCGCCAACAACTCATCGGTATCGGGCGAATTGGAAATGACGAAAATCTTTTCGGCCGGCACACCGTAGCTGCCGATGATTTCCCGAGCCTCGTCAATGTAGTTGATGTGGGCGTCGGCCAACGGCAAATTGAGCCTGCGTAATAAAGAGGCGATCCAAAACAGCACAAACCCTTTATTGGATTTATCGGCATTCTGAAAATTCTCATTCAGAAATTTATCCGAAAAATAAAAGGCTTTTACCCGCCCCCAAACGGCATAGTTAAACGGAATATCGCGAGCAATGAGTTTGGCACCTGTTTTTCGTAATTTCCAATAAAACAGAGGGTTGAGCGTCAGATACAGAAAATAAGGCCAAGTGGTCATGACCACAATATCGGGGCGAAAAGCCTCCAAAACGGGCAGCAGGCCCCTGAAAAAAGGTTTGCCGTACCAAGTGCGATATTCTTCCAACTCTTTAATTTCAAAGAGGGTATTATCCGTCGTCTCTTTGACGGCCGCTCCCGTGGCTTGACCCTTTTGGGCGGGCTTGATCATCAATATCTCATCACCGGTCGCGGCTGCAATCTTGTTCAGAATCAGCTTAAAGTAGTGAGGCAAGGCCGGCATGACAAAACAAACACGCATCCATTTTAAAATTTCTATTTTACCCCTCTCCTACAAGGAGAGGCGCAGGGGTGAGGTTAATGAAGCCGCAAAGGTAATTATTTCTGTTGAGGCTTTAACAGCAAAGTTCGGTCGGCAACGGCTTTGATTTTATCTTTTGAAAAATAAACGGGAAAGTAACCGTCTTTGGCCCACAGGTCAAACAAATCGCGGTAGTGCGGGTCTTCGGGATTACCCGACTGACCGGGGCTGTTGATACCTAAGGTTTTATCCCAATCTTCGGTATCTACCACGATGCGAAAAGACGCCCCGTGTTCCTGATTCAGGCTGTTGCCTGTGTTGCCTACCGTTTCACCGTAGCCGCCGCGGGGTACCGGCCCCAAATTGATTTTGGCACGTTGGTCGGCCCCTACCCAATCGCTCAGGGCGTGTGTCAGGGTGATGTGTTTGTTGTTGGCCTGACCGTATTGCCATTGGGTCATGTCATTTCCCAAACGTTTGGAAAGCACTTGCAGCGCTTCCGCTAAACCGGTCATCAATAATTCGTCCCGGGTTTTAATGGGGTCCGGGCCAAAATCTGCCCGTGGCGTAATGAGCCAATCCACCATGCGCTTGGTGGGAAGGGTTTTAAATAGGGGCTGAATCGTTTCGGGCACGGTTCGTTGATACACGGCTTTTTTGAGGGCGGTTTCCCACTCTGCATAAATGGCCGCCGCTACCGAATTAGGTCGCAGTTGTTGATCCCACTCCTGCAACAGTCCTTTCGCTTTTGCCATATCAGGAGTTTGTATTTTTGAGCTGTCATCCAACACTTTCAGCAAAAGAGGCACTAATGTCCGCGCCGTCCCGGAAAGGTAATCCGACTGCAGGGCGGCAAAATCCTGCACCGACATTCGTTTGCCGGCCGTCAATACTTCCTCGATCCGGTGTGCCCGAACGGGATTGGCCCACGTCCAGCCCACCGCATTGCGGTAGGGAAAGTCGGCGGGAGTCAGGTTATTATTGGCCGTTACTACATAGCCCTCGGCAGGGTCGGTTTTGTGGGGCAATTGCTGAATGGGCAAATACCCCGCCCATTCATAACGGCCATCGCCGGGCACCGGCACCAGTCCCGTCCAGTTTTTACGAATGGGAGAAAGCCCCACGGCCTGCCAACCGATGTGGCCGTTTTTGTCGGCATAGATCATGTTTTCGCCCGGTATCCGACTGTAATTGCAGGCGGCCCTGAATTCCTCCCAGGTACGGGCCTGATTCATGCGCAAACTCGCCAAATAAGGCGCACATCCGACTTCCTGCCAACCCGCCCGCACCACATACAGCGTATGACGTTGGGGGTCTTCAAATACCACCGGTCCATGACGTGTATACTTAAGCGTTACTATCTCTGCCGGTTTTCCCGCTACTTTCACGGTGTCTTTGACGATTCGCAGATTTTCCCACTTTCCTTGGTATTTGTATTGATTGGCATTGGCAGGGTTGGTTTCGTAAACATAGAGGTCTTCGTTATCGGTCTCAAAAATGGTTAACCCCCACGCAGCCACCTCATTATGCCCTACCGACACGCCCGGCAGGGTAGGCTCACCCGCCCCTACGACGTTCCAACCGGGGGCGTGCAGATGTACCCAATACCGCAGGGAAGGCACCGATTGGGCGCGGTGAGGGTCGTTGGCCAGCATCGGGTAGCCACTTTGCGAGTGTTTCCCGCTGACGGTCCAATTGTTGGAACCCACATTGGCCTTTTCTTCCTCGTACCACGTATCAAAATCAAAAGGACGAACCAAGCCCGCTTTCCTGTCGTCTTTTTTAAATTCCAACGGTGTGCGAAAGGCCTCGTAAAGTTCTAAAATCGGCTGAAAAAGGGCTTCTCCATGGATGGCTTTATCCAAGGTCAGATTGGGCTCGTTGGGGCTGCTGACCGGGTGAAACCACTGCAACTCCCGCAGTTTGTCGGCGCCGGCCAAATGCACGATGCGGGCATTTTTCAATTCCTCTTTTACGTTCCCCAACAGCCCCTGATGCCGACTGATGACCACCTCGGGCGTCCAATAATCGGGCAAGGTGTTCAGCACCTTGAACTCAAAGGGCAATTGGTCGGGGTTTTCACGCATTTCGCGGACACGGGCGTTGATGCCTTCCACAAAGGCATTGACGATCAGCGCCCCGTGCGGGTGGTAGTGATTCAGCTCCGCATTCAGATCGCCGCGAAATTTGAACAGGCGCGTCCCGATGTCGCGTTTGAGCTCTTTTTCGCCCAGCAGTTCGGCCACGGTGCCCGTTGCCTGCCGCCGCCACATTTCCAGCTGAAAAAGGCGGTCGGTAGCGGCGGAGTAGCCCTGCGCCAGAAAAAGATCGTGCTCGTTTTGGGCGTAGATGTGCGACACGCCCCACCGGTCGCGGATGATCTCTACCGACGCATGCAGGCCTTGAATAGCCGGTTGTTGCTTACAGGAAAACGTAAAAAGGAGAAATCCGCATAGGGCTAAGGGCAGCAAAAATCGTCTCATGAAGGTTTAGGTTGGATGAAAGCTTAATGTTAGCCAATTTCGGGGAATTTCTCAAAAAACAGTGACCGCCTACTATGATCAATGAAACAAACTGACAGCAATGAAAAATGACGCAAACAGCTAAAGTCAGATGCGGAGGAATTGATAATAGGGATTTTCGGCTACTTTTATGGCGCCTATCCAACGAATACGACATATAAACGCGATAAAGTATGAAAATTCGTCCTTCAAAAATTATTCACCGTGACCAAAATCGCATAAAAATTGATTTTCCCTATAATCAACAACACATAAATCTTATCAAGCAAATAGCCGATGCTCGTTGGAGTAAAACACAAGGAGCATGGCATATTCCCGATACTCAAGAAGCATGGAATCAGCTGAAAAATCTTTTTCCCGAAGTAACTTTTGAAGAAATTTCTGTACCCACTATTTCCTCTGATCAAAGTACCCTACAGAACCCGCCTACTGCCGAAAAAAACAATGTGTCTCCTAAAAAACGGTATGATAAAACCAAAATTTATGTGGAAGTAATAGGCCGTAAGATTTTGATAAAAATGCCTAAAAATGAAGCAGATACTAAGTTTGTTTTAGGGCTAAGATATAGTCATTGGGACAAACAAGGCTATTTTTGGAGTATACCGCATTTTCCCGGCAATTTAGAAATGATTCAGGGCTATTTTGGAAATCGAATTGTCGAAATAATCATCCATGAACAACTCGACATAAATCCCAACCTCACTACATCGAGCCCAAAACTCAACAAGAACGAGGTGTTGGTTTTAAAAACCAATATCAAGCGCCTGAAATTGATTTTCGGGTATATACCGGCACTCTCAAAAGCGCTGAAAAAAATTCCTTACCATACTTGGGATTCGAAGAATAAATGGTGGACGGTACCTTATTCAGAGCAATTTTTGGCAGAAATCAAACAAAAGATTGAGGAGCTAAACCTAACATTGCGCTACGAAGAAGAAGCCAAAGCGGAAGAACGAGTTCAGAAAGTCACCCCTTATGACCTACCCAACTACCGCACCTGCCCCGAAGAGTACAAAATGAAACTCATTGAACTTCGATACAGCGAAAAAACCATTAAGGTTTACGCACCGTTGTTTGAAGAATTTATCAATTTTTATCCTACACACGACATCAAAACAATAGACGAATCCATGATTATTAGGTTCGTGCGCTTTTTGGTAACCGAGCGCAAAGTGTCTGTCAATTACCAAAATTTAGCCATCAATGCTATCAAATTTTACTACGAACGGGTATTGGGCGGCCAACGTAAGTTTTATTTTATTGACCGCCCTCGCAAAGAAAAAGCCCTACCGGCAGTATTAAGTACCGAAGAAGTTACGATGATTTTAAAAGCAACACAAAACCTAAAACACCGTGCCATATTGATGACCATTTACTCGGCAGGCTTGCGAATAGGCGAAGTTATCAACCTAAAAATCAAAGACATAGACTCCCAACGAATGCAAATACGGATAGAACAAGCAAAAGGCAAAAAAGACCGATATACCTTACTTTCACCCAAAACCTTGGATATACTGCGGCACTATTTTAAGGAGTACCGCCCTCAAGAATGGCTTTTTGAGGGGCAAAAGGCAGGCGAGCCATATTCCGTGCGAAGCATTCAAAATATCTTTGGGGCGGCAGTAGAAAAAGCCGGCATAAAAAAAGATGTAAGCGTACACACCTTACGGCATAGCTTTGCAACCCACCTGCTCGAAAATGGCACCGATTTAAGATACATACAGAACCTTTTAGGACACGAAAGCTCTAAGACGACCGAAATTTACACACACGTAACAACCAAGGGTTTTGACCAAATAAAAAGCCCATTAGATAAGTTGGATATTTAATTAAAAGTTTTTTTATTTGGAAAACGATTTTTAAAATGCGTGGTTTAAACCGCGTCGGCGGTCCGAAAAGTAACACTCATTGGTAACTTAGGTAAAACCCCTGATATACAGATTTTAGAAGGCGGTACAAAGGTGGCTAAATTGTCGTTGGCAACAACCGAAACTTACAAAGACAGCAAAGGGCAATCTCATAGCAATACCGAATGGCATACCGTAGTTTTGTGGCAAAATTTGGCCGAGTTAGCCGCTACTTATTTAGAGAAAGGAAGTTTGATATACTTAGAAGGAAAGCTCAAAACCCGGTCTTATGAGGACAAAACGGGCGAAAAGCGATACGTAACTGAGATTATTGCTGACAGTATCATCATGTTGGACAAACCACAATGACCACGCACAAATCGGAAATAGACGCCATAACAGCCGACAGCAAACGGTTATAATCGTTTGAAAACGATGGAGTGGCGTAAATACAATCGTTAGCGGTCATTGTAAGGACAACTGCGAAACGGGGACGCTGAAAACCGAAAAGAGTAAGCAATAAAAATTAAAAGAAAAAAATATGGGACTATTCGACTTCCTAAATCAAGGTTCTAAAAAACCAGCAATGAACATCCCTGAAATTTTAGCATTGAGTGAAATAATTCATAACTGTTCAGACCTGCGGACATTAACACACGTATTCAACCAAAAAGGTGATTATGACAATCCGCAAATTAGTTATGATTTTGGAGTGGCGTTTATTATTAAAGGTGACAAGGTAAATGCAAAAAAAGCCTTGATTAAAGGAGCAAGCTTTGGATTGAAATATCCTTGTTCTTTCTACGATACCCCATTTATAGATGCAGTAGGTCAATGTTTTATGTTGTTATTAACTCAATACCCTATTTACAATTCCGAAAAAGTAATTTCTGCTTCTTGCCTTTCATACATATATCTTTCTAGATGCATCGAACAAAGCGGCAGAGAAGCACACGATAGTTTGCGTTCAAGAGCTTTACTTTTCAAAGACCACGAAAACCCAATGGTTTGGCAAAGTATAATTATGGACAATTTAGGAATGGGCGTATTAGTTGAGCCATTTATAATTTCTGATTTTTATTTCGCATCACAAGCATCAGGAAGTCCACACCATAATGCACTACAAAGTGCACGAAGAATTCATCAAAATTTAGATGACATAACAATTGGGGGCAAAGATGCTGACGAATACTCACTGCCTGAAATGGCAGAGTTTGGAGAAAAACGTCACTTTCTATTGTTCAAAAAGCTTGAAGAGAAATTCAAAGCAGGCAGGTTTAATTTAACAATTGAAGATTTAAAAAACATAAACAGATAAAATATGGGACTATTTGACCTTTTTAAAGACAAGTCAAATTCTAACGAACCGAAATTTGACAAATTTGAACCATTTAAAAGTTTACAAAAACAAGACTTTGCATTTCGACCAACACGCTATGAAACTTGGAAAGGCGGAAAAATGGTTGATAGTGGTAAAACCAATTCAATTATTAACGCAAGGGTTGTTAACATTGATGGAGATGAAAGAATGGAAATTACTTTCAACGACACCAAACTTAATAATGAACTTGCTAACAAAAATATTTACGATGAGTTTGTAACAGCAAACGACAGACTTCAACTTATTACTATTCCCAATGAAACAAATAGTCAAAATATGGGGATACAAATGTTTAAAATGACAATTGGTGCTACAAGACAGCATAAAAACTTTAATAGCAATGAACCATATTGTTGCAATTTATTTTTACTAAACGGTAAA
This sequence comes from Spirosomataceae bacterium, assembly GCA_046329125.1. Classification (GTDB taxonomy): domain Bacteria; phylum Bacteroidota; class Bacteroidia; order Cytophagales; family Spirosomataceae; genus Runella. The sequence continues at coordinate 418,260 of JAXLVD010000001.1, read as the reverse complement.
ATTGCAAAAGTTACTTTTTCATATAGTAGTCCTGAAAAATTGGTAGAGTTCTATTCTGAACAACAAGATGAAGACAACGAAGATTTGGATTTAGAAGGTTTAGAATTCGTATTTCATTCTTCCGACCATTTACGTTACGAAAATGGCAGACACGTATCTGGACCACACGGTGGAGCACCGAGAGCAATTAAAGTTGAACCAAACATTAGTGGAAACGAAGGATATACAGTAACAATGTTTAATACTGACGGTGGTCAAGCTGTTGTTCAAATGGCACCTAAGCAAATGAAATTAGTAAGAGCGGACAGTAAAAAAATTGAACTAAAAGGGTATGGTTACGACCAAATGGGTAGCTCATTTGCAGACTATGGTTTGACAGTTTTTCTTGACGGTCAGCGTATTGAAAAATGTATCTTGCATATGTATGACAGGGGTGTTGATATTGAATACTTAACTTAACCGGTGAAAGAACAACGAACCGCTAACAGCGGTTTGGCGTAATGGCGGGTGCAGTGCTTCGTATGACAGTTTTGTGGTAGGTTCAAGTGAAGTTCTTCGATTGAACTTTTGTGCTAAATATCCGCCACTACGCCAAGCCGCAAAACGTTGGGCAGACATTGAATGAAAAAAGACGAAGTGGAGGATTCGTTTACAATTCAAAAATCTCTTAGATTTTTAAGCGCTTTTAGGCAAGATTTGAAGATAGAAAAGAATTTTCTAAGATGAAGAACTGGCCTAAAAGGCTTTAAAGATTTGAAAATCTTTAATTGTAAACGAATGAAGATTGAATAATATTGTCTTTTTTCATACTTTTTTTTAAGCCGTTCTTCCTTCGCCTACCAAGCGTAAGCGAAAGAAGAACTCAAAATGGCTTAAAAAAAATCAACGTCGCCCAACAGGCAAATGGGTGCAATATAATGAGGTCTTCGACCATAGACTGCACCCATTTGCCCTCCGTTGGCTGTAATTTTATGAGACGACATATACTAACATTGTTTTTTATCCTGATTTCGTGTTTGACAAATGCACAAACACAAGGACAGCTATTAGAAAAAGCTAATAAAAAAAAATCTAAAGAACTTCTCAAAAAATTTTTCGATAATTGGCATTCAGAAACACCTACAATAACTAACCTTGAACTTTTACAACTTAATGATACAGTAAGACAAGCGTACAGAGCTTTTGCTGCTTTTTATAAACCTTTGGATGTTGACAGCATTGGTGGTTCTGAATGGGGGAACAAAATATATGAAAATGTAGATTATCTTATTCTGCAAAACAAACTTTGGATTTATTCACAAGACAAAGTATTTTACACAGATAACGAAATTGAACAGTTTGTTATTGACAAAATTAACTTCACAATAAAAGAAGACTCAACTAAACAGAAACTGCTAAAAAAAGAGAACGGAAAACTTTCTAATTTTGTAATTAGGCGATTTGAACCTAATGAAGATATATTTTCTGACAATGATACGAAAACAAAAATTGATTCAATATTAAACTTTAGACCTCAAATTTCGTGTAATAAAAAACCACTTTATTTGACAAAAAATTACATTGAAATACTTAACGCTTTCCTTGGTAACTCACATTATAAACTTGGGACAGGAGGCATTATGAATCCAGCTAAATCAAAAGGACAAAGCGAAAAGAGAAAGAAGTTTTTAGAAAGCTATATTAAAATATGGTATGGACATTGGGGTGGATATTGGCAACTAAACTCTTATCCAACTTGTTCTTCTATAACTTTTGACAAAAACTTTGAATATGCTAAAATTCAATATAGAATGGTATATGAAGGAGGAGAAGCAGTTTTAAAAAATGAAAACGGAAATTGGAAATTAATCTCATCAAAGCGAACTTGGATAGAATAAAAACTACAGCCAACATCGGTTTGGCAAAAGCAGGGCTGATGGAAGTAATTGAACATTCGTACTTCTATCAACATTTGTGCTTAAACCAAGCTGACGTTTTTCAAATTCCCCACCTTCGCCAAGCCGAGAACCGTTGGTGGCAATCGCAGAAAAACCATAATTTTTAATTAAATCAAACAATTATTATGTCCGTAAGCTATTTTCAAGTTATTTACGAAAAAAATAACACCAATTACAATCGAATCGAAAACGCACCAAACGCAGGGCTTTACAAGTTAAACGCTCTTGTACAGTGTGAATATTTTCAGAAATTTATTGAGCAAAAATATGGAAAACGAACGTATAACTTTGCTGGAGATGAAAATCTTATTGAAGAGAAAGGACAATTACCTATGAGTAAAGAGTATTTGTTTCCTGACGAAATCATTAGAGACTTACAGGTTTACACTAATTTTATTGAAGACCTAAGAAACGAGATTGCAAATCCTAAAAATCCAGAATTACAGAAAGGAATACGAGAATGGTTCATTGACGAAAAGACAATAAATTGGGTTAAGCAAGAGATTATAGACCTTGAAAAAGTTTGTAAGTTTGCCCAAATGAACAGTTATTTACTGAAATTTGGTATTGATTACTAAGCCATAACGATTATTTCATGAAGGAATTTCAGTAACTTTGCTTAATGGAAGCAAAAAAGAAAAAACACCAATCAAGCCAGTACGACAAGATTTTTAAGGAAAATATCGAAGCCGTAATTTCAAGCATTATGCAAAATGTACTTGAAATTACGGCTGTTTCTTTGGAGGAACTACCAGATGATATTCAACACACCAAAGAACGCAAACCCGATGTTCTTAAAAAGATAACTGACACCAAAGGCGACACTTTTGTACTTCAAATTGAGTTTCAAGTGAGAGACGAGCCAAAAATGGTTTATCGAATGGCAGAGTATTTCATCATGCTTGAAAGAAAATATGAGTTACCTGTAAGGCAATTCGTCATTTTTCTTGGGTCAGACAATCCTAAAATGCCAACCGAACTTGACCGAGAGAGGCTAAAATTCAGTTTTCCACTTGTTTCTCTTTCGACACTGGATTATCATATTTTCCTCAACTCGGACAAACCCGAAGAAATCATTTTGGGGATTTTGGCAAACTTTGCAGGAGAAAATCCCGAAAATGCTCTAAGACAGATACTTGTGCGTGTCAAGGAAACTACCAAAGGAGATTTTTCGTTGAATAGGTACTTTAATCAGTTGCGAGTTTTAGCTCAACTTCGTAACTTGGAACTAAATTTAAAAAACGCTATGGACAGCATCTCAGAATATATCAAAGAAGAAAGGGACGTTCTTTACCTCAGAGGACAAGAACGTACAGAAGAACGTATCGTAAAAAACCTACTTTCTAAAATGTCTTTGACATTTGAACAGATTGCTGATATTGCAGGTGTTACGGTGGACTTCGTAAAATCAGTAAAGGATAAACTTTCAAGCAAATAGAAACTTGGCTGGCGTGAAAGAACGGCAGCCACCAACATTATATTTAAGAAAAAATTGTAAACGAATGAAGATTGAATAATATTGTCTTTTTTCATACTTTTTTTTAAGCCGTTCTTCCTTCGCCTACCAAGCGTAAGCGAAAGAAGAACTCAAAATGGCTTAAAAAAAATCAACGTCGCCCAACAGGCAAATGGGTGCAATATAATGAGGTCTTCGACCATAGACTGCACCCATTTGCCCTCCGTTGGTGGCAAGTGTACCGAAATCTGTATTAGAACACTTGGCTATTAATTTGACAAAAATTAAATTTGACTTATTGACTTGAAATTCTTTGAAAACATAAAGATAATAATTGGCGAAATCATCGGACTAATTGGTGGTTATTTATGGGCGTCTAAAACAAAATGGGACGATTACGAACCACTCATTTTATTAGTTGTATCCGGAATTGGACTAATAATTTCAGTAATATCAAAACTTTTCTCAAAAAAGAAAATTAATCTTGAATTTCATAATGACTATACAGTTAAAACGTTTATTGAGGACAATGAAGAAATAAGTGAGTTAAATGGAAATGTAGAAGTTAATACAGTAACTTGGAAGACAAAAGTTAGTTTACCACTTTTTAAAGACAAACCTAAAATTTCAATAAATAGAGCCAACGGACAACAAAATAAATTGCCAAAAATTACCCAAATTACTGATGACAGTTTTACAATTTCTATAGACAGTTCAACCGAAGCAGGAATTTGGAATTGGAGGGCTGTTGGCAAATTAAGAAAATAAAATTGACAGATAAAAACACCAGCCACCAACATCGGTTTGGCAAAAGCAGGGCTGATGGAAGTAATTGAACATTTGTACTTCTATCAACATTTGTATTTAACTTCGGCTGACGGTTTTCAAATTCCCTGCCTTCGCCTAGCCGTGAACCGTTAGCTGCAATGCATTGCTAAACTGTCATAATTTATATTTTTAAACAAACGACATTATCTAATAAAATTTAAAGACCAATAAAAAATCATAAATATGAAACGTAGACTAATTCTTTGGCTTAACCTATCTGCTTGGTTTTTACTATTGGGCGGTATTATCTTTGACCAAATTCTATCCGCAAATTGGAAATCAGGCAAGATTGAAGATATTGACAATATGAAGGCTTTTTATCACGTCACCAATCCAGGGTATTATTTTATCCCAGTCAAATTCCCGGTCCTTATTTTTTCAATTGTTTCGCTGATTTCATTTTGGAAAATCTCCAAAACTGTGCGGCTGTTATTGATGATTGTAACGACTACAATAATAACTGACTTAACATTTAGTGCTTATCATTTTGATCCAATCATCATGTATACAAGTGGTTCGAATATAGATCCAATAATTGCTCAACAAAAAGCTACTTCATTTTATACTTTTAATTTTCTAAGGATACTGCTCGACTTGTTTGGCGTATGCATTGCTGCATTGGCTTTACACAAATCATACTTGCGAAAAAGTGACCTGTAAATGTTTTAAGTCATAAGCATTTGCTTAAATAAATCAAAGCAGCTAACAAAAGTATTTGCAAAAGCCGGGCTTGACAATGTAGCATCATCTATTTACAAGCATCAGCAGCAGTTCAGGCTCGACGTTCAATTTTCAGCTTTAGTTCTTAACTTAAACAACATATTTTCAATTGGGCATTTGTACCGGGCTGGACAATCAATGAATTCCCTGCCTTCGCAAATACTTGAACGTTTGGAATGGTCCTATTGAGACGGACAGTTGAAAAGCGTAACTTTACAAAGTTATGTCATCAAAAACAACCAAACAACCTTGGCGTAAATATGACGCCAGCTTTAAGGCTCAAGTCTTAAATAAGGTTGAAAACGGACAAAGTGTTCCTGAAGTAGCCAAAGAATTAGGCATTAGCGAAGGTATTATTTACCATTGGAAAAGTAAATCCAATACCAAACGTAGCATGAAAGATGAGAGTCGAGTCTGTGAGTTAGAACGGGAAGTAGCCCAGCTTAAACAACAACTGCGTCAGGCAGAGACAGAACGAGACATCTTAAAAAAAGCTGCATTGATTTTTGCCAAGCCGACCTGAAAACTAAGTATGATTTTGTCAGTAAGGAACGAGCCCACTTTTCTGTTCATATTTTGTGTAAAACTTTGAGTATCAGCAAAAGCAGTTACTATGAATACGTAAAGGGGAAAACCCATCAATCGGCCATTGAAACAGGTTTAGCTGATGAGGTACGCATAGTTTTTCAAACTCATCGCAGACGCTATGGAAGTCGGCGAATAAGGGCAGAACTAAAAGAAAGAGGCTATAAGGCAGGTCGTCACAAGATTCGGAAATTGCTCAAAGAGCAAGGCTTACAAGCCATACAGCCGCGAAGCTTTGTTCCAAAGACAACTCAAAGCCGGCATGGTTTAGCTGCAAGCCCCAATTTGTTAGAGGACAAATTTGAGTGTTTGGGGCCGAATCAAGTATGGGTCAGTGACATTACATACATTCCTATAAAAGACGGAAAATGGGTTTATTTAGCAGTATGGATGGACCGATATAGTCGTAAAATAGTAGGATGGAATTTGGATGTTCATATGCGTGAGGAACTGATTTTAGAAGCTTTCAAAAATGCGGTGTCTCGTTACAAACCTACTCAAGGATTAATTGTTCATTCTGATAGAGGCGGACAGTATTTTGGCACCAGATTTAGGAAACTACTCAATCAATATCTGTTTCGGCAAAGTATGGCAGGAAAAAAATCTGTCTATGAGAATGCACATGCGGAATCTATTTGGGCTTCTCTTAAACGGGAATTGTTAGAAAAAGGTCAGTTTGATAGTGTTGAAGATGCCAAAATTGAGCTTTTTGACTACATAGAAGTCTATTATAATCGCATTCGAAAACATTCCGCTTTGGATTACATGAGTCCTGAAAAATTTGAGCAAATTTACAAGCAAAATGAATTAGTAACCCTGCAAAGTAAACTGTCCGTCTAAACTGGACCACTTCAGTTAGCAGCAAGTATAGACAAACCTTACTAACGAAAAGTAAATGAAATTTGACAAACATTTTCCGACAGACCGGCTAAAACCCTATATCAAATATTTTGTAGTGTCTGAGAATGAATTGGAAAATGAGTATAAAGTATTTCCTTCATCTGGTCTTGTTATAGGTTTTCAATACAAAGGAAAACTTGCCACCATAAAAGAAAATACAGAAAGCGGACTGACTTCGGCAGGGATTACGGGAATTACTGACGGCTATAAAATTTTCAAAAATTCGGCAGATATCGGAACTATATTGATTTACTTTACTGAAATAGGCTTTACACATTTTGCTTCACATCCTGCCAATGAGCTATTTAATTTAAGCCTTTCCCTTGAGAATGTTTTCGATAGAAGTAATGTAGCTGAAGTGGAAGAAAAATTGGGAACCGCTACCACCGACAAACAGCGAATAAAAATTGTTGAGCAATTCTTAGTATCGCAACTCAAAGACATTGAAACCGACAAATTGATTGTTGAGGCGGTAAAACTTATTTACCGGAGTAACGGAACAATCCGTATAAAAGAACTGAGTGAAAAATTATTTATCAGCCAAAGCCCATTTGAAAAGCGGTTTAGAAAAGCCGTTGGAACAACAGCCAAAAAATTTGCTTCAATCGTTCGTTTTAACGCTATTCTTGACAATCTACGCGAAACAAAAACGCTGACTGAAATTTGCTATGACAACAATTTCTTTGACCAATCCCATTTCATAAAAGGCTTCAAACAGTTCACAGGCGACACCCCCGAAAATTTCAAACGTTTTTTGTAGAAAAACGATTTTTTACAATTACAGGGATTTTAACCATTGCACCTTTGCATTGTAATCATAAAGCAAAAGCAATGAGAAAATTAAAATCAACCATCATTTTTGCAAGTTTAAGCCTTATGGTTGCTTGTAATTCAACTAATCGTTTAACAATTAAAAACAAAGAAAAATGTTTACAGCAGAACAAATCAAAGCGGCTCACAGCAAAGTAAAATCAGGCGCAGACTTCCCGGCGTACATTCAAGACATTAAAAAATTGGGTGTTACCTTTTATGAAACTTTTGTAACTGATGGGCATACGGACTATTATGGTGCGAATGATTATAAAACTTCATCAGTTGCTAAGTATGGTACATTAACTATTGCCCGGACATCAAACATTGAACAGTTTAAAACAGACATCAAGGCACATCAACAGGGTAAGACAGATTATCCAACTTTCTGTAACGATTGTGCAAAATCAGGTATCGAAAAATGGGGGGTTTCTATAGACAAAATGACCTGTGCTTATTACGATAAAGCAGGAAATGAAATATGGACAGAACAAATACCGTAATAAAACTGCCTTACAACAAATGGTTTGCCGCAAGGCTGGCGGACGTAATAACAATCAACAGTTGTACTATTATCAGCTAATATCGGGCTTGACCGCCCCGATAGCAATCGGGGCTATTTGGCTTTTAGTTGTTAACTTCATCATCAGTTTTTTTAATCGGCTTCAGTTGCCGGGCAGACAGTTATAAAATACCTGCCCGGCGGCAAGCGGCAAAACGTTAGCGGTCATTGTTGTGCCACATACCTTAAACGAAAAAATATTTTCGTTTAAGGTAATTATAGAATAACAGAAATTTAAAAAATGAAACGGCTTCACTATCTGGATAATTTAATGCTATTTTTATCGATTTTGGTAATACTTCATCATGTTAGTATAGGATACGGAACAATGGGCGGTTGGTGTTATGTAACACCTGAAAAACTAACAGGTCCTGTTCAAGTTATTTTATCGGCTTTAACCGGAATTGAAGCTTCATTTTCAATGGGTCTTTTCTTTTTTATTTCTGCGTATTTAACTATCCCGTCTTTAGAAAAAAAGGGGGCGCGCAAATTCATAAAAGCCCGATCAATACGTTTGCTGATACCGCTGCTCTTTGTAATGACCATTTTTTCCCCAAGTGTTTCATATTATGCTGAGTTACATAACAATTCAACTACATTATCGCCGTTTAATTATGTCCTGAAACAAAACCTTTCTTCTCCCAACACTTCTCACACTTGGTTTATTTTGGCATTAATCGTCTTTGAATTTTTCTATGTAATTTATTGGAAATATATCAGGCCTAATTATTCCATTTCAAAACAATTTTCGAACAGTACCCCTAACCACAACAATATATTTTCAGTTATAATTTTGTGCTTTTTCTTTACTATTGTATTACGACAATTTTATCCTCTTGGAAGGCATTTTATAGGTCTTGAAATTGCAAATTTTGTTCCATACATTTTCATGTATTCGTTAGGGATTTTAGTTTACAGAAAGCAATGGCTTGATACGCTTCCGAAAAAAATAGCAAAAACTTGGTTTTTTCTTTCTCTTATTTCGGCTATTTATTTTTGCATCGTAATTTATGCAATAACAAAAAATCCTTCTGCAGCTGAAAAATATATTACGGGCCTTAACCGGTACTCAGCCTCTCTTTCCCTCATTCAAACTCTTATTTGTATCGGGTTTTGCGGCTTTTTACTTAATTTCTTCAAGGATTTTTTTAATTCTACTAACTACATATTATCAAAAATGAGAAAAAACAGGTATGGCGTTTATATTTTTCATTCTGCTGTTGTTGCAGGGGTTACCATTGCTCTTGAATTTCTTTCGATCAATATATATTACAAGTTTTTTATTGCATGTGTTTTAAGTATTGTTTTATCATTCATAATTGTTGCGTTAATTCGCAATATTCCATTTATTAAACGGGTAATTTAACCATCTGCGGGATAGTTTAGTACGACGGAACAACAAAAGGTTTGTCTCAAACGTTAGCGGTCAGCTTAACGAGGTGCTTTAAAAAAATGAAACCCGTAAAAAATCATAAGTTTTTTAGGTTGGCTTTTTTTCTTTTTGGAATCCATTTTATTTCCTGTAAGCAAAATCCACAATCTAAACAAGACACAAAAACGCAAGCGGCGAACGCCAAAACCCCTATTGTTAGCAAAGAAATACCGATATGGATAAAATCAATACCCGATTTAATTGATTTTGTTGGATTTAATTGCAAATCAGCTATTTAAAACCACGTAAAATCTACCGTAAATCTGCTTAGCTACTTAATACAGTACGCACCCTGATTTGGACACCCGATGCAAGCCGTGCCATGGCTTTCATCGGAAATACGCCGGATACCTACAATCAAACTTGGCATTTGCCCTGTGATGACAACCGACTTACCTATAAAGAATGGATACACCTTGCTTCCCGAATGTACCGAAAAGAGTTCAACGGCTCTGTTATAACGAAGGGGATGTTTAAATGGGGAAGCCTATTCCACAAACAGATCAAAGAACTAAGGGGATTGTTGCCCCGTTATAAGTAATTGTGCAAAAATAGACTTTCCAAGTTTTATGCCTATACCTTTGATAATCAATAGAATTATAAACTTGGAAAGTCTCAGTTAAATCTGCTTAATTACTTAAGTAATTGTGCAGATTTAAAGTAGATTTTAGATTGGTTTAAGTGGCTGATAAACAATCGCAACGGCGAACCGTAAAGTCCGCGTAAAATCAATTAAATCCAAATCTGCCTGTTTACGTAGGACAACATTTTTATTTCCGATAAATTTAAAAAGCGATTTCCCCGTTTTACATTTACAAGCTATGAGGATGGCATTCCCCGAATGGTGCTCGACCAAAATCAAAGCCGATAAAACCGGGCAGTCAGGATAATTATCGGGAATAAACAGAGCGCATCGGTATAAACCTTTGTCAGTCAGCAGGTAGTGTGAGACACGACAACAGTTAACAAACGACCGCCTAACTCGAAACAGGAATAAACAATAGCCATAATGATCTGAAAATGGAATTTAACCCAACCAACACCATTGTCAAACTTTGTCTGCAAGGAATGGGCAGGGATGACCAAGGCAAACCCGAAGAAGCCCGCAGTCTTTTTCTTCAGGCTTGGAACGAAGCAACAAACGACTTAGAAAAATTTCTTTCTGCGTATTATGTGGCTCGACATCAAGCGGATGTTTCCGCCAAAATAAAATGGCTCGAAACAGCACTGCAATTTGCCTTAAAAATAAACAATGAGGCGGTAAGCAGTGTGTATCCTTCACTCTATTCAATGATTGCCGAGTGTTACAAGAACGTAAACGACTCTGCGCAGGCAGAAAAGTACCGAGAAGCGGCCAACTCATTACCGCGCGAGCCGTCTGACACAGGCCCCTTCTATCACGGGACGAAGGCCGATTTGCAAATCGGTGATTTTCTGAACCCGGGCCATCAATCCAATTATCAGCGAGAAATCATTATGAATCACATTTATTTCACCGCCTTGGCTAACGGAGCCGGCCTTGCGGCTGCCTTAGCCCAAGGAGAGGGGCGTCAACGTGTATATATTGTTGAACCGACGGGGAGTTTTGAAAATGATCCCAACGTCACAGACAAAAAATTTCCCGGCAATCTGACACGCTCTTACCGCACCCAAGCCCCATTGAAAATTGTCGGGGAAGTTACCGATTGGGAAAAACAAACCCCTGAATCTCTTCAGGAGTGGCGCGAAAAATTGACAAAAAACAAAGGAGAAATCATTAATTAATTTTTGAGATTTCAGTACCGTGATGAATATAAAAACAAAAAGGATAATTATTCAGCTTAAATCTACAAAGATAGCAGCGTACCTATTCCGTTATCTTACTCATTCTTATGATAAAGCCATAGAGGCCAATTCTGTCATAAAGCATCAATTTTTACAATTTTTACCCTTTCTTATCGCTTCATTGATAACAGGGATTGTTGCCTTTTCTTACAGTAAGATATTTCATTATGCGGAAAGATTATCAAAATACATTTTTGAAAAAAACAGCTTATTCATATTTATCTCTACCCCGGTTTCTTTTATTATTTCCTGGTGGTTAGTGAAGCGATTTGCTTCTTATGCCAAAGGGAGCGGCATCCCGCAAGTCATGGCCTCGGTAGAGCTGGCAAAGCCGAATTCCAACCATTTGATTGTAAATTTACTGAGTGTAAAAATTATAATTATAAAAATAATATCCAGTGCCATCAAAGTTATCGGCGGCGGTATTTTAGGAAGAGAAGGGCCTACAATTCAAATTTCGAGTTCGATATTTAACCAAACTTATCTTTGGCTGCCCAAATGGTGGAAGCCGATTTCACAGAAGAATATTTTAATTGCAGGTGCCGCCTCCGGATTAGCGGCGGCGTTCAATACTCCTTTGGGCGGGATAATTTTCGCCATTGAAGAATTGTCAAAATTTCATATTAAACATTACAAATCCCCTTTATTTATTGCCGTAATCATTGCCGGCCTTACAGCTCAAGGTCTCGGAGGGCCCTATCTGTATCTTGGCTATCCCAAAACCGTTTTCAGTGGTATCGTCGTATATGTCGGGATTCTGACAGTATCCATTGTAACAGGTATTTTCGGCAGTATCATGTGCCGTTATTTGCTGAAATTTCTTCGATTTGTCAATAACCGAAAAACCCGGGTCGAGCAATTGGGCGTCGTTGTATTATCGGGTTTTATAGTAGCTACATCTATTTATTTGGTAGGCCCTGACGCCATGGGTTCCGGAAAGGAACTGATGGAAAGAACATTGTTTACCCCTCATAAAGGAGTGGAGTGGTATTTGCCGTTTGTTCGTATGAACGGCTTGATCGCCTCTTTCGGGATGGGAGGTGCCGGCGGCATATTTGCTCCTTCTTTAAGCTCCGGAGCCGGTTTCGGCGCTTTAATCGCTCAATTGCTGGGACTGACTAACGGAAATGCCAATTTGCTGATTTTGATTGGAATGACGGGTTTCTTAACCGCAGTAACCCGCGCACCTTTTACTTCTGCTATTATTATTTTTGAAATGACCGACAGACACAGCATTATATTCTTTTTATTATTGGGGGCTTTGATTGCGAATATAATAGCGGCAATTATTGAAAAGCATTCGTTTTATGACCTGTTAAAAGAGAACTATTTAAAAGAATTGCAAGAATCATCTGCCCGCGAAGCACAATCATACTGATTTTTAAATGCACCTTCAGTAATGAACTTCCCTCTATTTTGCCGGGAAATACCGCTGAGGTTTTCACGCAACAACCCCGGTTTTATCGGCGAAATTGTATCATCATAATAGTCATTACCTAAAAACATCACAGCAGTGTGCAACAATAAGCAGGATTCTCTCCTGAAATCTCGCTTATTGACTCTTGTTAAGCTCAAGATTGTTAACAATAGCTGTTTCATTCAGACTTTGAACCTCACAAGCCAACCGGTTAAAAAATCGTAACTATGCTTTGTTTAAGAATTCTTAAGCAATTGGCGGGGCAAAGGTCTGCCCATTACGAAAAATTTATTATTTTTATCTTTTCGTTGCTATCATTTTATGTCTGTCGGTTCTTCGAAAGTCGCTGTCTTCCTCGTTCGCCTTATGGTGTTTTTTTTCATTTCACAATGGCCCTTTTTCAGCTTTGCCAACAAAGAAACCCGAGCCGTTAAGAAGGTAGGTCGGCATCTCGAAAAGATCCATAAAATCAATTATAAATATTCACTTATGAGGTCCGGGGCAGATCAGGCCGCCATGGATATGTACCGAGAAGTAACGGCTATCCGTCAACAGTACGCGGCGATTTCGGATACTGCCCCCCTAAAAATACCCTTGGGCCGGTTTCTTGACAGATGGAACAAACAGGAAGTGATCAGAGCTTCTCTCTTGGACGGAAAACAGGAGTTTTTGGCGGAGGCTAATTCTTTCTATTTGCGGGGATTGGTCAAACGTCAGGAGGAATCAAAAACACTCTTTCCGCTGTTCCGGCCGTGAAAAGCGCAGTAGTTATTGACAAGGTCGGTGCTTTCATAGGTAGTTTCGACAACGAAGCACTATACCAATGCCTTTTTATCAGAAAGGTCAGTACTGTTGAAGGAGTACAATCATTCCGCCATTATCCCTCATTTTGGAACATTGAGAAACAATCAAACCACTGAGCAAAAATGCCTTGCCTGCTCCCATATCCCCCGACCTGTGTCCTCACACAGACAATTTCCGTATAAAGAATCCTCCTATCTGATAAGTGAGCATTACCTTGTTTTTGAACAGCAAAAGGCAACCGAATAATATAAACAACCATGAACAATTCAAGCAACCACGACGAGCGAATTGCTAAAATGACATTTTCCTCGGTGTATCCGCATTATGTAACAAAAGTGGAGAAGAAAGGCCGAACGAAAGAAGAGTTACATCAAGTCATTGAGTGGCTGACCGGCTATAATGAACATGACCTGCAAAAACACCTTTCGGAAAAAACAACTTTTGAAAATTTCTTCCGGGCAGCGACATTGCCCCCCAATGCCCACCTCATTACGGGCGTGATTTGTGGCTATCGGATCGAAGAGATTTCCAATCCCCTGACGCAACAGGTAAGGTATTTGGATAAATTAGTTGACGAATTGGCAAAAGGCCGTAAAATGGAAAAGATTTTACGAGCGGTGTAGTATAAGTAACAAAGCCGTTTTAAAGTAGATTTTAGGTTGATTTAAGTGGTTGAATTTCAATCAAATCCACCGCACGGGCGTCGCAGCGGCGAACCACCCCCGTTTAAATCTATTAAATCCGAATTTGCATAAATACTTAAGTACCCAATTACAAATACTTTATGTTATCCGTTATTAGGGTATTGATCATCAATGAATTGAGATAGGCAACAAATTAAATCTATTTTAAATCTGCATTATTACTTATACTGCCAATACCCCGAATCAACCAAGCCGAGCCATTGCTACAGATACGGCCGAATTTGCTTCATCAGGGCCTCATTGATCTTTATATAGCTTTCTTGCGTCCACCCGGCTACATGCGGCGTCAGCACAACGCGTTCCGAGCGGCATAAATAATCAAAAGCAGTCTGCTGGGAAGGTGTGAGAGAGTTCAGTTTTTCGTTTGCCAAGACATCCAAACACGCTCCGCGAATCTTGCCGCTTTGCAGACCGCCGACTACCGCTTCCGTACTGACAATCTCCCCCCTTGCCACATTGATCAGGAAAAAGGGACGGGCAACCCGTTCGATAAACTCTTCATTGACCATGAAGCGTGTTTCTTCCGTCAGCGGCACGTGCAGGCTGATAATATCTGCTTCGGCCATGACGGTTTCTAATGAAGCTTCCTGCGCGTGGGCATTACCATAACTGACCAAATACTTATCATACGCCAAGACACGACAACCGAAACCGCTCAACCGCTGCGCCGTAGCACTGCCGTTGAAACCGTAACCGATAAGTCCCACGGTTTTCCCCATCAATTCTATTCCCCGATTTCCCTCACGCTCCCAAATACCCTGTTTCACTTCGCGATCAGCTTTCACAATGTTGGCAAAAAGACCTAACAACATTCCTACTACGTGTTCGGCCACGGCATCGCGATTGCCCTCATTGGCCGCAAAGACCTGAATATTACGTTTTTCTGCCGCTGACAGATCTATCAAATCCAATCCGGCTCCGGCCCGGGCAATGAACCGCAGTTTGGACGCTCTTTCCAAAACCTCCTCGTCAATGTAAGTTTTGCTGCGAATAATCAGTCCGTCGAAATCGGCAATATGAGCCAAAATATCGGCGCGTTTGAAAGCAGGTTCATAACGATACGCACAACCCGCCTGCCGCAGCATGTCAAAAAGAGAAGGGTGGATATCGTCCGCAATCAAAATAGTCATAAAGTTGTCAGAGTTATTTACCGACGCAAAAATAGTGGGGTTTATTTGTAAATTGCAGCGTTTTGGCAGTAGTTTGCCGGCGAAGATGCCCAAACTCTCTCTTATTCAGCATACTGACAACATGAGCGAATTAAATACTGACAAGCCCGTTATCGGGATTACCATTGGCGATTACAACGGGATAGGTCCCGAGATTATCCTGAAAGTACTTTATAATAACCAATTGAACCGCATTTGTACGCCTGTCATTTATGGCTCTATGCGCATTATGAACCGGTATCGTAACCAACTGGAGATGAAAGATTGGAATTTGTTCGGTGCCCAACGTATCGAACAGATCAATGCCAAAATGACCAATGTGATCACCTGTTGGCAAGACCCGCAGGAAGATATTCAACCGGGCAAAATCACGTCGGAAGCAGGCAAAGGGGCCTTTGAAAGCCTCAAACGCGCTGTTGAAGACTTAAAAGCAGGGAAATTGGATGGGCTTGTTACGGCTCCCATCAATAAAAATAATATTCAAAACGAGGAGTTTAAATTTCCCGGCCATACCGAATATTTGGCCGAAGCCTTTGACGCCAAAGAACCGCTCATGTTTATGGTCAGTGATACCCTTCGCGTCGGGGTAGTAACGGGGCACATAGCCCTTCGCGATATTGCGGAACATATCACCAAAGAAAAAATCGTAGGCAAACTGAACGCCATGCTTCGCTCGTTACGGGGTGATTTCGGCATCCGTAAGCCGCGTATTGCCGTCTTGGGGCTCAACCCCCACGCGGGCGAAAACGGCCTGCTCGGCAGCGAAGAGCAGGAAATTATCGAGCCGGCCATCAAAGAATTAAAAAACAAAGGGCAATTGATCTACGGCCCTTACCCGGCCGACGGTTTTTTTGCGGCGCAAACGTATCGCAAGTTTGATGCCGTATTGGCCATGTACCACGATCAGGGGCTGACGCCTTTCAAGACCATTGCCTTCAATGATGGGGTGAATTTTACGGCCGGTTTATCCATCGTGCGTACTTCACCCGACCACGGTACCGCCTACGATATTGCCGGAAAAAATATAGCCGACGAAACCTCTATGCGACAGGCTGTTTTTACCGCCTGCGATGTCATCAAGTTTAGAAAAGAGCAAGCCGAAATCGAAAAAAACGCACTTAAAAAGAATCCGGTCGTGGAAAAAATGACCTCTCAAGAGGAGAAATAAAGCCTCTGAGGCGCGGAGTCAGTAGTGAGGAAGCAGAAGTTGGTCATTTGATATTTTCAGTATAAAATGAAGTTCACATACGAGTTTTAAGCACATCACTCCATACATGATAAAATCAATGACCGGCTATGGAAAAGCCACTGTCGAATCGGAAACTTTGTCGGTCACGGCCGAAGTCAAATCACTGAATTCTAAATTTTTAGATATATTTTGTCGTATCCCGCGCAATTATTCGGAGCGGGAGATCGAAATCCGGAATCTCATTACCCAATCACTCGAACGCGGTAAGGTAGAATTTACGTTGACTGTGACTCCCGTCGGTTCCGGCAATGCCGGCACGGTCGTCAATCGGGCTCTGGTAAAGGCATACTACCGCGATCTGCACCAAACGGCCGAGGAGTTGGGATTTGCCCCCAACCCCACGGATGTGTTGCGCATGGCTCTCCAAATGCCTAATGTTTACTCAGCCGATTCTCCCACGGAAGACCAACAGGCCGCCGAAGCGGTTCAAATTCAACAAACGGTAGCCGCCGCACTTAAATCATGCAACGAATTTCGGCTACAGGAAGGACGGGCTCTCGGGAGGGCGTTCCATGGGGCTATTCAAAAAATTGCGGACTACTTGCTGGAAATCGAAGGTTTGGATAAAAATCGCATCCCGGCCGTTCGCGAACGTCTTCGCAAGAACGTGCGCGATCTGATCCAGGACGAGACTTTTGACCAAAACCGCTTTGAGCAGGAACTCGTCTATTTTATAGAAAAATTTGATATCTCCGAAGAAAAGGTACGGCTGCAAAACCACCTTTCCTATTTTGTCGAAACGCTGCAAACCAAAGAAAGCAACGGTAAAAAACTGAATTTTATCGCGCAGGAAATCGGTCGGGAGATCAATACGATCGGCTCTAAAGCCAACGACGCGGCCATTCAGCACGTAGTAGTACAAATGAAAGACGAGCTGGAAAAAATCAAAGAGCAGACGGCGAATATTATTTAAAAGAGTGTAATGGGGAAAGTGTAGGGTTGAAAGAAATTGAAAATGGCGCGGGACCTCCTTCTGCGCCATTTATATTTAGACTTCCAACAGCATAAATAACCGGCTGCTATTCCAATTTCTTCTTTACTACATCAGCAGGATATTTCAGCGCCAACTTACGTATTTCGTAGCTGAAAGCTTCAAACGTTTCACGCCAAAGCCGGGCTTCATCAGGCGTATAGGCATAAAAACCGTGGGCATTGGCTACGCCTTTGCCCCCCTCCTGCACGATCTCGTCAATCAATTTCGGTACTTCAGTTGCCGTACTCAGGGTCGGAAAAAGGTCTTTCATCACGGTATGATAGGCGGGTACCCCGGTCAGGTCCATCCAACGGAACGGTCCCGCCAAGGTCATCCAATAGCCGCCGTTATTGCGACAGGCCCGGTCCACATCTTCAACGGTAGCGTATCCGTTTTCGACCAAATAGAATGCCTCGCGGTACAACGCATACATGAGGCGATTGGTGATAAAGCCGCGAATATCTTTACGAACTAAAGTAGGTTCTTTGCCCCATTGATGCGACAATTCATACAACCACTCTCCTTTGGTTACGTCGCTCAGTTCCCCGCAAATAACCTCCAAAAAGCGGGTCGTGTGCGAGGGTTCAGCCCAGTGCAAGCCCAAAAATCGCTTGGGGTGGATCAATGATTGTTGTAACAAACTGATCGGAATAGCGGAGGTATTGCTCGTAATCACTGCCTCCGTCGAGACAACAGACTCAATTTTTGCATAGACGGATTTCTTTATCGGCAGACTTTCCAAGGTACATTCAATCACCAATCGACATTCAGCCAAAGTGCCGTAGTCTTCCGTAATGATAAGATTTTCAAAGAAATACGCAGGGCTTTCCGTGACCAAGCCTTCTTCTTTGGATTTTTGCAGATGTTCATGAATACGCGGATGAGCCGTGGTGACATCTGCGGGCAATGGGGCGACCGCCACCACCCGGTGCCCGGCCATCAATAAACAGGTCGTGATACTGCAGCCCATTAAGCCCAGCCCTACGACCCCTACCGCTACGTCAGAAGAAGGAGTCATGTGTTTATTTTTGCGTAAATTCTTCTAAAATTTGGCTATAGGAGGTCAAAAACACCTGAAACTCCCTTTCTAATTCAGACAAATCGCGGGCCAAGGTAGTTGTATCATTGGTTTTGAGTTTTCCCTCCCCGAGTCGGGCTATTTCCGCCACCCGCGACACACCGATGGTACCCGCACTGCCTTTCAGTGTATGCAGGTTGCTCTTGACGGTGGCAATATCCTTATTGGCAAAAGCTGCAACCGCCTCATTGACTAATTCGGTTGATTCGGTCACAAACTCCTCAAAGATAGAACTGATCAGTTCCATACCGCCGAGTTCCCGAAGTTGGCTTACGATGTCCAGATCAACAATGGGCAGTTTGAGTTCTTCGGCAAAATCTTTCTGCTTTTTCTTCAATATCACCGTATCTTTCAGCGAATTGCCCGCCTCTACGATCTCTTTTACTTTTTGCACCAATACCTGTGCCCTAATCGGCTTGGGGATATAATCATCCATCCCTTGGCTCAAAAAGCGCTCTCGGTCTTCTTTCATGGAGTAAGCCGTCATTGCCACAATGGTCGGCAAATTTGCCCCGAAACGTTCGCGAAGGCGTTGAGTGGTTTCAATACCGTCCATATCGGGCATCTGAATATCCATAAAAACAGCATCATAATGCTGCTTATCAGACGAATAAGTAGCCTCTACTAAGTTGATCGCCTGCTGCCCGCTTTCGGCGGTATCTACCAAACAACCCGATTTTTTCAGAATTTCACCGGCTACTTTTCGATTGACAAAATTATCATCTACCAACAAGACCGCAGGATGGTAGGCAGTAAAGAAATTTTCAATGGTGATCTCGGTATTTGCCGCTTTTTGCTGCGTGGGGCTGATGGTCGTTTCTTTGGTTTCAAACGTAAACCAAAACATACTGCCTTTCCCTAATTCGGACTCGACCCCGATCTCCCCCTTCATTAACCGACACAGTTCTTTGGAAATCACCAATCCCAACCCGGTGCCGCCAAACGTTTTGCGCGAAGATGTATCTACCTGACTGAAGGCATTGAACAGTAATTTCAAATTTTCAGGGGTAATACCGATGCCTGTATCACGAACCTCCACCTTTATTTTGTGGAATTTACCTTTAGTCCAAACCGTTGATACCTGAATCGTGACCCCGCCGTTTTCGGTAAACTTGAGCGCATTGGAGGTAAGATTGGAAAGTATTTGCAACAGACGCGTTTGGTCGGCAATGATGTATTGTGGTACTCCTTCGCCAAACGTACACCTCAGCGTATTGTTTTTGTTACGCGCCACTTGGGAGAACAAAGCCGTCAATTTTTCGAATATTTCCTCCAACGCGATAGGAGCTTCGTTCAGTTGCATTTTGCCCGCTTCGATTTTGGAAAGGTCCAAAATATCGTTCAAAATATTGAGCAGGGTTTCTGACGAACGCCGCATCGTTTGTACATAATCTTTCTGCTCCGCATTGAGGTCGGTACCGTTGATTAAGTCCAGCATCCCGATCACTCCGTTCATCGGTGTCCGTATCTCGTGACTCATGTTGGCCAAAAAACGCTCTTTTACTTTCAACGAGCGTTCGGCTTCTTCTTTGGCTTTGAGCAGCTCTTCCTGATTGCGCTTCAATTCGGTAATATCTCGCGCCAACGCCGCAAAGATCGGCTCGCCTTCTTCGTCTTTCAGCAACAGCATATTGAACATAAACTGCCGTATGGTTCCGTCTTTGATACGAAGTTCCGCTTCAAAATTGCGCAGACTTTTATCGCGCCGCAGGCGTACAAGCGCCGCCTGAATTTGCTCCCGGTCCACAAAGTAATCTGTGACATAAGTACCGAGCGCTTCTTCGACCGTATAGCCCGTTCGCTTGAGTACTGAGGGGCTCATCATGGTGATTTTTCCGGTTCGGTCGGTACGAACATAAATATCCTGCAAATTGATGAAAATGCCCCTGAATTTCTCTTCGCTTTGCTGCATCGCCAACTCAGCCAATTTACGCGGAGTAATGTCGCGGGCTACCCCGGAGACTTCCTCAATCGGCCCTTGCGCAGTTCGGATAGGATTCAGACTGAATTCCAACCACATATCCCCTTCTCCGTTACGCGTTTCAATCTTCATCTCAAACCCCTGAGGATTTCCCCGAAAAGCCTGTCGGTAGCGGTCCTCCATCAAACGACGATTCTCCGTCGTCATCAATTGCCAGCCTAAGCGCTCAGTGGTCGTGTTTATCGCCGGTGTCGTACGGAGATGCTCTTGCAAAAAAGCGGAATAATTTTTGTTGAACGACGTTAACTGCAAAGCTTTATTGACCGACCAGATCAAATAAGCACTGCTGTCGAAAATAGCGTTCAATCGTGCCGTTTGGCGGTTGAGTTCCGCTTCATTTTGTTTTCGGGCAATGGCCAACGCCACTTGCCCGGAGATAAATTCGAGCATTTCCAAATTACGCGGCCGGTACTGATTGGGGTTGGTGTATGATTTTACCCCGATAATTCCCGTGACCCGGTCGCCGATCCGCAAGGGGACACAAAGCAACACTTTCGGGATTTGGCCGTACATGTAAAGCCCCTGTTTTTCGGCCAGCTCCTCAATGTCTTTTTCGTACAAAAACAACGATTTATTCGCCCGAATGGCATATTCGGTCAGCCCGTTTCCTATCTTACGTTTGGTAAATCGCACATTACCTTTGAAATATTCATCTACGTAATAAGGGAAATACATGTAGCTTTTGCTGGGGTCGTAGAGAGCAATAAAGAAGTTACGGGCGTCAATCACTTTGCCCAGTTCTTCATGGACCCGAGCGTAAAACTCATCCAAATCTTGGGTTTTGATGGTCCAGTTGGCAATACTGTAATAAAGACTCTGCGAGCGTTCAGCCCGCACGCGGCTCGTAGCATCGTGCAAAATACAGCGAAAGGCTGTTGGTTTGTCGTTTTCGTAGCGGCACGTTACGCTGCCTGTCAGGTAGATTTTTTTGCGCTGCTTGTTCCAAAAAACAGTCTCAAAATCGGGCACCTTTTCTCCCTCCTGTACCCGCTTGAGGAGTTGGAGAGTGGCCTCTGCCGCTTCGGGCCAAAGAATATCCTTGAGCGTCAGGGTCATTAATTCATCCAAATCATACCCCAAACGCTCCCGCCAAGCCCGGTTGACAAATAAAAATTTACCGTCTAACGACACCAACTGAATCAAATCGCTGGTATTGTCTACCAAATCCTGCAATTGCGCATTGGACTTATTGAGGGCATTGGCTACCCGTAACTTATTGGTCACGTCCTCCCCGATGAGCGTAAAATCCTGTAATTTCCCTTCTTTCTTGTTAATGATCAACGAATTGAGCTGAATTACCCGTACGTTTTTATTTTTAGAAATCAAGGGAATTTCCCGAAACTCCGCCAACCCGCCTCTTTCTATTGATTCATTCAAAAACTTTTGCACTTCCTCCCGATTTTCTATACTCAGGAGGTCTTCAAAAAAATTAAATCGCTGCAGGTCATTGGCAGTCCAACCCAGCATCCGTGTGGTATAGGCATTGGCAAAATGAATGGCTCCGCCGGATAACACCGTGAGACCAAACAAGTTAAGTTGCTCAATGAAAGGATTGGGTTCGGTAAGGGGGAATATGGTTTGCATAATAAAAAAACTTTATCGGCAGTAATGTCCGAAACTTGGTCAAATCTTTGCAATTACTTCAAACAAAAGTAACAATTTTGCAATTAATGAAAGTTAAACCAAAAAAACACCTCGGGCAGCACTTCTTACGCGATCTGGACGCCTCAGAGCGCATTGCCGACTTACTTTCGGGCCACGGCGGCTACGACACGGTTCTTGAAATCGGCCCCGGGATGGGCGTACTGACCCAATTCATATTGCCCAAAACACAGTACCAAACCTACGTCGTAGAGATCGACCGCGAATCGGTGGCTTATCTGAAAGTTAATTTTCCTGCTTTGGAAGGACGGATTATTGACGGCGATTTTCTGCGCATCAATCTGAAGGAATGGAGTGAGTCTGTTTCGGCAAAACCCTGTTTCGCTATCATCGGCAATTATCCCTACAATATTTCTTCCCAAATCCTTTTTAAGGCCTTGGATTACCGGGATACCGTTTCGGAAATTGTAGGAATGTTTCAGAAAGAAGTCGCTATGCGGGTGGCCGCTCCACCGGGTAAAAAAGACTACGGCATCCTAAGTGTGCTGTTGCAGGCATTTTATGACATTGAATATGCCTTCACTGTCCCGCCCGAAGCTTTCGACCCGCCGCCTAAAGTGCAATCAGGGGTGATTCGATTGAAGCGAAACGCCGTCAAACAACTGGAATGCGATGAAAAACGTTTTATCCAAGTGGTCAAAGCAGGGTTTAACCAACGAAGAAAAACGCTGCGCAATGCCCTGAAACCCTTGGGAATTCAGTTTGAACACCCCTTATTGGACAAACGGGCCGAACAACTGAGCGTTGCCGATTTTGTCCTGTTGACGAACTTGGACAATAGAGCACAGTCCGCAGACGACAGCCCATAGTCCGCCACAGCAGTACTACTGACGATGGCCTGCCAACTATAGACAATGAACAGTGGACTGACGACTGAAAAATTCCTGAGAAACAATGACTTTTGAGCTGACCAAAGAATACCTCGAACAGATAGAAACGGCCATTGTCGCGCAGAATGAGGCGTATTTACGCGCTGAAATGGAGGAACTGTACCCGGCCGATATTTCTACGATCCTGTCTGAGTTGGAGACCGAGTCGTCGCGTTATTTGTTCAGCCT
This sequence comes from Spirosomataceae bacterium, assembly GCA_046329125.1. Taxonomy (GTDB): domain Bacteria; phylum Bacteroidota; class Bacteroidia; order Cytophagales; family Spirosomataceae; genus Runella. The sequence continues at coordinate 395,111 of JAXLVD010000001.1, read as the reverse complement.
GTTGAACACGGAAGTGGGAGCTGAAATTTTAGCCGAGATCGAACCGGACGAACGACGCGGCTTCTTGGCCGATTTCTCGTCGGCAGAAATTGCCCGTTACATTGAGGTTTTCGATTCCGACGATGCCGTGGACTTGCTCAAGGAGCAACCCATTCAGGTACGGGAAGAAGTCATCGGCTTGCTGAAAGACCGCGAACAGGCCCGATTTATCATTGACCTGCTTCCCTACGACGAAGACGTAGCCGGCGGACTCATGCAGAAGGAATTGGTGAAAGCCAATGTCAATTGGACAGTCAATGAATGCATCGAAGAAATCCGGAAGCAGGCCGAAGATGTAGAAAAGGTCTATGCCGTGTATGTGGTGGACGACGAACAAACCCTATTGGGGCTTATTTCGCTGAAGAATTTGGTATTGGCCCGAAAAAACACCAAAATCGAAAATATCTACGACGAAGACATCCACTACGTCGAAACCTTTCGCCCGGTCGAAGAAATCACCGAGATCATGCAGCGCTATGACTTGGAAGCGATTCCGGTGGTCAACGTCCAAAAACGCCTGCTCGGGCGCATCACGATTGATGATATTTTGGACGTGGTCACCGACAAAGCCGAAGAAGACATTCAGGCGATTTCGGGTATCACGGGTGAAGTCGAAGAAGACGACAGCCTGTGGGACCAAGTGAAAGCCCGGTTGCCTTGGCTGATCGTGGGCGTGATCGGGAGCTTGATGGCGGCCACCGTGATTCGACTCTTCGAGGGCGAATTGAGCAAAATTGCCGCCTTAGCCATGTTCATTCCCATCATGGGTTCTACGGGTGGCAACGTAGGGATTCAGACCGCTTCGCTCATCGTGCAGGCCTTGGCCGACAAAACAGGCTTGGAGATCAGTTGGAAAGAGCGTTTGTTAAAGATCATCGTCATTGCAGCCCTCAACGGGCTGATCATAGGCATTCTGGCGGGGGTTTATGTACTGATTTTCAGCGAAATGCAGTTGTTTTGGGTCGTGAGTTTGTCGTTGTTGGCGGTTGTTTTGTTGGCTTCTTTTATGGGGACCGTCACTCCGCTGATCCTCAATCGGTTCGGCATTAATCCCGCTATCGCCTCCGGGCCGTTTATCACCACGGCCAACGACTTAGTCGGCATCGGCACTTACTTTCTGATCGCCCATTTTTTGTTGAATATTTGACGGGTTTTCTCTCCAAGAAGAAGCAAAGATTGCACTTTGGCCGATCCATCTAATTCAGGGAAAAGCGAAAGTTTTGAGAGGAGACGTTCGTATGTTCTTAAGTCAGCTGCAACCCTATCATGACAAAACGAGCCGAAACTTTCAGGCAAATGTAGAAACATCGAGTGACGATGCTCAAATGGGTGCAAGAAAATTCTACAAGAAAATTGGTTATGTTCAAATGGCAGTAATCAAAGACTTTTGGAATGATGGAGAAGATAAAATCGTTTTTTGGAAAAGATTATAATGCGGTCTATTACACATCTCCAACTTAGCCAAAGCAAATCTGACAGAATGAAAAGCCGAGACTTTGCCTCTTTCCCAATGTTAACTACGGAAAGGCTGACGCTCAGGCCACCATTACCGGATGATCAAAATGCTGTTTTGGCTTTACGTTCTGACCCTGAGGTAAACAAGTATCTTGACAGACAACCAAGCAAAACTCTTGAAGAGGCCCTGAAATTTATCAACCAAGTGAATGAGAACATGCAACGAAACCATTCCCTTTATTGGGTAATTGTCTTGACAATGCCACCAACGGTTGTGGGAACTGTTTGCCTTTTTGACTTTTCCGATAAAAAAAGCAGTTGTGAAATAGGATATGAACTGATGCCGAAATTTCAAGGACAAGGAATCATGAGAGAAGCGGTACAGGCAGTTATTGACTATGTGTTTCGTACTTTGAAAATTAAAAACATCCTTGCTTCTGCGCATAGGAGCAACCAAAACTCAATCAAACTTCTGACAAGTCTTCGTTTTGTAAAGCTTCCCGAAACCGACCAAGAAAACCCTGACATAAGGATTTTTAGGTTGACCCAATAGAAATTGGCAGCAAGAAGGCAGGTATATTCGAAATAAAAGCCTTAACCGCTAACCCCGCATTGGTCAGAGTGGCGGGGATGCCCGTTTAGTTATTATCGTCCCTTCGCCTTCAAAATTTCCCGTAGTTTTTCGTTGAAAAAATAATTTGTGAAACCAAATAGTTGCATTATATTTGCAACCAAATTATTGCACGATGGAAACCAGAAGAGATATTTTTCAGGCAATTGCCGACCCGACAAGGCGGGCAATAATCGCCTTAGTCGCCTTACAGGCAATGACTCCCAACGCTATTGCCGACAACTTCAACACTACCCGGCAAGCCGTGTCCAAACATTTACGCATTCTCACCGAATGTGAACTGATAAAGCCGCAACAGCAAGGCAGGGAAATTTATTACTCCCTCGAAATCGAAAAGATGAAGGAGATTGATCAATGGCTCAGCTACTACCGAAAGATTTGGGAAACCCGTTTCAATCAATTAGACAATGTATTATCCACTCTTAAAAGCCAAAAAAATGAGCTATAATTTATTATTCAATTTTACGGTTGACAAAGCCGCAAAAACGGTCATTATCCAAAGAGAGTTTGACGCCGAACTCGCCTTAGTATGGGATGCTTTTACGCAACAGGAACTGCTTGATCAATGGACGGCTCCTGCTCCGTGGACCGCCAAAACAAAATACATGAATTTTGAGGTTGGCGGCAAGCGGTTTTACGCTATGGTAAGCCCCGAAGGGCAAGAACTTTGGTCTATTCAAACCTATACGTCGATTACGCCGACCACCCATTTCAAATTGTGGAATGCTTTTGCCGACAAAGAGGAAAACCCTGAATGGCCGGGTTCTGATTGGGATTACCGTTTCAGCGAACAAAACGGTCGGACACAGGTGCATATTACCGTTTTTAATGAATCCTTTGAACGCATGGAGCGACTGCTTGAAGGTTTCCAACAAGGCTTTACCGCGACGTTGAAAAATTTGGAAAACCTATTGACTGCTTTATCTCTGAAATGAGCTGCATTTTCAAAACAAAGAAACTGTTTAAAGATAAAAACCATGGCCCTTATCAATCCTTACATCCACTTCAACGGAAATGCCGAAGAAGCCTTTACCTTTTATCAATCCGTCTTTGGCGGTGAATTTACCAAAGTATTACGCTACAAAGACCTGTCAAGTCCTGAATATCCAATCCCCGAAAATGACGCTGACAGATTGATGCACATTGCCTTGCCCATTGGCCAAAGCAGCGTGTTGATTGGCAGTGATGTTTTAGAAATAATGGGGCAAGTAACGGAAAATGACAACCGAAATACGATCTATATCCATGCAGAAAGTCGTGAAGAGGCCGACAAACTGTTCAGCGGTCTTTCGGCAGGGGGGAAAAGTGACATGCCGATGGCCGACGGCCCCTTGGGTTCTTACTTCGGCATGTTTTCTGACAAATACGGGATTCAATGGATGATAGATCATCAACACTGCCCGGCGGTATGAGAAGCGTTGATTTGAGAAAAGAAGAAAAATCAGTTTTCGGAAGGTTGTAACTCCTGCTGATTAAAGAGTATATTGAGCAGCAATTTCAAACAGCAGCTCTACCTATGTCAGACCTTGAAACCCTTGCCCGGCTTTTTGAAAGTAAAACCTTACCCAAAAATGAGTGGACCCATCAGGCCCACATTGCCGTAGCCTTTTATGAACTCCATCGGTCGGAAGATTTCAGTCTAGCCTTATCCGGTTTACGAAAAAAGATAACCGACTACAATGTATCAGTAGGCACCCTAAACACCGACAGTTCGGGTTATCACGAAACCTTGACCGTTTTTTGGCTCAAAACCGTTCAGGAGTACCGGTCTGCCAACCCCTATCCAACCCCGGACGAAGCTTACCACCGCTTTTTGAAAGAACTGCCTGCCTTGTCCGGTTTTTCTGCTTTGTTTTATTCCCGAGAGGTTCTTTTTTCCAAAACAGCCCGTGTTCAGTGGGTGGAGCCCGACCTGTTGCCCCTGTCTGAGCTCAAGGAATTGATAAGGCAACATAAAGAACAGCATTACATTTTATCAGACGAAGCGTTTGAAACGCAATTGGCGAATGCCGCGTTAGACCCCGCTCTGTTCACGCACGAAGCCCATCTGCGATTGGCATGGCTGCATCTCTTCAACTACGGGGAGACACAGGCCATTGATAATATCACCCGACAATTGCGCCAATACGTGGCTCATTTAGGCGCTACAGATAAGTACAATGAGACTTTAACGGTAGCTGCTGTTAAGGCCGTTAAACACTTTATGGAGAAAAAGCAAACGGACACTTTCTACGACTTTATCAGGACTCATCCGCCATTGAAATATAATTTTAAAGACCTGATCGGGCAACATTACAGCTTTGACATTTTTAATTCGGACCAAGCCAAAGCAGCATACATTGCACCTGATTTAGCCGCATTTGCCTAACCTCTTTACGGCTTAAATGACAACAGACGTCTATGGTAATTCAGACACACACTCTCAATGAAGAATCGATTGCGGAGGTAATTTCCGAATCGGAAGTCATTGCCACAGCCGAAGACGGGTTAAATCTATTGGGAAACCTTTACTATCAGGGGTTTGACAGGATCATGATTCATCAAAAAAATATTACCCCGGCTTTTTTTGATCTGAAAACGGGAATAGCCGGCGAAATCCTGCAAAAATTCTCCAATTATCGGGTTCGTTTAGCCATTATCGGTGATTTCAGCCACTACCCCGGTCAAAGCATGCGCGATTTTATTCGAGAAAGTAACCGAACCGGGCACATTTATTTTGCAGCATCCGTTGCGGAGGCCGTCGAAAAATGGTTATCCTCTTGACAAATACCGACGTTACGGCCCAATAAAGCCTCCCTTCCGGATGATTAAGTAAACAGGCAAATTTGGATTTAATTGATTTAGAGTGGATTTAATTGAAATTCAACCACTTAAATCAACCTAAAATCTACTTTAAATCGGCATTATTACTTACTAAGCCGCTTTTCAGATTATAATTTACAAGGCGGACATCCACCGACGGACGACATAGTTAATACGTTCAGGAACAAAGACAGCCATAAAAGCATTTGAAAAAAATCTCGGGTTGACAAACGGCTCATTAATAAGTAAATCAGTAATCAAACGGCTTTAACAAACAGTAATAAACAAACCAAGGGCTAACAAATAAAAGCATAATGTCCCCTATCGTTAAAACCATTTATCTGACCGTTAGCTTTTTACTCGAAATCGCCATGCTCATTTCGTATGGTTATTATGGTATGAACAGGCCTTGGAATTTTTTACCTCGGCTTTTGGTTACGATCGCTATGATTGCCGCGGCCATTGCTTTATGGGGCCTATGGGCAGCCCCCAAGTCCGGACATCGGCTTGCTATGCCTTACCTGCCGATTTTCAGAGCAAGTATGTTCTTTTTGGCGGCTTTTCTGCTTTATCAATCGGGGCAAAAAAATGGGGCTTTCCTTTTCTTCGCCCTGACTGTCGTGACACAAACCATGAGTTATTTCACGGAAAAATAAACAGTACCTAACCACCCTTTTCTATGGAAAGATTGACTCGTCTCTTCACTACGCTCGGCTTTGCCGGAGAAGACCTGGCTAAGATTCTGAATGCGTTTGAGTTCAAAACCTTTAAAAAAAATGAGCTTGTCGTTAAAGAAGGCAAGGTCAGTCGGCATATCGGGTACGTAGAAAGCGGTATGTTTCAGTATTTTGTATTGAAAGACGGGGAAGAACGCACCACTTACATTTCGATTGAAAATACGTTTTTGGCTTCTGTCCTGAGTTTTGTCAGCGAAACCCCGGCCCTCGAAAATGTACGGGCACTGACCGACGGCAGCATCAGCCTCATCAACAAAACCAACCTGAAACAATTGGTCAACGAACTGCCCGGCTTCAAAGATTTTTACATCGGCCTTCTGGAAAGCTCTGTTTGCGGTATTGATGCTTCCCGCCACGCCCTCATTGTCCTGTCGGGTGAGCAACGCTACGAAAAAATGCTGAAGGAAGAGCCGCATCTGTTACAACGTATTCCGCTGCAATATTTGGCTTCCATGTTGGGGGTAACGCCGCGTCACCTCAGCCGCATCCGAAGTACGATTCGTTAGTGCATCTCTTTTTGGACATTTGTCCGGTAAATTCAATTTCGGGCGGGGGAACTTTGCATCGTCAATCTAAACAAAAGACGACATGCAAACTGCTAAACACCTCTCGCTCCTCTTTCTTTACGCCGCCATTGCTTCAATGGCCTTTACTTCGTGTTCTCTTCATCCGCAAGCGTGGAACCCCCTGCCGGCTCCTGCCTTTGAGGGTGTTACGTCCCTTAACGAAAAAATAAGTTCTGCTGAAAAACTAACCCTTGTGGGTATGTACGGCCCCGAGGACATTGTTTTTGACCAAGCCGGAAATTTGTACTGCGGTGTTCATAGCGGGGAAACTGATTTCAGCAGCGGACGCATTCTAAAAATGGATACCAACGGCAAAGCAAAAACCTACTATGACGCCCAATCGTGGGTCGCCGGTTTGCACTTTGATAAAGACGGGAACCTGATTGCCCTCAGCCACCGAGAAGGACTGATTCGCATCAGCCCCGACAAAAAAGTGACTGTTTTGGCCAATAAAGACGAAAAAGGCCGCCCATTTCTCATTCCCAACGGATTGGATATTGCTTCTGATGGCAAAATTTATTTCTCCAATACCTCCGATGTAGCCCGCTACGACATCAGCTACGGCCGAAAAGTAATCCTGGAAATGAAACCCATCGGCGGCTTGTATTGCTACGACCCTGCCACGGGAAAAGTAAAGACGCTGATTGCCGGCACCTATTTCGGCAACGGTGTGGTACTGTCCAAAGACGAAAGCCATGTATTGATGGTGGAAACCACCCGATACCGCGTACTGAAATATTGGCTGACAGGTCCCAAAACAGGCCAAACGGAGACTTTCATGGACAATCTTCCGGGTTTTCCCAACGGCATTTCTATCCGGGAAGACGGCAGCTATTGGTTGGGTTTCTCTACCAAACGCACCGAGGCATTAGACAACATTCATTCCAAACCCGGTCTGAAAAAAATCGTCTACGCCCTGCCCGATTTTCTCCAACCCAAACAGGAAAAATTCGGAATGGTAATGCATATCTCTCCCGAAGGCAAAATTCTTCAATCGCTGTTTGACACCAAGGGCGCTGTAATGCCCGAAGCCGGTGCTGTCAAAGAACATCAGGGATATTTATACCTGGGCGGCGATGTGGTGCCGCATATCGGGAAATACAAGTTGTAAATCCATTTTCAATTCATAAAAACAAATCCATTTTCACAATCAACTTTTACACACAACAATGAAAACTTCCTTTATCACCCTGTTTTTAATGGTCTCCGGCATTGCTTTCTCACAAAGCCGTTTCTCGAAAAATGAAATCAGCCTCAATGGATTTCGCAACCCTTCCATCGGCATAGAATACCGCCGTCATCAGCTTTCTTTTCATGCCGGGTACTACATAACGGCGTTGCAAGCAGGCGTCACCACAAAATTCCTGAAAACGGGGATAACTGCCTGGTTTTTACCTCTTGGCAAAAAAGAAAACCCATCTTCTTTCTACGCCGGTGCTTCCTATCTGCGGGGTATCAATCTTGAATACAACAAAGAAAATGCGCTGGGTTTGGAGGCCGGCTTCCGTTGGATGGTTTGGAAAGGGCTAAACCTTAGAATCGGAGGCATTGCATTGGTCGCCAAAGGGCACGATGTACGTATCAATCCAACCCCGGGTATCAGCTATTCATTTTTTATCAAATAACTGAAAATGAAAACAATCCTGGGTACCGGACAATTGGGCATTGCCGTGATGGAAACGCTGCTGAAAAACAATCCAAACGATCAGATTTTGCTGGTCAATCGTAAAGGAAAAACAGAACTATTCTTACCGGGTAATGTAGGAATCATCGCCGCCGATGTAACCGATAAAACTGAACTGGAAACCATTGCCCGACAATCGGAAGTGATATTCAGCTGCACCGACGTGCCGTATCAGCAATGGGAAGATTTTTACCCCAAAGCCGCTTCCGCACTGGCGTATGCTCTCAGCAAAACCAACACCAGGCTGGTTTTTGCCGACAATCTTTATTCGTATGGAAATGTATCGGGTGCGGTGATGCAGGAAGAAATGCCTCATCAGGCCAAAACAAAAAAAGGGCAAATCAGAGCCGGCGTTATAACGGTGCTGCTGAACTCCCGCAAAGAATTCAGCCATCGGGTGGCCATTGTGAAGGCCTCTGATTTTATCGGGCCCCGAATTTATAAAGGGATTTTCGGTACTGATTTTTTGGAAAAACTTTTCGGACACAAAAGCATACAGCTTTTCGGGAAAGTAAAATTCCCGCACACATTTACCTACATCCATGATTTTGCCGCTGCCATGGTCAATGTAGGCAGCGCCGACGATACTTTCGGCCAAATCTGGCATGTTCCCAATGCCCCGGCGATGGGTTTGGATAAATGGGTGCTGCTTTTTGAAGCAGAAACCGGCCTAAAAGCAAAAGTAACGGTATTGCCCAAAGGAATCGTTTGGATGGCCGGTTTATTCAGTTCCCTAATCAGAGAATTTTACGAATTGGCGTATCAGTATGAATACCCTTATTTGGTCAGTCACAACAAATATGTTGCCCGTTTCGGCAATCACTCCACCGACGCTCAACGCATTGTAAAAGAGACGATTCAGTGGTATCAATCGCTCAATAAGTAAAGTATAAAGCCTGCTTCGGGTTTGGACATGGGGGGCATTTGCGCTAACTTAGATGCTGTTTATTGCTCTGAACAAACGCTCCCCAACCCAAATCAAGCATTCATGAAAGCCCCCTTCTTAACCTTTACACTGATTTTTTTATCCGTTTTGGGTTTTGCTCAATCAGCGCCAACCAAGCCTTTTGTTATTGGAGTGATTGACGAAATCCAATCGCAACAATTGGCCGAAAAAAGAATCCTGAATATTTACCTGCCGGACAATTACAACCCCAAAGATACGGTCCGCTACCCGGTCATCTACTTGCTCGACGGCTCGGCCGACGAGGACTTTATTCACGTAGTTGGGTTGGTTCAGTTCAATACGTTCCCTTGGATCAATCGCATCCCAAAATCCATTGTCGTGGGTATTGCCAACGTGGACCGACGACGGGATTTCACTTATCCAACTACGTTGGAAGAAGACAAAAAGCGCTTTCCCACCACCGGCCAATCGGAGAAATTTATTGCTTTTTTGGAGAAAGAACTGCAACCGTACATAGAGCGAAACTACAAAACAACGAAGTCCAAAACCATCATCGGTCAATCGTTGGGCGGGCTTTTGGTGACTGAGATTTTATTAAAAAAGCCAATGCTTTTCAATAAATACCTCATCATCAGTCCGAGTCTGTGGTGGGACAATGCCTCGCTGTTGAAGCAACCTTCTCTCCTGTTGGAAGAAAATTTGAAGCAAAAAACGGACATTTACATCGGTGTCGGTAAAGAAGGGCTTGGTCCGGGCGCTATCCCGCACGTGATGGAAGTGGATGCCAATCTATTGGCAGAAAAAATAAAGTCAACGAAAAGTAAAAACGTAACCGTCTATTTTGATTATCTGCCGCAGGAAGACCACGCCACTGTGACGCATCAGGCCATTTTCAATGCGATGCGTTTGTTGTATCCCGCAAGTAAATAATGACCGTTGAAGTACTTTACATTCCTTAACTATGCCGTATCACTTCGGTGCTTTCGGAGAGAAATCAATCCACATTTTTCTAACTGCAACTGCCAATGAACAGCCTAAAAATTGCAACCGCCCAATTTGAACACCGAAGTGGGGACAAAACCTACAATTTATCTGTCATTGAAAAACTCACGGCTCAAGCGGCCGCTGCGCGGGCTGATGTTATTGCTTTTCATGAATGCTCTGTAACGGGCTATACCTTTGCGCGGTACCTTACGAAGGGACAAATGCTTGATTTAGCCGAATTTATTCCTGAGGGCGAAAGTGTTAAACAACTTACCGAAATTGCCCGAAAGAATGAGATAACGGTTTTGGCCGGTTTGTTTGAAAAAGACGCCGAAGACCGGCTGTACAAAGCGTATGTAGGTGTGGACAAAAACGGCTTGGTCGCTAAATTCAGAAAACTGCATCCGTTTATTAACCCCCATTTAACCCCCGGCGACAGTTATTGCATTTTTGAGATTCAAGGGTGGAAATGCGGCATTTTGATTTGTTACGATAACAACATCATCGAAAACGTAAGGGCCACGGCCCTGTTGGGAGCCGATGTTATTTTTATGCCGCACGTTACCATGTGTACGCCTTCACCGCGCCCGGGAGCCGGTTTTGTGGATCCCGTCCTTTGGAAAAATCGGGATTTCAACCCGGGCGCACTGCGAGCGGAATTTGACGGACCGAAAGGACGCGAATGGTTGATGAAATGGCTGCCGGCCCGAGCCTACGACAACGCCGTCTATGCTGTTTTCTCCAACCCGATCGGGATGGACGATGACCAATTGAAAAACGGCTGCTCCATGATCTTAGACCCTTTCGGAGATATACTGGCCGAATGCCGCTCTTTTGACGACAGCTTTGTAATAGCTACCCTCACTCCTGAAAAATTGACGCAGGCAGGCGGCTACCGGTACAAAAAAGCACGACGCCCTGAGTTATACCGAGACATCCTCGGACAACCCCATCAGTCGGATCAAAAAGTGGTTTGGCTTACCTCATCTGACAAATAACGTAGTGGAACCACCGTCTCAGTCAGTTTTGATTTGACTTCTTTGCTTAAAATAGAGGTAGGTCTGCCGCCATTTTCGACGGGAAATCGCATACACATTCCCGTTGGTCAATCTGACCTGCTTCTGACCTATCAGAATACAGTCAACATAATCGGGGTTGATAAGGTAGCTTTTATGAATGCGGAGAAAGGCATGTTGCGGCAAATACTGTTCCAAACATTCCAAACATTTAGATACCATTATTTGACGACCGTTGTTCAGGTAGATGCAGGAATAATTACCGTCGGCTACTAAACATACAATCTCTTTAAAATCAGCATACTGTCCTGCTCCAAACGAAGCCATACGAAAACAGGAGGAATTCATAGCAAAATCGGTTGAACGATGAGGGAGTGTTATTTACGAAATTCAGCCCCTTTCGGATCATAGGGGAGGTCCATTCCCTCAAATTTTTCAGAAAGACAGACCGCATCTTGTACCGCAACAGCAACAAAAGCAACCTCAGAAAGCATGTATAAGTAGTTATCTGAAATTAGTTATCCGTTATCTGTCCATCTTAATCAATTGATTATCAATACACTAATAACGGATAACGAATAACATAAAGTATTGGTGATTGGGTACTTATCCTCTTAAAGTCAGCCTTGTAAATGAAGGATAATGGCTGTTCTGACAGACGGTCTGAACCGTTCAGTAAATTTCGGACCCAATCCCGACCCTCAAAAAGGCAAGCGTTTGTAAATGAAGAAGCCATTCTTTATTTTTAATTTCAATTAAGGAAGAGCAACAATCGCCGTTTCGGCAGTTTGAAAAATCGGCAAGGTATGATTAGAATCTGTTTGGTAGATGACCACGAATTACTGCTGCGCGGTTTGGCGATGATCATTGATACCCAAAGCGATTTGAAGGTAACGCACACCTGCGCTTCGGGGCAGGAGGTTCTTGATTTTTTGGCGGAAAATTTGGACATTGACCTTTTGCTGATGGATGTCAATCTGCCGGATATGGAACCGGAAGAATTATTGGCAAAGGTCAGAGCCCTACATCCGTCACTGCCCATCATCTACCTGACCATTATGCGGGGTTCGCGTACATTTCTGCGATTGCAAAAATTTTCTTTTCAAGGCTACTTACTCAAAGATACTTCCTACGAAGAGGTGTTTCAGGCCATCCGAACCGTCAGCGAAGGCGGTACTTATTATTCCAAAAGCATTGATCTCGACTTTACCAAAGACCAATCCATTCACGAAAGCGGCTTTGTCAATAAAAATTCCGGGGTGATCTTAAGCAAACGGGAGAAAGAAATATTGACCCTTATCTGTCAGGAATACAGCAGCGCTCAAATTGCGAACAAACTCTTTATCAGTGTCAGTACGGTAGATACCCACCGGCAAAATATCATGATAAAACTGGGCGTGAGCAATACCGTCGGCTTGGTCAAATACGCTATTAACTATAAGTTGATCGAAAACTGAAGTACTTTCCGTTCTGCTAAACCCTACCCTACCATGAAGAAGTCGGCTTGTTTTTGGTTGCCCTTTTGGGCCGTTTTTAACCTCTTTCAAACACCCCTCAAGGCACAATCGTTTACTGATAGCCTTCAAAAGATATTACAAACGGCCCTGCCGGATACATCCCGCCTCAAGATTTATGCACAACTGCTGAAAGCCAATCTTTATGCCAACCCTTTGTTGGCCCAACAGTATGCCGCCCAATATGACTCATTGGCTACTCTTATGAACAATGAGACTGACATCGCTTTCGGCAAAAATTACTTGGGCCTGGCCCGGTACGTCAACAACGATTATACCAAAGCCATTGTCTACTATTTGGAAGCGATCAAACGCTTTGAGAAGTTGAAAATTCCGCTTCGGGTGGGAATCGCCCTCAACAACATCGGGGCTTGTTATCAATACCGAGACGAGCCCAAACAAACCGTTGAATACTATCAAAAAGCATTGGCCATCTTTCAACAATTGAACGAAACGACGTGGATCGGCAACGTATCGCACAACATCGCCAATGAGTATCTGCAAATGGCTTATCGCAATCAAGAGAAAAACACTAAATTTAAGTACTTGAACGAAGCCGAGAAATACGAAAAAATTGCCTTGCGAAGTTTTGAAGCCCAAAAAGACAACTACTCGGCCGCCCTGTCTTACATCAATTTCGGCAACATCAAATACGAAGAGAAGCAATTTGAAGAAGCCATACGGGATTATACCAAAGCACGGCCGCTGATCAGTGACAAAGAAGACCCGATCTCGGTGGGAATTACTTATGAAAATATCGGCAACTCGCTGTTCGAACTGAAACGATACGACGAGGCGACCGTTAACCTGAACAAAGCCGGGGAAATATTCCGAAAAGTAAATGCCCTGCCTAATCTGAAAAAAACGTTGGATGTGCTGTTGCGGGTTTACAGCATGAAAAAGGAATACAAATTGGCCTTTGAGACCCAAAAGGAGTTTATTACGCTGAGTGATACGATCTTCAACCAAGAGAAGGATAAGGCCATGCTCGACGTGCTCAAAAAGTACGAATCCGACAAAAAAGAGCAGGAAAATAAGCTATTGAATCAACAATTGATACAAGAACAGCAGCAGCGCTTGGCCTACGGTATCGGTTTGGTCGGACTGTTGCTGTTTTCGGGCGTTATCGGCTATTTTTTGATCAGGAACCGCCAAAAGAATCGGCTTCTTAACGAAAAAAATGCCTTGATCGAACGACAAAATGCGCGATTGTCTGACCTTAACTTAGAGAAAAACCAACTTATCAGTATGGTCTCGCATGATCTGAGTACGCCGTTTTTAGTCATCAATACGTGGAATTCTATCCTGAAAATGAGCGTGGAAGAAACCAACGCCAAAGCGAAGGAAGCGATTCAGGTCATTGAAAAAAGCGCCCGGCAGGGCATGACACTGATTCAAAGCATTCTGAACGTAGAAAAAGCCGAAACGAACAAACATACGCTCCAACTCGAAACTTTTGATCTGAAGGAGTTGACCCGGGAGGCGTTGAATGGGTTTGAAGAAGCAGCTAAAGAAAAACAGATTCAATTTTTGTACGAACCTACTGCCCCACCGCTGCCTATCTTATCCGATCCGCATTTAGTGCGGCGCGTGTTGGAAAACCTGCTCTCCAATGCCCTGAAATACTCTCATGCGGGCGGCCGAGTGTGGATCAGTACGAAGGAAAGTCCGAATAAAGTTGAATGGAAAATCAAAGACGAAGGCATCGGTATCGAAGCCAAACACCTGCCCCGTTTGTTCGACAAATACAATACGGCTTCGACCGCTACCAACCACAAGTCATCGACGGGCTTAGGGTTGAGTATCGTCAAACGGATTTTGGATGAGATCGGCGGAGATATTCAATGCCGAAGCGAACTCGGTAAAGGCACGGAGTTTACGGTGCAGTTGGTCGTGTAGCCGTCAATCCCTCCCCATTCACTCGCCCCCGACGCATACGGGCTGCCTGAATAATGAACCGTTTTCATAGCATTGAATCGTTAAGAAATTGACTTCAGTTTTTCAAATAACTCCCGCTGTGGGTCAGTCAGCGATTCCGGGATACGTACGGCAATTTGTACATACAGATCGCCGTAGGAGCCGGGGGTTTCGTAAATCGGCATTCCTTTGCCTTTTAATCCAATGGATTTCCCGTTTTGGGTGCCCGGTGCAATTTTGATCTTCACCTGACCCAACAGGGTTTTTACAATGACCTCTCCCCCCAAAACAGCCGTTACCACATCCACTGATTGGATTGTATAGAGATCATCTCCCTTTCGGGTAAAGTCAGGGTGCGGTTTTACCCGAATTCGAACGTACAAATCACCCCGCCGATCCGCACGGCTTCCCTTGCCCCCCTTTCCCTTGATACGGAGCAATTGCCCGTCGTAAGAACCGGGTTTGGTCACCATACGAAGTTTTTCATCTTCTAACTGAATCGTACGATTGGCTCCTTCATAGGCTTCTTCCAGCGTAATTTCCATTTCTGTTTCATAATCGCTGCCTTTGGCCTCAGCCCGACCGCCAAAACCGCTTTTCCGGCTGCCGGATCTGTTGCCTTGACCGAAAAACTGCTCGAAAAAGTCAGAATAATCCGACCCGCCGGCAGTACCGAAAATATCATTGATGTCGCCCTCGTAATAAAAGGGACGACCGCCGTTACCCCCGAACGGATTCCCACCCGTCGGGTTACCTCCCTGTTCAAACTGTCGCCAATTTTCGCCCAACTCGTCGTACTTTTTCCGTTTCTCTGCGTTTCCGACTACCTCATACGCTTCATTGACGGCTTTAAATTGGTCCTCAGCCGCTTTATTCCCCTGATTTTTATCCGGGTGATACTGAACCGCCAGTTTGCGGTACGCTTTCTTGATCTCCTCCTGCGACGCTTTTTTATCCACGCCCAGGACTTTGTAATAATCTTTGTAATCCATGGCTATCAATAAAATTTGATTTCTAACTAAATCTAAATGACCGCAAAATGACTGTTCATGATATCTTATTGGTGAAAAATACCAACAAAGGCACAAACTCCGCCATTCGTAAATCGTCATTCAAAAAATTCATCATTCCTTCCCGTTACCCCACCCGATACCCCAAACTCTGCTTGATGACCTTCAGCGAAAAGGTGCTGTTGAGGGTACCGATATTCTCGATCTTAGAGAGTTTGTTGCGCACAAATCCGTGATACTCATCCAAGCTTGCCATGTTGATTTTGAGCAAAAAATCTACCTGACCGGCCATGTGGTAGCACTCCTGCACTTCTTCCAGCTTCTGAATTTCTTCTTCAAAACTCTCAATAAATGCCCTATCGTGGTAGCGCATCGACACCTGACAAAAAATAGTAATGGGCTGTCCCAACAGTTCTTTGTCCAAAATCGCTACGTATTGTTTAATAAAGCCCAGGTTTTCCAAGCGTTTAATGCGCTCGTACACGGGCGACAGCGTCAGGCCCAGGGTAGCGGCCAATTCCTTGGTAGTAAGTTTAGCGTCGGCCTGTAAAAGACGCAGCAGTTTCTTATCAATGTCATCCAGTTGTTCCATACCGAAAATTTTTCTTTCTATTCTGTCTCCTTATAATACAATTCAACAAATTTTACTTCATTGTTGTTCTTTTACCACAAAAATAACTGATTTTATACAACTATTTCGCTGATTATAACGGCTTGTTTACCTTTGTACAGCGAATTACACTTCATCTATTCCCAAAAATCAGTAACGAAACACCATGAACTATGAAAAAAGAAACCATTTTAGTCATCGGTGCCAACGGGCAAATCGGCACCGCCCTTTTGCCTCGATTGCAGGAAAGGTATGGATTCAGTAACGTCATCGCCACCGACATTCGTCGAACAGCGCAGGAAGCCGCCGTTTTTGAGTTATTGGATGCTACAAATGCCCAAGCGTTAACCAAAATCGTTCAACGCCATCGGGTTACGCAGATCTATCATTTGGCGGCGGTCCTTTCTGCCAAAGGGGAAACAGACCCGTTATGGGCGTGGAATCTCAATATGCAAACGCTGCTCAATGTATTGGAAGTCGGTCGAACCTTTCATTTAAATAAAGTCTTTGTACCAAGTTCGATTGCCGCTTTCGGCGAGCACGCTCCCAAAGAAGATACCCCGCAGTCTTCGGTGTTGGACCCGGCTACCGTGTATGGCATCAGCAAAGTAGCCGCCGAAAATTGGTCGGTGTATTATCACAAACGCTACGGTCTTGATGTGCGCTCTCTGCGCTATCCCGGCGTTATCAGCTATCAATCCATGCCCGGTGGCGGTACTACCGATTATGCCGTGGCGATTTACCACGAAGCCGTTCAGGGGCGAAATTTTGACTGTTTTCTGGCCGCAGATACCCGTTTGCCCATGATCTACATGGACGACGCCCTCCGCGCCACGCTCGAACTGATGGAGGCCCCTGCCGCCAACATTACGGTAAGAACGTCGTACAATCTGTCGGGGATGAGCTTTACGCCCGCTGAACTGACAGCTTCCATTCGACAGTATTTCCCTGATTTTAAAGTCACTTATTCTCCCGATTACCGTCAGGCTATTGCCGATTCGTGGCCCAAAAGCATTGATGATTCGGTGGCACGTCGGGAATGGGGCTGGCAACCCGCCTTCGACCTCCCCAAAATGACCCGGGAAATGATTACTCATCTCAACGAACTGTATCACGTAACTGCTTAAGATCATGTACGGAACCATCAAAGAAGAATTACAAAAAGAATTGACCGCGATCAAAGAAGCGGGCCTTTATAAAACCGAACGCGTCATTGTCTCGCCGCAATCGGCCGTGATCGCCGTGCAAAACGGCCGTGAAGTACTGAACTTTTGTGCCAATAATTATTTAGGTCTTTCCTCCCACCCGGAGGTAGTCAAAGCCGCCCATGAAGCCTTGGAGACGCACGGTTTCGGCCTGTCGTCGGTGCGGTTTATTTGCGGTACCCAAGACATTCACAAAGAACTCGAACGCCAAACGGCCGAGTTTGTCGGAGCCGAAGACTGCATTTTGTACGCAGCCGCTTTCGATGCCAACGGTGGGGTATTTGAACCGTTGTTGGGCGAAGAAGACGCCATTATTTCCGATGAACTCAATCACGCTTCCATCATTGACGGCATCCGTTTGTGCAAAGCCAAGCGCTTTCGCTATAAACACAACGACATGGCCGACTTGGAAGCGCAATTGCAGGCCGCCGCTTCGTGCCGACGGGTATTGATCGTGACCGACGGCGTATTTTCCATGGACGGCACCATTGCTCAATTGGACAAAATCTGCGATTTGGCTGACCAATACGGGGCGATGGTGATGGTAGACGAATGTCATGCCAGCGGTTTTATGGGCAAAACAGGCCGGGGTACGCCCGAATACAAAAATGTATTGGGACGCATTGACATCATCACGGGTACGTACGGAAAAGCCCTCGGCGGAGCATCAGGCGGATTTACGGCGGCGCGGAAAGAAATTGTGGAATTGTTGCGTCAACGGTCACGTCCGTATCTGTTTTCCAATACATTAGCGCCTTCCATTGTCGGGGCTTCGCTCAAAGTACTGGAATTGCTGCGGGCTTCAACGGCCCTGCGCGACAAACTGGAAGCCAACACGCGCTATTTCCGCGAAGCCATGACCGCTGCCGGGTTTGACATTCTTCCGGGCGAACATCCCATCGTACCCATCATGCTTTACGATGCGCCGTTGGCGCAGGAATTTGCCAAACAACTGTTGGAAGAAGGCATTTACGTAATCGGCTTCTTTTATCCCGTTGTTCCAAAAGGCAAAGCACGGATTCGTGTACAGATTTCAGCGGGTCACGAGCCCGAACAACTTCAGCGAGCCGTTGCGGCGTTTACGAAAGTGGGGCAAAAATTAGGAGTGATTCCGATGCCGGAAACAGTAGATAATTAAGCAGTATAAAGATTTTAAGTAGTTATCTGAAATTAGTTATCAGTTATCCGCCTATACTCAATCCGTTGATTATCAATACACTAATAACGAATAACATAAAGTAGTTGTGATTGGGTACTTAGTATTGAGTATAGAGAAATTACAGGTGTTTTGAAGGTGAGCAATCGGTTCTTAAACTAACACACTCAGTACAATACATTCGCTCTTGCTTTACCTTATTTACTCTGACACAAAAGCCGGACTGCATAAGCAATCCGGCTTTTTGCATCTCAATTCAATTTATTCGTCAATCGTCATTCGTTCATTCCTCATTCATTTCTTCTCTTTCTTTTCTTTCCCGAGGCAAAGTCGTTGATTTGCACTTTAAACAACCCAAAGTCAGTATGGAAAACCTGTCAGCGTGGCTTGATTATACCCTATTGAACAATCAGATCCGAGACCTGCTCCAATTTGCGGGTATTCTGGGATTAGGTATTTTAATCCGAAGAGGACTTTCCTTTACCATCAGTCGCACTATCTACCGTTTTATCAAAAAGGAAGTCGGCACTATTCCCTTGGCTGATTTTGTCCGCCTGACTCGTCGTCCTTTTGAAGTACTGATCACCTTATTGACACTCTTTTTGGCATTTCATCAGCTGCATATCCCGAGTGTTTGGGGGTTAGCCCCTTCCGACAAATTCGGCTGGTTGATGATCATTGAGCGGACTTTTTTTACCCTTTTATCCGCCGCTATCGGTTGGTTGGGGGTTCGGCTTATCAAGTTTATTGCCCTCATTTTCAAACAGCAAGCCGCGGCCACTCCTACCCCGTTGGACGATCAGTTGGTTCCCTTCCTCAAAGATACGGTCATTGTCTTTTGGGTACTCACCTGCTTTTTTATTATGCTTCATAAAGTGTATGAAGTCAATGTACTCGCCTTGATCACCAGCCTTGGTATCGGCGGGTTGGTCATTGCGTTGGCCGCCCGTGAAACCATTGAAAACCTCATTGCCTCCGTCGCGATTATGCTGGACCGCCCCTTTATTCTGGGGGATGCCGTGGTTTTGGACAAAATTTCGGGAGAAATCGAACAAATCGGTTTTCGGAGTACCCGTATCCGCTCCGACGACGGTAGTCTGATCACCGTCCCTAATCGCCTGATGACCAGTCAGTCGCTCGAAAATATGACACAACGCACTTCCCGTCGGGCAAAATATTACGTACGATTGGCTTTCAATACCCCCCCCGAAACCATCAACCGAATCATAGAGGAACTTCGGGAGTATTTTCGGACGCAACCGCTCACTAATGCCAAAGAAGCTACCGTTCGCTTGGAAATTTTAGGCGAATTTTCGTGGGATATTGTGGTAATCTATCACGTCAGTTCTTCGGTTTGGAAAGATTTTATGAACATTCGGGAAGAGACCAATTTTAAAATTATTGCCATTGTCCGGGCCAACGGGGCCGAATTTGCCTACCCAAGCCGAAACTTATTTGTGAAGGAAATAGAAAATTTTGCAAAAGCAGAACCATAAACCGAAACTTGTCGTTAATTTTACGTCAAATGTCACCCGACTATGGTTAGTTTAAAATATTTCGGACAACAGCAGATCGCCCGCGGACCGTTGCAAAATGCATTAGACCTGATCTATCTCAGCAGAGAGGGGATTTCTAAAAAAGCGCTGTTGGTATTGGCCCAAAATCTTTCATTCAGTCAGAAAGAAATCGCTGATATTGTTCATTTATCGGAACGGACCCTCCAAAGGTATCCGGATGAAAAACGGCTGAACAAAGACGCTACCGCGACCGCTTTGCAATTGGCGGCGTTGTACCAACAGGGAGAAGAAGTGTTTGGGGAGTTATCCCGTTTTCAGGGGTGGATGGATTATCCCAATCCGGTATTAAGCGGCAAAAAGCCTGCCGAATTGTTGGACACGCCCTTTGGCTTTCAATGGATCAGCGATGAACTCATCCGCATTGCCCACGGTGTTTTGGCGTAACGATGGAGGTATTTCGTATAAGTAAGGCGCAATATGCTGCCGATTTGACCGGAACCGGTGCCAAAATAGCGGGAGGTCGTTGGAACAAGCCCGGCACTGCCGTTTTGTATACCTCCGGGAGCCGTGCTTTGGCTACCCTTGAAGTGCTGGTACACATTCCGGCTTTTTATGTACCTTCTGACTACGTATTGAGTACCCTTTGGATTCCGGACGACAGCATTCAACATTTAAACCCTGAACTTTTACCTGACCGATGGCAAGACTTAACCCCAAACGAAAATCTGCGAACACTCGCCGATGCATGGTTAAAATCAACCGCCTGCCTTACTCTCAAAGTCCCTTCAGCCATTGTGGCGGGCGAATTCAATTATTTAATCAACCCGCTTCATCCTATCTTTGCCGAGGTAAAACTGCTCCGCCGGGAAGCGTACCGTTTTGACCCAAGATTAATTTAACTATCCTATTACTGCTTTATAAAATGAAAAAACTGTTTCTGTTGATTGGTTTGGCTGCTTCTCAACTCCACGCCCAAAAATCGGCCATTACGCCCAAAAACGTTGAAAAGCACATCGCCTTTTTGGCGTCTGATGAATTAAAAGGGCGCGGAACCGGCACCAAAGATGAGCAAAAAGCCGCGGCCTATATTGCTGACCATTTCAAATCGCTGGGGCTCGAGCCGAAAGGAACCAATGGTTTTGAACAACCTTTCAAAGCCAATATTGATACGGTTCACGTAGTGGATGCCCGCAATGTGGTCGGCTATTTAGACAACGGCGCGGACCGCACCATTGTGATCGGAGCGCACTACGACCACTTGGGTGAAGGCTATCAGCGCGGTTCGTTGGAAGCCAATTCCAAAGGCAAAATTCACAACGGTGCCGATGATAATGCTTCCGGGGTAGCCGGTGTGCTCGAATTGGCGCGTTATTTTGCCAAAAACGGTGTTAAAGAAAAGCACAACTTTCTTTTTATTTGCTTTTCGGCGGAGGAATTGGGCCTGTTGGGTTCGAAGTATTATGCCAACAATCCCACCATCGATCTCTCAAAAGTAAACCTGATGCTCAATTTTGACATGATCGGCCGCTTTGACCCCGCTAAAGCCATCACAGTGGGCGGATGGGGCACCAGCCCGACCTGGGGCCAAGTGATTCCGCCGGTATTGGAACGGGAAAAAATGGCCTTCAAAATTGACTCTGCCGGTGCCGGCGCTTCTGACCATACTTCGTTTTATGTCAAAAAAATTCCCGTTCTATTTTTCTTCACGGGTGTCCACGGTGATTACCACAAACCGAGCGACGACACTCAACTCATTAATTTTGAGGGAGAAGCCAGAATCCTGAACGCCGTTACGGGGATTGTCAACGAACTGGATAAACTTCCCAACCGTTTGGAATACCGTGAAACCGCCATGCCGATGGCACGTAACATGAGTTTCAAAGTAACTATGGGGCTTTTGCTGGATTATTCGTTCAACGGACCGGGTATCAAAGTAGACGGTGTTTCTAAAAATCGTCCGGGCGAGGCAGCCGGTATCAAAGGCGGCGATCTTATCCTGCGTTTGGGCAACTACAATCTCAATACCATTTACGATTATATGGGGGCGTTGGGTAAGTTTGAAAAGGGCCAAACGGTGGAAGCGGAAGTACAGCGAGGTAATGAAAAAATAAAACTTCCCGTGACGTTTTAGCAACCATGCAACCCCGTGTCAAAATATGTTGTATCAGCAGTGTTGCTGAAGCGCGCCTGGCGGTCGAATGCGGTGCGGCTGCTTTAGGGTTGGTAGGACACATGCCGAGCGGCCCCGGTATCATTTCCGACGAGCTCATTGCCCAAATAGCCGGGTCGGTACCTCCGCCGATTTCGACCTTTTTATTGACCTGTGAAACTAACGCTGACGCGATCATTGCGCATCACCAAAGGGTTCATACGACGACCGTCCAGATCGTAGATGCGTTGCAGGAAGGGACGTATGCGCAAATCAGGCAAGCTCTGCCCGCCGTTAAACTGGTGCAAGTCATTCACGTCATAGATGAAAAAACCGTAGAAGAAGCCATTCAGGCAGCTGAGTTTGTTGACGCCCTCTTACTGGACAGCGGCAACCCCAGCTTGCAGATCAAAGAATTGGGCGGAACGGGGCGGGTTCATAATTGGAAGCTGAGTCGCCAAATTCGGGACAGTATTTCCATCCCTTTGTTTTTAGCCGGAGGGCTCCGAGCCGAAAACGTCAAAGAGGCCATGGATACTGTACAGCCGTTCGGGTTGGACCTGTGCAGCAGTGTACGCACCGACGGCCTCTTAGATCGCCGTAAATTGGAGCGCTTTTTTGAAGCAATCGGGTGATGGAGAAATAATCGAAATGACCGGATGACCACCCGGCTATTTCATTAAAATCGCCAAAACGATTTTAATCCTAATGATCACAGAACCATTGACCAAGGGGTTTGAACCGCTGCGAGGACTGTTGACGTTCTTGGCGGGAGCTGTAAAAAAGTTAATTGCCCTATTTTTAATTATTCCTTTCGATGGTTTTTCGCAGAATAATCCTCCTTGGGAACGTCCTTTAAAAATAGCTTGGTCCAATGACGGCATCACCTTTACGAATACTGCCGTTTTTCAGGATTCTTCGGGTGTTCCCGGTGCCGTTCAATGGAAAGGCGATACCCTCGTCTGTGTCTTTCAGTGGTTTAGACAACCTCTCAATTCCCCCACTTGGGATAGAGTAGCCATCAAGTTTTCGTACGACAGCGGGCGTTCGTGGACCCCACCAACCCCCATTAAAATCAACGGACTGCCTGCCAACTACCAACGCCCCTTTGACCCTACCCTTGCGGTAATCAATAAAGACAGTTTGCGCCTTTATTTCTCATCAAGCAACGGATTGCCCATGGGAGGGTTAGATAACAGCGTGGATACTTATTCGGCCGTAAGTACCAACGGGCTGACGTACACCTTTGAACCTAAGGCACGCTATGACGATGCCGCCCAAGCGGTGATTGACCCCGCCGTTATTTACTTTAACGGAGTGTGGCATTATGCCGCGCCGGCCGGCGCGCCGCAAGAGGGCGCTTTTCACGGAAGTGGCAAAGATGGGCTGAATTTTACGGCACATCCGAAATACCCCTCCGATAATACGCATAATTGGACGGGGAATTTTATGGTAAATACTGCCGCTGAATTGCGTTTTTACGGTTCCGGCCCACAAATTTGGTATAATTCATCCACGGATGGGTTTGCGTGGCAAGGCTATACCAATACGAATATCCGGGGCGGCGGCGATCCTTCTGTAGTGAAATTAGGCACTCAAAGTTATTTGATTATTTACGTGGGAGAATCCTATACTTCCGGCAGCGGTACCATTACCGGAATACAAAAAAGTTCTTTTTCTGCAGGACCTTTTCATGTGGCCCCCAATCCTTTTACGCACACCATTCATCTCATCCAAGCTACGGGTCAGGAACAATACAGGCTTGTAAATTCATTAGGGCAGCTATTATGGTCCGGCCGGCACTGTGAGCAAAAGGATTTTTCATATTTGCCCAATGGGTTCTATTTTTTAGTGGTAACTACTGAAAGGGTAACGCAGATCATCAAACTTATCAAACAATAAACGCACCGCCAACTATCGCCTGCCGAAAATACAGTCATTACCTCCGGCTTTTTACCAAAATCGCCGCCGCTACATTCTCACTTTTACGGACTGAGTCCAAGGTTTATTTTCGGTCATTCAATGCTGCACAAGACCTAAATGGATCAGGACTTTCTTTACAAAAACGTATTTTTCGGCGGTTTCTATGCCGTTGCCTTTGGGTTAGTGTACCTATCCGGCCGTAAAGCCGGGCCCAAATTGGCTATTGGATTGACCGTTGCCTGTTGGTCAGGATTGATGCTGATTATGTGGACAGTCAGCGGTACGGTTTCCTTTATGCTGCTTGTCCCGGTATTACTTATCTTATTGGTGGTATTTCGAAAACGGATTGAAGCCGGTTTCCAACCTTTTTATACTGAAAACAAAATCTTCAGAAGCAGCAACATACCTGCGCCGGTGTTAGAGAGACTTGGAGACCGAAATTGGTCTTGCTCCGAAGGAACATTCCTTACCGAAACGGGAAAAACAATACATTTTTACTGGTGGGAAGGATGGTACAAATCCACCACCTACTCCAATAATACCCAACTGACTGCTTTCCATCACAGTTTGGCTGTTTCATTCGCTCCGAATACTGTCGATGAGTTCTTCAAACAAAAGGCAAGATCTGCCATGGACACATCTCATTTTACCTTTCGGCAACGTGTGAAGCGTTTTTTTGTCTTGGATACCGAAACACCTTATTTGGTTGACGAGACTGCCGACGGAAGCTTTGTAATCGCTTGGAATACCCATTTGGATGCGGATTATTACACCAAGCGCCTGCATTGGCTGAAGCAACATTTGACCCTACCGACACATTCCTTATAAAAATATCCGCTGATACAATCGTTTATGACCTCTTTATCTCACTTCTTGATTGGATGCTTTTCGGAAAACGAAGAGTTTTTCGGCCCTGATACTGCCCGACAAAACCCCGTTTATGAATTGCCTGAACCGGGCAATTCAGTGCATAAATCCGGTGTTGCCTCTATTATTTCCTCTTATGCGTACCCCAAGGAGTATGATTCCGGCTATGCAGGGAAGAGAATCAGTAGATAAGAATTCATTAAATCTAAAATCCTCAAAAAATGATTAAAGCAGTGCTTATTATTTTGGCCACCTTACTCATTTCAGGCTATTTTTTTGTACAATGGGCCAATAGACCCGAAAACGTAGCGGCTCTCTTAAAAGCACGGGAAGAGGAAAAGAAACAGGCTGTTGCGAACAGTAACCAAGCGGAAGAGGTCAAAAGACAACAACGCTTAGCAACAGCCGTCGGCCATTGGAAAGAGAATGAAATTCAAAAAAAAACAGACGCAGATTTGCAATTGGAAATTGATGAAACGTTCCAAGACAATCACTTTGAGTACTTGGACGACCGGAAAACCTCTGCGGCGAGAATCTCGAATAATAAGTTGATTTATAGCGCAACGGTTTACAAAAAAACGGCTTCCGAAACGATATTGGCCTTATCAAAAAAGGAATACGAAAATTTTGTGGGCGAAATGGAAATGGAAATCGCCGGGGATGCGATCAGCCTCGGGATTTTGTTCAATTATTCAGAATACCGAAAAAAAACATTCTTCAGCCCAATGGATACGTGGAAGGCCGACCGGGTCAGCAGCCGTTTGCAAAGTAGCTTATTAACCGTCAATGATGAAGAGGAGAATGAAAACTTGGTAAGTCTGAAAGATGCCTTGACCTTCAAAAGTATACCTAAACAAACAGTACGGATAGAAAAGAAGGGAAAACACCTGAAAGTAACGGTAAACGGAGAACTCAAATTTGATAAAAAAGTAGATCGGTACAGTTCCCCCAAAGGAAAAATCGGGATCTATACCGCTACAAGTAACAGCACCGATTGGAACCAAAGCGTTATCGGCACCGTAAAAAGTTTTAAGGTATGGACTTGGCCATAAGCCCGCAGGCAAATTGAATTAAATGATTTCAGGTACAGGTGATAGTGCAAAATTGGCCTATTGAACTTAAATAACTGATAATCAACAAAATTTGCATTCATTCTTATAACAGTGGAGCAAACAGCTTACTATTTTTTCAGTCGCTGTTTGTGTCCTTTCAGGCCGATAAAATCAATATAACTTTAACCGTTAAAACCATGACCGGATTGACTTTTATCACCATCATGACAGGGGGGCTTTTATACTACTACTTTGTTTTACGCAAATACAATTCGTTGGGATTCAGACTATTCAGCCTGTTTACCTTTATTACTTCAACGTTTTGTTATTGGTTGTATGAAGATACCCAAATCCAAAAAAGTATCCTTAAAAACGGACGAACCGTCAACGGAATCGTATTGGCAAAGGAGAAAAAGACACAGGCGGGGAGTTCCTCTCCCGACAATGTTGTCACAGTTCGTTTGTCATTGCAGGCGCTGAAAACCGATACTTTTCAAGTGTATAAATACACTTCTGCGGAAGAATGGGAACGTTTCAAAATAGGGTCAACTATTCCATTGATCTACGATGTCGGAAAAAACAATTTGTTTATCAAAGAATCCTATCATCGAATGTTGAATGACCAATGGGTATTGTATGTAGTAGCCGCTGTTTTCTTTCTGATCGGGGTTTGTTGTTGGTATTTTTTACGCAATTATAAGGTAGGTGTTGATGGGGCAGGTAACGAATGGGTAGAAAAGGACGGAAAAATTTACTTAGATGAACGCAAGAGCCCGGCCTCGCAAGCCCTGAAAGGAGGGAACATTGTCTCCAAATTATTGCAGGCATTGAGTAAATGAACTATCGTGAAGCGTGTCCGTCATTGTTCAAAATTAACCATACAAAAATCAGGTTTTATAAAATAACTTTGTTGTCGGTAATAAACCTTTAAATCCATGAGCAAAACAAAACAGCTTCTCAGTGAGATAGCGACATCTCGCCAAAATTATCTTGATTCCATCAGCGGTTTAGATGAACAACAAGCCCAATGGAAACCGGATGCTGAAAGTTGGAGTGCCGCAGAAATAACCGAACACTTGTTTTGGGCAGAGCAGGGCGGAATTTTGGGAATGTGGAAAACTCTGTTAGGTATAAGAGCCGGAACGTTGAGTTACGAAAATGCTAAGCCGCACGAAGGCTTACCGATTGAAGATATCATTGTGCGTACCTGGAAGGAAAAGGAAGTTGTACCGGCAGTTGCAGCGCCGCGTATGGGCGGGCCTTTGGCTTTTTGGGCTGCCTCTTTAAAAGGGCTGCAACCGCTTTTAGAAGATTTAGGGAAGGCAATGAGCGACGAAGAACTTACTCTGATGGCTCATCCTCACCCGATTTCGGGTCCGTTAAACTTTGGACAACGCTTTGAATTTCTGCGATTTCACATTGATCGGCACATCGGGCAAGTCGAAAACCTAAAAAAAGGTTTGTAATACGCTTTTGGCAAGCAGGGCTGCGTAAAACATCGAAAATATGTCGCAAATGCCCCTTAAATCGGCAGAATCACACCGTCTTTTATTGAAGAATCGGCGATAAATTTGTGCATTAATCAACTATCGCTCATCTTTAAAACGAATAGAAAATGAGAAAAGTAAAATTGCAAATGCAGGTAAGCCTTGACGGTTTTGTAGCCGGCCCCAACGGAGAAATGGATTGGATGACGTGGAATTGGGACGACGAACTGAAAGAGTACGTCATGAAATTAACCGAGCCCGTAGATTGCATTATTCTCGGTCGGGTGTTGGCGCAAGGTTTTATCCCTCACTGGACAGCAGCAGCCAAGAATCCCGAAAGCGACACCTTTACGCATAAAATGGTGGATACGCCCAAAGTAGTTTTTTCAAACACCTTAGCTTCTTCCGAATGGGACAACACCGAATTAGCGGAAGGAACGCTCGAAGAAGCCGTAGCCGACTTAAAAAGTCGCGAAGGAAATGACATTATCGTTTATGGTGGCGGCAGCTTTGTTTCCAATTTGATAAAACACAATTTAATTGACGAATACCACCTGTTTATCAATCCGGTAGCTATCGGCAGCGGGATGCCCATTTTTCAGGGGTTAGAAAAAAAATTATCCCTGAAACTGCGGAAAAGTACAGAATTCAGCTGCGGCATTACAGTGCTTTGCTACGAGTCTGAAAGATAGCAGGCTCATTCAAAAAGGAAAACGGGCAGTCAATTGACTGCCCGTTTAGCCATTTAAACAAGCAAACAGGAATAAAATTTTACAATCCGCAGGCCCCCGCCAAAGCACGCTTCGCGTAAACTTTGGCTAAGTGTTTGCGGTAGGCTTTGGAGGCATAATGATCTTCATTAATATCTATTCCTTCGGCCGCACCGGCAACAGCGGCTTCGATCGTTTCGAGCGTGGCAGCCTTGCCAACCAAAGCCGCACTTACTGCTTCGTCTAAGAAAGCCCCTTCGGCACTCACACCGTTGAAAGCCACTCGTGCTTCTGCAATCACTCCGTCATTAATCACAACGGAAGCCGCACAGCCCACAATCGCAAAACGGGAAGCCGGTTGTAAGAACTTTCGATACGCGCTGTTTGCACCGGCGGCCGGCTCCGGAATATGAATTTCAGTAACGATCTCGCCTTCTTCCAAGGCAGTACTGAAAAAACCCGTAAAGAAGTCAGCGGCTGCAATGTCGCGCGCTCCTCCCGCTCCTTCTACTTTGATCGTTGCATTCAGGGCCAACAATACGCCCGGCCAATCGGCCGAAGGGTCGGCGTGCGCAATACTTCCGCCCAAGGTGCCCACGTTACGTACCTGCGTATCACCGATCAATTCTCCGGCTTCGATCATCGCCGGAAAACGACCTTGGATAGCGGCATTGGAAATAATATCATGGTGCGTACTTGCCGCACCGACAGTCACCCCACCGTCGCCGGCGGAGATAAACCGTAATTCCGCAATACGGGCAATGTCAATCAACAGGGAAGGGCTGTTGAGACGTAATTTCATAGCAGGAATCAGGCTATGGCCGCCTGCCAAAATTTTTGCGTCGGGATTTTCGGCCAACAGGCTTATCGCCTCACTTACCGAACCCGCGCGTTTATAGTCAACTGCTTGTGGTATCATGTTTTAATTAGTGAATTAGTGGATGAATGTCGAGTTTCAAATGCCGAGTGTCGAATTATGAAAACCGGACACTCGGCATTTGAAACTCGAAACTTAGGATTGCATGGCCGTCCAAACGCGTTCGGGGGTCATCGGCATACGGATGTCTTTGACTTGGTGGCCTCCAGACCACAACGCATCAATCACCGCATTGACCACTGCCGGCGTAGAACCGATACAACCGGCTTCACCGGCCCCTTTTACCCCCAGAGGATTGTGCGGGCAAGGGGTCACTTGGCGATCCAGCTCAAACATGGGCAGGTCATCGGCACGCGGCATGGCATAATCCATGTAGGAAGCATTAATGATTTGGCCGTTTTGGTCAAACTCAACTCCTTCCAACAAGGCCTGCCCGATTCCCTGCGCCAAACCGCCGTGAATTTGCCCATCTACGATCATTGGATTAATCACATTCCCTACATCATCGACCGCAATGAACCTTTTGAGTTTCACCGCGCCCGTTTCTTTATCCACCTCCACTACCGCAATATGGCAGCCGAACGGATACGTAAAGTTGGTCGGGTCGTAGAAACTGCTGAAGTCGAGACCGGGTTCCAAATTGGCCGGATAAACGTGAGGCACGTACGCCGTCAAGGCTATATCTCCGAAAGTCAGCGACTTATCGGTGCCTTTGACCGTAAATTTGCCCTCGGCAAACTCGATATCATCGGGTGAGCATTCCAGTTTATGAGCGGCGATCTTGGCTCCTTTTTCAATGATCTTATCCAAGCTTTTCATGATAGCGCTTCCTCCAACGGCCAGTGAACGCGAGCCGTAGGTTCCCATACCGAAAGCAACCGATTCGGTATCTCCGTGGTGGATTTCGACGTTTTCCATCGGAATTCCCAAACGGTCCGCCACGATCTGGGCAAAGGTTGTTTCGTGTCCCTGTCCGTGCGAGTGTGCGCCGGTAAATATGCTGACAGAACCCGTAGGTTGCACCCGCACCTGCCCTACTTCGTACAGACCGGCGCGGGCACCTAACGAGCCTACTACGGCCGACGGCGCAATACCGCAAGCTTCGATGTAAGTGGAAAAACCTACCCCGAGGAGTTTGCCCGAAGCGGCCGCTTCTTTTTGTGCTTTACGGAAATCATCATAGCCCAGCATTTCGATACCTCGCTGCAAAACACCATGATAATTGCCGCTGTCGTATTGCAGAGCCACATTCGTCTGATAGCCCGGTTGGGTCACCCCGTCAAACGGAGCAATGAAGTTTTTAAGACGCAATTCGGTCGGGTCCATACCCATTTCGAGGGCGGCCAAATCCACTAAACGTTCCAAGAGATAGGTAGCTTCGGGCCGTCCTGCCCCGCGATATGCATCTACGGCGGTAGTATTGGTAAAAACGCAGGTCATGTCCAAGTGAATCTTGGGCGTCGTGTATAATCCTTGTAATAACGTACCGTGGAGATAGGTCGGAACCGCTGTCGAAAAAGTAGAAAGGTAGGCTCCCAAGTTGGCAAAGGTCTTAATGCGCAACCCTACAATTTTACCTTCGTTGTCGAATCCCATTTCGGCATGAGTGACATGGTCACGGCCGTGGGCATCGGTCAGGAAAGCCTCCGAACGGGTTTCTGTCCATTTTACGGGTCGGCCTGTTTTCTTAGCTGCCAACGTAACCAATGCTTCTTCGGTATAATGATAGATCTTACTGCCGAATCCGCCGCCTACGTCCGGACCCACCACCCGCACCTTGTGTTCGGGCAATCCCAACACGAAAGCGCACATCAACAAACGAATCAAGTGCGGGTTTTGGGTGGAGGTATAGAGTGTGTAGCGGTCATAAACACCGTCGTAGTGTCCGATATAGCTGCGCGGTTCCATCGCATTGGGAGATAACCGCTGATTGACAAAATCCAGCGACGTTACGTGCGCGGCACCGGCCATAGCGGCATCCACTTCTGCTTTCGGATTGCCGATCTCCCAGTCAAAACAAATGTTGTTCGGTACGCTGTCGTGTACCTGCGGCGCTCCGGGATCAACGGCTTTAGACGCGTCAGTGACTGCCGGCAGCACTTCATAATCCACCACAATGGCTTCGGCGGCATCCTGTGCGATCTCCCGACTTTCGGCCACTACCAACGCCACGGCATCTCCTACGTGACGCACTTTGTCTTTCACCAACAACGGATGCGGCGGCTCCTTCATGGTTTCGCCGTTTTTAAAGTTGACCTGCCACCCGCAAGGTACACCGTAATGGCCCACTTCTTCGCCTGTCATGATGGTGACGACTCCGGGCATAGCCGCGGCCGCTGAAGTGTCAATACTTTTGATGTTGGCGTGCGCGTAGGGACTGCGCAATATATAGGCGTGGGTCATTCCCGGCAACACGATATCGTCGGTATAACGCCCTTTCCCGGTGATAAAACGCTTGTCTTCCACGCGTTTCACCGATTTTCCAATGAATTTATTGCTCATGTTTTTAGCCCCCCAGCCCCCGATGGGGGAGTTTTTTATGTTTTACCCGCCTAAATTGATGAGGAGTCAAAAGGCTTTTTAAATCTCTATAATAATCAGGATCATAATTCCCCCATTGGGGCGGGGTTACCCGTGCGCTTAGGGAGCCGCTGTTTCCAATTGGCCTGACGCACTTTGAATAGCTCTGACAATATTATGGTAACCCGTACAACGGCAGATGTTTCCTTCGAGAGCTTCCCGAATCTCCTGCTCCGAAGGCTTAGGATTGTGTTCAAGCAGATCTGCCGCACACATGATCATACCGGGTGTGCAAAAGCCGCACTGCAAACCGTGTTCTTCTTTAAATCCGACTTGCAGCGGGTGTAACTCCCCGGCGGGTGCCAGGCCTTCGATGGTAGTAATGACAGAGCCGTCGGCTTGTGCTGCCAGCATAGAACAGGATTTTACGGCTTTACCGTCCAAATGAATAGTACAGGCGCCGCAGCTGGAGGTATCACAACCCACATGGGTACCGGTCAGGCCCAGTACGTCGCGCAGATAATGCACTAACAGCAAGCGTCCTTCTACTTCATGTGAGTAAGAGGTTCCGTTTACGGTTACTGAGATTTTTGGCATAATTGACGAAAGGTTAAGTGCTTACGCACAGGTTATTGGGAATTTTAAGTATAGATAAAGACAAATCGCAAAAGGCAAATGGGCAAAGGTCAGACCGCACGGCAATAGGGCAAGCGGGTCCGGAACCGGCGGTTATTGACTCAATTCTTCTTCAAAATTTTTAAAGAACTGCTTGGTCAGAGTGCTTGCCACACCGCTCATGACGCGGTTGCCGGTGCGGGCCAACAACCCCGACATCTCCGCATTGCCTTCAAACGACAATTCGGTGGCGGTGTCGCTGACCGGTTTGAGTACCATCCGAACATCGGCAGCGACGTTGCCTATCTTGCTGTTTTGCTGTACTTTCAGCGTAAAACTTTCGGGGGCTACCGGGTTGGCTACTTCGGCCTTGCCTTCAAATTTTCCCGATACCGGTCCGATCTTTACTTCAGCGATGGCTTTGTAAACCCCTTCGCTTTCCAGTTCCAAACGTGAGATCCCGGGTGTCACTTTGGCCAAAATATCGGGGGTCATGAGCATATCCCAAATCTTTTGGGCGGGTGCATGGAGCGTATGACTGCCGTTAAGTTCCATAGGTTAAAGATAAAAGGTAAATTTATAAAAAATGTTCAAATAATAACATTTCAAAACTACAACAATCTTCTTATAAACGCTTTGCACAATTGTCTTAAAAAAGAGAACAATTCTATCAAAAGGTTGAAAGTCGTAAGACGATTTGCAGCAGCAGAAGAATGCCCTTGGGTCTTTCGGCAGTTTGAGGTGGCCTTTCGGTACTCTGACTTTAAAAAGGATCCAATACCAAGATGGGTAATGCCTTTCCCCTGAATGATTAAAATTTTACAATTTTCTTTCGATAAGCGGCGGGGGTATCGCCCGTAGCTTTTTTGAAGACTTTTAAAAAATAATTCAGGTTGTTGTAGCCGCAGGCAAAAGAGATATCCGAAATACTGTATTCTGTATGATGCAACAGCGTCATCGCCAATTGAATACGGTGTCGATTGATGTACTCTACGGGGGTGGTGCCGTACTGTTGTTTGAAGCAGCGAAAGAAGTTGGGCTCGCTCATGCAGGCTTTGTCGGCCAATTCACGAATAGTGAGATTTCGGTGAATATTTTCTTGTACATACTTAATGGCAAAGGCAAGTCGATTGGTATTGGCCAATTGTTGCAGATTGGACGCCAATACGGCCCTTGCTTTGGTTTGCATCAGTCGCACAACCAGCTCCTGCAAAACCAAATTGGCAAAGTAGTCCTTAGCCGCATTGTTTTCGGTAAAAATATAAATCAGTCTTTCGATCAATTGATGAATTGCCGCTTCGTTGGAAAAATAAAAGTTATCGTTCGTAAATTGCCAGCCTTCCGGATTATCCACCAAAGGCGCCCGTTCATTCAACGTTTCGACGATGGTGCGAATTTTAGCCGGCGAAATAGCCAACGCCAAACATTGGGTCGGATTGGTAGGAGTCGCCTCGGGGAAATCGATTTTCATGGTTTGATAAGCCGGTACAATGACCGACTCCCCGGGAAAGAAATCAAAGGAAGGAGCATTGGACAAATGCATTACCTTTTTGCCGCGAATCATGCTCGCCAAAACGGGATTCCCAAAAGTAAGTTCTACCTTTTGAGCTGCCTGATGGGTTTCGTAAATATTCAACTCAGCACTGTCAAGCGTGTAAGCCGTGCGATTTTCGACTACCAACTCCAACTTTCGGGATTGTAAATGTGTTGAAATATTGAAAGCATCCATAAGGCAAACAAGGTTATAACACTTCAGCGAATCTATTCCCACGAAACTTGTATAAATTCCGACAATTTTATGATTTTTTTGATACAATACCAACGTTCCCTATCCGCTAAAAACAAAACGGTCAGATTAGGATGGCTTTTTGTGATGATCGGGTGTATTTCAGCCGAAACCCGAGGGCAGTCTACCGACACCTTACTCATTCGTCAGCTGGCTCCCGTCACCGTCAGCTCTACCCGCCTCGAAATCAACGAAAAACGTTTGCCGGCCGCACTGACGGTTTTGGGAGGAGGACGTATTCAGATCGGGCAACCGCAACTGTCTCTCTTTGAATCTTTAGGCGGTGTAGCCGGTCTGTTTGCCCAAAACCCCGACAATTTCAGTCAAGACCTCCGTATTTCCATTCGCGGTTTCGGTGCCCGGGCCGCTTTCGGGATTCGCGGGATTCGGCTCGTTATTGACGGGATTCCGGAATCAACCCCCGACGGACAAGCCGACGTGGATAATTTGGACATGGGGGCCATGCGCCGTTTGGAGGTGATGCGCGGCCCTTCGTCAGGACTGTACGGGAACGCGGCCGGCGGAGTACTGAATTTTCAGACCGAAACGGCAGCCGAAATGCCGCTGCTCGAAGGACAAGCTACGGTGGGTTCGTACGGACTGCGAAGTTATCGTTTTAAAACGGGCATTCAACGCAAGAAATTTCAGTACGTATTTATCGCTTCGCGCAATCAGTCCGAAGGGTATCGGGCGTTAAGTCGCATGGAAAGTACGATTCTGAACCTAAAACTTCGCTATGATTTTGACTCTTTGACCCGCCTTTCTGTCTTAGTCAATTACGGTAACAGTCCCGTGGCCGATGACCCCGGCGGGCTTACGCTCCAACAAGCCACCGAAAACCGCCGTCAGGCCCATCCGAACAACGTCCGTTTTTTAGCCGGGGAATCCGTAGCTCAGGGACGTATCGGAATTACCTTTGAAAAAACGATGGGTAATCACCTCATTTTCGCCCGGGCTTTCGGTACCAAACGCGATTTTGCCAACTATTTGGCTTTCCAAGCTGCCGGGGCAGGTACCATCAACCGTACCTTTGCCGGGGGCAGTTTCCAATATCAATTCTCTCAAAAATTTGATTTGATCGGTTATCGTTTTCGTCTGGGAATCGACGCCGAAGCCCAAGACGATACCCGCCGACGGTTTGATAATCTCATCGGAGAACGCGGCAAATTGACTTTCGATCAGTTGGAATCGTTCCGTAACGTAGCAGCTTACGTAACGCAGGAGCTTACCTACCAAAAAATCACCATGCTGGTCGGCCTTCGCTCTGACGGCATTCGATTACGAGCCACCGACCATTTTCTGACCGACGGTGACCAATCGGGCAAGCGGCAATTCAACCGAGTCAATCCCAGCTTGGGCATTTCACTGGAAGCTTCTTCCAAGGTCAATATTTATACCAACTTAGGCACGAGTTTTGAAACGCCGACCATGAGTGAGCTGTCCAATAATCCGACGGGTACGGGCGGTTTTAATTCGGAACTGAATCCCCAACAGGCAGTAAATTACGAAATCGGTGCCAAAACTTATTTTAATCATCGGCTTCGTACCGACCTCGCGCTGTTTGACGTGGAAGTAAAAGATGAGCTTGTTCCCTACCAGATCACAGGGCAAGCCGGACGGGTATTTTACCGAAACGCGGGCCGGTCGCGGCGGCAAGGAGTAGAACTGAGTTTAAATGCGATATTAGCCAAAGGTCTGACCCTGTTCTCTAATTATACTTACTCCGATTTCCGTTATCGTGAATACCAAACCACTGCCGGAAAATTTGACGGTAATGTGCTCCCGGGTATTCCCAAACATGCCGCCCAAGCCGAATTACGCTATTTTATGCAAGCCGGATTGTTTGCCATCGCTCAGGTACGCCACGCAAGTCAGTTGTACGCTGATGATGCCAACGCCGTAACCGCCAATGGCTATACGGTTCTCAATTTACGTCTGGGAGGTCAAAAAACATGGGGCAAGATGCACATCGAACCCTTTGTCGGCGTCAACAACCTAATGGATGTACTTTATTTTCAAAATGTTCAAATTAATGCTTCCGCCAATCGTTATTTTGAGCCGTCGCAGGGAAGATTTTGGTTTGGCGGGTTAAAAGTAGGGATCAAATAAATCATCGGAAAGGGTTAAACCTTTTTCGAAAAAATTTGTCTAATAAACAAAACTGTAGGTTTCCAAGTTAATAACCATGAAAACAAACAACTTTTTCGACGCACTTTTGCCCGCTTTTGTCGATTTAGACATTGGGAATAGGAAGGTTTCGATTAACTTTGTATCAATTTGAAAAAAAGTAATCTCATCCCCCAATCAGCCCTGTCCCTTCGGGAACTTTTTAAGACAGAATGATTGTTATTTAGTTGTTAAAACAACAGAAGTTATGACACAATTTAGATATACGAACTTACGTTAAGTAACATATTTTTAAAATGGCTGTATGGGTTGGACAAGCCTCGACTTTTAGTTGAGGCTTGTTTTTTTATGGATTCAGCGCCAATCCCGAATAAACATAGACGCTATCACCATGAAAATCAGCGCTAAAGCTCCGACAATGAGGGGTGAAAGAACAATATAGAGTGCAATTTTCGGTGACTTAAACCAAAAATTGGCCATTAATGCCCCGATAAATAAACTTGCTGCTACCGCAGCAGGAACCAATACCTCTCGGTACATCTCAGGATATACTTCAATGTACTTACTTCGGCCGGAGTATAACACCCAAGCTTGGTACAAATAGTAGAGCATTACCACCCCCAATACGACGACTCCTATCCAAAAAATCAGTTTCATTGCCTTCTGACCGGTTATTTCTTGGGACTTTTTACAGGGACCAATTTGAATTCTTTGTCAAACGAATATACCTCGCTGTATTTTCCGTCGTTGATGTCATCCATAGAGAGCGTTAAGGTGTCATTCTTTAAGACGGCCTCTACCTGATAATTCCCTTCCGCATTATCGTAATACACCTCTTTGGCCTCCAAAAGTTTATGATTTTGGTCAAATAAACACAACCAAACCATATTTTCATTTTCGTATTCCCGCGCAATCAACTGCATTTTGTACGTCGGCGTATGCATCACTTCCTCCAACAAATGGTATTTATAATCATCGGCAAAGCCTTCGTCAATACCCTCCACAAAATAAGAGGCGATTTCTTTTTGAGACATCACCGGCAATTTATGCAGTCGGTTGTTCTCAATGAGATTAGCAAAGGTCAGTGTAAAAGGCTTGAGTTGGGGTGAGGCAGGTTGGTTAGCGGCCGGGACGGTCACTGCCGCAGCCACGGGCTTCTCCGCGGGTTGTGCCGGTTTATTTTCTTCCCGGGCCGATTGACACCCCAAGAGAAAAAGTGTGGAAAATAGGGCCAAAAAGGCAATTCGGTTCAGATTTCGAGGCATGGCTGCAAAACAGTTTTGATAATAATCATTCATAAAAATAAAGGTTTAGTAAGTAACAGTCAGGGCAGTACAAGGCTGTCTGAGCAGAATACGAGTTGACGTACCTGAGGCAGGTTTAACGATAAAATACCGGGTTATTTTAGGTAATGAGCCAATTTAGATTTTAGCGAAATATATTGCATATCAACTACTTACTCGCTCAAAATCCATTACATCCCCTTCAATCCCTTATACGACTTTCCTGAGTTCAAAGAGGGGAAACTTGATGGCTCGCTCTCCTTTTATGTCGGGTTTGGCGGCCTCCAATTTGTAGATGGTCAATCGTCCCGTCTTCTTTTCATAATCCCATACGGCAAATTCAACCTCATGTTGAGCCGTTTCCAGTAGAATCACCTTGGCGGCTTCGGCGGGTTCTGACAGACAGTCGCCCGAATAACAAATTGAAAATTTACTGAAAGCAGGCAAACCTTTAATAGTCCCATTTTCAGCCAGTGTGATCATTTTGGAAGGTTTACCGTCGGCAGAGACCCACTCATAGTTGCCCGCAACCGTAGCTTGGTTTAAGCGATATTCAAAGCCTTGAAAAAAAGAGGTTTTCGTAAAAACGGCAGGCGTTGGACTACCCGTATACTCCTGTTCCAAGGCGACAAAGGAACTGTCTGAGGTGAGCAGCAGGACGAGATCGCGCAATTCGCCCTTGTGCTGATACGCTTTTTTCACAAAGCAGGTATCATGGCTGATCGCGTAGTGAAGCGCATACTCTTCAAAGCCGTTTTTGACCATGACACTGTCGGGTCGATCAAAAATCAACTCTGTACAATAAAAGGAAATCTCGCCCGGAAGAGCGTCAGAGGATCGGTCCAAATACGATTGGTTGATGAATTTCCCTTTCAGAGCAATCGGCTTATGCTCTTCTTTTACCCAACAGGCCTTCAGGCCCACCGAAACTATTAACGAGACAATAAGGTACTTTATCTTTTTCATAGCTGCAGAATTGTCTAATCATAACGATCATTTTGACGATACAAAGATGCAGCCATGCAAAAATATGATAAAATTTAGCCTTCTAAGGCGTAGAAAAACCCAAATGAGTCGCGGTGAACTCCCTTTAAAGCGTCAGGAAAGTGTAAAGGCTAAGCGACAAGGGAAAAAAGCAAAGGGCAAATATGCAACGGACAGCTTATACTTTTTTGAGTTTGGTGGCCTCGTAAACTCCGTTGCCGAATATCAACAGCAAAATAATCGGCGTCAGGAGAGCTCCTGTCTTAAAACCGGAACCTGTCATGGCATAGGTACCCGAAGAAAATTTAAAGTAAGTATTGACCAACAGCCCTATTGAGGCCAAGGTTAACAGTCCCAAGATCATCAATGCCGTTTGCCGACTTGTTCTTTTTGCAAAAACGGTAATTGCCACTGCTGCCACGGCGGTCAATCCCACGGTAGCCAGGGCACGCGGAAAGGTTTTGATCATATCATACTTATAAAACAAAATGCCCAATTTTCCAATCAAATTCGGATGTGCCAACAGCCAGGCATCAATCACCGCCAAAACAAGGATAATAAAATAGAAAGCAGGGTTTTGTTTCATTTTCTGAAAGTGATGTACGTATTTTGGGGGCAAATATAAACCAATTTATGCAAGAACATCACCTTTCCGTTACCCGTACCGCCCGTTATTTTACGTTAGGAACGCTTGGCCCGGATACCCGCCACATTTGGTTTGTACTTCACGGCTACGGGCAATTGGCGCAGTTTTTCATCAAAAAATTTGAAGTACTTAACGACGGACATACTTTCGTAGTAGCTCCGGAAGCCCTCTCCCGTTTCTATTTGGAAGGAGTCACCGGGCGTGTAGGGGCCTCTTGGATGACGCGCGAAGAACGCCCGCAGGAAATTGCCGATTACATTGCCTATTTGAATCTGCTCTACGATACGGTAGTGAAAGATCGGGATCTTAGCAACATCCAAATCAACCTGTTGGGATTTTCGCAAGGCAATGCTACCTTGCTGCGCTGGCTCAACAGCGATCATGTCCGCTGCGACCGTTTGGTGATTTGGGCCGGATTCTTTGCTAACGGTATCAGTGATGTGATCGAACCCGAAAAATTGGCGAAAATGCCCGTTATTTTGGCCTACGGCACCCAAGACGAATATTTGGTTCAGACAGATTTAGCCCAATACGAAGCCGATATCCGAACCGCTGTTCCGCATCTGCAAATCGTACCATTTGAAGGAAAACACACCGTAGAGGTGAATACATTGAAAAAAATAGCCTCAAACTGACCAATGATGGGCCCTGTTATAAATCCTCTAAACTGCCGCGGTACCCTCTTCCGATGGGAATCGCTACGCCATTGACCTCTACTTCGTCGGCCGTATATGCCTCTACTTTCCGGATCGAAACGATAAACGACCGGTGAATCCGCTTAAAAAGTCGAACGGGCAGCAGGGCTTCTATTTCGTGGGTACTCATTTTGGAAAGATAGGCGTTTTTGGTCGTTACTACTTTGATATATTCCCGCTGACTCTCAATGTATACAATATCGGCAAAGGAAATTTTCACCTTCTTTTTTTGGACAGTCAGAAACAAATAATCCTTTATCTCAGAAGCCTCTATAGCGGTGGAAGGCTCTTTCTCGGCTTTTTTTACTTTATTGACTGCAATCAGAAAACGCTCAAATTCAAAGGGTTTCAAAAGATAATCGGTCACA
This sequence comes from Spirosomataceae bacterium, assembly GCA_046329125.1. GTDB lineage: Bacteria > Bacteroidota > Bacteroidia > Cytophagales > Spirosomataceae > Runella. Next base: position 355,272 of record JAXLVD010000001.1, on the reverse strand, counting down.
TTCAGGTTGAATCCGTCCACGGCATATTGGTGATAAGCCGTAGTGATAATGACTGCCGGCGGATGCGTAAGCGTTTTTAAGAAAGCCATTCCTTTTAATTTGGGCAAATGGATGTCTAAAAAAATAAGATCAACGGAATGGTCCCGCAGGTATTCCGTGGCTAAAATGGCATCCTTAAACGCACCCGCCAACTCCAAAAAAGGAATTTGTGCGATATAGTCTGACAGGACCTTTACCGCCAACGGTTCATCTTCAACGATGATACACTTTAGTTTTGACATGGCTTCCCAAGTTGATTTTTAAGGTGGCTGTAAACACAGATTCTCCTTGATGTACTGACAAACTGTACTCCGAATAAAGCAATTGCAATTGTCGCCGAAGGTTGGAGAGGCCGATATTTTCTTTCACTTCTTCCGCTTCGGAACAGGTTTCTGTTGAATTTTTGACCACAAACCACAATTGTCGCTGATTTATAGAAAGATGGATGTCCAGAAAAGGCTGATCGCGGGTCTCTGAAATACCGTGCTTAAATGCGTTTTCGACCAACGGAAGCAATAACAACGGCGGCAAGGCTTGCTTTCGGTCTTCAATGTCATGGTTGAAATTCACCCGCAGCGATTCATCATAACGGAGTTGCTCCAATGCCAGATAGTCGTGCATGATTTTCAATTCCTGTTCAACGGCAATGTAGGCGCCGCCGGTTTCGTATAACATAAACCGCAGGATCTTCGACAGCCGCAAAATGGATTCCGGAGCTAAATCGGACTTATCGCGTGCTAAAGAATAGATATTATTCAGCGTATTGAATAAAAAATGCGGGTTGGTTTGTGATTTAAGAAAGTTCAATTCGGCTTCCTGTTTTTCAATGCGCAGTTGTTGGGCCGCCTCTTTCAGTCTTCGATAATGATAGACGTGCCGAATGATTCCGAAAAACAATAAAGAGAAGATACTGTCGCCTAACTGCTCTCCTACGCCGTGTCCTGTGGAGGTATAGGTTTTAAAGGGGGTAAAAATCTGCAATTGAATCCCGACAGAGCGCCAGATATACAGCCCGGCCGAGCACAAAAACAATTGAAAGGCTAAGCGAAGAAACGATTTAAAGATCCGTTTTCGGCCTATTTTCGGCAGGATATACTCGAAAAACAGGTAATTGACGGCAATCATGTAAACGCCGCGCCAAATCTCATTCCGCAAATACTGATGAAACAGTTTAGGGTGGCTCACCAAGTCAACAAACAGCCACAACAATACATAGGCCCCGCCGATTCGGAGATACAATTTCAATCGCTCTCGGTCAATGGGTAGATTCATGCTGCGAATTAGGAAATAATTTCCGAAAAATCATTTCCATTTTATTCTGCTGACTGCAAAAGGCAAGGACCGGTCAACCAATGACCGAAATACGTCAATGAAGTCAAAAAAATGCCCGCCTTTTCTTTTTCATTATGTCTTTTTTTGCCCTAATGGTTCAAAAAAGGCTGTCTGTCTACGCCGATGCTCTGTTTATTGACAGGGCCTTAGGCGGTAGGCTGAAAGGCAGTATTCTTGCCGAAAAAACGAAACCAATGAAAAAGATCGTACTTATTACAACAGCCTTACTCGGAACAGTCGTTGTCTCCCGGGCGCAAACAGAACCTAATGCCGGCAAATGGAAAACGTGGTTTATTTCTTCGGGAGCGTCTTACCGCCTGCCGGCGCCGCCTTCGGCAAAGGAAGAAATCTCTCAGGTACTGAACCGACAACAAAACCTTACGGCAACGGAGCGACAACAAATCCACTATTGGAGTGCGGGTGCTCCCGGCTATCGTTGGCAGGAACTGATCGCAAAGTTATGGATGACCGATACAAGCCGTAACGGGGCGCTGGCCAATATGCTGCTTGGCGTGGCTACTTACGATGCCACCGTCGCAGCATGGGCTACCAAATATTCCTACAAACGCCCCCGACCCTATACAACCGACAATCGGGTAAAAATCTACGGTAGCAAGCCGGAAAGTCCCTCCTACCCCTGCGAACATTCGGTAGCGGCCGGTGTGGCCGTTACCATTATTTCACGCTTTTACCCTTCTTTGACCGATTCGGTTCGGCGCATGGCCAATCAACTCATGGCCTCCCGAGTAGCCGCCGGAACGGCCTATCCGAGCGATACTCGCGCCGGGTTTGAATTAGGTCAACGCATTGCCGACATAGAAATAGAACAAACCAAAAACTTTGTTTCCAAAAAGGTGTGGGACGGAAAAATACCGCAGAAACCGGGTCTGTGGAAAGGAGAGCCGTCATTGCCTTTGGCCGGGCTTAACAAAACAGTAGTGTTGGACAGCAGCAGTCAATTTCGTCCGGGTCCGCCGCCTGACTTTGCGAAAGACATGGAAGAATTGAAAAATTTCAAGCCCACTTTTCGCTCTACTGCCAATGCGTTCTTTTATGCTTCTCAAAGTTTTTGGGATGACTTATTGCACAAAAAGATCTTTGAGTACAACCTGCACCTCAATCCTCCCCGCGCAGCCCGCCTGTACGCCTTAGCCGCTATCGGAATGTATGATGGATTCATTGCCTGTTGGGATGCCAAATATACCTATTGGGGTACTCGGCCCGATCAATACGATCCGGCCTTTCGGCCGGTGCTGTATTTTACACCGCCGTTTCCCGGCTACCCTTCCGGTCATGCCATGTTAGGGAGCGTCATGGCCGAATTATATGCTCATTTTTTTCCCGCCGAAAAAGAGTATTTCCGAAAAAAAGCCAAAGAAGGCGCTGAATCACGTTTTCAGGGAGGCATCCACTTCCGAACCGATAATGAAGTGGGCGTAGCAATGGGTAAAAAAGTAGCCGCCCGGATTATTCAAACAATAAAAGAAGACGGAGTGGAGGAAGAAACGCCGCCAACAGTATCTAAGGTAAACTAAACAGCCGGAAATTCATTTCTAATCTTTGTCGTGGGCAAGCAACGCCCTTTGAGCCATTGCTTTTCCATGACAAAGTCGGCTTCATTTCTTGAGCCATTTTTCCATTTTTTCGGTTTCAAAAGGGCTGAACTCCTCTACATAGCGGCCTTCTTTGTCCATTACTACCACTTTAGGGCGTCTTTTGGAAAACACGCCTTCCAATACGGCGGTTTCGGGATAATCGGCGTAAAAATGAGCTTCTTTGGAGTGATCGGGCCAATGGCAGGTCAGTACTTCTTTCCAACTGTCGAAGCGATTGCGAACACAAACGGAGGTAAAACGAACCGGGCTTTTAGCATACTTTTTAGACAACGCCGCTACTGATGACAGGGCCGCCTGACAACTGTCTTCCCACGTGTTCCAAATCAGCATTATTGTCGGTAAACCTTTGAAAGAGGCCAAGACGGTTTGGGTGCTGTCTGACCGCAACAACGGTACGGGCGGAATAGAGGCTCCGACTTTTGTTTTCAGCATCGACCATTGGGCATAGCGTACTTCTTTGAGGTGTTTTGACTGAGGAAAATCCCGTTCAAACCGTTCAAGAAGCACCTGCGCCCCGGGGTCATTTTGGAAATTAAACCGAAATTGAGAAGCGATCAATGTTTCCCGAGTGAGCGGCAGTTGACGCAGTTCCCGATCGACTGCATCATAAAATGCCGTCATTCGTTCTGCCGAATTATTCCTGAGCGGCATGTACATATCGCCCCCCAAATAATGAGTCAAACAAAACTGATAATCTCGCGAAAGCAAAGCTTCCTCATGACGAACTATTCGCAACGACGGGCGGTAGGTTGCTTCTGATGTAGGATACATAAGACGGCCGCCAATCATTACTCTGTCTTTTATTCGATCAAACATATCGTCGGTCCAATCCTTCGTTGCCTGAAAAAACTGAACACGTTGGTAATATTGTGCCTCTATTGCTGCTTTTACAAATACATTTTGGATGGTTTCAGTGGTATCCTGTGTTGTTTGGTAGAGATGCCACTTTTCATCGGCAATATCCCGCATGAAGTTGGCATACAACTCATCAGACACTTTTCGCATCAAGGGCTTTTGACGCAGCGTGTCCTCCCCTACAATACCGATTTGTTGTAAAAACCGATTCAATTTAACCGAACTCCCCTCTCCTTCAAAAGTAAATTTACCCTCTTTTTCAGTACAGTAAAGCACATCGCCCGGTCGCAGAAAAAAATCGCGGGAAGTAAAAATCGTTGAATCTTTGAAAAATTGTATGCTTTTCAGAGCCGCCTTACGAAGAGCAAAGCGATAGATGGTCACTCCGACAGAATCAGTGCGAGTTGTTACCGAATCTAACTTAACCGACACAACTCGCCTTACCGGTGTCTTCTCCGTTTCTATTCGAAAAGAACTCGCCTGCAACGTGGAATTTTCAAATTTAATTTTCAGAATCGCAGATTTCTCCTGTCCGAAACTGTAAGAAGCCCCAAAAACTGCCGCACTTAAAATGATTAACCTAAGAAAACATTTCATGCCTGTAACTGATAAAAAATCAGTACAAATTAAATTAAAATCGGCATTTGTTGCGTAATTATTTCCCTAAGGGCAAGGTGGGCAAAACTCAGAGCTCTGCGGGCATTTTGAGCGTCCTTATTATTTAAGCCAACAAAGCCTCTATCGTTTCTTCGGCATAGCCGCCCGAAGAGGTCATTCCTTTACCGCCGATACCCGTGATGATGCGAATTCGTTCATCTACGTTGTACTCAAAAATCTCCTCGGCAGTCTGACTGTAAAACCCGGCCCAAGTGCTTTGGATACGCTCTGCCGGAAAGCTCACAATTCGTTTGGCTTCGTTGATAATCAATTGATTGATATAATCATTAATATGATAGCCTAAATCATCGGTATGCGATGCGGCGGCATATTCGTGCGAATCTCCCATCACAATGGAGCCGTCTGCCGCTTGCTTAAACAATACATGAATCCCCCATTTTTTGAGCTCTTCATAATGGGCAGGTGTTGTCAGTAGGGCGTAAGAAGGGAGTTGTTGAAAAGACTCATAGCGTCGGATCGTCAATCCGGTCAGGATGTTTCCCTTCATCATTAACTCGGGAAAAGGTACGGTCTGCAACATCTGTAATTTACTGACCACCAAACCGCTCTTCGCAAACAGGTCAGGGTATAACATCCGAAACTCGTGACCGTTGCAAATCAATACGCGCTCCGCTTCTAACTGTCGCCCGTTGGTAAGTCGCACGTTTGCCTTCCCGTTTTTCGTTTGACACTCCGTCACGCAGGCATTGTTAAGGTACGTAATGCCTTCCTGTTCGACGCAATACCCCAAAAAGCGCTGCATCAACGCGGGTGAATCTACCGTCAGTTCATTTGGGAAAAAGAGAGCGCCTACCGGGTAGTTTTTCTGAAGATAATTGTATTTTTCCAAGCAGGTTTCCCGGCTCATCAATTGGCAGGGATAGCCGATTCTTTGGTAATAATCGTACAATTCGTTGACCAACTGCCATTCGTCGGCATCGGAAGCAATATAGACCGAGCCGTTTTTCCGTACCGTTAAGTCCATTTTTTGCTGAAGTTCCTCATAAAGTTCTAAACTCCGCAGTCCGTATCGAAACCATCGGCCGGCCAAACCCGAAGGGACTACCTGCCCGAAATTCCGAACCGTAGCTCCAACGGGAAAATTATCTTTTTCCAGCAGCAGCACCGATTTGTTTCGTTGCGCTGCATGATAAGCATGGAAAGTACCCATAATACCTCCGCCGACGACAATCAGATCAAAATGAGTACGCATCAACTTTTCACCGCTTCGGCGGTACGATTAATTTTCTCCAGAATATCTATGATTTTAGCTACAGAGCCAATCAGGGCATCGTGCGGGTGCGGCATGAGTTGTTCGGCGGTATGTGTTCCGTTAGTCACTCCTACATTAAGATAAACCCCCGCTGCCCGCCCCGATTGCAGATCAGAAGGAGTATCGCCCACATTGATCACTTTTTGAGGATCAGTTACTCCCAACAAACGCATTGCCTTTTGGATCATCAACGGATGCGGTCTTCCCTGCTCTACTTCATCGCTGGCTATCGACGCCTGAATGATCGAAGAAGCCGTTCCGACCCGGTGTTCGTCCAAGCTTTCCAACCAACCCAATTTATCCAAAATAATATCTGTGACGATCCGGTAAAAACCCGTTGTCAATGCAATCTTGATGTGATGCTTGTGCAAATAGTCAAACAGCGCCAAACAGCCGTCGGTCGGAAGGACCGGTTGGGTATGGTAATGTTCTTCCAAAATATCTTTGAATAAAGCATACGATTCATCTACCCGTTGCTCTACATCAGGATGAGACTCGCCCAATTGTTTGCGCCAAAAAAGCTGAAATACGTAGCGTTTGGCCAGCCCCTGTACCGCCAATATCTCTTCGTCGGTCGCATCTATGCCCGTGAGTCGTGCTGCTTTAGCAAAGCAGGCTTCTACTTCGTGCTGGTCGGTCACGGTGGTTCCGGCCATGTCAAAAACTACTAATTGTATGGGTTGATTCATTCGTGCTTTGTCGTATAAACAAGTTTCAGTACAAAGGTCTAAAAAAATATTTATACTAAACAAGACAGTCAATCAATTTGTTTCAGTAAAAAGTTAAAAATAAGATAATATTCTATATATCAATTATTTAAGTCTTTATTAAATAATCTTCATATTAACTTCACGTTTGGATAATTTTTAAGTAATACTACACCTTTACTTTTGCCGGGTATACCACCTTATACATCTGTTTTCATACATCACAAACACTTTTCTTTATGGTACAAAAACTACCCCAATCCGCGTTAAAAGTATTGGTATTTTGCCTGTTAGCTACTTTCAGCGCCATTGCCCAAAAGACAGTGACCGGTACGGTGACTGCCGACGACAACATCCCCCTTCCCGGTGTCAGCATCATCGTAAAAGGTACGAACCGCGGTGTGAACACAAACGGTGAGGGCAAATTTCAGATCAGTGCAGCCCCTGAGAATGTATTGGTTTTCTCGTTTGTAGGTTACTCTGCCCAAGAGATCACAGTAGGAAACCGTACCTCCATTGAGGTAAAAATGACCCAAGACCTGAAGCAATTACAAGAAGTAGTAGTAACGGCTTTGGGGGTAAAAAAAGACATTCGCCGTACGGGAGTTTCGATTCAATCGTTGGAAGGTTCATCCATCATTAAAGCCCGGGAACCTAACCCGATCAACGCCTTAGTCGGTAAAATTGCCGGTTTGACCATCGGAGCCAATGCCGAGTTGCTGCGCCGCCCCACAGTAGTATTGCGCGGTAATACCGACGTTTTGTACGTCGTTGACGGAGTACCTATCAACTCTGATACTTGGAATATCAGCCCGGACGATATCGAAACGTATTCGGTACTGAAAGGAGCTTCAGCTTCGGCTCTTTATGGATTTCGCGGTAAAAACGGAGCGATCCTGATCACGACCAAACGCGGTACCAAAGACAAGCGCGGCTTTTCCGTTGATTTCAACTCTTCGACAATGTTTGAAGTTGGGTTCAATGCCATTCCTAAGGTTCAGGATGAATACGGTCCGGGCGACCACGGTATTTATGCCTTTGCCGACGGACGCGGCGGCGGTTTGAACGACGGGGATTATGACGTTTGGGGACCTAAATTCAACGGCCAATTGATTCCTCAATACGACAGTCCGGTAGTTACCGGCCAAACCTTTACTACTGCGTTCCCCGAGTGGAATAAAACATTTACGAGCAATCGTCAGCCAACGCCGTACATTGCTCGCGGTAAAGATAACTTGACCCGTTTTCTCCAAACCGGTATTCTTTCCAACAACAGTGTTGCCATTGCCTCAAGCGGCGAGCGCCATGATCTGCGCTTTTCTCTTTCGCACAATTATCAGTTGGGAATTGTACCCAATACTAAACTGAACAGTACGGTATTCAAGGTATCGACCGGGTATAACTTCACTAAAAAACTCCGTTTTGAAGGTGATGTACAGTACAACCGTCAGTATACGCCCAACATTCCGGATGTTAACTACGGCCCTAACTCTCTCATTTATAATTCTATTATTTGGGGGGGAGCCGACTGGAGTGTTGATGACATGAAAAACTACTGGCAGCCCGGCAAAGAAGGTGTGCAGCAGATCTACGCTGAATACCAACGCTACAACAACCCTTGGTTAGTAGCGAAAGAATGGTTGCGCGGTCACTACAAAAATGATATTGTAGCACAAACCGCTTTGAAATACAATATTGCTGACGGTTTGGATGCGACATTGCGTACGCAGGTAACCACTTGGAATTTGTTGCGCACCGAAAAAATGCCTTACGGGGCTACCTCTTACGGCCGTGAAGAAGCCCGCGGTGACTATCGCGAAGACCGTCGTAATCTGTTTGATAACAACACCGAATTATTGTTGAAGTACGATAAGCGCGTGAGCCCTTTGTTGGCTGTTACGGCTTTTGCCGGCGGAAACATGCGTATTTTCAATTATAATTCCAACTACGCCAGCACCAACTACCTGAATGTTCCGGGCGTATATAACTTTGCCAACTCTGCCAACCCCGGCTACTTCTCCAATTTTGTTTCGGATATGCGCGTGTATTCCGGTTATTACTCGGCTGACTTTACACTCAAAAATTTGGTCACTCTTTCTACTACCGGTCGTGTAGATAAGCTTTCTACACTTCCTGCGGGAAACAATACATTCTTTTATCCTTCGGTAGCGGTCAGTACTGTGTTATCAGATTATTTGCCTTTGCCCGAAGCAGTTTCTTTTCTAAAACTGCGCGGTTCTTTTGCTAACGTAAAAGACGGCTTTACCGCAGGGAGTATCAGCGCCACCCCCGTCGGCTCGTTCCCGGTCGGATATGGCGAAAACTACTCGTCTTCTTACGATGGTCCCTCTTACCAAAACTCAGCAGTATATAACACAGCCTTGGTTTACAATAATCAAACTGCTGCTTATTTCACAAACACCCTCAACAATCCGAACATTAAGCCTAATTCAACGTCTCAAACAGAGTTCGGTTTAGATGTTCGTTTCCTGCAAAACCGCTTGGCGTTGGATGCCGCTTATTATATCAGCAACGACGGACCGCGTATCTTTACCTTGCCGATTTCTGAAACCACGGGTTATACAGGAGCTTTGCAAAACGGGATCAAAACGCAGAAAAAAGGAATTGAGCTTTCTTTGACCGGTCAAGCACTTAAAAATACCAACGGCTTGAATTGGGATGTATTGGTCAACTGGTCAACCTACAAAGAGACGCTTACGGAAATTTATCCGGGTCAAACGACCCTGAATACCTTCTTGAAAGTAGGCGACCGTACAGATAAGTATTATACCCAAGACTTCATCTATACCAAGGACGGGCAATTGATCAACGATGCCGGCGGTCGTCCTATCATCAACCCTGTAAATCAGTTTGTAGGCTTCCTGAATCCTGACTGGGTATGGGGTATCAATAACAAATTCACGTACAAAAACTGGAATTTCAGTTTTCAATTTGACGGACGCGTAGGCGGTGTTATCTCCAACTACATTCAACGGCAAACATTCCGCGGGGGACGTCATATTGCTACCGTAGAAGGTGAAATGGGAATAGCTCGTTTAAACGATACCAAAAACATCAAGTCGTGGGTAGGTGAAGGGGTTGTGGTATCCAATGGTGTCGCTATTAAATACGACGTGGATGGTAACATCACCAACTACGGTGAGTTGCAATTTGCCCCCAATACCACTAAAACTTTCCTGCAGGATTACATCAGCCGTCGTTACAGCCCCAACGGGGGAAATATGATGAGCCGTACTTATGCCAAGTTGCGTGAAGTGGTGATCGGTTATACTCTTGCGCCCAACCTTCTCAAACGCATCGGTTTCCGACAAGCGACTGTATCTTTTGTAGGACGTAACCTGCTGTACTTTGCTGAGAAGAAAGATATTGACTTGGATCAATTTGTTTTCGGCGGCAGTTCAGACCTCCAAACACCTACCATGAAGCGTATCGGATTTAACCTGAACTTCACTTTCTAAGACGTTATCATTCATTTTGAAGACCTTATTCATTCAGATCATGAAATTGAACCATATTCTCTTTATTTCCGCTCTGACACTCGGAACCGTGTTGACGGGATGCGAAAAGCCTTTCGATGAACTCGAAAAAGACCCCAACCGGGCAGTCAATGCCACTCCTTCTTTGGTATTAAACGGAGTCTTGAACGACATGTACGGCACTATGGGCAGCCCTTGGGGAGAAACCGCCCGTTGGAGTCAATTTTATTGTTCTAACTACAACTATTACTCTACTAATGAGTATAGTTGGACCACCACCGGACTGAATTTCGGTACGCTCAAGAACGTGCTTAAAATGGAAGAAGAAGCGGTGCGCACCGGGGCTCCTGCGGTAAACCCTTACAGCGCGTTGGGTAAATTTTTTCGTGCCTATTTTTTCCATAATATGACCCGCCGAGTGGGAGATGTCCCCATGACCGATGCCTTGAAAGGCCTGGAGAATACCACTCCAAAATACGATACCCAAAAAGCAGTATATGCGCAAATCATCAAATGGTTGGACGAAGCCAATGATGAACTCGCAACGGTCATCGGCCGGAGCGATAATACACTGGCCGGCGATATCTATTTGGGCAACAACCTGAGCAAATGGCGTAAGGTAGTAAACAGCTATAAATTGCGTATTTTGGTAGATCTGAGCATCAAAGAAGGAGAAGCTGACTTGAATGTGAAAGCTAAATTTGCTGAGGTATTGGGAAATTCTACCAAGTATCCGTTGTTGGAAAGTATGGATGATAATTTGCAATACACCCACAATTCCATCAATAAATACCCCCGCAACCCTTCCAACTTCGGTTTTAATGCCACGCGTGAAAATATGGCAAAAACTTACGTGGACTTATTGAAAGATCGCAAAGATGCCCGTTTGTATGTCGTAGCCGAACCCGCCGAAGAGCAGATCAAAGCCGGCAAAAAAGCTACTGACTTCGACGCTTACGTCGGAGCAAGTTCCGGTGAAGACTTAGCCGATATGTCGGCGAAAGCCGGACAGGGGGTCTATTCTTTCCAAAATCGCAGTCGTTATTATTCCAATGACGTGGGCGAAAAAGTGGCCATCGTCGGCTACATCGAACAATGTTTCAACATTGCCGAAGGCATCAATCGAGGCTGGGCTACGGGCAACGCCGAAGATTACTATAAGAAAGGGATTACGGCTTCTATGAACTTCTACGGAATCACCGGCCAATCAACGATTGATACATACTTGAACGGAACATTGGTCAAATATGCCGGAAATAACGCAGCCGGTCTAAACCATATTTTGACCCAAAAATACATCGGATTTTTCCAAAATTCAGGCATGGAAGCGTTTTTCAACCAACGTCGTACGGGAGTTCCTACGTTTTTAACGGGCGTCGGAACGGGCAACTCAGGCCGCATCCCGAAACGTTGGCAATATCCGAACAACGAGCGCACTACCAACAAAACCAACTTGGATGCCGCCGTGACTGCCCAATATGCCGGAAGCGACGACGTCAACGCGGTCATGTGGCTCATTAAATAAATTTTCCTCATAGGTTAAGAGTGAATCATAAAGCGAGAGAGCTTTCTTTCGCTTTATTCATTAAATTACCCCCTTTATTTAAGTGCCAAAGCACACGCTAATCGTTATCTGTTAAATGTCAAGTAGTTATAACAAAACTAACCCCCAAAACTTTTGCTTAACTACTTAAATGCTATCCCTTCTGTTCTATGAAAGTTCTGTTTTTGAGTATTTGTTTCAGTCTCCTCCTATTGGCCGGCTATGCCCAACGTCAAACCGAAAATGTATTTTTGATCACTACTGACGGCTTGCGCTGGCAGGAGGTGTTCGGCGGGGCTGATTCTTCTCTTTTGTTTGACCCGGTTTTTACAAGCGATACCGCCAAATTGAAGAAACAATTTTGGGCAAACACCCCCGAAGAACGCCGCCGCAAACTCCTCCCCTTCTTTTGGGAAACGTTGGGCAAACAGGGCCAACTTTACGGCAATCGCCTGAAAGACAGTCGTATGAACGTGAGCAATGCCTATTGGTTCAGTTATCCCGGTTACAGTGAAATCTTGTGCGGCTATGCCGATGACCGCATTAACTCCAACGATGCCAAAGATAATCTCAACACCACTGTTTTAGAATTTATCAATCGGCAACCCCAATACAAAGGTAAGGTAGCAAGCTATGCCGGTTGGCACGTCATTCCTAATATCATCAATGAAAAGCGAAGCGGTGTATTAGCCAATGCCGGTCATGAAGCAGCTGTTTCTCCCAACGAAAAAGAAAAACTGCTGAACGATATGATGGAGAAAGTACCCGGCCCGTGGGGAGAAACCCGACAGGATTTTATGACTTATTATTTGGCCAAAGAATACATTCAAAAAAATAAGCCGAAAGTCTTTTTTCTTTCCTTTGACGAAACGGATGGTTTTGCCCACGCCGGTAAGTACGACCAATACTTGCAGACTGCCCACACCGTAGATAAATTTATCGACGATCTGTGGAGTTACTTACAGTCACAGCCCGAATACAAAGGAAAAACAACGCTTTTGCTGACTACCGACCACGGGCGCGGTCATACACCTAAAGCGCGCTGGAAAGACCACGGCACCAAAACCCCTGACAGTTTTCAAATTTGGATGGGAGCTATGGGACCCGACACCCCTGCTTTGGGGGAAGTAAAAACCGAAAATGTTCTGTTCCAAAATCAAATCGCCCAAACATTGGCTCATTTTTTGGGATTAGATTTTAAATGTGAACATCCGGTCTCTGAGGCGATTCCAACGGTATTGAAAAATAAACAATGAGATTCTTTATCAAAAATAACCTATGGAACCTATGCGCCTAAATTTCAACTACATCCATCCCCTTCTCCGAAAATAGATCAATAAACCCACCGCCAATACTCCCATACCGCCAAGGGTATAGAAATAGCCGTTGGGGTGGCGCAACTCAGGCATATTGTCGAAGTTCATGCCATAGATTCCGACAATAAATGTCAAAGGCATAAAGACTGCCGAATAAATCGTCAGAGTTTTCATGACGCTGTTCATGCGCGAGCTGAGGGTTGAGTAATGAATATCTATCAAACCCGTCAATAATTCTCGGTTAGAGTCAATCGAATCAACAGCGTGCGTAACGTGATCGTGGACATCCCTAAAATACGGAAAAGTACTCTTACTGATGAGTTTTGAGTTTTCGCGCAGTCCCTGGCTCAACATATCCCGCAGTGGCCATACATATTTGCGCATGAGGGTAAGCTGACGTTTGAGATTATACAATTGCCCGATTGGGTCTTTGTGTTTTCCTGCCAAAATGAGCCCTTCGAGTTCTTCCAATTTCTCGCTCATTCTTTCTAAGATTTCGAGGTAATTATCCACGATCAAATCTATCAGTGAGAACAGTAAATAATCGGCCCCGTTGCGTCGGGTTTTGCCGACCGAAGCTTTAATCCGCTCTAAAACAGGGCCGAAAATATCCCCTGTCCGTTTTTCCTGAAATGAAATGACGTAATTGGCTCCCAGCAGAAAGCTGATGTGCTCGGCATTGATTTCATTTGTTTCATCCTGCCAATACAGCATTTTGAGCGAAACATAGGCGTAGCTATCGCCGTAAAATTCAATTTTGGGCTTCTGTTTGGTATTCATGACATCCTCCAAAACCAAGGGATGAATGTTATGAAGTTTTCCCACGGCCTCAATCACTTCTGACTCGTGGATACCGTCAATATCCAGCCAACTGATGTAGGGCTTTTCTCCCGAAATTTGGCAGTCCTTGAGGTTTTTAACAACCCTTTGTTCATGATACTGTTCGTTATATTCGACGAGTTTGATCGTAGTATCCTTCACTACTTCCGGGCCCACATAGACCAATGTACCGGGCGAAAGCCCGAAAGTGGAAGCGGTTGATGCAGGGGGGGGAGTCATGTGATAACCGATTTTTGAGATACGACGACCGATTTTATTTCTTGACATAACCTCAATTTGCCATCATTTGCAGCACTTTTTCTACGTCTTCGGGCGTATCAATGCAATGACTTTCGTAAGAAGTAAGGACCATTTTAATTGTATAACCGTTTTGTAACCAACGCAATTGCTCCAACGATTCGGCTTTTTCCAAGTCTGAAACGGGCAGTTGCGTGATTTTCTCTAAAATATCGGATCGGTAGGCATACATCCCGACCTGACGGTAGTAGGTGTGGTGTCTGTGCCATTCTTTAGGATCCACTCCTTTGAGAAACGGTAACACCTGACGGCTGAAATAAATAGCTTCAAAATCCTGATTTACAATCACCTTGGCTTCCCCGACATCAAACAGTATCTCATGGTCACTGACCGGAATCATCTGCGACGCTAATTCTACCTGCCCATCCAATACTGCCCCCAATTCATCAATCTGCTCGGGTGCCACAAAGGGTTCATCGCCTTGGATGTTGATGATGTAATGGTTTACGGTTTCGAGTTTGGTGTTTACGGTTATTCCCGAACTTTTAAACTGTAAACCGTGAACTGTAAACTGATACGCTTCCCAACACCGATCCGTGCCGCTGGGGTGGTCGGGGCGGGTCATCACAGCCTTACCGCCAAAGGATTGAACGTGTTGCAGAATGCGCTCATCGTCGGTAGCAACGATTACCTCCGAAAGGCACTTTGCCTGCGACGCCTGTTCATACACGCGCTGAATCATGCTTTTGCCTTGAATATCAATAAGGGGTTTGCCGGGAAAACGCGTAGAAGCGTAACGAGCGGGAATAATGCCGATAATCATAGTTGCAAAAAATAAAACTTTCCCTTTTCCGTATTTGGAACAAGGGCCACAATTTGAGGAAGAAGAGGTTGTAGAAACTCATATTTGAGATTTGGCACATTTAAAACAAGAATGGCCAAATCTAATTGAGAAATATTTTGCTGATAAGGAATATTTTTGTCAGTAGTGATAAAAACATCAAAGCCATTTTCTACCGCCATTCTGAGCAGTTTTCCATTCTTTACACTTAGCCAATCCATATCACGTACGGTAGACATACTCACTGCTGCATCTAAAAGCCTAAACTTAAGACGTTTAGGAATATTCTCATCTAACAATATTCTCGGCATTGATAATTTGGTAAGCTTGAAGCAATAAATGCCCCGATTGTTCAATCACAAACAAGGCCTGTTCCTTAGTGACCGATGGAAAATCATCCAAGTAAGTCTCTAATGATTCTCCCGTACCTAAATAATCAAACAGGCTTTTAATCGGGACACGCGTTTGGTAAAATACAGGTTCTCCACTCTGCATTTCAGGGTCTATTTGGATGACTGAGTTTTTCATATTCAATATCAACTTTTCAATTTCTTTATTCAAAAATACTTAAATCCAACTCAAAATCAGGCAGCACCTGCTCCCCTGACAGCTTTCTGATTGAAAAAGAAACACAGTCAACCGTTCCGTTTTGGCGATAAATCCACGCTTCTCGGCCTTGCAGATCAATGAGCCATCCCAAACGCACACCGTTTTGAATATAAGACTCCATTTTCAGTTGAAGTTTTTTCAAACTGTCCGTTTTAGACCGAAGTTCGGCCACAAAGTCAGGAACAATGTGAGCAAATTGATTTTTTTCATCCTCAGACAGCGCATCAAACCGCGCTTTCAGTATAAAAGAAGCATCCGGAGAACGCATAGAACCATCGGGCAATGTAAAACCGGCGGAAGAACTGAAAGTATAACCTAAATTGGAATAAATCGCCCAATTTCCTAAAACGATAAGCAATTTATTCTTATAAAACCCGGAGAGTGTATTCGTAGGGGACATAATAATAATATTTCCTTCGGCATCGCGCTCTATATTGAACTCGTCGTTCATACGGCAAAATGCCAAAAACGCGGCATCGTCCCACCGGATTTCGTCAGGGAGTTTCAGTACGTATTCATCCAATGCTACCATCAATCAGGACGTTTTTTGTATCAAAAATAACAATTTCGACCCCAAAACCCAAAAGTCATTGAAAACCCCTAATTTTGCGCCCTATTTTGTCACCGTTATCTGCTGCATTGTTCATAGTGATCCGTTGAAGCTATCATCAATCCCCAAATAACGGATAACCGATATACTGATAACCGAAAAAAAATGGAATACAATCACCGCGAAATTGAAAAAAAATGGCAGCAGTTTTGGAAAGAAAACCAAACCTATAAAACTGAGATTGACCACAGTAAGCCTAAGTACTATGTTCTCGATATGTTTCCGTATCCTTCGGGGGCGGGTTTGCACGTAGGGCACCCGCTGGGCTACATTGCGTCTGACATTATTTCGCGTTATAAAAGACTCAAAGGGTTTAACGTATTGCACCCGATGGGCTTCGACAGCTTCGGTTTGCCTGCGGAACAATACGCCATTCAAACGGGTCAGCACCCCGCTATTACGACCGAGCAAAATATCAATACCTTCATCAGTCAGCTGAAAAATATCGGTTTCAGCTACGATTGGAGCCGTGAGGTTCGTACTTCCGACCCCGGTTTTTATAAATGGACGCAGTGGATCTTCATGCAGTTGTTCAATCATTATTATGACAAAACTGCGAATAAAGCCCTGCCGATAAGCCACTTAACTGCTCAATTTGAGAAGAACGGCTCGGCAGCGGTCAATGCCGTTTGTGATGAAGATACGCCCGAGTTCAGTGCCGAAGCGTGGAAAGCCATGAGCGAAAAAGAGCAGCAGTTATTGTTGCTGAAATATCGTTTTACCTTCCCGGAAGAATCGTATGTCAACTGGTGTCCCGGCTTGGGGACGGTATTGTCAAACGACGAAGTCAAAGACGGCGTTTCCGAACGTGGCGGTTTCCCTGTGGAACGTAAGTTGATGAAACAATGGTCAATGCGCATTACGGCTTATGCCGACCGCCTGTTGACCGGATTGGATACCATTGATTGGCCCGAACCGTTAAAAGAGCAACAACGCAACTGGATCGGACGCTCACAGGGAGCAAGTGTTAAATTTGCGATTAACCCCACCCTAAATCCCTCCCCTGATAGGGAGGGACTTACTGATTCCTCCCCTACAGGGCGGTCCGCCGAAGCGGGAGGTAAGGAGGGGGTTATTGAGGTTTTCACCACCCGCGTTGACACCATCTACGGAGTAAGTTTTATGGTCTTAGCCCCCGAACACGAATGGGCGATGGAACTGACAACCCCCGAACAAAAAGCCGACGTAGAAGCCTATATCAAATGGGCGGCAAGTCGCAGCGAAGTAGATCGGATGGCCGAAAAGAAGGTTTCCGGGGTGTTTACAGGTAGCTATTGTATCAATCCATTGAAAGAGGAAAAAGTACCTATTTTCTTGGCCGACTATGTGTTGGCGGGCTACGGTACGGGTGCCGTTATGGGGGTTCCTTCGGGCGACCAACGCGACTGGAATTTTGCCACGCATTTTGGATTGCCGATTATTCCGATTTTGGACTCGCAAAAAGACATTGACCAACAGGCCGATAATACCAAAGAAGGACGTTATATCAACTCCGGTATCATCAATGGCATGACCTATGACGAGGCTACCGAAACGCTCATTAAGTGGTTGGAGGAGCGCAAACTCGGAACAGGCAAAGTGCAGTATCGCCTGCGCAATGCCGTTTTCAGTCGCCAGCGTTATTGGGGTGAGCCCGTACCTGCCTACTTTAAAGACGGCGTTCCGTATTTGATTGATGAGGCTGATTTACCTTTAGAATTACCTAAAATTGACAAATACCTGCCCACCGAAACGGGCGAACCGCCGCTGGGTCGGGCGGAAGGGTGGGTATATAACCCCACCCTAACTCCCTCCCCTGTCAGGGAGGGACTTGATACACCCCTCCCTACAGGGGAGGGGCAGGGGGAGGGGTTCCCGCTTGAACTCAGCACCATGCCCGGTTGGGCGGGGTCATCGTGGTATTGGTACCGCTACATGGACCCTCACAACAACGAGGCATTTGCGTCCAAAGAAGCCATTGACTACTGGCAGCGCATCGACTTCTATTTGGGTGGCTCTGAGCACGCTACAGGACACTTGCTGTACAGTCGTTTTTGGAACAAGTTCCTGAAAGACTTGGGCTTGGTTCCTCACGAAGAATTTGCCGCTAAGCTGGTAAACCAGGGGATGATTCAGGGGGTTTCTGAATTTGCTTATTGCCTAAAAAAAGAGAGTTTTATTTTTAAGGAGACTTTAGAGGGGAAAGAACTTGTAATCCCAACATTGCATGGAGAGGAAGGTATTATAACTTTAACAGATGAAATTCAAGAATTATTTTTTAGTGCTGATATGATTGATGAACTAAAAATGGAATATCCATCTTTTGAATTTTATGTTCAGCGTTTACCTGTCAACCACATTGTAAATAATGAAGCAAATATTGGGAATATGATTTCCAGAAATCCTTTTCGCTACCGTGACTCAATCTTTGTTGTTAAAAATGGTTGGTGGTATGCAGGAGGAGGAAACCCTGAATTCAGTAACTCAGACTTAAAGGCTGCAAAGTTTTTGACATATTCCGAAGTTGAAAAAATGTCAAAATCAAAACTCAACGTAATCAACCCTGATGATATTGTTGATAAATACGGCGCTGACACGTTGCGGATGTACGAAATGTTTTTGGGGCCATTGACCGACGCCAAACCGTGGAATACCAACGGTATCAGCGGAACGTCGAACTTCCTGCGTAAGTTTTGGCGATTGTTCTTTGAAGACCAAACGGGTAAATCGAAATTGGTGGATGCCGAGCCAACGGCAGACGAATGGAAGGTATTGCACCGTACTATCAAGCGCGTAGAGGAAGACATTGAGCGTTATTCGTTCAACACGGTTGTTTCTACGTTTATGATTGGGGTCAACGAATTGAGTGATTTGAAATGCCACAAAAAAGCCATTTTGAAAGAAATGGTCATTTTGTTGTCGCCGTATGCCCCTCACATTACCGAAGAACTTTGGGTAGCTTTGGGCAATGAAGCGGGAACCGTATCAACGGCTCCGTTCCCGGTTTTTGAGCCTAAGTATTTGGTAGAAAGCTCGTTTGAATACCCTATTCAAATCAACGGCAAAGTTCGGGCCAACATCGCTTTCCCGGTCGATATGTCAAAAGAAGCTATTGAAGAAGGTGTATTGGCAAACGATACGGTCCAAAAATGGCTGGAAGGCAAAGTGCCTAAGAAAGTGGTGGTAGTGCCGAAGCGGATTGTAAACGTCGTTTTGTAATTTTTTAGCCTTTCCAAGGTTTCAAACCTTGGAAAGGCTGCTTTAGGCTTTTATTGAGTTTTCTTTGAACCACATTTTACACTCTTCCAAACTTGACTGACCGGAGGCCACTTTTATGATAAAATTGTAAAGTTCATCGAGTTGCAAATCTTTTCTCAGGCGATAGCCATTAAGTTTCAAAAATGCAAGTGCTACTTCTAAACCAGTTCTTTTGTTGCCATCAGTAAAGATATGGTTACAGATAATATTGTAGCAATATACAGCAGCTTTATCAGATATAGTGGGATACAGTGGTTCTCCGAACATTTCTGCTTGGACAGCTTCCAACAAATAATCTAAATTTTCTTCGTGCAAAAAATTATTGGGAGGCATAAAGTTCCCACCGTGGGCGGCCACAGTTTGTTTATTGATATATGTTATGTCCTCTTTATCTAAATAAACTATCATCATGCTAATGCCTTAAAGACCTCACCATATTCTTCAAAATCCTCTTTTACAATCTCTTCCAATCGTTTCTTTTTGGCTATTTTCAACTCTTCTTCAAGTTGCTTAATTAAATCGCTAACATACTCAGGTTCTTGAATAGCCAACGCTTTGAGTGATTTTTCAATCATACTTTTGTCCAATACTGCTGTCATAGTGGTAGTTATTAAAATACCTGAATTCGATTTCTTAACAAAGATGCAATTTATTTCATTCCAATCGGGTGATTTTTAAACCCTTCCAAGGTTCAAAACCTTGGAAGGGTTTATGTTTTACCCCAGTCTCACCAAATCTCGCAAGTCACTGTTAGACAAATCACCCAACCACGTTTCGCCGTCGGTAACGGTGAGGTTGGCGAGTTCACGTTTGTTCTGGATGAGCTTGTTGATTTTTTCTTCAAAACTGCTCTGCGTAATGAAACGGTGAACCAATACATTTTTGGTTTGACCAATCCGAAACGCGCGGTCGGTGGCTTGAGCTTCTACGGCAGGGTTCCACCACAAATCGTAGTGAATCACATTATTCGCCGCCGTTAGATTCAATCCCGTTCCTCCCGCCTTGAGCGACAAAATCAAGATACGGGTCGAGCGATTTCGTTGAAAATCGTCCACCATTTCGTCACGATTCTTGCGGCTGATACCTCCGTGCAGAAATGGAACTTCCAACTGCATTTGTTCCTGAAACATCGTTTGCAGCAGCGTCCCCATTTCTTCGTATTGGGTAAAAATGAGCGTTTTTTCACCATTTTCGAGGATTTGACGAATCAAATCCAACAGCAATTGTGTCTTGCCCGATGCTTCGGGTTGAGCACCGCCTTTTTTGAGGTAGTGCGTGGGGTGGTTACAAATTTGTTTGAGGGCGGTCATCATTTTAAAAATCAATCCACTCCGTTTGAAACCATCTTTTTGACCTTCAATCCCGCGCAAGGCTTGGTCCACTACGCTCTGATACAAGGCCGCTTGCTCGCTCGTGAGGGAACAGGCTTGGTCAATTTCAATTTTGTCGGGCAAATCTTGAATGATTTTTTTGTCCGTTTTTACCCGCCGTAAAATAAACGGCTCCGTGACGCGCTTAAACTTATCTAAGGCGTGTTGGTCGCGGTCTATCTCAATCGGAATGGCATAATCACTCACAAATTTTTTCAAATTGCCGAGGTAGCCTTTGTTGGCAAAATCAAAAATAGACCAGTATTCGGCCATGCGGTTTTCGACGGGCGTACCACTCATGGCGATTTTGATACCCGACTTCATTTTTTTGACAGCCTTGGTTTGGGCTGTGTTAGGATTTTTGATGTTTTGTGCTTCATCAATGACCATCACCGCCCATTTCAACTTACTCAAACTGTCTTCTTCGCTCCGAACAACGCCGTAGGTAGTGAGTAAAATGTCGGCTTCGTTGAGCGGAGCCAAACTCCGACCCGAACCATGATAAAGGTGTAGTCGAAGTTCGGGCGCAAACTTGCTGATTTCTTTCGACCAGTTGGTGAGTAAGGTCGTCGGCACGACCACCAATCCTTTCAATCTTTTAAATGCGCCTTCCTGCTTCATTTTCAGGAGGGCAGTAATGACCTGTAGGGTTTTTCCCAACCCCATATCATCGGCAATGAGGCTTCCCATGCCGAGGCGAGCATTTTTATATAGCCATTCATAGCCGCGCTGTTGATACGGGCGTAAGTTGGCAGCGAGGCGCTCAGGAAGTGCAACTGTCTCGTTTTTGAGCAACGATTTCATCCACTTTTGCGCTGACTTCGTAAGGGTTACGCCTGTGCCGTTATATTCCTCTGTAAGAGCCGTTTGCAGTAATTCATTGCTATCGAGCGAGGGAGGATTTTTGAGCTTTTCGAGCAGGGTTTTGATTTCTTTTTCGTCAAAGTATGCGTATTGGTCTTTGATTTTTACCAACCCCCGGTAGTTCTCAATCATCCTCACAAAGCTTTGGGTGTCAATATGCTCCTCTCCCACGGCTACTTCCCAGCGGAATTTGAGCATATTTTCCAAACTGATAATCGACGAAGCCGCAACTTTGCCGTCTTCTTCACTATCGAGTGTCATCGTAAGCTGCGGACGGAGCAATTTTTGTAGTGACTTTGGCAACTGAATTTTAATGCCAAAAAGCCGAATCGTTGGCAGAATTTTGAGGAGAATTTCGGCAAAAGCTTCCGAATCGAACTGCAACATTTCCGCCCCTTTGCTCGCAATCAGTTGGTTTAGTTGGGGAAAGTGTTCGGCCATCATCGAAAGGTCGCGCATTACTCCCATACGCACCGGCGCGTAGTTGCGTTCTGCCATGAAGGTTTGGAGCGGAATCGGAATGCCCAATTCGGATTTCTTATGTTCAACAAACAGGTTGACTTTAAAGCCTTCTTCGGTTTCTTCCACTTGTACCAACGGCACATAATCGCGTTGGGCAATGAAAAATTTATTTAGCCATAGCTGAATATTACTTGGGATTTCGCGGGATTCAAAACCCCCAAAGAAAACCATAGAACTTCTGAAAAACAGGTCGTCGGTATCGGTGGCTTTGTAGTCGTATCGGTCATTGAATTGCCGAATGCGTTCGGTCAAAATGAGGGAAGACAGGGCATTTATAAAATCCGTTTCGGTAGGGATGAAAATGTCGCGTTTTCCAATTTTATAATAAAGAATTTCGGGAGGTAAAACGGCTCGAACGTGGGCTGAAAGGGCGGCTACCTGCTCGTTAATGTTGGCAGGTATCCAGCGTATTAAGTGGTATTCTCGCTTGAGTTTGGCACGTAGTAATTGGGGGATAATGGCACCGCGTTCGAGGAGTTTGAGAGCCAAACGATTCAAAAAATAAAGCCCTTTGAGCGTAGGAGAGAGCTGCGGCAACTGCGAGGATGGCAGGTGGTGAATCCAGTCCACAAATGGAGAAAGTTCATCAAATTGAAACACAATCCGCTCGCGGGTATCTCGAAAATTGGCCTGTAAAAAGCCCAAAGCTTCGTCCATGATGATTTCGCCGCTTTCAACCGCGTCCAAATCTTTGTCATATTCCTGCCCGTTGGGTTCTTCCGTAAGCGCCAAAGCGCGGGCTTTTTTGGCCGTATCGGCATAAAATTTCTGTAAAACCTGTTTAAAATTACCCGTTCGGTAAAACAGTGGATTATCAGTCAGCAGCGACAATAAATTGTCTGAAATATCTGGCAGAATCGAAAAATCCAACGGTACATATAAGGCTTCACCGGGCTGAAAAACCGTTTCTTCCGAGCCTTCAAATGGCTGACGAATATCGGCTACATCGAGGGTTTCTACGTCTTTTTGTTCAGAAGACGCGAAGCCCAATGTTTCTAAGCTTTTGAACAAGTCGAAATCACGGAGTTCAAAGATCAGGAAAGGATTTTTATCAATTTCATTCGCCACCAAATACAACACCGCCGCGCGGTGCTTGCAGGGGTCGCCCCAGTCGGGGCACGAGCAATCGGAATGAAATGCTTCCCATGAACGCGGGAACAGGTAAATCCCTTGACGTTGGCAGTCATTAAACAACTCCGAAGGCAACTGCCGATTGAGCAATTGCGTCAAATACAGCGGATTATCCGTGATTAAACTCAACAACCGGGCTTTGTCGGAGGGGGAAAGCGGGTCAATGTTAAACGAAATTTTGTAGGGGCGAGGCGAGGTACCTCTCACCCTCGCCGCAATCTTATTTGCCTCAAAAGCAATGCTTTGTACCGAACCATTGTTGGCATAGGTGCGTCCCCTTGCCAATCGCCCGCTTTCATCAAGCCCTTCCAGTACATGAATCCATTGTTGTCCCCACCACGTTTGCCCAAAAGCACTTTTACGTTGGAATGCCATTCGTTAACCTGTTTTTGGCAAAAATAGTGAAGAGAGCCGAAAATTAGAGAATATCTAACATTAAGCTGTTTTCAGATCCACCGTCTTAGTAGGGTCAATTTTAAGCCAAAGCAAAGCGGCCACCAGCAAACAGCCTGCAATTAAGAAAAGGGGAATATTGAAGTTTTTGGTACTTTCAACCACCATCCCGAAAATGATGGTGATGAAAAAGCCCCCCATTTGCCCGGCAAAATTCATGGACCCCGCTACTGTGCCGGCGTTGCGCTTGCCAATGTCCACGCAAACGGCAAAGGCTACCGGCAAGGCTAAATCTTTGGTCAAAACACAGACGGCCAGTAAATAACCTGCCAATTGATCATTCGTCGTGAGTCCGGCAGCCAGAAAAAAGCAGGCAGACAATCCCAATCCGGTGAGGGCTACGGCACGGCGTCCTATTTTCAAACCGTATTTTTTGGTGAGTATATCACTGAGCAACCCACCCACTACGCAGCCGATAGCCCCTAAGAAATAAGAGAGAGAGACAAAGTTTTTGGATTGCTCTTCCGTCATGTGACGACCTTCCTGAAAATAAGTGGAAGACCAGTTAGTGAAGAAATAAGAACCGTAGAAAAACAAATGACACATGAGCATCAAGGCCCAAATATCCGGATTCCGAATGATGGTTTTCCAAGGAATCGCATGGTCTGCCTGTTTCAAATTTCGTCCTGCTTCAATCTCCTTTACTTCTTCGGGCGAAATTCCTTCCTTATCGTGCGGTTCATCTCTGAACCAAATAAACCAAGCCGCTGCCCACACGGCCCCCGCTACACCCAATACGGCAAAAGCCCAACGCCAACCTAACGCATGCACCAACGGAATGACCAACAAAGGAGTAAGTGCCCCGCCGATACGCCCCGCTGCCCAAATTGCCGACTGCGCCCGCCCGACTTCGATGGCCGGAAACCACCGCGAAATGGCGATAGTAGCATTAGGATAAGCCCCTGCTTCGCCTGCTCCGAACAAGAATCGTACTACCAACAAATACAGAAAATTGAACGCCGTTCCGGTCAAAGCCGTAAAACCTGACCACCACAAGACAACCCGAGTCAAAACGCGACGGGGGCCGAGGCGATCACCCATGGCTCCCGTCGGAATTTCAAACAGAGCGTAAGCCAAGGAAAAAGCCCCCAATATCCAACCGAACTCTTCATTATTTAACCCTAAATCGGCTTTGACGTATTTGCTCACCACATTCATACAGACGCGATCGAGAAAGGTAATGATCGAAAGGGCAAACAGAAAAGCAAGGGTTTTGTAGCGATATTTCATGAGTTAAAGCCCCCTACCCCGCAGCGGCACGGTCCGCCGTTGCGGGACCGCCCAATGGGGGAATTATTGAGGGGGTTATTTTTCGAGGTTTGCATTTATTATTACAATTTCCTTGATGAATTACAGGCTTGCTGTCAAGTTTTACCGAAACTTTATTTCCAAATTCCGAAAAGCCACACTACCGTGGTCCCCCTGCAACATAAGCGGCCCTTTCGCTACTTCTCCTTCCATACTGCTGCGGGTTGTCCCGAAGAGTTCCACATTTTCGTGAATCAAAATGCCGTTTAATTCCACTTTCAGCATTTTGGCATTAGCTGTTTTTTTACCGGCAGCATCAAAACGCGGCGCCTGAAATGAAATCTTTAATTTTTGCCAAACTCCGGGCGCTTTACCCGCATTTATACGTGCGACATGCCCTTCATAGCCTTTTTGTCCGGAAGGCCTGTCTTCACTCCAGCGTTCATAAATGGAACCTACGTCGTAGACATGCAATTGCTTGGCACCCCAACTGTCATACAATTGTACTTCATAGCGTCCCTGAAGATAAACCCCGGAATTGGAGCCTTTAGCCATCATAAACTCCACTTCTACGTCGGCATCTCCGTGTTCAATCACAGTCAACAAGTTATACGCCAAGCCGGCTTTGCCGGGCAGTTGGATACACGCCAATACACCCTTGCCGGGCTTGGTCGTCATTACATTATTTTGATTTGTATCAACCGTTGCCTCCCCGACAATCGACCAATTTGCCGACGGAGATCTGAAAGCCCTCAAGTCATTGAGAGAAACCGTCTGACTTTTGACAGCCGACGAAATAAGGCAGAGAAACAGCACTAACTTACGTATTATCAGAGGCATAAGCGCATTTAAACAGGTAGATTTCGAAATGGGTTATTTCAGATCCGTCCACTCCGTTACTTTGATGGTGGTAACGTAGGTGGACGGTTGCCCCGCCGTCAATTTAAAGACGGCTGCATCGCCCCAAGCCAAACTGTTCAGCGGAGCGGGGGTGGGCATGGTGGTAAATCCGGCATGAATGACCATTATACTGATTTGGGCATCCACCGGTTGGTTATCCGCTAACTTCATCGTATTGGTATAGCGATTGGCCTCGTCATACACATAATAAGTTAAATCTTTCGATTGCTGCGTCTGCACTCCCAAGTCCATCAAATTGGCCGTGGTATAACAACGGCAATATTCGCTGGCCAGCAATCGTCCTACCGGAATTTGAAGGTTTTTCAAGGCTTTACCGATATTAGCCGCGTCAATTTTCCCTTGGTCATTGAGCTGCCGCGCCTGTTTTGAATCACAAGACTTCCACCATTCTCCCGTCCCTGCATTTAACAAATCTGATCCCACATCAGCAGCCGCGTGACGAAATACTAACACATACCCTCCTTTTTGCAGCGGTTTTAAAACATCCGCCCGGGGGGAAACAACGATTTTGATTACTAAGCTGTCCATCGGATCACGCTCATTTTTAACGGTCATCTGATAGACCCCGGCCGTGATGGGAGCCGTATAGATCAGCGAGTCCTGTGCATTTTGAGCTGCTGTACCCGATGTCGTTTGCCAAGTAACCCGTTGATTGAATTTTACACGCAATTTACCCGAAGGAACAATAACCGCCGTTTTTCCGTCGAATCCAATGGCTTCCAACGGTAAAATCGGGTCTTCTACTTTGCAGGAAAGCAAGTTGATCAGTAATCCGAACGTAAGTAACAAAGAACTGCTGCTGATAAAATTCGTGCGCTTCATGATGAGTAAAACAGCTAATGGTTTTTATTAAAGTCGGACAATTTCTGCTCCGATGGCGTTCAAACGCGTATCTATATTTTGGTATCCTCGGTCAATTTGCTCAATATTATCAATAATGCTCACTCCCTGTGCCGACATCGCCGCGATCAACAGCGACACCCCCGCCCGAATATCCGGAGAGGTCATGCGAATACCACGCAGTTGAGTGGCTCGATTCAAGCCTACTACCGTGGCCCGGTGCGGGTCACAAAGAATGATCTGCGCGCCCATTTCGATGAGCTTATCGACGAAAAACAAGCGACTTTCAAACATTTTTTGGTGAATCAGTACCGTTCCTTTGGCCTGTATCGCCGTCACCAATACAATACTCAGCAAGTCGGGCGTAAAACCGGGCCAAGGAGCATCGGCTACTACCAACATCGACCCGTCAATGAACGATTCGACTTCGTAGTGTTTTTGAGCGGGCACAAAAATATCATCGCCTCGAAACTCCAACTGAATTCCGAGCTTTTGAAACACTCCCGGAATGACTCCTAAATCAGGAACAGAGCAATTTTTAATAGTTATCTCACTCTGCGTCATGGCCGCCATTCCGATAAATGACCCGATCTCGATCATATCCGGCAACATAGTATGCTCGGTTCCTGTCAATTCGGTCACGCCCTCAATGGTCAACAGATTAGACCCTACCCCGCCGATTTTTGCACCCATCCGATTGAGCATCTTACAGAGTTGTTGCAAATAAGGCTCACAAGCCGCATTATAAATGGTAGTAATGCCTTCAGCCATGACGGCTGCCATCAGAATATTGGCGGTTCCCGTTACCGAAGCTTCATCCAGTAACATATAAGTACCGTGTAACCCAC
Source organism: Spirosomataceae bacterium (assembly GCA_046329125.1). Lineage (GTDB taxonomy): Bacteria > Bacteroidota > Bacteroidia > Cytophagales > Spirosomataceae > Runella. The sequence continues at coordinate 327,866 of JAXLVD010000001.1, read as the reverse complement.
TGGCATCTACCTGATAAAAGCCGCCGTCATTGGGGTCATAGTCAAATTTTGCCCCCAACCGCTCAAAGCCCAGAAAGTGGGTATCCAACCGACGGCGACCGATTTTATCCCCTCCCGGGCGCGGAATACGGCCTTTTTTGAAACGTGCCAACATAGGTCCCAACAACATTACCGACCCGCGCAACGCCGCCGCTTTTTGGCGGTACATTTCGGTTTCCATGAAATCCAAGTTTACGTCGGAGGCCTCAAAGCGAATGGAGCTGTTGCTCAAACGGGTACGTTTTACCCCCAAATCACCCAATAAATCAATCAGTTGATTGACGTCCCGAATGTTAGGGATATTATGAATGGTAACAGGGTCTTTGGTCAGCAACACGGCACACAAAATCTGTAATGCTTCGTTTTTAGCGCCTTGAGGGGTGATCTCACCTTTCATCGAACGACCGCCTGCTATTTTGAATGAAGCCATAAGAGGGAATAAGCGTTAGAGGGGATTGAATGGGAAAAGTTATGGTTATATGTTTGGTGCAAAGCTATCATTTTTTAAAAAAAGATAACAAAAAAAGGCGCAAGCGCCTTTGAGATACTGTCAATTCACTGATCGTGTTTATTTTGCTATCGTGGCCTCACTCTAAAACGAAGCAACGCCCAAAGGACTAAATAAAGCATACTCAACAAGACGCCGAATTCCAAACTGAGGACAAGGGCTGTCCGATCAGTCAGGCTCTGACCAATGGCGCGGAACAATTCGCCCGGATTATGCAACACATCCCAACTGTTCCAGCGCCGAATCCGCCCTAAGTAGATACCGAACCCGGCCAATGGAAAACTCAGGGCTAAGAGGACATTTCCGACCGTTTTAGAATACGCTTTCTGCCAAGAACGGTGCATCCAATACACCGAAACCAATCCATTGAACAGACTGACCTCTGCATAAAAAAACAACATGATCATATCGTGCCACGTCAAATCGCGCCCCATATCGTTGGATAAATGCACCAAGTCGGTGATCATATAGGGGGCATTGGGAAAGAATACGACCCAAATAATGCTCCAAAACCCTACCCACTTCGGCAACTTACCGAACCGTTTTACGGTCGTATCCACCAAAAAAGCCACTAACAACGGAATCCAACTCAGAAATAAATTCCAATCCAGAGAAAAGTCAACGGCTTCTTTGAATTGGATACGGACAGTATGATAGGTCGTAGCTACCAAACTCAGCAGCAAAAGCAGAAGCAAGGGGTAGAGCCCCTCCAACGTGATAATCGGAGGCTCGGATACCATAAAACGATACTTCCGGAGTCGGTAAATGAAACGTTTAATCAAAGCTCGGATGGGTTAGTTTCACAAAGAACGTCTAATTATGTACCCATAATTCAACAAGCAACTTAAATTTTCCGTAATTTGGCGCGACCAAACCAATTTATTTAAACACTCACCAAAACAAAATATGAATATTCACGAGTACCAAGGCAAAGAAATACTCAAAAAATATGGTGTCCGCATTCAGGATGGCATCGTGGTAGATACCCCTGAACGCGCTGTAGAAGCGTATCGCAGCATTGCAGAGCGTACCGGTTCAAAATTCGTAGTGGTTAAATCGCAAATTCATGCCGGCGGCCGCGGAAAGGGCAAGATTGTAGGCAGTGAACAGCGCGGTGTACAGGTGGCCAAATCGCCCGACCAAGTGCGTGAAATCGCCACCAACTTGCTCGGTCATGTGTTGGTGACTCACCAAACCGGCGCGGAAGGCAAGAAAGTCAATAAGATATTTTTGGCAGAAGACGCCTACTATCCGGGTGCGTCAGAGCCTAAAGAATATTACATGTCTATTTTGTTGGACCGCGCTAAAGGCTGTCCGGTCATTATGGCAAGTACCGAAGGCGGGATGGACATTGAAGAAGTAGCTGAGCATTCGCCCGAAAAGATCATTAAAGAGTGGGTTGACCCCCGCGTAGGGCTACAGGGCTTTCAGGCGCGCAAAATAGCTTTTGCGTTCGGTCTGTCGGGCAATGCCTTCAAAGAAATGGTCAAGTTTATTACAGCTCTTTACACGGCTTATTGGGAGTCTGATGCGGCAATGTTTGAGATCAACCCCGTGTTGAAAACTTCGGATGATAAAATCATGGCGGTAGATGCCAAAGTAAACTTGGACGATAACGCCCTGATCCGCCACCCTGAGTTGGCCCTTATGCGTGATACCAACGAGGAAGACCCCCTCGAAGTAGAAGCGGGTGAAAACAACCTCAACTACGTCAAACTCGACGGTAACGTAGGATGTATGGTGAACGGTGCCGGTTTGGCCATGGGTACCATGGACTTGATCAAACTATCGGGCGGTGAGCCGGCCAACTTCCTCGACGTGGGCGGTGGTGCCAATGCCAAAACCGTAGAAGCCGGTTTCCGGATCATTCTGAAAGATCCGAACGTAAAAGCCATCCTGATCAATATCTTCGGCGGGATCGTTCGTTGCGACCGCGTGGCTACCGGTGTGGTAGAAGCTTACAAAGCCATCGGCAATATTCCGGTGCCGATCATTGTTCGTTTGCAGGGTACTAACGCCGAAGAAGGCGCCCGCATTATCAACGAATCCGGCCTGAAAGTATATTCAGCGATCGAGTTCAAAGAAGCTGCCGCCAAAGTAACGGAAGTGTTGAAAGAATTAGGCGTGAACTAAACGGAGTTATTACCGATACTATACATAAAAGGCGCATCTTCGGATACGCCTTTTATGTAATAAATCTTTTAGAATTCCACCCGATAATTGAGTACGGGCACCATTCCCAATTGGTACTGTTTTACGACTTGGCGCAACAGAATATCGTAGTAACTGTAGGCTTCATTCTGCGTATTGGATACGTTCTGAATATCCACCGACCACGTGCGGGTATAACCTTGTTTATTTCGTTTCCAAAAAAGGCGTACATCGGGGCGGAAATAGTCCTTCATTTTGATCGTATACAACTCATTTACTTTGTACGACGTTTGTCCTGAACTGCGGGAAGCTTCTGCATCAATCGGAGAATCGCGATAACCTCCCAACCACAACACCCGAAGGTTTACACCAAAGGTACGGTTAGGCCGTTTATGAAATTCTTTGCCGCCCGCAAAACTGAACGTGTGATTTCCGTTGAATCGGGTGCTGCGCTCTACTCCATCCTGCCCTTTGTAGGTAGAGTTGTACAAAGAGCCGGTAATAAGCGCATAAAAGTCTTTTCCCAAGTATTGTTGGTAGGTAGCCTCAATCCCATAGTTTTTTCCCGTGCCTTTATTGACCAATTCACCATCCGTAAACCCTTCGATCAAATTAAGGGCTGAGAAGCCGGGTATAACCCGATAACTGATCGTCGCATCGTATTTGGCCACCGGTACATTGTACAACGACTGATAATAAGCCTCTACTTTAAGATAGGCCTGTTTGGGCAACTTTCTTTCCACTCCGGCTACCCAATGCTGCGCTTTGGTAAAACCCAACAAAACATTGGGGAAAACAGACGAGCGGGTATCCGAATTTTTAAGAGCTAAGTAAGTTTGCGGCAGTTGCAATTGGCTGTGCAACCCATACGCCAATGTCAGGGCAGTGCGTTCACCGGCGTTGTAGCGGAGAGACGCACGCGGCTCCAAAGAGTTTGTTTTGTTGTAAGTGTACGACAAATAATGCAGCCCTGCCTGCACCGACAACCGAGGGCTGATTCTTCCCGACAGCGAAAAATAAGGTTGCACGATCAACCCTTGCAACTTCCCAACCGCAACACCCCGATTGTTGATCTGAACGGAATCTTCCTGATAGGTCAAATACATTCCCTCCTGCAACTGCCAATCGGCAGTAAGTTTATGATTCAACGAGGTAGCGGCCGAATACCGTACTTTTCGAAAAGCATCCAATTGCACAAAAAAGCGATTGAACGTAGTTTTGGACAATATGTACCCTTCCCGGCGTGTTTCCAGTCCTGATGCGGCCAACACCGTTTTCCAAACGGTATTCCTTCCTAAATTCAACGAATGCGTCACCCCCAAAGCGCCCATTCGATTTTTAAACTCTATGTCAAAACCGTCTTTCTGAAATTTCCAAAGCAAGGTATCCCGCTCTGCTTTAAAGACATTGCTGCTCACGCCGGTCATACCGAACACCGTAAAATTTCCTATCTTTCGTGAAGGAAAGGACAGATGAAAGGAAAGGTCTTGAAAACGAATGTCTTCCCCCCCGAACTTAATTCCCATCATGGCCAAAAGCCCGGTAAAAGAGTAGCGGTAGTTGACGAGATAAGAGGATTTGTTTTTGCGTGAAATCGGGCCTTCGGCTGCAATATCTACCCCGATCAAACCGGCCTGCCCCGTAAATTCGTGCTTTTGATCATTCCCTTTGCGTAAATGTACGTCCATTACCCCGCCCAGTACATTGCCGTATTGCGCGGGAAAAGCCCCCGTCAAAAAATCAGCACGTTCCATCAATTGAGCACTCAGAATATTGGTTCCGCCGCCCGTTTGGGTGGGTCGGTCGCTGAAAGTACCGGCATTGCTGAGGTGATTGGGATTGACAATTTCCACGCCTTCCAAACGCCATTGGGTACCCGTTGGCGAATTCCCGCGAATGACCAGTCCGTTGGCTTGGTCGTTGGCCGCCACTACCCCGGGAAATGAGGTAGCCAAGCGCGCCGGGTCAAAAAACGTAGCGGCAAAGCGCAGGGTTTGCTCAATGGTAATGGTTTGAATACTGCTGAGTGCCGGTGGACGGGAAGCCCGAACCACCGCCTCGGTAAGTTGTTGCGGGGTTTCTTTCAAAGTCACGGTTACTACTTTTTCTTTTCCCGCTTCCAACAATACTTCAGGGATCGTGACCGTTTCGTACCCAACGCTGCTTACTTGGAGAGAATACCGACCGATGGGCACATTGGTCAGTCGAAAGTTTCCGACAGAATCACTGATAGCGCCGATCTCAGGGCCGACAAGCCGGACACTTACACCTCTAAGTCGCTGATTGTTATCGCTGTCGACTATTGTGCCCCGAATGGTTTGAGTAAGGGGGGCCTGACTGAAGCCGGTATTCACCCACCCGATCAGGCTGATAAAAAAAGCAATAGGCGACCACCGGAGCAAATTTCTAAAATAAAGTAAGGGATGTTTCATCAAAATATCAGCGTTGATTTCTTAAATTGTAAACCGGTCGTTTACTGAATCGGTTATTCGTTAAAGTATCTTTTTTTTATGAGTATCAAGACTACGGAAGCCAAACTATACTACGCTCTGTACGATTTTTTCGAGGCAGAGGGGTTTCGTTTGCAAATGGAAAAAAAACAGTTTCGCAAAAGTACACCGGCCGGCTTTGTAAACATCATTTTTTCGGTGTCAGAATACGAAAAAGATACCGACGCTTGGGTCGAAGTCCACGTTGGGTGCCGAAATGACCGAATTGAGCAAATCGCCCAACAGTTTCTGAATGTTAATTTGACGGATTTCCGAGCGGATGTAAATACCTTGATCATCTCTACCGGAAAATACAACGATGTGAAGTACTTTCGCTATAAGATTCAAAACGACGACGATCTTACGGACACCTGCGAATCTATCAAAGAGTTTATGATCTATTCCGGTTTTTCCTTTTTGAATTCGGTGGCTAAGTTAAGCGATATTGACCGAGTGCTCAACAGTGTTCCGCATAAGCCTTCCAAATACCTCTACAATCAAATTCACCGCTGTTTTAAAGGACTTATTGCGGCAAAACTCAATGATAATCCCCGTTATCAACGATTGGAAGAGATTTATCGGGACTACCTTGCTAAATTTGCCAACGAAACCGAATGTCATAACTATGACCGACTTTCAGCCTATTTGCAATACTATGGAAGTAATTAGTTTCCCCTCCTTTGTCTGCATTTTTTAGTCTCTGCCATGACCCAAGATACCCATAAACTCTACTACGATATCAATGAAGTAGCCGCCCGCTACGGGTTTGAGCCTTCCAAACTGCGCTATTGGGAAACGGTGTTTCCGATGCTTCGCCCCGAAAAACGCAGCGGCGATCGGATATATACTCCCGCTGACCTGGAACTGTTGGATGAAATTGTTTATCTCGTTGAACACAAAAAACACAAGCTTGCCGCCGCCCGCCAAATGATAGAATCGGGGCGCAGTCAGCGCAACAAAATCAATCGTGTTGTACAACAGTTGGAAACAGTCAGGCGTTACCTCGAAGACTTGAAGGACATTGTTAAGTGAAAAGAATGATAAAAATAGCCCTCTCGGCCGTTATAGCAGCTGCCGCGTTTCTTTTATTTAAGAACCGTTCCGCCGATTCGCCCCCCCCTCCCGTTTCTGCTGAAGCTGCCCTGCCGGCCCTTGCCGACGCCAAAGCCGCTATTGTTTATTTTGAGTTTGAGCCGGACACGAACCGCTACGAAGACCGCCAACTTAAACTCCGTTTGGTCCGCCGCTCCGACAATCGACTTTACCTGACGGATGAGGCCAAGCCGGAAGCCGGTCGCACGGCTTATTATGCCATCAACGGCAGCGTCAACCGAATGGATGCCCGCCAACTTAGCCAATTGCCTGTTTTGTCTAACCGTTGGGTACACGTAGTGAAATACATTACGGAGGTCAATAATATCAATTCAGAGGGTTGGCTCATTTCGGCACTTAACGTAACTAATGGAAAACATAAATACGCCGGCGTGGCGGAGTTGATTTTTTGGGTACGGGATTCGCTGGACCAATCTAAATCGAAATTAGCTTATACTCAGCCGCTTTGGCCCGACAACAAGGCCGTTGGTGACATCGGTATCTTTAAGCAAACCCCTGCGTTTAAACTTTTACCCAACAAAAAATACGGCTCAGAAACTATCCCGATGGACGAGCCCATTGAGAATTTGCGAAAAGTCGGCTGGTTTGTCAACCAAGAAAAATTTCGTCTCCTGTACGCCGGGCAAGTGGTGGACATGATGCGCCACATACGTCCCAAAAACAGGCAGGGAATTACCAAATTTGACGCTAAGCAGTTGGATATAGCGGCTGATTGGTTGGCCACGCAAGTTCCGTCAGAAGTATTTGCGATGGATTTTGAACCACACGACCCCCAAAATGAGGGTTGGCAATGGGATATGAGCGACCCTAATTTCCGAAAAACCATGTATGACCTGTCAGAGCGAATTTATAAGCGGCACGGCAAATTGTTTTTCTCTTGGATCGGAGAACCCCTCACGTTCAACTTCCAAAATAAATCCTTCAAATTAGACGGCTATGCCAATGATAACTGGAGCGCCGACAAAAAAAATGTGGATGATTATTTGGCCATTCATCAAAATGCCGGTGCCATCCAAAACGTCCGACTGCCTTCCCCGAATATCCTGATGACAGGCTTCGGTTATACAAGCATGATGGTCAACACTGCTGATTCCCAAGACCAACCGGCACAGGTATGGAAATCACCCGTCACTTGGTATCTGAGAACGTTGGACATGCTCAACCTTAAATCTATCACGGCCCCGCCGAGCGTTAAATTTCTGAATTTTCTGTGGCCCTACGAAGACAAACCGCAAGACGCCCGCCGCAGTTTAACCCGGCGCTTCAAAATCGGCAATAATACGCTCGGCTACATTCGCCAATTAGACAATCGAGTGATGTATCCGATGAATCTGATTCGGGATGCGGTGTTTGTCCACCTTTGCAATCCGCGCGTTTTTTATACGAATTACTGGGTTTTCGGGCAGTCCTACAACCCTTACCAAGCGCTGCGCTATTCCACCATCAACGGAAAATTATCGTGTGTCTCGCAAAATACGGGCGGGTATTTTGTGTACGAATACCAAGGAAAAGATACGCCCCCTTGCCCTGCGTTAGAACAGGATTACATCGGAAAAGATGCTTTGGGCGTAGCTGCTATGGTACAGGCACACGAGCTTTTTGCCAAATACCAAGGCATTTTGGACGGCAGTCAAGTGCGGGAAAGTTATGGGTTTGACTACCGGCGCCCCAATCAAAAAACCGTCAAGGCCGAATGGCGAAACGATACGGGAGAGTTTGCCCGTGCTTTTAAGTACAATCAGCCGTGGTTACAAGTTTGGAAAAACCCGAAAACGGGGAAACGTCTTTTACTCTTTCAAGATACGTTTGCGGAAGCTTTCGAACCCGTACAATTTTCGTTAGCCATTAACGGCAAAAAAATACAGCGCACTGCCGACGGCAATACCCTGTATGTAGAAGAGTTAAAATGAACAAACTGTTGTTTCTTATTACAATTACACGGCGACGGGTGCTTTGATGGCCGGCCACGGGTTATAGTTTTCCAACGTAAAATCGCCAAATGTAAAGTCAAATATACTTTTCACCTCCGGATTGAGCTTCATTACGGGCAAAGGGCGTAATTCGCGTGATAATTGAAGTTCGACTTGCTCCAAATGATTACTGTAAATGTGGGTATCACCGCCTGTCCAAATAAAATCACCGTATTCTAAGCCGCACTCCTGCGCTATCATCATGGTGAGCAACGCATAACTGGCGATGTTGAACGGTACCCCCAAAAAAACGTCGGCACTGCGTTGGTACAGTTGGCACGATAGTTTGTTATCGGCCACATAAAATTGAAACAATGCGTGACACGGACTCAAGGCCATTTTAGGCAAATCGGCCGGATTCCAGGCCGAAACAATGATACGCCGCGAATCGGGACTGTTTTTGAGTTGTTTCAACACCTCCTGTAATTGGTCAATCACACGCCCGTCCGGGGCTTCCCAACTGCGCCATTGTTTGCCGTACACGGGCCCTAAATTACCCTCGGCATCGGCCCATTCGTCCCAGATACTTACCCCGTGCTCTTTGAGGTATTGGATGTTGGTATCCCCCTTCAAAAACCACAACAGTTCATGAATAATAGACTTCGTATGTACTTTTTTGGTGGTCACTAACGGGAATCCTTTTTGTAAATCAAAACGCATTTGGTAACCGAATACACTGATGGTTCCCGTACCGGTGCGGTCCGTTTTGCGCGTTCCGTTCTCTAAAATATGGCGAAGTAAGTCGTGGTATTGTTGCATGAAAATACGTTAATTGTTATCGGTTAATCGTTATCCGTAAGCTTTAGTTTTTCCAATCCGGTTGCTTTAAATACGGGTTCAGATTTAAAATATTCTTCAAACATAAATCAAAAATGTAATCCGACACAAATCATGTTATCAATCATGCCTACAAAAAGTAATGCTGCCGATTAATCGGCAGCATTGCTTTTTGTAGCATACGACAAGATTCACGTAAAATCATTCTTTATTGCTTCTCCATTTGCCGATTTTTGTTCAGTCGTTGGAGAAGCATTTGAGTAAAGACCTGCTCTGCTTTATAGAGTTCGGCCAATTGCCGTACATTGATCACTTTCAGGAATTTATTCATGTAGTCGCGCTCCAAGTCCACTTCTTTCTGTTGCAAGTTGAGCGTTTCTTTGATGTTAGCCAGGATTTTTTCGTCGGGGGTAGTCAGCGTATTCGTTTCCACAATCAGCCGACGCATTTGACGCCGGATGTCTTTTTTCTTGGCATCAAATTCGTTATAAACAGGCCAAAACTGCTGCGACTGTTCCGCTGAAAGGTTCAGGCGATTGGTGATCAGGCCGATCTTCGCATTTTCTATTTTTTGATTGCCGCCGTCTTGGGCAATGACCGTTTCAACACCGAGGGTAAAAAACAGTAAGAACAATAATTTTCTCATAGTAATGTTGTTTAAATCGTACCTTCCAAATCAACTTCCTGTATCGCTTTTTTGAGGTCTTCATCATCTACATTGAGTTGTTGCAACAGGACTTCTTCCTCCCCGTAAACGTCGCTCAACTGCGCTTGTTCATCCATTTCCTGCTGGGTGATTTGGTTGTCTTTCAGGTAATTCACTATTTCGGTGTTTGTTACTTGACTGAGCGGTTCATCACCTAATGCATATTGTCGTTGCGGATAAGTCACCCAAAGCAACACGCCAACTACACTTGCCGCCGCTCCTGCCAACGCCGTCCGGCGCCACGACCAACTAATGGTAAAAGGGTGTTCTTTCTCTGCTATATGTTCCTGAATGCGCTTCTGCATGACCGAAGGCAATTTGTCAAAATAGTCTTCGGGTGCTTTATAGGGCAATGAGCGGTTGATGTCTTCTAATTTGATACGTTTCATGGATGTGGTTGAGTTGGGTTGGGAGGAATGGATTATCTCCCTACATCATTGTTTTCTCTTTTGACAACCTTCGTACAATAAAGTTTAATCTTCTCCGTTCAAAAACTTTTCAATTTTTGTGGCAGCATGATGATAACTTGCTTTTAAAGCCCCTACTGACGTTCCGGTGATTTCGGAAATTTCCTCGTACTTCATATCATCAAAATATTTCATATTAAAGACCAATCGCTGCTTTTCGGGTAAGGTCAGCAAGGCCTTTTGAAGTTTGAGTTGTATTTCATCCCCCCCCATCGGATAGTCGGCAGTGCCGGCGGCTTCTTCCAATTTTTCCAATAACTCCCCTTCGACATCATTAATGGACAAAAAAAAGCGACGACGTTTTTTGTTCAAAAAGTTCAGACATTCATTGGTGGCGATTCGGTAGATCCACGTAAACAGTTGTGCATCCCCCCTGAAATTTTCCAACGATTGCCAGGCTTTGATAAACGTTTCTTGGGTCAAGTCGTCGGCATCGTCGTGGTCAATCACCATCTTTCGAATGTGCCAATATATTTTTTGCTGATACTTGCGTACCAGTTGATTGAAAGCAAAATTACGGCTTTCGGGATTGGCAAATTTTTCAAGAATGGCTTGGTCGGTCATGCGCTGCGTTTTAGGTTATCTGTTAATTGTTATCCGTTATTTAATGGAAGTAACAAGCTGTTTTTCTTATCTAATAACGGATAACGGTTAACATTTAACTTTTTCTCGAGATAGCCCGTTTGGCGGCGGCGACAATATCCTTAGCGCTGAGGCCGTATTTCTCCATCAATTGGGCCGGAGTACCGCTTTCTCCGAAACTGTCTTTTACAGCCACAAACTCCTGCGGATAGGCTTTGCCTTGAATCAACAATTCGGCAATGGCACTTCCCAAGCCTCCGGCTACCTGATGTTCTTCGGCCGACACCAAACAACCCGTCTTTTTTACTGATTTTAAGATGGCTTTTTCGTCCAAAGGTTTAATAGTATGGATATTGATAATTTCGGCGTTGATCCCTTCAGCTTCCAGCATTTCACCCGCTTGGATGGCCTCCCACACCAAGTGGCCTGTGGCAAAGATACTTACGTCGGTGCCCTCATTGACCGTCCAGGCTTTTCCGATTTCAAATTTTTGGTCAGGGTCGGTAAACCGGAATGACCGGCGACCGAAACGCAAATAAACGCAGTCCCTCGTGTTCAGCCACGGCGATTGTGGCAGCTTTGGTTTGGTTATAATCGCACGGATTGATGACCGTCATGCCGGGTAAGGCGCGCATCATGGCCAAATCTTCCAAAATTTGGTGAGTGGCACCGTCTTCGCCCAGTGTCAGGCCCGCGTGTGATACGGCGATTTTAACGTTCTTGTTGGAGTAAGCTACACTCTGACGCACTTGGTCGTACACACGCCCTGAACCGAAATTGGCAAAGGTCGTAGCAAACGGAATCTTACCGCCGATGGTCAGACCGGCGGCCATGCCGATCATATTGGCTTCCGAAATACCGCACTGAATAAACCGCTCGGGGTTTTCTTTAATGAAGGCATCGAGTTTCAACGAGCCTACCAAGTCGGCGCACATGGCTACCACGTTGGGGTTGGTTTGTCCTAAAACCTGCATGCCCGCGCCGAATCCGCTGCGGGTGTCTTTTTTTTCGGTGAAGGTATATTTTTTCATAATTCAGCCCCCTGCCCCTCAATGGGGTAATTTTGGTTAGGAAAGCCCCTGTTGGGGGTTTGGGGGCTTTGTATGTGTTTTAGTTTATTTAAAAAGTAAGCGGCACTTTGACAGTTGGGGTGTTGAGCGGCGCGATGCAGGGAGAAACCATGTTTTACAAAAAGGCCGGCTATTTTCTTTTTATTAGTACCGATTCCTTTGTTTTCTCCTCTTTTCTCTACAAAAATTTGGCGTAATTCTTCATACGGATTAACCGCTTTTTCGGGAAATGGATATTCATATTCTTCTCCCAAAAGAGCTGAAAGGGTTTGTGAATCGGCCAAAAACAGTGATTCAAAAGCTCTGACGGTAATCAATTTATACGATTTTTCAATCGTGATAACTTCTTCTTTGGCCGAGGTGATACAGGGTAAATCTTCCAAATCCCGAATGAAAACAATGAACGCTGCGCCCTGTTCTTTGAGGGCAGTGATATTAGCAAGCACTATTTCACTACCCGGTTTCATATTATCTTTTCCGCCTTCTCGGTCATCCCTTCCCGATTTAATAGCACGGCCTACCTTTTCGATGCCTATTGAGCGCAAAAAATCGTCGAATTCGGTACTGTTAAACACAATCGTCTCGGTATCACCTTCGCAAATATAACCTACTTTTACCATGTAACGCCCCCTCCCAGTGCGCCCGATAACCAGAGTTCCGAAGCAGGCAAATTACTTAGACTACGGCCTTTCAATTGCTTTACCTGCGTTTCGCCTTTGATTTTGTCCACCAAAATAATTTCATCCGTAGTAAGGCAATCTACCAAGGTCTGCGAGTGGGTATTGAGCCAAATATAATGTCCATTTTGACAAGCTTCTCTGAAAAACGAAACCAACTCTCTGATGACTTGTGGATGCAAACCGTTCTCCGGCTCTTCAATGCACAAAAATTGCGGCTCATCCGATTGATAAACAGCCGTCAGAAGCGCCAGAATATTGTAAGTACCATCGGAAAGCAGATCTTTGGTGAAAGGTTTTTTAATTCCTTTTTCGTACATCACTAATGTATCCGTACTACTCAATTCACTTGATACGATTTCAATGTTCTCAAAACCGGGAATAAATAAATCAAGCCATTCTTTGATTTCTACTTTTTTCGTTTCTTCTTGTAGAATGCGTTTGAGGACTTTTTCGAGGTTATCAGTAGATAAACTTAGCAAATAGTCTCCAGTATAGTTAAGTTTTTGCCTACTCTTTTGACCGATAAAAATATGAGTATACCAGTAAAAAAATTGTTCAAAAGATATTTCATCCATATATCTAACATCCACTGACTTAGATAAATGCTCTTTGGTGTCATTTGTGTGTGGCAAATCATCTTTGTCAAAAAAAAGCGAAGAATAAGCATTATATTTCCTATCACCGCTTCTAAAAGATAACTTCTCAGTTATTACTTTAAAATTTTGAAAATCAATTTCTGCCGAAAATGTATTCTTATTATTTCGATTTAAAAAACTTTCCTCACCGCCAAATAAACTGATAGCAGACTCCCAATAAGAGCTTCTATTTCCTATATTTATAAACTCCAATGCCTCAAAAATATTCGATTTGCCCGACCCGTTGGGTCCGACAAAGACCGTAAACGGATTGGGTTCAACGATTTCCAAATCCACAATGGATTTGAAGTTTTTGATATGAAGTTTTTGGAGTTTCATCAGAAATGAACTTTGACAAAGTTTTAAACTTTGTCAAAGTTGAAAAGTGGATTTAATAATCACCCAAAGTCTCCGGCAATTGGGCTAAGGCGGCTTCCAGTTGCGCATCGTTAGGGGCTACACCGTGCCATTTGTGGCTGTGCATCATAAAATCTACGCCTTGGCCCATTTCGGTCTTCAGCATTACGGCGATTGGCTGCCCTTTACCTACCAATCGCTTGATTTTGCGAAGTAAGGTTACCAACTCGTCCATATTATTACCATCCACACTCAAGACACGCCAACCGAAAGCTTTGTATTTGGCACCGAGGTCACGGTTGTTGTTCACTTTCAGCGTGGAACCGTCAATTTGTTGGCCGTTTACATCCACAAAGGCGACTAAATTATCTACGTTGTGGTTGGGGGCAAACTGTACCGCTTCCCATACTTGCCCTTCCTGTTGCTCGCCGTCGCCCATGAGGCAGTACACGAGGTTTTTATCGCCGTTCAACTTTTTGGACAGAGCTGCACCGATCGCTACCGAAAGACCTTGGCCCAAGGAGCCGGAAGCAATACGTACCCCCGGTAAGTGCTCGTGAGTCGTGGGATGTCCCTGCAACCGGGAATTGAGTTTACGGAAAGTAGCCATTTCTTTGACATCAAAATACCCGCGTCGAGCCAACACACTATAGAATACCGGTGAAATATGGCCGTTGGATAAGAAAAACAGATCTTCGCCTTTCCCATCCATATTAAACGAAAGATAGCCGCCTTTGCCTTTGCGGTTGTTGATCTTCATTTGTTGGAAATACAGAGCAACCAACAAATCGGTGCAACCGAGCGACCCGCCGGGGTGGCCCGATTGACAGCCGTGAACCATTCGTAAAATATCGCGTCTTACTTGCGAAGCAATGCTTTGAAGTTCAGTCATTTGAATTGTAAAGTATTGGTAGAATTGAATTTGTTACAAATATAAATGTCTAATTGACACTTTTAGTAAAGGTCACTCAAAAAAATTACTCAGACAAGCACTTGCTCCGCGTGATTCTTAGTGTTTACTTTTGAAATAACTTCCTGAATGATACCGTTTTCGTTGATCAAAAAGGTAGTGCGAACGATTCCCATGTATTTTCGACCATAAAGCATTTTTTCGCCCCAAACCCCGTAAGATTCAATGATTTTGTGTTCCGGATCGGCCAAGAGCGAAAACGGTAATCTATACTTGTCAGCAAATTTTTTATGGGATTTTTCAATATCTCCGCTTACCCCCAGCACTATATAGCCCTGAGTCAGCAATACATCGTAATTATCGCGGAGACTGCAGGCTTGAGCCGTACAAGCGGGAGTACTGTCTTTCGGATAGAAATACAAAACCACCTTCTTACCTTGAAAATCAGATAGTTTGACGGTGTTTCCGTTTTGGTCTTTTGCCTCAAACGGGGGTGCTTTTTCACCTTCCGACAGTGCCATGTTGGTCTTAAAAAGTGGGTTTGTCTACAGATTCTTTCGTTTCGGCCTGCAAGATACTAATTATTGCATCCGGATGCTAAAACCGTTTTACCCTTGATTGATGCTCGAACTGCGACTTTCCCGGCCAAAATCAATGGGATAATCAAAGGAGTCTTTAACTTTGCGCCCAAACCAAAAATCAGAAAAAATGAGTTTACAAAAGGCGTATCCCTACCTCTATCGCTGGGCGGAGACGTACGGGTCGGTAGAATTCGGACAGTTGGGAGAATCAGAAAGCCCGGTAAGGTGCATCGATGAAGGAGGTGTTGTATTTGAAGCACCTGCTAAAGTCAAAGACTTGGAAACAGCTCTCAAAATGGCCGATGAGGCTATTTATGAATGGTTTGAAATTAACGACCCGGACGAGTTGGACGATTAGTTTACGGGCAAGTACGGTTTAGAGTTTACGGTTACGGATAAAAATTAACGGAAAACAAATAACATACAAAGTGCTGGATATTAACAAAAAAGTAGGCGTTCTCGGGGGAGGACAATTGGGACTGATGCTGCTACAGGCGGCCATTGATTGGAATCTGAACGTAAAGATTTTGGACGCCGCAGATGCACCCTGCGCCGCAATTGCGCCCGAATTCGTTGAAGGTTCTTTACAAGACTACGAGGCCGTCTATCAATTTGGTCAGGATGTGGAAGTACTCACCATTGAGATTGAAAAAGTGAATGTGGAAGCCTTGGAAGCCCTGGAGCGAGCCGGGAAAAAGGTATTTCCGCAACCGCACGTGATTCGCCTGATTCAGGACAAACGCACCCAAAAACAATTTTACCGCGACCACGGATTACCGACGGCCGATTTTATTTTGACCGAAAATCGGGAAGATGTTCGCCGCTATGCCGCCTTTTTACCCGCCTTCCATAAATTAGGGCGCGACGGTTATGACGGCAAAGGAGTGCAACGCATTGCATCGCCGGCCGATTTTGAAAAAGCCTTCGATGCCCCCGGATTGCTCGAAAAAGCTGTTGATTTTGACAAAGAATTGGCGGTGATCGTAGCGCGTAACGAAAAGGGAGAAGTAGCCACTTTCCCGACGGTCGAAATGGTGTTTCATCCCGAAGCCAATTTGGTAGAATATCTTTTTGCTCCCGCCGAAATAACAGCAGAAGTGGAAAAGCAAGCAGAAGCATTGGCCAAGAAAACGGCGGAAGCCATCGGGATTGTAGGGCTTCTGGCCGTGGAAATGTTTTTGACCAAAGACGGCCAAGTACTTATCAACGAAGTCGCCCCGCGCCCGCACAACAGCGGACACCATACCATTCGGGCTAATTTTACCTCGCAGTTTGAGCAACATTGGCGGGCCATTCTCAATTTACCCTTAGGAGATACAACAGCCTATACTCCCGCAGCCATGGTCAATTTATTGGGAGAAGAAGGTCATACGGGCCCGGCTCATTACGAAGGAATGGAAGCGCTTCTGGCCATGCAAGGAGTCTATCCGTTTTTGTATGGTAAAAAAGTAACGAAACCTTTCCGTAAAATGGGACATATTACCGTGACCGACAGTGATTTAAAAAAACTGAAAGAAAAGGCTGAAAGGGTGAAAGGAGCAATAAAAGTCGTTTCCAAATAACGAACCAACAACCCGCTCGCAATGTTCTCAAAATAGACAGTTACCCGTTTTCAGCAGGAAACTGTCTGATAAACTTTCTACTGCAAAAATGACTCCCAATCTCCCCAAAACCGAACAAAAACGCGTCGTCATTGTGGGCGCGGGGTTCGGTGGGCTTGTGCTTGCCCGCAAGCTCTCGCAAAATTCAGATTTACAGATTGTACTTATTGACAAAAACAACTACCACCAATTTCAGCCCTTGTTTTACCAAGTGGCCATGGCGGGTTTGGAACCCAGCTCGATTTCTTTTCCGCTGCGTAAAGTATTTCAATCCAAAAAAAATGTGCACATCCGCGTAACGGAAGTGGTAAGTATCCATCCCGAAACCAATGTCATAGAAACCGGTTTAGGGGCGATCGAGTACGACTACTTGGTATTGGCCACGGGAGCGGACACCAATTTTTTTGGGATGAAAAACATCATTGAGAACGCCATGCCAATGAAGTCCGTTTCGGAAGCTTTAGCGATTCGAAACCGAATGTTGCAGAATTTTGAAGACGCACTCAGCGTAGAAACGCTGGAAGAGCGGCTTGGATTGATGAATGTGGTCATTGTCGGAGGCGGTCCGACGGGCGTTGAAATAGCCGGGACCTTGGCCGAAATGAAACGGCACATTTTACCGAAAGATTACCCCGAACTCAACTTTGATTCCATGCAGATCTATCTCTATGAATCTTCGTCGGAGGTATTGGAGGTAATGTCGGATGAAGCTTCGGTAAAGGCCAAGCAATATCTTACTGATTTAGGGGTGAACCTGCGTTTGGGGGTACGCATTACGGATTTTGACGGAAAATATGCCTTTACCAATACCGGCGACCGGCTTCGAACCAATAACCTGATTTGGGCTGCCGGTGTGAAAGCCAATGGCTTGGAGGGTATCCCGACAACGGCCTACGGAAGGGGCGGACGTATCAAAGTCAATCGTTTCAATCAGGTGGAGGGGTTATCCACTATTTTTGCGATCGGCGATTTAGCCTTAATGACGGAAGAAAAATACCCGAACGGGCACCCACAACTGGCCCAACCCGCCATGCAGCAAGGCGAATTGTTGGCTAAGAATTTAGGCAAACTGCTGCGCGGTCAGGAAATGAAGCCTTTTACCTACAAAGATTTAGGCTCTATGGCCACTGTGGGGCGAAATTTGGCCGTAGTGGACCTCCCGTTCTGGAAATTCCAAGGCTTTTTTGCTTGGTTGACGTGGATGTTTGTCCACTTAATATCCATCGTAGGGGTCAAAAACCGATTGTTGATTTTTATCAACTGGCTGTGGAATTATGTCACTTACGATCAGTCGCTTCGGTTAATTATTAAGCCTAAAATGATAAAAGAAAAATTAGAACCTGTGGAAAAATAAAGAGGACAAAACGGCGTCTAATTTGGCATACCGTTCTTCCCGTTTTTTTACTGATTTTAAACTCCCTTAACCTTTCTTCCTAATCGTGTACAACCGGTACCGGAAACACGTACGTTTGTGGTGTAAATTTTAAACCCAAACTGTTATGTTTCTGATTATTATCGGGGTTATTGTACTGATAGCCGGTTTTGCTGTCAATACCCCTTCGTTGTCCTTCTCTAAGTTTTCCCGTCCGGTCAAAGTGGCGGGTGCTGTTTTAATTATCTTCGGTATTTTAACGTCAAGTATCAAGCAGATTGATGCCGGTACGGTGGGGATTCAGTCGTTATTCGGAAAAGTAAGCAACACCATCTTGACAAGTGGATTGAACTTTGTCAATCCGTTAGTGGAAGTAACGGCTTTGGATACCAAAACCCAGAATTATACCATGTCGGCCGTACATGATGAAGGCGATAAAGAAGGCGATGACGCTATTCGCATTCTGACCGCCGACGGATTGCAGGTAGAAATAGACTTGACGGTGCTGTACCGAATCATTCCGACCGAAGCGCCCAAAATTTACCGGGAAATCGGCCCTACTTACGTGGAGAAAATTGTACGCCCTATCACCCGCACGCGAATTCGTGATAACGCCGTGAATTACGATGCAGTAGCCCTTTACTCTTCTAAAAGGGATGAGTTTCAGACACGCATTTCGAAGCAAATCGAACAGGAGTTTAAAAACCGGGGAATATTGTTGGAAAACGTCTTAATCCGGAATATCAGTTTACCGGAGTCGGTGAAAAAAACCATTGAATCAAAGATCAATGCAGAACAGGAATCACAAAAAATGCAATTTGTGTTGAGTAAAGAAAAACAGGAAGCTGAACGTAAACGGGTAGAAGCACAAGGGATCGCCGATTATCAGCGCATTATTTCCGAAAGCTTGACCGACCGTCAGTTGCAATACGAACAAATTAAAGCCCAAAAAGAATTGGCCAACTCCCCTAATGCCAAGGTAGTGATTATGGGTGGAAAAGGCAATGTTCCTTTGATTCTCGGGGATAAATAACAACTATCCGAATTGGGTCTTTAGCCGATTTCTCTATTTTGGAAATCGGCTAATATCATTTATTTTTGAGTAAAATAATCGGCAAAACCAATGATTGAAACAAGAGAGACAGCACTTCTGCCCAAAACCTTGGAAGAGTTTATGGTTTGGGAGCCGGAAGACGGCTTTAAATACGAATGGAATGACGGTGAGCTTATCAAATTTGTTGGTATGAACAAAACGCAGTTTCACATTTTCGGGGTACTGAATCGCTTTTTTATTTCAAAAGGCTATTGGAAAACAGGTACATTTATCACGGAACAAGATGTTCAATTAACAGGGATTCAAATGAGAAGACCTGATATTGCCTATTTTTCAATTGAGCAGGAGAGTAAAATGAGGCAAGGTGATGATGAAATTCCTGAATTTGTGATAGAAATTATTTCAGGAAGTGACAATGCCAATAAAGTTGAAGAAAAAACGGCTGAATATTTTAAAGCAGGGGTAAAGGTACTGTGGTTGATTTATCCTGAAAATAAGACAATCCATGTTTACACTTCACGTAAACAAGTACAAATCTGTACCGATGATGATATTTGTTCGGCCAAACCCATTCTTTCCGGTTTTGAACTAAGCGTCAACGCCATTTTTGCTTAATTTTTCAATATTCACCGACCGGGGGTTTCAGAAACCGCGTCGGTGAATACTTTTGAGTCATTCTTCTTTCTAAAAAAAGTCACGGAATCGGTAAATGGCTAACGTGATAACAATCCCCCAAATCACGCCCCAAAGCAACATTTGCAGAATAATGCTGCAGCGCGGTAC
This sequence comes from Spirosomataceae bacterium, assembly GCA_046329125.1. Classification (GTDB taxonomy): domain Bacteria; phylum Bacteroidota; class Bacteroidia; order Cytophagales; family Spirosomataceae; genus Runella. The sequence goes on along the minus strand of JAXLVD010000001.1, from coordinate 308,021 downwards.
TTTAAAAGACACCGCAATCAACGTACCTCCTATGGGGGTGAAAAGCAAAGGTGTAAGCAAGGCAATGCCCATCATGCCTGACCGCTGCCAAACTTTCACGGCCAATCGAGTACGCTTCGTAAAAAGGCGCGGTTTCTTTTTTTGAAACCGCCCGATCAATAATTGTATTCCCGCGCCTAAAAATACGAAAAGCACGACACTGAGCATCATTCCTGCCACGGTACACAGGGCCGTTTCCCACCATTTGAGATTCAGCGCAATCCCCGCCAAAGGCCCCGCCACAAACTTTAACATGCTCGCTAACACGACGGAAATGTATTTCGCCCAAGGCATTTTTAGGAAGTGAATTTTGTTGAACTCATGGCAAAGTAGGCATTAAACAATGACTTGCCATCTAAAATCAGAAAAATCTGCTTAAAATCAAAAAACAAATTGTGTAAGTTTGGGCCAAATATCAGATGATAATGGAAATTCTCGAACAGGTACAAAAATATGGATTCGTGCGCGAAGCCGCCGCTCCGGGGGTAGATTTGGTTGCGGAGATCAACCGACTTCGTAAAGAAAAAAATGCGGTGATTTTGGCTCACTACTACGTAGACGGGGCCATTCAAGACTTAGCGGATTATATCGGCGACAGTCTCGGGCTGTCGCAACAGGCCGCAAGTACGCCTGCCGATATGATCGTGTTTTGCGGGGTTCACTTCATGGGCGAAACCGCCAAAATCCTGAGCCCGGAGAAAAAAGTGGTGATTCCTGACCTGAACGCCGGCTGTTCGTTGGCAGATTCTGCCCCTGCCGATAAGTTTGCCGCTTTTAAAGCCCAATACCCGGATCATTTGGTGCTTTCTTATATCAACTGCTCGGCAGAAATCAAGGCGTTGTCCGACATTATTGTGACTTCGTCCAACGCGGTGAAGATCGTGGAGCAATTACCGAAAGATCAAAAAATCATCTTTGCTCCTGATGCCAACTTAGGGCGATATGTGGCCAAGAAAACGGGTCGCGAGATGGTATTGTGGGACGGCGCCTGTATTGTGCACGTGGACATTTCGGAAGCCAAATTGAAAGCGCTCCGCGAAAAATACCCGAATGCTTTGTTGGTAGCACATCCCGAATGCAAGGACAATATTTTGTTACAGGCCGATTTTGTAGGGTCCACCACTGCTATATTGAAATTTGTGAATGAAAGTGCCAACGACGAGTTTATTGTAGCTACAGAAGCGGGAATTCTGCATAAAATGAAGCAGGCGGCCGCCGGTACCGGTAAGAAAATCATTCCTGCACCTGCCACCGAAAACAATACCTGCGCTTGCAGCGAGTGTCCGTACATGAAAATGAACACGGTTGAGAAGCTTTACAATGCGCTTTTGTACGAACAACCCGAAATCACCGTCCCGGAAGAGATTCGTCGCAAGGCGTATGAATCCGTAGACCGAATGTTGGAAATGAGTAAGAATTTGTAATTACTTCAGAAAAGATGAAAACAGAGTTCTATTCTGCTTTCATCTTTTCTCAAATATCTCACGGATAAAACCCTACGCCCATCAAGTTATTTTTATTTGAAACTGCCAATACACCGAGACAGACTTCCGACGATTTTCACTGATTCGGAAATTCATTAGGTTTGTCCTAATTATTCTTCAGTACCCGTCCGCATCCTCCCGCTACAAGTACGCTTACCTTTTATTATTTTTCTAACCAATACTAACTCATTTTACCTATGATGAAGCATTTTTTGCGTATTACTTCTTTGGCGGTTCTATTACTGCCTCAATTACTCAAGGCCCAACAGTGGGAACAAGTCGGAAACAAAGGCGATTGGGCTAATACCATTGATGTGGTGGCTATGGGTGGGTTTCTGTACAGCGTCGAGAAAGACGGTACTCTGTTTAAAACCGACCAACAGGGAAATTACCGACAACTGGGAAAAAAAGGGGAGTTTGACAATGTCGATGTTTTGGTAGCTATGGACAGTGAAATATGGACCGTAGAAGACGGCTCATTGTACCGTACCAACGCCGTTACCGTTGCTTGGCAACAAGTAGGAAAAACAGGTGACTGGAAAAATACAGCCGGCATGGTAGGACTGAACGGTAAACTCTACAGCATCGAAACAGACGGAACTTTGTACGAAACTTCCAAAGACGGTTCTTGGGTACAAATCGGCAACAAAGGGGAGTTTTCGGATGCCGATATGTTGGAGGCTATGGATGGCCACCTTTGGACAGTTGAAAAAGGCACTCTCTACAAAACCAATATGCGTTCGCTCCGTTGGCAACAGGTAGGCAATACCGGTGACTGGGAAAATACCATTGCTATGGTGGCTGACCGCGGTTTTCTGTGGAGTGTAGAGGCTGACGGCACTCTCTACAAAACCGACAAAGAAGGACATTACGAACAAGTAGGTCCTAAAGGCATTTTGAGCCAAGTGACCCTCATTGTAGCGATGAACAATACTCTGTATGTGGTAGAAAACGGTACCTTATACCGTACCAAAGGGTAGAAAGTAAAGTGAATTGGTTTGTTAGGTTATACACAACCCCACCCTAAATCCCTCCCCTTTCAGTGGAGGGACTTCTTGCAGCTCCCTTTCTCCTGAAAGGGGCCGCGGCGGCGGACCGCAAGGGCCGGGGATAGGGGTTAAAACGATAGGTACAACTTTGTAAACCAATTCAAGTAAAGCAATAAAAGTCTTTTCTCAATCGAATAGTTTCCGCTGTTTCACATTCGGAAGCTATTCGATTTCTTTCTAGGCCATTTTCATTCTGCCATCTTCCACCCTTCCACAAGTTTAACACTTGCGCAATTAGGGCTTCCGTCTTTTCCGGTTCCCGGCACTCTTACTTCCAAAATGGATTGCGGAGAGGATTTTAGTTGAGCAATTAACTCCCATGTAATACTTTTCAACGGGATCTTCAACCGACGGCTCCAAATCGAATCAAATTGTCCTGCTGCCCTGCCAATGTCAATATAAACAAATCGCTCCTTGGGAGGGCCTTGGGTGATTGCCCCCACAAAAACAGGTAATTCGTCGTTTTGGGATTTCAGTTTTATGCCGGACTCAAACGTGAGGTCTTCTCCCTGCGATTTTTGCGGCTGGAGGGTCACGTAGTTGTGGCCGCTTCCCTGCTGAACCCCGAAAACGACTCCTGCTGTTGGTTTCTCTAAAATAATCCGAAGAGTAATGTCCTTATCCATGATGTTGCAAAAAGCCGAAAGGGGCAATGGTTTAGTATTTTTTACAAACCTATGATTTTTACGAACATACCATGTCAAAAAATATTTTACATACAAATAACGAATAAATTAAAAGCATTTTACATACATTTACTGAATAAATAAGCAATCAACGTACAAAATACCTATGAAAGGAACCAACCTGGGGGAATTTGAAGAATTGGTATTGCTCACCATTGCGGCACTTCTCAACGAAGCCTACAGTGTAGCTATCTGTGATGAACTGGAAAAACACACGGGTCGCGCCGCGAAGTTAGGGGTAGTACATGCTGTACTTAATCGCCTCGAAGAAAAAGAATTGGTCAAAAGTCGATTGGGGGAGGCGACCAATGCCCGCGGCGGCAAGCGTAAACGCTATTACGAAGTAACCCAAGCCGGCAAAGTGGCCTTGTTGAATGCCAAAGAGATGCGTGAGGGACTTTGGCGCATGATCCCTGCCTTTCAATTGGAAATATCGCTATGAAAATTCCCGCTGTTCCCCCGCAACCGCCCCGTTGGGCACAACGGTTTCTGAGTTGGTATTGCCGACCGGCTTTGCTGGAAGACCTGCAAGGCGATCTCAACGAATTTTTCGAGCGCAATTTGAAAGCAAAAGGCGCTCGTTATGCGCGTTTTGTTTATTGCATCGACGTATTGAAGTTCTTCCGGGTTTATACCATCCGACCTTTTCATTTTTTTCACCCTATTATTCCTTGGATTATGATTAACAGCTATTTTAAAACATCAACGCGCAGCATTGTGCGCAACAAACTATTTTCAGCCATCAATATCATCGGGCTCTCCATCAGTATGTCCGTTGGGCTGCTGCTCATCAGCTTTCTGACGGATTTGCTTTCTTACGATGATTTCCACGAGAAAAAGGGCCGAATCTACCGAGTCATTACGACGAGTCAACGACCGGAACAACCGGCCATGGATTTGGTATCGGGGTCGGTGAAAACGGGTAAAAAAATCAAAGAGGATTTGCCCGGGGTCGAAAAAACAACCCTGCTCCGTTGGGGGTTTGGCGGTGATGCTCAGATCGGCGAAGCCAAAATTCCGCTTTCGGGCCTGTGGGCGGATCAGGATTTCTACAAGGTTTTTTCATTCCCGTTACTGAAAGGTGACCCGAACACAGCCTTAAAAGAGCCTTATTCCTTGATTTTGACCGAGAAAACGGCCAAAAAACTGTTTGGCGATACCGAAGCGTTGGGTAAATCGGTTCGGTTTGACAGCCTGAATTATACCGTGACGGGTATTATGAAAGATATTCCGAAACTTTCGCATTTGCGATTTGAGGCTTTGGTATCCTTCGCTACCATCGAACAGCAAAAGCCCGGTGGCCCTGACGGAGATTTTGATAGTTGGGACAATATTTATTCCAATTTCACCTATTTGGTTTTACCCGAAAACGGCAACCTTCCAACCTTGCAGGCCCGTTTGGATCAATTCAGTAATGAAGAAAATAAAAAGATAAAAGATCATAAAATCACTTTATCACTGCAACCGCTGAGTGAGGCAGTGGTGGGTAAACACGTAGAAAATTCCATCGGTCCGAGGTTTCATAAGATTGCGTTGTGGGTGTTGGGCGGATTGGTCGTGGTGGTGATTCTTTCGGCCTGTTTCAACTATACCAACCTCTCCATTGCCCGTTCGTTGCGGCGCTCGCGTGAGGTGGGAATACGCAAAGTAATCGGGGCATTAAAAGGCCATGTACTGGGGCAGTTTATCATGGAATCTGTCCTCATTTCCGTTCTCGCGCTGATCTTTTCTTTTCTTCTGTTTCTGTTTTTACGCACTCAATTTCTTGCCTTAGCGCCGCAAATCGGCGACCTTATTTCGTTGGAACTCTCCCCGCTGTTGATCGTTTACTTTATTGGCTTTTCGGTAGTTGTGGGTGTTTTAGCCGGTTTTTTGCCCGCTTTGTTTTTTTCCCGTATTCAAGCCGTTCAGGTGATGAAAGACATGGCTTCCCTGCAATTGTTCCGTCGAGTTACCATGCGCAAAGCCCTGATTGTGATCCAATACACCTTCTCTCTGATTTTCATAACGGCTACAATCATTGGCTACAATCAATACAAGAGCTTTTTGGTTTTTGATTTGGGTTTTACGACCGAAAACATTGTAAACGTTCGGGTGCAGGGCAACAAACCGGACGTATTAAAAAAAGAACTGTCCGAGCTTCCGGCAATCAGCGGTATTTCCGTTTCCCGAATGGTAACGAGTTTGGGAAGTAAGTACGGCATGTCCATGAAATTCCAAACCGATTCGGCGGGGGTATGGCTGAATTTTGTGGACGAACATTATTTGCCTATTCATAAACATCCCTTTTTAGCGGGGGGCAACTTCCGTACCCATCCCAAAAACGGGGAAGAAACGGAGGTCATTGTGAATGAGCAATTACTCAAGCGGTTCAATATCGCACAGCGTATTCCTGCCAAAGCATTGGGCGAACAGTTGATTACTCCCGAAGGCAAGCACCTGACCATTGTAGGAGTGGTGAAAGATTTCCACTACGGCACGTTAGAAGACAAAATTGAACCGTTGGTATTTCGCTATTCGGCCGAAGAATCCGGGGGGTATCTTAATCTAAAAATCAATTCCAACGATTTGCCGGCTGTTATGGCCGATATTGAAGCGATTTGGAAAAAGACCGATAAAACGCACCCGTTAGATGCCCACTTTTACGATGATCAGATTGAAGAAGCCTACCGACAATTTTCGGTGATGGTCAAAGTGATCGGTTTTCTGGCGTTTTTGGCCGTTTGTATAGCGTCTATGGGTCTGTTTGGGATGGTGGTTTTTACTACGGAAACCAAGTTGAAAGAAATCAGTATTCGTAAAGTATTGGGTGCCAATGAATTTACCTTGGTCTATCTGTTGAGCAAAGGTTTTTTACTGTTGCTTGTTCTTTCGGCGCTGATCGCCCTTCCGGCTACGTATGTATTCTTCAACCAAGTGGTACTGACCAAATTTGCCTATCATCAGCCTATTGGCATGATCGAGCTTTTGACGGGCTTTCTGGCCGTGATGATGTTGGCTTTTTTGCTCATCGGTTCTCAAACGTTGAAAGTAGCACGGAGCAATCCGGCAAAGGTGCTGAAAAGCGAGTAAAATAGTTTGCCGTCGCTGATCGGGATTTGAAATCCCGATTCAGCCTGCTTTCGGATTTTAAATCCGAAAGAGCATGAAAAATGAGGCGTTTAGTTTTATTTCCCCTCCAACGAAAAGTCCAAATCCTGAAAATCAAAGCTGAAATCGGTCAAGGGGGATATAGCCTTCATTTTGAAGCCCGAGGGTTTACCGTTGTTATCCAAATCAAACATCACGAAAGCATCGGCATCCATGCTGCGTTCGATCCACTTGACAATGAACGTATTGCCTTTGTAGGGAAACAGCTCCCCGGTCAATTGGAAAGAGCGCTTGGAGTCAAACCATAATTTCCCGTTTTTCATCGAAATCACTACCTCACCAAACCATGGGTCTCGGTAGGTTCCGGCAAACTGCGTTACGTCTGTTTTAGAGGTATTTGCTTTTTGTTGGGCGTCAATATCGCGCCAAAGAGCATCCGTGATTTTCTTCGCTTCGGCTTCCCCTCTCAGCACTCGGTCGTGATTTTCTTTGACCCGATCTACTCCTTGGATACCCAAATAACTGTCTTTGATGGTATTGGTAACGGACGTAAACGCTGCCCCCGATTGTTGGTTGGTAAAGACAATAATGCCTAATTTCAACTCCGGCAAGAGCGTCACTTGGGTCACGATACCCGCCAAACCACCCGTATGTGTGGCTTGTTTATAGCCTTTTACGTCGGTAAGCCCCCAACCTAAACCATAGCTTGAAAAATGGGTATTGTAAGAATTTTTCCCTCGGACAGGAATAATGGTCTGCGGCGTCCACATGTCTTCGTGCACTTCCTCGCTGAAAAGCTGCTTTCCGTTTCCGTATTTCCCGTTATCCATTTGCATGATGATCCACTTACTCATATCGGTAACACTACTGTAAATACCGCCGGCGGCGTTGGCGGTTTCGCTCCAATCCCGACGAATAACCTTGACCGTGCCTTCTACCGGGGCGTGCGGGTCTATCACGTTGGATTTGTCTTTTAATCGTTTGAACGAGGCCGCGGTTTGAGTCATCCCCAAAGGTTGAAGAATACGGGTCTCAATAAAATCTTCCCAAGGCATACCCGATACCCGAGCGACGACTTCTCCGGCCACGATGTAGAGCAAATTATCATAATCGTATTTGGTCCGAAAACCGGAGACCGGTTTCAGATAGCGGAGGTTGTGAATGATATCTTTTTTGGCAAAATTGTTTTGGTCAGGCCAAAACATCAAATCGCCGGCACCTAACCCCAAGCCGCTGCGGTGCGTGAGCAAGTCGCGAACGGTAAACTCTTCGGTTACGTAAGGGTCGTACATCTTAAATTCCGGAATCACATCCCTTACTTTCGTATCCCACTTTAATTTTTTCTCGTCGATCAACATTCCCAACGCGGCCGAGGTAAACGCTTTGCTATTGGAAGCTATCCCGAATAAAGTATTTCCGTTCACTTTTTCTTTCGTATTCAGCGACCGTACGCCGTAGCCTTTGGCGTGGATCACTTGGCCGTCTTTCACTACTGCCACCGCAATACCCGGCACATCAAAGGTTTTCAGCGTTCTTTCCACCAAGGCATCTATTTCTGCCGATGTGATCACCTGAGCTTCTGTACACAAGCAATAGGAAAACAGCCAAAGAAAAGGGGTAACGAAACCGGACTTTCTCATGAATTTATCGATTTAGAGGTCTGAAAAACAATAGCACCCGCAATTTAACGGGTGCTTCTCACTAATCCAATACATTGAAAACCGCTGAGAAAAGCTTTTTTACGGCTTCGCTCAGCGGTTTTCAGGAATTTGTTGCCGTATAAGTCCTTGCTAACGTCTTGCTAAGACCGGTTGCTTACTGTTGAAGGAATGAGATTGCAAAAGTTTATGATAATACACGTAGGAAACGGTCAAAATGCCGAAAATGACCAAAGGGAAAATGGTTTGTCCGTTGGTGAAACCGTCAATGACCCCATGACCGATAAAGGCGGAAATAAACGAAATACCGAAACCCACATAGGCCCATTCTTTATAACGGCTCGGCACAAACGGCAATACCAAAAGCAAGCCGCCGATGATCTTAAAAACCGTCAGTTGGATTCTGAAATAGTCCGGAAAGCCCAAGTGAGCGATGCCCTGTTTTGCCAATTCGGTGTGAGAAGTAAGGGCCGGCATAACGGTATCAAACAGAAAGATAATACCGGTGGCTGTCCAATAGATCATTTTGTCCTTTTTCATTTTGTATTTATTTTAAATGGTTTACGAAAGTGATTTGCCCAAATCAACGGTAGAATTACTGTGTTTTGGTATAGCAAAATTGCAAAGAAACAGCAACACTCATCGGGTGTAAAAACGCCAAAGTAAGGGGCGATTGCGACAATATTTTTTGCCTGAGAAATCATTAAAAAAGCAAAGAGAAATTCAATTGAACTGCCTTTAAGAAAGAGTGGTTTCGGCTGCTGCTTTCGTTTCCTTTTTCACAATTTCAGCTAACTATCATGGACCTTTCTAATGCTCCGTTTATGTTTTCTCTCCTTGACCGAAGAAAGTTCATTCGTCATTCGCTGCAGTCAGCGGGGGCATTAACGCTGCCTGCGTTGTCGCCTGTATTGGCAATAGAAACGCCGAAAAAACAAATGACAGTACAGGAAATTATCAACCTGATTTTGAAAGAGGGAGAACTGCCCGTTCAAAAAATGACCGTAGATACCATAAAAGCGGGACAGGCCAACCAACCGGTGACGGGCATCGTGACAACGATGTTTCCCACAGTAAAGGTCATTGAAGAAGCAGCCAAACGAAAGGCCAATTTCATCATTGCTCACGAGCCAACCTTTTATAACCACCGGGACGATACCGAATGGGTAAAAAACAATGAAGTAGTGAAGAAAAAGCAACAGTTGCTGGAAAAACACAACATGGTCGTCTGGCGGTTTCATGATTATTGCCATGCCCTCTCGCCCGATGCTATCAGCTATGGCGTGGTAAAAAAAGCCAATTGGTTACCTTATTTCAAAGCCGGTTCCACGATGTTGACTGTTCCGCCCGTTTCCTTGCAAAAACTGGTACAGCACTTGAAATCATCGTTAGGGATTTCTCATTTGAGAATCATCGGGAATCCGGAACAAACCTGTGAACGACTTGCCTTACTGCCCGGGGCTTGGGGCGGTCAACGCCACGTAGCCACGGCAGAAGCAGAGAAACCCGATGTACTGATTGTAGGAGAAGTCTCCGAGTGGGAAACCGCCGAATACATCCGAGACGCCCGTTTGATGGGGTCTAAAATTGCTTTGATCGTCTTGGGTCATGCCGTCAGTGAAGAACCGGGTATGGAATGGTTTGTGGATTGGCTCCAACCCAAAATCGCGGACATTAAAGTAACCCATATTCCCTCGAATGACCCGTTTACATGGATGTAGTCTTTAATAGTTCGGCCAGACAATAACACAGCCCATCAGGAGCTAACACAAAAAACATTTTGTACGGGCGTTTGACACGTTGAAAGGTAAAATCAGGTTTTTCCTGTTCCAATCCGTTCGCTTTCAGTTCAGCAAAAGCCGTTTCGGCATTATCCACCTCAAAAAAACAACCGTCTTGGGTGGGGTCACCGCCATTTTCAGCCAAACCGATTTGAATGTTGTCGCGTTCCAACAGTACCGATTTAACCGGAACTTCACTGCGAAAAATCACTTGAAAGCCCATGACGGTTTCGTAAAAAGGAATCGCGGCCTCCACATCTGCTACGGGCAGATTACGTTCATCTTTTTGATACGGGCGAACTTTTTTGAAAGTTGATTTCATGGATATGTTTTTTAAGCAATAAATTTACCATTTATTACTTGATTGATCACTCTCTGTTCTTCATCCAACACCACTAAATTCGCCGAATACCCTGCCTTGATTTTGCCATATCGGTCCCCCACGCCAAGGTGCTGAGCGGGGTAGGCAGAAGCCATTCGAAATACTTCGTCTTTGGGAATTCCGACGTGTTGGATGCAGTTGCGTACCGCATCCAAGAGTGTAATGGCCGAACCGGCCAACAGGCCATCGTCGTTGAGCAGACGTTGCCCGTCGTAGTTGGCGGTGAAATCTTCAAACACAAACCGCATAGGTTCAATTTTGGCCAACGTCGCATCTGAGATCAGGAAAAGGCGCTCGCCCATGAGTTGCTTGGCAATGCGTACGGTGGCAAAATCGCAGTGATAGCCATCCACAATAATACTTGCATTGGCCGTTGGGCTGTCCCAAATCGCCGTGACCACACCCGGCTCACGGCTTTCAAACGGGCGCATGGCATTGTAGAGGTGCGTCGCCAAACGAATGCCCTTGGCAAAGTAGTTTTTTGCTTGTTGGTACGTGGCATTGGTATGTCCCAACGATAAGATAATAGGGCTGTTTTGAATGAGTTTCAGTAATTCTTCGGGCCAAATTTCGGGTGCAATGGTCATCACGGTCAGCAAACCTTCGCATTTTTTAATGATGGCCTGAATCTCGGCTTTGGTCGGAATTCTGACTTCTTTGGCACTGTGGGCACCGCGTTTGGCAAAATTGATGAACGGCCCTTCAATGTGCAGTCCCAATACTCCCGGTTTACCCGAAGCAATGTAGGCTTTAGTCACTTCAATAGCTGTCAAGATTCGCTCTAATGAAGTAGAATACAGTGTCGGGACAATCGCCGCAGTACCGTCTTGGCGGTGAGTTTCGACCATATCTGTGAGCGATTCTTCGGACAAATCGCGCACAAAAAAGCCCGTTTTCCCGCCGTATAATTGCAAATCCACAAAGCCCGCCGTCAGGTCACGTCCCTGTAAATCAGTGATGGAGATGTCAGCCGGAACAAGTTCTGATGGAATCACGTCTTTGATGGTTTCCTTTTCAATCAATACGGCGTGATTGGTCAGAATTTCTTCACCGGTATAGATAACGGCATTGGTAAGTGCGTGCATGAGTCTATTGAATTGGGGGCTTAATGTAACAAATTTCGCTATATTTGTGTATTCACAAACGAGGATTCGGTAATGAAAACGCTTAATTACAGAATTATACTGATACCCGAAGAAGAAGGGGGATATACGGCTAAAGTCCCCGCCATCAGAGGGTGTATTACCTACGGCGAAACAGTAGAAGAAGCTATTGCGATGGCCAAAGATGCCATTGAAGGGTGCTTGGAAGTATTGATTGAAGAAGGTCAACCCTTGCCTCAGGATGACAGCAATACGCTTGAATATCAACTTACCCTCACTACTGAATTGGTATAAATGGATTTGTCCGCCCGAAGACTCATTAAAATTTTAGAAGAGAACGGCTTTTTGCTTAAACGCACTCGCGGCAGTCACCACATTTTCTACCATCCTGAATCTCAACTTACTGTGCCCGTTCCTGTTCACGGTAAAGACCTCAAAAAAGGCACATTTTTGGGTATTCTGAAAGAAGCCGGAATTGATAAAAATCAAATCTAATACATGTCGAAAATTTGGCTTTCTTCCCCGCATTTGAGCGGTCATGAACAAAAATACGTTCAGGAAGCATTTACTTCCAATTGGGTAGCTCCCCTCGGGCCTAATGTGGATGGTTTTGAACAGGATCTTTGTAACTATGTAGGTGTAGGCCATGCAGCGGCGTTGTCGTCGGGCACAGCCGCCTTACACTTAGCCTTAGTACTGTTGGGTATTGAGCGCGATGATGTGGTATTGTGTCAATCCTTTACTTTTTCAGCGTCGGCCAATCCTATTGTGTATCAGGGAGCTACGCCCGTTTTTGTAGATTCGGAACCCGATACTTGGAATATTTGCCCCGAGGCACTGGAAACCGCCCTGAAAAGGGAAAAGGCAAAAGGGAAAAAGGTAAAAGCGGTCATTGCGGTGCATCTGTACGGAATGCCGGCCAAAATGCAGGAAATCCTCGACATCTGTCAACGTCACGACGTGCCGCTGATCGAAGATGCGGCCGAAGCTTTGGGTTCTACATATCACGGCCAAAAATTGGGGAGTTTCGGTTTACTTAACGTGCTGTCCTTCAACGGTAATAAGATCATTACCACCTCAGGGGGCGGGGCATTGCTCTCCAACGAGGAAGGTTTTATCAAAAAATCACGGTTTTTAGCCACCCAAGCCCGAGACGACGCCCCGCATTATCAACATTCAGAGATCGGTTACAATTATCGTTTGAGTAACATTTGTGCCGGGATCGGTCGCGGTCAAATGGAAGTGATAAATGAGCGAGTAGTTCAACGTCGCAACAATTTTGCGTTTTATCAGCAGGAATTATCGGCCATAGAAGGTATTTCCTTTCAGCCCGAAGCCGTGGGCAGTTTTTCCAATCGGTGGTTGAGTTGTTTGGTGATAGATACGACCAAGACCCGGGGCGTTACCCGAGAAACGATACGTTTGAAATTAGCGGCTCAAAACATAGAAGCCCGCCCTCTGTGGAAGCCGATGCACTTACAGCCTGTTTTTAAAGGAACGCCTTATTACGGAGGTACTGTTTCCGAAACCCTCTTCCAAGACGGGCTTTGCCTGCCCTCGGGCTCCAATCTGACCGAGGACGAGTTGGGAAGCGTTGCTTCTGTGATCAAAAGCTGTTTTTAAAGACGAACAAATACACCGTTTCGCCTTGGGCGGTGTTGAAATTCGCGAGCCTATTCTTCTATTTCGGATCAGCAGAAATACGAAACCGGTGCCGGCCCTCTGTTTCTTCATAGCTGATCTGTAAGCCATAACTGTCGCAAATCTGTTTGATAATGGCCAATCCCAAACCTACCGATTCAGGGCCCGTCGATTCTTTTTTAAAACGTTCAAAAAGGCGTTCAGGGGAAGAGGTCAGCTTGCCGCCGGTATTGCTCAACAAAAGTTCGTTTGTCGAAGTAATTAACTCTATTTTTCCGCCGGTATGGTTGTGTTTAACGGCATTACTCACCAAATTGGTAACCAGACTGTCGGCCAGTGCGGGCGAAAAAGTCACCGTAAAAGGAGCCTGATGTGCTATCCTCACCGAAATCTGCCGAAAGGTCATCACCTCTTCCATGTCCTTGAGCTTATCGGCCAGCAACTTACCCAAGTCAATGGATTGATTATCGGTAAATTGATGATTCTCTATTTTTGCCAACAATAAAAGTCCCTGATTAAGTCGGGCCATACGGCGGGAAGCCTGATAAATGTCTTCGATCCAATGCGTTTGGGTTTCGGTCAATTTTTCGGTTTGTATCAGCTGTTCTACTTTAGCGTTGATCAAGGCCAACGGCGTTTGCATTTCGTGCGAGGCATTTTCGGTAAATTCTTTCAGGCTTCGGTAATCCTGCTGCATTTTTTCTCCCATCTTGACAAATACCTCGTTAAGTTCTTTGAATTCATCAATTTCGGTTTTTTCCAATTGCAGCGGTACGCCGCCTGTCAAGTTGAAGCGTTTGATACGGGATAAGGTTTCGTAAAAAGGGTGCCATAGTCGGCCCGACAATTTTCCCTGAAACCAAAAGGTGCCCAAAAGCAGCAAAACAAGGCAAGTAGCCATCGTGCCCGTGATAACCTCGATCAACCGATAGGATTGAATCAACGATTTACGAATCATCACTTTGTGGATAATACCCCCGATAGACATGTAGAAAGTAAGTTGCCGAAAAGGAGTCAAACCCTCATTATAGCGGTTGTGCATCAGGGTATCTGAAAAAGACGCCGGGGGAATAATTTGGGTACGGGCAGGTGCTACTTCTATCTTATTGACGATAAAATAGGCGCTTGACCAATTGTCATGCACACGTACATAATCTTCAAAATCTTTTTTTTCGACCTGAAGGCGGCTCTCTACTTCGTCATAAATCAGGATTTTGATGACCTGATAAAACGCCAGCCCGGCAAAAAGGTAGATCGCCACGGAAAAGGCCAAATAAATGCGGTTGGTTTTGGCAAGGAGCTTCACGATTCGCTGAATTTATACCCGATTCCGTACACCGAGCGCACATAATCCGTACTGCCCTTTTCCAACAGTTTTCGGCGCAGATTTTTAATGTGGGAATAGACAATATCCAGCGAATCAGCAGAATCCATATTGTCGCCCCATAGATGTTCGGCAATAGATACTTTGGTCAAAACGACGTCCACATTCGATAAAAAATAAAGCAGCAAATCGTATTCTTTGCGCGACAAAACGGTGGGTTGTCCGTTCACATATACTTTACGGGAAGCAGGATGAATGACGATTTCGTGAAAACGAATCTCGGTATGACCGCCGAACCGGCGCCGCCGTATCAGCGACTTGACGCGGGCATTCAGTTCGGAAAGATGAAACGGCTTGGTTAAGTAATCATCCGACCCCATTTCCAACCCCCTAATTTTGTCTTCCAGCGCATTTCGCGCCGATATAATAATGACTCCTGTCGTAGCCAACATTTTTTTTAAGGATTGAATCAATTGAAAGCCGTCACCGTCAGGTAAGTTCAAATCAACAATAATGCAGTCATAATTGTAAAGATAGATACGTTCATCGGCTTCCCAAAAGGTAGCCACCGTTTCACAGAGATATCCTTCTTTAGACATATAATCGGTGATGCTCTCGGCTAACCCCTTTTCATCTTCAACTACCAATACTTTCATAGACATCGCGGATCAATAGAAACACAAAAGTAGAGGCCAATTCCGGAAACATTTAGTACGCCGGTCGGCTCTTTAAAAATTTTATTGATTCACCTCGCTTATTTCCCAAATGTTTCCGGAATTGGCCCTTTGTTTTGCAGTCAAGTTGCTGCACCATTCCTCTGAACGATGCTTTTCGTATGAAAAATAATTTACTAAGGTTATCCACCCATGTTAAGTTGACGGGAAAAAGAGACACCGGTCTCTTTTTCTTCGTCTTCTTTTTTTTCATTTCAACGGTTCAATCACAGACACTTACGTTAGAACAAGCCCTGGAACAGGGCGCAGACAATTACCCTTTCCTAAAAGCCAAACAGGCAGAAATCAAGAGCGCTGAACATCGGGTTCAAGCCGGCAAAACAGAGTATCTGCCCACTCTTATTTTACAGGATCAATATACGTATTCTACCAATAACAGTCTGAACGGGTCGTTTTTCCCTAACGAGGGAACTTCCATTTCCACTTCGGGAGGGATTCGCCCCGAAAATAATTACCAAGGGGCTACGGGAAGTTTTACGAGCGCTGTTGCGGAATGGCGCGTCATTACTTTCGGACGGGTAAAAGCCGGTGTCGAAGCAGCCCGGGCAGACCTCAAACGGACACAGACAGACTATGAAAACGAACTCTTCCAACACAAAATCAGAGTAATAGATGCGTATTTGATACTGCTTATTCATCAAAAAATGGTGGAAGTACAGCGCAGCAATGTTGACCGCGCTCAGGCATTTAAGCGGGTAGTGGATGCGGGTGTACAATCGGGTATGCGGGCAGGCGTAGACAGTTCATTGGCCACCGCCGAAGCGGTACGCGCTCAATTGTTACTTTTGGAAAGTCAGCAACGAGCTCAGGTTCAACGCCTTCGCTTAACAGAATTGTTGGGACGGGTACAGGAGAACCTCCTCGTGGACAGTATGCGTTTTTATACGGCATTGCCTCAAACCCATTCCCTTTCCGATTCGGTTTCACCGAAAAATCCCGTTCTCACCTTTTTTCAATCCCAAATCAATCTGGCATCAGCACGGAGTATAGCAGTACAGCGGTCCCGATTACCTTCTGTTTCACTGGTAGGAGCGGGCTGGGCACGCGGCTCGGGGGTTTCCAATACAGGGGATGCCACCGGTCCAAGTTTCAGTCAGGGGTTGGGGTATCAGGTATCCAATTATTTGGTAGGTGTAGTGGCTCGTTGGAATGTCACCAATGCCATCCGTATAAAACAAGAATATAAAAGTGAGCAGTTTCAAGCAGATCGTTTTCGCCATTTATACCATGACCAACATCTGCGTTTGCAACGACAAAACCAAGAGGCTGAAACCCAATTGAGATTGGGATTGGAACAGGCGCGTCAGGCACCTGTTCAGCTACGGGCCGCGCAACAGGCTTACAATCAGGCAAAAGCACGCTACCAAAGTGGTTTAGCCGACTTGCCTACCCTTCTCCAAAGTTTCGTTACGCTCAATCGGGCTGAAATTGACGGTTACGTAGCCACAAGTAACGTTTGGCGTTATCTGCTGCTGAAAGCCGCCGCCGAAGGAGATTTGTCTTTGTTCATGAATCAAGTTCAATAACACCGTAGAAATATGTACCAAATCATTCGTTCTGCGCTGCGGAAACCCATTTCAGTGGTCGTTGGCGTACTCGGCATCCTGTTTTTCTCGGTGATGTCGCTGTTTACCATTCCCGTCGACATTTTTCCCAACTTAGAATTACCCACCATTTATGTGGTTCAGCAATACGGCGGAATGGCCCCCGACCAAATGGATGGTTTTATGGCCACCCGCTATCAGGATCACTTTCTGTACGTGTCGGGGATTCGCGACATTGAGGTAAAAACGATTCAGGGCTTATCGTTGATTCGTTTGCAATTTTATCCGGGTACTGACATGGCTCAGGCAGCGGCCGAGGTAGCCAACAATGTTTCGCGCGCCAAAGCCTACATGCCTGAAGGAACGGTTCCGCCGCAGGTGGTACGTTTTGACGCGAGTTCGGTTCCGGTAGGACAATTGGTATTTGAAAGTAAAACCCGTTCGCTCAACGAGATACAGGACTTTGCTTCGTCGCGCGTGCGTCCGATGTTTTCGCGTATTCCGGGCGTTTCGAGCCCGCCCCCGTTAGGCGGAAATCAACGAACCATTATCATTAAAGTAAATCCGCAATTGGTTCGCAGTTATCAACTTACGCCCGATGAGATCATCAAAGCCATTGTAACCAATAATCAGATCTCTCCTGCGGGCAATATCCGAATGGGCGAAAAAACGCTGATGACCCCCGTTAATTCATTGATCAAAAAACCCGAAGATTTTCTGAATATTCCCATTCGGGTAGGCTCGGGGCCCACCGTATTTGTGCGGGATGTGGGTACGGTAGAAGACGGGGCTGACGTTACGGTGAGTTATGCGCTTGTCAACGGTCGTCGGGCGGTGTATATTCCCGTAGTAAAAAAATCGGATGCTTCAACCTTAGACGTTGTCAACAACATAAAAAAAGCACTTCCGGAACTCCAAAATTCGATCCCGGAAGATGTAAAGATTTCCTACGAATTTGACCAGTCTGTGTACGTCATCAACTCCCTCAAAAGTTTAGTAACGGAAGGGATTTTGGGTGCCGTCCTGACGGGATTGATGGTCTTGCTGTTCCTGCGCGATTGGCGCAGCGTGATTATCGTGGTCATTACCATTCCGATCTCTGTACTGTCAGCCGTGATTTTACTCCATTTGGCGGGTCAGACCATTAATATTATGACGCTTTCGGGCTTGGCATTGTCTATCGGGATTCTGGTAGACCAAGCCACCGTAAGTATTGAAAACATTCACCAACATTTGGAAATGGGCAAACCCAAAGCCGTTGCCGTTTGGGATGCCTGCAAAGAGATCATTTTCCCCGAATTTTTGATTTTGTTGGCAATTTTAGCCGTTTTTGCCCCTGCTTTCGTCATGACCGGCGTACCGCGCTCCATGTTTTTGCCGTTGTCACTGTCGGTGGGGTTTGCCATGATTGCCTCCTTTCTGTTATCGCAAACTTTTGTGCCCGTGTTGGCCAATTGGTTGCTTAAAAGTCACCCTGAGCACGAAGCTTCCACCTTGGCCTTAGACCCTCAGGAAACCAAAACCATGATCTATGAAGGCACGCATCCCGAGCCGCAGGCCAAAGGTTTTGAGAAATTCAAACAACGCTATTCTTCCTTTTTGGAAAAAACTTTATCGCGTCGCTCCTTCGTGGTGGGCGGTTATTTAGCGGGTAGTGTGGGAATCATTGTTTTGTGTTTTATGAGCATCGGTACGGATATTTTACCCCATGCCAACAGTCATCAATTCCAGATGCGCCTGCGCGTGCAGGACGGAACGCGAGTGGAGCGCACCGAGTTGGCTACGCTTAAAGTATTGGACATTCTTAAATCAACGGTAGGTGCCGACAATGTGTCTATTTCATCGGCGTATGTAGGTACCGTTCCTTCCAGTTACGGAACGTCCAACATTTTCGTATTTAACAGCGGTCCGCACGAAGCCGTGTTGCAGGTTTCTCTGAACGAAGAACATCCCGTAAAAATGGATGTATTGAAGGAAGAATTACGGGAAAAGATCAGCAAAGAGCTGCCCAATGCACAGGTATCTTTTGAGCCGATTGAATTGGTTGATAAAATCATGAGCCAAGGTTCCGCTACCCCTATTGAAGTAACAGTAGCGGCCAAAGATTTAAAAGAAGCGGGACGATTTGCCAAGAAAATACAAAGTGAAATGAAGCAAATCCCTTTCCTGCGGGATATTCGGATTGCACAACCCTTAGCCTATCCTATTTTAAAAGTAACGCTTAATCGGGAACGGGCGGGCCAATTGGGAGTCACCTCTACGCAAATTGCCCGTTCGATGGTTGCGGCGACTTCTTCCAGTCGTTTTACGGATAAAAACCTTTGGTTGGATGATGCCAAAGGCCTCGCCTATCAGGTGCAGGTGCAAATTCCGGAATACAAAATGGCCACCACCGAAGACATCGGCAACATCCCCTTACACAGCGGTTCGATGCATCCGTTGTTGTCTGATGTAGCTACGTTTTCGGAAGAAACCGCTCCCGGACAATACGACCGCGCCGGCCCGAACCGACTGGTAACTCTTACCGCCAACTTACACCAAAAAGACTTAGGGGCCGCCCAAAAAGCCGTTTTAAAGGCCATCAGCGATGCCGGTGAACCACCGCGCGGAGTACAGGTCGAAATGCGGGGACAAACCAAATTGTTGACCGATACGCTTTCCGGGCTTCAAACAGGTTTATTGGTGGCCATTATTATTATTTTCTTATTACTGGCCGCTAATTACCAATCCTTCAAATTATCCTTAGTGATTCTTTCGGCCATTCCTGCCGTGGTGGCGGGGTCGTTGCTGATGCTATTGGCATGCGGGGCTACGCTCAATTTGCAATCTTACATGGGCCTGATTATGTCGGTGGGTGTGTCGGTAGCCAATGCTATATTGATGGTGACCAATGCCGAAAATGTGCGAAGAACTATCGGTGACAGCCGTAAAGCAGTAATGATAGCCGCCGGCAGCCGGATTCGCCCGATTTTGATGACGAGCATCGCCATGATTGCCGGGATGTTACCTATGGCGTCCGGTTTCGGCGAAGGCGGGGATCAGATCGCGCCGTTGGGGCAAGCCGTGATTGGCGGGCTGATTGCCTCTACGTTGGCCGCTTTGCTGATTCTGCCGTGTGTATTTACGCAATTCCAAGGCAAAGCAGCCATTCAATCGGTATCGCTCGACCCGGAAGATCCGGAAAGTCAATTTTATCATCCATCCTTGAGTCCGACAATATGAAATCGTTTTTAAAAATCTTTTGGCCCCTCGCCGCAAGTGCAGCCGTGACGGCCTGTTCTTCCGCCGCTAAGGAAGAAAAAAAAGCAGAGAAAGCGCCTGATATCCAAGAAGTAGCTGTTGCAGAAGTGCAGGAAATGCGCCCGAGTAAACAGATACTGCTACCGGGTGAATTGAAGCCTTGGAACCGGGTCAGTTTATATGCCAAGGTCAAAGGTTTTGTCCGTCATGTACAGGCAGACCGCGGTACGTGGGTACGGAAAGGACAAATATTGGCTCAATTGGATGCGCCGGAAATTTTATCTGAACTCAGTCAGGCACAGGCCCAAATGCAAGCACAGGAGGCGGCATTGGCGGAGCAAACAGCCCGTTTTCGGGCCGGTCGGCTTACTTACCAACGTCTTTTGCAAACCAACCGGGTAGAGGGAGCTGTTTCGGCCCATGAGCTGGATCAAGCACAGGCCAAAATGCAGGCTGACAGCGCCTTAGTGGCTATTGCAGCGGGCAACGTACAGGCAGGGCGCTCTTTTTACCAAACCAAAACGGAACTGCGTCAATACCTGACCATCGTGGCCCCTTTTGACGGCATCATCACCGAACGTAACATCAGTGCCGGTGCATTGGTTGGAGCCGGTGACAGCAATGCCAAGCCTTTGTTCGTACTGGAAGACAGTCGTACGCTGCGCCTTACGGTGGCTGTTCCTGAGACGTTTGCCAATCAATTACCTGCCAAAAGCGCGGTTACGTTTACCGTCAATGCCATTCCGGAACACCGATTCAACGCCCGTTTTGCCCGCAGCGCCGAGAGTTTAGCAGAAGCCAATCGCGCCATGTTGGCCGAGTTTGACGTGGATAACAGCGCACGGCAATTAAAATCAGGTATGTATGCCGAAGTTCGATTACCCGTTGAGCGAACCGGAACCACTCTTTTTGTACCGAAAACCTCTGTGGTAAGTTCGAGCGAAAAAACATTCGTGATTCGCGTCAAGGGCAACAAAGCGGAATGGGTTGCGGTGGAAAAAGGGAATGTCTTGGACAGTTTGGTAGAAGTATTCGGTAATCTTCAGCCCAAGGAAAGCATTGTTCGAGCTGCTTCTGAAGAAATTCGGGACGGTCAGCCGTTGAAAATCAGCCAAAAATGATTGGCCGTTGTGGTTGTTTGCTCCTGTGTATCTTGCTGAATCAGCGGTGTGTGCCTGCCCGCTTTTGTTTGCTCAGTTATGATACTCATCACGGCTTTCAAACAGACTCCACTGTTTTACGAGCGGTGCATCTGAATCCGTTCAATGCGCTTCTTTATACTACGGATGTTTCGGGTGAAAAGCAAAAAATAGAGGCGGGCCGATTTTGGGGGTATCAGGACCACCGAGGCAATAAATACCGGATTTACGGCGGCGATATTTACGAAGTAATTCAAGTAAAGACGATGACGATCTATCGACAAAGCAACTATGGAGGGCGTTTCAACGACGATTATTATTTCAGTGTGGGGCCGAATGAAAGCATTTACTACCTCAATCTGACCCAATTAAAAAGGGCATTTAACCATGACCCTTGTATGCTTGATCTGGTAAAAAAAATGCCCGTAAGGAATTGGTTTAAAACGGATGCAAACAACACTTTTTTACTGTTGGAAGCCTATGGTTATTGCCAACAGCAAACCGGACGGGAGCCATTGACCACGCCATGAAACATATCTCTGATTTAAAGTCTGTTATGGCTTTTTATCTTCAAATCCACTGAATCAATTTTGCATTACTACTTCAGTAACTAAGCAAATTTAACTGAGACTTTCCAAGTTTATAATTGTATTGATTATCAAAGGTATAGGCATAAAACTTGGAAAGTCTATTTTTGCACAATTACTTACAACTTCTGAGTCTCCCATTTGTAGCACGTCGGAGTTGCCAAGCGCTTGACAAAGGAAAAGTATGGCGACGCCATCGCTTTTCCGACACAATTGGCTTCTACCTGTACCACTACTTTTCCATCCGCCTGCACCATCGACAGCGGTATGACCAACGCATCCGTGCTGACGATCTTTTCCTTTCGGGCGTCATTCAGATTGGCGGTTTTCGCGGTATCCTTCAGGATATATACATTCCAAGTAAATTGAAGCGGTTCAGCGGGAACTCCGTAATCAGACGCCTGCAAGGTGATCCCTTCCATACTGTTGATACAGGTTGATTTTGCAGTGACGAGTTGCGGTGCCTTGCAATCGGGTTGTTGTACATCCTCTTTGCAACTTAATAATCCTGTCGCTCCCAACAAAAGCGACAAAAAAGCAATCCGTTTCATGGTGTGGTTCGTTAAGTTTTGATGATATTAACGAAAAAAAACGGCCGTTGGATTAATCACCGATTAAACCGATATCCGGGAATAATTGACAGAAATGGTTACTACAAATAATCCATCGGATCTTCGGCCACCCGCGTATTGTCGTGCCACGTACTCATTTCGGCCATGTCTTCAGCGGAGATTTCAAAATCAAAAACGTCCAAATTAGCCGCCAAACGAGCTTTACTGACCGATTTCGGAATGGTGACGGCCTTCTGCTGCAACGACCAGCGAATCAGTACCTGATAGGTGCTTTTATCGTATTTTTCTGCGATACGCACCAACCGAGGGTCTTCAGATTTCCAACCGCGAACCAACGGGGCGTAACCTTCCGGTTGAATGCCGCGCTGACGGCAGTAGGCCAATTGTTCCGGTAAATAGCAATAAGGACTTAATTCAAACTGATTGACCGCCGGAACAATGTCGGTATGCGGCCAAAGTTCTTCAAAATGAGGAATATAGTAATTGGAAACTCCGATGGCCCGGGCTTTTTTGTCGGCATAAATTTTCTCCAATGCCTTCCACGTTTGGACACGATGCTCCCGAACGGGCCAATGGATCAGGTACAGGTCTACGTAATCGGTATTAAGTTGGCGCAAACTTTCTTCAAACGCTCGGAGGGTTGAGGCATACCCCTGATCGCTGTTCCATACTTTGGTGGTCAGAAAGATTTCGTTGCGGGGCAAACCGCTGTCGCGCATGGCCAAACCCACCTCGCGTTCATTGCGGTAGATGGTAGCAGTATCAAGGAGACGATACCCCAACTCCAGCGCCCAAAGCACTGCCTGACGAATATCATGACCCGGTTGAGGGTCATAAATGCCTAACCCCAGTTGGGGCATTTCGATGCCGTTATTTAAGGTGACAACAGGAATCATGCGAGTGTTGTTTGAAGATATAATTTTAGTGAATGCTTGGAGTATGAGTGGGATTACGATTTTATTTTAGGTAGCTGTGCCGACGTACCGCGCCGCTGCGACGCCCAATGCCCAATTTTACAGATTATTTAATTGAAATTCTGCGACTTAAATCAACTTAAAATCCATCAAAATCTAACTTTTTTCATTTCAACAACTGACTCCGGCCCGGGTTTAGGCCAAAGTAAACCGTTTACCCGGCAAGGTACGGACATAACCCTGCAATTCAAGGTTGAGCAATAAAGTGGCCAATTTCCCGGCCGCAATTTGGCTTTGCCACGTCAGATCGTCAATGTCCATCTCTCCTTTTTGACGGAGCATGGCAACAATCTGGCTTTCTTCCTGTGTAAAATGTTCCGGTAATGCCGTAGTAGAGGGGGTACTTTTTGAGGAATCAGGCAACCAACTGAGCGATTCCAACAGATCGTCTACGCCCGTAAAAATCTGGGCTTTGTGCGCCCGAATGAGCTGATTACAGCCCGCTGAATACGAATTGGACAGGTTGCCCGGCACAGCAAATACATCGCGATTGTAATTGTTGGCAAATTCGGCGGTAATGAGCGCTCCGCCTTTTTCGGCAGCTTCTACCACAATGACAGCATCGGAAAGACCGGCAATGATTCGGTTACGAGCGGGAAAACGCATAAAGTCAGGCTTTGTCCCCATCGTGTACTCCGTCAGGATGCCGCCGTTGGCCTGCATTTCCTGAGCCGTTTTGGCGTGCGCGGCCGGGTAAATGAGATCCGGGCCGGTGGCCATTACTCCGATGGTCGGCACCCGGTGCTTAAGGCAGGCGCGGTGTGCCGCAATGTCAATGCCGTAAGCCAAGCCGCTCACGATCGTCGTGTTTTTTGCGGCCAATCCTTCCACAATCTGCTCCGTGACATTTTTGCCGTAATCGGTACACTTACGAGTACCTACCACACCGACAAAACGCCCTCCGTTAAAGGAAAGATGGCCTTTGCCGTAGAGAAGCACCGGCGCGTCATAGAGAGATTTGAGACGTTGAGGATATTCCGCATCGGTATAGAAAAACAAGGTAATGTCCGTATTTTCCAGTTTTCTCCATTCCTGCTCTGCGTCTTTCAATCCTTCTTTTTGTAAAATAAGACGAGCGGTGGCTTCGCCGATGCCGGGTACTCGAATCAGGGTTTTCAAATTAGCCTCAAAAATCTTCTTGGCTGATCCGAAGTGCGCTATCAGATGGCGAATCAATACACTTCCCAGTCCGTTTGTCAGGTGTAAAGCTATTTGGTACAATTTTTCTTCAGACATATTTTCAGATACAATGACTTTCTGAATGGATTTTATGGTTTTGTATTGCTTTCATGGGTGAGTGTGAATAGAAATGAACCTCGCCTACCGAACTTTCGACGCCGTCGTCAGTGTCCCCACTGACGACCCGGGGTACTTACATCCTCCTCGAAGCCGTTGTCAGTGTCCCCACTGACGACCCGGCACCGTAGTCCGTATCCCCACTGACAATTTGTACTTACGGCAGTCAGTGAGGACACTGACCGCTGCTTTTAAATGAGTTAGTTGTTCTATGAAATTTTAAATCAGTGGCCGCCGGGGCAGTTTTAAATCAGGAGTGAACCTTTCCTCCCAAATACTTGCACCCGACCAGCTTATCAATTCCTTCGTACGGCACAACGGCTTTTTGATACCCGTAGGTAATGGATAGCGGACGGGTATGGTTGTTGTCGCCCATAGCAATGTCCACATCATCCATCGTAAATTGGCAGGGATGTTCATGCCCGCAAGCAATGGAGATTTCCAATATCTCTTTGGTCAGCGTTTTTCCATAATTGTAAAAACGCTCGCTTTTGAGGGTAGGATCCAGTCCGGATTGCAACCACTTATTTTGGGTTGCCACCCCCGTGGGGCAGCGGTTGGTATGACAAACCTGCGCCTGAATACAACCGATAGAAATCATAGCCTCTCGGGCTACGTTGATGACATCCACTCCCATAGCAAAAGCCATGATTGCTTGAGCCGGAAGACCCAATTTGCCAGAACCGATAAACGTAATGCGGTCGGTAAGGCCGTATTCTTTGAAGATTTTATAGACACTCGAAAAACCGTACACCCACGGCAACGAAACATGGTCGGCAAAGGAGGGTGGCGCTGCCCCGGTACCACCTTCGCCGCCGTCAATGGCAATAAAATCAGGGCCTTTTCCCGTTTTTACCATCAACCGGGCCAATTCTACCCACATATCCAATTTTCCTACGGCGGCTTTGATGCCTACGGGCAGCCCCGTTGCTTCAGCCATGGACTCAATAAAATCGATCATACCCGGAATATCCGAAAAAGCACTGTGGGCGGCGGGCGAGATCACATCTTTTCCCATAGGTACGTGCCGAATATCCGCAATCTCTTTGGTAATCTTAGACGCGGGCAAAACCCCTCCTTTGCCGGGTTTAGCCCCCTGCGAAAGTTTCAATTCCAGCATCCGAATGGCAGGATTTTGTTGGGTTAAGGCCACCAATTTCTCCATAACAAAATTACCGTCATCATCACGAATCCCGAAATAGGCCGTACCGATATTGAGTACGACATCCCCTCCCATGTTGTGGTAAGGCGAAAACCCACCCTCTCCCGTATTGTGGTAGCAGCCGAATTTAGCGGCCCCTTTATTGAGAGCCTCTACCGCGGGTGCCGACAAAGAGCCGAAACTCATCCCGGAAATATTGACAACTTGCTTGGGGCGATACGGCTTGCGACGTCCGTGGCTTAAACCGATCACTTTGGCCGAGGGCAGCACATAGGGGTTCTCACGGTACGGATGGTCTTTCGGCAATCGTTTGGTCAACAAAGCCGGTTTAATGAATATATAACCGGCACTGTGAATGTCTTGGTCGGTACCGAAACCCTGAAAATTGTTTTCCCGCTTGGAAGAAGCATAGATCCACGAACGATGTCGGCGGTTGAAAGGAAGCTCTTCGCGGTTGTTGGCCACAATATACTGTCGAAATTCAGGCCCGACGGTTTCGATCCAATAGCGCAATCGGCCTACCAAGGGGAAGTTGTGTTTGATGGTATGTTTTTTCTGAAAAATATCAAATAGGGCCACAACGATCAAAAACAAAAGCAGCCACGCCCACCAAGGAATGCCGGCGAGCCAATCCGTAAAAGTGTTCATTCAGGTTTAGTCGTTTTGTTGAAAAATTGATAACAAATCTCGCCTATTTTTCCGATAATTTCCTCCGCTTTATCGGTGGAAATACCGCGCACAAACACCGAGATGATAAAGGGCTTAGGCGTAAAAACAATGCCGGCGTCACCGCGTACATAGGCAAGTACCCCCGTTTTATGAGCAATCTTTGTTGTTTCAGGAATAAAGCGGGGAAGAGTCGTTTTATCTTCATTTTGTCCCAAAAATGTCTGCATAAGTTCGCACAATGCCGGTGAGGCGAGCTTCTTTTGATAAATCAGGCGTAACAGAGCATTGATTTCTTTGGCCGTCAGGTAATTGTTGATACCGCGGGCAACCGCAGCCGTATCCATCATGATCCGGTTGAGTTGAAGCCCGGGTAAACCCAGCAATTTCATTCGCTCGTTGACCTTTTCCCGTCCTATTTTTCGGATAAGAACATTGGTTGCGGTATTATCACTGACCACCATCATCAGTCGGGCCAATTCCCGCAGGGTTAGTTGGGTGCCGTCTGCATAGGCGGCAATGACCCCGGTCCCGCCCGTTTTATCAGCAGCAAGCAGGGTATAGCGATCTTCTAAGTGCATTTTTCCGGAATGCACCTGCTCCATTAACTCCACTAAGATCGGGATTTTGATGACACTGGCCGACGGTACGGCTTCCTCAGCGCCGCGGCTTGCCGCTACGTCACCTTCCGGCGATTCGACCTGCATATTGACCTGAACTCCCGCCGGGAGTTGCGAAATATAGGTCTCCAATTGAACCGCGAGGGGTTGCTTTTGTGCTTGGATTACGAGACTCATTCCTAAACACACCCAAAAAATAAGTTGCCGCATCAGAAAAACAGTATTCCGGCGACAACTTACGCAGACCTCCTAAATAAATCAAGCATTCTTACTAATCTGCCATATCTATCTTGGGAGTGATTTCAAAATGACTTTCCAAATCCTTGCCGACAAAGAGTTTAAATTCGTTTTTGAGCTTTCGATAATTGTCATGAAAAAACTTCATTTTTTCGCGCAAATACGCCTGTGTTTCGCGAATATCTTCATTGAAAACAGCCGTTTTTTCTTGGAGCGCCTTGGCCATGACGGCTTCCTGTTCCTGAATTTCCGCCTGAATACTCTCCGTAGTACGCTTAAATTGTGTCAACTGATGCTCAAACCGATGCAAGGTCTCCTGAAAATTCTCTTCTGCTTCTTCCGTAGGCAAAAAAGCCTCCATCGTTTTTAATAAGCGCCCGAAAATGGCCACTTCCTGTGCTATGAAAGAAACCTCATTGAGCCAAAGCGTATGTTCAAAGTGGAAGCGCTGTAAATCGAATTTGTCGTTGAGTGCCATGATGAAAACAGAGTTAGTGGAACAGAACCAAAATCATCGAAATCCGGGAAGATTCTTATGAGTATGGTCATTTGACCCATTGATAAAAGTCATCATTTGTCTTTCACCGAAAATATTCGTCTTTTTGTTCCATATACATAAACAATTGTGAGTAGCTTTACGTAGCCTAAAATCACTAAATCGTTTCGATTCATGTACTCTAAATTTGCTTTTGTCTTTTTGTGTGCTTTCAGCTCCCTGTCGGTGTTTTCACAGAACTCCAACGAAATGACTAACGTGACCCGCGATATGATCAATTTGGGTGGGATGAAAGTGCCGGTTAATTCCAATGTTGGTTTTTTCGGCATTAAAGGTCCCAAAGGAAGTTTGGTAGGAGACCCCTATTTAGACTCGACGTGGTACGAAGGCAGTATCAAATTATTTCAGAAAATAGGCCCTCCGGGGCGGGAGGGCGACAGTATTTCGAAGGTACCTCTTCGATTGGATTTACACAGCAACGAATTGGAGATTCGCGTCGGTCACTCAAACGAAGTAAGAGTATTGAACGGTAATCAGGTGCGTTTTTTTACCATAGAAGGTAATGAGCGCCGGGTCTTTATGAATACGAAGCAGTTCCGATCAGAAGACAATTTGTCGGGATTTGTCGAATTAGTCAAAGCAGGAAGGCTGTCGTTGGTGGAATATGTCAAACTGAATATCATCAAGCCCTCTTATAATGAGGCGTTGGGTACGGGCACCAAAGACACCAAGATCACCAAGTCCAACCAATTTTATGCGGTCAAAGGCAACACGTTGTTTCATATAGGCACCTCAAAGAAAAAATTACTGGAAGCCTTGGCCGACCGAGCCGACGACGTGGAGAAATTCATTAAAACCAATGATATCAGCCTCAAGTCACGGGAAGATATGGCTAAAGTATTTGCGTACTACAACAACTTATAACGGGCGATTAGGGGATAGTGATCTGAGTATTTAATATCGCGGCGCGTACGAAAGCTGACAATTTCCAAGCTTTTTGGGTCGTAGAATTGATTATCGATCCGAATAAAACGGGGGGCATTCTGATAAGAGAACCCGAAACCGCTCCCTGCCTTTTCGAAGGAGTTAGCAAGTCGTTTTCTTACCTGTCCGTAGGCAAACCCGTAAGGGGTTTCGTTGAAATCGCCGCAAAGCAACACCGGATGAGGGCTTTGCTCAATCCATTCGGTCAGTTGTTCCGTTTCCTGTTCATGGTAAACAAACCCTTTTTTCAGTTTATTCAATACCTTGCGTGTTTCGGATTTGCCCTGATCATAATCCTTCTCTTTATAGGCTTCTTTCAGTCGGCCGAAGCGAACGATCAGCGAACGTAAATGAACATTAATGACGCGAATGGTATCTTCGCCGATTTTAATGTCTGCATACAACATTCCGTTTTGATCCTGAAACTCTTGCTCCCCTCGCTTCACAATGGGGTATTTTGATAGAATAGCCAGTCCGAAGGCGTGTTTTTCGTATTTGAAGACTGCCGGGTGCGCCACCGTAACATAGGGGTGACCGGCGTTTTTAAATTGTTGCAGCGTATTCAAATGCGGACGGCTGTCGAGATTATAAAACTCCTGAAAACATTTGATGTCGGCTTGGGTATTTTTTGCCCAGTCAATCATCCCCAACGCATTTTGGGGGTTAATGCCGTCTAAGTAACGATAAACATCAAAGTTCATCAAATTGTAACTCAGTACAGTGATACCTTTTTCTTCAGCCCGCAGCAATGGGGTATCAGAAGAAAATTTCCAGGTTCTTCCCCAAAAAGGGAAACTTAAAAGCAAAGCTAACGCCGACAATCGGGCTTTGATGGGGGTGACAAACAGCCAAAATAGGCACAGAATCAGATGGATAACAAGCAAAACGGGCAGACTCATCATCAAAAATCCGAAAACCCAATGACCTGAAAATGCGAAGTAAGAAAGCCCGTAAACCAATAATGTAAAACAAAAAAATAACTGATGGAGCCGCCAAAAAAAAGTAGTTTTGGGTTTCATTGCGTAGTTTTTGGGCTGTATCCTGTTTTTAAACACAAAGTAAACAATTCTATGACGAAATTTATTGCGATTGGATTCTTTATATCGCTGCTTATTTCCTGTACCTCAACACAAAAATCAGAAGAAGAAACATTAGCACAAA
Source organism: Spirosomataceae bacterium (assembly GCA_046329125.1). GTDB lineage: Bacteria > Bacteroidota > Bacteroidia > Cytophagales > Spirosomataceae > Runella. The sequence goes on along the minus strand of JAXLVD010000001.1, from coordinate 278,372 downwards.
GTTATTGCGGGGGATGTCATCAAATGCCGACGCCCGATCTGTTGGATAAAAAAACCTGGAAAGAGAGCGTCCTTCCCAAAATGGCCGAGCGATTAGGGGTTGTTCCTCAAGGCTTGGGCTTTTATCAGGATTTATCTCCCGATGAAATCGTGGCCTTTGCCCAAGCCAATATCTTTCCCGAAACACCCGTAGTGACGCAGGAGCAATGGGATAAAATTGTCCGGTATTATGTTCAAAATGCCCCCGACCGACTTCCTGATTCTTCCCAAAACTATCCGATTGCCGGTACACTGACGCGTTTTAAACCCAAACAAAACGTACCGTCGATTGAACCGTTCGTTTCCCTTTTTAAATTTGACTCAACATCAAAGCAGTTCTTTGTCGGAACCCGCTCCGGCAAATTGCAGATTTTTGATCCACAGTTTCGGCGAGTGGATTCCCTAAAAGTAAACTCCGCCCCCTCCGATCTGAGAAGAAACGCCGACGGCAGTTTGGATGCCTTATTGATGGGACTCATGGACCCCAATGACCGTACGACCGGAACACTGACCCGGTTCAAAAAATCCGGTGACGGGCAGCAGTGGGAGTCTAAAATACTTCTGAGTAAATTGCGTCGCCCTGTCAATCAGCTCTTTACGGACGTAGATGCCGATGGTTTGGAAGATGCGATTGTTTGCGAGTTCGGGCATTATATCGGTCAATTGTCGTGGTTTAAACAACAAAACGATCATACCTACCAAGCGTTTCAATTGGAGGGCGTTCCCGGGGCGCGCTCTGTGTTACCTTACGATTTTAACCGCGACGGTCGCTTGGATTTTTTTGTGTTGATGGCACAGGGCGATGAACAAGTGGCCGTTTACTATAATCGCGGCAACGGCAAATTTGAGAAACAAATTCTCCTGCGTTTTCCGCCGGTTTACGGGTCAAGTTATGCAGATCTCGCTGATTTTAACGGCGATGGCTTTGTAGATATTCTGTATGCCAACGGCGACAATGCCGACTATTCGATGATCTTCAAACCCTACCACGGCCTGCGTATTTTTCTGAACGACGGCAAAAATCATTTTCAACAACAATGGTTTTTCCCGCTTCACGGTGCCTCCAAAGCCCTCGCCGCCGATTTTGACAAAGACGGTGATATTGACATTGCTTCCATTTCTTATTTTCCTTCCAAAGCGCAGGAAGGCTTTGTCTATTTTGAAAACCAAGGCAATTTGACCTTCAAACCGCAAACCTTTGCCAACCCCAAACAGGATAAATGGATGCTGTTGGAAAAAGCCGATTATGACGGCGACGGCGATACGGATCTGCTGTTGGGTTACTTAGAGCGACCACCCTACCGCGACCCTCTGCCGAAAGACAAAACCGGAATTTGGGTGCTGGAAAATCAGACTAAACGCTGATTTTAAAAACCGGTTCGGTCTTTTCTCTCTTGGTATAACTTAAAACCTGCTTCTCATTCTATCTTTATGAAATTACCCTTTCCTTTTAGTTTTGTTGCGGCAACAACGTCGCTTTTTGCTCAGCAACCCGAGGCGCAGGTTCAGGCGATGTTGCCCTTTTGGAAAGGAAAAACTATGCACGGGGAATCTGTTATGATGATCTCAAAAGAGGGCCAACCGGCCGAAGCGGCTTTGTTATTCAAACCCAAACGCATTTTGTCAGTCAAAGACGCCGGTCAGACGGTGACGTACAAGGAAGGTTTGGATTGGGAATACAAAGACGGAAAATTAAGGTTATTGCCCGGTTCGGGAGCCGTTTTTATGAAAGAAACCGAGCTTTTTCCTGACTCTGCCCGGAGAAGTTTTCCCAAACGCGGCGGCGGAAAAATCCTGTTTGAAGAAGGCGCTTTCTTTCATTCAAAACAACTGTCGGTCAGCTATAAACACGCCCGAAATGCTTGGAAGGGGTTGGTGCCGGTAGTGCAGAAAGATAACCTCACCGTTTCGCTCGACCGCCTTACGCACAAAAAACCCATCCATATTCTGCTTTTCGGCGACAGCATTGCCGCCGGATACAACGCCAGCGGCAAGTCGAATGCTGCGCCTTACTTACCCGATTGGGGTACCCTGATTGCAGAAACCCTAAAACAGCATTATCAAACGGACATTCGTTTTACCAATACGTCGGTAGGCGGCAAAAATTCCGAATGGGGGAAACAAACCGTGCAGCAAAACGTAGTGGCCTACAACCCGGACTTGGTCATCATTGCGTTCGGCATGAACGACGGCACCGGGAAAGTATCGGCCGAAAAATTCAGGGAAAATATCCGAGAGATCATGCAACGGACCAAAGATCGAAACCCCGCGGCGGAGTTCATTCTGGTGTCTCCGATGTTGCCCAATCCGGCATCGCTTTTTGTCGGAACACAAACGGAGTTCACGAAAGTATTGCAAGAGTTGACGGGAAAAGGAAGTGTGTTAGTCGATATGACCGACGTACACCGAGAGTTGTTACAACATAAATCCTACCAAGACCTGACCGGCAACCACATCAATCACCCCAATGACTTTTTGATTCGCTGGTACGCTCAGGAAATCGTCGGCATGCTGATGCCTTAATCTTTTAAATCGTATTTTTCACCTAAAACTCAGCATTTCTTCATTGAAAAGCTCGGGGTGGTTTTTGCCTTTTACGACATGTATCAGTTTTATTCCTGCCTTTTGTCATTACCTATTTAGCAAAATAGTCGGGTATTTATGACAAATATTCTGTGTCTGTGCACGGTCATTTTGTACTTTTGAGCGAACTGCTTTCGGCTGTCCAAGAGAGGTCTGCGGCAGTTTTTCATCTTCAAACTTCTCCATTGTATGAGCAATTCTTTTAACTTACTCAAGTACGGTATTAAAAACAAAGAAACCATTCGGAACGCCTCCCCGGCCAAACTCTACCAAATGGCCGTTTTGTACGAACAGGGAGCAGCTATCTCTGACAAAGGAGCGCTGATTCTGGAATCCGGTGCCAAAACCGGCAGAAGCCCCAAAGACAAGCGCATCATTGAACGTCCCGAGAGTGTCAATGATATATGGTGGGGAAGTGTCAATATCAAAATGGACGAGCATACATTCGATATTAACCGCCAACGCGCCATTGATTATCTGAATACTCGTACTCGGATGTACGTAGTTGACGGTTTTGCCGGTTGGGACACGAAGTATCGCATCAAAGTCCGGGTTATTTGTACGCGCCCATACCACGCCTTATTTATGTACAATATGCTGATCCGCCCGACACAGGAAGAGTTGGCTGTTTTTGGTGAGCCCGATTATGTCATCTACAATGCCGGTGAATTCCCTGCCAATACGTTCACGACCCACATGAACTCGCGCACGAGTATTGACCTTTGTTTTGAGCGGAAAGAGTTTGTCATCTTGGGAACTGAGTATGCCGGCGAGATGAAAAAAGGCGTATTTACCATCATGAACTATATCATGCCCAAAATGGGGGTGTTGTCCATGCACTGTTCAGCCAACGAAGGAAAAGACGGCGATGTTTCGCTGTTTTTCGGTCTCAGCGGTACGGGAAAAACGACCCTTTCGGCCGACCCTCACCGTCAACTCATCGGTGACGATGAACACTGTTGGTCAGACGACGGCGTGTTTAATATCGAGGGCGGCTGTTATGCCAAAGCCATCAATCTGAGCGCCGAAAAAGAACCCGAGATCTTTCAGGCGATCAAGTTCGGTACCGTTCTCGAAAACGTCGTGTACAATCCTGTCAACCACGAAGTGGATTACGACAATACTTCCATTACTGAAAATACCCGTGCCTCCTACCCCATCGAATTTATCCCCAACGCCAAAATTCCCTGCGTAGGCGGGCACCCCAAAAACATTATTTTCCTGACCTGCGACGCCTACGGGGTTTTACCGCCCGTATCCAAACTTACCCCGGCGCAGGCCATGTATCATTTTATCAGCGGCTATACAGCCAAAGTAGCGGGCACCGAAATGGGAATTACCGAACCGCAAGCCACCTTCTCTGCCTGCTTCGGCGCCGCTTTCATGGTTTGGCACCCGAGCAAATATGCGGAGTTGCTGGCCCAAAAAATTCAGGAAAACGACACCCATGTATGGTTGGTCAATACCGGTTGGACGGGAGGAGCTTACGGAAAAGGCTCCCGCATCAAACTGCGTTACACTCGCGCGCTGTTGGATGCCATTCACAGCGGCGAATTGGCCAAGGCGCCTACCATAGCGGATGCTGTTTTCGGACTGGAAATCCCCATCGTCTGTACCGACGTACCTTCTGAATTATTGATTCCTCAAAATACATGGGGCGATTTGAATGAATATGAAGCTACTGCCCGAAAGTTAGCCGATTTGTTTACTGCCAATTTTGAGGCCTTCAAAGAAGGCTGCTCCGATGAGATCATCCATGCCGGACCGGTGGTACAAAACGTCGTATAAGGGAACAAGAAATCAGTGGCGATCTGACACGACTTCTGCCCCGGAAAGGAGTAAATACCGCCTTTTGCTTCTGACGGGTCAGGTCACCGATCAGACCGCTGTTTTATTCACTCGATTTTCCGAGCCCTAACTCGGGCCAAATAGAGTGGAGCGGGAACGTTTGCGTAAATTTTTACCGGAAATGAGCGGTATTTTAAGAAAACAAGAAAGTATATAGAAGAAAAGACTGCTTTTTTGTAGTAACATACAAAACAAAATTACCACCATGCAACGTCGAGAATTTATTCAAAAATCTGTGTTAGCTACCGCCGCCACGGCGATGTCGGCCACGAGCTACGCCAAAATCATTGGGGCTAACGACCGCGTCCGCGTCGGTGTCGTAGGATTTTCGGACCGTCACCGCGCTTCCCACGTGGGTCCTTTTAAAGAATTATCCAAAGGAATGAATTTTGAGATCACGTCGCTTTCCGATATATGGAACCGCCGTCGTGAAGAAGGAAAAGCCTTTTTAGATAAACAATTGGGGGGAAACGTCAAAGTTTTTCGTAACAATGAAGAAATGTACGATGCCAAAGCGGTAGACGCCGTTTTCATGAGTACTGCCGATTTTCAACACGCTCTCCATACCATTGAAGCGGTACAGGCGGGTTGCGATGTCTATGCCGAAAAACCGCTGTCCGAAACCATGGAAGACAACCGTGCCGTGTTGAAAGCCGTAAAAGCCTCGGGCAAAATAGTACAGATCGGCTCACAACGCCGCAGCGGTGAAAATTACTGGGCGGCCGCTGACTTTATCAAATCGGGCAAATTCGGTCCCATCGTCATGGTTGAATTAATGTGGAATGTGAATCAACCGGGTCGCTGGCGTCGTCCGGAATTGACCAAAGACCTGAAAGAATCGGATGTAGATTGGGTACGTTACCAATTGAACCGCCCCAAAACGGCGTTTGACCCGCGCAAATATTTAGAATATCGCTTATTCTGGCCTTACTCTTCGGGTATCCCGGGTCAGTGGATGAGCCACCAAATCGATACCGTACACTGGTTCAGCGGTTTGCCGCATCCGCGTTCTGCCGTAGCCAACGGCGGTATTTATCAGTGGAAAGACGGCCGTACCAACGCCGATACGCTCACCGTTGTTTTTGATTACGGTCCGGCCAACGACCCCTCTTCAGGCTTCCAAGTGCAGTTTACGAGCCGTTTCTCCAATTCAGCGGGTGAAACCAAGGAGTTGTACTACTCTAACGGGGGTATGATCAACTTAGATACCAATGAGATCAGTTCCACCGGCGGTTTGCGCGAACGTGAAGCTGCTGCCATGGGTCTGAAAGCTAACTTGCTGTCTCCGATGAAACTGGAGGGTGTCAAAGTAGCTACCGATGCCAACACCGGCGGCGATCCGTTGACCTTCAACCACATCAAAAACTGGATGGAATGCGTGCGCAGTCGCAAGCAACCGAATGCCCCGATTGAGGCCGGGTACCAGCACTCGATTGCCACTATCATGGCCAACGCCGCTTACCGCACCGGTCAGCGCGTTACCTTTGATGAAAAAACGCAGGAAGTTTTGGCGGGTGGCAAACCGTTCAAATACTAAATAAAAAGTAGGGATTCAGCACTGAATACCCATGAGATAAAAGTTAAAAGCGACCGTTGAGAAGAAATTTCAGCGGTCGCTTTTTTTTAGATAGGCCGATCTACAGAAGTGAGTTAATTCAACTTTGGTTGATTTAAAGTAGAATTTGTTGTTCACCTGTCAGGTAAATCCACCTTAAATCTATTAAAATCAAGGTTACCTAAAAGGCGGGTCACCTTATTCCGAAACAATTAGCTTGATGCCATCTAACTCCTTAATAACAACCTGCTTGCCCTTGTTAATCTCCTGCCCGTCTTCGGCTACGGCGATCCATTCGGTGCCGCGGTAAAAAATTCGCCCCTCTCCCTGTGTCGGAATAGATTTAACGACCGTAGCTTTATCCCCTACGTATTCCGAATATTCGAGTGATTTTTCCCTTTTTACCAAGGCTTTTAACGGCTTGCGCAACCCAAACAAAGACAGCACTGAAACAATCGAAAAACAAAGGAGTTGCTCGCTGATAGCGGGAAGAATCCCTGTCCAAGTCAATATTGCGGTCACTATGGCTCCCAAACTTAAAAAAGCAAAAACGAAAGAGACGGAAAGGAGTTCAGCAATCAGCATGGCTGCTCCGATAATAATCCATATTTGGGTAGGTGAAATTTCCATTTCGGGTACGTATTTAAAAATTTACAGTCGCATTTTCAGGCAAACTGTGCGCTACTTTTGGTGCTTTACTACATTCATTGCCGTAGCAATCATCGACGCCATATCGCCAAAATTGGCCGGCAGTATCATCGTATTAGTACTTTTCGCCAGATTACCGAACTGATTGACCAATTGTTCTGCCACTTTCAGTTGAACGGCATCCATTCCGCCTTTTTCCTGAATCGCCGAGGCAATCACCCGGATACTTTCGGCCGTAGCGTCTGCCACCGATTTGATCGCCTCTGCCTGTCCGTGTGCTTCATTGATCTGACGGGTCTTTAAGGCCTCCGATTCCAATACAACTTTTTGTTTCTGTCCTTCGGCCATGTTGACAGCCGCCATTCTCTCACCGTCCGATTGCAAAATCAGCGCCCGGCGTTCGCGCTCGGCCTGCATTTGCTTTTCCATTGCATGCAAAACACTTTGCGGCGGAGTAATGTTTTTGATTTCGTAACGCAGCATTTTGACCCCCCAGCCGATAGCCGCTTCGTCGATGGCCTGCACTACCGCGTGATTGATTACGGTCCGTTCTTCAAAGGTTTTATCTAAGTCAATCTTACCCATTTCCGAACGCATCGTTGTTTGGGCCAATTGGGTCACGGCAAAGATATAATCGCTGATTCCGTACGAAGCTCTCTGCGGATCAACCACTTGTAAAAACAAAACCCCGTCAACCCGTACCTGTACGTTGTCGCGGGTAATACAGATCTGTTCGGGAATATCAATCGCTTTTTCTTTCAGACTGTGTTTATAAGCAATACGATCAAAAAAGGGAATCACCCAGTTGATACCGGGTTGTAAGACCCCATAAAATTTACCTAATCTTTCTACAACAAAAGCCGTTTGCTGCGGTACCACTTTGACGGTCATCCAAACAAGCAATAAGGCCAAAACGAGAATTACAACGACAGTAATCATATGCGTGGTTAAGGTTTAAAAGTGAAACGAAAGTAAAAGAATAGAAAGGTCTTTTCAACGCTTTAAGGATGAAGGTAATAAAACTTTGCAAGAACGGTAAGAAAGTTTATTGAACGGTCGCCGCCTCCTGCCGTCCTGTTATGAGCGCTTTGCTTTCAGTATTTATTTTTGAGCAAGTATCTTTTCTTTGCCCATGTTTCCAACTATTTCTTTAAGAAACCCGTCCTTAAAACAAATACCGAATCCCACTCCTGTTTATGAGGCAAATCATCACACTATTGGCAATTTTGACAGGTATTACCGCTTGCAACGGAGATAAGACCGGCATGGCGGAAAATGAACTCATCGGTACGTGGAAACTGATTTCCTACTGCAAACCCGGCGGTACCATTACCTGCAATCAGGTAACTGTGCCTACGGACAAAGGTGTTTTTATCTCCTTTACAAACGATAAAAAGTTTAATGAATACTACCAAAATACCAAACCCGCAGATTACGCTTTTTTGGGTTGCGGCGGGGGCGGCTACGAACTCGAAGAAGATCACATTAGAATCCGGGCTTCATGTATGTCCTCAAGCAACGGGCAATTATATAAATTGGTTTCTCTTACCGCCAAACGGTTAGTTATGAACCCTTTCGGATCGGGAGATTATGTTTTTGAAAAACAATAGACAAATCAGCATGAAAACTTACTCCATCTTATCGCTTATACTGATTACAATGTTGGGGAGTTGCCAACAAGACAGCATTTCTGCGGCAACCGAAGGAGAGTGCTCTTCCGTCAAAATCACGAACGATCTTGACGCCTTAACAAGTGCTGACCTGTTCAGCATTCAGGAAGCCAAAGTGTCGGGAAACACTCTCTCACTTTCCTTTGCTTACGGCGGAGGCTGTGACCCTAATCATATTTTTGAATTGTACATAGACAAAAATCGGCGAGAAGATGCCACCGCCCCTTATTATGAGGGGCGTGTGGTATTTTCTACCAACGATTGGTGCAAACGACTGGACTACAAAACGTTCTGTTTTGACCTCTCTTCTCTGAAAAAAGTCATCCCTTCCGGTAAGCTCAGAATGCGGGGCTTTTCCGAAACGATTGATTTCTAAATTTTACCCCAACTTCCGTTCACCATTCGCCAAATACCTAACGGATTTCCGTCTTTCAGTTCATCCGGAAGCAAATGATCGGGGAAATTTTGAAAGGCTAACGGACGCACAAAGCGCTTGATGGCCCGGGCTCCTACTGAGCCGAAGCGGCCGTCGGTGCTTGCGGGAAAAGGCCCTCCGTGCTGCATCGAAGCTCCTACCTCAACACCCGTCGGCACTCCGTTCAATATCATCCGTCCGCACAACAAACTGACAACCGAAAGCAACTCTCCGGCCGCGGCTATATCGGCTTCCGTACCGATGACCGTACAGGTCAATTGCCCTTCCAAATGCCCGACCACCTCTCTCATTTCCTGTGGATCGCGGCATTGAATAAGCAGCGAAAACGGCCCGAATACTTCTTGGTGTAAGGTCGGATTTCGAACAAATTGAAGCGCTGTTACTGAAGCTACGGACGGAATGCCGTCGTTTTCCCCGTAGCTCAATGCCGTTTCTGCTTCTGCCACCACCTGTTCCTGTTCCAATACCACTGTCCGCTTGGTTCTGAACGCTTTGGCAATGCCCGGATGTAACATGGCAACGGGTTGAATTTGATGTATTTCTGACGCCAACACTTCACGAAATGTGTCTAAGCCCGGCCCCTCTACACCGATAATCAACCCGGGTTTAGTACAAAATTGTCCCATCCCGCCCGTAATCGAAGCGGCATACATTTTGGCGTATTTTTCAGCTTCTTTGTCGAGCGCATCCGGTAACAGAAACACCGGGTTGGTACTGCCCATTTCGGCAAAAACGGGAATCGGTACCGAACGTTGATTGGCTAAGTCAAACAAGGCCTTTCCTCCGGCAAAAGAGCCGGTAAAACCTACCGCCGCCGTTTTGGGATGCATCACCAGCGCTCTTCCGACTTCAAAACCGGCACCGTGGATATGCTCAAACACTCCTTCGGGCATTCCGGTCTTTTCTGCTGCTTTTAAAATGGCCTTCGCTACCGTTTCAGACGTTTCAGGGTGCGCCGGGTGGGCTTTCACAATCACCGGACATCCCGCAGCCCAAGCAGCCGCAGGGTCAACCCCCGCGGTGGAGTAAGCAAAAGGGAAATTACTCGCTCCGAATACGACCACGGGCCCGATAGGCACAGCCATATTACGTATATCGGGTTTAGGCAACGGCTGTCGTTCGGGCAGTGCAGTATCTATAGTGGCCTCTACCCACGAGCCTTCGGCTACGACCTCGGCCATGTTGCGGAGTTGGAAACAGGTACGGCCGCGTTCTCCCATAAGACGCGCCGAAGGCAGGTTGGTTTCGCGTTCGGCTATGTCAATCAGTGCTTCGCCGAGCGCTTCGATCTCATCCGCTATGGCCCGGAGAAACGTCGCTTTTTTCCGACCGCTTTTACCGCGATAGACTAAAAAAGCAGCGTAAGCCCGCTGCATAGCTTCTTCGATTTGTGGGAATGTGGCATCCGGATACATACTGACTGTCGCTCCTTTCTTTTAAAAAATGGTATATGCACAACACAAACGGCGAATATTTAATTGCCAACCGTGGGCTATCGACTGAAAATTATGTTTCAACCACCATCGTTTTCAATCCCCCCCATTCTTTTTCGTTTAATTGAGTCAACAAATACAAATCTACCTCGGTTTGCCCTACCCGAAAGGCTTGCCACTTTTTAAAATCTGTTTCCAAAACAGCTTTTACTTCCAAAAATTTTTCCACTTGGGCTTTCTCGTCTTCTCCGTACCATTCCTCCATTGTCGTTACGGGTGACCAAAATTCTTCTGCTGAAATCTCTTCCGCAACCGTACTCGGGGACACCCCCAAACCGAACTCTAAATCACTGACGGTCAGTGGCGGTGACACAGTACCCAGGAAACTCACCCACTCGATCGGTTCGTCGGATTCGCTTGGATACCATAAATCTTTTAATAAATCTGTGACTTCCGACAGTCGGTTCGTCTTAATGCCGGAATCAATTTGATTGGGGTTGGGAAGATTCTCCGATTGATTGTTTTCCATTCTGAAAATATCTCTAAATTTGAACCAAACTTAAAAAAAATTCCAAGACAATGTTAGAACAACTCATGGGTCTTATTCAAGACCATTCCCAAGAGGCTATCGTCAATAACCCTGCCATCCCAAATCAGTATAACAATGATGCGATGCAAACCGTGATGCAATCGGTAATGGGCGGATTGCAAAATGAAGCGCAAGGCGGTAACCTTGGTGGTTTAATGGGCCTTTTATCCGGTCAGAGCGGCAAAGGCGGCAACCTGATGAACAATCCGATCGTAGCCGGTATTGCTCAAAATGCCATCGGTAGTTTGATGCAAAAATTCGGCCTTTCCAACAGTACTGCCGCCAATGTGATTGCGCAGGTATTGCCGGGTGTATTGAGTTCTATGATTACTAAAACCAGTAATCCCAACGACGACAGTATAGACTTCGGCGGTATTATGGGTTCATTATTGGGAGGCGGTCAGGCCCAACAAGCCCAACAGCAGGGCGGTTTTGATTTTAACCAAATCGGCTATGCCATGGCTGACGGCAAATTGGACATGAACGATGTGATCCGTATCGGCGGCAGCATGCTCGGCGGCAATGCCGGCGGCGGAGGCTTGGGCGGAATGCTCGGCGGCCTTTTCGGCAGATAATCAACACAATTTCTCCCTATATAAAACAGGAAGGCAGCCTTTGCTTTCCTGTTTCAGTTTACAGAGCACACGTTTCAAAGTAAAGATAGCTACCGTCCATACTTTTAGATCTAAACCGACTCCCAACCCTTGAATTTATGCCTCGCTATTGCCTTGCCCTTGATCTGAAAGACGACCCGACCCTCATTGCTGAATACGAAAAATACCACGAAAAACTCCGACCGGAAATTGAAAAAAGCATCTTGGATTCGGGCATTACCAACATGGAAATTTACCGGATCGGGAACCGGTTGTTTATGATCATGGAAACCGACGATAATTTTTCATTTGAAGAAAAAGCCGCCGCAGACGCTGCCAACCCCAAAGTGCAGGAATGGGAAAACCTGATGTGGCACTACCAACAAGCCTTGCCCATGGCCAAAGAAGGGGAAAAATGGCTGCTGATGAAGCAAATTTTTGCGCTTATATAGTTAGGGGCAGGCCTCGCGTCTGCCCCTAAGCATTGTTATTAATTATTTGTTCTGAAAAAAGCCCCGTTTTCGGTAGCTAAAAAGGCGTCAAAAGAAATAGCTTCCTGCTTGATAAACCCTTGCGACGGCAGCGTACCGGCAGCTACCATTTCTACCACGGCCGCAATCGAAGCCGCCGTAGTCCAGGAGATAGCCCGCCAATGCTGCCCGTCAATCAAACGCGGGTGATAAGCCCGATAGAACTCCTCACGGGCGAGTCCGTCAGCCTGCCAACCTTCCACTACGGCATATACGTACACCACATCTTCTTTGACGGGGGGCTTAGCGGCAGTAAGCAATTCTTCCAACTGTTCGCGGCGATTTTTCAAAATCAATTCATACAACAGAAATCGCATCAGTTTGGCGTGACCCGGGTAGCGAATCGTTTTATAGTTCAGCGTATCCACTTTACCGAGGTAAGTTTCGCACATGGTACCCAACCCACCCGATGTGCTGAAAGCTTCAAACTCCTGTCCTTCAATGTTTATTACTTCTATCCCGTCGAGCGACGACACCATTTTTCGTTCTCCGTTATGAATCACCTCGGCATCATTGATGTATTCATTGATCACCCCCGCCGGCGACCACGTAAACGAATATCCTAACAAGCCGTTGGGATAACAAGGCAAAGCTCCGACGCGCAGCTCAATATCACGCAATGTATCAAAGCGTTTGGCCAGATCTGCGCCTACGATACCGATCAGGCCGGGCGCCAATCCGCACTGCGGCGCCATGACTCCGCGATGCGTTTGGGCCATCTGACGAATAACCGTTGTGGTGGGTACATCTTCGGTCAGATCAAAATAATGAATACCGACTTTGTAAGCGGCCCGCGCAATGGGCAAGTTAAGGTTATAAGGCATACAGGAGACTACGGCGTCGAAAGTCGTTAATAGATCTTCGATAAAAGCCTCATCGGTCACATCGCCTTCCGTAACCTCAAAGGGCAACGGTTTTGCCGGTTTTCGTTTGTCTAACCCGGTAACGGTAAATTGTTTGCTGAGCAAGATCGCTACCAAAGAGCCGACCTTCCCCAAGCCAATGACCAGTACATTTTGCATGGTAAGTTGTTGATTTTTGGAAGTAAAACAGAAAACAGTAAAGCGCAGCTTAAACAACGGGATTTCGATCCCGCTCAGAATAGCAAAAAACAGGAAAGTTAAGGCACGAAGGAACAGGCACTGCGTAAGTAGGCCAAACGGGCAAGTTGTTTTTTGAGACTCGGATTCATGAAGGAACAAATGTAAAAATCCTTTGTTGTTTGGGCAAGGAGTTGTTAAAAAAACTAAACCCCGGAACGGGTTCCTGTGAGAATTTAACGGATTTGCCCGGATTTTCGTTACTTTGCAACTATGAACACCAAACGCTGGGCATACCGCAAAATCCTTACCCAATCACAAAAGGCCCAAGCCGCCGACTTGGCCCAAGCCATTAATGTCAATCCGTTTTTAGGGCAACTGCTGCTTCAGCGGGGAGTGGCAAGTTTTGACGAAGCTAAGGCTTTTTTTCGGCCTTCTCTTACTCAACTGCACGATCCTTTTCTGATGAAAGATATGGACAAAGCGGTCAATCGACTGCTACGGGCTATTGAAAATCAAGAGAAAATCATCATTTACGGTGACTATGACGTGGACGGTGCCACGTCGGTCGCTGTCTTTTACGGATTTCTGAAAAAATATTATTCCCGGCTCGAATATTACATACCCGATCGCTACATGGAAGGCTACGGTGTATCCTCTCAGGGAATTGATTATGCCGAAGCCCATGGTTTTACGCTCATCGTAACCCTTGACTGCGGCATCAAATCGGCCGATAAAGTAGCCGACGCCAAACGACGCGGCATTGATTTTATCATCTGCGACCACCACCGTCCCGACAGCAATCTCCCGCCCGCGATGGCCGTCCTCGACCCCAAACGTGAAGACTGTTCCTATCCTTACAAAGAACTCACGGGCTGTGGAGTCGGCTTTAAACTGTTACAGGCACTTTGCCGGCAAGGGTTTGCCCCGGAGTCAGAACTGTTGGAAGAATTGGACCTGTTAGTAGTCAGTATTGCCGCCGACATTGTGCATATCACGGGAGAAAACCGCGTGTTGGCCGCCTTTGGGCTCAAAGAACTCAATAAGCGCAAGCGGGTGGGATTGAATGCACTGATCGAAATCGCCGGCCTGCGCAATGAGTTGGATATTACCAATGTGGTTTTCGGATTGGCCCCCCGTATTAACGCTGCCGGTCGCATTGCACATGCCAAAGAAGCGGTTCGGCTGCTGCTGTCAACCGATAAGTCCGAAGCCGAGGCATTTGCGACGGAAATCAACAAACACAACAGCGACCGTCGAAATTTTGATACCAGCATCACAGACGAAGCCCTCAACATGATCCGGGACGATCATTGGCTGCTCAACGCCAACAGTACCGTGCTTTACAAAGAAGATTGGCACAAAGGGGTCGTAGGGATAGTGGCAAGCCGCTGCATTGAGCACTTCTACCGCCCTACCGTTATTTTGACCAATTCGCACGGGAAAGCGGCAGGGTCAGCGCGATCCGTACCGGGGTTTGACGTGTACGAAGCCATTGAGGCCTGTTCAGACCTGCTTGAGCAATTCGGCGGCCATACATTTGCGGCGGGGCTTTCTTTACCGGTCGACAATGTAGCGGCCTTTCGGGTACGGTTTGATGAAATTGTCAGTCAGCGCATTCAGCCCGAACAGCTCACTCCGCTCGTGGATATTGATATGGACTTGGATTTGAATGCAGTTACCGGGCGTTTTTATAATATTCTGAAACAAATGGCCCCTTTCGGCCCCGAAAATATGACCCCCATTTTTGCCAGTCATCAGGTTAAAATGAGCGGCATTCCGACCATTATGAAGGAAAAACACCTCAAATTCGAAGTATTTCAGCCCACTTCACCCGGCAGTACCCCGTTTACCGCTGTTGGATTCGGCATGGCTGAACATTACCCCAAATTGATCAAAGGAAAACCGTTTTCCATTGCCTACACTATCGAAGAAAATACCTTTCGCGATAAGACAACGTTACAGTTGTACTTGAAAGACATCAAGTTTGAAGAATAATATACACTTTTGTCACGCTGTAAGCGTCTGTTGATTTCAAAACTTGAAGGATTTAGATTCCTACGGAATGACAGGAACAGGAAGTGAATTGGCTCAAAAATGATATTAAGAACCGAAAATTTAATCAAAAAATATGGCTCACGCTTGGTCAACGACCACGTAAGCTACCAAGTGGGGCAAGGCGAAATTGTGGGACTGCTCGGTCCTAACGGCGCCGGCAAAACCACTTCGTTTTATATGGCCACGGGGTTGGTCAAACCCAACAGCGGGCACGTGTACATTGACGATAAAGACATTACCGACCTTCCTATGTATAAGCGGGCTCGGCTGGGGATAGGCTATCTGGCGCAGGAAGCTTCCGTTTTTCGCACGCTGACCGTTGAGGAAAATATCATTGCAGTATTGGAAATGACCGATCTCACCAAAGCACAGCAAAAAGCCAAATGTGAAGAGTTGATGGAAGAATTCAGTCTTAATCACGTTCGGAAAAACAAAGGAATGGTACTCTCGGGAGGCGAAAGACGGCGAACGGAAATTGCCCGTTGTTTGGCCGTTGACCCTAAGTTCATTCTGCTGGATGAGCCTTTTGCCGGGGTAGACCCCATTGCAGTAGAAGATATTCAAACGATTGTTGCCAAATTGAAATACCGTAATATCGGAATTTTGATTACGGATCATAATGTATCGGAAACGCTTTCCATTACCGACCGGGCCTACTTGCTGTTTGAGGGCAAAATTCTGAAACAGGGCACCCCCGAAGAACTCGCCGCCGACCCTCAGGTAAGACGATTGTATTTGGGACAAAGTTTTGAATTGAAACGTAAAGTATAGAATTGTGGGATAATGAAAAAGGCAAGAATTCCATTCACATTCGTGTTTATACCATTCATCTATAAATTTTCGCTTATCCGATTCTGCTTTTTACCTTTATCCCAACTATCAACCTTTTAACTACAAGCGTATGGAACCACAACTTACTACTGCACGCGCTGCTCTTAAATGGGGGCTTATTTCGGGGGTCGCCTCCATGGTTTTTGTCACCATTTTGTACGTATCCGGCCAAGTGACCAACCAAGGCTTTTCTTCCTTGGGCCTTATCATTCCAATCGTAGCCATCGTTCTGGCTATGAAGGAGTATCGCACCGCCAACGGCGGCTTTATGACTTACGGCCAAGGACTCGGCATCGGAACACTGCTGACCGGTATTTCGGGTTTTATCTCCGGTACTTACGGCTATATTTACACTACATTCATTGACAATACCATTCAGCAGCAAATTTTAGATAAGTCTCGGGAACAATTGGAAAACAGAGGCATGGACGATACGCAAATCGAAGCCGCCATGGAGATGACTGCCAAATTTACCAGTCCCGGTATCACTTTTGCCTTGGGTGTAGTCATGTCGGTTATCATTGGTTTTGTCATTTCTCTCATCATTTCCGCAATTATGAAGAAGGATAAACCGTTTGAGTTAGAATAACACCCAGTCAACCGCCTATAGTCAACCGTCTCCGGTTTATAATTTTATGCTTGCTGTTTTCACCAAAGAAATCAACGCCTTTTTCAGTTCTTTAACCGCCTATATGGTCATGGGGGTATTCCTGACGGCCGTAGGTTTATTGATTTGGGTATTTCCTGATACCAACGTGCTCAACTACGGTTATGCTGATTTGGGGGCTTTTTTTAACCTAACTCCTTTTGTCTTACTTTTTCTGATTCCCGCCGTTACCATGCGATCGTTAGCGGAAGAAGTACGCAACGGAACCATTGAACTGTTACTCACCAAACCCCTCAGCGATTGGCAGTTGGTATTCGGAAAATTTTTAGCGGATTGGACATTGGTCGTCGTGACCCTCGCTCCTACCCTGATTTATTATTATACCGTTTATCAGCTCGGCAACCCCGTCGGCAATGTAGATACCGGGGCGGTTTTCGGTTCCTATATCGGTTTATTGCTGTTGAGTGCGGTCTTTGTAGCCGTGGGCCTTTGGACCTCGTCGTTGAGTGACAATCAGATCGTAGCGTTTGTATTAGCGGTATTTGTTTGTTTTTTGCTTTTTGCCGGTATCGGTGCCGTCGCTCGGTTGGATTTTTGGGGCACCTTAGCTTATCCGCTCTCTTGGATTTCTTTAGATCAGCAATATGCCGACTTGGGGCGCGGCTTAATCGACTCCCGCAATGTCATTTACCTGCTCAGTGTGGCCGTTCTGTTTTTATGGTTTACCCAACGTCAGATCCGCAAGAAGCAGCAATAACACGCTCATCTCCGAAACGCAGATTTGCATAGATTGAAAAATCCGTGTAAATCTGCGTTTTTGTTTCCAACAACGCTGTTTTTAACAGTCTGTTTTCCCCTTTACACCCTAAACTTTATACGTTCGCATGTGGCAAATTTGGATTGATACGGGCGGTACATTCACCGATTGTTTGGCCCTCAGCCCTACGGATGAACTGAAGCGCACGAAAGTATTGAGCAGCAGTTTTTTAAGAGGCAGAATTACTGAAAAAATAACTCCGACGGCTTACCGAATAGCCACGTCATGGAGCTTCGATCCCGGGCTCGTCAAAGGGTACTCGTTTCGCTTGGTCGGGCAAAAAGAGTTTATTCAAATTATTGATATTCAGGAAAATACCCTGACTCTGTCGCAGGAATTGCCTGTAGTTAGCGGAGAGGCAGAAGTGATAGATTTTGAGATCACAACGCACGAAGAAGCACCGGTTTTGGCGGCCCGTTTAGTGACCGAAACGCCCCTCAGTGCTTCTTTTCCACCACTTAACATGCGGTTGGGTACCACCAAAGGCACCAATGCCCTCTTGGAGCGAAAAGGGGCAAAAGTAACGCTGATGGTCACGAAAGGATTTAAAGATCTGTTGCGCATCGGCACTCAGCAGCGACCGAATTTATTTCAAATAGCCATTCCTGAGCCTACTTTGTTGTACGATGAAGTGGTAGAAGTGGAAGAACGATTAGATGCGGCGGGGCAGGTCTTACAACCGCTCGATTTAACGAAGTTCAATACACTCTCGAAAACAGACCGGTCGGTAGCCGTTTCTTTGCTGCACAGTTATCGGAACCCGGTCCATGAACAGTTACTTCAACAACATTTACACCAAAGAGGATACCCTTACGTAAGCTGTTCGACCGAATTATATCCGGGTATCAATTACCTGAAACGCACCCAAACCGCCTTAGTCAACGCCTATTTGCAGCCGATTTTATCGGACTATCTCACCAACATCAGCCGCTCTTTCCAAACTTCCTTCGGACAGTCGGCGGAGAATACCGTCAAAGTAATGACCAGTGCCGGAGGGATGGTCAGTGCCGAGGTATTCAGTGCCAAAGACAGTCTGTTGAGCGGCCCGGCAGGAGGAATGGTAGGGGCAGCGGCCATTGCCCGTCGACTCGGATTTGAGCGCTGCCTCACCTTCGACATGGGGGGCACCAGTACCGATACAGCCCGTTTTGACGGCAAACCGGATCTGGAATTTGTGACAAAAATCGAAGGCTTGGAACTCCACAATCCGACCTTGGCCATCGAGACGGTGGCTGCCGGCGGGGGGTCTGTTTGTTATTTCGACGGTCAAAAATTACGCGTCGGGCCGGAAAGCGCCGGGGCATCGCCCGGACCGGCTTGTTACGGAGCCGGCGGACCGCTCACGGTTACGGATGTCAATTTGCTTTTGGGAAAATTAGCTACTTCCCGTTTCGGCATTCCGATACGCCCCGAAAAAGCCCGAGAGGCATTGAAAAGCATTCAGGATCAAATCTTCGGGCAGACGCAACAAAAGCTTTCTGAATTAGAATTGCTCCGCGGTTTTGAGCAAATTGCCAATGAAAAAATGGCCGAAGCCATTCGCCATATATCGGTAGCCAAAGGCTTTGATCCCAAAGAATATCCTTTACTTACCTTTGGAGGGGCCGGAGGCTTACATGGCTGTCAATTGGCTGAGATATTGGGTATTACTACCGTGATCTTGCCCTACGATGCGGGCTTATTGAGTGCTTATGGTATGGGTCAGGCCCGCGTTCAACGTATTGTTTCGAGGCAAATTTTGCAACCTTTAACTGATTTTGAGCGCTTTTATCCCACTGTGATTTCTGCCTTGGAAACTGAAGCAACTACCCTGCTTCGGGAAGAAGGAATCACAGAAGCAGACGAGGACAATCCACTTGTTTTAGTGTACCTGCGATTTAAGGGGCAGGAAAGTACAGTGGAGATTTCCCGAAAAAAAGAGGATACCCTTTCGGATGTGGAGGAGGCTTTTCACGAAAAATATCACCAAATCTTCGGTTATTGCCCGGATGGTCTGACGATTGAGGTCGAAAGCCTGAAAATGATTTTAAGCGAAAAAGCCCCCGAAAATCCTCAGAAAATTGATTTCGGACCAAAGAAAAAAGCATCGCCCTTACCTTCCGTTGGGGGGTCTCCTTACCCCCTATATGATTGGAGCCAACTGCGCGAAGGAGATTTTTTTGAAGGACCGGCGGTGTTGCTCAACCCTACCTCTACCGCATTTGTCCCCGAAGGTTGGCAAGTGGTCATCAGTTCCGTTTCGGATGCCGTGGTTCGATTTGTCGGACGAAATTCCCGTCCTCCTTTTGAAAACACTCAAACCGCTGATTCCTCTAATCAAGCCATTGAATTAGAACTGTTTACCAACCGTTTTATGGCAATTGCCGAAGAAATGGGCGCACAATTGCAACGTACCGCCTTTTCGGTCAATGTAAAAGAACGACTGGATTTTTCGTGTGCTTTATTGGACGCAGAGGCCGAATTATTGGTCAACGCCCCTCACATTCCCGTTCATTTGGGCAGTTTGGGGGTATGCGCCCGCTTGGTTCGTGAAAAAATACCCATTCGTCCCGGTGATGTGGTAATTACTAATCACCCGGGATACGGCGGCTCCCACTTGCCGGATGTTACCCTGCTTTCGGGTGTTTTTACGCCTCAAAATGAATTGATCGGCTACGTTATCAATCGCGCCCACCACGCCGAAATCGGCGGTCGAACCCCGGGTTCCATGCCGCCCGATGCCACTTCGTTGCCGGAAGAAGGAGTAGTCATTTTACCCGCTTATCTGGTCAAAAACGGGGAAATGCAGTGGGATAGCATAGAGCAATTATTCACTCAAGGCCCCTATCCTACCCGTGCTCTTACCGAAAATATTGCCGACATTAACGCCGCATTGGCCTCATTGCGTTCGGGTGAAAGCGCTTTGCAACAGTTAGTAGTTCAACACGGCTTGGAGAAAGTACACCACTATATGCGTTTGCTGAAAAATAATGCGTATGAGGCGTTGCAAAAAGCCTTATTTACCTATCAAAATCAAACCTTTACCGCGGTCGAGTCATTGGACGACGGCCATTTCATTCAGGTAGCTGTTACCCCTTTGCCGAGCCAAGAGTTACTTTTCGATTTTACAGGCACTTCCCCTCGCCACCCCAACAACCTCAACGCCAATATATCCATCATTTGCAGTGCTGTATTGTACGTACTGCGGTTATTAGTCAACCAAAATATACCGCTCAATGAGGGCTTGATGCAGGGTGTAAAAATCAAATTGCCCGACGACAGTTTTCTGCATCCGATCTTCAGTGATGATGCCGCACAATGTCCCGCAGTAGTAGGCGGTAATACCGAAGTCAGTCAGCGATTGGTGGATACCTTGTTGAAAGCCTTTGGGTTAGCCGCTTGCAGTCAGGGAACGATGAACAATTTTTTGTTTGGCAGTTCGAGATTCGGCTATTACGAAACCATTTGCGGCGGTACCGGGGCAAGTCAAGAGGCCAACGGGCGCTCGGCCGTTCATCAACACATGACCAACACGCGTATTACGGACGCCGAAGAATTGGAACGTCGCTATCCGGTGCGTTTGCACGAATTTTCAGTGCGCCGAGATTCCGGCGGTAAAGGGCAACGGCAAGGCGGCGACGGTGTCATTCGCGACGTAGAGTTTCTGGCACCGCTTCGTGTCACACTCATTACCCAACATCGTATAGTACCGCCCTATGGTTTAAACGGGGGTGAAAATGGTTTAACGGGTCGTCAAAGGCTTACCCGAAAAAACGGCTTTTTTGAAGAATTAGGCGGTATTTGCAGTGTTGAAGTGGCCGCAGGTGATCGTTTACGGATCGAAACACCCGGCGGCGGCGGATTCGGGAAACTCATTTAAAATACTACGTTTTTAGGAAAAAGTGCTAATTTTACCCTTATCCTGCGTCTGAACAGCGCTAAACCCTTTTTTTGATTCCATTTTCTTAACTCATCATTCGCGACAGTGCCTCTTAACCAAGATAATATTCGCCTTGTTTTCGGTCTCAAACTCAAGCAACTCCGTTTAGACAAATCACTCTCTCTCAGCGATTTGTCCCAACGAACAGGACTATCCATTTCTTACATTAACGAGATCGAAAAAGGAAAAAAATACCCAAAATCCGACAAGATCATTGCCTTAGCCAAAGCCTTTGAAGTAGATTATGATTCGCTGGTTTCTATCAAACTGAGCAAAAAATTAGAACCTATTTCAGAATTATTGCAATCGAATATCCTGACCGAATTACCGCTGGATCTGTTCGGCATTGACCCGGCAGACCTGTTGGAAATGCTCTCGGATGCTCCTACCAAACTGAGTGCTTTCATTGGCACTCTGATTGAGATTTCCCGCAATTACAACATGTCGGTAGAACAGTTCTACTTCTCAGCTTTGCGTACCTACCAAGAAATGTATGACAACTATTTTGAGGATCTGGAGCAGGAAGCCGAACAATTTTTAGCCCACTACGAAGTACCCGAAGCGCTGATCTTGGATGATAAATATCTGGCCGACCTATTGGTAAAAAATTATCCGTACGAAATTCGTTTCATTGACGAAAAAAAATACCCCGAACTCGTCGGGATTCGTTCGCTGTTGGTCCAGCGCGGCGATAAATTGCGCTTGCTGGTGAGCCCGCAACTGGATGCCAATCAACGTGCTTTTATTTACGGCCGTGAGTTGGGCTACCAATACATGAAGCTTAAAAACCGACTCAACACCACTCATTTGGTAGAGGCAGAATCGTTTGAGCAACTGCTCAATAATTATAAAGCCTCCTATTTTGCCAGTGCCGTCATTATCAAAGGGAACATTTTGGCAAAAAAATTAGCCGAGTTTTTTGAGCAGCCGCACTTTGACGGGGAAGCCTTAGTAAGTTTGATAGAATATTTTCACAGTACGCCCGAGTCGTTCTGTTATCGACTGAGCAACATCCTCCCTAAACACTTCGGTATCAGCCAATTGTTCTTTTTGCGTTTCAACAACTTTGCGGGTCAAAATCGGTTTGACCTTACCAAAGAAATGCACATTGCCCGCAAACACAACCCGCATACTGTGCGCGATGAACACTATTGCCGCCGTTGGGTAGCGTTGACGATCTTGCAGGAATTGGCCGAATTGCAATCCAAAGATCAATACGAACACACGTTGTGCCGAGCGCAAATCTCGCACTATATGGATACTCAGGATAAATATTTTGTGGTATCGTTTGCAAAGCCGATGTCACCCACCCCCAACCTGAACGTAAGCGTTTCGATGGGTATTCGCTTGGATGACAATGTACTGTCCAAAATTAAATTTCTGAAGGCTGACGACATTTCGCAACGTGAAGTCAACGAAACCTGCGAGCGCTGCCCTTCTTTCGACTGCAAAGAGCGGATGGCGGCCCCTACTGTCCTCCAACGAAAGCACAAAAACGAAGCCATCCGGAAAGCCATGACGCAGTTAAGCGGCGAGCAGTAGGCAAAGGGCAAAGGGCAAAGGGCAAAGGGCAAAGGGCAAAGGGCAGTAGGCAAAGGGCAAAGGGCAAAGGGCAAAGGGCAAAGGGCAAAGGGCAAAGGGCAAAGGGCAAAGGGCAAAGGGCAAAGGGCAAAGGGCAAAGGGCAAAGGGCAATAAAATTTACGTTTCTTTAAGTAGTGAAGCAAAAGTTTCAGGGTATTTATTTGAATGCAGTACGTTGATTTTGAACCGCAGCGATAGGCTGCTTGTGCTTTAGTTCTTAAACCGTAAACTTTTTACTGTAAACCCTAAACTTATAAACTGATTCCTCCATCCGTCATTTCCAATTTGCGATCGGCTAAATCGGCCAAATGTTCATTATGGGTTACAATGACAAACGTTTGGTTCAACTCGCTGCGTAACCGAAAGAAGAGTTGATGCAAATCTTCCGCATTGCGCGAATCTAAATTTCCGCTGGGCTCATCGGCAAAAATAATGGCCGGGTCATTGATCAAAGCCCGTGCTACGGCTACCCGCTGTTGTTCCCCACCGGAAAGCTGCGACGGTAAGTGCCGGAGACGATCTTTCAATCCGAGCATTTCCAATAATGTCTCCCCTTTTTCCTTTACACTTTGCCCTTTCCCTCCTATAAAGCCGGGCATACATACATTTTCCAGTGCTGTAAATTCAGGCAATAAGTTATGAAATTGAAAAACAAACCCGATTTTTTGATTACGGAAGGCGGCTAATTCTTTCTCTTTAAGGGCAAATACATCAGTATCTCCAATCAATACCTGTCCCGCATCGGGGCGATCCAAGGTTCCTAAAATATGCAGCAAAGTGCTCTTTCCTGCCCCTGAAGCCCCAACAATGGTCACTAATTCTCCTTTTGTAATATCCAGATCAATTCCTTTCAAAACGGGTAAATTTCCGTAACGGCGAACAATTTGGCGGGCTCTGAGCATGCAAACCTTTATTAAAGTTGAAAAGACAAAGATTGAAAAAGTCAGGGACTTAGACAAAGGGGTATCCTACTTTGACAGGATTCTTTTCAGAACGTTTCTCTGCTCTTTTACCTACTTAATGAATAAAGTGGACACGTCAGAATGCAGCATGCCATATATACTTGCCGCATTTCAGTAGAATTGAGACGGTGGCTTGCTTATATGCTCAAAAATCATAATCGAATGAATCGGTTTCGTAACGCTTTACTGCTTTCTTTTTTACTTTTTATGGGCTATTCTAACGTAGCCGGTCAAGAGGGTGCTGCCGCATTGATCGCTCCCGGAGCCACCCTTCAGCAAATCTCCAAACAGTTTAAGTTTACCGAAGGACCGGCGGTAGACAAAAAGGGGAATATCTACTTTACCGACCAACCCAACGATAAGATATGGAAGTACGATACCGAAGGCAACCTGTCCCTTTTCATGGACAAAACGGGACGTTCCAACGGTTTATACGTTGACAAAAAAGGTAACATTATTGCCTGTGCCGATGAAAAGAATGAAATGTGGTCGATTACCCCCAAAGGAAAAACAGCCGTATTGTTCGACAATTTCCAAGGGCGTAAGTTCAACGGTCCCAACGACTTATGGATTCATCCCAAAGGCGGCATTTATTTTACCGACCCTTTCTATCCGCGCGATTACTGGGAGCGCAAAAAACCGGACTTAGAGAAGCAAAACGTTTATTTTTTACCCAAAGGAAAAAAAGAGCCCGTCCTCATGGACGATAATCTGAAACAACCCAACGGCATTGTCGGCACTCCCGACGGCAAACACCTCTTCGTCGCAGACATTCGTGACAATAAAACCTACAAATACGACATCAACGCCGACGGAACGCTGTCGAATCGTCAACTTTTTGTATCGCAGGGCTCGGACGGTATCACACTCGACAATCAGGGAAACCTCTACCTCACCGGCAGAGGAGTGACAGTGTATGACCCTGCCGGCAAAAAAATCACCAATATTCCCGTACCTTCGGGATGGGTAGGCAACGTTTGTTTTGGCGGTAAAGACCGCAATATGCTGTTTATCACCGCTTCAGAATCCATCTATACCTTGCAGATGCAGGTGAAGGGTGTGGAATAGCAATGCTCATCCGTAGGAGACCTACGAAAAACAATCCTGACACAGAAAAAACAAACGGGAGAAACAGACAGTGCACGAGCAAAAAAGCGGGGTTGAAACAGTAAATTCGCACTGCTTATAAAAGGCAAAATGGAACATTTAGAAGCGTATTTTAAAGAAATCGGCCCCGTTTATGCTGCACTGCTTGCCACCACCTTTACGTGGTTTGTGACGGCGTTGGGGGCTTCCCTGGTTTTTTTCTTCAAAAATATGCACCGCAGTTTGCTGGATGCCATGCTGGGCTTTACCGGCGGAGTGATGGTAGCGGCGAGTTTTTGGTCGCTTTTAGCGCCGAGCATTGAGCTTTCCGAAAAAATGTTTCCGGCCTACGCTTGGATGCCGGCGGCAGTCGGCTTTCTGTTAGGGTCGTTGTTCATTTACTTCTTAGATAAATTTACACCGCACCTTCACATCAACTTTGGCGAGAATGAAAGCGAAGGTATGAAAACCCAATGGCATAAAACCACACTGCTGCTCTTGGCCATTACGCTCCATAATATTCCTGAAGGATTGGCCGTCGGGGTTTTGTTCGGCGCAGCAGCCATCGGCGTAGGCGATGAGATGATGGCCGCGGCCATTACCTTAGCCATCGGCATCGGTATTCAAAATTTCCCGGAAGGCTTTGCCGTAGCTATGCCTTTACGAAGACACGGAGTAAGTCGTTGGAAGAGTTTTTGGTACGGGCAGCTGTCGGCCATTGTGGAACCCGTCGCCGGGGTGTTGGGAGCGGTAGCGATCCTTTACATGCAACCGGTTTTACCTTTTGCTTTGGCGTTTGCGGCAGGAGCCATGATCTACGTGGTCGTAGAAGAAGTCATTCCGGAAACCCAACGCGATAAATACACTGATGTAGCCGTTCTCGGCTTTATCGGAGGATTTGTCATTATGATGATATTGGACGTAGCCCTTGGCTAATCTCTAAAAAAGAAGGCTGTTTCCGTGTCGGAAACAGCCTCTTACAGAGTCATTTATATGAATAAAATCAGATAACTCTCACGTTAACTGCGTTTAAACCTTTCTTGCCGTTTTCTACATCAAAAGACACATTGTCATTCTCACGAATATCTTCTTTAAGACCTGTCACGTGCACAAAAATGTCTGCCCCTCCGTTTGACGGAGTAATAAAACCAAATCCTTTGGTGTCATTAAAAAATTTTACTGTTCCTTCTTGCATTCTTTTTTCTTTAAGTATTAGAATGTAAAGGTACAAATAAGTAACGGGAGAACCTAATTTAATGTCCTGAATTTCAAAAGCCTTCCGGAGATGCGGGCAAAAAATGTATCTTTGTTCGTATTTTAAAAAAAATTAAAAACCACCCATTCGAATGAAACCTGCCTTTTATTTATTCCTTATAACGTTACTTCTGTATGTACCCGTTATTCATGCACAAACGAGTCATTCATTCACGGAAGGGTTAGTCATGGGGCCTTGCCATCAGTACGGGCGCGAAGCCATTTACAAAGATCTGTTAACCTACCAATTGATTCAAAAATCGTTCAGCACTCCCGCCGAAGGAAAAGTGTTCTCGACCGATCATTCGGGAAAAGAACTAAAATGGCAACGCATTGTGGCCGATACTGCCAAACGCTTTCGTCATGCGGCCCTGAGCAACGGATACTTATATTTGACCTATACCTCTCCCAAAGAAACGGCGGCTTTGTTGCAGGTAGCGGGGCAAGCGGGGTTGTATTTCAGCGGTGTACCGCGCGGAGGCGATGCCAATCATTACAGTTATATGTACAGCCCGGTCAAACTCAAAAAAGGGGTGAACGAAATACTGGTACGCGTAGGAATGGGCGGGAGATTCCAAGGAGTTACGGCTAATTTAATTTTTCCGGAAAAGACAATGCTGTTGGGCACCTCAGATATGACCCTGCCGCATATTGTCCTGAATCAGACCAACGAGCCTGTTTGGGGGGGCGTTGTCCTGTTCAATTTGACCGAAAAACCGCTGACTGATCTCCGACTTCGTGCGGTGATCCAAGGCAAAGAAATAATCACCGAATTACCCGTCATCACTGCCCTTAATTCCCGAAAAGTAGGTTTTAAGATGGATGCCGGTGCAGTAAATCAAAAAGGGGAAGCGGCTTGTGAACTCACCTTGCTTCAGAAAGGCAAAGTAATGGACCAAAAGACGATCACACTGTCGGCGGTATCTCCCGCTGAACACTACAGCAATACCTTTATCAGCAACATTGACGGCAGTGTTCAATATTTTGGGGTAGCTCCCCAAAAAGGCGGTCTTCAGGATTCGTCCGCTTTGTTTTTGTCGGTACACGGGGCCGGGGTGGAAGCAATCGGACAGGCAAGAGCCTATAAGCCGAAAGATTGGGGGACATTGGTAGCTCCTACCAACCGTCGTCCCCGCGGATTTAACTGGGAAGATTGGGGACGTATGGATGCGTTGGAGGTATTGGAAATTGCCCAAAAGAAGTTTCAGCCGCATCCCCAAAAAATCTACCTGACCGGGCATTCGATGGGCGGACACGGCAGTTGGTACTTGGGCGCTACCTATCCGGGCAAATGGGCAGGAGTGGCTCCCTGCGCGGGCTATCCCACTCTGATGGGATACGGCTCCGCCGACGGGAAAATCCCCGAAAACAGTACCGATAAAGTGGAGCAAATGCTGCTCCGAGCCAGCAATCCGAGTAACGTGATGGCGTTGGCGCCCAATTACAAAGCAAGCGGTATTTATATTTTACACGGCGATGCCGACCGTACCGTTTCGGTTGAATACGCCCGTACGATGCGCAATACCTTAGGCGCTTTTCACAATGATTTTTCGTATTACGAATATCCCAACGGTTCGCACTGGTACGGCGATCACAGCGTCGATTGGCCGGCACTGTTCGACTTTTTCAAATGGCATCGCAGTAAAAAAACGGAAGATACCGATGTGCTCGACTTTACGACGGCCAATCCCGAGCTTTCATCGCATTATCTTTGGGCGGGGGTAGAACAACAGGAATTACCGCTCAATTACAGCCGGATTCAGGCCAAACGCAGCCTTAGTGAGAAAAGCATGACAATCACTACCGACAATGTACGGACGTTAACCCTACTGCCGGGGGCTTTTGCCAAAGGGCAATCTTTCAAACTGACGGTTGACGGAACGGAAGTATGCCGGGAATGTAAAACAGGAGAAGCACCTTTGTATTTTACCAAAAACGGAAAATGGGAAACGACCGAAAAACCGGCAGTTACTCAAAAAGGCAGCCTCCGGAACGGTACCTTTAAAGCGGCGTTTAACCACCGCATGGTATTTGTGTATGGCACTGTGGGAACCAAAGAAGAAAACGAATGGGCTTATAATAAAGCGCGTTATGATGCCGAGACTTGGTATTATCGCGGCAATGGGGCCGTAGATGTGATTCCTGACCGTGACTTTTCATTAACTGCTTATGCTGATCGAGGGGTAGTTTTGTTTGGGAATGCCGCCACCAACAGTGCTTGGCCGATGCTGTTAAGTAAAAGTCCGATTCAGATTCAACGCGGCAGTATTCAAGTAGGCGAAGAACAACTCGCCGGCGATAACCTCGGGGCTTATTTTACCTACCCTCGTCCCGACAGCCCTTTTGCTTCGGTAGCGGTAGTTTCCGGTTCAGGCTTGGCCGGCATGCTGGCAACAGAATCCAACCAATACTTTACCGGCGGCAGCGGTTTCCCGGATTACTTTATTTTCGGAACGGATATGCTCAAAGAAGGAACCAAGGGAGTCAAACTCGCCGGCTTTTTTGATAATAACTGGCAGGTGACGGAAAGTGATGCGGTGAAAGCGCAGTAACTGCACCTTTTCGAGGGCTGCACAGGGGAATAACTCATAAGCCTGTATATTGCCATTCCATTTTTGAGTCAATAATTTAAAAGAGGGCAAGTCTGTTGTCTATACGAGAAAATGAGGCTTGCCGAGTTTCATTCTTAATTGATGTTTATGAACACTGCCAAACGAAACCGTACTTTACCAAACCTACTACTTTGTAAGTTCGACCTATGTCTCTTTTTGCCTTTGCTCGGCTTCCACAGCCTGTTGTTGGGCCTGTTGGCCGGAAGCGTGCAGGCACAAAGTGCCAAAATCAACGAAGATTCGCTCTATGTCCGAACCCATTACACCAAAATGGAACGTATGATTCCTATGCGTGACGGCGTCAAGTTGTTTACTTCCATCTATGTACCGAAAGATGTGGCAACCGGAGCGAAATATCCGATGATGCTCAACCGTACTCCTTACAGTTCCGCACCGTACGGCGATACACTCTATAAGACTTCGTTGGGTCCTTCCATGCTGTTTGCCCGCGACGGCTATATTTTTGTGTATCAGGACGTGAGAGGAAAATACATGTCGGAAGGTGATTTTGAAGCCTATCGGCCGTTTATTGCCAAAAAGAAAAACAAAACTGACAATGACGAAAGCTCAGACGCTTACGATACCATCGATTGGTTGGTAAAAAATGTAGAAGGAAATAATGGTCGCGTAGGGACATGGGGCATTTCCGCACCGGGTTATTATACTACGATGACCAACATTGAAGCCCATCCGGCATTGAAGGCCTCTTCGCCGCAAGCCCCCGTCACCGATTGGTACATGGGCGATGACCGTCACCACAACGGCGCATTTTTTCTGATGGGCACCTTTGCGTTTATTTCTTCTTACGGAGCGCCCCGCCCCAAACCTACTCCCCGCGGTACGCCCGGATTTTCGGCTTACGGTACGCCCGACGGTTATGAGTTCTATAAGAATATCGGTCCCATCAAAAACATCAATGAGAAGATTTTTAAAGGTCAAAACCGAATCTGGAATCAGTTGATGGAACACGAAGTGTATGATGAATTTTGGCAATCGCGTACACCGGTGCCGCATTTGAAAAATATTACCCCGGCGGTGATGGTTGTGGGCGGGTGGTTTGACCAGGAAGACTTGTACGGCCCTCTGAAAACGTACCGGGGAATTGAGAACAATAAGCCAAAATCACCGAACCTGTTGGTAATGGGTCCTTGGATTCACGGCGGTTGGGCTCGGGGTAAAGGGGAATCATTGGGACATATCCGGTTCGGCTCTAAAACGAGCGAATTTTATCAAAAAGAGATCGAATTTCCCTTTTTCAATCATTACCTGAAAGACAAACCGAATCCGGAGCTGCCCAAAGCATATATTTTTGAGACGGGTTCTAACGAGTGGAAAAAATATGACCAATGGCCCCCTAAAAACACGACTGAAAAGAAGTTGTACCTGCATCCGAACGGAAAACTCGCTTTTACACTCCCGACAGGCAACACCGGATTTAACGAATACCTCAGCGACCCGGCGAAACCCGTACCTTATACCGATGAGATCCGAAACATCCGAGGAAGCGATTTTATGTACGAAGACCAACGATTTGCCGCTATGCGACCCGACGTATTGGTGTATGAATCAGACGTTTTGACGGAAGAGGTGGCTATTTCGGGTAATGTATTTGCCAACCTTTTTGTTTCGACTACCGGTACGGATGCTGATTTTGTGGTCAAATTGATTGATGTATATCCGGGTAATGCCCCCAACGACAGCCCCGAAAATCCGCGTAAGGCCATGGGAGGCTTTCAACTTTTGGTACGCGGAGAAGTGATGCGGGCCAAGTTTCGTAAAAGCTTCACTGTGCCCGAGGCCATGGTACCCGGCAAAATTGAACAGGTGACATTTGATATGCAGGATGCGGCCCACCGATTTAAGAAGGGGCATAAAATCATGATTCAGGTTCAAAGCAGTTGGTTTCCGCTCGTTGACCGCAATCCTCAAAAGTTTGTAAATATCTACAAAGCCGAAGAAAGTGATTTCCAAAAGGCGAACCATCGGGTCTATACCTCAAGCAGTCATGCCTCGTATGTAGGAGTAAGCGTGATTGAATAGACAGTTGCTGTCATTTAAAAATGCCCCGTAATGCGCTATTTGCAGTAGTACGGGGCATAAAAATTTAATAGAAATCAGGCTAGTGCAAGATGGATAGTGAATATCAACTTGATTACCGTCTTATAACTGTTTCTTAATGCGCATGCGATTCATTCCCTTTTTGGCAGCATTGCGGAAGTTTGTCGTGCGCCGATTGATTGCATTGTAAGTTGTCGGCATCGTAACCCGTATCGGTAATGATCTTACGAATAGCGACTTCGTCCGTTTTTTTCGGATTGTATTTTACAGTTACGATCTTGTCGTCCAAATTCAACACGGCTTCGGTGATGCCTTTGCTGAGTGTTAAATTTTTCTCAATACGCTCTTTGCACTCCTCACAAACAGCGGAGGTTTTGATCTTAACTTCTTTTTCTTTGCCGGGTTTGTTGGCTGACGTGCTGAATATTACTCCCAATACCAGCGCGAAGATGAAGGTCAATTGTTTCATTGGTTTAAGGCCCCCAACCCCAAAGGGGAGTTTTTTTGTTTCCCTACCTTGGGGTTAGAAGGCAGGGTTTGTAACTATTGATTTTTACTTTATTCTTTTACTTTTATTCTGATACCCGCATAAATGACGCGACCTACGACCGGTCCCCACGTTTGCCCCGCATCAAAATATTTGTTGAACGGGTCGTCCGGATGAATGATGGGATTCGGTTGTCTGAAATTTGCAAGATTTTCACCGCCCAAGTAAACTTCAAATTTTCTGAAAGCCCTTGACACCTGCCCGTTTATATTGATAAACGATTGCGAATACAGAATAGGCATGGATTGACGGTCAATGCTTGCCTGTAACGATTGCATGGGATCGTTGATACGTGCTTTTCCATTCCACTGTACCGTCAGATCCGCTTTCCATTTATCATACGGTAATGTATACCCGATATTGAAAAGCACACGTTCTCTCGGAATCATCATTCGTTGCATCAGGCGTACATCGTTGGCGGGTTGTCCCATGGTTTGCCACACATCAAACAAACGGTATGCCAATTTTACTTCAGTTCGTTTGGACAACAGTGTATTCAATTCTGCCTGAAAACTGTTGGAATACGACTTCCCCCTCAGATTGTAGAAATACAAATGAGAGGCAAGGGCATCGGCGTGGTCAGTATCAGCAACCAGTTGATTTTGAAAGTCGGTTCGGTAATAATCCAAGATCAGGTCCCAATGCTTTTCAAACCAATGAAACGTTTGCGTCAGGCTGACGCCATAGTTCCAAGACACTTCAGGTTGGAGAGTACCTCCCCAAAAACGAACCGCTCTTCCGCTGACCAGATAGCCATAATTTTCGGCTAAAGCATTGGGAGTTCGTTGCCCTCGTCCGGCAGAGAGTCGTACTACGGTATGCTCTGACGGCTGCCACCGCAAGTGCAGACGAGGGGTTACAAATGCTCCGAATAAGTTGTGATAATCGGCACGCAAGCCCGCCACCAGCGTAAATTTATCCAAGTGATTGAAAGTGTATTCAAAAAAGGCTCCCGGCACTGACTCCGTCCGACTCATCAAACTGTCTTTGTAGGTTTCACGGTAATCGTCCAACAAATAACTCACCCCGGTTTTGAATTGATGGTTGGTATTGTTGATAATGGATTGGTAGATCAAATTTCCGTACAAAGTGCGTTGCCGACCGTCATAGTTAGCAAAACCGAAATAAGAATCGGTGCTGTGCTGTGAGGCATTCAGTACCAATCCCAGCCCTTTGTAAGGTTTGTCTTGGTACAATTTCGCCGTTTTGGAGAATAACTCAATGCGGTTGGTTCGGTTACCGAATCCGTAAAAACGAGCCGTACCGCGGTGTTCGGAAGGTTTGAACCCCATCTGACCGCCCAAACGGTCTTCGTACAAGGCCTTTACGCCGAATTGTGCCATGACCTTCGCACTTTTATACTGCCACCGATTGATTCCGTTTAACTGACTGTAAAGCGGCAAGTCCATAAATCCGTCGCCGTTGTTATCCACTCGGTTTTGCAGGGTACTGACGTGGGTTAACAACCCCGCAGACCACTTTTCAGACAAGGTTCGGTTGAGATTCAAATTGATTTCACCCCGCCCCAAGTGATTTACATAAGCATTAAAATACAATTTTTCGCGCGTATCCGGTTTGGCCAGTTCTACGTTGATAGCGCCCGTCATGCTTTCATACCCATTGACGACCGAACCCGCCCCTTTGGCAACATCAATGGACTGAATCCAAGTACCCGGGATATAATTCAGGCCGAAAGTAGACCCCAAACCGCGAATCGTCGGTACGTTTTCCACATTACTTTGGACGTATTGGCCGCCTAATCCCAAAAATTGAATTTGTTTGGCTCCGGTCACAGCATCACTGTAACTTACTGACACGGAAGCGTTTGTCTCAAAACTTTCTGAGAGATTACAACAGGCCGCCTTGGCTAAGGCCTTGGTAGTAATGATTTCCGTTTGGATCGGGTTCAGTCGATCCATTTGAGAAGAGGTACCTCGAACCACGACTTCCCCCAGTTGTCCCTCCGATTTCATCACAATTTCAAAATTGCTTTCGGAGGTTACTCGGAGAGTATCTGTTTTGAATCCGATGAAGCTCAGGACCAAGCGGTTGGATTTGGCCGATCGGGCGATGTCAAATTTTCCCAAGGTATCCGTTGCCGTGCCTAAAGATGTTTGGGCCCAAAATACATTGACGCCTGTTAAGGGAGACTTTACCCCTTTTTCGTTTCGCTCATAGACCGTCCCCGTAACCCGTTGAGCCAAAAGCTTCGTCAGCAGAGAAGAGGCCATTATTAATAAAAGTATATGAGTAATTTTTTTCATTGTTGTTTCTTCACGTTTCATCTTAGAGAGATACATGGTTGGGGGCATTGTGTTGTTTTTAAGACACTGCAAATGTACCGGCAGGCATCTCGGAAAGTGTTACACAATTCGCACAACCTTTTATATCATTTCGGCAGTTATATTTTGTCCAACGGTTGGCGCTGTTTGTTTGAGGCAGTTTTGAATTGGCTTGGAGTAAGTCCTGTCACTTTTTTGAACTGATTTGACAAATGCGCCACACTGCTGTATTGTAGCGCATCCGCAATTTGGCTCAGGCTTAACTCATCATAGAGCAACAGTTCCTTCACCCGTTCGATCTTTTGACGAATGATATACTGTTCGATCGTGATGCCTTCGTGAGCTGAAAATAAAGCACTCAAACCGCTGTAATCGCGATTCAGCTTTTCAGACAGATACGTCGAATAGTTACTTTTCAGATGAGGATGCTTCCCGTGAATCAATTCTACGAGCAAGGTTTTGATTTTTTCGGTCGTTCGGCTTTGCTTATCATCCAACAGTTCAAAACCTACTTCCCGGAAAGTATGGATGACGGCTTGCCGTTGAGCAGGAGTCAGATTGTCAACCGTTTCTACTTCTCCGAGTTCCGTGTTTACGACACGGGCGCCGACCTTTTCAAAGGTATCTTTGACCACCATTTTACAGCGGTCGCATACCATATTTTTGATATGAAAAATTGCCATTGTTCCCTTATTTTAATTCAGACACCGCATAAAACACTTCTAAGCATTGTTGGCTCAGAAGAAAAAAAGTATGTGGCGGTCTAAATCAAAAATGATTGGACAAAGGACAACATACTTCGCCCGTGAAACAGCGAAGTAAAAGAAGAAAGTAAGGAAGAAGAATCAGGATCGGTAGCGAAAAGCGCCAAAACAGCTTTGAAAACAGCCACTAAGGCTCCGATGACAGTATCGCTGACTACTTTCAGGATCTTAGCCATCCACTGTGTCACTGACGAAGACACATCTACATTCTCGTAGCTTTGCTCATCATCACAGCAATCTTGTTTTTGGAAGGAAGTTTTGTCGGTGTCGGGAATCTTTTGGGAGTCTTGCTGACACCCTTTTTCTCCTTCTTTTTGTAAAGCAGCCAAGTGCAACGACTTACCGCGCATCATGCAGTGATGCTCAATCACCCCAAAGCCCGTACTTGCTGTAAGCACGATCAGGGCCATCAAGACAGTGAAGCCGTTGCGCAGTATTGTTTTCATTGATATTCCTTTGACTGAGAAGGAAAAACTAAGTAAAGGTAAACTAATTTTTAATTATCAAACAGGAAAGGGCCGTATTTTGTTCTGAATTATCAATAAAAAAGGTGACCGAAAGTAGATCAGCCACCTTTTTGATAAAGCAGGGAAAGCCCCGCCTTTTCCAAACTTATTTTACTTTTTCGATCACTGCCTTGAACGCCTCCGGATGATTCATCGCGAGGTCGGCAAGGACTTTACGGTTCAGTTCTACCCCGGCAGCGTGAACTTTACCCATCAAAGCAGAATAAGATAATCCTTCCTGACGAGCTGCAGCGTTGATACGCTGAATCCACAAAGCGCGGAAATTTCTTTTCTTTTGTTTACGACCGGTATAGGCATAAGCAAGACCTTTTTCTACGGCATTCTTTGCTACGGTCCAAACATTTTTACGACGGCCGTAGTACCCTTTGGCCAATTTTAAGATTTTTTTGCGGCGAGCCCGCGAAGCGACGTGATTTACCGAACGTGGCATAGTTTTGTTAGTTTTTTGACGGTTGGTGGCTTATTTCAAAAGCACTTGCAGACCAACAATCGGGTGAAACAATGAACCTGTGCTTGAAGCACTGTTATTAGTTATCTGTTATTAGTTATCTGTGATATAATCTTGGATAACGGTTAACAAGTAACCGATAACTTTCGAACTTAGATTTTGAGCATCAATTTGATGCGATCCATATTCGTGTCATCAACAACGGTGAAGCCAACGAGGTTACGCTTACGCTTTGTTGATTTTTTGGTCAGAATATGGCTGTGAAAAGCGTGTTTACGCTTAATTTTTCCGGTGCCGGTCATTTTAAAACGCTTCTTGGCACCTGAATTGGTTTTAACTTTAGGCATGATACTGAACTTGTTAAGTAATTGAAAAAGTAAAAATTTGGGGTGCAAAGGTAGCGTTTTTCCGTTATAAATCCAATGAACGCACGTATTTTCTGCGGAAGTCGCCAATTTCAGGAGGGGAATTAAATACCTAAAGGGTGAGCTGTTTCGTCTTTTTTGAAAATGTAAGATTTTTTTTGCCCCTGATAATTCAGATTGACGAGATTGACCTGATCCTCAAAAAGATCGTGCATGATGGAATTTTGGAGCACATAACCGGCTACTGCCTCTTGTGCGGGTATTTCTACATAGATCCAAGTGGCGTCGGCTTCCTGCTCTTTTCCGATATAGGTGTAGGGCTTTTTCTGCTTTTGTGAAGTAAGCAAGGCAAAATGCTTACGAATGTATTTCTCGACCAACGGGTCATTTTTATCATTATTCAATACCACGATCTTTTGGCCTCCGTTATCTTTGGAAAGGGCTTTTTCGAAATCATCCGTAAAAACGCGAATACTGATCTCAAAGGATTTCTCTTTGGCATTGAAGTCCATGCGCGTAATGCTGGTATGGAAATCATGACAACGAAAAGACAACAAAACAGAAGCAAGAAAAAGCACCCGCACAGTGCCTTTGAGAAGCAGAAAGCGGGTGCTTTTTTTATCAATGAATGTACTCAGCATAGTACAATAGGTTACTATCGAAATAATTTGAAAATATCATTACCGAAGGCGAAGACCATCAATCCCAGCAAAATAACCATACCCACCTTTTGCGCTCCTTCCAAAAATCGGTCAGAAGGCTTGTGTCCGGTCACGATCTCATACAACAGCAACACCGAGTGGCCACCGTCAAGCGCCGGGATAGGCAGTATATTCATAAAGGCCAATACCATCGATAAAAGACCTGTCAGGAACCAAAAACGACCCCAATCCCAAATACCGCCGAACATTTGAGCAATACCGATCGGACCGCTCAGGGCTTTGGATGCCGATACCTCACCGCGGAAGATTTTACCGAAACCTCGAATATTGTCCGTAACTACACTGAATGCTTTTCCGGTTCCAACAGCAATGGACTCAGTAAAAGAGTAGTCTACGTGGGTTATTTTCAGGTCTTTGTCCGGATAAAAACCGATGGTACCCTCAGGAGAAACTTTGACGGACAAAGGAATCGTTTGGCCGGCACGTTCAACCGTCATTGTTACGGTTTGGTTCTTTGTTTTTTCTAACGCGTCCTGAATTTCGTGGTAAAAACGGATCGGCGTCTCATTCAGTTTGACGATTTTATCACCCGTTTTTATACCGGCTTTCTCGGCAGGCATATTCGGAACCAACTCACCTACTTTAAAAGGAAAGATGGGATCAATAAAATCGCGGGCATTTTTCTTGTCCGTAACTTTCTCAATGAAATTATTGGGTACATAGACATCTACCCTTTCGCCTCCGCGCTCAACTGTGTAATAACTGTTAGACTCTAAAAACACCTTGCGTACATCGGCAAAATCTTCAAAGGGCTTTCCGTTGATTGACACAATTTTATCGCCCGTACGGAGTCCGATCTCTTGCCCTAATTTATGGGCCACAATCCCGTATTTTACGTCTTTAGCAGCAATATAATCATGCCCTTCGTAATAGGTAATAGCGATAAAAATGATGATTCCGGTAATTACATTGACAATAATACCTCCCAGCATAACGATAAGGCGTTGCCAAGCGGGTTTGGCCCGGAATTCCCAAGGTTGCGGTTCGGCAGTCAGATTTTTAGTATCTAAAGATTCATCTACCATACCGGAGATTTTCACAAACCCTCCCAGCGGAACGGCTCCCACGCCGTATTCGGTTTCGCCGCGTTGAATAGACCATATTTTGGGCGGAAACCCAATAAAATATTTTTCGACTCGCATTCCGAACATCTTGGCAGTGATCAAATGCCCCCATTCATGAAGGCCAACCAAGATAGACAGCCCTAAAATCAACTGTCCGACCATTACTAAAATTTCCATCCTGTGTTCATTTGTGCTGTTGCACGGTTAATTATTGTTTTTAACTTTTAAATCGGCTGATTCTCTTAACCTATATCTTCGAAAACGGTTCTTAAATCCATTTCCAAACCTTCTAACACTCCGCCGCCGTTGATAATTCCAAACGGCTGTTTTTCAGGATTGGTATTTTGAGGTGTAAAAATCATGTACATTTTTTCATTTGGATGAATCAGCCAGCCAAGACGACAGCCGTTGGCAATCCATTCCCGCATTTTATTTTCGTGTTCGTCCCAAGTATCTGATTCTGAAATCACTTCTGCAATAAAATCGGGACAAATGGGTGCAAATTTTTTTCGCAGTTCATGGGGTACCTGTTCCCAACGATCGCGTCGAATCCAAGCGACATCGGGAGATTTTACCGAACTGTCGGGTAAGGTAAAGCCGGTGGATGCCGGAAATACAACTCCTTCCCGAAGTTGTCTGTTCCATATTTTTACTTCTACAAAGATTTCGCCATCGTTGTGGCCTCCGATACTGCCGGTAGGTGACATAAAAATAATTTGCCCGTATTTATTTCTTTCAAAATGCATCCCGTTTCGCCGATTAGCTTC
This sequence comes from Spirosomataceae bacterium, assembly GCA_046329125.1. Classification (GTDB taxonomy): domain Bacteria; phylum Bacteroidota; class Bacteroidia; order Cytophagales; family Spirosomataceae; genus Runella. The sequence continues at coordinate 240,137 of JAXLVD010000001.1, read as the reverse complement.
GCAAAATGCGAAAAACTCATCGTCGTTCATGGTATCCATGGTGGGTATGTTCAGCACTTGAGGCATCTTTCAGTTTACAATTTATAGGACAAAAAACTACGCAGAAATGACAAATTGCTCGGCCGCTTTTCGCGTTTCGGTATCTGTTTCGATATAGTCGGCCAGCGTAGGCTGCTTGATAAACGTTACTTGTTGCATGCAAGTTTCGATCAGGTCCGACATTTCCAAGAACCCGATCTCGTCGCGCAGAAAAGCGGCTACGGCCACTTCATTCGCTGCATTAACAATACAGGCCATATTGCCGCCGCGCTCCAAAGCATCGAAAGCAAATTGCAAATTACGAAAAGTTTTTAAGTCGGGCTGTTCGAAAGTGAGGGAAGGGTATTGCAAAAAATCGAAGCGGGGGAACGAAGCCTTTAATCGGTGGGGGTAGGTCAACGCAAATTGAATAGGAAGCCGCATATCCGGCAGGCCCATTTGAGCCTTGATGCTGCCGTCTTCAAACTGAACCATGGAGTGAATGATGCTTTGCGGATGAACCACCACTTCAATTTGTGACGTTTCCAACCCGAATAACCATTTGGCCTCAATGACTTCCAAGCCTTTGTTCATCAAAGAAGCCGAATCAATCGTGATCTTAGCCCCCATGCTCCAATTGGGATGTTTGAGGGCTTGGGCTTTGGTTACCTGCTGTAACTCTTCCCGTGTTTTACCCCGAAAAGGCCCCCCGGAGGCCGTCAACAGAATTTTTTCAATCGGATTGTGGAATTCCCCGACAATGCATTGAAAAATAGCGGAATGTTCCGAATCAACGGGATAGATGTTGACCCCTTTTTGTCGTGCCAAATCGGTTATCAACTCACCGGCCACGACCAACGTTTCTTTATTGGCCAAAGCGATCTGTTTGCCGGCTTCAATGGCTTTGATGGTGGGAATTAATCCCGAATAGCCTACCATAGAGGTCAGAACGGTATCAATAGAATCCATCTGAACGACGTCTGCAATGGCCTTCATTCCGGCATAGACCTGAATATCCAACGGATCCAGTGCTGCAAAAACTTTGTCGTACAGGTCTTCGTTGGCAATAACGACCACATTCGGACGAAATTGAGCTGCTTGCCGGATCAATAAGTCCGCGTTGTTTTGGGCCGTCAGGACCTGCACGGCGAATGCTTCGGGATGTTCGGCGACGACGTCGAGCGCTTGGGTGCCTATCGAACCGGTGGAGCCAAGAATGGCTATCTGTTTTTGGGGAAACTTCATGCAGTGAGCAACTAATCGTGAGCAAAATTACACATTCTTCCGGCTTTTAGACAGTTGCGGAGGAGTTATTGGCAGGCAGTGTTTGCAGATTAACTATTCGATGAGATATAGTTCCTGATTATCAATAAATTAATAGACTTCATTCCGTCTCAGGGCTTTTGAAAAAAGCAGTACGGTTTTACCGCTGTAAAAATTTGCATAGTTTTAGGCTATTCCTGGCTTACTCTCTTTATTCACTGCTTTCATTCCTTCGGACACAGGTAAGTACGGGAAAGAAATCACCGAATTTCATTGAAAACTTGTACCAAAAATACCATGCGAACTTTTTACACTTTCCTTGTCGCTGCGACACTTTTTTGCGGTATCATGGCGGCTACAGCCCCCAAACCTACCCTGTATCTCATTGGGGATTCTACCGTCAAAAACGGTTCGGGCAAAGGACAGGATAATTTATGGGGCTGGGGCAGTTTTCTGCACGACCATTTTGATACGACGCGTATTCACCTCGAAAATCACGCTATCGGCGGGCGCAGCAGCCGCACTTTTATCACCGAAGGGCGATGGGATAAAATTTTAGCCAATCTGAAAGCGGGTGATTTTGTATTGATGCAGTTCGGGCACAATGATAACAGTGCCGTCAACGACACGACCCGGGCTCGCGGAACGATTAAAGGAATCGGGGAGGAAACCGAAGAAATTGATAATCTGCTCACCAAAAAACACGAGATCGTTCATACCTACGGTTGGTATATGCGTAAGTACATTGAGGAAACCAAAGCCAAAGGGGCGATTCCGATTGTTTGTTCGCCTGTACCGCGCAACAGTTGGAAAGACGGGAAAATTGCCGCACCCGAAGCAGGGCAACGGCAATGGGCCGAAGCCGTAGCAACCTCAAACGAAGCTTACTATATTGATCTGTACGGCTTAATCGGCACAAAATACGAAACTATGGGTGAGGAAAAAGTAAAAACGCAGTATTTTACCCTTAAAGACAACACCCATACCAATGAGGTTGGGGCTAAATTAAATGCAATGGTGGTTGTGGAAGGAGTAAAATCACTCCGAAAATGCCCTTTGGTAAAGTATTTGAAGAAGTAAACCGATTCTTTATTCATTACAATTTGATAATGCTCCCTGCACAAAGAAAAACGCAACCTATCTTTTGCTGCAGGTTTGGCTGATTGCCTGACATAATTAAGATGAAAAAAAATACCCTGATTCTTGCCTCTTTATTGTTGCTTTTCAGTCCGTTGCTCGTTGCCCAAGCTCCTATTCATTACAAACAACCGGCCCGCAACTGGAACGAAGCCTTGCCCGTAGGCAACGGCCGATTGGGAGTAATGACGTTTGGTCGGGTCAATGAAGAATTATTGCAGCTCAACGAAGAAACGTTATGGTCGGGCGGCCCGGTAGACAAAAATCCAAATCCCGATGCTATCCATCATTTATCGGCCGTCAGAGAATCCTTAAAAAAAGAAGATTATACGGCTGCTTCCAAAGCATTGCAAAAGATACAGGGGCTATATACCGAGGCCTACCAGCCCTTGGGAGATTTAGTACTCAAACAACCGGTAGACGGACAACCGACGGCTTATTTTCGCGATTTGGATATTCAAAATGCCATTGCCCACACCCGGTTCACGGTGGACGGAGTTACTTACCATCGGGAGTTATTTGTTTCGGCCCCTGATCAAGTCATCGTCTTGCGATTGACAGCTTCGCAAAAAGGTAAACTGAATTTTTCAGTAGCGAGCCAAAGCCCGCATCCGATATCGAAACTGACACGCAACAACAATGAATTGATCATGCGCGGCAAAGCCCCGGCACATTCCGACCCTAATTATGTCCGCTATAATCCGGAGCCGGTCTATTACCAAGACCCGACCGGGTGTCGCGGTATGCGGTTTGATTGGCGGGTGAAAGTGCAACGTACCGATGGAAAAACAGTAGCTGATACTTCCGGAATCGCTGTCAGTGATGCCACCGAAGCGATTTTGTTGGTCACGGCCGCTACGAGTTTTAACGGCTTTGACAAATGCCCGGACAGTCAGGGGCGTGATGAAAAAGCGCTGGCGGAATCCTACCTGAAACAAGCTTCCGATAAATCTGTTTCGCAGTTGAGAAGTGCCCATATCAGCGATTATCAAAAATATTTTGATCGGGTAAAACTGACACTCGGACAGTCGGGTGAGGCGGCCCAACTGCCCATGGATGCCCGGCTGATGCGCTATGCTCAATTGGGCAATGACCCTGAACTGGAAGCCTTGTATTTTCAGTTCGGTCGGTATCTGTTGATCTCAAGTTCGCGGCCGGGCGGTATTCCGGCCAATTTACAGGGAATTTGGAATCCGATGACGCGACCGCCGTGGAGCAGCAATTATACGACCAACATCAACGCCGAAATGAATTATTGGCCTGCCGAACCGGCCAATCTCTCGGAATTGCACACGGCATTTACCGATTGGATGGCCGGACCGGCAGCCACCGGTCGCGAAACAGCCAAGAATTTCTACGGCATGAACGGTTGGACGGTGCACCATAATTCAGACATTTGGGGGGCTTCCAATCCCGTAGGTGATAGAGGGAAAGGCAGCCCATCGTGGGCCAACTGGGCCATGGGGGGAGCGTGGCTGAGCCAACACCTGTGGGAGCATTATGCCTATTCCGGCAACGAAAACTATCTGAAGAACTACGCCTATCCGCTCATGCGCGACGCAGCTCGATTTTGTTTGGATTGGCTGGTTAAGGATGCCAACGGTCATTGGATCACCTCCCCGGCGACTTCTCCCGAAAACGTTTTTGTGACGGAGAAAGGGGTGAAAGAAGCGGTTTCGGTAGCCACCACCATGGACATGGCCTTGGTCTATGACTTATTTACGAACGTGATGCATGCTTCGGAACACCTGAACACCGACGCTGACCTGCGCCAAACGTTGGAAGAAAGGCTTCAAAACTTGTTTCCGTTGCAGATCGGCAAAAAAGGAAACTTGCAGGAATGGTACAAAGATTGGGAAGACGAAGACCCGCAACACCGCCACGTATCGCATCTGTTTGCACTGCATCCGGGGCGCTATATTTCACCGCTCCGTACCCCTAAATATACCGACGCAGCCCGCAAAACGCTTGAAATCAGAGGCGATGGCGGTACGGGATGGAGTAAGTCTTGGAAAATAAACTTTTGGGCGCGACTTCACGACGGCAACCATGCCCATAAGCTTTTACAGGAATTGCTCAAACTGACAGGCGTAGAAGGAACCGATTATGCAAAAGGCGGCGGTACGTACCTGAATTTGTTTTGTGCGCATCCGCCTTTTCAGATCGACGGCAACTTTGGCGGCACTTCGGGGATGGCGGAGATGTTGCTCCAAAGTCAGGATGGACTGATTTATTTGCTGCCTGCCTTGCCTGATGCCTGGGCTACCGGAGAAGTAAAGGGCCTGAAAGCACGCGGCGGCTTTGAAATTGACATGGCTTGGAAAGCCGGAAAAATCACGCGTGTAATCGTCAAATCAGCGTTAGGCGGGAATTGTCGTTTAAAATTGCCGAATGCATTGGCCAATGCCAAACTTCAAACGGCCAAGGGAAATAATCCGAATCACTTCTTCCGAGTGTTTGAGAACCGATACCAAACTACTACTCCGGAAGCCGGTAATTTTGTGTATGATCTGAATACTGAAAAAAACAGAATCTATATTTTGGGCGAAAATTAAGCAGCGCGTTCAGATTAATATCTCAAGTTCAAACTTTTGACAAATAACTGAAAATCAGCGCTCTTTAGGGAGGTGCAGTATTTTTTGTTTTTTCAATTTTCATATAAACCTTCCTGCTTCGGCTCCCATTTTTTAAATAAGGCCTCAATAATAGCCGGACTTTCGCCGTTGTTTAATCAACGCGATTGTCCGCTGTGGAGGTGTTATTACCTCTGTTTCTTCCCTTAATCCGATAACCTTTAGCTGTACGATTATTCATGTTTCATCTAAACAATGACGGGTTATGTTCGATTTTTTCAAACCAAGTTCAAAAGTTTCCTATCCGGATTGGGGTGTTTTCGTATTACGCGTGTCTGTCTCGTTGCTTCTTTTAACCCACGGCTACGGAAAGTTGTTAAGTTTTTTGAATGGGGCGTCCGATTTTCCGGATCCTTTGCACGTAGGTTCTCAGATTTCTCATGCCTTGGCGGTAATAGGCGAAGTGGTCGCCCCGTTACTGATTATGGCAGGGCTTTGGACGCGTTTGACAGCCGTTGTCGAAATCATTCATTTTTTGGTAGTGGTCTTTTTAATGCACGCCAATGACCCTTTAAGTGAGCGAGAGCACGGGTTGTTGTATTTGATTGCCTACATCACTATCCTGCTGTTGGGCGGCGGAAAGTATTCCTTGGACGAATCCCGTTATAAAAAAAGAAGATTTTAGCGGTTTTCAGCGCTTCATACTCGGCAGTTTATCAAAGAAATGCCGGGTAAGTAATTGTGCAGATTTAATTTAGATTTTAGGTTGATTTAAGTGGTTGAATTTCAATTAAATCCACTCTAAATCAATTAAATCCAAATTTGCCTAACCACTTACTATTCTCTATAACTATTCACAATCAATGCTGTTCAACAATTGGATCAATTTCACCGCTTCTCCGGCTTCTTTTACATCATGTACGCGTAATATATCGGCTCCGTTCAGCAAGGCCACTGTATTGAGTACGGTGGTACCGTTCAATGATTGTTCGGGAGTAATGTCGAGTTTACGCCAAATCATGGACTTACGCGATACTCCTATCAGCAACGGCACGTTCAGCCATTGAAATGTTTTCAATTCGCGCAGTAAAACATAATTTTGGTCGGCATTTTTGGCAAAGCCGAAACCCATATCGGCCACAATATCTTTGACGCCGAGTTGTTGCAACTGATAGATTTTTGCCTGCAATTCGCGTAGTATATCCGTCACCAAATGCTCATATCGGTTCAATGATTTCATGGTTTGCGGTGTACCGCGGCTGTGCATCAAAATATAAGGTACCTGAAGCGAAGCTACCGTTTCAAACATAGCCGGGTCGAGGTTGCCTCCGGCAATGTCGTTAATAATATGTGCGCCCGCTTCTACAGCTTGGCGGGCTACCGATGCCCGAAATGTATCAATGGAAAGAATGGCCTCCGGAAACCGCTTTCGGAGAATCTCTATGACGGGTAAGACCCGTTTCAATTCTTCTTCCTCGCTCACGGCATCGGCACCGGGGCGGGTTGAGTGCCCGCCGATATCCAATAAGGAAGCCCCCTCCGACAGCATCCGCTCCGCTTTTTTATAAGCCTCTTCCGTCTGCAACACACGGCTGCCCGAATAGAATGAATCGGGGGTGACGTTCAGAATTCCCATCACCTGCGGTGTTGACAAGTCCAGTAATTTACCACCGATGTTCAGTGTTTTTTTCATAATTTAGCGGCGAAATTAATTAGCGAATTAGTGAATGAATGGATGAGCGAATAGTACATTCACTCATTTACTAATTAACTCATTCACTCATTCATGGAAAAAACCGAGCGCGAATATCGGAGTGTTATCACTCGCTGCAAAGATATTTTTACGAAAAAAAATCAGGATTATGGCCCCTCGTGGCGCATTTTACGACTTCCTTCCATTACCGATCAGATCTTTATCAAAGCCCAACGCATTCGTACACTTCAGGAAAACGGTTTTTCGAAAGTAGACGAAGGCGAAGTGCCGGAGTTTATCGGCATTATCAATTATTGCGTGATGGCCTTGATTCAGATTCAGTTAGGAGAAGACAAACGTACCGATTTTTCGGCAGAGACACTTACTGAATTGTACGATGCCCAAATGAACGAAGTGTATGAATTGCTGTTCAACAAGAATCATGACTATGCGGAGGCTTGGCGTGATATGCGCGTAAGCAGCATGACCGATATCATTTTGATGAAACTGTTTCGGATTAAACAAATAGAAGATAACGCCGGTAAAACGCTTATTTCGGAAGGGGTAAAATCAGGTTATCAGGACATTATCAATTATTCTGTCTTTTGTTTGATAAAACTCGGATTGGCGGGTTAACTTTTCATTAACACGTTGTTTGGCTTGATTTTTGAAAATTTGCAATTTATTAAATCCCTGTAACCATTCACTAATTAACTCATTGAATGAAAATTTTAGCCCACGCAGTTCGCTTCTTAGTCGGAGGTATTTTTATTTTTTCCGGATTGGTCAAACTCAATGACCCCGTCGGAACCCAAATCAAATTAGAGGAATATTTTGAAGTTTTTGCGGCGGATGTACCCGCTATGCACGATTTCTGGATGGGACTAGTGCCGTTTGCCCTGTATTTCTCGGTCTTGATGTGTGCGGCCGAGGTCATTTTAGGGGTGGCTTTGCTGGTTTCCTGGCGATTGAAGCAAGTGAACTGGGTACTTTTATTGCTGATCGTTTTCTTTACTTTTCTGACGTTTTATTCAGCTTACTTCAACAAAGTGACCGATTGCGGCTGTTTCGGTGACTTTCTGAAACTCAAACCGTGGACCTCTTTTACCAAAGACATTGTATTGCTGGTCCTGATCCTGTTCCTTATTTGGCAACGAAAAGTGTTTCGTAACCTTCGTACCGGCTCAATTGTCGCCTTTTCGGCTATTTTTTCGGTAGCGTTGGCCTTCTATGCCATCCGTTATCTCCCGCCCGTTGATTTTCTCCCTTATAAAGTCGGCAATAACATTCCGCAACTGATGCAGCCGTCGGAACCGTTGCGCTATAAGTACATCATGGAAAAAGACGGTAAAACGGAAGAGTTTGAAAAATACCCGACCGATACCGCCTATAAATACAAAGAAATGGTACTGATCAATGAAAGTGCCAAGCCGAAGATCACCGATTATAAAGTGTGGAACAACGACGGTGACTTTACGCAGGAAACGTTTAAAGGAAAAAAATTGATCATTATTATCAAAAACGGAACAGATCTCAATGCCGCAAGTTTGGCAGAAATCCGTACTTTGGTTAACTCGGTAAAGGATAGCGGCGTCGAACCGCTCATTTTGACTTCTGACAGTGATGCGGATATTCAGGAGATTCGCAAAGCCTATTTGCTGGATATTCCGTATTATTTTGCCGACGGTACTGTTTTGAAAACCATTTCGCGTTCCAATCCGGGTATTTGGCTGTTGGAAGACGGTACCGTCAAAGGCAAGTGGCACTATAATACAACGCCGACTAAAGAAAGTATTTTGAGTAAATTGTAAAATCAGAAGGCAGGAGCGAGAACTCGGAAATGAGCAAAATTATTTCTCGGACTCCATACTCCTCGCTTCTCCCTCCTAATGAAAAATATATTTTTGATCGGTCTTCCTTCTTCAGGCAAAACAACGCTGGGCAAACAACTGGCGCGGCACATTCGGTATCGTTTTGTCGATACGGATGCGCTGATAGTCAAAGAAGAAGGAATGACCGTCAATGCTATTTTCAGCGCAAAAGGAGAAGCTTATTTCCGCGCTGCCGAAGCGCGCATTTTGCGGGCGATTCGGCCTGAGTCGAAATTAATCATTGCCACAGGCGGCGGAATGCCCTGTTTTCATGACAATATGGCTTATATCAAAGCCAACGGTATCAGCGTTTTTTTGAATGTCCGCCCCGAACATATCGTTGAACGTATGCTGCGCCACGAAGCCAACGACCGTCCTTTGTATCAAAAAAATGACGATCAACTTTTGGAAAATATCCGGCATAAATACAACGAACGCCTGCCCTTTTACAGTCAGGCCGATGTCGTATTGGAAGGAGAAAATATTCATATCCGGCAATTGACCGAAGCGGTCCGAGAAGTGATAAACGCACAACAACTTTCCGGTCAGGATTTGTAATTTCCTCTTAAGGATAGTTTCTTTGCCATTGCGTTTAAAAAAAGCTCATTCTACCCGATACAATGAATTACGAACGAATTTACGAATACCGCTTCAAGCAAGTTGCGCACGAAAAGAAAAAAATCATCTGGACGATCATCGCCGAATATTTTTATAAAAAACTGGCAAAACCTGAACGGATTTTGGATTCGGCCGGCGGTATGTGTGAATTTATCAATGCCGTACCTTCTCCCGAAAAGTGGACGGTAGATATTGTAGAAGCCATTAAAAATTATGCTCATCCCGAAGTCAATCTGATTATCGGTGATATTTTGAAAGTAGACCTGCCCGAAAATTACTTTGATGCCGTCTTTATTTCTAACTTCTTAGAACACCTGCACAGTCAGGAAGAGGTTGCTTTCTTTTTGGAACGGATGTATAAATGCCTGAAACCCGGCGGCAAAATCGGTATCATCGGCCCTAACTTTAAGTACTGTTACAAACAATATTTCGACTTTGCCGATCATACCGTTGTTCTGTCCGAATTAGGTGTCGAAGAGCATTTGTTTGGGGCAGGTTTTAAAATTTCTGAATCACACGCCCGTTTTCTGCCGCTTTCGTTCAGAGGCGGCCTTCCTGTTCACCCGCTGTTAGTCAAACTGTACTTAGCGATGCCCTTTACGTGGTGGGTGCTGGGTAAGCAGTTTTTGATTGTGGGCGAAAAATAACCGTATTATGTCAACACTTACCGTTTTTTATATCAAATTACTGTTGGTGGCAGCTTCGTCGGCAGTAGTTTGGCGGGGAGCGCGTGCCGATTCTTTTTGGGAAAAGTTATACCGAAAACAGCAGGGAGATCGAATTCTCGGTTTGGCCATACTGCTGTGCCGGATTCTTCCCTTTATGATCATTTATTTAGTGCTGCATCAGGTGCCGCGCGGTGATATCCCTTTCTTTTGGGGAAAAGCCTCCGGTGCTTATCACGGGGGAATGGTCTACCGGGATTTTCCCTCCTACCATGCTCCTGTCTTTTCTTACATTATTACCTTGCCCCTTTTTCTTTGGTACAACACCAAAGCCATTGTATTACTGATGGTATTGTTGGAATGCCTGATTGTTTGGGGCACCTACCGTACGTACCGTTCTCAGGGAGCAAAGGCAATTCAATCAACCGTCCTGTATTTGCTCTTGCCTGCCCCTTTGGTCATGGTGCTGCTGGGCGGACAGGAAGATATCTGGCTGTGGGGAATTGCGGTTTGGATGCTGTACTATTTCCAACGAACCAAAGACGACGGTTTGGGGTTAGGCGTTCGCTATTCCGTAGGATTGCTTACCATCAAAGCAACCTTCGGATTTTGGCTCTTCCCTCTGTGGTTTTTGCTTCAAAAACGGTGGTTGTTTTTATTAGGAATGGTCATTGTAGGGGTTCCTTCGTTGATTGCGCTGTATCTTCTGATGAAGTTTGATTTTTTAATGCCCCTGCAAATGACGGCCAATCTGTTGACTCCCAATCTCTTTACAATAGCTCGGCCGTTGATTACGAGTCTTTCCGGTCAGGCTCCGGATTTGGCTTTTTTCAGTTGGCTGGGCGTATTACTTACCCTTTCAACGGCGATTTGGGTGACGTATCGAGCGCGGCATCAATCCTTGGTTCGTACTTTGCCCTTGGCTTTCTTGGCAACCTATATCAGTATGACCATTTTTCAGTCGTCCTCGGTAGGGTATTATGCCTTTACTTATATGTTACCATTATTAATGGAAATGGTTGATTGGAAAAATCGAAGAGAAGTAGCTTTGTTATTGTTTTTCAATGCACTGCTGGTGGTTCAGCCGTTCCTGTTTACGCACTTACAAAGCCCGACTTACGACGACATGTCGGTTATGGCGCATCCTCTTTATTTCTTAGAATACACCTTGCAGGTAGTAAATGTGGGCTGTTTCGGTTGGTATTTACGGAAGGTCTATCAAAAAGCTGCTGCCTGCTAATTAACATTGTCCATGTTTGTTGTTGTTGCTAAAATCGTTATTTCCCTGATCTGTGCCGGTTTAGCCGGGGCAATAGTGATCTATCAACACCCCATTAAAAACCGTTTGGGGCAGTACAGTGAGCGCTCTGTATTGGGAATAGCTTGGTTGGTAACGCGACTGCTTCCCTTTTTTCTCATATTTGTGGTTCTGGATTTTACGCCGTTTTCTGATTTAGACGGGTTTTATTGGCAAGCCCGCGAAGCTGTTCAGCTTAAAATGGTGTATCGGGATTTTTATTGTATGTATTCTCCCGTTTTCCCTTATTTCAATGCTTTAGCCTTATGGTTTTGGCCGGACAAGAAGGCCATTATTTTGCTCATGCTCCTCGTGGATGGCTTGGCCCTTTGGACTACCAACCGATTTTACGAAAACCAACTTCCCAAAAATGAACGCCTGTATCGCAGCTTGATCTATCTGGTTGCGCCCGGGTCATTGGTTTTCAGCGTTTTGGGCGGTCAGGAAGATGAATGGATGTGGCTGATGTTGGCGGGGGCTGTCCTGTTGTGGCAACGTACCCACCGAGTGGCATGGTTTGGAGTTGGATTAGTCGTAGGTTTTATGTGTACTAAAGCCGTTTTTATCTTAGTGATACCGGCCTTGTTGTTATTGGTGCCGAAGCCGACCAACTGGATAGCATCCGCAGCAATAGCGGGGGGAATATGTCTGGCGTTGTTGATCTATTCTACGGAATGGCTTTGGTTGGAGCAACCGCTGCACGAAGCCGCTACCCTTCGCGCTCCCAATTGGCTTTCCGTCCTGAATCCGCTGTTTTTCAATCATCTTCATGCCGGTGCCAAAGGATGGAATTGGCTTGGCTTGTTGGCCACGACGGGCGGCGGCACTTGGCTGGCCTATCGAGTACGTCATGCTGATTTTACTCGTGCTTTTTCTGCGGTATTTGTGGTAATTTATGCTACCATGATGGTTGCCCAGCAGAGTGCTTACAGCAACTATATCTTCATCTTTCTGTTACCGCTTACGTTTGTTTGGATTGATTTTAATAATCGGAAAGAAGTCATCTTGTTTCTGTTATTTAACGTACTTTCTGTGGTGCATCCTTCGCTTTGGTGGCGACTGAAAAGCCCTTATTATGCATCCCCTGCCGCTGTTTTTGCACAACCTGTGTATGTATTGGACTACGTACTACAGGTCGGCATCGTACTTTGTACCTTCTATTTTCTTCGGTTGGTGTGGCAGAAGGCAACGGAATTTTAAGTACCTTTGCGCCCGGAAACAAAGGCAAGTTCTTTTCCTTGCTGCTTATTTGCACAAACTCTCCGAACTGAATGTTAAGTCGAAGACATCTGCGCATAAAGGTATTACAGAGCCTTTATGCCCTTCAGGCTGCCCGTGAGGCAGATTACCAATTGGCTGTAGATTTCATTACGGAATCGTTTAAGCCGGATCTCAACACCATGACCCCGCAAGACCCTGTTAAATTGGAGGGAATGCGTAAAATCACCACTCTTTTATTGGAAGAAAATTACCGGAGCGGCCAAATATCCAACGATGAAGATGCCCCGGCCGAAGCTATCGTGAACGCCAAAAATGCCCTGAAATACTATTTAGATCTGTTTCGGAAAGATAAGCAGCGAATCGCCAAGCAATTAACCCCCGAAGTAGAAGCGATTTACAATACCTACCTTCTGTTATTACAGTTGTTTGTTGAACTGGGAAGTCTTTCGCAGAGCGAACGAGAGCGCCAATACGATGACCCGGATACCAATCCCGTGGCGAAATTGGCCGGTTTTGACACTAACCGTGCGGTGAAAGCGTTGACTGAAAGTGTGGCTTTACAAAACGAATTCGTACGTCGGGGTATTACTTGGGGAGCCGAAACAACCGGGCTGCTTCGTAAACTCTTCCGTGACGTATTTCGTCAGGAGGAAACCTACCGGGCCTATTGTGCCCAAAAAGTGCATACCCCGGAAGAAGACCAACAATTGATGCAGCACGCATTGCGGGAAGTGGTTTTGAAAAACGAAGAAGTCATCAACTTCTTTGAATTAAAGGATTTGTATTGGAGCGAAAACGGTGAATTGGCCCGAAAAATGGTCAGTAAAACCCTGAAATCAGCCACGGAACCGGAAGGGGTTCAATTGGTCCCCCTTACCGACGATTGGGACGAAGATCGGTATTTTATGGAGGAACTGTTTGAGCAAACCGTAACGTTTAATGACGAATACGAAGGGTATATTGCAGAACCTCTCAAAAATTGGGACGTAGAGCGTCTTTCTGCTATGGACTATTTGATCCTGAAAATGAGCGTAGCAGAGATGGTCAACTTTCCGGCTATTCCCGTAAAAGTGACAATAAACGAAGCAATTGAAATTGCCAAAGAATATAGTACGCCAAAAAGTGGTAAATTTGTCAACGGAATTTTAGACACCCTCTCCAAGACCCTCATCAAAGAAGGAAAAATCAGAAAAAGCGGAAGAGGGTTGTTGGATAATAAATAACAAAACAAATGAACAATTCAAGCAGAACATTAGTCGCTTTTTTGGCGGGAGTAGCCACGGGTGCCGCCATAGGAATATTATACGCACCGGCCGAAGGGCAAGTAACTCGGGATAAGCTTTCGTATCGGCTTTCTAAGTACCGTGAACAATTACAGGGATTGATTTCCGATTTGCTGGAAGGCAAAGATCTGCCGGAAAGTTTGGCAAAATCAGAAGGTCAGAAAGTAGTGACCGACGCTCGGGAAAAAGCGGAACGGTTGCTCGAAGATGTAGATCGGCTGATGGCCCAAATCAAAGGTCAATCGGCTTAGTTCCTATCCCTCGACGTTGCTGCTCTTAGCAAACCAATGTTGAACCCGGCCGAGTAAATCCGTTTGTTATACACTATTGCCTAACCTATTTGAAAATGAAACGTTGGATTTTTTTGATCGTACCGTTATTCGGTTTGTTTGCCTGCGGCAGCAATCAGGATACCTCGGCTACGAGCAGCTTAGAGGATAAACTACCTAAAATTGAGTTTTCGGAGGATATCAAAAACTTTGATTTCGGTACTTTAACGGCCGGTCAACAGGTAGAACACAGCTTTAAATTTAAAAATGCGGGTGATTTTCCGTTGATTATCAACAATGTAAGCGCTTCTTGCGGATGCACCATTCCGAAATGGCCGCATGAGCCCATCGGCCCCGGAGAAGAATCGGCCATCGTTGTTCGCTTCAACAGCAAGGGCAAAGAAGGACCTCAATTCAAGACCGTTACGATTTTTGCCAATACCAACCCTTCTACCAATGACATTCAGTTTAAGGCAGAGGTATTGCCCGCAAAAGATTCAGTTACGGTCAACTGAACACCACTTGAATCAAGCAGATTTATATGGATTTAAAATAGATCGAAACGATTGAATTTCAATTAAATCAACCGTACGAGCTCCGTTAAAATCCATTAAATCAATTTTGCATTACTACTTAACTATAAACATCAAACCTACCCAATGAAAAGCGTTCTCTTACAAGCAGCAAACAGCCAAACTTCTATGATTTACCAACTGCTCCTTTGGGCGGGAATTATCGGAGTATTTTACTTTTTTATGATTCGTCCCCAACAGAAAAAGCAGAAAGATCAAAAGAAGTTTTTAGAAGAACTCAAGAAGGGAGATGAGGTCGTCACTATCGGCGGATTACACGCTACGGTTGTGTCGGTATATGAAACGACTGTCACACTGGACGTTGACGGAAAAGGCACCAAAATGAAGTTTGAGAAATCTTCTATCTCTCGTAAAGCAACAACTCCAACTACTTAGTAATCGGCAGTGGCACAACTACCTCTTACTTCACAGCCCTCTCGTAGCCGGATCATGATTTTCAGCTTGATCGCGGCTACGGTGATATGGCTTTTTAATGAACTTAACAAAGAAGGATATACGCAGCAGGTTCAATATCCTATTAACCTTACTTACAACGACTCGCTTTACATTCCCACGACTCCGTTGCCAACAAGTGCGAGTGTCACCCTGACCGGCAGCGGTTGGTCACTGCTCCGCAAATCGCTCCCCTTTACCGTAAAGCCGATAGACTACCCCATGACAAATCCGCTGGGTATGACAACGATAAATACCGGTACATTAGCCTCGATCATGAGCGAGCGAGTCAAAGATGTTAAGATCTCTCATATTGTGTTAGAAAACACCGGGGTTGATTTTGAGGAACGGATGGTTAAAACATCGGTGTTAAAAATAGACAGTTCAGGCATTGACCTTTTCCCAAAATTTGTCGTTTCAAGCATTATTAACCTGCGTCCCAATACCGTTACTTTTGATGGGCCGGCGTCGTTGGTGACCGATATTCCGGATACGATCATGGTTCGGGTGCCTGCCAAAAAAATCAGAGGTAATTACGACGAAGAACTCCCCATTCGCTATCCGCAATCGCCCCTTTTGAAAGCCGGCACTGAGCGGGTATTCGTGAGTTTTGAAGTGGCAGAATTCTTAGGGACAATTCCCTCAGATACTGCTCAAAAAGCAAAACCCGCAGTATCAACGCCGGCAAAGGCAAAAACGACCGGCAAAAAATCAAAAAAGAGTAAGAAAAAGTAAGGACCCTTTCCGGCATAGGTTCAGAATTAATACATCTGCCGATCGGAACTCACGGTACAACAAATGCTTCAAATCGGTATCACAGGAGGGATCGGCTCCGGAAAGAGCTTGGTTTGTCGAATTTTTGCGGCATTGGGTACCCCTGTCTATGTTGCTGACGATCGGGCTAAATGGCTGCTTAATCATGACGAAAAGTTAAAAAAGACCGTCGAAGCGCTGTTAGGCCCGGAAGCTTATTTGCCGGATGGAAGCTATAATCGGCAGTGGGTTGCGAGCAAAGTCTTTAATAACTCAACGTTGCTGCGGGAGTTGAACGCCATGGTGCATCCGCGCGTAGGCGAGGATACACAAGCTTGGTTAAAGCAGTACAAAAAAGCTCCTTACATATTAAAAGAAGCGGCTATCATGGGCAAAGCCGGTCAAAACAATTCATTGGATAAAGTGGTGGTGGTTCAATCTCCCGCAGAGGTACGGGTAGCGCGCGTTTTGCTGCGGGATCCGCAACGTTCCGAAGCAGAAGTGCGGGCTATTATAGCCCGCCAAGTTTCGGAAGAAGAACGTTTGAAAATAGCAGACTTTATTATTTATAACGACGACAGTCAGCTTCTTATCCCACAAATAGAGCGGTTGCACCTGATTTTCAGCAAGCGTTAACGGATGTCAAAAGCTGCCGTTTTTACACGCCGGCTTTCGGTACCGTCGGGTAACTTTTCTTTCAAGATCATGGCTTGAGCTGCGGGCCATTCAAACACCTCCTGCATGTTACGGATAAAAGCCGCAGGTACCCCCTTCATTTCCAAGTGTTGAAGCAAAAATGCAGAATCAAACTCAGCAATGCGTTGGCTAAGGAGTTGATTTAAAGCGACTCGGTTTTTTACCCTTGCCTCATTCGAGCAAAATAGCGCCTCCTCCGCCAATGCCTCGAAATTCAGCACCACACAAAGATTTCTGAATTGCTTCTCCGTTCCAACAGCCAACAGTATTAACTTGCCGTCGCGACAGATATAGCTGTCACCGTAAGGAGCAATATTGGGATGTTGTGTTCCCATGCGTTGCGGAATATGTCCGGCCATCAGCCAATTGGTGGCTTGATTTACCAGGGAAGCCACCGCCGATTCAAATAACGACGTGCAGACATAAGCACCTTTGCCCGTTTGGGCACGTTGCAGCAAGGCTAATAAAATGCCTTCTTTTAACTGATGCGCTGCCAATACATCAATCAGTGCTACGGGCATCTTGACGGGAGGGCCGCCGGCTTCGCCGTTCATATACATAAATCCCGCTTCTGCCTGAAGCACCACATCAAACGCCGGACGTTCGCTGTCTTCGTCGAAGGCATTCAGTTGGGCAAAGATCAGCTTAGGGTTATGTTCACTTATTGTTTTATAATCTACCCCTAATCGTTCCGCTACTGTGGAACGATAATTACTGATGATAATATCAGCATCAGTAAGCAGTTGATACGCTTTTACTCGATCTGAAATGTCTTCTAAATCAAGCAGGTAGCTTTGTTTCCCCCAATTGACACTTGCATAATACGCAGAGTACAAAGAATCCGCATCTTCCTTGGGCAGTTTCCAGAAGCGAGTCATGTCGCCGCCCGTTTTTTTGTTTTCAATTTTGATGACTTCCGCTCCCAATTCGGCAAAAAACATACCTACGGCCGGGCCCGCCAAAACACTGGCAAGTTCGACTACTTTGAGTTGCCCCTTAAAAAATGATTCTGTCATACCTCAAATAGCTGATTAAAAACGGCTAATTTTGCAGCGATCAAAATTACTATCAATTATGAACGAAGGTTATAAACCCGAAGAAATAAAATTGCTGCGGGAAGAGTGTCAGGCAGAAGGAACCAATTTTATTCATTGTGACGATGAAGATGTAAGCGGCGCAGACAATGGCGAATTGGCTCACGTACAATTTATCGGCAATTATAAAGGCCAAGAGGTGATCTACGACGCTATCATTTATACTTTACGCCTGCATCACAGCAGTTTGGTCTACGAAAAAGCCGTAGAGCAAGCCCAAAAAGAGTATCCGAATTATTTGCCTTTGGATGAGCGCGGTCCCGATTATAAAATAAGTCCGGCGATAGAAGAAGAAGCCGAAGAACTGATCACTGAACTTATTGAAGCTATTGAGGAGGAAGAGGAGGTAAAAGTAAAAGAGCATTTAGAAATAGATCCTGAATTTGAATATGGGATAGGATTAGATGCCTGCCTGAATACAGAATCCATTACGGATGAGGTCATTACCCAATTTATTGATGATTTCAACAACGGCCGTTTGAAATTAGACCCGACCCTGTATTCTTTCAGCAGCGACGAAGAAGACGAAGATTAAATCAATTTGCCGTGCTGTAAGCATCTGATTCACTGCTTTTCAGATGCTTACAGCATGACAGGCCGCCCTTTATTCCCCCCGTTTGGCAAAGGCTAAATAAGCCCCCAAACCCAGCATCATCAACCCCGTAATTTTATTTTGAATACGCGAAAAGTGGGGTAATCGGTTCAGGTAACTGCCGGCTTTTCCAAACAGCACTGCTACCAACCCATTCACGAGCGTTCCGGAAAGATTAAACCATGCCCCCAATCCCAACACTTGCCGGGTAAAATCTTCGGAGTCAGTATCGGTAAATTGAGGCAAAAAAGCCAGAAAAAACAACGCAACTTTAGGATTCAAAACGTTGGTGTACACCCCTTGCCAAAAGATTTTTTTCAGTGATATAGACTCCGGTTTTCCTTGCACAGCCGCCTCCCCTTTACTCAGCAGAGCACTTACTCCTAAATAACCTAAATAGGCGACCCCCAAAAATTTAACGACAGTAAACGCCGTAGCCGACTCGGCAATCAACACCGATAGCCCCAAGGCAGCAGCTAAAGTATGCACCACACAGCCACCGGCAATGCCTAAAGCCGACACAATCCCTGCTTTGGCACCTTGGGTCGTGCTGCGTGTAGCCACGTAAATCATATCGGCTCCGGGAGTAAGGTTGAGCATCAAGGTAGCCAAAGCAAAAAGGAGGAAATCGTTTGAGTCCATAAAGCCTATTTAAATAGCCCAATGCAGGGCGTATTCTATCTATTCCGGGGTTTATATTTTATTTTTTCAATTACTGCCGGATAATGGATGAAATTAAAAAATTCGACATAAAAAACATATATCAAACTCACATTTATTGTAAAAAACCATTGCGCTTGTGTAACTTGTGAGCCTAATGCCCCTAACCCCAATGATGGATTTCTTAACCTCTCGACGCGATTTTTTAAAAAACTCTTCTCTCAGCAGCTTTTCCCTTTGGACAGCTCCTGCTTCAAAACAAACTTCGGAGAATGAATCATTAATTGATATAAAGGAGTTTCCGGTACCCTCACTCAATCGCAGTTTGGATTTAGCACCTGCCAAGTGGATTTGGCACCCGATGCAGCGATGCCTGCCCAATACTGTAGTCTTATTTCGGAAAGAATTCAACCTTCCCGTTAAGCCGCGCAGTGCAAAAGGATACGTGATCGGCGATAGCCGTTACCAGTTTTTTGCCAATGGACAACGGATTCAGTTTGGTCCCGCCCCCGCCGACCCGCGTTGGGCAGAGGCCGACCCTGTTGATTTAACGAATTTTCTCACAAACGGGCTTAATGTCATTGGGGCACAAGTCCTATTTTACGGTCATGGCGACGGGACCTGGCCCATCGGCAAGCCCGGCTTCCTCTTCAAATTAGCTATTGAACTCACCAACGGCAATACCCTTCAACTCATTTCGGACGGCACTTGGCAAACGCTCGTAGCCCGCAGTTGGAAACCGGGACAATACAAACGTTGGTATTTGAGGGCTTTTCAGGAAGAATTTGACGCCCGAATTTATCCCCACAAATGGACAACGACGGAATACGTATCATTTGACGATTGGAGTACGGCCCATGAGTTGAATAATCCGGCCAACAAACCCGCTGTCAACAGTAATTTTAACGAATACAGTATGGATTTAGGCGGACGCGCCGAAACCTCCCAACTCCGTGAACGAAGCATTCCGTTGCTCAATGAATCACTCATTGGGATCAGTCGTTTGGCCGAATCCATGACCGTACGTTGGAAACGTTCTCCGTATGAATATTTTGAATTCGGCGCCCCCGACTCCTATGAAGTCAATCGCATTCCGTGTGTCGTGAGCAGTTCGACCCAAAGTTGGACCATTAATGTGGATAAAGTGAGAGGTTCTATCCTCACGTTTGAATTCAAAGAGCAATCGGTCGGGTTCCCGTATTTTACCATTCAAGCCCCCGCCGGTACAGTAGTCGAATTGATGGTGCAGGAAGCCCACCTGCTCGGAGGAGAGCCGTTGTTAAACACCAAATTCAACTCTTGGACCCGCTTTATTTGTCGTGCCGGTACCCACCGTTTCGAAACTTTCGATTACGAGTCGTTACGGTGGTTACAATTACACATTCACGGTACCGAGGGACAAGCCGTAATCAGCAACGTCGGAATGCGCCGCCGACAATATCCTTGGCCCCATCCGCCGCAAATTCAGTGCAGCGACTCCAAAATCCAAAAGGTATTGGAAGCCTGTATCAATACGCTCCATAATTCAGCGCAGGAAACGATCGTAGACGGCATGGCCCGCGAACGACAACAGTACAGCGGCGATTGTGGCCATCAACTGCACAGTATTCAAAATGTTTTCGGTGACCGACTCCTCCACGCACGATTCGTCGATACTTACAGTCAGGGTATCACCGCCGACGGATATTTCTTAGATACCTGGCCGGCATTTGACCGATTAGCCCGAATCATGGAGCGGCAAACCAATTTGACTCCTTGGGGACCTTTACTCGACCACAGTGTCGGTTTCGGCTTCGATTGTTGGTATTATTACCTTTATACGGGTGATAAGACGGCTCTGACGGAGGTGATGCCTCGTTTGCTCAAATTCTTTAATTATTTGGTCAAACTTAAAGGGGCGGCTGAACTGTTGCCCGTTGAGAATATAGGTGTACCGGTCGTTTGGATAGACCATGATGCTTACAAAAAACAAAGGCACAAACAATGCGCTTTCAATCTGTATGCAGCCGCTATGTTGCAACGGGCCTTGGCCCCGTTGTGTGAAGCATTCGGTATGTTTGAGTCGGCCAATAAAGCACGGGCGTTCGGAGCGGCGATTCAAAGCAACGTGGTCAAAACGTTTTGGAGTTCGGCCAAAGGGGTCTTTGTGAACAATTTGCCGTGGAAGACCGAAGAAAAAGAAGAGCGCCTTTGTGACCGCTCTCTGGCAACCGCCGTCCTGTTTGACCAATGCCCGAAGGGAATCACCAAGTTTTGCGCCAAAGCTCTCGCTGCCCCTCCCGAAAACATGGGGCTCTCCTACCCTGCCAATGCCAATTGGCGGTATTGGGCACTGGCCAAAGCCGGAATTGTCCAACCGATCATTGACGATTTCCGCACTCGCTGGTATGAGATCGAATCGGTGGCTGAAAATAATACCATTGCCGAATGGTGGCACGTGCGACATGACAACGGGCAACAGTGGAGTCATTGCGCCGTGGCACCGTTATTTGTCACTTATATGAATTTAGCGGGGATTCAACCGTTGGCTCCGGCTTTCAAAAAAATACAAATACGTCCGCAGTTAGGTGATTTAGAGCAACTTTCCCTCATTAATTACACCGCTCAAGGATCCGTGTTGTTCAGTGCCCGCGGCAAGCTCGGAAACCGTACCATAGAGGTCACCTTACCGCAAAACTGCGAAGCAGAGTTGGTAGTACCGGTTGCGGAAGAAATAAAAAACTACCTGATGACAGGCCAACCGGCCAACGGACTGAAGCGCTTCCGTTTGGCCGGCGGACAAACCCACAAAATTGTATTGAAAACCGTATAATCCACTTCCTCATTTGCTCATGAAAAAACTATTCCTTCTGTTACTGCTGAGTCCCTCACTGTGGGCTCAAATCACCCCTTACGAAAAAAGTAAGGAAACCGAAACCGCGACCTATGAAGAAATCATTCAATTTTACCGCGAATTAGATAAAAAATACGACCAAGCCTCGTTGTTGGAAGTAGGTACGACTGACATCGGGAAACCCATTCATTTGCTGGTATTATCGGCCGACAAAGTATTTAAGCCCCAACCGAATAAAGTCACGCTTTTGGTCAACAACGGAATTCACCCCGGCGAACCCGAAGGGATAGACGCAAGTATGTTGTGGGCGCGTGAATTGCTGGAGAAAAAAGCGTTGCCCGCCAATGTACTGCTGTGTATTGTACCGGTATATAATGTGGATGGCTGCCTGAATCGGGGCGTATCGCGTATCAATCAAAACGGACCCAACAGCTATGGTTTTCGGGCCAACTCCCGCAACTATGACCTCAATCGCGATTTTATCAAAACCGATTCCAAAAATTCGGAATCGTGGCAACGGATGTTTCAAACCTGGAAACCGCATATCATCATCGACAATCATACGTCTAACGGCGCAGATTACCAACATGCGGTCACTTATTTTCCGACGCAAAAAGACAAGTTGAACCCGGCCGCCTCGGAGTTTTTTACCAAGACCTTCAAACCGAAATTAGATATTCAGCTCACAAAGGCCGGGTTTGAACCCGTCCCGTATGTCAATGCCTTCGGGGCCACTCCCGAAACGGGGTATCAGGGCTTCAACGACGGGCCGCGTTACAGTTCGGGTTATGCTTCGCTGTTCAATTGCGAAACGTTTGTCGTAGAACTGCACATGCTGAAAGATTACCCGACGCGGGTCAAAGGCACCTACGCCTTCATGGATATTGCACTGGGTTTGGCAGCCGAAAATGCGGCCACGGTTATTGCCAATAAACAAAAAGCAGACGAAGCCGTTGCTGCTCAGAAGACATTTCCGCTGAGTTGGAAACTCGACCGAACGGTGACGGACACCATTCCATTTAAAGGATTTGCGGCCAAATACAAACCCAGCGAAGTAAGCGGCCAAAATCGTCTCTACTATGACCGCGCCGAACCGTTCACCAAACGTATCCCGTTTTTTGATCATTATGTACCGGAAGTGAAAATCGATAAACCGAAGGCTTATGTCTTACCCCAAAGTTGGTCAAGAGTGGCCGACTTGCTGAGACTCAACGGCGTGCAACTGCAACCCGTCGCTGCCGATACAGAGATGGAAGTAGAGGTTTACTACATTGAAGACTACAAGAGTCCGCCGCGTCCTTACGAGGGTCACTACAACCATACCGGGGTGATCTTACGCAGTGAGATACAAAAACTGAAGTGTTATAAAGGAGATTATTTGATCTATACAAATCAGAAAACCAATCGTTACCTCATCGAAACCCTCGAACCGCAGGGACCGGACTCATTTTTCTCGTGGAATTTTTTCGACAGTATTTTGGCCCAAAAAGAACATTTCTCCGCCTATGTTTTTGAAGACGTAGCCGCTGATTTACTGCAAAAGGATGCAGGTTTGAAACAAAAGTGGGAAGAACGTAAGAAATCAGACGAAGCCTTTTCTAAAAATGGTGCCGCTCAGTTGGAATTTATTTACCGTAATTCACCGTATTCTGAGAAATCCTATTTGCGGTATCCGGTGTTTCGTCTGATGAAATAGCGACCTGTTCGATGATTTGGACCGCTTCCTGCGGTTCAATTTCTTCTTCTTCAAAGTAAAAGAATGGGTCCATAGCAAAAAGGGGGTTTGTGCGTATTGTATATATATACGCAAAAAACATCCTAAAAGTCACAAAGGTTTCTATAAAAAACAGGAATATTTTTATTTGAAAGCCTATACTGCCTTAATTACCTCATTTTGGTCTATATATACAATGAAGGCTTCGACCTTTTGATAACCCATTCTTCTATATAATCCGGCGTAAAACTTGATCTGTCGCTGATGCTCTTCCTGCATCTCACCGGTTTTATAGTTTATGACCGCTACCCTACCGGCTGATTGAACCACTCGATCGGGCAAATGCAGGCGGCCGTCGGGAGTAAGAATTTCGCGACCGTTCAATGCTCCCGACGCGCCCTCAAACAGCCCTTCCAACATCGGATGCTGCAGGAGTGTTTCTAAGCTTTCCCGTACGCTTTGTGCTTCCGTTTTTTCAACCAAACCTTCTGTCTGCATTCGTACCAGGGCGGCCGGAATATCGGCGGCCGTTTGTATCAGCGAAAGCGCATAACACACTTTGTTGCCGTGGTCTTTTTTCCGTTCAAAGGTTTCCACATCAAAGACCCGATTAGCCAACCGCCTCAGCTTTAAGTCACGACTGCGATCCGTAGAAATGATGTGGGGGATATAAAAAGGGGAGGCGGTTAAAGAGGGAACCGCCTGTGACTTCAACGGCGTCATTCCGACAATCGGTTCCGATGGGTTACCCCATCCCCCCTGTACTCCTTCTAAATACTGATGCAACCAATAACTGACTCTTTTTTGGTTCTTCCCTTTTTCAAAATCCTCTTCTTTCGCCAAAACATAGAGTTTTTGCGTCGGACGTGTAAACGCGACATAAAGCAAATTCAAATTTTCGACAAATACCCGTTCCTGTTCTTCGCGATATTGGGCTGCCACCGATTTTGTGGTACGTTCCAAATCCGATTTTACCTGTACAGAGCCCGTTTTCAGCCACTTAGTTTCCGTCGCCTGTTTCAGCATATCCTTCTCCGGTTCCTGCACTTCAAAAGCAATACACAGATCGTCAGTAGGGTCTAAATTGACCCACATCGTATCCCGCTTGGCAGAGGGAACAAAATCCCAGTCGGCATAAGGGATAATGACGACCGGATATTCCAGTCCTTTGGAACGGTGAATGGTTTGTACCGTAATTGCCTGAGGGTCAGAGGGAGCCGAAATGGATATCTTGTCTTTTTGGGTTTCCCAGTAATCCAAAAAATCGGATAAGTGGCTGCCGCGCAGCGTACTGAACTCCAGCACTACATCTAAAAACCGAAATAAGTAATCGCGCTCTTTGACTAATTCAAACAGGCGAAAGACCTGCATTAATTTTTCGGCCAATTCGTACGCACTGATTTGAAGCAATTTATAAGGATTCAACGACCTTTCGGCTTCGGAGGGTTCATTGCTTACCGAAAACTGTAAACTTTCTAACGACGTATCAACGGCTACACTATTGACATAGGCATAAAAAGCATTGATATCAGGCGACTCTACGGCGACTTTGATAAGTTGGTTGTCATTACCGACCGGAATTCGCTGCAAAATTATTCGGAAAAACAGGTACAATGCTTCGTATTTATCCAAACGACTGTCGGGTTTCACAAGCACCCGCATAAATGCCGTCACTAAATTGACCGCTCCCGAAAAACGTAACGACAGAGAATCTTCCGAAATGATATTGTAGCCGCTGTCTTTGAGATGATTGGCTATTTTACGGGCATTTTGTTTAGAACGACATAACACTGACAAATCGCCCGGCAGAAAGCCATCCCGTTCAATTGATTGTTTCACTAAAGACAAGGTACGCTCAATCATTGCGGGGGTATCTTGTTCGTCCTCTTCTGAGCTTTCGGCCTCAGCCGGAATAAACTCTATCTGTACGTTGCCGCCCGTTTTCGCATTGGGGGGCAGTTCTTGGGCTACTTGCGCAAATACCTCGTGCGACAACGGAAACTCTTCCCGGTAGCGCTCTTCCACACTTTGAAAAAAGGCATTATTGAATTCAATGATCTCTCGGGCACTCCGCCGATTGACCCGCAACACATCGTCTTTCAAATGCCATCGTACATTTTCCAATCGCTCGGCGGTCAATTCACTTTCGCCTAACGACTGATGCAATCGGTCTAACTTTTTGGAATGAAGTGCAATGATCTGGTCCATGTCTCCGCCGCGAAAACGGTAAATGGCCTGTTTGGAATCGCCTACGGCCAAATTAAAATGCTCATAGCCCAGGCTGTTATCGATCAACGGCAGCAAATTGGCAAACTGCAACCGAGATGTATCCTGAAATTCATCAATGAGAATATGATTGTATTTTTCGCCCAAACGCTCGTAAATAAACGGCACCGGGTCTTCGGTGACAATCTTCAGGATTTTTTGGTTGAATTCGGAAATATGTACGCGATTGTTTTCCCTTAATTGGCGGTCAAATTCTTCCTTGATCTCGCTCAACAACGACAAATGGTAGAGATGGGGCGTAAGTTGTCGGTACAGATAATACAAGGGGCTGTTTTCTTGCCGAATCTGTTCGATATGTCGGTAGTAATCCACCAATTGGGTCTTGATATCTCCCACCTTTTCCAACACATAAGGGCGAACCGTTTTGGTGACCCATCCCAGATCATTCTCAAAGGCATCCTTCTCCAGTTTGCCCGGCTCGGCCATCGTCTCGTCGGCTTCAATACGTTTTTTGAAGTATTTGAAAACCGTTCCCCGCGAAAAATCTTTTTCGTCTAAGCCACTTTCCAAAATCAATTCCACGCCCCTTTCGGCCCACTTACTGATAGCCCCTTCCCATTTTTTACCGGCTGCCACCAACTGCCTCCTGATTTTCTTAAAGTCTTTGGCCGAAAGCCGGTCATTTTTCATAATGGAAGCGTAGCGCTGCTCATTGAGCAGGTCTTTGGCAAAACCGGCCAACGCTTCGGGCAAACTGTGGAAGTTTTTACCTTCCCGGCCGGCTTCTAAGTAAAACGACTCCAAGATATCCGTCAACTCGGCGTAGGATTCATCGCCCGTTTTTTCGAGCAGCCGTTCTACCGCCATCAGCAGCAACTCCCCGGCTTCCATCTCAACCTCAAACGAAAACGGCATGCCCAGTTCATCCGTAAAAGCACTCACCACGCGTTGTACAAAGCTGTCGATGGTCATGACGGCAAAATCGCTGTAATCGTGCAATATCTGCTTGAACACTTTATCGGCACGAAGGCGCAATTTATTTTCGCGAATCAGATAAGCTCCCTCAGGATCACTGAGCGCTTCAGGATAAAGTTCGCTTAAAATATCCCTCAACATCGGGTCTTTCTGTCCGGCGGCAAATAACTGCAAACGCCCCAAAATCCGCTCTTTCATCTCGCGCGTAGCGGCTTTGGTAAACGTAATGGCTAAAATATGCTTGTAGTAATAGGGGTTATCGTTTTGTAAAACGAGTTTGAGATATTCCTTAGTAAGTGTGTATGTTTTTCCCGAACCCGCGGATGAACTGACAATCTTGAACATATTTTTTGGCGACAATAAGGTATGCAAGTTAGCCCATCGCGGGGGATTCGCAAACCTTAATTTTTTTTTGTTTTTTTGTAAAACAGCCTCTGCGTTGTCCTAAACTAATTTCTGCTTAAACTCAGTTCATGCTATGCCGCCCCTTTCTGCAGTTTCGTGGCCGTTATGGCGAAAAGTGATTTTTCGTTTCACGGCGCTCTACTTTTTGGTGTATTCCTCTCCTCTGCAATGGTTAGGAGAACTGCCCCTGATCGCCGATCTCGGAGGCTTGTACAACCAAGGCGAGAAATGGTTGGTGGAATGGGCCAATGCCCATATTTTTCACGTAAAAGACGTCTTGGTCCCTATGGCCGGCAGCGGCGATACCTCGTATGGGTACGCACAACTTTGCTTCTTTTCGCTCTTTGCCGTGTTGGGTACTGTAGTATGGTCACTGCTCGACCGCCGCCGTCCGCATTACGAAAAAGGGTATGCGTGGCTTCGCATCGGAATCCGCTATTACGTGGCTCTTGTCTCTTTTTCCTACGGGATCATTAAGTTGTTTGCGCTTCAAATGCCCTTCCCGAGTATCAGTCAGTTAGCTACTCCCATCGGTGATCTGTCGCCCATGCGCTTGGCTTGGTTTTTTATCGGTTATTCGTCGCCGTACGAGATATTCTCGGGTGCTCTTGAATGTGCGGCCGGGGCCTTACTGATTTTTCGTCGGACAAGCACTTTGGGGGCATTTATGGCGGCGGCGGTCTTCATGAATGTGGCCATGATGAACTTAGCCTACAACATTCCCGTCAAGTTATTCTCCATTCACCTCTTCGTTTTCAGCAATATTTTACTCGCAGCCGATGCGCAACGTTTGCTCAATTTCTTTGTTTTCAACCGAGCAACGGCTCCGGCTCCGGTGTTTACCTTGCCCAAAAAATGGATGCGCATCGGGCGTATTGCATTGAAAATTGCCTTTGCCGGTTTATTTATTGCCTATCCGTTGTATAATTCCTATCAAAACAGTCTTACACCGTTTAACTCCTCCCCCGCCAAAGATGTACTCACTACGGGTATTTTTGAGGTGGCGGCATTTGAAACCGACGGACGCATGAAGGAAGACAGCCTGCGGTGGAAAGAAGTGATTTTTGAACGCTATAACGGCGGTACCATTCAAACGACGGATACGCTTTTTCGACAACGGTATCATCGGGCTTATTTCAGCTATACCCTCGACTCGCTGAAACAGCACATTTCGTTTAAAAAACGGGTGTCCGACAGTCTGTCGCTGTTTACCCTGCAATGTACCTTATCCGACACCAACACAGTACTACTGAAAGGAAAGGTTCAAAATGATTCATTGCGGGTCGTGTTGAAACGGAGCCGGCGTCATTATCCTTTGGCAGATAAACCCTTTGATTGGCTGCTCGAAAGCGTCCCGTAACCCTGTTGGCTTTCGTCGGTTGTTCCACCGACGGCACATGGACAGCCCATACACTCAATCACTAATTCGCTCATCCATCATTAACTTTAATGACTGACATTACGCTTCGCAACGATATTCGCTCCGGCGATCTGGGATACATTACTTACTTAGTAGGCGATATTTACGCCCGAGAATACGGCATGGGCCTGCTCAACGATATTGAAATGGCCACCTTTCTCCTTCATTTTGTTCAACACCGAAACCCGGCCAAAGAACGCATTTGGATAGCCGAAACAGAAGGGCAACGAGTAGGCTCGATCATCATTTATCAGGAAGCACCCGACATTGCCCACCTGCGTACGCTCATTCTGCACCCTTCCGTACGCGGGCGGGGCTTGGGGCGTCGACTCATGCAGGAAGCGATTGCCTTCTGTCGTGAAACGGGTTACCGAAAGATCAAATTGGAAACCTTTGACGAACTGTTGGCGGCCCTGTATTTGTACGAAACCTTCGGGTTTCGACAAACCGGCGAACGGTTTCACGCCGAATGGGGACGGCCCGTACGAGAAGTACAGTTTGAACTGATTTTATCGGACAATGATGATAATTAGCAAACGTTTTCAAAAAAAATGGTGTTAAACTCAAAAGCTGATTACTGACAACCGCCAACGAACCGACTTCGCCTTTGAAAGCACTTGCCCATCTCAACAAGTACCTGATCAAATACAAGTGGTACCTCCTCTTAGGAACCCTTTTTACCATCATTTCCAATCTTTTCGGGATTATTCCGGCCCAACTGGTACGTCATGCGTTGGATCTGGTCAAAGATACTTTGGATGTGTACTTTTTGTTTGAAGGCTCGTCGGTACAGCCTGATCTTTATGCGGTGTTTGCGTTCAGCATTCTGTTGTTCGGAATCCTGATCTTGGTGATGGCCCTGTTGAAAGGGGTCTTTTTGTTTTTGGTGCGGCAAACGCTCATTGTTATGTCGCGGCATATTGAGTTTGACCTCAAAAATGAGATCTACGCCCATTACCAAACCCTTCCGCTCAGTTTTTATCGCCGCCACAACACGGGCGATCTGATGGCGCGTATTTCCGAGGACGTCAACAAAGTACGGATGTACATCGGGCCGTCAATCATGTACGGCATCAATCTCATTACGCTGTTTATATTGGTCATCAGTTACATGGTGTCG
Source organism: Spirosomataceae bacterium (assembly GCA_046329125.1). GTDB lineage: Bacteria > Bacteroidota > Bacteroidia > Cytophagales > Spirosomataceae > Runella. Next base: position 210,716 of record JAXLVD010000001.1, on the reverse strand, counting down.
GTCAATGCCAAACTCTCTTTTTATGTATTACTGCCGCTGCCGGTATTGTCCCTGAGCATTTATTATGTCAACAACATTATCATGAAACGCTCGGAGGCACTACAGGCGCAACTGTCCAACGTTTCTACCTACGTGCAGGAATCTTTCTCGGGCATTCGGGTCATTAAAGCCTTTGTTCGTGAACGGGAACAGATCCGCAATTTCGTGACCCAAAGCAACGACTACCGCAACAAATCGTTGAGTCTGACGCTCGTCGATTCGCTCTTTTACCCGTTTATTGTCATCTTGGTTGGGTTGAGCAATGTACTGATCGTGTACGTGGGCGGTCACGAGATCATGGCCGGGCGCCTCACCCCCGGCAATATCACCGAGTTTATTTTGTACGTAGGGATGTTGACCTGGCCTGTGATGGCCCTGGGCTGGACCACGAGCCAAATCCAACGGGCGGCGGCCTCGCAGGTGCGTATCAATGAATTTTTACAAACCAAAACCGACTTGGTTTCGAAGAAAAATCTGCAACATGATATTCAGGGAAGTATCCGTTTTCTGGACATTTCGTTTACCTATCCCGATACGGGAATTCACGCCCTCAAACACTTCAACCTCAACGTAAAAGCGGGCGAAACGGTAGCGATCCTGGGTACGACCGGCTCGGGAAAAAGTACCGTGGCCAATCTCTTGGCACGCCTGTACGACCCGACCGAAGGCGAAATTCAGATTGACGGCATCCCGTTGAAAGACTTTAATGTTCAATCGCTTCGCGGACAAATGGGCTACGTGCCGCAGGATGTCTTTTTGTTTTCGGATTCTATTGCGCAAAACGTGGCCTTCGGCGCGACCAATATGTCATTTGAGCAAATCGAACAAGCCACCAAAGACGCTGATCTCTACGCCAACATCAAAGAGTTTCCCGAAGGGTTTGACACCCGCGTAGGTGAGCGGGGCATTACGCTGTCGGGCGGACAAAAACAACGTCTTTCCATTGCCCGCGCCATTGCCCGCAACCCCAAGATTTTGATCTTAGACGACTGCCTCTCGGCGGTCGATACCCAAACCGAAAACACCATTTTGACCAACCTGCAACGCATCATGCAGAACCGCACCTCGGTCATTATTTCCCACCGCGTCTCCTCCGCCAAATTAGCCGATTTCATTGTGGTACTCGACGAAGGACAAATCGTAGAACAAGGCACCCACAGCGAATTACTGGAGCAAAACGGCATCTACAAAGAACTCTACGAAAAGCAGTTGCAGGGCGAGGAAGTGTAAGGAAAATCAGCAAATACTTACCTTAACAATACAAACAGTACGATATGTAAAGTACAATAATAACTTGAAACAATTCAAATAAATACAAAAAGTGCGACAAAACTTGCGTCTATTTGGGAGTTAGCCGTCATTGTAAGTGACACCCTACACAACAGACAACTTTCGTTCTTTATTATATTTGGACTTATACTCAATTGGGGACAAACCACAAACACGACTGAAAACTTCTCTGAATGCTTTTGTATCGTTGTAACCAACATCATACATAACTTCATTAACAGTTTTACGAGAATTTTCAAACAATTTCTTTGCAACTTCTATTCTGACTCTTTGCAAATAATCAAGTGGCGACAAGCCTGTTGCTTTGACAAATCTTCTATCAAAATTTCGTCTTCCAACATTGTATTTTTCAGACAAAACTTCAATAGATATTTTATTTGAATAGTTGGTTTCAAAATAATTTTGAGACTGTAAAACAACCTCGTCATTATGTTTCTTATGACCATTAAAAATTAAAAATTCGGCTTGTAAATTTCTATCAAGGTCAATCTGAAATATTTTTGCACAATAAACTGCTGTTTCTCGGTCAAAATATTTCTCAACCAGATAAATTATCAAATGCAAAAAGGAATATGCACCACCATTGGTATAAATTCCACTTTCATCAGTTATCAACTTATCTGTTTGTAAATCAATAGTGGGGAACTGCACTTTAAATTGTTCCGATACAGACCAATGCGTAGAACAAGTTTTTTGCTCTAAAAGACCAGTAGAAGCCAACATAAAAACACCTGTACACATACTTGCGATTTCTGCACCTTTTTTATATTGTTCTTCAATCCATTTTATAAACAGTTTATTGTTTTGAGAAGCAGTATCATAACTACGAACCAATGAAGCAGGAACTATAATTAAATCAGTTTTCTCAATTTGGTTTATTGACTTGTGAGACTTTAATGCAAACAAGTTATTGCTTGGGTTTGAGTTTTCAGTAGCACTAACCAACTCAATTTTGAATTTTACTCTTTTGCTTTTAGCTGACCAAAAAGAATTTGCCTCTGTAAAAATTTCATAAGCACCAGCCATACAGGCGACTGTGCTTAAATTGCTCTGTTCTTCTATTGCTAAAATTGAAATGTGCATTTGTCTTTTTTTTGCAAAGTTACAAAATTGAAATGTCCAAATCAACCCTTTATATTGTCTATTTTACACATCATTAAGTGTTTTATTAGACAATATATTTGCCTAATAATTTAAAAAAGAAAAATAAAATGCAAAAAGATTATTCAACAGTAATTGAAGTAAAAGCAACGTCTAACGAAGTTTATACTGCTATCAACAATGTGCCACTTTGGTGGACAGAGAATTTTGAAGGTGCTTCAAAAAAAGTAAATGACGAATTTACAGTAACATTTGGCGAAACTTTTATTAAACTAAAAGTAGGTGAACTTGTAAACAACTACAAAGTTGTTTGGGAAGTTGTGGACTGTTTCAAACACTTTTTAAAGAACAAAAAAGAATGGGTTGGGACAAAAATTTGCTTTGACATTGTGAACGACAATAACGAAAAAGCAAAATTGACATTCACACATTTTGGACTTTCAAGTCCGTTAGAATGTTACGAAGTTTGTTGCGATGCATGGAATGGTTATTTACAAGGAAGCCTTAAAAGCCTTTTTACAACAGGAAAAGGAACACCTGATAAAAAAGTATAACAGGCAAAGAAGAACAACGAACGGCTAACAAGGTATTGGCAAAAGCACGGCTGACGGAAGTATATCAACATTTGTACTTCTATCAGCCTTTGTGCTATATTTGCACTGATGTATTCCAAATTCCGTGCCTTCGCCAATACCCAAACCGTTGCATAATTACCCTTGCCGCAGGCGCAACACAAGGGTAACTGCGCCAAGCCGCATCCCGTTAGCGGCAATATGACCGCAGGTTCAAGCCTATTCCGTAATTCAAAACCAATTTTATATGTCAAAAAAATATTTTCTTTTCATAACTACCCTTCTAGTAGCAACATCGGCATCTATTGGGTATGATTCAAACGACTTTTTAAAAGGAAATATCAATGTTGCTACTTTTTTAGATTGGTTCAATGTTTCAGAGAAATACATACACATAAAAGGCTTTATTGTATTTGACCTGATACCGGCATTGTTTCTCATTATTCAAACAATTATATTTTTCAAAGACGGAACGAAAACAAAGGGCATATTTTCTGTTCTTGCACTGGTTGCAAATCTAATTGGAGTTTTCTTTTTGATCCAACAGGCATATCCGATTGCTTCCCAAATTTCCGGCTGGACAATTGACAAATTACCTTCAAACTGGATTAGTGTTAAAGATGACTGGTTAAAATACATTGGGGTATCCGGTTTAATGGGAGTATTGGGGTGGCTTTTTTTTGTGATAACATTTTTTATGCCCAAAACAAAAAATACGCAAATAAAACGACTACCCGGTTTCCTGAATTTTATCAAAAATGCTTTGGCACTTTTTCTCACATTTACATTAGGTCTTAGCATAGCCCGTTTATATGCATTTTGCTTTTTCCCTGTTTCGTATCATATTTCCGGTGCAACTTTTATTGAAATGCACCGTCCGTTAGATTTAGTCATACGAAAGGCAGGCCCGATAGTATTCGTGTTCATGCTTACTTTGGAAGTGTTTCTTGCCACTCTTTTTTTCGTAGAAAAAAGTAAAAACAAAGCGTGGCTTATTATTGGTCTAATCGTTTTCTTGCTTTGCGACACCTTTATTGCGTTGCAATATAATAGACCTTTAAATGACCTCTTTCTAACATGGACTCCAACAACAGTCCCGGCAAATTGGTCAGGTTTAAGAGACAAATGGCTTAGTTACCATTTACTTAGAGACCTATTTATGCTATTAGGGTTCGTTTGCATTTTACTTACCTTTTTCATACCAAAAAACAAAAAACTTACCTAATAACAAATTGAAAAGTATGCATAAATACTGCCGCTAATAAAAGTATTTGCAAAAGCAGGGCGGCACATGGGAACATCAGCTATGTGCGGGCATTAGCAGTAAGTCGGACCGAACAAACAACTTTAAACTATAGTTCTTAATATCAACTACCTATTTTCAATTGGGCATTTGTACCGGGCCGAACAATCAATGAATTCCCTGCCTTCACAAGTACCCATCCGTTCTTATATCAAAAGCTTTCAAATAGTAAAAATCATAGAAATTCCCCATCCAACTGTTGAAAAAAGTGAGTATAGCCATCCGTAAAGCCGTTGAAACTGACCTCGAAACATTACTGAGCTTTGAAAAAGGAATCATTGAGGCCGAAAGACCTTTGGATACTACCTTACAGGAGGGAGAAATTCATTATTACGATCTGCGGGAGCTTATCCGATCTCATAGGGCAGAAGTATTGGTCGCGGTAGTCGATCATGAAATTGTAGGTTCGGGCTATGCCAAGATTGTACCGGCCCTACCCTATCAGAAGTTCACCGAATACGCTTATTTGGGGTTTATGTACGTCACACCTGCTTTTCGCGGACAGGGCATCAATCAACTGATATTACAGGGGCTTATCGATTGGGCCAAAAGCCAACACCTTACGGAAGTGCGCTTGGAAGTCTATGAAGAAAATACCATCGCGAAAAACGCCTATGCCAAAGCGGGGTTTAGGCCCAACTTAGTAGAAATGCGCTTGGAAATAGCGCCGCCCCATTCCACAACCGGCTGAAAGCGGAACAAACGCCGGAAGCGTACTTGGTACAAAAAAGAAAATCCCTCTCGAAAACTTCGGCTTAACCGTTTTGATACCCCGAAACGACATTCAACAAAGACCTGATTTTGTATTGGCCGGTTGTTCAAAAAATTACCTTTGCCACCTTTCTGCTGTGGGTTTGCGGCATTGAACTACATCAGTATCATGAAAAACAACGGTCGCTGAAAAGCCGGCAGGAAACATAAGACAGAAGAAATTTTAATAAACGGAACTACTGAATAGCGGTCCTTTGTAGCTTAATAAACAATAAAGAAATGGAAAAAAACGAACCGGAAACCTTTTGTCCGGCGAGCCGTCAGGAATGGAGAGAATGGTTGCAGGAAAATCACCTTTCCCAATCAGCCGTTTGGTTGGTCTATTATAAAAAGAAATCGAACGTAGCATCCATCACTTGGAGCGAAGCCGTGGATGAAGCGCTTTGTTTCGGGTGGATCGACAGCAAAGCCCAAACCTTGGACGATGAAAAATTCAGGCAGTTTTTCAGCAAGCGAAAACCGAAAAGCGTCTGGTCGAAGATCAACAAAGAAAAAATACAGCGACTGACAGCCGATGGGCTTATCGCACCGGCAGGTTATGAAATCATCGAAACAGCCAAACAAAACGGCTCATGGTCAATTTTAGATGAGGTAGAAGAATTAGTAATTCCTGCGGATTTGGCAAGCGAATTTGAGACACGTCCCGGTTCCGGAGACTTTTTCCTGAGTTTGAGCAAATCGGTAAGAAAGGCCATTCTGCAATGGCTCGTGTTGGCCAAACAACCCGAAACCCGTCGGAAACGTCTCTTGGAAATCGCCGAACGGGCAGCCCTGCAACAAAAACCGAAACAATTTTAAGCAAATACAATCCCTACACTGATGAATGACGCTTGGACCGACCGATGGAATGAACGATACAGTCAAAAGGAATTTGCGTACGGGGAAGCCCCCAACGACTACTTAAAGGAGCAATTAGAGAAATTAGCCCCCGGCTCCATTCTCTTCCCGGCCGAAGGCGAAGGACGCAATGCTGTTTTTGCGGCCAAGCTCGGTTGGACGGTATCGGCATTTGACATCAGCAGTGAAGGCCAAAAGAAAGCGCTCCTATTGGCTGAAAAAAACGGAGTAACGATCGATTATCAGGTAGGGCTGCTAACGAATCTGTCCTATTCTGACGAACAATTTGACGCAATTGCCCTGATCTACGCCCACTTTCCGGCAGAGATCAAATCACTTTACCACAAAATACTCGATAACTACTTGCGCAAAGGCGGCATCATTATTTTTGAGGCGTTCAGTAAAAACCACCTTGACTTTATCCGAAAAAACGAAAAAGTAGGCGGCCCCAAAGACATAGCTACGCTGTTTTCAATAGAAGAAATTCAAGCCGATTTCGCGAATTATGAAATGCTCGAACTGAGCGAAAAAGAGATCAAGCTAAGTGAGGGTCTATACCACAACGGCATCGGTTCAGTCATTCGGTTTGTCGGGCTGTCCTGCTCCCCTAAGCCGCAACCGCTTTAAAGTAGAGATTTTGATTTTTGTCAATAAACTGTTGTGGGGTTAAATATCCCAGTGCTGAATGCGGTCTATCAAAGTTATAACTGTTCCACCAGATGTCCAAATCCCGTTGAACTTTTGTATTGTCTTAAAATATTTCAGATTTAAACATTCTTTTCGTTGTGTACCGTTCAATCGTTCTACCAAGCCATTTTGGGTCGGTTTTCCTGGTTGTGAAAATCGAATTTCAATCCCATTTTCTTGTGTAAATTTTTCTAAAACACGACTTATAAACTCGGGTCCATTATCACATCTGATATAGTCAGGTTTACCTTTCTGAGTTATCAGTTCTTGTAATAGCTTTACGAGTTTTCTTGCTTTAATGCTTGGTGCAGCAAAAGATAAAAGTACCTTTCTTGAACACTCGTCAAGTACGTTTAGAACTCTCACTTTACGCTCATCACTTAAAAGAACATCGCTTAAAAAGTCCATCGACCATCCTTGATTTATTTGTTCGGCAGGTAATGGGTTTATGGCTACCCTTTTGATTTTTTTGCGTGCTTTGGGGCTTCTTAAATTCAATTTTTCAGCCTTATAGATTCGATAAACCCGTTTTTTATTCCATGGTTTGCCCTGATTACGACACCAATGAAACAACAAACGAAAACCCCAATTGGGTTGCTCAATAGCTTTACCTTTTAACATTGCAGCTATTTGAGCATCTTCATTTTTCTTTTGTGTTTGTAATAAATACTCGCTTTACGTTGCCCTAATACTCGGCAGCATCGCCTCACAGAGGCCTCTTTTTTTGTGCTAATTTGATTAACTGCATGCTGATGAGTAGTAGAGCTTATAGCTTTTTTAGTAACTCGTACCCTCCTTGAGTATGTCATAGTCAAGGCTTTTGTCCGCTAACAGTTTTTTAACCTTGCATTTTCTGATTCCAATTCTCGCATGCGCTTGAGCTCGTCTGTGCCCATGCCTCCATACTTACTTTTCCAAGTATAGAAGGTTGCTGGTGAGATACCATGTTCGCGGCATACATTTTCAACACTCTTGTCTTTGCCTACACTACCCAATATCGCTACGATTTGAGCATCGCTAAATTTACTTTGCTTCATTGTTTTACCATATTGATTGTGAAACCTAAGAAATTCCCTCCAATTTTAAATGGTTACACCTTACGGGAGCAGGACAGGGCGAAAAAAATAAACGCCCCCCACTGTCGCCTTCGTTGGTGGTTTTTACCAACGACAAAAAAATACATACGCTAAGGCTTGCGACTAAGGGCTTTATCGTACTCTTCCAAACATTTGTCGAGCGACCGTCCCTTATTGTGAATACAATCACAGAAGGCCTGACAAGCCTGAGGGTTTTGGCTTCCCTGACATTGCGCATTACAATCGGGCAGTGTATTGTAAGGTTTAAGCGTAAATACGTGAGTAAGCACAAAAACCAAAAGAATAACCGCAGCCGCTGCCCCCGCAAAAAAGAAGGTCGGAAATTGCCGGGAAACGACTTCCTGTTTTGGAGTTTCTTCGGGAAGGGCGGATGGATTAAACGGGAGAATGTATTTCCATCTGTCGTAATACCAACAAAGCAGGTACAGATTGGCCAGAACCATCAGGGGAGAAGACAACAGCGACCCGTCAAAACGCACCGCTAACGACAAAATACAAATATTCAGAATAACGGGAAAATAAAGAAAAGCCCCGAGCACAGCCGTACGCGGAATCAGCAGCAGCAAGGCCGCTGTTACCTGTACGATACCGATAAAGGTGTAATAGTAGCCTGTATGATGCAAGGCTTCCAAGTAATTACCCATGGGGTGATTGACCGACAAAGAGGTAAACCGCTCCCCCATAATTTTCACAAAGCCGGAAGGGATAAACCCGGCCGCCAAAGCGACACGGTTGAAAACGGCAAAATACCGAAGCCATTTGTTGTGTTTGGCCTGCGCGTGCAGACGGTCCAATTGGGAAGAAATACGCATAGGTTAAAAGGAAAGCCACGGTATGAGCACCGATTGATTTGCTTTTATTTGTTGATTTTGTAGCAAATTAACAAAAAGTACTTTTTATTGCAAAGTTTAAATTTAATAAGATACTTACCCTGTTTTTGAAAGAATAAATTTTCTGAAATTACTTCAACCGATGAAACAGCAAATAGTCCACCTTGCCTTGGTCGTGACTGACTACGACGAAGCCATTGCCTTTTACACCCAAAAATTGAACTTCGTTCTTTTGGAAGATACTCCCCTGAGCGAAACCAAACGTTGGGTGCGGGTTGCGCCGCCTGGTTCCTCCGATTGCTGTTTATTGTTAGCCAAAGCCGTCGGCGACGAACAAGGGAGCCGCGTCGGCAATCAGACCGGCGGCCGCGTTTTTTTGTTTTTACACACGGATGATTTTTGGCGGGATTACCGGGCCATGACCGCCAACGGCATTCGTTTTGTACGACAACCTGCCACGGAAGCCTACGGTACCGTTGCCGTTTTTGAAGACCTCTACGGTAATTTATGGGACCTGATCGAACCGACTTCGCCGTAATAACTCAGGAATACCCCAAACTGACATCCGACCGCATCTTAGTCACTACCTCACTGATGTGCCGAATAGCCAAGTCAATTTCTTCCTCTGTGGTAAAACGCCCCAAACTGAAGCGCAGGGAAGCGTAGGCTTGTTCGTCGGTAAGGCCCAGAATTTTAAGCACATACGAAGGCAACACCGAGGCTGACGTACAGGCCGACCCGGTAGAAACGGCGATGTCTTTCAGGCTCAGCAACAGATTTTCGCCGTCCACGTGCTCAAAACAGATATTAGTCAAATGCGCCAAACGTTGCGTCGTACTGCCATTGACAAACGTATCCGGCACATTTTCCAAAATGGATTTTTCCAATCGGTCGCGCAGTTGAGCCAATCGTTCGTGTTCGGCTTTCATTTCTGTCCGAGCCAAAGCACAGGCTTTACCCAAACCGACAATAGCCGGTACATTCAGTGTTCCCGAACGGCGCCCCCGTTCGTGGCCGCCTCCGTCCATTTGGGCGGTGAGTTCCGTTCCCTGCCGAACGTACAAGGCACCGATCCCCTTTGGACCGTAAAATTTATGGGCCGAAAGGCTCAGCAGATCAATCCCTTCGGCTGCCACATCTATGGGCAGTTTACCTACGGCCTGCGTCGCGTCGGTATGGAACAATACCCCTGCCCGATGAACTGCCTCCGCTATCTCCGCCACCGGTTGAAGGGTACCGATCTCATTATTAGCATACATGACCGACACCAAAACCGTATCCGGGCGCAACGCTTCCGCTACCTGCTGCGCTGAAATAAGACCGTCTTCCGAGGGAGTCAGGTAGGTAACTTCAACTCCTGACTGCTCCAAATGATGACAGGTATCCAACACCGCTTTGTGTTCGGTAGCCACTGTCACAAGGTGCTGTCCTTTGTACCGATACTTTTCCAATACGCCTTTGATTGCCAAATTGTTAGCCTCCGTAGCCCCGCTTGTAAAAACAATCTCTTTGGGGTTGGCGCGGAGCAATTGAGCTACCTGTTTTCGGGCTTGGGCAACAGCCTCTTCGGCCGTCCAACCGTACAAATGGGTACGACTGGCGGCATTGCCGAATTGTTCTGTAAACCAAGGAAGCATGGCTTCCAACACCCGCGGGTCCACGGGAGTGGTCGCATTGTAATCCAAATAAACCGGAAGGCGCATACAGTGTCGTTATTGTTTTACGAAAATAACGACTCCGACCGCAAAAACAAAACGCCTGCAAAAACAAGGCTTATTTTGTAGTTTTGCGAAGTTATCTTTATGAAAACGACGACTGCTGCTATCCTTTATCTTTCTTTTCCCCTTCTCCTTTTTTGGTGGGGTTGGTTTGAGTGGTGGGCAGCCCTTCCCTGCACCTTAGTTTTGTTGGAAAGTATTCGACGTATCACACCACGCGTTACGTGGGCTTTTTCGTACAACCTTTTGTTTTCCCGTTCCTTCCTTATTTGTTTCTTTCTCGCTTTTTTGTGGACCTATTTGGGCGGGGTCGGCGGGTTTCGCCCGCAGCATTTTGATTATTTCAAACACAACCTCATCTTCAACAATCTGATCCGTTACCCGTGGCCTGTACGCTATACCGACGGTACGTATCTGTGTTATTATCACTCATGGTATCTTCCGCCGGCGCTGTTGGCCAAATGGGTAGGCGGCATCGGTTGGGCGTCTTGGTACAGTTTCGGTTGGACCTGGTTGGGGCTGTTTTTGCTCTTTCGATTACTTTATCAAACAGGCGGTTGGTCGCTGCTCGGGCTGTTCGTGTTTTTTAACAGCCCCGAAGCCGTTCTGCTGATTTACGAGGCCGTCAAATCCCCCGCTACCATCAGCGACACACTTCTCGATCTTTGGACCAATGACCATACCATAGAGTTGATCCAAACTCCCGGGGGCTTGATGTTTCCGAGTCATGTTGAATCATTTACCGCTGCTCCTCAGCACGCTCTGCCGGCTTGGCTGGCTACGGGTGTATTGCTGGAGTGTCAAGTGCAGAATTTAGAGTGCCGGGATAGGAAGGGGTTTATGTTTTACTGTTTACTGTTTGTGGTTTTGTTGTATTGGTCACCATTGGTGGCGGTGGGTTTATTGCCGTTTATTGTCTATTGTCATTTCGACGTCAGGAAAAATCTGATCCCTGCTTCAGTTTTACATTTAACATTTTACGGTTTTTCGGTTCTTTTAATGTCTCTCCCCGCTCTGATTTTCTACGCCGGACACGTACCCTTGCACGACGCTCAGGGATGGTGGTGGACCTTCCTCAACACCCCCCACGAATATGGGCTGTTAGCCACTTTTTTGTTATTGGAAGTGGGCGTTTGGACAATCGTTCTTTGGTATTTTCAGAAAAAGAACAGCCTTCAACAGGAAGAATTTCGACTCGTTGCTTTGGCTTTAGCGCTTCTTTTCGTTTTAGCGTTGTACCGCTACGGTCATTTCAATGATTTGGCCCGACGCGCCTGTTTACCGGCGGGTTTGGTTCTGTGTTGGGGCTTGTGGAAAGGTCGATATGCCTTCAAACAAGCAAGGATATACGCCAAGGTCGCTTTACTGAGCTTACTGTTTCTCAGCACCTTACTTCCTTTAAAACATCATTTGCGCTGGCTGACCCAACAGCCTTACACGGCTGTTGTAGACAAAAAAATTACGGATTTCAGCCCCTACCCTATTCATTATTTAGAACACTATCATGCGGGAGAATTTGACGTAGTGGCTCAATATTTGGGAAAATCCGATTCCGGATATCTTCGTTATTTCGCTCCGAAACAACCCCAAAAACCCAAACAAGTCACCCGAGCTTTCTATTACTGGAAATCTGCGTTTCAGCTTTCCGATTACGAGAAAGAAACCCTCAAAAAATACGGAGCCACTCGCCTCTACATCAAGTTTTTTGACGTGGATTGGGACGCCGCTTCGCGTCAGGCTATCCCCAAAGCAGTGGTTCATTTTAAAGAAAACCCACCGGTACCCTTTGTGCCTACGGTGTTTATTACCAACCGAACATTAGAAAAACTATCGTGGGGAGGAGTGAATGAATTGGCCACAAAAATTGTACAAAAGATAAATCTCATCCAACCCCGTCCCCCCGTGCGCGGAGTCGACTCGCTTAATACGGATTTTACTACCCCTTTCTCCAAAATGGAGAAGGGGGAGCGAGCATTGCGAGCGGGGGATGAGGTGCAGTTTGATTGCGATTGGACCATTGCCACCCGGGCCAAATACTTCCGGTTGTTGCGCCAAATCCAACAAAAACTGCCCGCTACGACTCAACTCTCCGCCACAATTCGACTGCATCAGATCAAGTTTTATCGAACAACGGGTATCCCGCCCGTTTCACGCGGAATGTTGATGTATTACAATATGGATGATTGGAAAAACCCGCGTACCGAAAATTCGATTCTCGACCTTACCGTTGCGGGACGGTATGCCGATTATGTATCGGATTATCCTTTGCCTTTAGACGTAGTGCTGCCCGTATTCCATTGGGCCATTGTTTATCGCTACGGCAAACCCCTTCTCTTTATCAATCACCTTACACATAAGGACTTACAGCACAACCCGGCCTTCCGCCAAATGCCGCAGCCCAACCAATACCTAACATTGACAAACACGCTGTTGGAAGGGGTTGCCCTGCGCAAAGGCGACCGCCTGCGTGTAGAAGAAAGCACCTTCGAAAACCTTAAAATAAGTACAAAAACCTTAGCACAGGAAATACAAAATACTACAATTACTTTTGCGTTGTATCACTTGGATTCGCTTAACCTCTCCTACTATGAAAAGGATTCTCTTGCCCAAATTTTTCAAACGTTCCGCTAAAACCGCCGCTGTTCTGATCTTATTGGCCTGCGCTTCCGGCCCCGCCGACCTAAACGAATTTACGAGTTATTTTCTGCCCGAAACGGCCGCCGTTCAGGAAGGCGACGAACGGTATCATTATACCCAACAGTTTTTGTATTCGGACGAATACAGCGACTCGCTTCAGTTGGACGAAAACACCAACGCCCAAGCATGGGCTAACTATGCCGGCGTCAGCGAGGAGGCAGCCTACCATTACTTTTACTCCGAAAGTGCTAACAATACCCTTCCCAACCGTCTGATGCTCAAGGGAAACAAAGCCGCGATCGCGTACATTCAATTGGCAAAAGAAATTGAACGTTCTTACCAACCGGCCATCTATTCGTGGGAAGAAAGCAGTAAGGATTCCTTGGCTCTCGTGACAGCCTTTGACAAAGCGCAACAGGCCGCCCGCAGTACTGCCGACCCGTTTTTGAAGGAAAGATACGGCTTTCAGGCGGTCAAGTTGGCTATGATCTTAGCACAACCCGACGCCTGTGTGAAGCTTTACAACGAACTTATTCTGCCGCTCAAAACCAAAACTTTTATCAGTGATTGGGCCTTTGCCCGGAAAGCCGGCGCTACTATGGCTCTGGGTGATACGGCCAAAGCCATTTATGAATTTGCCTTGGTGTTTGAGCGCTGTCCGTCGCGCCGCCGCGAAGCCGACTTGAGCCTTCGTTCCAAAGGCATTCATTTTGAAGAAAAAGCCCTGAGTTTTTGCAAAAACGACGCCGAAAAAGCAGCGGTTTATGCCCTTTGTGCCATTCAGCCGATAGAAGACGGTCTGCCCATGCTGAAGAAAATCACAGAGCTTAATCCTAAAAACAACCTCATTGAGCTCATCACGGCGCGGGAAATCAACAAAAATGAATACTACGCCTTAGCTCCGCTTCCTTATGTAGAAGATACTGCTGCCTTTGAAAACAAAAAAGCCGAAAGTGCAGATTATTTCAAGCAATTGGGCGAATTCAGCGTGACCAATGCTGAGAATAAAAACCTGAATAACCCGGCGTTTTGGTACACGGCTGCTTCTTACATTGCCTACGTCAACAAAGACTACAGTCAGGCCGACAATTATCTGACCAAAGCACAGGCGGCCCCTACCCAAAATGCCTACCTCAAGCAGCAAATAGCCGTACAGCAAATGTTGCTGCTGATTGCCCAACAAGATAAAATTACCCCCGAGTTTGAGGCAAAGGCTATCGGCATGTTGGAGCAATTCGGAAAATCGGATAATTTCCGAGTGGTCAATGCCTACACCCGCGCCTGCGATCTGTTGGCGAAACTTTACCGCGGCCAACCGCTCGACGACAAAAAATCGGGGGGATGGCTGTCGGGCTGCGGCTCCAAAAAAGAAGAAACCCCGGGGGGGATTCCGTTAGCCAAAGCCTTTTTGTTGGAAGCGGCGGCCAGTTGGCAATCCCGCCCAGAAAACAGCGATGGCTATGCCCCTGCTTTTGCAACCAATACCGACCGCTACGCCGTAGAAGACAGCGCCTCTCTCGAAACCGTTCATGCCGTTTTGAACTACCTGCAGCAGCCTTCTTTAGGAGATTTTGACAAACGACTGGTGAAACTCTCCGGGGTTGACGCTCATTACATGCACCTTGTTTTGGGACGTAAATACCTGAATCTGCATCGCTATGCCGAAGCGGCCGAAGCTTTTGCCAAAGTATCCCCGCCAACTTGGAAAGCAGAGCCCTTCGCCACTTATCTCGACAGCAATCCGTTTTATGTCCATCCGGACAACGGCCAACGAGCCGACGAAGTATTCACGCCGGCGGCCTTTGCCAAACGCATGGCTGAGTTGGAAAAACAAATGAAAGCCGGGGATGCCCAAGCGGCCTACCTGCTTGGCTGCGGAGCGTATAACATGGGTTATTGGGGCAACAGTTGGATCCTTTCTCAACGGCAATGGAGCAGTGCCGAATACCAATACATGTACCCGCCGCGCGATCTGTCGGGCGAAGACTATTACGTCAGCACCACGGCCAAATCGTACTTTGAGAAAGCCCTGCAATTGACCAAAGATCCGGAGTTGGCCTCCAAGGCGGCCTTTGGGGCGGCGCTTTGCGAACAAAACGCCTTTGCGGTCTTTCAGGCCGATGAAGGTCGTGACGTGGGTTATTCCGAAAGTGAGCAAACTGCCTTTACCAATCGCATGAACGCCGAAGCCCGCAAACGCCTCGGCACCTACTTCGGACTGCTGAAAAACAAATATCCCAATGCCCAATACACCCGCGAAGTGATTGAAGAATGCAGTACGTACCGTCATTTTTGGGGAGAATAAGCCTCAAAAACGGCTGAAATCAATCAGCAGCTCCTTTTTTGAAAAAAAAATTTGAACCGCTGAAGGCATTGATAAACAAACCGATAGGCCTTTATTTCTCGTCGAACCGAGCTATTTCAGGGAGAAATTTTCAGAAAATATTTGCGTTTTAAAATCGAATCTCCCATTTTTGCACTCCCAAATCACGGGAAGTACCGACAACGATGGTGATGTAGCTCAGTCGGTAGAGCAAAGGACTGAAAATCCTTGTGTCGGCGGTTCGATTCCGTCCATCACCACCTCAAAATCAGGCAGTTACGACCAAAAGTTGTAACTGCCTTTTTCTTTACTACAACAATACTACAACATTTTATTTTTCTGAAGTACGGAAAATATTGTTAAACCCGTATCGTACGGGTTAATAAACCTCAATTGATTTTAGTAAATTTACAGTAAAATTTTAGAGCCACAAACTCAAAGTTGGCAGCACAATTCCGTTTCAATTCAATCTGATTATAAATTCGAATTCAGAAGGTCTGACTTAATTAATGCTTTTCATGCATCAAGAAGATAACAGTAGTGTATTTTCCAAAGGCGGCGGTGGTACTTTCTATGAGATAAGCGTTCAAACAGCTTTCGTAATTACATTATTAACCAGAGGGAAACTTCCCGGATTTCCTACAGGAGATCTCACTGACATTGCCTTTCAGACAACTCGCTTAGGTTTTGCTACAGATGATATACTAATTAAAATACAGTCCCAGCATAGAGAACATAACGTATTGGTTCAGGCAAAACATAACCTAACATTGTCTGCCAATGACTCAACTTTTGGAAAAGTCATGGCAGATTTCTGGCAAGACTTTTCCAATACTGCATTATTTCAATCGGAGCGAGATCGACTGCTCATTGTAAAAAGTGGTCTTACCCTAAATGACAGAAGAGATTTTGTTGTCCTGCTTGACTGGGCCAAATCCAAAGTTTCGGCCGATGATTTCTTTCTTGAAGTTAATCGAATAACCCGCAAGCAAACTGCTTTGAAGGTATTTGCTGACGTTCTGCAGAAAGCAAATGGTGGAACTGCTTTACCTTCTGAACGCTTATGGCAATTTCTACGATGTCTGGTTCTTATTGAGTACGATTTCGGAGTGGAAAGCAGTACAAGTCAAACCAATTTTCTAAACCTGATCTCGTTAGCTAAAAATCGGTTGACCAGCATTTCTGCCAAAGAGATATGGGATAGTGTATTTGAATTTACCGGTCGCCTTAATAAGGACGGAGGAAATATTACACTTAACAGTATACAGCGGGAATCCTTTGCATCTTACTTCGAGCCTAAACAATTATTTGAAAGCTATGCCGCCATAAAAAAGCTTCAGGAAGACAGTCAGACAATCCTTGGGCCGATGAAAAATAATATTGGCGGTCTGCACCTCCACCGCCCTGAATTATATGAGCAGTTAGCCAACGCTATTAATAATCATACCATTACCATTGTGGCTGGTGAGCCGGGAGTTGGCAAGTCTGCTCTTGTGAAAGAGTTAGTTACCGATTATGCATCTGCCTCAGCCGTGCTTATTTTCAAAGCCGATCAATTTAATCAGCCATATGTAGGTCAAGTTTTCTCTGGATTAGGTATTTCAGAGGGTTTATCTCAATTATCAGCATGCCTGGCGGCTATTTCGAAAAAAGTAATTGTCATTGACAGTTTTGAAAAATTATTGGAAGGGGAGCCGGACAATGCGTTTCGTCAATTTATTCACTTAGTCAGCCATGTAAATGATATTAGGATCATAGCCACTTCCAGAACCTACGCTGTTGATTTGCTCACGCTGAAATATGCACTGGAAAAGGTAGCTATTGTGGAAGTTCCCTTACTGACCGAAACAGAATTAGAAATCGTCTCAGGGAAATTTCCTAAACTTAATCCACTGCTGGCAAACCAGCAAATATACCAAGTTTTACGAAGCCCTAAATACTTAGAGTATACCGTTCAGTGGCTTTCGGTCACGAATGAACAGGTTAGTGCATTTACCTTGCCCGATTTTAAAAACCGACTTTGGCAACATATTGTAGAAAATTACCTGGTCACTCGTAACGGTATGCCGGCCAAACGAGGGAAAGCTTTTCTTGAAATTACATTGAAAAGAGCGCAGCAAATGTCACTGTATGCAACGACTGAACAGGCAGATGCGGAGGCCATAGATGAATTAATAAACGATAATGTAGTAATTAAGCAGGCTGAAGAAAGTAAGTATTCACCTTCTCATGATATTCTGGAAGACTGGGCTTTGGTAAAACATATTCGGAAAATAAGAGAAAACTATCCGGAACCGAACAGTTTTTATCAACAAATCGGCAATAAACCTGCATTGCGGCGTGCCTTTCGCTTATGGGTTGAAGATTTGTTGCATTCACAAACAGGGGTTATTTTTAAGTTAGTCAGCGAAACGCGTCAGAATGTAGCTATTGAAAACTACTGGGCCGATGAGTTGTTAATTGCTATTTTACGATCTGACGCCGGTAATATCTTCTTTGACGAATTTAAGAGTGCCCTGCTGGAGAATCAAGCTCAATTCCTACAGCGTACCATTCATTTATTACATACCGCCTGTAAAGAGTATCGCTCTGACTTTCAACTATTCCATCCGGTCGGATCAGGATGGAGTGCTTCCCTAATCTTTATTCAGCAACATTTGCTTCAACTTTCCGATTTTCGTCGATTAATAACGAACTTGGTCATAGAATGGAGTTATAAACTGGAAGGAAATCGTTCCACTATCCCTCTATTTGAAATTGACGCCGCTAAAACTATTATCTTTTTTTATTTAAAAGAAGCAGAAAATAAGGAGGATTATTGGTTTGACGACCATTTACAAAATAAAATCAAGCCTCTGATTGACTTGGCATTCGGCTTAACGGAATATGCACAAAATGAGGTAAAAGAAATACTGGAACGAGCTCTTGCCGGCCCTGAAGAAAGCTATGATCCTCACGATAGAACATTTTATGGTCAGATTCGTAAAATGACCCTGTCGGGGCATTACAGTCGTCCTTTGACCCGTTTCCTGCCTCAGCAAGTTATTCAAATGGCAAAAGCGGCATGGTTGCGAAAACCTCGACCGGAAAATAAATACTTTCATTCGCCCTTCGATATAAATAGAAAATACGGACTTGAAAACCATATTGGCGATTTTCCGCCTGGGATATATAAAATCCCGGTTTATAACCTTTTACGAAATAATTGGCAACAGGGGATCGATTTTGCTTTAGAAATAATCAATCACTGTACTGATTATTACATGCAATCGGAGGAAAGCAAAGAGGATGGTGCTGTACAAATTCAACTCCAACTTTCTGATGGACAACAGGTCAGTCAATGGGGAAGTCATATACTTTGGCAAGCGTATCGCGGAACAACAGTCTCATCCTACTTATTAGAATCTATTCTAATGAGTTTAGAGGAATACTTACTGAAAATGGCAGCTGGTGAAAATGATATCAGTCGACGAAATATTCGATTTGTATTTGACTACCTGCTTCGAGACTCACGCTCGGTTGCTGTCAGCAGTGTATTGGTAAGTGTTGCCATAGCCTACCCTTCGGAAGTCAGCGAGGCAATGTTACCCTTACTTGGTGTGAAAGAATTTTATGAGTGGGATTATCGACGTGCAACTGATGATTTTGCAGGTGCTTTAGCTATTCGGGATGATGAAATTCCTTATGCTCAGAAAGCTCGCCATGAGTCAAATCAACTTCCACACAGGAAGAAATATCGTGACGGACTGAAAGGGTTTATGTTGGATTTACAATTCAACCTTCAACTATTCAACAACTCGCTTTTTGATCTTTTTGATAAATTATGGCAGGAAGCAGAAGACATCTATTGGCGAAAACTATTATATGAAATTGATGCTCGCAAATGGGGAATTACTGATTCTCAAATTGACGAGCGGACTTATATGATCCGTCCGAATTATGACTCCGATATCCAAAAAATAGTTGACGATAATCAGCCTCAGCATGATTTTATAGAGTTAACAGCGACGGATGCGGCTTGGATTCGCAGCGTATATGAGAAAAAGGAAAGCACCACTTATACAAGGTGGGCAACGATATATGAACGCTATCAGGAAATTGAAAACGTCAATTTTACATTTGATCGCCCGGTTACTCTGGCAATCATCGGGTTACGTGATCTGAATACTATATTAACATCAGAACAGCAAACCTGGTGCTTCACTACTATTGTCGAAGCCATAAATTTATTGATTTGGAGCATTGAGCAAAGACACCACCATATAGACTATCAACTTGTACTTTCCCCTTTTGATCGAGAGGCCGCCTTACTATCTTTACCGTTTTTAGTAAAGAGCGCTGTTAGTGAAGAAAATCAACAAATTGCTGTTGAACTTTTATTCCGAGTGTTGATTACCTACTTTGCCAAACATGAAATAGAGCCGGTTCTCGTCTCCATTCGAGAAGAATTGTGGGAAGTAAATACAACCATTGCCAACCATATATGGTTGGGATTACTACGATTTGCCGAGCTACGGCAAACGAATGATAAGAAAAAGTGGCTCGCCCATTCAGATGAGGAATTACAACAACAAATTATGCTGGGTGAAGAAACCTTCATCAAAGAAGTGGTTTTAGGCAAAACGAGAGGTGACATTGATTTTCAACAAATAAAATTGACTACTTGGCATAGCCATTTATTGACACGTGCATTGCTGATATTACCCTTTACTACCAAAGACAAACTCCATTTAGACTATCGCAATTTTTTTGTTATACTTTTCTTTAAGGGTTTAAATGAGAACTATTTGTGCGAAGAACGCCACGACCGTCGGCCTTTAGTTTATGATGACGATCGTTTACTTCTGCATAATTACATCAAAAATTATTTCCTTTATTGTGACAAAGAGGACGCGGCCAATCTTACAGAACTACTACTTATCCACGTCTCTGCCATCATAGATTCTCGTAGTTTTTACGGTGACAACACTGTTAAATATATAAGGTGGATCTTCGAAAGCACAATTTATGAATTAGATAAAATTGTTCATAACTTTAATGATACCGTTGCTCAAAGTGTCATGCTCAATTTTTGGCGTGTTTGGGAGCGATTTTATCAAGTACTCCATCAGTCAGGAAAGCGCGTATTTTTCAGCTTGCTATTTTTGCAAATAGAATGGAATGAGGATTGCTCACATTGGAAGCCGGTCGAAGGTAAAAAGGAGTTCTTTAAGCGTATCACTGATACCTTTGGGAAGCATGATATACAACCTTTAATACAATTACTAGCTACTGTCGGAGGCCAAACATTATTACCGGAAGGTCTGCACTGGGTAGTAGAGTTGATTAAGAAAAATCCTGATTTGGTTTCTGCTTTAGGGTCTGAAAAAGCGGAAGTGCTTATTAGCAGGATTTATCAACAGCATATAAGTAGTATAAAAACCGATGTATTACTATTAGATGATTTTATTTGGCTATTGGACCGAATGGTTGATTTAGGTTCCTCAAAAGCCTATATTACTCGAGAAAATTTGATAACTTACAAAAAATAACTATTTCAACTCCAGTCTCCTATGCAAGTCATTTGTCTGGAAGAAGCCGCATTCTACACCCTGATCGAACAGGTAGTGGCCCGCCTCAAGGAAACCCACGGTGAAGAAAAAGAGAAGTGGATTTCCGACGGACAGGCCATGCAACTGTTGAACATTAAATCCAAAACAACGCTGCAAAAACTGCGGGACGAAGGAAAAATCCGTTTCTCACAGCCCCAAAAGAAAATCATCCTCTACGACCGGGATTCCATTGACGCGTATTTACAGCAACACGCCCGTAACACCTTTTAATCATGGAAGACAACACCACTGTTCCGCCCGAGTACCAAAAACGTTTTAACGAAGGCTATACCATCGCCAAATACATGCCCGAACTGGCACAGCAACTCACGGAGGCCATGAAACATAAAGAACCCACCAACGGTTTTCAGGATGGGCAACGTCAGTTCTTAAGCGAACAGGTCAAAGATAAAACTCCCGCGTGGCTCAGCGGCAACCGTCCCGCCAAATCAGAAAAACAGCCCGATAAAAACAAAGATCGGGGCATTGAGCCGGAAACACATTAATCCTTATCAGGCGATTTATCCTCCTTCGTTTTTGTCGGCGTGGGATTATCCGCCGATTTCTCCAATGCCTTGGTGTAGTTGAGCGACTGCGAAAACCGCTCGGAAACCGTCGGCTGTCCTTTGGCCTGTTCTTTCCCCTGCGTCGGAGGTACATCAGGTGTTTTTTCAGTACCGCGATTTTTGACAGCGGATATTTGTTGCTGCATAAATTCCTGCGAGTTGTTTAGTTCCTTTTCCGTTTGTGCCGCATCCATATTAATTTCTTCGGGGGATTTGGTATCTTTGGGAGTACCTTCCCGGAAATTCTTTAGTTGAACGCGCATGTAGTCCTGCGAGGTATTTATATCTTTTTCCATTTTCCCTACCCGCGCCAACTCTTTTTCCCCCTTGCCTTCGAATTGGTTGGGATACATTTTGTCCATGACCGTCCGGCGTATTTGCGCGGCCGTTTCGGGATCGGTCTCCAAGTCCTGCATCTCCCTTTCTATTCTTTTGTTAATCCCCGTTTCGATCTGCGTTTTTTCCGCTTCCAGTTTTTGAATGGGAAAATCCTTATTGCTCGAAGGACGACCGGTAGTAAAACCCGGCGGCGTGTATTTGGGAGTATGCGCGTTGGGCTTTGAAGTATCTTTCGATGCCGCTTCCAACTGCTTATCAATCTCTTGACGGCGGTTCAGCCCCTCCTTCATTAAATCATCGAAGTATTCGTATCCTTCGGGAAAGGCCGGTTCGTTCTTTTTGTCGTCATTATCATCTTTTCCACTCATGACGTTGGTGATTTTTGACTTGATTTATGACTGAGTTATGCTATTCTAAGGAATCCTTTTTCTTTCAACGGAGGCCCTCATGGACTGGCGAGAAAAAACCATTCAAAACGTCTTTGGTGGAAATGAGCAGCGTTTCAAGCAGGCTTATCAACAGGCCGTCACAGAGGCCATCAGCGAGGCCGTTTCGTGGAAAGATTTGGCGCTGAATGCCACTGTGCTCCCCAATTTGGAAGACGCTACCAAAGAGCTGATCGAGCGACGGCTGGGCTATCTGCCCCACCCTGCCGTTTCCCTGCGCTATGAGCCTTACCTGCGGGCACTGCTGCAAAGTTATCATCAGGGTACACTATCCACGGATGCCTTCACCGAGCAGGCCGAAGAACACCTTAAACTCATTCGTAATGCCGATATGCAGCACTACAGTTCCCCTGATCCGGCTCCGCACTTTGTACAAAGTTATCAAAAAATGTTCGGCATTTACGGCTCAAAAGTCAAAGAGCGATTGACCCGTTTTCTGGGCTACGAACCCGACTTAAAACATTCCCTGATGGCCGAGCTTTGGTTATTCGACCTCATGGCAAGAGACACCGTTCGTCTGCCGAAGGGACCCACCGCCGTTGACTTTAAAGCCCTGACCATCATCCGATACCGCGAAATATTACTGTCCCAAGGCAAAGTCGCCGCCGATGTTTCCGCGCTGTTGGGTGCTTTACCTACCGCTTGATAAATAAATGACCTTTAGGACGTAATTTTTTTCGATCAATTGCTTGCAGCTCAGGCAAAAATAATTATTTTTGAACTCTTTTCCTATGCCTCTTAACGACAATGGAGTTGTTCGATTTAGATCGGCCCCTGATTGAACTGGTGTCCCCGCAGGAACGGGGGTCCTGGAGCATTCGTCACGCGCTGGAAGGGGTGCAGATCTTCGGCGGAATCGGTTCGGGTAAAACCTCCGGCTCGGGTCGGATGCTGGCTTTAAAATATCTCGCCGGCGGCTTTGGCGGACTGGTGCTCACGGTCAAACCCGATGAAAAACAGGCCTGGCAGGACTACTGCCGACTGACGGGTCGCGAGCAGGATCTGATCATTTTGGAGCCCAACGGCCCGCACCGCTTCAACTTTCTGCAATACGAATCCCGCCAATCTCAAAACGCCATTACTGAAAATATCGTGGAGGTTTTAAAAACGGTCATTCGCGCGGGAGCCGAAAAAGACAGCGGCAAAAGTGACGATGCGTTTTGGGAAACGGCCCTTGATATGCTCATCTTTAACGTCATTGATCTGTGCCAACTGGCTTACGGCAAACTGTCGGTACAGCAGATGTACGACATTGTGCAGACCATTCCCAAGAACAGCGAAAATCTGCAATCCTCATCCGCCGAAGGAGAGATGAAAGCCTTTCAAAAAGCGTTTGAAGCCGCCCGCAGCCACGTCACCCAAAAAATGGATGACTGGTTTAACCATCTCCCCGCGCATAGGCAGGCCGCGCTGCAAAATGAAGTGGCCTTTGAAGCCGAATTGCTCAACGAGTTGCCCGAAGCCAGGCTGCTGAAATTCCTCGACCAATTCTTCTTTGACAGCTTTATTAATCTCTCGGAGAAAACCCGCTCCATCATTGATTTTACCTTTGCCGGCTTTTTGTTTCGTCTGCTGCGCGACCCGGTCTATTCTCTGTTCTGCCGCGATGACTCCACCGTTACGCCCGAAGACTCGCTGCGCGGCAAGATCATTCTCATTAACCTGCCCGTCAAAATCTACCACAAGGTGGGACGCGATTGCCAAATCCTGTTCAAATACATTTGGCAGCGGGCCATGGAAAAACGTTCCGTCGCGACCAATGCCCGACCCTTGTTTTTGTGGGCCGATGAGGCGCAAAACTTTCTGCACGAACACGATGCCGATTATCAGGCCACGGCCCGCAGCAGTCGGATTTCCACGGTGTATATCTCGCAAAACCTGCCCAATTACTACGCCTCGATGGGCGGGCAAAAAGCCGAATACAAGGTAAAGAGTTTTCTGGGTACGCTGGGCACGAAAATCTTTCACGCCAATGCTGACATTGAAACCAATAAATACGCCTCGGAACTGATCGGAGAAGCCTTCTTTGAAGACGAATCCCAAAGCATCACCTATTCCAAAGACTTTGCCCAAACCCGCGCCAAGTCCCTTAAACTCGAACGCGTGGTGCGGCCCGAAGAATTTGTGCGGCTCAAAACGGGCGGTCCCGCCAACGGGCAACGGGTGGAAGGCTACCTGCACCGACAGGGCGATACGGTCTTCAAAGGATTGAATCACGTCAAAATGACTTTTTCCCAGAATTACCAACCTTAACCGACTTTATTCATTTTATTCTTTCACCTTTTTTTCTTACACTTTTCCCTTTTTACTTTCACCTTTTCCCCTTTCCTCAACCCATGAAAAAGAACCTCTACTACCGCACGGTTTTTAAACGT
Organism: Spirosomataceae bacterium; assembly: GCA_046329125.1. GTDB lineage: Bacteria > Bacteroidota > Bacteroidia > Cytophagales > Spirosomataceae > Runella. The sequence continues at coordinate 186,194 of JAXLVD010000001.1, read as the reverse complement.
TCCAATGCCCTCAAAGAAGGTGCTCTGGCTTTCTTTTTGGCGTTCTGTTCGTGGCCCCGCCTGCTGCTGGAAGTCTTTATCCGCAAAAATTTCGGCGAACGTTATTTTTCTTTTGCTGCCGTCCTGACCGTCGGCGGGATTCTGGCCCTGCTGCCGCTGATCTATCTGGAGACCATGAGCCGTGCTTTTCGCAGTTCCGAAGGAATGACCTTTATCGGCCATTTTTCCACTTGGTATATCTACCTGGCGGCATTCCTTTACATGAGTCTGCAGCGGCGGGAGGAGATCAAACACCTGCCCTCCGTATTTGACTTCGGGCGTTTCAGTCTGTCCACGGGAGAGATTCATCCTTGGTTTTTAGACTTACGTTTCAGCGGAGAACCCGCCACCATCCGCACCATTGAGATCTGGCTGGAACCCCTTCCCTTTGCCCTGGGCGGCTTTGGATTATGGGCGTCGGGTCAGCCCATCGGTTTTATTATTCTGGTGAGCAGTATCTTTTATTCACTGTCTTATGCGGGGGCCTACCATCAGGGGGATCATTTTATTATGGATAAAATTGACGAAATGATCTGCAATGAAGAGCTGGTCGGTGCCTTTGTGGAAGGTCGGGATTCGAGTGAAACAAGGGGGGTCAGTTTCTACGGGCGAAGACCCGCCGACCCCGAAACCCGCCGCCGACTGGCCGAAACTTTTGTGGACGAAAACACAGTCGAAGCCCTGTAAAAATGCCGTTTGAAAACTGCCTAAGCTGTGCTTAGGGAAGATGTCTGATGATAAAAGTTTAACGGATAGGGTTCACTCCCTCTGCACAGCTTGGACACTGCTGACCTTACCCTTGATGTACCCGCTGTAACCCAACGCAAAAGTCCCTCTGACGACCTGAAAACCCCTGTACACTTGGTGCCATGATCCGCATGATTCAAAGCAGCTCTGCCGCCCACGCCAAAGCCTATTTTTCTGAAGCCCTGTCCAAAGCTGATTATTACATCAACGACCAAGAGTTAAACGGCAGCATTCAGGGAAAATTGGCCGAGCGGTTAGGGGTGACAGGAAAGGCCACCAAAGAGGTCTTCTTTGCCCTGTGCGAGAACACCCATCCCGTGACGGGCGAGCCGCTGACAGCCCGAACCAAGGAGGAGCGGACGACGGGTTACGACATTAATTTTCACTGCCCCAAATCGGTGTCGATTCTCCACGCGCTGTCGGGGGATGACCATGTACTGAATGCTTTCCAGAACTGCGTTCATCAGACCATGCTGGACATCGAAGCCGACAGTAAAACGCGGGTTCGTAAAAACAACACCTACGATGACCGAGCCACGGGCGAGTTGGTTTGGACCGATTTTGTCCACCAAACCGCGCGTCCCGTCGAAGGCCATGCCCCCGACCCCCACCTGCACGCCCATTGTTTTGTTTTTAATGCGACATGGGATTCGGCCGAACAGCAATTCAAAGCCGCGCAGTTTCGCGACATCAAACGCGACATGCCCTACTATCAGGCCCGCTTTCATAAACGACTCTCCGACCAACTGATGGATTTGGGCTATCAGGTGCGGCGGACGGACAAGTCCTTTGAAGTGGAAGGCGTCCCCCAACGCGTCATTGACCTGTTTTCCAAACGCACCGATGAAATCGGGCGGGTGGCCCAAGAAAAAGGCATTACCGACGCCAAAGAACTCAGCGAGTTGGGGGCACGAACCCGCGCCAAAAAGCAGGCGGGGCTCAGCATGGCGGAATTAAAAACCGACTGGAAACGACAGATTACCGTCCTCGGGGTTAGTGATGCCGATGAAGGCAAAAGGGCGGTTCGGTTTGCTCCGCTGAAAGAAGCCATGGAGTTGACCTCGCAGAAATGCGTTGACCATGCCCTGCAACATGGTTTTGAAAGAGCATCGGTTTTGCAGGACCGTCGGTTGCTCCAAACCGCTTACCGACAAAGCATCGGTCACTCGTCGGTTTCACTGAATCAGATTACCGACTCCTTTCTGGCCGATGAGCGGTTAATCCACGTCCAAGAAGCGGGGCAAACCCTGTGTACCACCCGAGAGGTCCTCTCTCAGGAGCAGCGCATGGTGCAACTGGCGCGGCTGGGTCAGGGCAAATTAAGGCCCCTGTACCAACACCCGCCCGAACTTGGCCTCAGCGGTCAGCAGGCCGAAGCCGTTCGGCACGTACTGACCACGACCAACCGCGTGTCCATTATTCGTGGGGCGGCGGGGTCGGGCAAAACCACCCTGATGCAACAGGCCGTCAAACACATTGAAGGGGCAGGTAAAAAAGTCACGGTGGTGGCTCCGACGGCGCAGGCCTCGCGCGGGGTGTTAAAAGACGAAGGGTTTACCCAAGCCGACACCGTGGCCAAATTGCTGGCCGATGAAAAAATGCAGTATGAGCTGACGGGTCAGGTGCTGTGGGTGGATGAAGCGGGATTGTTGGGAACCAAGGACATGAGTGCCCTGCTGGAGCTGGCCACCCAAAAGAATGCCCGACTGATTTTGGGCGGGGATACCCGGCAGCATTCCAGCGTGGTGCGCGGGGATGCGCTGCGTATTCTCAACACCGTGGGCGGCATCAAATCAGCGGAGGTGAGCAAAATCTATCGGCAGCGCAATGAGAATTACCGTTCGGCGGTGGAAGATCTGGCCAACGGAGAGATGAAAAGTGCGTTTGGAAAATTGGATGCCATGGGAGCCATTCACCAGGTCGATGTGTTGAAACCCAATGAGCAATTGGTCAATGCGTACGCGTCAGCCCTCAAAGCGGGCAAATCCGCTTTGGTGGTTACGCCCACCCATCAGCAGAGCGAACAGGTAACGCAATCTATCCGCGAGAAACTGCGGGCCTGTAAACTGCTGGGTAAAAAAGAAATTGCGGCTACGCGTCTGATGAACCTGAATTTGACCGAAGCTGAAAAAGGCGATTGGCGCAATTTCAGGGAAGGAATGCGGGTGCAATTCAATCAAAACGGTCCCGGTCTGAAACGCGGCAGTGTATGGAGCGTTGAAAGCAGCAGCGAGAGCGGCGTTCGTATTCGAGACGAAGACATTACCGCTCTTCTGCCGCTGCATCGCTGCGCAGATTTTGAACTATACAAACAAAGTGATATTCCGCTTTCCAAAGGCGATTTGGTTCGGCTGACGCGCAACGGCTTTGACCGACAAAAAAAGCGGCTCAACAACGGCGAACTGCTCAGGGTGGCTTCGGTGAGCAAAAAGGGTGAATTGGTGTTACAAAACCCCATCAGCCACGCCAAATTTCATTTGGATAAGGACTACGGGCATTTGGCTCATGCCTATTGCATCACCTCCCATGCCTCGCAGGGAAAAACGGTGGATGAAGTGTTTATATCCCAGCCGGCAGCCACGTTTCCGGCCACGGATGCCAAACAGTTTTACGTGTCGGTCTCGCGGGGACGCAACGGGGTGCATATTTACACCGATAATAAAGAAGAACTGATGCAACACGCCCAACGATTGGGCGACCGCCAATCGGCCATTGAATTGGTTCATAAAAAGAATACGGCGCATGAAATGGCCGAGCAACAGGGGAGAAATCAGCGAAACAAATTACCTGTTCTTTCCAAAAACAAAGCGCAAACCAAAGAAAAATCATCTCCTCACCGACCCAAAGACAGATCGTATGAACCGGAACTTTAAGCTGCGTTTTGATCAGATGAAAGAAGGCAATCCAGCCGAAGGAGAGCCGCAGGCATCGGCCTTGCCGGAGGAGGAATTTACCCGTCCGCTGAATCTGTGTCTGGTTTGGCCCGACGGCAAACGCTTTTTTCTGAATTATTCCTATCTGGTGGCCGGCGAGTTGGATCTCGAAGGCGAGCACAACCAAATCCATTTGCACTTTACAGCCTATGATGTTTTGCTGAAAGGCTATGGACTGCAAGAGCTTTTCATGGCCCTGCTGGAGCAGTGGCCCGCTCAACTCATGGCCATTGAATCAAGGTACGTCGTCAGCGGAGAAGCCTTAGACGGAACGATCATTGAAATCAGTGTAGAAAAAAGGGAATAAATCAAAAGGCAGGACGCAGGAAATAAAAAAAGAGAATAAAGCATGCGGCATAAGGGGAAAGAAAAGAGAAAAAACAGGGCGGAGATTAGTCCGCCCTGCGCTGATTTTAAGCTTCTTTCGGCTTATTTTTACGGACAACAACGGGAATTTGTTGACCCAGTAGGTTGAGCGACAAATTCAAACCGTCTTTGTCGCCGTGTTCCCAAGCCGCGCCTGCTTTGATCCATTCGGATTTTTCACTCCCGTCTTTGTCTTTCAGAAAGTAGACGGTGTGGGTGGGATATTTCGGATTGGTTGAGGTTTCGTTAGTCATCGGGAAGTCTCCTTTGGTTGGTGGGTGGATGACGGAAGCGAAAAAAGCGCATAAGGAGGGGAAAGCTCCCCGCAGCGAAGCGAAGTCGAAGATGATTTTTTACCTTGTAAAAAATCAGGGATAAGCGCCTGCACGAACGTTGCGCTACGCTTCCCGAATTCTTCCCGCCTCCCAACCCTGGAAGACGGTTGATACGTATCGAAAAGCGGCTTTCGAACAAACCGACGCCTCGACCGTTCGAAAACGGGCACAAAGCCGGTAAAACAGCGGAAACAAACGGCGGGCCGGCCGAAATCAGCACAGATCCCAAGGTGCTTTTTCGAGGAATACGGTGTCCAACAGGGCAATGACTTCTGCCGAAAGACATTGTCGGGGACGAAGAAACCCGGCGGATTTCCCTTCGGGATTTTGCAATTGCTCTACGCCCTGTTTTTTAATGGAGGTAATGACAATGTTGCATTCGCCGGCCCGGTGCAGGGCAACTTCATAGCCGTTTTCAATCAGTGCATGTTGCACGGTGTAAGTTTGTACGGGACCGGCACCGTAGTTGAAACCCCAACGGCAAAAAGCGTCCTCCCACCCCCAACGAAATGGATTGTCGCAATGATCACAAACGGAAACGGGCATATAAATCTCCTTTCCCGGAAAAAGATTGATCCGTGAAGGCAGACGCGGTGCGGTGGTTCCAATCAGAGCGCATCATAGGGCTCCTGCGAGGGAAATTTTCGGTCCAACAGCTCGGTCACGGAGTGAGGCAAATACCGACGGGGATGCACATAGCCGATGCGGATATCGGCAGGAATGTGTTCATTCCCGTCTTTTTTGAGAGATACGATGACCGTATTGCAGGCCCCGATTGGGCGGGTTGTCACTTCGTAGCCGACCCGGATGAGAAATTCGGTGATGGTATCGGTTTGAATTTGGCCGGTGCCGGCATCGAACCCCCATTTGGCGAAGGCTTCTTCCCAATGCCATTCAAAAGGGTTGTTACAGTGATGACAGATAGCGACGGGCATAATGATCTCCTTTCGAAAGAGACAGGATGGAACACATCCTCTTCGGTCTGCTTTCGCCGGCCTCAGAGGATGGCAGCGTCCAAAGCCCGAAAGACCGTGACCGCTCCCCGCAGCGCAGCGAAGTCGAAGATGCTTTTTTTACGAGTAAAAAAAGCAGGGATCAGCGTTGTCGCGGACGTCGGGCTAAGCTGACATGCTTTCTCCGATGCCGGTGAAAGTTCGAAGCGATTGATATTCCCATCTACTTTGGAGAAGGAAATGAACGATGTTGCAGGGCATGAATGTACTCAACGGCTTTCTGTGCATGAGAAGCAGCAGAGAAAATAAAGCGTTTGTCGTTTTTGAGCACCTGCAACCAAGATTGAATGTATACGGTGTGCTGCGCTTCGGGCATCGGCTCAAAACCAAGGTCTGCGCCTAAAAAACAGGCTCCAAGTTCGGCAACCAATTCTTCTTTGGCATAGCCTTCATCGCCAAAATGTTTACGACCCATGTCCCGATTAAGACGAGTGGAATGCTTTGTCCAATGGGTGAGCTCATGCGCTAAAATCGCATAATAATCGGTGACTGTTTCAAAACTTTCAAAAGGCGGCATCTGAATGCGGTCGGTCAATTGATTGTAGGAGGCCTGACGGCCCGTATAAATATCCGCTTTGGTTTGGGCAAAAAATGCTTCCAGTGTTTCAATACGTTGCGGTGCATTGGCAGGAATAACAGTCTCAGGAACGCTGTAATAGGAAGGCGGCAAACCTTCTATCTGTGACGCATTGAAAACGGTGTAGGTTTTCAAAAAGGGAATTTGACGGGAATTAGTCTCACCCTCAGGCGTTTCTTCGTCCCGCACAATCTTATCGGCATAGACGACCTGTTCGCCTTTTTCGCCTTTACGGATGTTGGCTTTCAGGTCAACAGCCTGTTTAAAGGTCATCCAATAAGGCAAAGCGTAGCCTTTTTCGGCAGCGGTTCCCCACAGTACCAAGGTATTAATTCCTGTGTAGGGAATGTTGTTCCAACGCAGCGGACGCATCACCTGCCCCGTCATTTGCTCGGAATTCCACGGCTTGCGCCAGGTCAGGTTGCCTTTTTCCAAATCAGTCAGAATCTTGATGGTTACGCGGGTATAAATATCAGGTTGAGATGAGACATCAGGTTTCATGGCAGGCTCCTTTGAAGGTGGGTGGGAAAAATCAGTGCGTGTTGTTTATTTCAGAGACATTCGATTTCCTTTCCGGTCTGTCGGGATGATGGGGATATAGAATCCGACGTTCAGGCGAATGAACCCACTTGAATTTTGGTCGGGCGGGGAATGCGTCAGCAGGCGAAAATTATGGTTGGTGAATTCGACGCGTCGGGTACATCGCCGTCGCGCCTCCCGATGGCCGGAAAGAAGAAAAACGATCTGTAAACAAAAACAGACAGTGCCTGACCACCCGCGCTTCAACCGGGCATTAATCCATCGTCAGCAAACGAGCAATAGTTGTGCGGTGTGACAATCAGGTGGTCGAGCACGGAAATGTCCAGCAGCTTGCCACCCTGCAACAGCCTGCGGGTCAGGGAAATGTCCGCTTCACTGGGTTTGAGATTTCCGCTTGGATGGTTGTGAGCCAAAATAAGACCACTCGCTCTGGTTTTTAATGCCGTGGCAAAAACAACTCTGGGATCTACCACGCAGGCCGTGATGCCGCCCGTGGCGATTTCCGACACACCCAGACAATGGTGTCGGCGGTCTAACAGCAGAATTTTAAACTGTTCGACGAGTTCGATACGATTTTCATCCCAGCATTGGCGCAGAATTTCGTAGGCCGTCGAGGATTGAGTGATTTGAATACGATCCTGATAAGGAATTTTATTCTTATAAACGATTTCGATTTCATTCACCGTATAAAGGGATTGAATCCAGTTGTGCTGCATGGTTTCTTCCCTCTACAATGGCAAATTACGTTGGTGCATGTGCCAGGCATTCACGTCTTTATGCGGGGCATACAGCTTGTTCATGGGTTGGTGTGTCAACCCTTCCTGCGTTTTGAAAAAGTCTGATAAAGTTGCCGTGGCTTTTTCTCCCGCCGCATCATTGTCCATCCAGCTGTAAGCCAGCCTATAACCGTAATTTTGGAGGTAAGGCAGGGCCTGTTTAAGACAGGATAACGAATTCAGCACGATGGCATCGCCCTTGAATCCGTCGCCGTTGGCTTGGGTGATGGCCGACAAATAGTCCATAAATCCCTCAAAGAGGTGGATACTATTGGGTTTTGGCGTGGTGCCGCGAATGAAGGTGATGGATTTGGGCCGGAGGCAGCCTTTGAAAAAGGGATTTCTCAACTCGAACCCGCCGTCTTCGTTTTCAAATCCCAAGGCAAAGAAACTTTTTTGGGTATTTTTATTTTGAACGTGGAGTTCTTTGAGGTGGCGTTGGGCAAGCTCTAAGGGAATGCCTCGTTTTTTGAGGTAGTTGACCAGCCCCAAATGTTGAATGGGTTTCTTGGTTTTCAGGAGGAGCGAGGTATCGTGTTCTCTTGTCTCATCAACATAGATGGGAGCCATCTCGTAGGAACTCCCTGCCATGTTTTTAATCCAGCGCAGGGCATCGGAGACGGTATAGTCCTGACGATTGGATTTAAGATAGGCGCAAACAAAATGCACTAAATCGCCACCAATGCCCTCCCCGAAATCATACCAAAGATTGGTTTTTACATCGACTTGAAAACTGGCGGTTTTTTCCTGTCGCAAAGGAGACAGATACCACGCTTTATTGTTGGTAAGCCGCTTGGGGTGAATGTCCAAACGGCCCAGAATTTCGGTCATGGGGATGGCTTTCGTATCGTCTATGTTCATAGCGATCTCCGAGAAAAGCAGATGTGAAGGAAAAAGAAAAAAATCGGAGCGATTAGGTACTGAGCCGCTGCTCGATGAATTTCTCCAGATCGGAGCGGCGGTAGCGAACGGCGCGGCCTATTTTGATGGGTTTCAAATCATAGCGTTTGGTGCAATCCCAAACGGCCAGTGTGCCGGGGGAAACCCGAAGGTATTTGGCAGCGCTTTTTCTATCTAACAGAGGTTCGTTGTCATTGTGCATAAGCTCTTCCTCCCAAGTCAAAACCGGTTAATTCGCTATCCACAAGGGAATCTTGTAAGTAGGAATATAGTCAGGATATAATAGGAAGATATTCACAGTCAACCAATAACGAATTCTGTTAATGACAAATAAGAAACAAAGGGCATTGGGGGCTAAAAGTTACGGTGGTATGCGCCATTCCATAGCAAATGCCGTCATGTCAAAATTTTTATGTGATTTTTTTATTGACAGGTACACAAAAAGCGTACAAAATGAATGATCTTCTCTTTGCCGTAAGGTTAATTACGATGGCTTCCCTTTTTAAGTTGTTTTCTCAAAGTTGCGGCTTGTCGATAAAAGAAGCCCAACTATTCTTAGGTACTAACGTTGACACAACCAAATCATGGTGGGCAGGTCGCAGGAATCCACCGGAAGCAGTCTTAGAAAAACTGGTTGATCTTTCCATCACGCAGGATGTCGCAGCTCAGGAACTGTTGCTGCAATTGGAAAAATTAGACAAAAAGAATAAAAAGCAACACCTCACCTTGCAGGCCTATGCGTTGGATTCCCAAGTTCAGGCCGTAGGATGGCCCTCTGCCAATGCCTACATGGCCGTTATTCGAAAAGCCGTCGAGAAAATGCCGGCAGAACTTGCTATGCGCCTGGTATTAATTACGGATGATAATAAAACACCCTAACCTCATTTTAAAGCACTTTGTCAATATAATCCGCATATTCCTGCATCATTTTTATACGTTGCGGCAAAAACTGTGCGCGGTCATAAGCGCGATCAACACCACTTTTCGGGACGTGCGCGAGTTGTCTATCGGCAATGTCATGCGCGTAGCCCAATTTTTCTTTTAATATTCCTAAGGCCAGGGATCGAAATCCATGTCCTGTCATTTTGCCGTTATAGCCCATCCGCTTGATAGCAATGAGCATTGTGTTTTTGCTCATATACTTTCTTGGGTTGTAATAGCCGGGAAAGATAAATTCCCGGTTCGCATTCATTTCTTTCAACTCCCGAAAAATCGCCAGCGACTGTTGTGATAACGGAACGATATGAGGAAGATTCATCTTCATACGTTCCGCAGGAATAACCCACATCGCTTTTTCAAAATTTATTTCTTCCCATCTTGCGTCCACAAGTTCACAGGTACGTACAAATGTTAAAAGCAATAATTTTAGAGCCAGAAAGGTCTGACGATTAACACGATTCTCATAACCATTGAGACAGGATAAAAATTGAGGAAACTCATCGACAGAAATGGAGGCATAATGCCCTCTTTTAAATTTTTTCATCGCCGCCTCCAGACCATAAGTGGGGTCATTGTCTGCTCGACCGGTGGCAATGGCATATTTAAATACGTGGCTGCACGCGGCCTTCATCCTGCGGGAAAGGTCAGGAGCTGTTTTTTCAATCTTTTGAAGGCAGTTAAGCATCAACAGTGGTTTTATATCTGCCAGCGGAAAACTGCCCAAAGATGGGAATATATACTTCTCAAAACGGTGTTTAATGATAGCGGCGTGTTTTGGCTTCCACAAAGGAACCTGTTTCCAATACCATTCCATCGCCATGGATTTAAAATCCAGTTGTTGCTTTAAAGCATTCGTCTGAGCAGCCTGCAAACGTTTTAAGACGGGATCAATGCCACTGCTTATTTCTTTTTTTAACTCATCTTTGGCCTTACGGGCGTCAGCGATAGAGACGGCTGGGTAAGCACCGATTGAAATTCGTTTTTCCCGGCCATGAAGTCTATATTTCAACCGCCAGTATTTTGTACCGCTCGGGGTGACTTCAAGATACAGTCCTTCCCCGTCTGCCATCTTGTAAGGCTTAATTTTTGGTTTTGCTGCCTGACAGGCCATATGTGATAAAGCCATTACTACACCTCCTGATTCCCGTTGCTGAAATTTTCAGCAACCAACAGCCATTTCATGCCCCCAATCATGCCCCCAACTTTGGTTACTGTGGGTATATGATAGGAATATATTGATAAACCGAGTGTAGCTTTAACGTACTGCGAAAATTGAATAATTTTCGTTTCAGTAATGATAAATAATGTCAGTAAAAAAAAGAGTGGTGCCGGATGTCGCATCGCCATTTTCCCCCGAAGTACTTGAATTGATTAGGATTGTAACGGATATTTCGGTGGGATGCCCCCAATCATGCCCCCAACGACTATTAATGTCCGTCTAACATAGATTATCATTGCCCCATTGTTTGTGCAACTAATCCTTTCTTGCCATGCAAGAGGTCACCGGTTCAAGGCGGGTTAGCCCCCAATTAAATCAATTCCGTAATTCATATCATTTATTTTGGTAATGATTGCTCATTCCTACCGTAAACCATTCCGTGTACCAATAACGGAATGGAAAAGAACGCTGTCTTTATGAATAAAGGTAAAAGCCTTAATCAATAGACTTGTTCTTATTTGATAATCAGTTATTTAAAAAATTTCTATCGTCTCAGAATTAAATATAGGCACGAAAATGAACTTCTCTTATTTTTAGCTAATTCTCAGGCCTTTCAAGGGTCAGAAAATAAGTGTCTTAGCTAAGTTGCTGAAAATCAATATATGGACAAGTCTAATAATTATAATTACTCAGCCGCCGTCGGATACCTGCTTCACTGTCTTCATGGCGAGCATCCCTTTCATAGCTATCAGCCATATATTTCAGGATGGTCGAGGCTACAAAAGGGTAAGAAAACTCTAAGGCAGTTGCCCAACTCTTATACATGGAGGCCAATGATCGCTCTTGATTTCCTCCTTCATCTCGCCGGTGAACACCTCGGGAATTAAAAAGACCGGTCGTTATTCCCTGTGAAATCTTTTCTGACTGAATTTGCTCCAGCACTTCCCGAACAGGCTCGCAAGGCCAAACACCATCAGTACCCTTTGGAGCTGATGCCAATAATTTCCCAAGAGATAGATCGCCTACATTCGAACGGCCAAGTTCTGCACATATTTTTCGCACTGTACTTACCCAGCCAAGAAGCAGGTTAGAGTCAATATCACCTCGCCGGTTCCGACCTGGTATTGAGTGCAGGCTTTCCAGCAATTTATATCCTCTTTCTGTCCTATTTTGAGTATGTACCGGATTAGTAAGTCGCAGTTCTTCCGGATCGATCCCTTCATCTTTGCGCTTATAAATCCAGGCAACTGCTCGGGCGAAAAATTCAGGGTTTTGATCAACATACTTTTCAATGTTTGGAATTCCGCGATTATTTGCGGTTTTTCTCCTGTACGATGAGAGAACATCCAGATAAGCAAACTCCAGGCTTGCCATCTGTTCTACTGAAAAAGTAGCACTTGTATCCAAAACTTCAAATGCCTTTTCAATATAGTACTCTCGAAGCTGATAATGTTTTTCCTGCTCATTTTCCTCCTTCGCAACGGCTTCCATCAGCTTAAATAAAACAACGGGACGAAGCTTTTCAAAATCAAGGCTAACACAATGAAATGGAATTGCAATAGTATACTGGAGGATTTTTTTAAACAGCCATTGAGCTGGTGAAAAAAAAAGATTCGCACTGAAGAGGAGTCTGGTAATTAAGCGTCGAATGTCTCCGCCGACGGTTGTACCGCACGGGCCTTTAGATTTGTTGACTGGTAAGATTCTAAGATTTTGGTAGCTTGCCATATAAAGAAAAACAGAGCAGACTACCCTATCGCTGGGCAAGGTTAACGACCTATGCCGGGCGGCCGGTGCCGGCCGATTCAGGAGCTGCTCTGTCACTACTTGCAGGGCTCGAGCGGGTCGCCGCAGCGATAGAAATTTGGGATATTAGGCCCATTAGCAAGGTATTGAACGCGTAGCAAGTAGACTTTTGGGCACCTCTAAATTACAACTAATCATGGACATTCTTTATTTCATCGGAATTGACCGGGGGCGCCCGTGCGCTTGCCAAAACCAGTTTAGACTGGGCTGTTTATGATGGCAAGAAAGTAGTTTTTCAAACTAATACCATTAATTCTGTCGCCGGTATCAAGACCGCCGTGCGACTCCTTAAAAAACTTCCGGGTTGGAATCCAAACCAAACTGTTTTTTGTATGGAACATACAGGTATCGTGCGACACGAAGTTGCACGTTTTGAGTATGGATAATAATCCATTCGGTCAGTGCTCGACCGATCTTCAATCCGTAGGGGCGTCACGGGTAACGGTGGGGTCTATTGCAAGCGGATAAAGCCTAAGATGCGCGTCAATCCTTAACGCAAATCGGGCCAGAAGAAGACCGAAAGGGTGAATGCAAATGAACCTCTGATGAGGTGGCGTCAGTGTTGGTTACCGAAATAAGGATTGATACGGTAATGATGGGATAAACAGGAACATTCGGCGATTCCTCCGAATGGTGAGCACCCTAATCCCCGCCATAAAGGAGGCACCCCACCCGGTTGTATCTCAAACGTGTGGAACGTGGTAACCCCAATGAAGTCTGTACAAAGTGTACAGTAGGCCTGACCGTGAGGGAAGGCACAATTCTTCAGTGGGAACAGGAAGACCCAAGAAGCGAAAGCCGGCAAGCCGAAAGGCAACGGGAATCCATAACCGGCCGGATAGGGTAATACCTACCTTGAAAGAGGGCTGACGTGGGTTTGGTGGATGATCCCAAAGACGGAAGAATAGATTTTGAACATAGAGCTTAGTTCGATGCACCCTAATCCGGAAGCAAACCAACTCATTGGAACAACTGAATGGCATGCCATTGACTGGCAGAAGTCCTTTCGGTTGCTTAAAAATCTACGCTCCCGCATCTTTCGGGCGGCTCAGGAAGGCAACTATAAAAAGGTGCGTTCCTTGCAAAAGTTAATGCTGCGAAGTTACACCAACAGGGTGGTTAGCGTCCGTCGAATTACCCAACTCAATGCAGGTAAGAACACGCCGGGGGTGGATCGGATTGTTGTAAGAACAGCAAAAGAACGCGAAAAGCTGGTGGAGGAACTGAGGCAACATCAACCTTGGAAAGCCAAACCCGCCCGCCGGGTTTACATTCCTAAAGCCAACGGCAAACAAAGGCCGCTAGGGATACCGGTTATCAAAGACCGGTGCTTGCAAACCATGGTGGTGCAGGCTTTAGAACCAGAATGGGAAGCCAAGTTTGAAGCCGGCAGCTACGGGTTTCGCCCCGGTAGAAGTTGTCATGATGCTATTGAGCGCATCTTTCGGTATGCCCGACCCGATAGCCAACGAAAGTGGGTTGTCGATGCGGATATCAGAGGTGCTTTTGATCACATCGACCACTCCTTCCTGTTAGAACGGATTGGTCGTTTTCCTGCCAAGGGTCTGCTTAAGCAATGGCTGGAAGCGGGCTATCTGGAAGCGAATGTAGTTTACCCGACTGACTCAGGTACCCCCCAAGGTGGGAGTTGTTCTCCCTTGTTGGCCAACATCGCCTTGCATGGTTTGGAGCAGGCTATGGGCATGAGCTACCAATATGGAGGTGGCCGTACCCAAACGTGTGGACTGCGCGGGTAGTGAGGTATGCCGATGATTTTCTGGTCTTTTGCTCGACGCAGGAAGATGCTCAACAAGCCGTATTGCTACTTAGAGACTGGTTGAAGGAAAGGGGATTAGCCCTCTCGGAGGAGAAAACACGTATTGTTCATCTGAAAGATGGGGTCGACTTCCTGGGTTTCCATGTGCGTCAGTATCCAAGCCGAAACACGCGCACGGGATTAAAAACGCTCATCAAACCCGGCAAAACATCGGTTCAAAAAATCCGGGACCGTCTGCGAATGGAGTGGTTAGGGTTGAAAACCCAGCGTGTGGAAGTGATTGTCAAACGACTCAACCCCATCATTCGGGGTTGGTCGAACTACTTTCGGACTGGGGTTGCCTATGAGACCTTTACCAAGCTAGACCGCTGGATGTTCGATCGTCAGGTACGGTATGTTCGTCGGATGCATCCCCGTAAAAACTACGCATGGAAACAAGCAAAGTACTGGGGACGGCTCAATCTGGATCGCCGGGATAAATGGGTATTTGGGGATAAACAGAAGGGCATGGCACTCCAGAAGTTTGTCTGGACGCCAATCCAACGGCATATTCTGATTCAGCACACTGCTTCTCCAGACGATCCTAGTTTGCGAGCGTACTGGCAAAAACGGAGCCAACGAAAGTCGGCTGAGTTAGTACCCAGTAAACAACGGATTGCCCGCCGACAGAACTACCTATGTTCGGTCTGTAAAACAAGTCTGTTTACCGACGAAGCCCTCCACGTTCATCATGTCAAGCCGAAGCAGGAAGGCGGCAGTGATACCTATTCCAATCTGCGGTTGGTTCATGTAACGTGTCATCAACAGGTGCACTCAAAAGCATTCGCAGCAACACAAATGAAGCAAGGAACCCTGAGCCGATTGTCATCTGCTTGAGCCGGATGTGTTGGAAGGCACAAGTCCGGTTCTGAGGAGGGAAGGGAGCCGCAAGGCTCCTGACCTATCCGACTACAATGGACACTTACTTGATTTTCTTCATAAATTACACTTTCCCATTTGGTTAGAATCATCTCTCCAAATTAAGAAAGCAGGAGGCTTACAACGAGGTAAAACCGATAGTATTGATGCACAGCGTATTGCGGAGTATGCCTATCGCTTCCAAGATCACCTTCGGTTATGGGAACCTCCAAGAGCAATTATTCAAAAGTTAGCAATGCTAAGTGCTGCTCGCCAGCGGATTATTGGGGTGTATAACCAGTTAGCCGGACCATTAGCAGAGCAACAGGGCTTTATTACTCCTGCTTTGCAAAAACAACTCCAAAAAAGTTGCCAAGCATCGCTAAAAGCTTTAGACACTGACCGAAAATCCATCGACAAAGCAATCGACCAACTCATTGCCAACGATGAACAACTGGCTCAACTTTTTGGCCTAATCACCTCTGTTCCGGGTATAGGTACAACCACTGCTATGGAAGTAGTTATCACCACTAATGAATTAAAAGTAATTACCGATGCTAAAAAAATGGCATGCCATGCAGGAGTTGCTCCCTTTAACTATGAATCAGGCTGCAGTGTTCGTGGGCGGCCCGGGGTGAGTCATCATGCCCGTAAACGACTTAAAAGCTTATTTCATTTAGCAGGGCGGCCTGTGCCGGGCAATGTCAGCTATTCGGACGAAGGGTGAGTTGCAAGACTATTATCAGCGAAAAGTAAAAGAGGGAAAAAATAAAATGCTTGTACTCAATGCCGTTCGTAATAAGCTTATTCATCGTCTATATGCTGTGGTGGCACGAGGTGAAAAATATGACAAAAATTATACGTCAACGCTTGTTTAAACCATAGAAATCGGCCCCGCAGCCCTCAATATATTCAAACGTGGCCAACTTTGCCTGCTGGCGTGTTTCAAAATCAACATGATTAACCATCTCACATTTTAGCGTTTTGAAAAAGCTCTCGGCCACGGCATTATCCCAACAGTTACCTTTTCGACCGCCAGGCGGCCCTGTCATACTTTGCAAGACGGGTAAGTCCTTAAATTGATCGCGAAACTCGATGCAGGCGTATTGAACACCCCGATCAGACCGGGCTGCCGGCGCAGTGGAAAAGTAGTTCACCATTTAGTGGCCTATTTTTAAGGGCCATTTGCCAAGCCGCTATACTGGTATCCACTGCTTTCAGCGTATCACTTAAGGCCCAACCGACCACCTTTCTATCGGCTAAATCCAGAATAACAGTCAAGTATAACCACCCTTCGCCGGTTCGGATATAAGTGATGTCAGACACCCATTTCTTTCCAGGCTTTTCGGCCGAAAAGTCCCTGTTTAACAGATTACCAGCTATTGGATAATCATGCTTTGAGTCTGTCGTTTTCACTCGGTATTTTTTATATATGATGCTCTTTATGTTCGCTTTATGCATCAGTCTGGCTACTCGATTACAAGATACTTTTACTCCCGATTTTTTAAGGTCAACGGCAATGCGCGGACTACCATAGCGGCATTGACTTTCATTATAAACCTGCCGAATTTGAGTCAGCAACTGTTGAGTCTTAAGTTGTCGGGCTCCAAGTGGATGTTTGAGCCAATAGTAATAGCTACTTACACTTACTTTCAGTACTTTACACATCCTTTCAACCGCTGGTACTGTCTTAAAATGCAAGTTTTGAATTAGGATTTTTTATATAATTTTGGGACTGAATCGGAATAACTGCTTTAGGCAGCTATATCCTGTGTAGTCCCGCCGGTCGGGACTATTTTTTTATCCATATTTTTTTGTTCTTTGACATTGTTGGAATTGTAATTTGGGTTGTATTGAGTGTCATTTTTCCAGATGGCATAACAAAGAGTTAGCAACTTTTTTTGGACGGCTACATAGCCCTTCATTTTAATTTTACTGCGTTCAAAAACGCGCTCAAACAAGGCTTGGCAAGCAGGCTCTCCAAAGCGTACTGCATTGAATGCCGGCAGGTGTAAAATTCGCCTGATCCTGCTGTTACCCTTTTTGGAGATCCTTGTTTTCCCGACTCGGTTTCCTGACTGATTTTCGACGACATCGTAACCTGCAAAGCTGACTAACTGGCGAATATTCTCAAATCCGGTAAAACCGTTTGTTTCAGCCACGATGGTAGCAACAGAGAGCAATCCTAAGCCTTTGATTTTGCACAATTGCTCAGTTTTAGGTTTAAGAACAGGGTCTTTACCAATAAGTTTGGCAATCTCTTGTTTGGTCTCATCAATCTGTTTATCATACGTTTTTATGAGTTTCTCTAAGTGTTTTAACGTAAATTTATCAAGCACTCGACTGTGTAAAATAGCATGTTTTTGATTCTCTGATTGGTTCTTGAGCTCTTGAAGTGTCTGATAATGACGGGTTAACATCCTCAACTGGTAGATGTTTTTTGAGAGCGGCTCCCAAAATTTTAAGCTCTGCTCCAAACCCATCTGAGCCAAACCTCGCGCATCAATAGTATCGTTTTTAGACTGCGCGGGCAGCCCCGTTGTTTCCGATACTCTTCAAGTAGTGTTTGGCTTTGTTTGGTAACACTACACTAACTGCTAAATCTTTCTGAAAGAGATACCAGGCTAACTGCTCGTGATAGACCCCGGTGGACTCCATCACGTAGCGCACAGGTAGAAATTTGCCTTTGCAATGCTTATCCACCCAAGTCAAAAAACTATCAAAGGCGGTTGTTTTGTTCACTACTTTTCCGCTTCCTTTGATTGTAATTTTACCATTGGTGTCAATGACTGAAACACATACTTGCAAGGTGTCTTTGCTCACGTCGATACCCACGCAATAGCGTAATAAGATGGCTGAATTTTGAGTCTGTTTGTTCATCGGCAGGGGGGAGAGTGTGTATTTTTTGCCTGACAGTTTTTCTCGAATTTTGTCGCATCGGCGCTCCGAACATAAATGCAGGATTGTGGCACTTGTCCACATCCAATAGGTACTGTTCAAGTTGATGAGAAAAACAGGGTGAACAGATAGACCGCAGCCGCGGACGGTCAGCGGTACAATATCACCTACAATGAGGCGTATTAGCGGCGAGACTCGGACTGCTGTTCTCCCGTGTCAAACAACTACTCAAAATTGCACTTTTTCCAACAATTTCAATGAACTACAAAGATATGAACGGCGGACCGTGGGAAACTGGCTGGCGTGTTCCTTTATAAATCGGAATATCTCCCACGGTCCGCCGCGCGGTCGCCCTTGGAAAAGATGCCGACCGCCTTTTTTAATATATCGCGCGGCTTCGGCCGTCCGATCTAATTGAGCCTCTTTGAGTTGTTTCTGAAGTTGCCGAATTTGTTTTTGTTCATCAGTAAGCTCAGTCTGTGATTTACCTGAGGGTGCAGGTTGGTTATCCCGTTGTCGCCATTTACTGATTCTGCCCGAATCAATGCCCGGTTCTTCAGCTGCTTCACGAACGGAGCCTTTTGCGTAAGACAACTCCACAGCCATTTGTCTAAAAGTTTCATCAAAAACACGTCTTTTCATAGGAGTCAAATTTAAGTATATGCTCAAATGTGCCTAAAAAATCCCTCCAATCAAATGTAGCAAGTTCACACTTTACCTGCTCGGCAGGTAAGCAATTGCCCTTCAAAACCTTTGCCACTCAGGCCGAAGGGGGGGGGTTGAAAATCTACCGGGCTGATTATCAAGATTGTAAAAACTGCCCACTCAAACCCACCTGCGTTCCCAAGAGGTGGTTCGCCGCTGCGACAATGTCGACAGATTATCCGGACTGCCTATGATTCGGCCTATCGTCGAGCAATGGATCGACAGCAAAGTCTGCGGGGTGAGCGTATGAAACGAATTCGACAACGTACGGTAGAACCGGTCTTAGGCAGTTTAGTGGAGTACTATGGGTTAAGAAAGGTTAATGTACGGGGAAAAACCGGGGCTCATAAGGTGATGTTGATGGCGGCTGGTGCCTTCAACCTGAAGAAGTATATGAAGTTCATTGTCAAATCTACATCAGCCAGGCAATAGCACTGAATGTGGAGGGGCTATTGGTTTCTCAAGGCACTTTTTTGGAATTTGTCATGATTTTTCAACTAAGTAGTCTTATAAAGGTTGAAAGTGCATTCCTGTTTTTATAATGGGTGGTCAGAGAGCAATACATAAATTGGAGTTGTGCAACAGCCACCCCCGTTTTGCGAGACGGAAAATAGGAAGGAATTTGTAAAGTTGTTATTGACACAAATCAAACAATAGGCAGTGTAATGATAAATTCACTGCCTTGGCCTTGTATATTACGTATATTACTGAAATAGCTTTACACATTTAAGGAAATTTTGAGTATCGGTCGGCTTCACCTTCGGTTGTACTTTTCTTATTTCACGACTTTTAAATAACTACTGCTTTTGAACTAACTTTCCCGGTATTTGTCAAGCCATTTCAAGTATATACAATGGTATCGCTACGGTCTTTTGGCAGTCACAGTTTTTGGGCTAATGCAGTCTTCATTTTCTGAGTATGCTCAAGGACATACAAATAGTGACATTTATCATATTGTTACTTAGTATTTATACTCATTTTTATTGAGATATACCCTAAGTAAAATATAATGTCAATTATTCCCTCCGCTTTATTGCAACACTACGGTGCTTCACTCAACCGCTTTGCCAAAGGCGAGTATATTTTTCACGAAAATTGGCCGGCTCATTTCTATTTTCAGATAGAAGAAGGGAGTGTAAAGATGGTTAATGCGGGAGAAAACAACGATTATATTCAAGGCCTTTTTACCCATGGCGAAAGTTTTGGTGAACCTCCTTTAATTGCCGATTTCCCTTATCCTGCTGATGCTAAGGCTATTACTAAGTGTAAAATTTGGGTGCTGAAAAAGATAAATTATATACAATTACTGCGTGATAATCCTGATATTCATTTTGAACTTAGTAAAACGTTGGCCAAACGGCTTTGCCACAAAACCAAATTGCTCACTATCATGACAACCCAAAATCCTGAAAAAAGAATTTTGGCCATTATTGATTTTTTCAAAAACAAAACCCCGCACACAAACAGTAGTTATGAAGTACCTTTTACTCGGCAGGCTATTGCTGATATGACGGGGCTACGTGTAGAGACAGTTATCAAAAAAGTGCTTCAATTGGCTGAAAATGGCGATTTAGAAGTACAAGATCATAAAATTCTGCGCCATTGATGTCTTCCTTTTTTTTATTAGAGCCCCTACTGGGGCTTTTTTTATAGCTTCTTCCATTTGGTACTCAATAAAATTACTCAATAATTAACAATCAATCCTGCTGAAAGTCTGCTGTTTTTTATGATTTAAACCATAAGAATCAGGGTATAAGTTACTGTAGGTTTGCAAATACAAAACGAATGTCATCGGATGTTCTTGTCAAAGCAATACAATGCAGTTAAACAAAATCCAATCACAAAATGAAACGTATATTTTTTTACTTTTTACTGACAGTCACCGCCTTAGCAGGATATGGATGCTCAGGCAAAGGAGCAGAGCAACGCGCCGAATCCCCCGAAATTGACTCTACAACCATTTTGAATCAGCCCGAAACCCACGGTACCGAAGTGAAAGAAGTTGTTCTTTCCAATCCGCTGGATCAGGCAATGGTCAAGACCGGAACTGACATTTACGACTTAAAATGTGCTGCCTGCCACAAACTCACCGAAGACCGAATCGTGGGGCCCGGCTGGGCGGGTGTCACCAAAAGACGTAAGCCCGAGTGGATTATCAACATGATTACTAACGTGGATATGATGCTCGCCGAAGACGCTGAAGCTCAAAAATTGCTGGAGCAGTGTTTGGTACGAATGCCCAATCAAAACCTTACCAAGGAAGAAGCTCGCAGCGTAATTGAATTTATGCGTAAAAACGACGGAGAGAAATAAGCTACCAGAATCAACCAATTAACAAAACGATTACTTTAATGAAAACTAAATACATTATCAGCAGTTTAGTAGCATCGGCCTTACTCGCAGGAAGTTACGGCTGCAAACCTGATCATTCGGAAAAGTCCGGCGGGTCGGAATTAGCCGGCGACGCTGCCCAAAAAGTGTACGTAGCTCCCGGCAAGCACGACGAATTTTATAACATTGTATCGGGGGGCTTCAACGGTCAGCTTTCGGTGGTGGGTCTGCCTTCGGGTCGGGTATTTCGCATTATTCCAGTGTTCTCCCAATTTGCCGAAAATGGTTGGGGCTACAGCGAAGAAACCAAGCCCATGCTCAATACATCGCACGGATTTGTGCCTTGGGATGATTCCCACCACGTGGCTCTTTCTACTACCAACGGAGAACATGACGGCAAATGGGCATTTATCAATGGCAACAATACCCCGCGTATTGCCCGCATCAGCCTTTCGACTTTCCGGACGGACGAAATTATTGAGTTGCCTAACTCAGGTGGAAACCACTCTTCGCCGTTTGTAACAGCCAATACCGAATACGCCGTGGCTGGTACCCGCTTTTCGGTGCCGCCGGATGCCAATGCCGATGTATCCATCAGCAGTTTTAAGAAAAACTTCAAAGGGTACATCAGCTTTGTGAGCATTGACAAAACCTCCGGCCACATGTCCGTTAAGTTTCAATTGAAAACTCCTGGTGTGAGCTTTGACTTGGCCAGAGCAGGAAAAGGCAAATCAGATGGGTGGTTTTTCTTCTCTTGCTACAATACTGAGCAGGCCAATTCTTTGTTAGAGGTAAACGCCTCACAGAAAGATAAGGACTTTATTTTAGCCGTCAACTGGAAAAAAGCCGAGCAATATTTAGCCCAAGGCAAAGGAAAAAAAGAGCCTGCTAAATATGCCCACAATCTGTATGACGAAAAAACACATTCGGCCACCTCAACCATTATCAATGAGGTAATGACACTCGACCCCAAAGAATGCCCCGATATGTTGTATTTTATGCCTTGCCCTAAATCCCCCCATGGCTGCGACGTAGATCCAACAGGTAGCTACATCGTAGGCTCCGGTAAATTGGCAGCGGTGATTCCCGTGTTTTCCTTTGACAAAATCCAAAAAGCGATTGCTGCCAAAACCTTCGACGGTGATTTTGACGGAATTCCGGTTCTGAAATACGAAGCCGTCTTGCACGGTGAGGTGAAAAAACCCGGTTTAGGACCACTCCACACGGAGTTTGACGGCCAAGGCAATGCCATTACTTCCTTCTTTGTATCGTCAGAATTGGTAAAATGGAACATCGAAAAACTCGAAGTACTTGATCGCGTACCTACTTATTATTCCGTAGGCCATTTATCTATTCCCGGCGGCCCAACAGCCAAACCTTGGGGTAAATACGTGATTGCCTACAACAAAATCACCAAAGACCGCTACTTACCTACAGGCCCCGAATTGGCCCAATCAGCGCAGTTATATGACATCTCTGGTGATAAAATGAAGCTTCTTCTCGACTTTCCCACCATTGGCGAGCCTCACTACGCCGAAGCAATTCCTGCTTCGTTGATTGAAAAAAACACGAAGAAGATTTTCAAACTGGAAGAAAATAATCATGCCTACGTATCTAAAGGCGAAAAAGAAGCCAAAGTAGTCCGCAAAGGGAACGAGGTGCATGTGTACATGACCGCTATTCGGTCACACTTCGTGCCTGATAATATTGAGGGTATAAAAATGGGCGATGATGTCTATTTCCACGTCACCAACTTAGAACAAGACTGGGATGTTCCCCACGGTTTTGCTGTACGCGGTGCCAATAATGCCGAAATCCTCATCATGCCAGGCGAGACGTGTACCCTCAAATGGAAGCCTACCAAAGTTGGTGTCACTCCTATGTACTGCACCGACTTCTGTTCGGCTCTTCACCAGGAAATGCAGGGGTATTTGCGAGTGTCACCCGCGGGTAGTAATGTACCCCTCACGTGGGGAACGGGCAAAAACCCAACCGCCGAAGCGGAAAAGAAAGTGGCAAAACTGTAATCATTAATTCTGTCAGGGCTACTTCTCAGCCCTGACAGAATTAAAAAAGACTCCCATGAAACCAATCCACAAACTATCAAGGGTCAGCATCGCAGTAGCTTCATTGGCACTGATTGCCACCTATTTTTTCCCACTTTGGCGCATTGACCTTTGGGCACCTCAATATCCGGAGGGTTTAGTCATGAAGATATGGCTTTCTAAGTTATCGGGTGATGTAGAAATCATCAACGGACTTAATCACTACATCGGTATGGCTCACATTAAGGAAGAAATGTTTCCCGAATTTAAAATTTTACCTTACGCTGTCGGATTTTATATCGTCTTTGGGCTGCTCACAGCCTTGTTGAAGAGTCGTAAAATGCTGCTGAGTTATTTCTTCTTGATTGTATTGGCAGGAATCGCAGCCCTGTACGATTTTTGGAATTGGGGATACGAATATGGCCACAATCTCAGCGACGATGCCCCCATCAAGGTGCCGGGTATGGCCTATCAGCCCCCGCTCATCGGTTATAAAGAATTACTCAATTTTGGGGCTTATTCAATGCCCGACACGGGCGGGTGGATTTTTGTGGGGCTGGGTATAGTGGTTATCACCGCCCTTGTGTATGAATTTTATTTTTCCGAAAAAATACCGTTCGAAAAATCTGCCATCAAACCCATCATTCTTTGGGGGATTGTTGGTTGGGGAACCATTTCACAAGGCTGTACTCAAAGTCCCGAACCAATTCGATATGGAAAAGATGCCTGCACGTTTTGCAAAATGACCATCATGGACAAAAAATACGCGGCAGAAATCGTTACTGACAAGGGCAAAGTCTTCAAATTTGACGACCTAAGTTGTTTGGTTAAATATATGAAAATAAGCAAATTGAATGAAGAAGAACTCGCATTTATAGTTGTCAACGATTATAATAGACCAGGGGAATGGATTGACGTAAAAACCGCTGTTTTCTTAAACAGCAAAGACCTCAGAAGTCCCATGCGCGGCGACGTAGCGGCTTTTAGCGCAAAATCGTTTGCAACGGCCAATATGGCTCAATTGTCGGATGCTAAAATGCTGACTTGGAAAGAAGTAGTAGCGATTTTTTGATTTATAGATAATGAACTAACATAGCTTAGAAGGAATTTGTATAATTTCGATATTTCCAAAACGGATTAAAGAAGTCTTTCATCCATTTAGAAGCGGCCGAAGTTGAATTGGCGAAAGTATCAAAGGCTTGTTTAATGATGCTTTTCAAGTCATCTTTTGATAAGATAAGGCCTTTTTGACTGATTTTTCTCTTAACCTGTTTCCATATTTTTTCGATGGGATTTAGGTCCGGAGCATATTTAGGGATGTTGATAATAAAGATGCCAAGTTTTCGTGCAGTTTGCTGAACTCGGGCATTAATATGCCCTCTTACATTATCCCAAAGTAGTACCGTCGCTTTATAGTGTTGATTTTGTTCTTTGACTTGATAGAGTATTTTGGAAAAAGATTCAGGTTTGGCATTTTCAATATCACAACAAAAACTATTGCCGTTCAGGGCATAGAACCCAAAGGTTTTGCACGAGAGTCTTTGTGTGTTCACTTTTCGGGTTTTGTGATAAATTGACCACATTCGAGCCGTATTTGAATTTGCTTGTGGACAGGCCTCATCGGCAAATCCAAACGCAACTTCATCTATTTTTAAGCCTAACACTTGCAAAGCATCAGTAGTAGCGAGCAATTTATCAGTTAATTCTTGCTCTGAGTTATCGCTTCTACGGTAATCTAAAGGTTCCGGTTTGTAATGAAATACACCCATCTTTTTGAGTATCGTTCGCAGATGTCGTTGACTATAAGTAATACCAAATTTGTCTTGCATCAATTGGTCTATTTCGCCTAAAGTCCAAAAGTCTTTTGTACCTAATTCTGCTTTTAGGATGGTTTTTTGCTCTGAACTTAGTTTGCTCTTTACTCCACCTCCTTTGCCTTGTTGATTTACTATGCCATCCTCTTTTTTTTATTCCAGTCCTCTATCCATTCATATAGTGTTGGTAAGCTAATACCTGTAAAAATACTGACCTCGTCAGGGCTTTTTCCCGAATTGATTAGTTTGAGTGTTAGGCATTTGAAATCTTCGCTATAACTATTACGATTGTTCATAAACCGTTGAAGGCGCTCCGGTTCAGCAACTGATACTTGTTTTCGCATTATTGTATTTTTTTTAGCACCAATTTAACCAAGTTATTTCACAATCTATAAAAAGATGCAACAGAAAGATAAAAGCAGAAGCGGGACACCCAGATGCGTTGCTGCTCTCAATCCTTTTTCCATTTTATCGCTGGTTTTCGGAACGCTGCTATCCTTCTGCATTCAGGCGCATACGTTAATTGTAAAACCTACTCAAAACTTACATATAGCCATCCAACAGGCCGCACCTTACGATACGATTTTGATTCAAAAAGGCGTCTTTTATGTTAATAACATTTTGATAAACAAGCCATTAGTCATTATTGGGCAAAATTTCCCCATACTTGACGGCCAGTTTAAGAGCGAGATTTTTACCATTACAGCAAGCAACGTTACCGTCAAAGGCATTCATTTCCAAAACGTCGGGATGACGAGCATGATCGATTGGGCGACCATTAAAGTGCTGGAAGCCCGCCACGTACGCATCATCGGCAACCGCGTCCGAAACAGCTACTTTGGCATTTATCTCTCAGCTTCTGACCATTGTTTAGTGCAGGGAAACGACATACAGGGCCATCCAAAAGAAGAACAAAATACCGGAAACGGAATCCACGCTTGGAAATGCGACAGTATTCGGATTGAGGCTAACCGAATAGCAGGCCACCGCGATGGAATTTATTTTGAATTTGTAACTAACTCCACTATCCAACACAATGACAGTCAGCAAAATATTCGTTATGGATTGCATTTTATGTTTTCGCATCTAAATGCCTATTTATACAATCATTTCCATAAAAACGGTGCCGGTGTCGCAGTAATGTACACCAAATTTGTGACCATGAAACACAATATTTTTGAACAAAATTGGGGAGGAGCAGCCTACGGTTTGTTATTGAAAGACATTTCCGATAGCCACATCGAACAGAATATTTTCAACACCAACACCGTAGGTGTGTATATGGAAGGATGCAGCCGCTCGGTTTTTTCCAACAACCAATTCATAAAAAACGGCTATGCCATTCGGGTACAGGCCAACTGTGACGATAACACGCTCGTTTACAGTAACTTCAAGGGGAATACCTTTGATGTAGCCACTAATGGCGATGTGGTTTTGACAAAAGTAGCCCATAATTATTGGGACAAATACGAAGGCTATGATCTCAACCGCGACGGAATCGGTGATGTGCCTTTTCGGCCCGTAAGCCTCTACGCAAGTGTCATTGAGCGTATTCCACAGGGGATGATGCTACTGAGAAGTTTTACGGTAACGCTGTTGGATCGCATTGAGAAAATTATTCCGAGTATCACCCCCGAAGGTATGAAAGATGAGTCGCCAATGATGAAACCTATCCAACTGTAACTCATGATTCGCGCTGAAAATATATACAAATCGTTTGGCAAACTGCAGGTACTGCGCAATGTCAACGTAACCCTTCCAGAAGGGCGAGTAGTGGCTGTCATTGGCCCCAACGGTTCAGGAAAAACTACGTTTATCAAAACACTGTTAGGGATGATTGTACCCAATCAGGGAACCATTTATATAAATGGCCAGTCTATTGCCCAACAACATAGCTATCGTTCCCAAATCGGGTACATGCCTCAAATCGGGAGGTATCCTGCCAATTTGAAAATCAAGCAGTTATTCAATATGATGACTGATTTGAGAAAAGAAAACGCCCAACAATTGCCGGACGAAGATTTGGTTGCCGCTTTTGGATTGCGTTCGATGTTTAAAAAACCGTTGGGTACGTTATCGGGTGGCACCAAGCAGAAAGTAAGTGCAGCACTGGCCTTTTTGTTCAATCCGCCCATCCTGATTTTAGATGAACCGACGGCAGGCTTGGACCCGCTTTCGAGCGAATTGTTGAAAGAAAAAATACAACGTGAACACGAACGTGGCAAACTGATTTTGATTACCTCACACATCATGTCGGACTTGGACGAACTTGCCACCGATGTGCTGTATTTGCAGGACGGAACTGTACAGTTTTATAAGTCTTTGGAAACACTGAAAGAAGAAACCGGTGAACAAAAACTGGGACGTGCCATTGCAAAAATCATGTCAGATACCATAGGGGCGGAGGAAATAAAAAAAGGAGAACAGGCATTCCAAGGGTCGAAAGTTGGAAATCTCTAAACGTTAAGACAATGAAAATCAAGCCTATTTACTTCATACTTCCGTTGGCTATCTGCTCCATGTTCACTGGCGTTTATGCCGGTTGGCTGCGGTTAGGTTGGGATTTTCCCATCCTAAATGCACAGGCAACAGCCCTGCATGGTGCGCTCATGACGGGGAGTTTTTTGGGGACGCTGATTGCCGTTGAACGCGTAGCTGTATTAAAAAATAAATGGATGTGGCTGGTACCATTGGCATTTGTAAGCAGTTTACCGTTATTACTGCACGTTTCGCCGAAGGCGGGCTGTTATGCCTTAGTGGCAGGGAGTATTGGATACAGTTTGGTTTCGGTTTACAACTATAAAAAATACCGCTTTACAGGTGATTTGTTGCTGTTGATTGGTTCCATTTTTCAGTTTCTTGGACACTTAGCATTGGCATTGACTTATTCTTACCCAATGGCGTTTGCTGGTTGGATGGCATTTTTTGTTTTCACCATTGTGGGTGAGCGTCTTAATCTCACGCGGTTTTTACCTGTCAAAAAAAACGACCGTCGAGCACTTTTTGGTTGGCTGGGGCTGTTTACCGTAGGTTTATTTTTATACCACACCTCCTACAGTATCGCATTGAGTGTCAGTATAGTGGGTATTGGACAATGGCTTATTCGAAATGACATTGCCCGCCAAAATCTGAACAAAAAGGGCAGTTACCAATTCTTAGGAATTACGCTGTTGTCAGGTTACAGTTGGCTCTTATTGACAGGACTCATTACGCTTGTAAACAGCTATTCCCCTTGGCTGTACGATGCCGTTCTTCACGCCTTTTTTGTAGGTTTTGTGTTGACCATGATCATGGCTCACGCACCCATCATTTTTCCAAGCCTGTTAGGATTAAACGCAAAACCGTATCATCCAATCCTTTATGGCTGGGTCGGGCTGTTGCAGGTCAGTATTTTATTAAGAATAGTCGGTGATTTATTCCAAGCCTTCCCGCTTCGTCAATGGGGTGGCTTACTCAACGGGCTGGCGTTTATAGGCTATTTAGTAACCATTGCTTTTCTGATAGGTACACACAAATCCAAGGTCGTAGCCAAACGAGCTGCCGATTCCACAACTAATCATTCTTATGAACAAAGTCACTAAATACGTACTGTACGACATCGTCCGTAATCGATTTGTCATGGGGTACACCCTGCTGCTGACGGCGGTGAGTTTCAGCTTTTTCAGCTTCGACCCCGACCCCAACAAAGGGCTTTTAAGTTTGCTCAACATTATTCTGATGGTGGTGCCGTTGGTTAGTATCGTTTTTTCCACCATTCATTTTTATAACTCTTACGAATTTATCGAACTGCTTTCGGCACAGCCGTTGAGTCGTCGAAGTATTTTTTTGAGCGAATACATCGCAGTAGCAACTTCCCTGAGCTTGGCTTTTTTGATAGGCGTGGGTATTCCGACGCTGCTTTTTGAAGGAACCGAACGCGGACTTGTTCTGATTATAAGCGGCTTATTATTGACTCTGTCGTTTGTGTCTTTGGCCTTTTTGGCCGCTGTCATCACCCGAGACAAAGCCAAAGGAATGGGGCTGGCACTGGTTATTTGGTTCTACTTCGCTTTGGTCTATGATGGCTTGGTACTGGGTATTCTGTTTTCATTTAGCGATTATCCGCTCGACAAACTCATGCTTTTCCTTACGGCTCTTAATCCTACCGATTTGGCAAGGATCATGGTATTAATGAAAATGGACATTTCGGCCTTAATGGGCTTCACGGGTGCTGTTTTTCAGGACTTTTTCAGCACCGATTATGGACTCATCACCGCGCTGTTGGTGTTGATAGGGTGGATTGTTTGGCCTACGGCTCTGGCGACCCGCATTTTTAGAAAAAAGGATTTATAGAGAAAAACAATCGTAAGAATTTTACTTAATTTTTAACCAAAAACGTGTGTCGAAATGAAATCTAAACTTATTACCATTGGATTAATTGTCGGCTTTACCGCCTGTCAGCCTTCTTCCAAAGAATCAACCGATCAGACTACGGAAACCGCTGCCGTCGCGGGGCAATCGGCCGTAGAAGATAATGAATCGCAAAAGGATGTAGTAAAGGTAGCCGTCGGCTCGCCCGATCACACAACGCTCGTAAAAGCAGTTCAAGCCGCCGATTTGGTAGATGTCCTTTCCAACGCAGGGCCTTTTACGGTGTTTGCCCCTACCAACGAAGCCTTTAATAAATTGCCTCCCGGAACGGTCGAGAATTTACTCAAGCCCGAAAACAAGGACAAATTGAAAGCCATTTTGGAGCATCATGTTATGACTTCTGCTTTGGCTGCCGATTTTTTTCAGGAAGGTCAAAGCATGGGAATGGTGGACGGCACCAACGTAACTTTTCATAAAAAAGGTGATGTTCTTTACATAGACCAGGCCAAAGTACTGGCATCAGTACGAGCCTCCAACGGATTTGTACACATTATAGACGCAGTAGTAGTACCCAAATGATACGCACAATGAAAACTTCAAACATCCCTGATTTACTGCCGTTTGTGGGCATTAAAACAAAAAAAATCGACACCAACGAGCACTTCAAAACGGTTCTGATTAGCATTCAACAAGGAGAACGATTGGACACGCATACGTCTCCTACCGATGCTTTTTTATATGTGCTGGAAGGAAATGCCAATTTTAATTTGGAAGGAGAAGCCTTTTTTCTGTCGCCCGGCGATGGAATGTCGTTCAAAGCGCACGCCGAGCATTCCGTCAATGCCTTGACAGACTTTAAGATGCTCTTATTCCGATAATTAAAGTTGATGAATTAATTTAAAAGATTCTCTCTGCTCCAAAATCAGTTTGGAGAAATCTAACCATGGCTTACAAACGGCACATATCCCTTTTTTTGCTGTTCCTTATCAGTTTCAAAACGCTGGTGGTGCCGTTTGTTTATTTGGATTTTGAATTACGTAAAGAACACATTATTCACACACTTTGCGAAAACCGTTACAAACCTCAACTTCATTGCGACGGGAAATGCTACTTAGCCAAACAACTCCAAAACGTAGCCGAAGGACACGCCCGTGACGATGCTCAAAAACAGAGTGATTCGGCCAAACGAGTTATTCAGGAGTTGTTTGAAGAAACTCAATTGGATTTTTCATTCCACTTCATTTCTGCTCCCGATGTTGAGCTTTTCCCCTTTTTTTCTTCTTCCGTACAGAAAGGCTTTTTATCAAAGCACGTTGTGCCTCCCATTTCCTGATTTGTTATAGCCAGTTTTAATCTGCCCCAAAAGGGTAATGGTGCTTTTTACACATAAAAAATAACAAAATTTTGATAATCAGTGCATTATCAACAATGAGATATTGCTTTTGGCTATCTGTCAATGGCCGAGGTGTAATGATGATTCATGATGGTGTCATGCCCAAAATGACATTTATGAAGAAAAAATTAAGCTTGAACAAATCAGTAACGACATGCTCTTGAGCATGGACGAGACACTAAACTTTCTGAAATAAAAATGAAATATATATACCTATGGCTTCTGCTTCTTTTAGGAGTAGTTGCCCCTGATGTTGCGGCACAACACTTTATCAAAGGAAAAATCTTTGATGCCATTACGAAGGAACCTGTCGTGGGTGCCACCATTCAAATTCTGACCACTACCGATGGTACGATAACAGACCAAAATGGCCAATTCCTTCTAAAAACAGTACCTCAAAATACGGAAATCAAAATTTCCATGATTGGTTATTCTTCTCAGAAACTAATCGTTCCTGAAACCGAAGACCTAACGATTTCGTTAGAACCGGCCGTTGAAAATCTCCAACAGATTGTAGTAACAGGAAATCGGGAAGCGGCTCTGCGTACCGAATCACCCATTGCCATCTCCAGATTGACACCCAAACAAATCAACGAAGCCAAAGCTACGGCCTTGTTTGAGATTGTCAACAAAACGCCAGGTGTGATGATGGTTAACCTGAACAACGAACAACACATGATGGCGATTCGCCAACCGATGACCACCAACGCCTATTTTCTGTACATGGAAGATGGTGTTCCGATTCGGCCTATGGGCGTTTTCAATCACAATTCTATTCTGGAATTCAATCAGTTTGCCATTAGCTCTGTGGAAGTCGTAAAAGGTCCCGTTTCTTCCATTTATGGCCCGGAAGCCGTAGGCGGAGCAATCAATTTTATCACTCACCGACCTACCTCCGTTCCAACGGCTAAAATCGGTATTCAGGCAGATCAGTGGGGTTATCAGCGTTTACAATACGGAATAGGAGGAATGACGGGCAAGTTTGGCATTTACGTGAGCGGGTTTGCTGCCCGTCAGCGCAATGCGTGGATGACAAGTTCTGATTACAATAAAAACGCCGTTAACGTTCGTTTGGAATATCATTTTACTCCTAAATCACGGTTGATTTATACACTCTCCTACAACAACTACGACTCCCGAACAAGCGGCAGCGTAGACAGTGTAGCGTTTTACAATCGCCAATACGTGAGTACTACTGATTTTACTTATCGAAAATCGCATTCTCTGCGCTCGCGTCTTAGCTTTGAAAAAGATTGGAATAATGGCTCACAATCATTTATTACCATTTTTGGTCGTGACAACAAACACGGCCAAAATCCAAGCTACGGTATTCGTTGGACAAGCGGAGCTACCACAGCTCGGGGAGAAATCAATTCAAGCGATTTCAAGAGTTTGGGATTGATTGCTCAACACACACACACGTTTAAATTTATGAATTCCAAACTGATTGCGGGAACCACGATTGATTTTTCACCGAGCATGTATTGGTCATACCAAGTTGATTTGGCCGCTCAACTCCGTGCCGACAAAAAATCAGTAGAGAAATACACCATTATCAAGGAACGCCCTGATATTCAGATTGCCAACTATGATGCTGATATTCATAACACAGCTTTTTATGCGCAATATGACTTTGAACCGCTGCCCAAACTGCGTATTTCGGCGGGGCTTCGCTATGATAATATGTCCTTCGATTTTGTCAATTATTTGGACAATACATCGGGTACTAAATCCTACAGTCAGGCCACGCCAAAAATCGGTTTAACCTATGATTTGGGCAATGGAAAAGGGCTTTATGCCAATTACTCCAAAGGTTTTGCCCCACCGGGCCTGACGGCTATTTTTCGTAAGCGAAGTACTCCTCTACCCAATGGCGACTTGTTTTATTATAACCTCACTTCCGCTCAATTTGACAATGCCGAAATCGGTGGGTGGGCTTCGTTGCTGAACAATAAAATATACGTAGATGTGGCCGCCTACCAAATGAACGGTACCAATGAGTTACTCAATATTCGCCAACCCGACAATTCCACCGACTATCAATCGGCAGGAAAAACACTCCACCGAGGTATTGAGTTTAGTCTTACTTATAAACCTAACAAACAACTATTTCTGCGTTTTGGAGGAACCACCGCCCTTCACCGTTTTGTAGAATTTACACTGAGTCAGAAAGCTTCTGATGTCCTCAAAGATGTCAACGGCAAAGATATGCCTTCAGCGCCGCGTTGGCTATGGAATTCGGAAATCAGTTACTATCCTAATTGGTTCAAAAACTTCCGAACATCGATAGAATGGCAACACGTAGCGGGTTGGTTTCAGAATCAAGCCAATA
Organism: Spirosomataceae bacterium; assembly: GCA_046329125.1. Lineage (GTDB taxonomy): Bacteria > Bacteroidota > Bacteroidia > Cytophagales > Spirosomataceae > Runella. The sequence goes on along the minus strand of JAXLVD010000001.1, from coordinate 153,522 downwards.
CGGTTCGCTATGAGGGCTATAACTTAATCCATTTCAGAATGGGCTACCAATGGAAAGGTATCGAACTTTTTACCAATCTTATGAACCTAACCGATGCCCTGTACGCAACCAATGCCACCCGAGGCAACACCGCCACCGACCGCACTACATTTACTGCTGCCGCACCACGCACATTTACGGTAGGAGTACAGTATAATTTTACCGGAAAATAAGTAAGGAGCAGCATAGAATTATGGAACAAGGAGAACGGTTCAATTCTCCGTGTTCCATAATTCCGTGCTCCCTATTTAATCATTTCTTAATCACTCTAAAAATGAAAACCATTTTCTTCGTCACACTCGCCTTTATGGGTTTATCCGTTTTTTGGCAAAAGGAATCTTCTAAGACGATTCAATTATCCAATGATAAATTTATCGGTGCCACACCCCGTTTCACCACCGACCACCTTGGTAATCCGGTACTGAGTTGGGTAGAAAAAGACGGAGACAAAAGTTCTTTTTATTTTGCCGTCTCTGAAAACGGTGGGCGTACATTTGGTAAAAAAATCAAAATTGAAGCTCCTGCTGAACTAACCGTACACGCCGAAGGAATGCCGCGCGTTGCTTTCAAAGCCAATGGCAGTATTTGGGCCACCTTTGAAATCAAGAAGCCCACCAAAGATGCGCCACGCGCCTCAGACCTAATGTACGTTACCTCAATTGATAAGGGGATAACCTGGTCGATCCCGAAATCCATTCACCAAGACACAACTCCCGGCAAAGGCCATTCGTTCGGCGATATGACACGTTTACCAAACGGAGAATTAGGCTTTGTCTGGTTAGACGAAAAAATGGGCAATTACGAGGGACGCAGCGTAAAATTTGTACAAACACTGCCTAAAGGAGGTTTCTCAGAAGAAATTGTCGTAGATTCTAATGCCTGTCAATGCTGCCGTACAGTGGTGTATAGTGACAGCGATAAAAATATTCATCTTGTCTATCGCGACCTGCTCACTGACGGCACCCGAGACATGAGCCATGTTGTTTCGACTGATAGTGGCAAAACCTTTGCCCAACCGCAATTGGTACATAAAGACCGTTGGAAAGTCAATGCCTGCCCACACACCGGTCCCGGCCTGACTCAGGCAGGAAATGATTTCTTTGTGACGTGGTTCAGCGGAAAATCACAGAGTCACGAAGCAGGGATCAGAGTCGTTAAATTAGGAGAAGAAAAGCTCTTTTCATCCCATTTAACCATACGCGCCAAACACCCTCAAATTGCCCGTTTCAATAGAAGTTTAGCGGTAGTTTGGGATGAATCCGTTGAAAAAAACGGTGAATTTTTTACCAAAATTGCCCTAAGAACCATCTCTGAAAACGGAAAAGAAACCACGGTATATCTCACCGCCGATAACGAAAATGCGACTTATCCTGTGCTTTTACCTACCTCTAAGGGCTTGTTGCTGGCCTATGAACTTCAAGAGGAAAACGATGGCAAGACTGTGATTGTCTCTCAGTTGATAAGGTAGTTATAAAGGGAGTATGCCCAAATTCCAAAGAGGCTTACTCTTATAGATAATGCATTGTGGATTTTTAAAACGCCGGTTTGTTAAATGCCGGGTAGGCCGGGTAGAAACCCTATATATTTTAGTATACCTACTCGTTAGGAGCTACCCTGGCATGGCAGTCGGACGGCCGATGTCGCTAATTTTTTGGGATCGGTAATGGCGGTGAATTCATTAGTGGTGATAATGAACTCGGAGGCTGTGGCGGAATCCACCCACTACCCTTCAGGCCTTAGAAGCCTTATTTCCCGTCTATCAAAAGGAACTTCAAAAAGTAGGGGTCACTCGTATGATTCTGTGGGAGAAGTACTGTCTGACAACTTCCCAAGCCGTGACCTACTCCCGCTTCTGATATTATTTTCGTCGTTGGGAAGCCACTCAAAAAGTAGTGATGCACTTGGAGCACAAGGCAGGCGATAAACTTTATATTGACTTTGCAGGCGAAAAATTACACATCATTCACCCGCAAACCAAGCAAAAACAAGCCTTGGAAGTGTTTGTGGCCGTGTTGGGGTGCAGTCAATATACCTATTGCCAAGCGGTTTATTCTCAAAAAAAGGCAGATTTTCTTTCGGCTCTGGCCAATGCCCTGACCTATTTTTGAGGTGTTCCCCAGGCCATTGTTCCCGACAATTTAAAGGCGGCAGTCCACAAGGCGCATCGGTATGAACCTGATTTAAATGAAAGTATAGAAGATTTTGCGTCTCATTATCAGACTTGTTATTTATTCGGCCCGCAGTCGCCATCCGCGCGATAAAGCCTTGGTAGAGCGTACGGTTGGTATTCTTTACAGTCGCGTTTATGCTCCTGTCAACGAAGAAAGTTTTTCGAGCCTGTCTCAACTCAATGAGGCCATCATGTCCTGCTCCCGTAAGGTGTAACCATTTAAAATTGGAGGGAATTTCTTAGGTTTCACAATCAAAATGGTAAAACAATGAAGCAAAGTAAATTTAGCGATGCTCAAATCGTGGCGATATTGGGTAGTGTAGGCAAAGACAAGAGTGTTGAAAATGTATGCCGCGAACATGGTATCTCACCAACCTTCTATACTTGGAAAAGTAAGTATGGAGGCATGGGCACAGACGGGCTCAAGCGCATGCGGGAGTGGAATCAGAAAATGCAAGGTTAAAAAAACTGTTAGCGGACAAAAGCCTTGACTATGACATACTCAAGGAGAGGGTACGAGTTACTAAAAAAGCTATAAGCTCTACTACTCATCAGCATGCAGTTAATCAAATTAGCACAAAAAAAGAGGCCTCTGAAACCGATGCTGCCGAGTATTAGGGCAACGTAAAGCGCGGTATTTATTACAAACACAAAAGAAAAAATGAAGATGCTCAAATAGCTGCAATGTTAAAAGGTAAAGCTATTGAGCAACCCAATGGGGTTTTCGTTTGTTTATTTCATTGGTGTCGTAATCAGGGCAAACCATGGAATAAAAAACGGGTTTATCGAATCTATAAGGCTGAAAAAATTGAATTTAAGAAGCCCCAAAGCACGCAAAAAAATCAAAAGGGTAGCCATAAACCCATTACCTGCCGAACAAATAAATCCAAGGATGGTCGATGGACTTTTAAGCGATGTTCTTTTAAGTGATGAGCGTAAAGTAAGGAGTTCTAAACGCTTGTGCTTGACGAGTGTTCAAGAAAGGTACTTTTATCTTTTGCTGCGCAAGCATTAAAGCAAGAAAACTCGTAAAGCTATTACAAGAACTGATAACTCAGAAAGGTAAACCTGACTATATCAGATGTGATAATGGACCCCGAGTTTATAAGTCGTGTTTTAGAAAAATTTACACAAGAAAATGGGATTGAAATTCGATTTTCACAACCAGGAAAACCGACCCAAAATGGCTTGGTAGAACGATTGAACGGTACACAACTTGAAAGAAATGTTTAAATCTGAAATATTTTAAGACAATACAAGAAGTTCAGCAGGATTTGGACATCTGGTGGAACAGTTATAACTTTGATAGACCGCATTCAGCACTGGGATATTTAACCCCAACGATTTATTGACAAAAATCAAAATCTCTACTTTAAAGCGGTGCAGCTTAGGGAGCAGGACAATCAAGAGAGCAGTCTTCTTCGCAATCAAGCCCTTTTTCAGGGAAAATCCGAGAGTCGGTTGACGCTTTTTGAGGAAGTGGAAAAACCTGTTTTACTGCCTTTATCTGCCATTCGTTATGAGTTGAAGTCCTTTAGGAAGGCCAAAGTACAACAAAATTGTCACGTCTTACTGGCCGAGGACAAGCACTATTATTCCGTGCCCTATCGCTATGTATGTCAGTATGTAAAAATGGTTTATTCGGCAGAATGGGTCGAAATCTACGCTGACTATAAACGCATTGCGGCTCACGAACGCTTCCGCAGCAAATACCACTATACGACCCTGAAAGAACATCTGCCGGCTCAACATCAATATCTGATGAACTGGAATCCGGAGTTTTTTGAGCAACAGGCCAAAAAGTGGGTGTGCATACTTTATCCGCTGTCCAACAAATGCTTGCCCGAAGACGATATGCCGAGCAAGCCTATAAGTCCTGTGCCGGAACCTTAGGCCTGCTCCAAAAGGTAGGAAAAGAACGTCTTGAGAATACGCGTTTTCTTCTCAGCCACAACTTTATCACTTAGAAAGTCTAAAGACCACCAGAAGCTTGTAAGCCTCTTGGAGAATATCATAGTCAAGGCTTTTATCGGCTAATAATTTTTTGAGCCGACTGTTCTCCGCCTCTAACTCTTTCATCCGTTTCAACTCTTGTCGTTTACCATCCCGTGTACCAATAAAAATGAGATGTAGTTGATAGGGGGCTACTTCATGACATCTATTAATTATCAAAATTATTGAACTGCTCATCCTGTTCCCGATAATCATATTCGTCTATGTAATCGTAATTACGGATGAACTCGGGAATGGCAGTTTTTTTAAGTACTGTAAATTGTTTATCTAAGTCCTTTCCTTCCTGGCTGTCCCACCAGACTCGGTGTCTGTCACGATAGACAGTACATTTTGGAATAGGAATTTTAACATTTTTGGGTTTATATCCGGACGCAAATCTTTTATGAAGTCTTTAGCAATATCTAATATCGGTCCGTAATTAGGCATTTTTACAGTACGGTAAGTCAAAAAAAATCCTCCTGTCGTTCGTTCTTCCATCATTTCCGAGTCATACCAAGTGCTTTCTTCTATCCAACGCTTGGCCGGACTGAAATGTACTGCCTGTATAGCAAGACCCGTTTTTTCACTCCAATAATAAACTCTTCCTTTATAAATTGTATGCAAATATTTTTCAAACAATCGAGGTCGAAACGGTTCATTCCCCAATTCTTCATACAAAGGTATAATGTATAATACAGCAAGATTATCGGCACATTTTTTATAATCAGCCAATTTATCTGCTATCCGTTTAAGAGTATAAGCACTTTTTTGTACTTCTATTGCAACCGGTACACTATTGATACGACCGCTGATGTCAGGAACGATCTCCTTTTGTTTTTTATTCTTTTCGAAAGTAATCGGCCTTTCAGCCTCCCATTTTCCATCACTGAAAGTCTGTTGCAAATAAGATAGAATTTGGTCAAGACATTTTTTATGGAGTACTAAATCTTTACTTTTCAACACCGGACTTTGCCTTGCTTTATGAGCAAAATGATCACTTCTATCAGTTTGCCCGCATTTTCTGACAATGGCCTCCGATAGGCAAGCCGGACAGTAAAAAGGGCCATTCTCTTTTAAAACATATTGAGCGGAAACTTTCTTATTGTCCGATTTACGTACTGCGATTTTTTCAACGAGTCCATAACATCTTGACTGCCTCGCATCAAAATCTTTGTCTTTGAGATGCTCATTTTCTACGTCTATATTATCTTCCATATAGATTTATTTGCCAAAACCTTAAAGTTTTAATTACATACATATTTCTTTATTTAATAGGTTGTAATGCGGTATTTTTTTATTCGTCCAAGAACGTTGCAGACTAAGGGCTTTTCAAAAAAGTCCATATTAGCCGGAAACCTCGTTAAAAAAACAAACTACTTATAAGCGCCTATAAGATTAATTGTATGAACATTATCAAGACTGTCAAACGCTTCACCTGCGATGATTACCTGAACTGAATTATTTAAACTTTCACAAAGATCAATGAATGGTTTAATCAAATAGTTTTCGGACGACTTTACGTCTCCATCTGCTAAAACAGGAGGGAAATCAATTATTAATAAGCCCGGGTAATTATACTCTTTTTGTAAACAAAGCTTCAATAGTCCATAATGGTAAGCGAGTAAAAAATACGTTTTGGGCTTCGCACCCATAGAGGACCAGTTAGTTCTGCCAACTCTAAAATTGAATCGTTTTTCAGTGAGATACATTCTGATTCGGTCATTTCCATTAGAAAAGCCCCATCTTTCAGGCTTATCAAACGCAATTTTATTTATATACTCCATTATGCCATCACTAAGATCATCCGCAATTTGTTCATATTCGATAGTTTCAGTATTCTTTGGCAATTCATTGAATTGTTTCTGAATCACAGTATTAAGGTCATCAATCTTCTTTGAGAGTTCATCTCTATAAGTTAAAGTCTGCAAAATACGATTGTAATTTTGAATCTGTTCTTCCAGCTTTCCTCGACGTAAGTCAAAAGCACTTACTTCTGTTTGCACAAGTCCTGAAAGCCTTTGTTTTAAAGGTGCCAGTTGTTGGTCAATTGATATTAATGAATCGTAGAGATAAGAAAAGAAGTTTCATATATTAAGATGTACCCCAATATTTAGACAGCTAATTTACTATTGTTGTTGTATTTTTTTCTTTTTGTGAATTGTGTGAATAACTATGCTGCCATTTGATAGACCTGTTGTGGGGTTTTGTAAGCAAGGCTTTCGTGGAAACGCTCCTGGTTGTAAAAGAGGAAGTATTCATTGAGTCCTTTTCTTAAATCTCCTCCATTTTGATAGGCTTTCAAAAAGATATTCTCATACTTGACACTTCTCCGACCTTTCTACGAAAATATTATCAATAGCTCTTCCTTTACCATCCATAGAAACTTGAATTTGGTTATTGAGTAAGATTTGAGTAAAGATCTCAGAGGTAAAATTGAGCTCCTTGGTCTGTGTTAAATATTTCAGGTTTTCCATGCGAATCAATGGTTGCTTGCAGCACAGAGGCACACCACTCTGATTCCATCGTATTACTGATTGACCAAAGAGCACTTTACGAGAATATAAATCTACTATAGCCATCAAATACATAAACCCTTTCTGCATTGGTAGATAAGTAATATCAGTAGCCCAAACTTGATTAGGACGATTAATTTGCAAACCTTTTAGCAAATATGGATAATCTTGTGCCCTTTATTGGGCTGTGAGGTATTTTTCTTACGATAAATGGTTTCTAAACCCATTTTTCATCAAACGACTTACGCGCTTGCGATTGACCTTATACCTAAACTACGCAAATACTCTGTCATCTTGCGAATTCCATAAAATGGCGTCTTTAGATACGGCGGTCTAATTCTTCCATCAATTTAAGGTTTAACTCCTGTTTCCTGACCCATAGGTTTTGTAGTACAAGCTCGAACGGCAAACCGATAATAAATCACACTGACGGGTGATACTCAAATCTTTATGAGCTAACTCTATCATTTTTACGAATTTCCATAGGACGTTCTACAAGTTTTTTTTAGAAAAGTATTTTTCAACCTGAAGCCGACCTATTTGTTCGTAAAGCTTCGCTATATCTTCCCTTTTTATCCTCTTTTTTACAGATTCAGGGGCAAATACACTACTTGCTGATGCCAAAAAATACTTTCCAATCGGAAATCTGGCTTGGGAACCAACTCTGTTAGCTGCCAATTCCGATAAAGTCAACTCCTCTTTGATGGCTTCAAGTGCTACCTTCGCCTTAAATTCGGCACTGAAATTCCTGCGTTTGTTGTTCATTTGTTTGATTGTTTAGACAGTTGGTTTCAATTATCATGCCTGTCTAAAATCAGGGGTACAGCATATATAGCTCATCTCTATGTTCAGGAACAACGTTTGTTCTTTTGCCTTTAAAAACTTTTTCAGAAAGAATTTTATTATGGTTTTCTAATTGGATGATATCGTCGGGGCGTTTATCCCATAAACAATTATTAACCCAGAAATCAACGCCTTTAGAAGTTTCAGGGACTACAATATCCGTTACAAACCGTTCTTTAATTTTATTGATCAGTTCCTCTAAGACTTTGACGTTCTTCTCAGTGCTGATCCTGGCAGAGGGCTTTTGTTTTAATATTTCCAAATCACTGTGAACATCATAAGAGGTCACTATTCGAAATGTCGATACTTCTTTACAGCGATATTGGTTTAGGGATTTTTCCAGTAAAGATGATCCCGGACCTTTATCACGATAAGTAATTTGTGCTACTGACCACCGCGATGAAAGATTGTTAGACTTAACTTGAACAAACTCGACATTGACGCCTGATTGGGTTCGCCATATCAAGGTAATATCATCATGTGTTTCAAACCAAACTTCTTCAAGGTCTTCTCGAAGAAGCATATCAAGGCAAAAGTTTGCGCCAATATGATCTTGATAATCAAAACCATTACGAGCATATCGCCCACTTATATCAATAGGTTGGAGTTCGTAGATTGATTTAATCAAATTTATATAATTTTATGAAGTGCGTAATTGAGTAATTTATAAGGGGCATAAATATCTAAAAAATACAATTGTAACGTAGAAAATTTTTACAAAAGTTATCAAATAGCGTACTTACGAATGGTCGATATAGCTGATGAAATGATTTTCCGGCTAATTCCATCTCTTCATAGCAGAGAAACAACTGTCGAGAAGGGATCTAATAGGTTCTAATATAATTGATCTTCAGGCGTTTAAAGATAAGAATGAAATTTACTCTTATCTTGATTAACTTTCATTAGTCATGTACCTTGAAAACCACTCCAAACTTCTCTCCAGAGCAAATTTGTTCTCATAAATATCCCGATAATCTACTTTCAGCGTAATTGCAGAAAGTTGCTTTCGGACATTCTCCATGTCAAAATCGGTTTCATGAGATTCTAACTCGGCGGCAAACACTTCCAATGATGCGTTAGGCAATATTACTTTTTTGACCCATTCGCTGATCGGAGTCCGTCGGTAGGAGCGTATCTCCAAGTCCAGACAATCCTGAAGGTCGGTATAGCAATGACCGTCTTTGAAAAAGACTATCTTGTCAAGGAGCATCGGCCCCAACCCGTTATTGGCCACACACACGTAAAGCTGTTTATTTCGATCACGTAAGTCAATCTGACCTAAGGGGCGAAGTGACTTTTCGTTATGAACCCGCTGTAGATACAATTGATAAAACGTCGCCAGCAACGCTAATAGAGAAATGATCATCGCCAAGAAACACCTGCCCGTTTTCAGAAAAAAACAGTTCTGACTGTCTCAGAATTTGCATGCATCTTAATCATTGCTTTGTTAACAGAGGGTAAATCTGTCAAAGAACATAAGGCTAACGCAGCTTACAGTCGTTCAACAGAGGCCAGAATTTTATTTAACAGGCTGTCAAAATCAGGTTGTCCTTTGTAATACAACGAAGCCGTTTCTTCGTATCTCTTTCTAAATAAAGCCCTTAATGCAGGGTCGCTCAACAAAAACGCTTCATTTTCCGTGATCGGAATTTCTTTGTCTTGGGCGGGAAACCGTTCATTTTTGTGGGCGTGATAGGCCGGTGTTCCGATAAATCCCTGCACGTCAGGGTAATCCAACAGTCGGGCAACATCATAATATTGCCTCATTAAGTTAGGACGTATCCCTGCCCCGTTTTGCATCTGACGAAACTTCGTGGCAATCGTTTGAAGCTTTTCGACAAAGGTATAACCGGGATGGTAACAGGGAATATCAACGGCACGGTTATCCACGACTTCAATCGCCGAATTGCCTTTGACCCTGTCATAGGCCCACGAACTTATCAAACACTTTTGATTCGGCGTCACCGTGTCAAAGCCCGCTTCCAGTAAAATCCCCTCCTTTATCCCGCTCACAGCGTCGGTTTGGCTTTGGTAATACAAGCGTATGCCACCACTGCGGTAATAATCCGTATCGTCAAAGGCATGATCCCGCTCAACGGAAACAATCCCCTCTATCTGAATCGTTTCAGCCAACCAATCATAAAATTTCTTTCGCGCTTCGGCGGTTTTCGGATGGGTGTTTTTGGGGTTCTCGTTGATGTTGAATTCCTTCGGAGGAGTGATATGAATGTCGATATCCTCAGAGAAACGGTCAATGATGCCATAGCCTTTCGACAAGGATGTACCGCCTTTTAACTCGAAATCAAACCCCTGCTTTTTCAGTCCGTTTAAAACGTGCATGATCCAATAATCTTTTTCAATCAAGCCTGCCAGGATTTGGGTTTCCTCTTCCAAAATCCGTAGTAGCCCCGAAAAATCATTGTGTTGATGCAGATAGGGAAGCGACATAAGGGTTATATCTCCGTTTGCTGTAAGAAGGGAGCCAGTAGCTTTTGGGTTTTCACGTTGCCATATTCCGCGATGGCCTCCCGCAGTTTTTCTTCATCCATGGTCATGGCTTTGGAAAAAATACGTTTAAGAACGGCTTTTTGATCTTCGGCCAGCGTATCCAGATGGTTGACCAGATCCACCAACAAAAACTCTTCGGTTACTTTTTTGGGAAAGTGTGGTTTGATGCGAAAATCAAAGTTGCGATTGCCCAATTTGAACTGCCCGTGGCGTTTATGATTATAAACGGTGCGTTGGTTATAGAGCTGCGTCGTACCGACCCCTAAGCCGTTATAGGCATTGGGAGAAGTTACTAAAAAACGATCATCTTTCAGAAAGCTACGGATCAGGATTTCTTCGTTGGGCGGCAGTTGCCCAAAGACGGTTTGCTCGGGAGCATAGTATAGTCCCTGGGAGAGTTTTTGCAGGGTTCCCTCTTCCAGGAGTCTATCTAAGTGACGGTCAACGGACTTAGACCATTGGGTCAAGTCACTTCGGCGGTACACCTTGCCCGACTCCAAATGTTGTTTTAATTCATCCAGCTTCATTTTATTCCCCGATACAATTGATACTACCACTTTTGATTAGAAAATGCAAGAAGTTTCATTTAAAATTCATGCAAATATAGAATGATAAATATTTATTATCAATAGGATAATTCGACACAGTGGCCTGAAATCGTGGAAAAACATACGTTTAACGCAGAGGAAAATACCTTTATTCTCTTTCATCGGTTATGTGCCTGGCGAACCAATCCAGATTTTGTTCCAGGGTGAATTTGTTCTCGTAAATGTCCCGATAGGCCACTTTCAGCGTGAGAGGTGAAAGCTGCGTTCGGACATTCTCCAAGGCGGCTTCTCCTTCGTGGGTTTCCAACTCGGCAGCAAACACTTCTAACGATGCGCTGGGAAGGATTACTTTTTTTCCTGATTCACTGATTGAAATGCGTCGGTAGGCGCGAGCCCCTAAGCGAAGACATTCTTCAATGGTGGAATAAGACTTCCCTTCTTTGAAAAAAGTGATTTTATCGATGAGCATGGGGCCCATGCCGTTGTTAGTGAGATAGAGAGCAATCAGCTTGTTTCGATCCCGCAAATCAATCTGTCCTAAGGGACGGAGTGACTTTTCATTATGAACCCGTTGCAAATACAATTGATAAAATGTCGCCAGCAGCGCCAAGACGGAAATAATAATGGCCAAAGATCACCTCACCTATTAAAAGCAAAGTGCTTCCTGAACGATTCAGGAAGCACTTTCAGGCTTATATCATTTCGTAATCGTGAAGTAATTTCAAGCGTTCCCTCGCCTGAAGCTCGTAAATTCGGGGGATAAAAGTATGGTAGAGGCTGCATTGAGGGTCTTTGTCGTTGACCCGATAGATCGGGCAGCCACTGGTGCAAACAGACTTGTATTTGCATAAGGTACAGTCCTTCGACTTTTGGTCTTCGTAATGACTGCCTCGCTCAATCATGTCCACCAGATCCAATCCTTCATCGAAAATGGAAAAGGAGGGTTGTGAACTGTCCCCCGCATGAACGTGGCAATAATTCAATGTACCGTCCACATAGATCGCTCCGCCCGAAAATCCCGACGCACAGGTTTGAAAACCTAATGCATTCATTTTCAGATCGCAGAACTGATGACGACGCGAAAAAGACCAACCCGTCTGAATCGCTCCTTGCATGATAGCGTAGGAAGCCGACAGATATTGTTCCAGTTTTTCTCCATCAATGGCTTCCCCTTTAACAATCGAATAACGAAATGGCACGTCCAGCGCAATCAGGTAACGCGTCAACTCGGGCAACCCTTCCAAGTTTTGGTTAGTCACCACCGTATTGACTGATACGGATAAACCATGAGCCAATAACCGCCGAAGGTTTGCATCAACGGTTTGAAAAGACCCTGCCCCGTTACGAAATTGCCGAGTGGCATCATGAGTGGATTCCAAACCGTCCAAGGAAACGCCATAGCTAATGCCCTGCTCCTTAGAAAAAGCAATGATTTCATCGTTAAGGATGGTCAGATTGGTAATAAAGGCAATTTCCAACTCACATCCTATCTGCTGCAATTGATGTTTTGCTTCGGGTATAAAATTTTTCCACGATTTGAACTGTGTCAGTGGTTCACCACCTGCCAATCGAAACTTCACATGACGAATGTTTCTTTGTTGGACGGTTTGTACCAGCTTGTGGAGCAGTTGTTGTTTTACGTCTTCCGACATGCCTCCCGTGGTGTTCAGCGTCGAGATGTAGCAATAACTGCAGGAGAGATTGCAGCGGTTGGTGGTATGAATCCAAAAATTCAGCGAGGTAGGCGCCATAGGCCGCAACGGCTGATTGAAATCAGAATCCAACCGAACGATTTCGGTGGCAGACAACATTTGCAGAAATGCTCCCAGTGTATCGGAGGGAATACCCAACCGATTAGCCAATGTTTTGGTATCGGTTTTACCGTCAATAGTAGACAGGATAGTGTACTGACTCCTATTCAGAATCCGCAGGGAATTCGGATAGGAACAATTGACTGCATAATAATGCTCCCCATCAAGCGGCCGCAAGAGCAATTGGGGTGATTTGATCGGGATCACGGTCGTTGTCAGTTGAAGTAGAGGTATAGGCGTCACAGTCACAATTGGTGTTAATGGAGGTGATTTTTAGGGCACCTGTGCCGAGTTTGTTTTCCAATGCCGTCAGGTCGTCAAACAGCAGGGGATTTTCAGAGATGGAAATCATAGTAAGTAAAATTTAAGGTGAACGGATGATTTTATTTTAAGCGGTTCATCAAAATAGAGACGGTACTTGGATGCCAGCGACCTGCCCCGCGAAAGGTCGGGATTTTTCGTTTGTTCAATTCCTGAGAAACGGCTCGCACGGAGGTAATGCCTTTGTTTTTAAGTCGTTTCAGCAGTGGTGAGAGTTTGTGGGCAAATGCTTCAGCAGCTTGTTTATTGGCCATTGATAGTGCTTTGCCATTTTTTCCCAGTATGACCCCTCGCCGTTTGGCCGCTTCCAGAGCCTCTTTGGTAGTTTCGCTGATGCGCTGTCGTTGGTCTTCGGCTACAGCAGCCAGAATGTGCAACGTGAAGCGGTTGGCGTGGGGACTATCGGTCACCACTATCTCTACATTCGATTTGACAATCTTAGCGATCTGTTCCACGTCTCGACCCAACCGATCCAGCCTGGCTACCACTAATATCGTGTTCATTTGTTTGCATTGTTCCAGTGCCTGCAAGAGTCCGATCCTGCATTTGCGCGTTGATTTCACTTCAATCACTTCGTTAATGATTTCATATTCGTTGAGTTGACAGTAATTTTTCACCGCAACTTGTTGTGCTTCCAGTCCCAGACCGCTTTTTCCCTGACGATTGGTGGAAACGCGGTAGTACGCAATGGCCTGTTTCATAGGCTGTTATTCCTTGTTCTGTCTATCAGTAAACCATGGTTAACTCATAGACAAATTTTTGGGAAGGAATATTTTTTAAAGCCGCAGAAAACCGATCATCATCCAATAAACTCACTCAAAAAGACTCAACTGCGCGATGGGCTTTTCATGAATAAGTCAATCAACTGTCTCTTTTTCCCGTTCGTAGAGTTTACTCAATCGGCGTGGCATACCGTAATAGGTATCATTGATATTGTAAGCCGGCCATGCCGAACCGGGTTGCAATTGGCCTCTGGCATTCCATTGGTATTCGGTGCAAAGGCGCTTTCGGTCTTCTTCCAAGCCTCCGTTCGCCGCCCACTCTTTAATTACCAACTGCCAGCGTGTTTTTCCTATTTTTATTGGCTGATTTGTATAGTGAATTTGCTGAGTGACTGTTTCCATCCCTATCTCCTTTGACATGGGTTGCACAGATGCAACCTTGGCTCCCGCCGAGGGTGGGGTAGCAAACGCAGGGGCGGCCAAGGCCGAGGGGAATCGCCCGGCCTGCACGAAACACCGTGAAGGAAGTTTGGAGACAGGGCCGGAGTGGTTTATCGAAGACCCTTGCGGCGCGAGCCCCCCTTACCTACTTATAGCCTGGAGTTTAATCCGGTTGATTTGTCATGGAGTCAACTGAAACGAAGGTTAGACAATTAGGTATTCACCTGTCTGGAGCAACTTCAGAATGCTATTCTTGTACAGGTAGCGAAATGGCAAAACAATAAAAAATGCTCGTTGTATTCTTCCGCAAGAAAGAAATAGCTTACTTTAAAACCTGATTCACAGGTCTATAATTGCTTTATGTGTACTTAAACCGTTACATTATTTTTAAAGAGTTCAGGATTGTTGAAAGCAAAGTTGCATACTTTATTAATGCCTTTTATATATAAGTCAACAATATCTTTGTCCGATGCCTCTGCCCAAACAGGAATTTTAAAAATTGTGCTAAAAAAATTAAATGAAACGTTATATTCTTCATCTTTAATAAAATTATCTTCTACTTTATAAAATTCAGGAAAAGCATGGTAGGGCTCTTTAAAAAGAAAAAAGAAATTTAGAGGAGCTGTTGAAAAAGGTCTGTCAATTTCATATAACCCTTCTTCTTGAAAAGCATCATAAAGTGTGTCAATATTTATTGAATTCACAATATTTTTTTTGACTTTCAATATAAATGCGTACCAACTAGGGTTACTATCATTAAATGTTAAAGGTTCTAAGATTGGATTGTCTTTAAATTTTGCAATGAATTTTTGAGCGTAAGAGCGCTTTTGCTCTAGCCACTCACTTAAATTATTAAATTGCTGATTTGCTATTGCTACAGCAATAGGATGTATCCTGAATTTTTGACCAAATCCGGTAATTGAGTATTTAAACAGTGGATGATCTTCAGGTATTTCTTGGGTACACCTTTCATTGTAGTGCCCTATAAGCTGTGATTTAACATAAATATCAATATCATCTGTAAGTATAATTCCTCCTTCTCCTCCACTTACTATTTTCTGACCCTGAAGGCTCCATATAGCTGCATCGCCGAATGTGCCAACTAACTGTCCCTTATAAGTAGCTCCATGAGCATGGGAGCAGTCTTCTAATACCTTCAAATTATATTTTTTTGCTATAAAAACAATCTCGCTCATTTGGCATGGAATCCCCCACATATGAGTAACTACAATTGCCTTTGTCTTATTTGTAATTTTTTCCTCTATTTTTTGTGGATCAATATTCCCATTGTCTAAGCAATCACAAAATACCGGTTTGGCACCTGTAAATAATACAGGAGTAACTGTAGCAAAAAAAGTATAGATTGGACATATAATTTCATCATCGGGCATAAGCCCGATACTTTTATACATTGTGTAAAGTGCTGATGTGCCAGAGTTACACAAAAGGCCATATTTTTTATTATGATAATCTTTAAATTTATTTTCAAACTCTTTTATAATCCCGCTTTTATCATAAATAGAGATGGAGGTATAAAGTTGTTTATTTACTGCTTTTGATGTTTCCTCAGATATTATAGGCCACCTATAGTGGGGCGTGGGAATATTGATAGTTTTATCGCCTCCATATAGACCTATTGTTTCGGATTTTTTCATAATTAAAATGTTCGGTTATAAAAATTAATATATAGTTGGACAATTATAGAAAAAGCTTAGAAGAGAGGTTGCTAAGTAAGAATTTTGTGATGCTACAACTAAATTTTTTTACAAAATACGCTCTTCTAAACAAATTTAGAAGTTATCATGGCAATTATCACAATAGCGGTGTCGAGAATCTATTCATTTTCGTAGGTTGCCTAATTAAAGGCAGGATGATGATCTTGTACAGGGTCAGAGGAACAGGAAGCAAGTCCGGGGTGTCCCATGCTGTTCTAAGAAGTAATTTTTCAATAAGCCTTTGTCCTGCTCCCCTAAGCCGCAACCGCTTTAAAGTAGAGATTTTGATTTTTGTCAATAAACTGTTGTGGGGTTAAATATCCCAGTGCTGAATGCGGTCTATCAAAGTTATAACTGTTCCACCAGATGTCCAAATCCCGTTGAACTTCTTGTACTGTCTTAAAATATTTCAGATTTAAACATTCTTTTCGTTGTGTACCGTTCAATCGTTCTACCAAGCCATTTTGGGTCGGTTTTCCTGGTTGTGAAAATCGAATTTCAATCCCATTTTCTTGTGTAAATTTTTCTAAAACACGACTTATAAACTCGTGTCCATTATCACATCTGATATAGTCAGGTTTACCTTCTGAGTTATCAGTTCTTGTAATAGCTTTACGAGTTTTCTTCTAATGCTTGGTGCAGCAAAAGATAAAAGTACCTTTCTTGAACACTCGTCAAGTACGTTTAGAACTCTACTTTACGCTCATCACTTAAAAGAACATCGCTTAAAAAGTCCATCGACCATCCTTGATTTATTTGTTCGGCAGGTAATGGGTTTATGGCTACCCTTTTGATTTTTTGCTGCTTTGGGGCTTCTTAAATTCAATTTTTCAGCCCCTTATAGATTCGATAAACCCGTTTTTTATTCATGGTTTGCCCTGATTACGACACCAATGAAACAACAAACGAAAACCCCAATTGGGTTGCTCAATAGCTTTACCTTTTAACATTGCAGCTATTTGAGCATCTTCATTTTTTCTTTTGTGTTTGTAATAAATACTGGCTTTACGTCGCCCTAATACTGGCAGCATCAACCTCCAGAGGCCTCTTTTTTTGTGCTAATTTGATTAACTGCATGCTGATGAGTAGTAGAGCTTATAGCTTTTTTAGTAACTGCAATTCTCCTTGAGTATGTCATAGTCAAGGCTTTTGTCCGCTAACAGTTTTTTTAACTTGCATTTTCTGATTCCATTCTCGCATGCGCTTGAGCTCGTCTGTGCCCATGCCTCCATACTTACTTTTCCAAGTATAGAAGGTTGCTGGTGAGATACCATGTTCGCGGCATACATTTTCAACACTCTTGTCTTTGCCTACACTACCCAATATCGCTACGATTTGAGCATCGCTAAATTTACTTTGCTTCATTGTTTTACCATTTTGATTGTGAAACCTAAGAAATTCCCTCCAATTTTAAATGGTTACACCTTACGGGAGCAGGACACCTTCTTTGAAGGAATTTTAAAATTCAAATTGAACTCTAAAAATAAGGCACCTGTGCGGCATCAATTTTTAATGGGTTTTTGAATTATTAATTAAGTTCTTGAAAAAATTTGGTTGCGGGAGCCAGATTTAAACTGACGACCTTCAGGTTATGAGGAAACCGTTATGTTTCAATTTTCACATGGGACGATAAGAACTTACTTCTTGTAATCATGAATGGGCTAGGCGCACTATTAATTTTTTTACAATATCAACCATTAACGCGATTTCGCCACTGGTAAGCATTGTAGCATATGACTCGTAACCTCCTTCCTCAAATATATGAGCCATGGGAAGATACCCAACATAATCATTTGAATAACTAATTATAATGATCTCATATCCTTTGATAACATGCTCAATTTCAAAACCTGTCTCTATAAGACATTCTCCAGGCAAACCAACAATTATTACAGAACCAATTTTGATCAATTGAACTTCAATACTAATATTTCCATCATTTTGAATTCTTTTCGCCTGTGCTCTTAATAAATATGGGTGTTCTTTGCCTTGAAATTTCAGTATCTTCGAAACAACTTGAAGTGGTAATTCCAATTCCAGGTTTTGGCCTAAGCTAAATAACATTAGTGACTTTTGAGCAACGTGCTGAGCCATTTCTTCCATTTCAGCGTACGATTTACCTGTCCAAATCTTTGGATTTTGATCACCGGATGCCCCGTTAAAATACAGGCAAATAACACCTAATTTTAACTCAATTTTGGAGCAAACCAGACCGCACCAGTCAGCACTAATACAATGACTGTCCTCACCTAGAACAACCGGATGCGCGATATGGGTAATGATTCCCGCGAGGTTATCTCCTTTTAATGTACAAAATCTTAGCAATCTAAATCTCTGACTTGTAACTCCACTCGGATTTGGCTTTAGCCTGTACACACCCGTTTCATCCATAAGTCGTCGGTTTGTTGCGATATCTACATCTGTTTCGACAAGGTCAACACTACAATCGACAAGCTTTGAAAAAGCACGAATTGATGTATTTGAGATTCTATCGATTACCAAATCAAGCCATAACTTATGTTCAGGGGACGAGGACTCCTTCCATTCTAGTGTGTCAGGTCCGGAATGTGTATGTGTGCAAGCAACCAAAATATTGTGAAGTGGAACATTTACCTCCTTGCAAATTTTGGCTCTTATTTCGTTAACGTGAAATTTATCTAACCAAAGCAGCTCAACCGATACCATGAAAACGATGTTGTCACCATTCACCAATGCAATTGACCTGACATGGAGTTCATCACCGATCACAAATGCTTTTCGCACAATCCTATGGCCAACCAAAGTCGTCGGGAGAGACAATGGCAATACATCTTTGGCAGTGCCGATTTTCATTTCGAAAAGGTATTTATTGCTCCGACTCCTTTACTACATGATCTGCAATGTGGTACGGACGACCTGCCTTCATTTTCCAGTAGTCTCCTAAAATTACTCGCTCTTTCAACGATTTCTTCGACGTCATCCATAAGGATGTTGCCCAGTAATCCATCGGTTGTATGGGAAAGAATACATATATACACATCTCCCATTGGAGTGATGTTTAACGAATTGCCTGCCCAAAAGCATGGACCCTGCGGAATCTTTTTGACGAAAGATTTTCTTTCCCATTCTTTCACAAGTGAAGATCCTCCCACAGTAGTAGATTGTGTTCTAAATACTTCTTCATCTCCATCCGGGAGAACCGGTCTAACACGTTGATACAAATCCACTTCGGATTTAAGCGAAATAAACTCCGGATCATAATTTTCTTCGCACTCCAGCAAATCAAGTTGGTATAATCCTACAGTTGGATTTTTTCTTTCTCCCCGTTGTGATAGAAGCTCTCTTGCACCACGCATTGCTTTTTTAAAGGTTCCTAGTCCACGGTGTAGATCATGACTCGCAGCAGAACCACCATCGATTGAAAGGTAAACAGTATAAGGAACCTTTATCGAAAGAAGCGACTTCACTGTCTTTTCAGTCAAAAGGGTAGCATTCGTGTGAAATTGCAAGTCGTAAATATATCGTCGACCCTCAAAAACTCGTAACAGTTCTATGTACTGCTTATTCATCAAAGGTTCACCTCGCCAATTGAAGGTGATTTGTTGGACTAAGAATCGATCTTGATACTCAATTTTATCTAATATTCGACGAAGAGTTTCAGGTGTCATATCTTCATTTAGATGTGACGCCTTAGTATAGCACAATATAAGTGCGCCCCAAAGAAATTGATAGAGCCAGACTGCATGAAAGGAAAACCAAACGTGTTTACCGCCGATTTTAAGCTTGGCGGTTCCGAAGTTTTGAAAAGAAGGATATTATCGTGTCATGAGCGTCTCTAATCAAACCAGCGACCGGTTCCTACAAGGAGATGTTTCTTTCTTGAAAAGCCAGTTACCGGCAGATCACGAACCGAAGCCTTGCTTTACGAGCAGATTGGACGACTACAAAATTAACGTTTTTCAAAAAAAGCCATGAACCCATCCCAAGTCGTTCGATTGATACAAGTCAAGGGTTAGTATCCGGCGCACGCCACTGGTTGAGTTTGTCCCGTTCGCTACTATTACCGATATGATTTCAGCGGAAGATTTACTACGGCTGCTGGATAACACTTGCAAACTCCCTAATATATCGCAAGATGCGACAGGTTCTCTTACATGAGGTTATTATCAATCATAAACTATATGTCGTCCGATGCAATTGACAGAGAAGCTATTTATCCTAAAGTTAATACATCAAAACAAGCCGGTGCGTCATCTTATAAGGCCCCATTTGCCGGAGACCCGAGTCCACCAGGCTCGGGTCACTGACATTACTTACGCGCCCACGGCGTTGATACCCCGATGGCCGTTATTGATCATATAGCCGATACGTGCTGAGTTGGTCGATCTCAAATACACGGATGCTGCATGGTGTTGTCAGGTATTACAAAAGGCTTTAGCCATCCAGCCTGATATTTTAACACTGACTAGGAAGTCAATTCTGATGATTTTATAGGCACGGAACCGGAATATTCGTATCTCGATGGATGGCAAAGGGCGAGCTCTGGATAATATATTCGTGGAGCGACTTTGGCGAACGGTAAAATATGAGGATATTTATCTGAAGGAGTCATCAGGATGGATGGCAATTAGAAGCGGGCTTGCAAGCTTACTTCGAGTTTTATAACTGTCAGCGCCACCAATCGCTGAACTACTGAACGCAGAACAGGTATTAAAAGGAGGAATGAAGTTACAAACAAAGAGAAAATAAAATCAACTGACAATTTCTATTCAACAAAGTGGTTCAATCTAAGGCGCAGTGTACAAAGTGTACTAGATTGACTGAGTAGGATCTATCCAAAGCCATATCTTTTGGCGATTTTCATCAATATCCTTCAAACTCTCATTGCAATTAAATTCATTGCCTTTGATTAGTGAATTAACTCGCATATTTTCGAAAAAAGTTTAGTTAAAGACTTAGTAAAATTTTATCATCTTAAAATCAACATTTGCCGTAGACGATGGTCAGGTAAGATGAAAGTCCTGCTCAGCAGGGGATCTCATTCCCATTAAACTAAACGTCTTTAAAAGACTCATACAGTATTCAGCTTAACAATTGTCCTTCCTGATTGATATATGTGTCATCAGTAATCATGACAACGCTTAATTTCGCCTTATCTGTTCGAAAAGTTGTGTATACATTTCGTAGTCGGACAATCAATTCTCAGCATGCTGCCTTTTAAGTATTTGCAGGTTAAACCCAATTACTTGATATGTGGATGGCTGTGGTATAGCATCGCCACTATGTATCAATGATTATTGAGACAGATGTTCAGAAGTATGGAAAGCATCCTCGACAAATATAATCATTAACCGTAATATATTCCAATTTAACCTAAGAGTTAACCGCCCGAAAAATGGTGATATACTTGAACTAACAACAAATCTTACAGTTTGTCCTATGTATCGTTTTGCTGACACATCATCCAATAGTTGCGGTTGGCTCTTAATATCAGGTTATAAATATGCTGATATCAAATATCACCATCAGAGTTTCCCAAGTTAACTTCGCCCTACACTGCGCCCTTAGAATTGAACCACTTTATTGAATAACGAAATTGTCAGTTGATTTTATTTTCTCTTTGTTTGTAACTTCATTCTCCCCTTTTAATACCTGTTCTGGCGTTCGGTAGTTCAGCGATTGGTGAAAACGCTGACAGTTATAAAACTCGAAGTAAGCTTGCAAGCCCGCTTCTAATTGCCATCCATCCTGATACTCCTTCAGATAAATATCCTCATATTTTACCGTTCGCCAAAGTCGCTCCACGAATATATTATCCAGAGCTCGCCCTTTGCCATCCATCGAGATACGAATATTCCGATTCAGAAGTATACCTGTAAAGTCGTCGGAGGTAAATTGACTTCCCTGGTCAGTGTTAAAAATATCAGGCTGAGGGTAAATAGCTAAAGCCTTTTGTAATACCTGACAACACCATGCAGCATCCATTGTATTTGAGATCGACCAACTCAGCACGTATCGACTATATAGATCAATAACGGCCATCAGGTACATATATCCACTTGCCATAGGCACGTAAGTAATGTCAGTGGCCCAAACCTGATGGACTCGGATTATAGCCAATCTCCGTAGCAAATAGGGATATATAAGATGACCACTGGCTGGTTTTGATGTATTAACTTTAGGATAAATGGCTTCTATACCAATCAATTGCATCAGACGACGTACTCGTTTATGATTGACGCAATAACCCGCTTGTAAGAGAACCTGTCGCATCTTACGATACCCATATTGGGGAGTTTGCAAGTACTGTTCATCCAGCAACCGCATGAGAAGTAAATCTTCCGCTGAAGTCATGGATCGATAATAGTAGCTTGAACGGGACAAACTCAACCAGTGGCATTGCTGCCGAATACTAACCCTTGAGCTTGTATCAATCAGGGCTCGACGTTGGGATAGGTTCATGGCTTTAACTTTTTTTTGAAAAACGTTAATTCCATTTGTAGTCGTCCAATCTGCTCGTAAAGCAAGGCTATTTCCGGTTCGTGATCAGTCGCCGGTGGCTTACTGGCCATTTCAAAAACAGAGGCCGCTCCTTGTAGGAATTGCTTCTTCCAGTCGCTAATTTGATTAGGATGAAGCTCATGACGTTTACTGATAATAGCCAGCGTATCCTTCTCTTTCAAAACTTCAAGAACTACCTTAAGCTTAAAATCAGCAGTAAATTTACGTTTGGTTTTCCCTTTCATACGAGTCTAAAGTTAGCTCGTTATCCAATTTAACTACTGGTCCTAAAAAGAGGGCGCACTATAGCCTTTCGGAAAATTTCTAAAGTTCAAACTCTTTTACCTGAGGCTTCTTGAAACGCTATGAAGTGCATAACGTAATCATGTATGCAAAGCGAGACATTCAAGAAGCCTTAGGCAAAGAACCTATTTTTTCCGGAATATGCCGGAAGAACGATTTGACATAGCAAAAATCATCCGATTATTTAGAGACTCTTCTCATGAAGAGGATAAACTCTCCCTTCTAATACGGGTAAGGCAATAAATCTTTTATTGGAATTCGACTAAGTTCACCGGAATTCTCAACTATGACGAACGCGTTGGGGCTGTATTGTAATATCATCTGCCGACAGTTACCACATGGGTTAATTACCTTAGTAATCATACCTTGTTTCAATACGGTGACCACAGTATCAATTTCTGAACATTTATCGTCCGCCATCATTGCTGATAATGCCACTGCTTCTCCGCAAATATCAAAGCCCCTAATATCTAAGTGAAGCGCCTTGTAAATTAGTCCTGTCTGCGTTTTTATTATTGACGCAGCATGATGCTGGTTAGGCTTAAAATTCCGCTCAATATGTTCAGTTGCCATTTCAACAAGATGAACATCCCCTTGAAAAAGATCATACTTTCCCATTTCCATTCGGTATCGCCTGCAACAGCACCTCTCTGGTGTGCGCAGATATATTCAACTCATTGAATTCCATTGATGGTATCATAATCCAGCCATACCAATCATGTTCTTGTGGATTGAGCTTAACAGAGATGTCTGATACAGAAACGAGAAAATTAAACTGTCTGGCTCGTTTTCCTGAACTTGACTTGTAGTCAAATGCAGATAAATACCTCATTACCTGGGTTACTTCCAGTGATGTTTCTTCTTTTATCTCCCGGGCCAAAGCTGTTAGAAGGGGTTCTTGTGGATCGACACCTCCGCTAGGCAGTTCAACCAGCCCTCCCAAGAAATCTGTCGCCGTCCGTCTGAGGACTAAGTATCTGCCACCATGCTGGATTACAGCTCCAACAACTAGTTTTTGGATACTTTCTGCCATCGCTGATGTGATTAAATCTTTAATCACATCAGGGGTTAAAATCTCTTGTTTTTTCATAGTAATGTTTTCTTTTTAAGTTTTTCCGGATTATTAACAATATGATAACAAACCTTTCTAAGCCCGTCAATGTACTTTTTGACAATATCTGCATCTTCCTGACGGACCCAAACCGGTAACTTGATTACTCAGTTGTAAAAATCATGAGCGACTTTGAAACTGGTGTTTTGTATAAAATCAGTTTGATGATCGTAAAACTCCGGAAAGAGAACTGCGGGCTCCCTGAAAATCGGGTAAAGGTTCAACGGAGCCGTTGACTTGGGGATATCCACCTCATGTAAACCTTCAGCATGTAATGCCTCTACGAAACAACTTAAAGGAAGTCCCCCAGCCTTCTCAGAATCATACCTAATAATAAAACCATACCAACTCGGCATTTGTCCTTCATATTTAGGCATTTTAAGAAAATTGTATTCTTTTAGTGCTTCCGATATCTTGACTGCATACCGACTTTTTTGTTCAATCCATTCGTCCAAATGATCAAATTGTTCGTTGGCGATTGCAACAGCTAAAGGATGAGAGCGAAATTTTTGCCCAAAACCAGTGACCCCGAACTTGTAAAATCTGTGAGAAACGGGAATTTCTCGTAACGAACGCTTATTGTAATGCCCAACCAATTGAGCAATTGCATATATGTCCTCGTTGTTCGTGGCAAGTATACCACCTTCACCACCTGTAAGAATTTTTTGCCCTTGTAAGCTCCAGACCGCGGCATCACCAAATGTACCAACGAGCTTACCATTGTACTTTGCGCCATGTGCGTGAGAGCAATCTTCCAAAAGATAAAGATGGTGTTTTTTTGCAATCTTTTGAATTACATCCATTTGACAAGGATTCCCCCACATGTGGGTTACAACAATTGCTTTTGTCCTCACATTGATTTTTTTTTCAATTAAAGCAGGGTCAATATTGCCATTGTCTAAGCAGTCACAAAACACAGGCGTAGCGCCGGTAAATAGCAAGGGGGTTACTGTAGCGAAGAACGTATAGACGGGGCATATGACTTCGTCATTAGGACCAATTTCAATACCCTTATACATTGCATAAATCGAACTTGTCCCCGAATTATTTAACAGAGCATGCTTTAAACCATGATATTCTCGGAAACGATCCTCGAAATTCCGTATCACTCCACTTCTATCATAAATGGATATACTTTCGTGTAACTGCGCTATCACGGCCTGTTCAGTTCTTTTTGTGATAATAGGCCAAATAAAATGGGGCATGTCATCCTTGATGACCTTTGGGCCCCCGACTAAAGCTAGCTCTTCCATGAGTTTTGTACGAAATCGGATGGTATTAATTGTCTGTAGATTTCCTTGGGATTTACAGTACGGTTCTGACGATCTGAGCTGTAAACCGCCTCTATAAAGGCCAAATGCTTATAATGATATAGATAACTATTAGGGAAGCTATGAGTATTATTACGAATTCCGTCTACCAAACTTTCCAGTTGCTCCATATATGCAGATACCCATTTTTCTTTCCGCTCCAAACACTCAATCTCGTTGCCGGCCACATCTAATCTTCTTATAGATCCACGCGTTAATTCAATGCTACCCTTGCTTCCTAAAACTATTATAGACTCAGTTTTTCGCGGAAATAATCGAGACACAAATAAATTACCAATGGTTTTGTGATTCGTCTCAGGGTCAAAATATTCGAAACTCACATTAGCAGTATCTTCTACGTCATAGTCTTGTTCTTCTCTATTGCCCAGTGAAAGTTTCCCTGTAATTGAGTCCGGCATGCCAAAAAACCAAAGCAGCAAATCTACGTAGTGGTAACCCATGTCCATCAGAGCACCTCCACCGGAAGTCTCTAATGAAGCTCTCCAGCCTTCATCCAATCTCTGAACGTTAACAGCATACTTGGCTTCAATAGAAAAAATACGTCCAATTTTTGATTTCAACTGATTGAAAGATTGAAAAATTGGATGAAATCTTCGCTGAACACCAACCAGCATTTTCACATCCTGTTTCTTTATCATCCTGTGATATTGCTGCGCCTCCTCAATCGTCAAGGCAAAAGGTTTTTCTTTTAGTATGTTGACCTTCGCTTGAATTAATTTTGCTATTATCCCCGGATAACTATTGTGCGGCACGCAGACAATAGCTATGTCAGGTCGTCGCTCAACTAGTAGTTCGTCGATTGAGGTATACCCCTCAATATTGTATTTCTGTGCAATTTGTAGGACTACCTCTCCGTGCAGATCGCAAACTGAATCTAACATCAGGTGATCACATTCCAGAACCGCCGGTATGTGATCAAATACACTTTGATGTCCTAACCCGATGACAGTAACTTTGAGCTTTTCCATGTATTTATTTGTTTTATCGTTTTTAATCTTGTATTAGGCATAAATATTGGCTAATTTGGACCGAGTTATTACAGGAGGTAGACGTGACCACATTCAACATTTACTCCGAGAATGGAACGGTAATCGGCTCAACTAATGAATCGGTTACTCGACAAAATATTGGCCACTATTTTGAAGAGCACGGAATTGAAAGACTTAAAGGCTACTCCGACGCCGTTGGTGACGTTCTGGAATTTTTCAGAGTAAACATGTCAACCGGATCTGGCGTCAAGGCTACAATTTTAGCCTTCTACGATGAACGAGATGCATTTAATCAACTCTGTAAGTCTTTCATCGCCACAAGATTAACTGAACCGTAAATATTAATTGTTAGATTTGTATTTTGTGTACGTACGCGTACTAAACGTACAAGTCAACGCTTTCTAAATCAAGCTGTTATATGGAAAATAGCGCCAAAAAATTTTTGGTGTACATTCACGTCTATCAAAAATTCTACGTCCTTCTAAGTGAACGATTCTTTAATGACTACATAAAAAATCTACCATATTCTGGACAGCCAGGGGACCGTAGTATGTGGGAAAGGAAGATAAAAGATATAAATGGCGAACTATATCTACCCTCGATCCCGTTGTTTGGAGCTAAAAGCTATGAATACTTTTATAGAAGGAAGCTAGATGCCGAGAAACTCGGATATTGTAACTTAGAATTTCCTGTGTTTATCAAAGCTCTCGCATATCTTGGGTACAAAACTAATCTTGACAAAAAATCAGTCAGGCAGTTACCTGAAAAAGAAATATGCCGAAATTTATTTAGTCAGTTTCTCACAGACAACAATTTAATTGAGGAGCCATTAGCGTTAGAACAAACTAAACATGTAGTAGAAGTAATAAAAAAATTCTATACGGGAATATCTTACAAACTAGACTTAAAGTCTTCTTGGGAAATCCTTAGCCCGGAATTCAGGCAAAGCTGGGTGGGTGGATACAGTGAATTTGAAAAAGGATATACCAACACTAAAACCATCCGAAATCTTTGTATTTTCAATGTCACACAAGTTTCTCCTAGCGAAGTTGAATGCTTGGTCTATTATGACGACGAAATAAACGCCTATTCATCAGTAGAATTATCTGGATTACGATCTCTTTCCGTCCGTGATATCAATAAGTTTGTGTCTCATGTTGAAGAAATGCGCGCGCAAGCTCGAGATTTCAATATCAAAAAATTTGAAGATATTGAACTTCATAGATTGTTCGATCCCGTAGCGTCTGAATACATTTGGTCTAAATGTAAGTTCAACGAAGAACAATTTAGATTTTTTTCAGCTAAAAACAGAGTGGTTGTAAAGAGATTATACCAATGCTGCTGCATCTTGATTGAGCGGAAATGGTACATCTATAGCCTTAGGATGCTGCCAACATATTCAACCAGATGAATTAAAAACGGTAAGAATTGAACCTATGCTTTCCCTGGTAAGTAGATGGGGTGGGAGCGTTCTTTTATTAGTACGATCGAGTAGAAAAATTAAATTGAAAAACATCATAATTATCCCGAATTTGGTAATTTTCAGGATTATAAGTGGAGATTGCGGCAAAACAGAGTTACCGCTCCCGGACACATTGCCATCTTATGGATGGGTGCAGGACACAGGAATGATATAAAAAATTTTGTTTTTCGTTTTCTACATCGAAGTCCCTAATAGGTTAATGAAGTCATCTTAATTGTGTCAATCACGAGTTTACTTGACAAAACATCACGCGCACAAGTCGCTTATTATCTCATGAACTCTAAAAAACGTATGAGATCGGTTAACCCGGCGATATATACGAATTAACTCGAACACAAGCGAATAAGTATTACTTATCCAAAAACAAATCGGCCTTTTCGATTGGTCTCTGCAATAGAATTTGGGAAACGATAATCTTCTTTATAAAACCTTCCAAGTTTATTCCCGGAAGATTTTGGGAGTTAGACGAGTTTATTTATCATTGATCAAGCCCATTTTGTTCCGTCCGTTTTAAAAATCGGGTTATGCTGAAATTCGGTTCTTCCATCTGACAAAGGTAAATTCAGCATGTCCCGACTCATTCCCCATGAACTCCGCGAAAAAATGATTGAAAACGCACGGGATATGCTTAAAGGACGGGAGGACGATCATCCGCCTATCGTAAAACTGTTTTCCATTGCCGGCAGCGCCACTTGGCTATTGTCCGAATTGAACCCGTTCGAGCCTACTATTGCCTATGGATTGTGTGACTTGGGGATGGGTTCTCCTAAATTAGGATATGTGTCTTTGGAAGAGCTTGAAAGTATTCAGCACCCTTCTCTTCCCATTCCTCTGATTGTACGGGACGAGCATTTTGATGCGGAGTACCTGATGAGTGTCTATGTAGAAGCAGCACGTCAGTATCAGTTTATCACTGAAAATCCGGTCCATTTGCAGCAAGCGCATCAAAAATTGCTCAGTCAGCAGGCAAAATCTAAATATGTACCTTCCTGATGGATGGATAAGGTCTTTTGGAAGAGTTATTCAAAGGACTAATCATTTTGTACCAATTCCCACTTTATGGAGGCCAATTTCTGCCTGATCCGTTTCAATGTTTGTACTACGGCTTCTTCACGGGGCAACTCACCGAAAACCAGAGTCTTGAATGAACCTTGGTACGTAACCCTTAACTCCGGCCATACGCGGTCTAAATCACTAAAAATTAAAGCCTGTACCGGAGGATTATACAGCCAGTCTTTATTCGTTCTGAAACTCAATTCATCGTCTTTAGCGACTTTGTACAGCATGTCATTAAATTCACCGGAATCAAAAAATTCGCTGATGTCCCGTTGCGCCAACAAAAGGTGCAAATCATAAACGTGGCGTATTTTATTTTTCAAATCAGTGATTGGCGTTTCGGTATACGAAAACCGAACCAGACTCATAATTTTCTCACACACGGTTCGTGTCGGTGCCAGGATGGGTACTTCAAAAGGCAAAAGTCCGTATTCCTCCGCTATTCCCTCCTGCCCTTTTGCCTGCATCATCTGATACACAAAAGAATTGACTTTGCCTGTAATCAAAGGCTCGGAGGAACCCAGCCAACTTGATTCTACGATAATCAGATCCCTCACCTGCCCGAACTCTCCGTCAAACGTTTTGGAATAAGAATGGGCTGTTTTTCGTATCATCCCTTTTTTGTTGGTAATTCCGTCTACTTCCAATTCAGGCAAGAATTCCGAAACGGCATTGCTGATCCGTTTCAGGCGTTCCTTTAATTGGTTGGCGGTAAGGTTCGGATCTTTCAACAGCACCAAATCAATATCTTCCGAAAATCTGCTGATAAAGGAAAAACATTTGGCCAAGGCTGTACCGCCTTTAAAAACGGTAAACTCCGCCAAAGGGCTCGTAAAAATGCGTTGTAGGGTAAACGTGACCCAATAATCCTTTTCTACGTAAATCTCGGGCAAATTCAGATACTCTGCCGTGATTGATATCGCGTCCGTAAACAGGTCCGGGTTTTCGTGTAATTTCATTGAATGTTCCAGTTGGAGGCCGTTTTCAGCAGAGTATTATTGAATCCCAGGGCGAACTTAGTAAAAGGATTGAGACTTTCTTTGAGCGGGGTCAAATCCAGCCCGCTTTGGATCTCTTCCAGAATGGCTCCCAATAATGCCCTTACCCGTGGCGGATATAACAGAGCATAGGTAATCATTTGGCTTTGCCGTTCGATTCTCAATGCCTTTATGCGATTTTTGAAGATGGTCAGTGCCGCCCGCATATCCAGATCAGGAATCTGTTTAAGGTCCTTCATGGCATCCAGAAAACCCAGCATTTGATAATTATCTTCGGATACATCGGCGTAGCTTTTGACGGAACTGACTTTGATAAAGCTGATTCCGCTCAGATTACGACGGGACCGACCGGCGATTTGAATATCGGACGGCACCTGGGTGGTCAGCCCCAGTTGATTATAGAGCCTTGTACCCGTGATGTAGGCCGTGCGTTGCCCGTTTTGGTACAGGTAAGGTTTAAGCAACTCCGCCTCATTAGGTCGTTTTCTGCCAAAAACGGTCATTTTGGGCTTATAAAAGCGCCCTTTAGAAACCCTGCTGACCAACCCCTTCTTCTGCAACCGTTCCAGCGCCTTGGCCGCCGACGCAAACTCTTCCCGGCCAATGGATAGCCGGTCATACCCAAAGATGACATCATCGGGCATATTCTTAATCGTTTGGGCTATTTTTTCAGCGACACTTATCATTCTGCAAATATAGCATATCTGTTAAAAGATGTCAAGTTTTGTGTTTTGTTTACTTGACAATATAAAAATATGTTAATAAGTATACCGTCTCGCTTATTCTATACTCGCGGCTTCTTTAGCACCAATAACTTGGTAAGGGTGACAATTAATCATAAATTTATCGAAGCAAATCAGATAAATCTTGAAATAATTGTCTTGCTTCAGGCCAACCGGCTTCAACAAAAAGTGCCAAACAGTCTGTAAGCTTTGCTCTTCTAATTTCATCCACGAAAATTGAACGGTGATCCGCCAGGTAAAGCCCTACCAACTCAACGAAAAGTGTCGCGCCCATACTTTCATATTCATACCGTGCAATACCTGTTGTCCGAAGCATGGCTTCACTAAAAAGATCAAAACAAAGTTCCGGATCAGCATCAATAAGTTTATGCAAGACCTGCAGTAAGTGGTGCACTGTTCTCGGCGTGCCTAATGTTGTTAACTTGGAAATTATGGGAGCATATTCAAGCAAGAATATCTTTTGTGCTTCTTTTGTTACAAGATCTTGGGTAAGTTTATCAAAACCTACTGCAAAATTTATTTGATCAGCAACTGCATCAAAAAGATTTAATGCAGCTTTTTCCTCTTCTGTCGGTGACCTTCCATCTGTCGGCCAGGATCGTACAGCAGTTTCTACTGCCTCTATAAGTGACCACATAAATTTCCTGACCCTTGTCCTTATTACATCTTTAAACTGATCAGAATCATCAATGCCAAATACAATTCCGTCCCGTATATCAAAAAGCACAGAACGTAACCGAGATTCATTCTTTGGATAATCAGTAAGCCATTCTTGTAAAACAGTATTGGAAGAAATATATCCTTTGCTGATTGCAAAGAATACTATATGCCCTACAATTACATCATTTCCTTTCTGTTCAGAGCTACTTAGCTTCAAGATTTCTAAGATAAAGGGTTCTAAACGCTCTGAATGCTGATTTCGTAATACTAAAAGTGCATTTCCAAAATGCTGAATTATACTTCTATTTTTTTCTTTCTTAACTACGCTCTCCACTAAACTCCACATTGCATTAATATCAATATGTCGCAAACGCGGAAGAACACATACAAGTTGTAATCGAACTACCGGGTGTAGATCATAAAGTAACATATCTTCAAAACGGCCACGAATTTGTGTCCATAACTCAGGTATTACTACCAATGACGCCAAGGCTTGCGCTGCTTTAATTCGCGGAGACGGCGGTTCCCATGATAAAAAATAAGATATATTTCCCTCCGTGTTATCAGCCACTTTGGGATAAGAATGATGGGTAAGTGATAGTAGTCGAGCAAGTGCTATTGAGCGTAAATCTTCGGGAATCAGATTTTTAGATAACCCCAATCCTAACCCCTCAGCAAGGGTATCGGAAGCCTCTCGGTCCACTAAAGGATTAATTTCTTCACCCGCTTCGGTAATCGCTTTCTCAAGTGTGGATAACGTACTCCATAAGTCCGAAATTTGCTCCGGGTTCTTCTCTACTGCATATATTTCTTTTTTTACTAAGTTGTTGAGAGCAATTATTGGGGCAACATCTTCATTACTGATCTCCTCTTCCTCCATCCAGTAAGCTTCTCCACCTCTGATATTATATACTTCAAACGGCTTCCGGTTTTCGAAATTTTCATCCTCATTCTTAACACCTTTTAGAAAAGTACGGGCTGCTTCTGTTGCTAATTCTTTCTCGCCGATACATTGGAATAACGTCCCTAAAATTTTAATACGTGCCTTTTCTGGCTCCAAGTATTTTAAAAAATCACGCTCCAGCCATTCTTTTTCAATCTCATGTTTATCTAAAATTGTGAGGTATGGATAAGTCGCTGCAATGGCATTAATTGCAGATTGAGTGGTATCAAGCGAATTTAGAGCAATTTCAGTAGCGGCCGAACGCCACATTACCTTACCCAATGTTTCCGGTTTTTTTGCTGCAATCTCAAACAAAACTCTCCAAACTATGGCAATACAGCTTTGATTCAGGAGTAGATCAGGTAGTTCTTTTAGAAATATGACGTCATTCACGGTCAGGACCCACTCCATAAACGCTTGGTAAATTTTGGAATGGTTATCATGCGTTTCTACATCTATATTCCATGCCCATGAATGGCTTAAATCATCTTCAAAAGTTCTTTTTTTATCCTCCAAGATTAGTGTGCTTACTTGTCGAACCTCTAATGAGTAATGATTTTTTTCCCGTTCACCAAGTAAGGTCATAGCTAATGCACGAGCACCAATCTTTGGAAATCTTTGTAAAATTTCAGGGAACGCGCCGGAAAGATAATGCTCAGCCAGATGATAATCCTGGGCAGCATTGGATGTTGCAGAAAATATCCAGCTTCTTGATATTGAAGTAACTTGTTCTCTGATAAACTTCCCTCCTCGAAATACAAGGTAGAATAATTCAACCGTAAATTCGCCATCATGCTCAGCAATGTCCAATACTTTTTCCGTAAGCCAAGGAACTTCTATATGCCCTGAATGAGCAAAGCGATCAGGCTCAAAAATCTTTCTTAATCTATTCCCGGAGGATATAGGATCGGTTCCGTATGTTCGGGCCATAAAGGGAGTTACGTGTGGAGAAAGCCAGCTTATCAGATTTTCATTCTCTGACATAATATCGAACAGATTACGAGTGGCTGTACCTAACGAACTCATCGATTCAGGGTTGTTCTCACTGTCCAATAAAGCACCGATAAGTGCTCTAACATTACCAAGCAGTTCAGGTTTAGATAAATTCATTTTAGGTAGTAAGTGAGCCCAAGGCTCACTTACTACCCGCTGTTTGGATTCTAACTTCGTAATCAATGAACCTGCCAGATGTCCAAAAACCTGATTTTTAACCGGATCATTTTCTTTAAAGATATTTGCCAAGAATTGAAGATCTTCACCCTTCTGGACTGATTCCACCGCGACACGAGCTGTTTCAACTCTGACAAGCGGATCTATATTTTTATCACTTATGAGTTCTACCATAAAGCGCCAATACTTGTCGGGTGAATAGCTTTGCTTTAAACTTTCCAGCCAATACCCCAGCGCAGGTGAAATTAAAAAGCCCATACCGCCGGAACGGGCGAGATAGTTCTGAGCAACGTTTTGTTCGGGGATAAAAATAAGCCTGGCAACTGCATAGTCAAAGAGTATATGATGTCGAAATCCAACCCGATGGCTTATTTCTGTTATTAGGACACCCGCGTGTTGAAGAGTATCAACCATTGATGCCGCTGAAATCGGAATTTCAGATACCGGCACATCAATTGACCGTGAAGTAAGCATCAAAGTAACAACATTTTTAAGGCCAATGATCGCAGGTGTACCAAATTCTTCGATACGCTCATCCCAGTATCTTTTCAGAAGCTCACTGCGTGTGGTAACAGATGCTAAAGAATCGGTTTTAATTCCCCCAGTAAGAAGATCTCCAAGTAATGCAAGATTGAATGGATTTCGTGCAAGCGACTCCATTTTAGGCCCGCCCACATTAATTGTTCTGCCTATAGAAAGAGATTTTGAAACAAATGCTGCTTTTTCGTCTTCATTAAGTAAGCCGATATGAACATGCCGAACAACGGCAAATTTTTCATCAGCGTGTTGTGGATATGGAGGTTTACCTTTAAAAAGGCGCTGCCAATCTCTACCCAATCGCAAATCAAACGTGCGAACGGAGGCTATTACATGCCAACCCGGAATTTCTAAAACCTCTTCTATAAGGCGCTTATAAGTAGATTCTGCTATTCCTCCGCGAATGGCATCAAGAGCATCAAGAATTAAATGAGCTGGCCCATTAACGGACATTTGCTTAAAAACTTCAATAAGCGAATGCTCAAGACCAATTTCTTTTCGAAGAATATCAAGAGAGGTACAATGAGCGTCAACGGTAAGGGTAACGACAATTCTTTCTTTACCAAGTTCCTGAGAAACTTTATAAATAATAGCAGACTTTCCGGCCCCAGGTTCGCCTGTGATAACTAATGAACCCTCTTTTGCCGCTTCAACGATTAAATCTGCAATAGGTCTTACAATTGTAATATTTCCTTCAGGTGCAGTTATTTCAGTGAATCGTTTTAATCGTTGAACCACCCGCGTGTTATAAGCATTTAGACAATTTATATCTTTTCGGAAACTGGGGGGACTTAAAAGTCTGATTTTTTCATTTAACGCCAGTCGAATAGTGATTGCATCACCTCCCGTACCGCTTTTGGAAGCATCTGTAACCCAAGTAAGGAGAAGGTCAATCAGCGTGGCTTCATCACCTAAAGCAGAAACCACCTCTTTAAGAATTTCCGTAACTAATTGACGCTGACTGTCCCCTATAACTATTACTGAGCAAAGAGAGAGAATTGACTGCAGTTCAACAGGGGTAATTGGCAAGCCTGTAGCAGTTAACCAAGAAGTTTTTATTAAATCTGAAAAAGTTTGAAGAACAGAAGAAATTTTTATCGGAAGGGCGGTAGCGGCTCCAGTACGATTTCTATCAAGAGCTTCTTTCAAATTTTTAGATATAGGTGCTGCTGTTTCGTCACTTACTGCGAGTATCAATCTATCACGAAAAGGACTTAGCTCACGTCGCTGTCCCTCTTCATCACATCCCAATCGAAACTGTTTTACAAATTGATCGGCAACTGATGCTAATTCTTCATTCGGTTTGTTAGATACAGAAATTGTTCGCTTAGCTTGAATATAAACCTTTCCACAATCTGTCTCAATAATAACATCATCAACAGCAAAGGGTGCTTCAAAGAATATTTTTTGCGGAATTCCAGGAAGTCCGGTGCTTAGACGTGAGAGAGGCCGCTCTGCTAAAAGTAAACCGGCTATATAAGCTCCGACCTCCGCCTGGAAACTAACCCCACCTGACGTTCCTCGACCGCTCATTTTTTTGTGTCAGTCTTTTTTATTTTTTTCTCAGCAGCAAACATCGGAGATGAATATTGCTCATAAAGTTCAAATAGAAACTCAACCCTATTTAACTCTGTCGTAAATGGTTGTGGCCTGTAACATAAATCGATAGCTTTATCCAGAATTAGATGCGCTTTAATTATATCCGGGGGCATTGTCGTTGGATGATATAGGTCTGCAAGACTACTGCCACTATAACCAGCCCTTACATCTAAGATTTTTTGGGCAGCATCTTCAACTTTTTTCCGATTTACTTCACTTACATTTTTCGGAAATGGGTAATTATTATAAACGATATCTTTTGAATATCGATAATCGCTTTTTAGGCGTCCGCAAACATATTTTACCCAAGCCATATGCATTTCAGAAGTCAAAACACCAAAATGAAATAATGTAGCATTAGATATTATCTTAACAAGATTACTTGATAAAGTGTCCGAAACTTCAAATCCAATAGGAATATATTTTCTACGCTCTGAAGAAACTTCTGGTATAACTAAATAGTTTCCTTTAGGCATATTCTCCACATGGAAACGAGTAGGTGTTGCTGCTAATTTTCTTGTCGGCGCACTAATGCTATTCAAGCGATATTGTTTAACTGCTTCAACACGTTTCAATGCTTCCGGCATTTGTCGCAACTCAGCAGGTGGACAATCACCAAGCCAAAGGCACCATCTTTCATAACCATTTATAAATTCATCAGAACCCAGCCAACGCCTAAACCACTTAGCCGCTTTTGGTTCCTTAATCAGAAATTCTTCTTTTTCGGCTGTTGTAAAAAGATAGTTACCACCGTCAATTGGTTTATTCCCAATTCCAATTTTAGGTACGTCACATAAAGGTTCTTGCCTACGAGTTATTAGGATATTATTAGCATCAACAAGATAGGGATTTATATTTCGTACTTTTAGCTCATGCGGTTCACCTTTAATATTCTCATATTCATACAATTTTTTGTCAGTAGTATCAGTGTTAGCAAATCCTATAATAATGCAATATACTGCGGCATTACCTTTTGCCTCATTACTCCATTTAAAAGTTCTATGTGCAAAGTGAATTTTTATACCATACCTGTTCAGCATTTCAGCCCAAAGTAGTCCCACTTGTTCTCCCTGAGCCACAGAATTAGTGCTTACAAAAGCACACTTGATAAGAGTCCCTTGAATATATTGGGCCGCTTTACAATACCATGCCGAAACGTAATCTAATGTAGCAGCACCATCAACATTTTTGAGTACATCTAATAAATCTATTCTTTGACTCTCTGACATCATTTTAGAGCCTATAAAGGGAGGATTTCCTAAAATATAACTAAGTTTATCCTTAGAGATCAACTTTTCCCAATCTTCTTTTAAGGCATTACCGTGTTTGATATTTGCAGCTTTGCGAAGAGGCAGACGAACATAATATTGCCCAAACTCATCAGATACTTTCATGTTCATTTGGTGATCTATCAGCCACATAGCCACTTCTGCGATCATCGCCGGAAATTCGTCATATTCTATACCATAAAATTGATCTACATCAACTTTGATAATGTCATTTATGCTTAGCCAGCCCTGCCCATTTTTGTTCAGTTCACGAAGTATTAGAATTTCAAGCTGACGTAGTTCACGATAGGATATAATAAGAAAGTTACCACACCCACAGGCAGGATCTAAAAAACACAACGAAGCTATCTTATTATGCAGTTCATTTAAACGAATGCGACTGCCCTTTGCTCTTTCAAAATCGGCATATAACTCATCAAGAAATAACGGTTTAATAACTTTTTGAATATTTTTTTCTGAAGTATAGTGAGCACCAAAATTTCGACGTTCCTTAGGATTCATTACAGCTTGAAACATAGAACCAAAAATAGCCGGAGAAATTTTACCCCAATCCAATGCACATGCTTCTAAAAGCATACTTCGCATTTTACTGTCGAACGAAGCAGGCCGCAAAGTTTCTTCAAACAACCGACCGTTAACATACGGGAATTGTGCTAAGCTTTCATCAACATTCTTTAAACGATTTGCTTTTGGCGTATTAAGAATATCAAAAATAGATGATAAGTGCATAGCTAAATCACTACCATCGGGCTTTGTATTTAAGTCAATATATTGCCAAAAAATGCCTCTTTCAAATATACTGGTGTCGTCTGCGAATAGACAAAATAATAAACGAACCAAATAGCGTTCTAAATTATGTCCTGAATAGCCAACCTCTTTAAGCTGATCATGCAACTTCCCCATCAGTTCGGCTGCTGCAATATTTACCGGGTCTTCGTCTTTATAGACACGCTTTTCATAGCCTGCGATAAAACCAAATAAATGAACGTTTTGGACAAATTCCTTTAAATGAAATTCTTTTGTTTCATCAGTATCAAGATTGTAAAGCTTAAACCGCTCAAAGTCAGAGACTAAAATATATTTTGGGAGTTCTATCTCTTTTAAACCAGGAAAATACTCTGTTGCCTGCTTATAAGCTTTGTCTAAATCTCTCCCTCTGGATTTATGCTCGACAAGGATTACACCTTTCCACAATAAGTCAATAAAGCCTTGCTTATTGTCATGTTTTTTAACCGGCTCCTCAAAAGTTGCAACCCGCCTGCGACTAATGCCAAATACATTAAAGAAATCATTCCAAAATGATTTCGCTTCTGCGTCCTCACTACTTTCATTTTCCCATTCTTTGGAGAAAGCGACTGCACGAGTTTTAATTTCATTCCAACTAAGAGGCATAGGACTATTTTATAATTTTCAGTGGTTTGCTAAACTATACTGCCTGATTTACCCACTGGCAAATCAAACAATACGTTTATTGACAATAATAGATTAAATTGTCAATAATGTGACATAATTTTGTTGAAAATTATAAAATAGCCTGGAGCATTCCCTACGGCAAATTATTACTTAACCTCTATATTCAGTACTTTGTCTAAAGCATCATCCGTCTGCTGAGTAGTAAAATTAGATTGGTAACCTATTGTGGTAATAATGCTGCTGTGCCGGTAAAGTTTTTGAAGGATTTGTACGGGAATTTTATCACCGGCCATTTGGGCAAAAGAATGCCTGGCAAGGTGCATGGTCAGCTTCTTGTCTATCCCGGCCGCAGATGCAACCTGCGTTTTGAGGTATTTATCAATGACACTCGTTTTAAAGGCAATGGTTCGCTGGGTAATAAATTTATCGCTAAAGTCAACGCCCTTCAATTCAGGAAATACTAAATCATCCTTGTTTTGTTTGGAGTCTTTGTACTGATTAATAATTTTTAGTGCCTTCTCTGGCACTTTTAATGAACCGCCTTTATTGTTTTTACCCATCTCATAGTGAAGTCGGTCGTTTTGAAAATCATTCCATCGCATACGTAACACATCACTGACACGCATCCCGGCAAAATAATAGGAGAACAACCAGAGATTACGCGAGTGATGGGCTGCCCCCTCTAATGCAACCGTTTCCAAACTTTCAATCTCTTCCGCATTCAGACCAATTTTGCCGGATTCAGGGAATTTGATTTTCATTTTTCCTTTGCCAAAAGGGTAAAATTTGGCATCCACTACACCTTCTTTGATGGCAAAACTGAATACCGAACGTATAACGACGATATGATTAACGGCCGTTCGCTCGGAGACTTTCAATCTGTTTTTTACATGAGATTGAAAACGTTCCAAGAGAGGTACTGTAATATCAGAAAAGGCCATGTCCTGTTTTACAAATTCTTTAAAATGTTTGATGCGGGGTTTGTCCGCCGTGTACTGATTATACTTACCGGCTTCTTTCAGCCGTTGAAGGTACAGTTCAGACTGGGCATTAAACGTACTGCCTGCGGAGGGTTTAATCTTTTGCCGCACTGCCTGAGAAGTAACAAAACTCTTTTGCGATTCCAGTTCCAAGGTTTGATCGTTTGCCTCGGCCAGTTTTTTTAGCAGGAAATTATTCAACCGTGCAGAATTCGGGTGCGACTTTTTAACGCGCTGTTTTTCTGCATCCCAATCTTCCGGTTTGATGCTGTAATCAAAATAAATATAGGAAGATTTTCTATTTTTGGTAATTCGTAGAGCAAGAGGATAAGTCCCATCCTGTTTTAGCTCTTTACGCAGTATTACTTTTACCGTTGCCATATCTTTACTACAACAATACTACAACATTTGGTGGTTTTTCCTGAAATCAGGTGATTTTATCTGAATGCTAAGTTACTAAAAATCAGCCATATAAACACAAATCAAACCATATAAAACCATAAATTTCAGAACTGAAAATCCTTGTGTCGGCGGTTCGATTCCGTCCATCACCACCACTACTACAAACAATCCCTTAATTCTCAACGAGTTAAGGGATTTGTTTTTTACTTGGGGACAGTTTCAGAAAAACGCTTCAACATCGAGACACTTTCCCACCGCCTCTTTTATACTCCTTATCTTTTCCTTGTTCCTGAAACAACAAAGAACCCTTAGTTGGTACAGCCTGAAGACCGGGTAAGTCTTCTATTCGTTTGATAACTTTCCCCTCCGCCGATTGGCCGGGCCGTAAAAATTAGCTTACTTTGGGTGTGCCTAAAAAACCCTTGTTATGCTTCTTAAGTCCCTCACGCCAACCGAATCCCTTGAAAAAACGTACCGCCTCCAAGCCGGCAACCGCGAACAGATCGAACGCTTCAAATCGCACTTTATCACCCTCTTTGAACGCATCAACGAACAGGAAAGTGAGGAAAACATCAAAGGGCATTTGGTAACATTTCTGAATGACGTCTATTACAAAGAATCTTATTTGATAGCGACCAAAGGTAAAACCGATTTTGTGATTCATACCGGCAAAGAAGCCAACGCCCCCGCCGGGGTTCTCTTTGAGGTCAAACGGCCGACGAACAAAGGCGAAATGATTACCCGCGAAAACCTCAATACCAAAGCCATGCAGGAATTGATCCTGTACTATTTTCGCGAGCGTACCAAAGACAAAAACAGCGATTTACGCTATTGCGTCATTACCAACGTCTACGAATGGTTCATTTTTGACGCGGCCCTCTTTGAGCGGGTATTTTACAAAAATCCCGATCTGTCAAAAGATTACAAAGCCTGGGCAGCGGGGCAAAAGGTCAGCAAAAACAATGATTTATTTTATGAGCTTGTTAAAGACAATTTAAACAAACTTACTGAGGAAATACCATTCACTTACTTTGACATTCGCAACTTTAAGAAAATCGTCTCTGACAGCAATACCGCCAACGACAAGGCGCTCTTACCCCTGTTCAAAATCCTTTCGCCGACGCATCTGCTGAAACTGCCAACGACGACGGACAGCAACAAACTCAATCCTAAATTTTATTCCGAACTGCTGCACCTGATCGGCTTGGAAGAAATCAAAGACGGCGGCAAAAAAATCATCCGACGCAAAGAGGCCGATAAACGCGACGAGGGGTCATTGCTCGAAAATACCATTATCCAACTCGACACCGCCGGCAAACTCTACCACCTCCCCGACCGGGCGCAATACGGGGCCACTACGGACGAACAACTGTTCAGCGTTGCCTTAGAACTCTGCATTACGTGGGTGAATCGTATCTTGTTTCTGAAATTGTTGGAATCGCAGTTGGTTAACTACCATAATCAGGATAAAACGTATTCTTTCCTGAACCGCGAAACGATTGCCGATTTTGATGAACTTTTTAAGCTGTTCTTTCAGGTCTTAGCCAAACGCCCCGCCGAACGCCGTACGTCCATTCAAGCCAAATTTGGCCGTATTCCTTACCTCAACAGTTCGCTGTTTGAAATCAGCGAATTGGAAGACGCTACGATCAATATCAACAGCCTTGACGACAGCCAAACCTTACCGCTGTTCGGCAACAGCGTTCTGAAAGATAACGCCGAATACAAAAAAACAAAACAGGTCCCTACCCTCTCCTACCTGTTTGCGTTTTTGGATGCCTACGATTTTGCATCCGAAAGCCGCGAAACGATACAGGAAAAAAACCGATCGTTGATTAACGCCTCCGTGTTAGGGCTGATATTTGAGAAAATCAACGGCTACAAAGACGGCTCTTTTTATACGCCCGGATTCATCACCGAATACATGTGCCGCGAAACCATCCGAAAGGCCGTGGTTCAGAAGTTCAACGACGCCAAAGGCTGGCACTGTGCCGATTTTGCCGCGTTGGAAGACAAAGACCTTGACCGAAACGAAGCCAACGCTCTCATCAACGAAATTACGATTTGTGATCCCGCCGTCGGATCCGGTCACTTTCTCGTATCGGCGTTGAACGAACTGATTGCCGTCAAATCGGATTTGGGTATCTTGCAGGATGAAACCGGTAAGCGTCTGAAAGGTTACACGGTTAGCATCCTGAATGATGAACTCGTGGTTCAGGATGAAGACGAAACGCCGTTTCAATATTACCTCCAAGCCGCTACGGGCAAACCGGCCCCCGAACGCCAACGCATCCAAAAGACCTTATTCCACGAAAAACAAACGCTGATCGAAAACTGCCTTTTTGGGGTGGATATTAACCCCAATTCCGTCAAAATTTGCCGTTTGCGTCTTTGGATAGAGTTATTGAAAAACGCCTACTATACCGACGCCTCGGGTTTTACTGAACTCGAAACTCTCCCTAACATTGACATCAATATCAAGCAGGGGAACAGCCTGTTGAGCAAGTTCAGTTTGACCGAAGACCTTACCGACGTATTCCAAAAACAGCGGTTTAGCCTCCGTACCTACAAAAACGCCGTAAAAGCCTACAAAGACGAAAACAGCAAAGAGGCTAAGGCGGAATTGCTGCGGTTTATCAACGACATCAAAACCCAATTTCGGGAAACAGTATCGCGCCGCGATCCCCGCCGTAAGAAATTGGCCGACCTGCGCGGCCAACGGGTATTGCTCGACAACAACATTGATATTTTCGGTAAAGCCATCAAAGACCCCAAAGAAGTAGCAATCGAGCAACGCCGTCTTGATAAATACATCGAACAGATAGAAAACGAGATCAGCGACATTGAAAGTAATGCCCTCTATCGCGGTTCGTTTGAGTGGCGCTTTGAGTTCCCGGAAGTATTGAACGACAAAGGCGATTTTGTGGGTTTTGATGCCGTAATCGGAAACCCGCCGTACATTCGGCAGGAAGAAATAGGAGACTTCAAAAATTACTTTAAAAACAAGTTTCAAACCTATTCAGGTACGGCAGATTTGTACGTCTTCTTTGTTGAACAGGGTTTTAACGTATTGCGTCCAAACGGCCACTTTGTTTACATCATGCCTAACAAATGGATGAGGGCGGGGTACGGACTGGAACTCCGTAAATTTTTCAAAAAAGAACGACTAATTGAAATAGACGACTTTGGAGACTTACAAGTGTTTGACGATGCTACAACGTATCCATGCATTATTCAGGCACAAAAAGCAACCTCTCTTGATACGTTCAATGCTACTAATCTGCAAACACTTAGCTATGAAAATGGATTAGGGCAGCATGTAGTTAATTATAGATTCGAGATACCAATATCTTCTTTATCTGATGAAGGGTGGACACTGGCTAACGCCCAACAGCAAAACCTGCGTAAAAAACTATCCTTCGATGTAATACCATTAAGTGAATACGTAGAAGGCAAAGCGTTCCGTGGAGTATTGACCGGATTAACAGAAGCATTTGTAATTGATGAAGCAACTAAAAACAGAATTATAGTAGAAGACGAGCGAAGTACAGAAGTTATTAGACCTTTTATTCTTGGACGAGACATTAAATCATTTGGTATTCCTGAAGCAAGTAAATTCTTGATTTTGTTTGAGAAAGGTACTACTAACAATAAAAGAAACGGTCAGGACGCTGAACTATGGCTAAAACTTACTTATCCTGCTATTTATAGTTTTTTGCTGCCTTTTAAGGAAAAGGCTAAAATCAGAACTGATAAAGGCGATTATTGGTGGGAATTGAGGGCTTGCGATTATTATAATGAGTTTACTAAGCCCAAAATTATGTATCAGAAATTCCAAGTGAAACCCGCCTTTATTTACGATGAGCAAGGTTTGTACTGTAATGATTCTATGTGGATAATCACAAAGGCTGATAAAGCCCTGTTTGCACTGCTAAATTCAAAAATGGGTTGGTATTTGATTTCAAGCTACTGTACAGCCATTCAAAACGGCTATCAACTCATTTTTCAATACTTTGGACAGATACCGATTTCCAATCGTCTTTCTGAATCAAAAGAAGTTTTAACAATGATAGTTGACCAAATCCTAACCGCCAAAGCTACCGACAGCAACGCCGACACCACCGCCTTAGAAGCCGAAATAGACCGCTTGGTGTATGCCTTGTATGGC
This sequence comes from Spirosomataceae bacterium, assembly GCA_046329125.1. Classification (GTDB taxonomy): domain Bacteria; phylum Bacteroidota; class Bacteroidia; order Cytophagales; family Spirosomataceae; genus Runella. The sequence goes on along the minus strand of JAXLVD010000001.1, from coordinate 110,244 downwards.
TTAACGGAGGAAGAAATCGCGATTGTGGAGGGGTAAAATTCACTAAAAAATAAGGCTTCGAAAGGGTGGCTTCTACCGAAATAAATTGTATTTTTAAGTAGAAAATGTAACCCTTTATGACCGTAGCCGCATGGAAAAATCAAAAAGAAAAGAAGCACTTGAAGCTTTGATAGAAAGCAGCCGAGAAGTGAGAGAAGAAGCCATCGCCTACCTCAAAGGAAAAGGAATAGACTTTCAGCCGGGGCAATGGCTTACGATCAAACGGTACTGCAATCGATTCGGCATTGCCGATCCCCAAACCGTCATTGACCGGATTGAAAAAGGCGTGATACCGCCCGAAAACGTCCACATTATCAAAGAATATCACCATACCGTGATGGTCAAAGCCGTGCCCTATGCGGAGTAATCAAACCAACTGACCCGCCTCGAAAAAAATAAAGAAACAAAAACTTGTACATACCAATTAGTATGTTTACATTTGCAGCGTCATGACAGATACCCGCAGCGAAATATTGCAAAAGAACTTTGAAGCTATTCATCGCAACGGCTTTCAGGGAGTACGCGCCGATAAGGTTGTAGCCGATATGGGAATCACGAAGGGGGCACTGTATCATTACTTTCCCAATAAGTTTGATTTGGGTTACGCTATCATTGACGAGCTCGTCGGTCCTATGTACTTGAAAATCTGGCAGCCGTTTGAAAACGCTGAAAAAAACTTTGGCGAAATACTACTGCAAACCATTGATTATTACCGCAATGTAGCTCCCAACGAAGAAGCTGTTCGTCTCGGGTGCCCGCTCACCAACCTGACGCAGGAAATGCCGCCGCTGGACGAAGGGTTTCGGGAAAGACTGTACCGAATCACCCACCGAATGCAGCAGCAAATTGAAACAGGTCTGAAAAAAGCCCAATTGATCGGCGAATTTCGACCGGATTTCAACCCGACCCAAACGGCCTTTTATTACTTAGCCGTTATCGAAGGGGGGTTCAGCATTGCCAAAGCCCTGCAAAGTCGGGCGGTGTTTGAAATGGTGATCGCCCAATTAAAACAATTTACCAAAGACCTGACGGTCTGATTTTTTTTGCCCAATAACATACCAACCAGTATGTATGCATTCAACTAATAATTTCATCTAATTCATTATTACCACTATGTACGTCATCACAGGAGCTACCGGAAACACAGGACATTTGATTACAAAGGCGTTGTTAGCCGCCGGAAAAGAAGTAAAAGCCATTGTGCGCCACGCCGAAAAAGGCGCAGAACTGCAAGCCCAAGGAGCCGAATTGGCCATTGGTGTATTGGAAGATGTCGTTTTTTTAAAGTCTGCTTTCAAAGGAGCCCAAGCCGTTTATTTGATGATCCCGCCGGTGTGGGATGTAACGGATTGGCGGGTACACCAACGCCGAATCACGCACAATTTCATGGAGGCTTTGCAAGGCTCCGGAGTTACTCATGCCGTAGTGCTGAGTTCGATGGGAGCCCACATGCCGGAAGGTGCCGGCCCGGTCAGCGGCTTGTATGAGCTGGAGCAGGGACTGAAGCAGGTAGCCGGTCTCAACGTATTGAGCCTCCGTCCGGGTTTCTTTATGGAAAATTTTTACGCCAATATCGGCCTCATCAAAGCCGCGGGGATTCAGGGCTATAGCCTCCCGGGCGATATAAAAGTACCATTAACCCATACCCGCGACATTGCCGAAGTAGCGTCAAAACGATTGCTGACGCTTGATTTTACGGGACATTCGGCAGAATTTGTGGGAGGTGCCGCCGATTATACCTTTAGCGAAGCCACGGCCATTTTAAGCAAGGCCGTTGACAAACCTTTCCCTTATATTCCGTTTTCGAAAGAAGAAGCCAAAGCGGGAATGATGGGGGCAGGACTTCCGGAAACCATTGCTGACGGCTACAATGAACTTTTTGCCGGAATCAACTCCGGAGAATACCTTAAAGGTTTTGAACGCACTCCCGAAAATACCACACCCACTACGCTGGAAGCCTTTGCCGAGAAGGAATTTGAGGCAGCGTTTAACGCCTGATATTAGCCCATCAGCAGATCAAGTCATTCCATCTCACGGGGGTTGCCGCCCTACGCTGTTGCGACCTCCGTGAAATGCCCCATACCTCACGCAGAGACGCTTTAGAGTTAAAGATAATCCGGTTATTGTATTCTTTGCATCACTGCGACTTTGCGTGAACAACGGATCAATAGAGCAAAGGATGAATTTCAAAACTTGTGTATCAAATAAAAAAGCACTTACAAGTTTCACCTCATAAGTTCTTGATTTTCAGCGGTCTCGTAGGGACCACATAATATATTAATATTGAACGACTTAACCCGAACAAAGGGGGTTCAGTACAAAATAGGTACAATAATGAAGGAGTTTGTGTTTGTTACAGTTAAAAAAAGAGTGGTAAATTTTTCATTAAACCAACGTACCTTGGTTATAGAAAACATTTAATCTCTATTCTCTTTCCCCAACCCGTGCTGCACTATTCCCCTTCCCATTTTGGAAGACAATACGAAATCAATATGGTTTAGTTGCCAACGTAGTGCCTCTCGGTTCCCTTACTGCAGGAAACGGTCCTTCTCCTTTCGCACTTTGATAGTTAATTACTAACTTGTAATGTCCTTTGCGAAGACCGATATCATACACATTTCCACCATTCCCATCAGGATAGAAAAACCCAAATGCACCATGATTTAATGCATATAATACTGTAAAATCACTTGCATTTGCCATCATAAGGTAAGGAGCATTATTTTCAACAGTATTATATGACTGTGGCGACCCTACTTCTGCTGTATCCAATAACATTTGATATTGAACTGATCCTGAAGTTCCTAAAGCGCCGCTCGAATTGAAATTCGCCGGCGGTGACCAGTCGTAATTATCGTAATAATTGACTACACAAACCTCGGCGTCGGTGGTGGTAAAAGGAAAGCTGCCGTTTGTGTAGCCGAATTGGCTGCCCGTTCGGTCTTCATAGGGTGTACTGTGGCTGTTAAAATTGGCTTGCAGGGTGCTTTGCGATGCCGTGTTGGTCAATTCGCCCGTCAGCACCACCCGGCCGAAAGCATCGTATTTGCTGAAGGTCCATTTATTGTCTGAGCGTTGGCGTTCATTCTGGGTCAACACTGCCTGATCCAACCGGTTGTAGACCAAATACGTCCAGCCCGCCCCGGGAACCAGTTTTTGAACCACTCGCCCGCGTTCATCGTACTCATAGAAAAAAAGCAGATTGGAGGCTGAAGCATCTACCGAGGAGGGATTTTGATTCACTAACTCCGGTTGCAGTACAGCCGCCAAGCGACCGAAGTCATCATAAACGTAGGACGTTTTGAGATAACCCGAGGCTTCCTGTACTCATTTTTCAATCAGTTGCCCTTCTTTATCTTTAAATTCAATAACCTGCGCGTTGCTTTCTGTGGTGACAACCGTTTTGTAAAGCGATCCCTGAGCGTAGTAGGAGCCCTTGGAAAGGGTGTGACCGCTCACGGTCCAAATGAAGACATCACCGCCGCTGTTGCTTTGATATTGACTGCCCACCGCACGATTATTACTGTGCCAGGCATTACCGGCCCCAAACTGTTTAAGTACCCGATTCAGCGGCGAGGCTTCGTATTCCGATTTAGAGAAAGGAGAAGCATCACTGTAAAAAGTCTGCGCCTGCGTTTGTACCGTGGAGGCAGGCTGATAGCTACCGCCCCCTGCGGACAAAGGTGTGGGCAGATAGTGCTTCTCAACTCGGCCGAAGGCATCATAGGTTTGGGTAGAAGTCAGAAGATCGGGTTTGCCCGTCTGTTGCGAACCGCCTTCCTGAACGACCGTTTGCGTGGGCCGTCCCAGCCCATCTAAGTATTGAAAGGTGGTCACAGGATCCAGACCGCCCGAAGTGCGGAAGGTTTTTGTAATAATCCGATTTTCAGTAGAGGTACCTTGCGCATAAACACTGCCGACAAAAAGGCACATTACAGCTAAACAACGTAAACTAAGTTTCATTATCCTCTTAAGGCTATTGGTATAAATGGGCTATTTTAAAACACAATTATTCAGGAACAGCAGCAGTAGAATGCTGTCAAAAAATTCAGTTGTTCAAAAAGAAACGATTTCACAGACCAACTGACAAACAGGTCACTGACTCATGTTTGGCAAGGGAGGTAAGATAGTGAGATCGTATGGCGGATCAGCGGGGAAAATAATGCATAACCTCCGGCTGATCGAAAAGTAGGGGTAGTTAAAAAGATGCTCAAAGGCCGTTCAAAGCCAACTCGACAAGGATAATTGTCGTTCGTGAAAAATAATCGTAAATAAATCATAACACTTCAGCGCAAACCATTCTCCTCTGTTAGAATTGGGAAGTTTCTCTCCTTATTTGTTTCGATTGCTTTACCGTAGCAGGTAGCGGCGGTGCAAAGGTAATGAATAAATAAGCATATTGTCAATCGGTAGTTCTACCGATTTTTTGAAAATAATTTTAGGGACTGCCACTGAATCTAATATATAAGAACGTTGGCTAATGAATAGGCTTTTACTTGCCTTCAAATTACTGATTATGTACTCATAGCCTGCTTTAGGCTTTTTGGCACTCATCGTGTTACAGACAATCTATTTATTTTAATACGCCCTCTTCCAAAAGCTACTGTTTATACACATCTTTGTAATTCATAGCCCATCAAGATGAGTTCAAATTTTTTTATTCCCTTGTATAGTATTATTACTCCCGGAGGTCTTTGGGAATTATATCCTTTCCATCCACCCAGCCTTGCAATTACCCAGAAAGCCCATGATAAGGCGGTATCCGGGTAAGGGTTTTTTAATTTTTGCGGAACGCCGCCCGGAGTATTTCCACTAAATTTGACATTAAGAACTTTTAAGCATTCTATTTCACTTTCAGTAAAAAGTTCATTGACCGCTTGATTTTGATTCGGAAAAATGGTTTTGCTGCTCAAAAGTAAAGCCATTACTTTAAGACTTGCCCACAGGGCAAAAAGCGTCATTTTTATAATAGCTTCGCCATTTTCAAGCCCAATGCTCTCAATATCAAATCCTTGGGTTTTTAATAGTCGAAATAAGGTTTCGATGTGCCACCTCAATGAATACCAATACACGATTTGGCACGCATCAGAAAAATCGTTTACCTGATGGGTTGTCAAAATACGCCAGTGTATGGGTTCTTGTCCATCAGGAACGCTTGATGGAGATTCTTTGGCTTCAATGGCGACAACTTTGACAGGTGATATTGAAGTTGTTTTACTATGTCTAAGAGGAGGTTGAACTTCAACTTCGATGAATCTAAGCTCCATCAGGGCTTGACGATTCAGCGTATTTTTACGAATATCCCCTCGAACATCAAGCCGGTAAGTATCTCCTAAGACCGAGGAGGCTAAGGTTTCATACAAGCCACAAATCTGTTCACCATAGCTAACTTTTCGATTATAGGTTGAACGAATAATAAAAAAGTCTTTGTCTGTATGGCTCGCTAATAGCTCAAAAATATCTCCCTCTCGGTCCTGAACATAGGTTCTCATGGAGGCATTCGAGAGCGTTTTTGAACTTTGTTGAACACACTGAATCCAACGATACGATTCCTTTTCCTGGATGGGAAGATAGTTATAGTTACGTTCATGCCGATTGGCTCCCCCCTGCACATGAATGTAGGGTTTAATAAATGAAAAGCCTATACAACTTTCATTAGAAGCTTTCATCACTAAACTCGGATGTAAATAAAACCCTAAACTTTTGTTGTCGGCTATGAGGCCAAGGCCTGAATTAGGACGGATACGACCACGATTACTCTCCAAGTTGACCTGAGTCGTATCTTGAAAACACAAATAATGAACAGGTTCTATTCGTTCACAGGTAGCCTTTGTAAAACCCGATATAATAGCCTCTGTACTCACTTTTTTGTTATTGATTAAACGATAATAGGCCATTTGACTCGACCAACTCTCACTTAGTTGATGTACTTTGGTTTGAACATTCTCCGTTACATCAGAAACAAATTCACAGGCTCTTAAATTTAACCGCTTGTCCCCGAAATCAAAAGCAACTTCGTTTTTTTTAACATTACATTCAACGTTTTAAAAGAAAACAAAAATATCAAATACTTGTGTATAAACCGTAGCTTCCAAAAGACGACAACGCACAATGGTTTGAACTTTTATGTCTCAGAATACTACGACGAACTGAGATTTTCAGTTAATGAGATGTGTATCACGCGGCTCCCGAACGCGTTCAGGATTTGTTCAATCAGTGGTCAGTAGTACCTTACCATAAATCGGGATAAGAAATGTATTTATAATAAAGCAACGTAGTGTCTTCCTTCCCGCCAATTTCTTTGACAAAGTCAGAGGTAATTAAATTACCGCTGACTATATCAAATTTACGTTTTGTTCCGTCTGCAAACGTATATATTTGAAATGTTCTTTTTCTGTCCGTTTCTATTTCGGTATAGTCAATGCTTTTGACCAATTTCCTGTCTCGGTAAATTTCCACCGTATTGGTATAGGTCAAACTGTTGTTCAAACTATTGTGGGGAGGGATTACTAAGACCTCTTCCTGTTTGAATTCGGTAATATTCAGTTTGGACGTTTCAATTCGATGGAGTTTGTATCTCCCATTTACATTAAAAGGTGGGATTTTAGTGATGCAGCCTTCACAGTTCACCAAACAAACCAAGAGAATGCTGCTTAAAAGGTATTTCATTTTTTTAGTTGATTAAAAGATTATCGCCTGATATTATAATAATAATGCAGATAGGAATCGTATTGGTCGCCTCCGGGATTGAAATTGCCAAAAGCATACCAACCGTCACTCGCTCCATGCCACCCCCAGTTCATATTAAGCCAAGTCATTGACCATTCGTCACAGCCCTGCGTATCGCAGTTGTACGATTTGTACTGATGAGACATATAACCGTCACATACCCAAATATGCCAAGAAGTAAAAATCTCACCGGCATCATAACCGTAGAATATGAGCGGATAGCCCTGTGATACTTCACTTTGAATCAGGCCGGCATCTCCAAAGGTTCTTTGTTGCACGGCTCCTCCGTTCAGGCCCGCAGCGGTTAACCCTTGAGGGATGGTCCAAGGGTAAATCAAAGTATTGCAAGTGGCAAAAAAGTTGTATTGAGCACCTACCGACACCCCGATCGCGGAAGTCATCACGGCTAATTGGAGGTCACCCGGCGTATTTAAATCACAAGCAGTCCAATACCATGTGGGCATAGCAGCATAGTCAAAAGGAGGATTGACATTGGGGACATCCACAAACAACTCTCTCGCTACCTGTCCTACGGCAATCGGACCGCAACCGGCAGGTGCATGACCGCATTCTTGACAACCGTCATTAGCGTAAGAAGTAGGACAAAATAAGCTGGCAATTCCCATTTGGCCCCAATGAGTTTGCATCAGTGGCCCAATCGTAATAGTACTGTTTTGGCACATGTATTGGCCTATGGTGTACCATTCCTGGCAATTTTGGTTAGAGGTACGCAGTGTTTTGCCATTGGGAAGTATGAAGCCCTCTTTCAGGTATTTCTTCCATTCGCTTAACACTATATCGTGCGGGGGCTTTTCCTCCTTTTTTATTTTTTTTACCTTTTCTTTGGTAGCCATCATCCATAATTTCAGACCATTTGTTTGTTCAGCTTCTCGGAGGTCAAAGGTGTTTTTTTCAGAAAAAGACAAGACGGGAATGGCTCTCACATCTGCCGAAACAATAACGTACCCCCCCTCTTTGAAGTTTAAAACGTGAAAAAGAGCCTCTTTATTTTCGTCATAGACAGTTTCCTTTTTTTCCACTTCTTTTCCGGCAGGCCGCGCATTTTTGATAATTTCCAAGTGTTGGTCTTTTTGAGAGAGATCAAATGATTCAGCTACCAAAACAGCATTTTCTATACTTATTGCATAAGGATTATTTAAAGGCTGCTCATGAGGGGTCGGGATCATTTCATTAGTTTTACAGCTATACACCGCTATAGATAACGCAAGAGTAAAAGCAGCAAAGCTTCTGATGCTTAGCTGAGCAGAGGAGGGAAACGGCTTCATAAATATAAGGATTAGGTTTAGACTATTCAAGTATCAAAGTGAAGTAATGAGGATAGGTCTCAGCTAGTTATTGCCGGTTAACTTTCAAATAGAATAATCATTATGGAAAGTTATTGTACCCTCTGAGTTGTTTACCTCGTTTTTCAATAGAGCTGTAATTTCTTTGCTTCAATGTTTTATGATTGGGAATGTAAACACTCGTTTTACAAATTTCACGAGCAATAGAAACACTTTACTTCTTCAATATTTTTTTGGTAAGCACCAATTCATTCAGTATCAGTCTGCACATATATGTTCCCTGAGGGAGACTCTGTAAATTCTCTGAATACTTATGCTTATTTGCAGTTAATTCTGTTTGTAAAATATGCTTCACTGCTCTGCCCTCTGCATCCACGATATCTAAGCGGACTTGTGTCAGTTTATCAATATAGAATTCAATTGCAACCTCATTCTCGGTTGGATTAGGGGATACTTTGAAATTGACCCCTAATTCTTCTTCGAATTTCTCTTCAAATCCTTTACGAGAACCGGTGTAGCAATTTTCTACAAATGGATGGACTGTACCTGATGCTATCCAATTAGTTCCCTGTCTTACAAAACACCTGTGCCCTGTCGTGGTGCTACTTGTTAAGTAAAGAGTTTGGGATGTGCTGAAGTAATCATCCAGCGGGTCTCCCGGATACACCCAACGATATTCGTCATATCCGTTAGGAGCGGATAGGGTATAATTACTTCCTGATTTGGTCATCGTAATAGAAGGAACAGCATTTGCACTAATACGACCTGGGTTTTGACCGTTAATTGCTGTTTTCCAAGCTTCAGCCAGAGGTTCAAAACCATCAATCATTGTTGAAGTGTTATAAGAAAAATGAAGGCCATCTACTGTATTTCGGTAACCTGATCCAAAACTATCTGTGTTGGGTCCCTGTTTATTTGTATTGACACCGCCATCATCTGAGGTAATGACGTCATCCTGTCCATTAGTTACATTAGCATCATTGGTAGATCCATCAAATGACGTTCTCGCGATCATCCAATTTAAGTTAGAATTAAAATCGCTTCTGGTTTGACTTATTACACTCGATAATGTAGTCGCATAACCGGATTGTGAAGTATTGGCTACATTGTCTGCCTCCCCCTGTTGCCATAAAATTGTTCTAATACCAAATGTACTGGCAAATAGCGTAAGACCTTTCTTTAACATTTGGTAAGGTTGATAGCCATTACAAAGAGGATTGGCATGACTGGCACCACCTGATATACTTGAATTCCAAACAGAAACGGAAGTACCATCAAACCCCGCATTAAAGAATGCAACAGGGGTGCCTTGTAAATCAACTAACTTGTTCCCTAAATCAGTGTAAAACCATCCATTCTTTCCATTGGAAGAAATAGAATTTGTATAGTAAATTGGGGAAAAATAGCTTGGAACGGGTATATATTTGGTATCACAATCCCGACGTTCATTTATGGCAGTAACACAATCATAAGGTGAGGTTGGTGTGGATTTAAATACAGTTGGGGGACTGTCCTGTCCGGCTATATTTGATTGCCCGGCAGCAATATAAACATCTCCGACTCCAACTTTAAGCGCATACGAATTTACAGGATCACCGGAACTGTCTTCTTTAAGGCGTATATATATAGAATACCAACCGGTTCCTAATGTTACCGTAAAGTTAAAAACTCCTAATGAAGATGGATAAAATGTGGTCCAGCCTTGGTAATTATAATTAAAACTTCCATCACTTAAATTTAATTTATCAACTTTGTATTCAGCGGTATCCTCGTATAAGGTTTTCAGGTAAGCATTCCCCGTAGGAGTGCATACATTAGAGCTATTATTATAGTAGTCGAAGTTGATACCAGTGCGAAAGGTGCCGTTTCCCTCTCCGGCAACAATGGGAAGATAACTTTTTTCGGGGCGATGCAACGCATCGAACCCCGTTTGTACCAAGATGTCTTTTTGCATAGGTGAAGCATAAGCAGCTACTTCCAATTTGGTTTTCCCCAATCCGTCCAAATACGTAATATTCGTTTGAACCGTTGAGGGAACTCCTGTGTAGGCGCTTCCATTTACTTCCGCCATTCCTTTGTTTTTGTAGGTACGGATTAAAACATAGTTTTCGGTAGAAGTTTGAGCTGATGCAGCTCCGCTAACCCACAAAAACAGAATAAAAAAGAGAAGGTGAATTTTCATACAGCACTAATATTAAATGACTTTATTAATTAACTATAGCCTATAGTTCTATAATTATATTTAACTTATTCGAGAAAGGACTAAAACAGTGTATTTCCACCAACTATTCTAAAATCGGCCTCTATCGCCGACCGAATCGGACAGAGAATCTTATAGGTAATTCTGTCAAAGTTTTCGGTAGCGTAAATTATGTCTCCGGCTTTATAGACTCCCGATTTTATCCCTAATTTACTACGTCTTGGAAGATATAAATATGTCTGACTAAAGTTTAGGTCATTGGTATTAACTGACTACAATAACCTATTCCGGTTGCTGAATAGCCGGAAGATCAGTTCCAGCTGTTTTATAATGTAAAATTTGGCTGTATGAACTGCACAAATATTTCAGTAAAAATATAATAAAGTCAATAGACTGCTAAAAAAATGCAAAATAGATGCAAAATAGATGGATTTACTTATGCAGTATATTATGTATAATTTTGGTATATAAATAAACCGTGAAATGACGATATTCATCCGTGAAATGACTATGGATTTCGTGAAACATTTTAGTAATGTATATTTTTAAAAATGCACCATCCCTTAAAGTTCTTGTTAAGATACTATTTCAACATTCGAATTTGAGAGCTCTGTAAGAGCATGTTTAAAATCATTTTTTTAAACGGCTTTGTTGCATGAATTATTCTGACATTGACCACCTGTGGTCTGTGTTAGTGTCAAAAACTGATTTAAGCAGATTGGCTTTATTTTTTATCGTTGTAAAGATAAACGCCGACCCAAGGATTAGCAAAAAACCGGGAGCAAATGACGATTTTTGTATAGTAACGGCTTTGTTGCATGAATAGCACATAAAAAGACCAATATGAGGCTTTGTTGCATGAATTGAGTAGCACACTGTAAATCAATCAGTTACAAACCAATGCTAACTTTTTAAATAGCTAATTTTTAGACATTTAAAAATATTCGTGTATCAAAGTCACTTTTAATTACATTCAATAACGTGTCTTTCTCCCTTTTTGAAAGCCCTTTTGAATAAAATTTAAGCCTCTATCAATCTTCAAGCGAGGTCATCAAACCCACAAAATTAATTTTCAATAGGGCAGAATTATTGTTGCGAAATCAAAATTATTTATATTCGTGTCAAGTTTTTACAGATATATTTTTTATTCTTAATTTATCTTTAAATACACTATGAGAAAGTTTATTTATATAATATACTTCTTAGCTTTTTTAAAATCCATTACTGTCTATGCAGATCATATCATAGGCGGTAATGTCGAAATGATTGCTTTGGACAATACGCCGGGACGTTATAAAATTATAGTAAAGATGTACTACGACCGACTGAAGATTCGCTCTTCCGACTATGGAATACCTATTTCTATTTATCGAAAGTCAGACAAAAAAAATCTTACTACCTTTGCCGTGTGGCGTGTAGACAGCCTGCGAAGGCTCCTCAATTTTACCAACAAAAATTGTGCTGTTCAAAATAAAGTACAAGTAGTATTTGACTACTTTGAAAGAGAAATCACCTTAGACCCTGCGGTCTATAATGATCCGGGAGGATATGCTATCGTTTCAAATGCTTGCTGTCGCAGTCAGGAACTTACTAATATTACCTTTCCCGACAAAAGAGGGATTCCGTTTTATGCAGAATTTCCTCCCTTGGTTAAAAATGGCAAACCTTTTATCAACTCTTCTCCCGAGTTTAAAGAAATTGACAGCGAGTACATTTGTTTGGGAGATGCTTTTACCTTCCCTTTTGATGCAACAGACCGTGACAGCGATGAATTACGCTATTCGCTCGTGACACCGTTAAGTTTTTATGATTTTGAGTTTGGAAGAAATTATAGCGCCTCATTCCCTCCTATAGTAACAGAATACATTGAATGGCAACCGGGCTATAGTGCTACCAATGCCATCCGGGGCAATCCGCCACTAAGTATTGATGCTAAAACGGGAGAGCTGTCTGTCAAAGCCAATGAAATAGGGCTATTTACTTTTACGGTGTTGGTCGAAGAATACCGCAATGGCGAACGCATTGGAGCGTCGCGGCGTGATTATCAATTTTTCGTTTTTGATTGCCCTCCCTTAATTCCTCCCGACCCGGTCATTACCGTCAATGGGCAACCTGCCTCAGAAGCGTCAGACTGTGTTGGAGGAACTGTGCAACTCAGGGCCACTGAAAACGCCGCTTGGGGCTATCAATGGCAAAAAGACGGCGTCAGTATTCTGAATGCCACCACGGCCTCCCTTGACGTGAAGGAGGCCGGCGACTATCAATTAGTTACCTACCTGCAAAATCAATGCTCTAAAACACGTCGATCTCGAAAGATAAAGGTAGATTTTACCACGACGACATTTAAACTGAAAAGTACCGGTCCGCCCAGAATTTGTCTTACCAACGGAAAATTTGCCTTGGAGAGCCCTGCCAACGCCAACTATACCTATGAATGGTACAAAGACGGCCAGAAACTTTCCGCCTCACAGTCCAATTACACCGTTACCGAACCCGGAAGTTATTGGGCGATCATCAATGATATAGTGCAAGGTTGCACATCCCGCTCAGATACAGTAAAAATCCAAACCGTTCCTCCTACTGTGGTCAATATCACCAATAGCAGCAGTGGGCAAATCTGCCCGGGAACTTCGGCTACCTTATCAGTGACCAACAATGCTGTCAAATCCTTTCAGTGGACTTCCAACGGACAAAACCTGCCCAATGAAACTAAAAATGCCTTAATTGTCTCACAAGCGGGAGAGTACAATGTGACTGTCATAGATACTAATGGCTGTCAGGCCTCGGGCATAGCAGCGAAGATAGAAGTCGTCAATAAAATCACCGTTACCTTTGACTCACTTCCTAATTTCTGCGGCACCGACTACCCACCCCTGCCATTGAAAGCAAGCCCTTCGGGCGGGTCTTTCTCAGGAAAAGGAGTGGTAAATAATCAGTTTGATCCCAAAACAGCGGGAGTGGGCACACACACAATTACTTACAGCATCAAAGGAAGTTTAGCGTGCCAAAGCGGTGAAGCGGTCCGAACATTAGTAATCACCCCTCCTCCCCTCCTTAATCTGGGCAGAGATCGAGAAATATTTAAAGGGGCAAGTATCGAACTAAAAGGGGATTTGGGGGCGGGGTATCGCTACACTTGGACTCCTCCTACAGGTCTTACTAACCCAACAGCTGCGATGACTTCCGCAGCGCCCGAAGCCACCACCTTTTATACGCTGCGCGCCGAAGGCCCAAACGGCTGCATTGCCGTAGATACAATTTTGGTCAGAGTGATTACAACGATTCATATTCCGGAAGCATTTACGCCCAACGGCGATGGAATAAACGACACATGGGAATTAAGAGGGTTGGAGAATTACCCCGAAGCAGAGGTCAGTTTGTACAATCGTTGGGGTAATGCCATTTTTTTTGGAAAAGGAAGTACTCAAAGGGCTTTTGACGGTAAATTTAACGGTGAAGCCCTGCCTACGGGAGTGTATGTGTATGTCATCAAAACCAAACCGGCCGACGGCTATGAGTTCAGAGGGGCAGTCCTGTTGTTGAAGTGATGAATAAACTTTATGGAATGAATTTCAGCACTTTCCAATAGCCTCCTTTATCTCCTCCTATTCGTTCAAGTTGTTTTGAGCTCTTGAGTTTACTGATTTGTTTTTCAATAGCGCGGGTTGAGATACCGACTGCCAGTGCAAGTTCTGCAATGGTGATTTGATTATTATCACTGACCAATTTGAGTATCTTCTCCGAACTTTTCTCCGAACCCTTCTCCGAACTTTTCTCCGAACTTTTCACAGCGACAAAATGCACCTCTATTCCTCCCCAATAAAATTCATAGATAGGGGCCGGTACATGAGCTTTTTCACACTCGTTGAGGATTTTATAAATACCACGTCCCCACGACTCGATCATTCCCGCCCTGAAAAAGGTATTGGCAATGTCGGGATTATTGGGACTGGAAGAGTGAATGTTCAGAAATTTCTCCACACTCCAACCTTCGGGAATATGGCCGGTATTCCACAATGACAGCTTGTGGTCATAGACTTTGATTTGAATGGGGTTGCCGCTGCTGTAATCTTTGTGCGCTACGGCATTGAGCAGGGCTTCGCGCAGCGCGGCTTCGGGGAATGGGTAGGTTTCGATGCGCCCGATGCCTTCATAACTTACAATGGCCCGCATGTACTTGGTCAGCAATAAGTCCATGGTTCTTTCCACCTGTTCAAAAAGCGTCCCATGGATTTCGTCCTGATATACCAGATCTGCTTCATTTTCAAAAAAGCCGATTTTGATGTAAGCGCCCGTAATGAATTTTTCAGGATCAGGATGGAAAAGCAGGACAGCAGCGCGTTTGAGGTGTTGGTTCTCGGTTAGCCGCAGGTGTTCCAACAATGCCGCGTTGCTTGCTTCCAGGACCGATTCTTCCACGCGCTTGGAACGGGTGGCTCTTTTTCGGAAATTATCAAACGCCCGGCTGTCGAGGTCATTGAGGGTGACGTTCAGGACGGGCACACTGTCCCAATGTCGGCCCGTTTTTTGGAGGATGAACTTGTTCAGAGCTGCGCCTTTCAGCTCCTGTTTGGTGCTTCCGCTGCGATAATGGTACTGACCTTTGTAATTGACCGGATAGGGATAAGGCTCCACCGTAATTTCAAGATATTCCAAGCCGTTTTCGGAATGCCGATTTACATCTGCCACAATTCCCAACACATCCCGTACTTTGTTAGGAATATCTTCCATGAGTTTGTCTGCATCCGGTACGCCCACGATGTAACCGCGGTCATTCTTGCCAATGACAATAGTACCACCTTGCGCATTGGCGAATCCGCAAATCCACTTTAGGTATTCGTCACGCCATGATTCTTTCCACTCCGTATTTTGGTTTTCGGCGTCCATCCCAATTTTATTCGACAGGTATCCATGGCTTAAATATCGGAATTATGTTGGAGATGGCAAGAAGAGCGTAAGGAGGGATGTTAATAAAAAAGCTTCAACATTGAAGTTGAAGCTTTTTAGTGGTCTCGTAGGGATTCGAACCCCAAACCTTCTGATCCGTAGTCAGATGCTCTATCCAATTGAGCTACGAAACCTTAATTCCCATTGTTTTGGGACTGCAAAGGTAGGAGTTTGAGCAGAAAAGTCAAGCAGAAATTTACTAAATATTCGCAATTATTTACTTTTCAGCTGATTGTCAACGAGTTTTCGCAAAAAATAATTTTATAAAAAAGAAAAAATCAGTCTTTTAATCTTCAACATACAACCGCAAACCGTCGTAACCCAAGTGGACAGCCGACGGAAGTTCTTTTTCCACTTCGCTGTGCAACCCCAATTTATGGCTGATGTGCGTAAAATAGGCCCGTTGAGGGCGCAATGTCTGCGCAACATGAACAGCCTGCTCCAATGTATAATGAGATAGGTGTTGCTCTCGTTGTAAAGCCCCCAATACCAATACATCCAAGTCTTTGAGTTTGGGCAGTTCTGCGGCAGGGATGTGATTGACGTCGGTCAGATAGGCAAAATTGCCGATGCGAAAGCCAAAAACGGGCAAACGATGATGCAGTACATCAATCGGTGTAAAAGGGATTCCCGCAATGGTGAAAGACTCATTGACGATTTCGTGCAGTTGCAAACGAGGAATACCCGGATAGCGGTATTCGGCAAACACATAGTCAAATTCGCGGCGAAGTTGGTCCAGCACCTCTGCCCGACCGTACACGGGCATATCGCGCTGTTGAAGGAAATTAAACGCTCGTACGTCGTCCAGACCGGCGGTATGGTCTTTGTGTTGATGCGTAAAAATCACGGCATCCAGTTGGGAAATTCCTTCCCGCAGCATCTGTTGGCGAAAATCCGGACCTGTATCAATCACAAAACTCCGACCCTGTGTTTGAATATGAACAGAGACCCGCAGGCGTTTGTCGCGGTAATCCAACGAGCGACAAACCGCACAGCGGCAGCCGATCAGCGGCACACCCGAAGACGTTCCGGTACCGAGGAGAGTAACAAGCATTCGATAGTAATGGGTAATAAGTATTGAGTATTGAGTAAAGTGGCTTTTGCTTCAATACTCAATACTATCTACTCAATACTAAAAATTATTCTTCCGTCAATTCATTGACAATCTCAACCAAACGGTCGAAATTGAGGGGTTTTACAAGAACATCGTTAAAACCGGCGGCTTTAAATTCCTCTTCGGAGTAATTTTTAGCGTTGCCGGTAATGGCCACAACAGGCAAAGAAGCCTTTTTCTTGTCACTCAGATCACGAATTGCTTTTACACATTCCATACCGTCCATGATAGGCATGTTGATGTCGAGCAGGACAATATCGAAGTCTTCTTTGTCAACAATCTGCATGACTTGCTCTCCGTTTTTGACGGCGGTGATTTCGTAATTCTGAAACTCCAAAATTTTACGGGCTAAGTTTTGGATGACGGAACTGTCTTCGGCAATGAGAACGCGCTTTTGCGACATGGTAAAAAGGATTTTTGGTGGTTAATGCTTTCCTCCTACAAAAGAACAAAGAAAAGCGACACTAAGAAACTGAAAAATAAGAAACCGAAAAAGGGAGAAACCGAAAAGCGTTAAAAATCTTTTATTATCCCAACAATTTGCCTCTTTTCTCCCAAAAATACCCAACCTCTTTAATTCAGGAATAGTTGGTTATCCTTGTTTTTAACTTTAAAACCCATCACAGAAAGACCGGTTTGCACTAAATGTGCAGTATAAGGGTGAAATAAAAATTGGGATAAGTTTCTTGCCAACCATTCTTTAAGATCAGTGCCGTAGCTTCGCGATGCCCCTACCCAATCGGCTATCATTTCCCCTACATAAATTCCCGGCATCGGCAGGGGGGACACAGTCCCTCCTCTTTCTGCATTAAACCAATATTCGGGATGATGGGGGTTGTTGATCTTGTGATGGTGCCAGGCATTTCGATAAACAGATAAGGTGGGTTCGGGATTTTTGAAATCATGTACCGCATAGCCATAGGCTTCATTCAAGGAAAACTTGGAAAGGTCGTGGATCCACAAATGGTACTTAAACGTTGCTGCCGGGTCATCTTTAAGATAACCATCAGACAAAGAAATCAGCTTTAAAAATTCCGTTTGCTCTAAAAATCCCAGTCCTGCTTTACGAACTTCCATTTTGTGGGGAATTACTTTTTCTGTAAAGTAATTTTCCACAATAGTCCACACTTGGTTATCTCCGTAATCGTGACTTTCGACCGTAAATTTTTGGTAAAGCAAATCAGTCAATTGATCGGACAGGTGCCTGTCTCCTTCGCAGAAGGGTCGGAATATCTTTTCGGAAAACAGCCTTTTTTTGTCCATCTGTGTTTCAGTATTCTTATAAAACAGAAAAACCCCCTATTACTTTATAGGGGGTTTTTCAGCTTAGTACTTTTTAAAAATCTTAGTTAAAGATATAACGAATACCGAATTGACCTTGCCATACGTTATTGACATTGATACTCTTTACAAAAGCATCACGCAGCAAAATCGTTTCGCCGTTGACTACTTGTGTTGCCATACGGTAAGTAGGCACACCGGCAGTACTGATACTGGCCATCGTTAACGGACTGGTACCTGTAGTAGTATAAGCTACTCCCCATTTGTTATTCAACAGGTTGCCGGCGTTAAGCAAATCAAATCGCAATCGAATGATATTTCTCTTGCCTTTGGCACCAACAGCTACGTAAAAATCCTGCTCTACGGTAAAGTCGAAGCGAGTCAACCAAGGTACAGCAGCCCCGTTACGTTCAGCGTATTGACCGCGACGGGTTTTCAAATAAGGGTGGTTTTCGATGTAAGCATCAAATGCCGCTGCTTGCTGATCAGCCGTAAAGGTTTTTCCGCCGGAAGTCAACGACGTAAAGGTCAGATCAGAACCTTTATTAGGAACGAAGATCAAGTCATTGTTTTGACCATCCCCATTGATGTCGCTGCCGGAAATATAAGATACTTTGAAACCGCTGTTAGAAACCATACCGAGGGTAAACATGGTCGAACCGCCCAATTTACCGCCGTAGTTGAGGCGATAGTTCAAATAACCGACAAAACGGTGACGGAGGTCGTTGTCAGACCAAGAAGGAGTCAGGTAATTTTGACCCGCTACGGTTGGGATGTTGGCCAATACGGTACTGGCAACCGATTGAAGGTCTTTGGCTAAGGCATAGGTATAACCTAACATACCGCTGAACCCTTTGCTCGCCGTTTTCTCCAATTTAGCAGTGAAAGAATAAGAATACCCTTCTTTGGTATTGGTCAGGATAAAGGCATTGGTATTGGCCGCATTGATAAAACGAGCCGGGTTAACCGCTGTTCCTGACAAACCTGAGGCAGGGAAACGACCGCGAGTATCCGGACCGCTCAAGGTGCCGCTTGGGCCTTTCAGGTTACCGTCAATGTAGCGAAGGGCCTGAATGTTTTTGTTATAGATCCCTTCCAAGGTTCCGATCAAGCCCCAAGGCAATTTTTGGTCAATGGCCAAGTTGGTTTTCCAGATTACCGGGTTTTTCAAACCGTCCACCGAAGCATTGATAACGTAAGCCGGCAATTTGGTAATGTCCGTTGTAGTAGGCTTGTAACGTGTAGGATCTAAAGTAAACGGATAGGCCGTAGTATTGGTAAAGTTAAGTATCGCCGTATTGACCCCATTGTTACCCAATTGGTTAGAAACCAATACCTGAGGAATACGGGATACGAAAATACCCGTTCCGCCGCGAATCTGCGTCGTTCTGTCTCCTTTTACGTCTAAGTTAAAGCCCAAGCGGGGTGATACCAACAATTTATTGCTGGGGAACGCTCCGGTACTGATTTTCAAATCTTGCCCATTCTCATCTTTATAGGTCAAACCCGCTACTACAGGGTTATTGAAGTCTTTGGCCAAATTATCATTATAGTCAAACAAATCAAAACGAACACCGCCGGTCAATTTGAATTTATCCGTTACTTGGATTTCGTCTTGCAAATACGCCGAATAAGTCGATT
Source organism: Spirosomataceae bacterium (assembly GCA_046329125.1). Lineage (GTDB taxonomy): Bacteria > Bacteroidota > Bacteroidia > Cytophagales > Spirosomataceae > Runella. The sequence continues at coordinate 90,989 of JAXLVD010000001.1, read as the reverse complement.
GCTTCAGGGTTTGTAATGGTTCAGCACCGTTTGGCAACAACGAATAACGGTAGTTGAAACGAGCCACCTGTACAGGAGAAGTAGTAAGACTTGGATTGGCTTTATAAGCCAAAGCCGCCGTTTTAAAATCAGCAATGGAGTTAAATACCCATACCCCGTTGGAAGAAGGGAAGAACACGTTGTTGGAAGTATAGTGTTCGTACACCAAACCAAGGGTAAGTGTGTGTTTACCGGCAAAATAACTTAAGTTGTTGGTAAAATTCAACGTTGAATAATTCAACTTGTTGTTTGGCGTAAAGGGGTCAAAGCCCGTCGAAGTATAGGTACTTCCGTCTTTCAAAATATCAATGGTCGGAAAGATGTCATTTTTGTACTGACGGTCTTCGATCTGCTTGTTAAAAGTAGCAATGAAGTTATTGGCAATTTTTCCGCCAAAGGTAGAGTTCAATTCGGCAACAAACGAACGGGTATTATCTGCAATCAGGTAACCGGTGTTTTCGGGAGAAAGGGCCAAAGCTGAGTTGGTACGGTTTCCGTTCCCTGCCGTATTACTACTGTTACTGTTACTGATAATAGAACCTGATTGGGAGTTATGATGCGAATAACGTAAGGTCAGTTTGTGGTTATTGCTGATGTTATAGTCCAAACGAATCAAGCCTTTGGTACTTTTTACATCGTTGTTGAAGTTATCAATCGCCCCTGACTCGTAGTTAAAATTGGTTTTCATGAAGTTGGCCAAGTCATTCAGGTCATCAGCCGTCACGCGTGAAACGTTACCGGTAGCGCCTGAGCGGTTAGCCACCCACGTCAACGCAGGGGTAGAACTGGTGAAGTTCTCGAAGTTGGCAAATAAAAACAATTTGTCTTTGATGATCGGAGCCCCGATACGGAAACCGACTGTTTTTTCATTGATATTGACTGTAGGGAGATCTTGACCATCTGCCTTTTTGCCTACCAAACTGCTTCCTCTGGTCAAAAAGTACGCTGACCCCGTTACTTCGTTAGTACCCGAACGCGTTACTGCATTGATACCCGCACCCGCAAAACCCGATTGACGAACGTCAAAGGGAGCAATGTTGATCTGTACTTGTTCGATAGCGTCTAACGACACCGCCGTAGTTCCTGTACGACCGCCGGCCTGTGCAGAGTTACCCAAACCGAAACCGTTGTTGAACACAGCCCCGTCAATGGTGAAGTTATTCAAACGAGCATCTTGGCCGGCAAACGAACGACCGTTACTGTAAGCGTTGTATTTAGTAATATCATCAATAGTACGACCGATGGTTGGCAAGCTGTTCACCGCATTCAGGCCCAATGTAGCAGCGGCACCGGTACGCCCCGAAGAGAAAATATCCGAACGACCGCCGGTTACTACGATTTCCTGAAGGTCTTTGCCGTCTTCTGCCAAGCTGAAATTAGCATCAGCGGCAGCACCCAAGTTGGCATAAATATCTCCTTTTGACTGCTCTTTGAAACCGACAAACGTAACCGTAACTGTGTAAGGACCTCCTACGCGGACGGCAGGCAATACAAAGCGTCCTTTATCATTCGTCACGGTTCCGTATTTGGAACCGGAAGGAGTATGGACTGCTACAACCGTAGCGCCCGGTAACTCATCACCTTTACTGTCTCTTACTGTACCGGTAATAGAAGAGGCAGTTACTTGGGCGTTTACTTCCGAAATGCCCATAAAAAAAGCGCTGACGACTGCGAAAAATGCAATTATTCGGCGCATCTTACGTACATGTTTACCATTCATAAAATTGGGGATGTTGGTTAGAATTGTGATTTGGCCTAATTAGTTAATTGATGCTGAAAATCGATGCAAAGAAACAAGAATTTTGTGGGACAAACAAAAACATATCATCAAGAAAATAGTATGTCAGCAGAGCTAAATGCCTGATTTATTGGAATAATATAAATTTTTATTGTAATTTTCAAAATACTTCTTTTTAAGAAATTGTTAAGTAACATTTGGTCACGGTGTATAGACTTTTAGATAAAACAGGTACTTTTGGGATTTGTTTAACTTTATTAAACATAAAGTATCGTAACTATGACTCTTGACTTAAAATCGTACAAGTTGACCCAATATAGCCACGGCGCGGGTTGCGGCTGCAAAATTTCGCCTAAAGTGCTGGATATTATCTTAGCCCCCCACCCCCCAATGGGGGAGAAAGGAACTCCCCCATTGGGGGGTGGGGACGGTACGCCGCAAGGGTTGTTGGTCGGTAATGAATCACGCGATGATGCCGCCGTAATGGACATGGGCAACGGCGAAGCTGTCATCAGCACCACTGATTTTTTTATGCCTATTGTGGACGATGCGTTCGACTTCGGCCGGATTGCTTCTGCCAATGCCATTTCGGACGTGTATGCCATGGGCGGACAGCCGTTGTTGGCCATTGCCATCTTGGGGTGGCCCATTGATAAACTTCCTCCCGAAATCGCCGGCCAAGTCGTAGCCGGCAGCCGTTCCATTTGTGCAGAAGCCGGTATTCCGCTTGCGGGCGGTCACAGTATTGATAGCCCCGAACCCATCTTCGGCCTCGCCGTTACCGGCAAGGTACCGATTTCTCACCTCAAACGTAATGACACTGCGACAGAAGGCTGTTTGTTGTATCTGACCAAGAAATTGGGCGTAGGTATTTTGACCACAGCCCAAAAAAAAGGGATACTGAAGGAAGAACACGCCACTATCGCCCCTCTGCAAATGATGCAGTTGAATCACATCGGGGCGGTATTAGGCACCTTACCTTACGTAACGGCCCTCACCGACGTGACCGGTTTCGGCTTATTGGGACACCTGATAGAAATGGCCGAAGGCAGCGGTTTGAGCGCTGAAATTGATTTTGTCAAAGTTCCTACCCTTCCTTACATTGAGGATTATCTATCCCAAAAATCATATCCGGGAGGGACAGTTCGAAATTGGGACAGCTACGGTCATAAAATAGCCGAAGTAACCGAAATTCAAAAATTTATCTTAGCCGACCCGCAAACAAGCGGCGGTTTGTTGATTGCGGTCGAGCCGGAAGCACAGGAGGAGTTTGAGGCCTTGATGGAAGAACGCGGTTTTGAACTGAGGACTTTCGGTCAATTAACAGAAAAGCGCGAAAAAGTAATTTACGTAAAGTGATTTAAACTTCTGTGAAGCGATTGAAACAGTATGAAACTATATTTAGTACCGACTCCTATCGGTAATCTGGAAGACATTACGTTGCGGGCTGTCAATATACTGAAGAGTGTAGATGTGGTCTTAGCGGAAGACACCCGTACTTCCGGACATTTACTCAAACATTTGGGCATCAGCAAACCCCTGCAAAGCTATCATATCCATAATGAACACCAAACGGTGCAGCGAATTATAGCTCGATTGCTCAAAGGCGAAACCATGGCCTTGGTTTCCGACGCCGGTACGCCGGCTGTATCTGACCCGGGTTTTTTATTAGTGCGGGAATGCATCAAAAACGGCATTGACATCGAATGCCTGCCCGGTCCCACGGCTTTTGTGCCGGCTCTGGTCAATTCCGGGCTTCCAAGCGACCGTTTTACCTTTGAAGGTTTTTTGCCCCATAAAAAAGGGCGACATACCCGGCTGACCGAACTGAAAGAAGAAGAACGTACGATGATTTTTTACGAATCGCCCCACCGTCTGCTGAAATCGTTGGAACAGTTTGCCGAATATCTCGGTGCCGACCGACAAGCCTCTGTTTCGCGGGAATTAACAAAAATGTTCGAAGAGACGGTCCGTGGGACTTTAACGGAAATTATTACTTATTTTGCCGAAAAAACAATCAAAGGTGAAATCGTTATCGTTGTTGCAGGGAAATCTTAAAAGTGTAAAGGCAAATGCACCAAAACACAAAAACAAGGCGCAAATGGCCATCGGGCGTTGGCGGTCGTATGTTTACCGCTTATTGCTTGCTGCTTATTGCCTGCTGCTCGTTACCGGTCCGCTCCTTGCTCAACAGCTCAGTAAAGACGCTAAGGTAAGTTTGGTTACCATTGCCCCGGGAAGCAGCGTATTTGAAGGAAGCGGCTTTGGGCACAGTTCTTTTTGGATCTATGACCCGACCAACGGCATCAGCAAGAACTACAACTACGGTACTTTTACTTTCGAAACAGGGAACTTTTTATTAAAATTTGTAAGAGGTACCCTACCCTATACGCTTTCGGTCATTCCGATGGAGTACGTGATTCCCCACTATGAAGCTCAACAGCGCGATATGACCGAGCAGATATTGAATCTGTCGCAAGCCCAAAAACAACGTTTGTACGATTTTTTAGAGAACAATGCCCTTCCCGAAAACCGGGAATACCAATACCGGTTCTTTTTTGACAACTGTTCCACACGTTTAAGAGATGCGCTTCAAGTAGCCTGCGGCGACAGTCTGTCCTTTTCCAATAAGCCCATTGAAGGAGAATCGAAAAGTTTTCGTCAATGGATGAATATTTATTTGGACAAAAAACCGTGGGAGAAATTTTTGATGAATTTAGCCTTAGGTTTTCCTTCCGACGATATAGCTACGCCTCAACAGGAGATGTACCTGCCTTACAATTTGATGCATCATTTTGACAAGGCAACGCTGGGAGCTAAACCGCTTGTCAGTGCGACACAGCCTTTGGTGACCACGCATTTCTCCCACATGGAACAGCCCTCCCAGCCTTGGTGGCTGAGCCCTTTGTTTTTATTCGGTATCCTGGCGGCCGGCGTCGTTTGGCTGACACAACGGCAAAAGAAGCAACGTACGTTCTCCTACACCTTCGATAAAGTATTCTTTTTGATTATTGGGCTGGCGGGCTGGATTTTGTTTGGCCTTGCCACCGCCACCAATCATGGGGTAACGGCGTGGAACGCGCACCTGTTTTGGGCGTTTCCGTTGCATTTGCCACTATTCCTATTTTTAGGAAACGTCAAATCCCAAGCCCGGAGTCAAAAATACGTGCAATTAAGTTTGGTCTTAATAGGCATCTACGGATTAACTGTCATGGTCGGAAGTATCATCAAAGGTTCTTTTGTGGGCATGCCGCCCGAAGCTTGGTTGCTCATTTTTTGTCTAACTTATCGTTTATTTTTTCTGTTAAAACGTGTGTAATCCATGCTTGTCTACAAATCACAAAATCCGGAAGAAATCGAAAAACTGAAAAAGGCATACATGAATCTCGCCCATATTACCCATCAAACCATAGAAATCGTCCGCAAGGCCGGGGCTTTTATCAAACAGGAAGCAGCCAAGTTTGACCGCTCACAAACCGAGTACAAAGCGGCCAACAACCTGGTCTCGTATGTGGACAAAGAAACGGAAAAACTGTTGGTAACGGCACTGCGCCAACTCTTGCCCGAAGCGGGCTTTATCACCGAAGAAGGTACCGCAGGCGAAGAATCCAACCCGGACGAACTGTATTGGATCATAGACCCGCTCGACGGAACGGCCAACTTCATTCACAGTTTGCCGGTGTATTGTGTCAGTGTCGGGTTGGTCAAAAACAAAATACCCATAGCGGGGGTCATTTATCATCTCGGTACCGAAGAACTCTTTTACGGTTGGCAAGGCGGCGGGGCTTGGAGCATCAGTTTACGCTATATGCTTGGGGGGCTTCCTTTAGACACCGCCTTTCTTACCGGAGCCACGCGCCTGCAAGTCTCGTCAGCAACCTCTTTGGGTGACAGTCTGTTAGCCACCGGTTTCCCTTATTATAAATTTGAAAAGCAGGAAAAGTACCTGAAAGTTTTGGAAACGCTCATGCAAAAATGTCACGGCTTACGACGCATGGGAGCTGCGGCTATTGACTTGGCTTACGTCGCAGCGGGCCGTTTTGAAGCCTTTTATGAATACAATCTTAATTCGTGGGACATGGCCGCCGGGGCTTTGCTCATTTTAGAAGCCGGCGGCCAAATCACCGATTTTTCAGGAGGACAGGACTGGCTTTTTGGTGGGGATGTTATTGCCGGTTGTGCGGCACAAACCGAATTGTTGGAAGTGATTAAACACCATTGGGAATAACTTTACAGCTGCTTTTCAAGTTTTGAAAACCGGGAATTCACTACCTCTGTAAATTTCCAAGCCAACCAAAGGTAATTACAAACAATACAGGGCTTTAAGTGGGTAACTATCCAACGTGACCGACATGAAAGCCCTTTTTTCGCTCCCCTTTTTCGCCCTTCTCCTTGGCGCTTTTTCCTTATTTGCTCAAACTCCCGAAGAATATCCCGTCCACCCGGATGCGCAGGTAAAAGAAGGGGTACCGAAAGGAGAGGTTCTCAAATTTACGTTCGAAAACTCCAAAATATTCCCGGGCACTTGGCGCGAGTATTGGGTGTATATCCCGGCTCAGTACAATCCGGCCCAACCGGCCTGCGTGTACGTGAACCAAGACGGCGTGCAATGGCAGGCACCGATCGTATTCGATAATCTGATCCACAAAAAAGAAATGCCCGTTACCATTGGGGTGTTTGTCATGCACGGGCGCGTTAAAGCCGCTCAACCCGACGCGGCTCTCGACCGTTTTAATCGCAGTTTCGAATATGACGGATTGGGCGACAATTATGCTCGCTTTCTGCTGGAAGAACTTCTGCCCGATGTCGAAACGAAAAAAGCATCGGACGGACGGGCTATTCGGCTTTCTAAAAACGGGAATGACCGAGCCATCGGCGGTTCGAGCAGCGGGGCCGTATGTGCTTTTACGGCCGCTTGGGAACGCCCCGAGGCATTCAGCCGAGTATTCAGTGCCATCGGAACTTACGTCGGACTGCGGGGTGCCGACCATTACCACACCTTGTTACGAAAATACGAACCCAAACCGATTCGCATTTTTTTACAGGACGGCACCAACGATCTCAACATTTACGCCGGGGATTGGTGGATGGCCAATCAAACCATGGAGCGTTCCCTGCAATTTTCAGGCTACGAAGTGCAGCATATTTGGGGAGAGGGAGCGCACAACGGCAAACACGGGACAGCGATTTTCGCTGATGCCATGCGCTACCTCTGGAAAGATTGGCCGCAACCTGTCAAAACCGGTACAACCAAAAATCCGATGTTGAATGACATTTTACTGCCCAACGAAGGGTGGCAACTCGTAGGAGAAGGGTATAAATTTTCAGAAGGACCCGCCTCCAACGCCAAAGGAGAAGTGTTTTTTGATGACGGTCCGGCCGGTACGATTTGGAAAATAGGGCTTGACGGCAAAGTAGCGAAGTTTGCCGAAAACTCCGGCAATGTATACGGTCAGGCATTTGGCCCGGACGGGCAAATGTACGCCACCGCCATGGCCGCTAAAAAGGTAAATGTTTATCTGGCCAACGGCAAAGTAAGCACGATGGCGGAAGGGTTTGCGGGCAATGATATTGTCGTAGCCAACAATGGCAATAAGTACGCCACCAATCCTTCTTCGGAGGCTAATATACCGAGTAAAGTGTGGTTGATTCGGCCCAACGGGGAAAAAACGGAAGTGGACACCGGTTTGAAATTTGCCAACGGCGTCACCCTTTCCCCCGACCAAACCCTGCTGTACGTGGCAGATACCCGGTCGCATTGGGTGTACAGTTATTCCATTTTACCCGACGGCACCTTAGCTAACAAACAAAAATATTATTGGCTCCATGCCCCGGATACAGCCGATGACGCCGGAGCCGACGGCCTCAAAACCGACCGCGACGGGCGATTGTACGTGGCCACTCGGTTGGGCATTCAGGTATGTGACCAAGCCGGGCGCGTCAATGCCATTATTCCCGCCCCCAACGATAAATTGTCCAATCTTTGCTTCGGCGGCGAAAACTTCGACATCCTTTACGCTACTTGCGGGGATAAGGTCTATAAACGAAAAGTAAAAGTGAAGGGAGCCAACGGTTGGGATAAGCCCAATAAACCTGTTGCCCCGCGACTCTAATCCTTAATTACACGGATTTATTTTGACCTCAGCCGTGAAAACGGTCGTATTGGCGGCCGAAAAACCGGGTTCCAACGTAATGGATTGCCCGGCTCGGTAAATGACATTGGCTCCACTGCCGCTTATTTTGTTGGAAGCATTGACGCTGTTATTCGCCTTTTTTACCGTTGTTCCCGTGGTGAGGTCATCGGCGGGGCTGGTCAAAACAATCGTATCGGGACAAGGGGTATATTGAATAGACCACGAAACCAAATACTGATGCGTTGTCGGATGGGCATCTGCCTTTGAAAGGGTGGTTCTGTCTATCACTTTCGCCACTAAGGTATTTACTCCTGAGACAAGGTTGGCTAAGTTCAATTCATAGGTTTCACTGTTGGTTATCAAGGCATTTCCGTTGAGCGTCCACGTGATTTCGAGCGTATTTGGAACCGGTTTCAGCGTAGATAAACGGAAAGTCAGCGCAGAAGCGGCATTGATAACGGCAGCATTGCTTGGAGTAAAACCGGCAATCGGACTCGCTAAACTGTGAATTCTTTCAATAATGGTTTCGGTACAAACCGAGCAATAGTTCACTCCCAAAAATCGCATTTTACAGTTTTGGTGGGGGCGATACCACAGCGCCGGTGTTCCGCTCGTGCCGTGTTGAAAAATACCGATGTTATTCAAACCGTACCAATTTTTCCATTTGACCAGAGACGGGTTGGTTTGTTGCGTCATATTCGGGCTTTCTTTGGCGTATGAGTCGCCGGCCCAATATTCGTCCGCTAAATTGGCAAAGGAATGTCCCAATTCGTGAACGGCTATTTCATACGCAGAAGCATTGATGGAAGTAGTAGCTAAACTCCCTCCCGAACCTCCATATTCAGTACTGTTGACGATCATCAGAACATGGTCATACTGCGGGAAATTAGTGGCCAAAACAGAAGCAATTGCCGATGATTTTGTAGGAACCAACAGGCGATGAATATTGAAATAATCAAAGGTGGAGCCGAAATAATTATCAGGATTGGCCACGGGTATTACCGGCTCCGCCACGTCGGTGGCATTGGCCGGGTGTTTGGCCCCCGATTGAGCCGACGGTACTTGGATGATATATACATTAAAGTAGTTTTTGTATTCTTTAAAAGGAGATACCGAAAAGAGGTAATCGGTGATATTTTGGGCGTTGGTTTTAAATTGATCCTGTTGGGAAGCCGTGTAGCCATCGCCTAAAATAACGATGTTGATCAATTTGTCCGGATCACCGTTATTGACAATTGCTTCCGTAGGGAAGGTCTGCGCCCAAGAAGTACCTAAAAAGGCATAATAAACGAATAAAAGTATATATTTTTTCATCTTACAAATCCATGGTAAATACCGTAGAACCTTGGGTTTTAGCTCGTTTATTTTGGGATTGCAATGTCAATTTTTTCATCGTATCGGTATAGCGAAACCGAACGGTCAATTCCGCAACAACGGCCACGGCTCTGTGTTGCTCAATGGTCCCGTCGGGAGAAAAAGATTCAATAGACGCGCCCAGCGGATTATCCGTTTCGAAGCTTTTCATCACCTGTTGTTTTTCGTCTGAAATCGTAAATACCAACTTTTCGGGAAGGTGGTTAGGGGCAGTCTCACTCTTGAGTTTTCCGTCAACGATCATTTTATTCAACAGTTGGAACTGATAATCGCCCGTGTCCTTGTCTTTAATAATTTTAAACGTCAGAAATATGATTTTCGGCGTTTCCTGCGCACTTACAGCCAAAGAATAGCCAAGGGCAGTAAAAAGCAGAAAGAGCGTGAGGACTTTGGGAGAGAAGCGAATACAGTTCATAAGCGGATGCAGATCAGGGAAGAAACGACAGTTGATACAATCAATAATTGAAAACCGGTTGAATGTACAAAAATTCGGTACCTGCGCCGCTTTTCGGCAGAGAAACTTAACCGATAACACATAAATAAAAAAGGAAAGCCCACCGGTTTATCTACCAACTTGGATAGGTAGTGAAAATTATGTAAACTTGTTGGTTGTGAAAAAAATACAAAAAATTATCACTCAACGCAACCATTTATATTCACTCCCCGTAACTTTAAATTGAATGTTATTTTCTCGTGCGTTGAAAACTTTACCGGAACTTCTTGAAGGCTGCCTGCGAAATGACCGCAAGTGTCAAGAGTTGCTTTATAAGCAATTCTACGGGTACGCCATAGGAGTTTGTATGCGTTACGTACCTAACCGAGAAGAAGCAGTAGAAGTCGTGAATGACGGATTTTTAAAGATTTTTCAAAAAGTACAGATGTACGATGCGGACAAGCCCTTTAAGGTGTGGCTTAGGCGAATTATGATCAATACCGCATTAGACCATTACCGTCAAAATGCCAAATACCAACACCACGAAGAAATCAGCGTGGCGGAGAACACTATTTCCGTTTCGGACGGCAATACGGCTTACAGTCATCTGGCCCACGAAGAATTAATTGAACTGATACAACAGCTTACTCCGGCATATCGCACTGTATTTAATTTGTACGTTATTGACGGTTATTCACACGAAGAAATTGCCCAAAAATTGGGTATAAGCGAGGGAACGTCCAAGTCTAACTTGGCCCGTGCCCGTGAAAATTTAAGAACCATGTTATTGAAAAAAGGAAGCGATGAGTACGAAAGAGTTACCGGACGATGAACTGGACAAACTCTTCAGAAAATCAGCTGAAGAGTTTGAACCGGAATTTAACCCGCAAGCTTGGGCGGCTATGCGCAAAAAGCTGGATGATGAAGATAAAAAACCGGGAGGCATAGCCTTGTGGAAAGCAGCAACTCTTGCCCTTTTGTTGTTGATTTCGGGTACTGCCGTTTATATTTTATGGCCAAATAAAGAAGGGAAAATTGAGGCTAAATCAACCATTGCCGATACTCCTCCGGTTGATAATGAAAGACCTGCTTCTCAGGATCGGATTGCTGCTGATCTTAAATCAGAGAAGGCCGCTTCAGCTGCGAGTCAGAAAAATCAAAAATCGGCACAAGTGACAGATACGGAGGGAAATTCGGTTACAGAAGAAAGTGCGGTTACAGAAAAAAAACCACCTTTGGAATCGGCACCGGAAAAAGCGATCCTTTCGACATCCTCTGAAAAATCGCTTACCCCTTCCGGTACAACAGTAGCTGAAAACAAACGGAACAGTGTCAAAAAACCGGGTTCTGCTGAGATCTTAGCCCCTCGCAGTAAGGCAACAAACCCATCGGCTGATGACAGGCAAACAGCCGCACGAATCAAAAAGAACAACTCTATCGCAAAGGCGGCAGTCAATCAAAAAACCAAACAGGCGACCGTCAATAACCGATTCAATACTAACCCGAAAAATTACCTTTCCGATCAAAATAACACTTCAATAACACTTAAAAACCAAGCAACTCACTCCGAGGTTCAGGAAAAGACAACAGTGAATTTGACCTCAGAATCTCCTTTGGCGGAGAAGAATACGATGCTTAATTCTGCTGTTTTACCGGAAGAAAACTCTCACTCAACGTTATCAAGTATCAGTAAGCTAACGGGACACGGGTGGCAATGGCTCAAAATAACTTGGCCTGCCCCCACCGTGGCTTATACCCCGCCGCCCGCCCCACCTGTGGTTCCTAAAAAACAGGACGTTTCCACCTTTTTCCGGAAAGGCCTCAGTGCACGGGTAGCAGCCGGACCTGACTTAAGCTATATTGCCACCGGTGAGATGATGAAAAATCCATCGTTGTTGTTGAGTATTATGCTGGAGTATCGCTTTTCTAAACGGTGGAGCTTGCAAACAGGTGCCATGCGAAGTGCAAAATTATACAATGCGACCGCAGAACAATACCAATGGCCGGATGAGTGGTACAGTCAAAAAGCAAGGCCCACTTCCATTTGGGGAAATTGTAAAGTATTGGATATTCCGCTCAATGTACGTTTTGACCTGAGCCAAGGAGTCAAAAGTCGTTTATTTGTCAGTTCAGGTATATCGAGTTATAGGATGCTCAAAGAAAAATACGATTATACCTACCCGCCTCATACCTACGGCATTAAATGGCCTTCCTGGGAAGGTTCAACGGGCAACTATTGGTTTGGTGTCATGAATATGTCGGTAGGTTATGAGCGACAAATCGGTCGTAATTGGACCCTTCAGGCGGAGCCGTACTTCAAACTTCCGCTGGCAGAAGTGGGAATGGGCAAAATCAAATTGAATACCTCCGGCATATTTATTTCTGCCCGCTACCGATTGGGCCGCTTTTAATCCCGTATTTGGGATAGGAGTTCCTTCACCATTTCTTCGGCCCCGATATAAAACGGTACCCGCTGATGCAGCGACTCCGGCTTTATGTCCAATACCCGCTGTGAGCCATCGGAAGCTTTGGCACCGGCTTGTTCGGCAATCATAGCCAACGGATAGCACTCATACAAAAGTCGGAGTTTTCCCTTGGGGTCCTTGTCGGTAGGCGGATATAAATAAATGCCGCCTTTCAGCAGATTACGGTGAAAATCAGCGACCAAGGAGCCGATATACCGAGCCGAGCAGTTTCTGTTGCGACATTCTTCCAAATACGCCTGTATCCGACGGTCGTATTTATTCAAATTTCCTTCGTTGTAAGAAAAAATGTTACCGTCTTTCGGACTTCTCAGTTTCGGATGTGACAAAATAAATTCGCCTAAAGACCAATCGTACGTAAACCCGGCAACACCGTTCCCGGTTGTATAGACCAAAATCGTAGAGGAGCCGTACAGGATATAGCCGGCGGCCACCTGCTCCTCTCCTCCCTGCAAAAAATCCTCCATGACCGGCGGCTCTCCAATGGGAGAAATTCGGCGATAAATGGAGAAGATGGTTCCGATTGATACGTTTACATCAATATTGGAAGAGCCGTCCAGCGGATCAATGGCGACGACATACTTGCTTTTATTATTGCCCGTGTAAATAATGTCATCGTCCTCTTCAGAAATAATGGCACATACCTCTCCTCCGTTGATCAATGCCCGAATAAAACGAATATTGGCCACAACATCCAGTTTTTGCTGAGCTTCTCCCTGCACATTGTTGGTTCCGATCCCTCCCGTAATGTCTATTAATCCGGCCCGATTGATTTCGCGATTAATGATTTTACCCGCTAATCCAATATCTCTGAGCAATTGGGAAAGTTCGCCCGTTGCAAAAGCAAAGGAGTTTTGGTTGTGCATGATATAACGATCTAACGTTACACCCACGGGCATGGCAATGTTATCAGCAATATTCGTTTCCATACAGTTGATTTTTGATGTATTTTTCCTCCTGAAACCTATTCAAACAAAACTAATGAGTGACTACAAAAAATACAACAATATCTGTATTTATTTAGCAAAAAACTTTCTTTTTTACCATTTTTTATTTTTTTTACAAGACTTCAGTACTCCGGGTAAATAAAGGGGCATGGGCAACCTCTCCTCTATTACCAGAAATAGAGCCTGTTTCTCTGCATTCACAGGCGGGCCGCCCGTACCACAAAATGTCGCATTTTTACAATTACGGCTTAAACCGGTCAAGTAGTTTTGAATCATCAAACTAAAACAACCGTAACAATGAAAAAACTGTTGATTGTATTTCTATTCTTCGCCAATAGGACGTTTTTAGGTGATGAATCGGTAAGCAACCTGAACGGTGCTTACAAAATGAGTAAAATGAAATATGGAAAAGACAAAGAATGGGTCACTGCGGATGATAGATTTAATATCAAAGTATTTAAGGATGGGTATTGGTTTTCGGGGTCATTGAAAAAAGGGAATAAAGAATTAAATGGACTCTGTGGCGGCACTTACAATCTCAGTAACGGGAAATACAACGAAATTGTGGATTTTTATTCGTGGGACTCTACGGCGGTGGGAAGCGTTTATACAATGGATTACAAAATCAGTTCTAAAGAGTTTCAGCAATTCGGTAAAATGAATTCAGTAAAGTGGCCGGATTATGAGGTCAATGAAATCCGGGAAAGAGCAGTAGCTGAAGTGCCGCTCAAAAATGACGGCTTAGAGGGCGTTTGGCTGATGCAGGAAGGGTACTGGGGCGGCGCAAGTCGCTTTGGCGAAGGAAAATACAAAGGTTTTACCGTAATGAAAATTTTTGCCTACCCCTATACAGTTTATGCGTATTATGACACCAAAAACAAAAAATTTGATGGTGGCGGTGTGTGCCATTATCAATTTGACGGCAAAGTGTTGACTGAAACCAATGAATTATGGTCATGGGATATGACCCGGCGGGGAAAAGTGGAAACTCATAAAATCACTTTCCAAAACGGGAAACTTATCCAGGAAGGTTGGGAGGGGAAATTGAGAGAAGTGTTTGCCAAGGCAAAATAATAGGACGAAGGTACTGAAGACCGTTCCTGATTAGACCTCAAATTGTCGCATTTCTACAATCACTACAGAAAACGGCGAAGTAGTTTTGCATCGTCAAACAAAAAAAACAGCTACCACTATGAACAAGTTACTCATTTTCACCCTTTTGCTCTCAACCGTTTTTATTTCAAAGGCACAGGAAACGGCTCCGCAAAAACTCTGAACTGCGACCGATCGCCAATACACGCTCGACAACATGAAACGTACTCGGGATGAGTTAATCAAAGAAACCGAAAATCTCACGCCCGCTCAATGGGCTTTTCACGAATCGTCCGACCGATGGTCCATCGGCGAGATTGTGGAACATTTAGCACTGTGGGAAATCATTTGGAATCGTGAAATCAGCATAGGTACGCGCAATAAACCCAATCCTGAATTTAGTGCCACAAGTAAACCCGACAGCTATTACAACGAATTTATTATGGAAGATGCCAAACACAATGCCGCCGATTATACCAAGCCAACGGGGTTTATCGAAGGCAAAAAGAATTTGGATTTCTTTCTGCGAAATCACGCCGTTAATCTTACATTTATTGAAACAACGCAGGCTGATCTACGGGCGCATTATGAATTTACCAACACCCCCAATCCCCGAAATATGCACCAAGTACTGATTTTTCAGTGGGGACATGTGGACCGGCATCTGCGCCAAATCAGAAAAGTGAAAGCCCACCCGAATTATCCGAAATAGTTTTTTTTAACCCTATAGATAAAAAGAACCGACGAGTTCTCTCCGTAAACTTATATTCACTCATTCACAATTCACTCATTGACTTATGGAAACTGCAAAAACCACCGAATCTATTGCTGACCTTACTCGCAAAGGTACTTGTATTGAATTTTTCTCCGCTTACCAAGAGATGGATACCGAACGCATGATTAACCTCGCCACTCCCGAAGCTACGGTTTGGTTTCAACCGCTCGGCGAAGACGGAAAAGGCAAATTTCAGGAATTTGGCAAAGCCGTATGGGGCTTATTGATGGACTGCTTTCCCGACTTAGACAACACCGTTGACAGTATGTATTCCGAAGAGGATTCCGTCGTTTGTAAGGTCGCTATTTTCGGCACGCAGGAAAAGGAATTCTTAGGATTACCAAGCAAAGGATTAAAATTCAACAGCGATCACATTTTTGTGTTTCGTTTCGACGAAAACGACAAAATCACTGATTTAAAAATCAGTTGGAACCACGAGAGTTTTGTGGCCCAATTGACAGGCGCTTAATATACATACCGACCGATAGATAAGTTTAGTGCTGATTTTTTTTAGGTTTCCGCCCCAAATTCGTAGCTTTCGGTAAATCATGCCTAATAGTGTATGTTTTACCGAAAGTTTTCCCCTCCGGCTCATTTGCGGCCTTTTGTTGAGTGTTTTTTTGTTTGGGAAAACAGTAAAATACTCTCCAATCCCTTATCCATTGAATCCCCGCCGAATGGGTTTGCTTCGATGGTGTTCAATTATGGCACGCCGTATCGGGTTACTTCTCAAAAACTAAACGGAGGGTTAGCTCCCAAAAACTTTTTGACGGGACAAGCCACCAAAAGCTACCAACTCCAACTTTCGGGTAAAATCGGCATGGTAGGCATCGTATTTCGACCTGCCGGCTTACACACGTTGTTTGGACTGCCGATGTATGAGTTTTCGGATGAACGTACCAACCTGCGCGATGTGTTGGGAAGACAATTGGATGAGTGGTCCGACAAAATAGAAGAGGCCGGTTCTCATACAGAACGTATCGTTCTGCTCGAACAATTTTTAAATCTTCAGTTACTGCGAAACAAATCCGAACCTGACCGCACCGACTACGCTGCCAATCTGATTGTGGACCGGCGGGGAGTAGTCAATATCAGCGATTTAATGGACGAACTTTTTGTGTGTCGGCGGCAGTTTGAACGGAAATTTTTACAGAAAGTGGGTGTCAGTCCCAAGTACTATGCCCGTATCCGTCGAGTGGGAGTTTTATGTCATGCACTGGCTCAAAAAAATTGGCAGGTAACTGATTGGCAAGACTTAATCTATCAATACGGCTATTACGATCAATCTCATTTTATCAAAGACTTTACGGAATTTACGGGTAAAAGTCCCTCCCTGTACGTGAAGAATAATATCGAACTGGCCAATTATTTAAAATAAATTTTACTGCACTATACGAACATTCCTTTCAAATGTAAAGCCCTACACTGTGACCAAAATCCTGCCTACTCTCGAATTAGTACCCAAGTTCCGGAAGGTTTTACTTAAAGAGCTCCAGAAAAGCTTCCCGACGTGTTCTGGCCAATTTAGCGGTCAAGCCATTATTCAGTAGAATTTCATTGTAATCGCCGCTTAAATATTCTTTTATGCAATTCAGGTTGATGATAAACTGCTTGTGTGTTCTGAAAAACAAAGGACGTTCTAAAAGTAAGTCATCAAAGTAACCCAGGGTTTTGGAAGCCAATACCATTTCACCGCCTGCCACATAGATTTTTGTGTAATTGCCATCAGCTTCGAGGGCTATAATATCAGCGAGTTCAATAAACGTAATGCCTCGCGTATGGGTAATGGTAAGTTTGTTGAAATCATCTTTCGAGTGCAGATTTTGCCGAAGTTGCTGAAGTTGTTGCGAAGGCGTGTTCTTCTTCTTTAACTTCTGAACGGTATTCACTAATTCGTCATCGTCAATGGGTTTCAACAAATAGTCAAAAGCAGCATATTTGAACGCTTGGACGGCAAACCTGTCATAAGCAGTAGTGAAAATGAGTGTAAAGCCAATGTCCTCATCCCCTAAGGCTTCAAGCATTTGAAAGCCATTCATTTTCGGCATTTCGACATCCAAAAACACCACATCGGGTTGGTGTTTTATAATCGCTTTCAGACCTTCAATACCGTCGGCAGCAGTAGCTACCACATTAATTTCGGGGCAATATTTAGCTAAAATACGTTCAATGACATTACGACAATGAGGCTCATCGTCTATGATTATTGTTTTCATATCGGAATTTCAATGCACACTTTCGTTCCTGTTGCCGCACCTTCGGTATTTTTCAAATCTTCAAAAGTAATTTTTGCGTTGATATTATAGAAGTTTTTGAGCATATCAAGCCGTTCGGCAGTGATTTTCATACCAAAAGACTTGTGATTTGTACCCGTTTTTGATTTCAGTTCAGCAGCTTTTTGTCGACCTATGCCATTGTCTTCGATACTGATCTGTAGCGTCGCAGAATTTTGCGGCGCTACACGAATTTTTACCAGACCTTTTTCTTCTTTGTGCATCAATCCATGCCAAATAGCATTTTCTATATAGGGCTGTACGAGCATCGGCGGAATTTCAACAAACTCGGCTTCTATTTCATCATCAATCTGTATTTCATAGTCAAACTTATCCCCTACCCGCAATTTTTCCATATCCAGATAAAGTGTCAGCATTTCCAGCTCATTTTTAAGCGAAATCTTCTCACTGCGTGAGCTATCTAAAACCTGTCGAATCAACTTAGAGAATTTCGTCAGGTAATAATTGGCCTGCTCGGCATCATTATTCAAGGTAAAACTTTTGATGGAGTTAAGGGCATTAAAAATAAAATGAGGATTCATCTGCGAACGTAAAGCCTTGATTTCGTTGACAGCAGCCTGTTGTTGGAGTTGGATTTTTTCGACCACAATTTGCCTGTCGCGTATCGTGAGAGCAAACAAAAACAAAACACCGTCTATCATCAGAGCGATGTTCATCAAATTGGCTGCCGGAAATTCCTTGGAAAAGGGCGAGGGTATTCCAAAACGGGCAATCAACACATAACCAATAAACGATAGTGCCGAAACCCAACTCGACCAAGCAGCGTAGCGGTAAATCGGATGCCGCCAATAACGCACATAGGCGAAGGGCAGGAAAAGCTCAACAAAAATCAACAAATACTCAAAAACCAAATCAAAGATCAGATGGCCGGGTTGCTGATTGAACAACTCATAAAGCAAGGCCAAATTACAAACAAAAAGTACGATGATTGAAACAGTCATCGCCCTATAAAGCAGTGGGCGCTCTTGGCTTATATTCAAAAATTCGCGATAAAGCAAAAACATGCAAATGGGCACCATCTGATTAAACCATAACCCTAATCGCCAGAATTCTTTCCAAAAATGGAAGGCATCGGTCCATAAGATCATGTTCAGAAAGAAACACAGGTAGGTGATTGAGCAGTACAAATTGGCCCGTTCCCAATGGTTGATGGCCGATTTGAAAAATGAAAAAACAGCCATGAATACACTTGCACCCGCAAGAAAAAAGAGAAAGTAGGTTTGCATTCGGCTTAAGTATAAATTCAACTCCACAAAGATAGACCTTAAAAACAGCCCCATCAAAACGCAGGCTCAATCAAAACCGCCCTACACTCATTGATTACTGCATTGGGTATATTCCATCCATCAAGATTTTGCAAAACCGTACAATTTTGAATTGTGAAAAGGCAATATCGTCTGTTTATCAACCAATTAAATTTCTAAAACAATGAAAAAAATCATGCTTTTACTCGTTCCAATTTTCTTTTATTCGGCACTTCAAGCGCAAACCGTCGATAACCAAGCCGTTGAAACTGCCGACAAACAATTTGAGGCATCATTTGCCGCCAAAAACATCGAAGCTATGTTTCAGCCCGTAGCTGCTGATTGTATTTTTTACGGCACCGACCCTACCGAACGTTGGGATTTGACGAGTTTCAAAAAGATGATTGAAGCGGGTATGAAAAACGGGGTACCTGCTATGAGTGTACTTTCGAGAGAAATCACATCATTGTCTGATGGTAACATTGTAGTCGTGGTAAAAAAAATCAATTGGGTAATTTTTAAAAACGAACTGCGGGAGATAGTTGTCTATGAAAAACAAAAAGAAGGATGGAAAATGAAAACCTTTAGCCTCAATTTACTTATCCCCAATCAGAAAATAACAGCACTGAATGAAATGATGACAGGAAAATAATTGAAGATTCAGCCAAATTCAGTTTAATTTTGCATCCATTAAAGGCTAAATCCCTTTCAGATGCATCAATCCCTTCAATTAACCTTGCCGCCCGAAACGGCTTTGGACGAAACGGCTTTTCGGCAATACATCATCCGACAACTCCGGCTCAACGATGCCGAATCCTTAACGATTCGAAAAGTAAAACAATCCATTGACGCGCGTTCCCGGCAAGTGAAGGTCAATGTTTCCATAGATGTCTATGTGGACGAAATTCCGCCGCCGCTTATTTCCTATCAAAAAAGCTACCCCGATGTTTCTCGAAAACCGGCCGTCATCATTGTCGGTTGCGGTCCGGCGGGCATGTTTGCCGCTTTGCGTTTGGTCGAATTAGGTTATAAACCCATTTTGTTGGAAAGAGGCAAAGAAGTTCGCGCTCGCCGACGCGATTTGGCCGCAATCAACAAAGACCACATCGTCAATCCCGAGTCCAATTATTGTTTTGGTGAAGGAGGTGCCGGCACTTATTCCGACGGTAAACTCTATACCCGCTCCAACAAACGCGGCGATGTACGTCGGATACTGGAGATTTTAGTAGCGCACGGAGCCACGGAACAAATTTTGTACGATGCCCACCCGCACATCGGCACCAACAAACTACCTCAAATTGTAGCCGACTTACGCCAAAGCGTACTCGACGCCGGTGGCGAAGTTCATTTTGATACCAAGGTCACCGATTTTATTTTGTCTGAAAAATCGGTAATCGACAATCGTACATCCGAAATAAAGGGCGTTATCACTGCCGACGGTCGTGAATTTACGGGCATCGGGGTAATTTTGGCTACCGGTCATTCGGCACGGGATATCTTTGAACTGTGTCAGGAGAAAGGTATTTTTATTGAGAATAAGTCATTTGCCGTCGGTGTCCGCATCGAACATGCCCAAAGCCTGATTGATTCCCTTCAATACCACTGCACCGATCGAGGTAATTATCTGCCCGCTGCCTCATACGGTTTGGTGACACAAACACACTACAACGGCGTTCAGCGCGGCGTTTTTTCTTTTTGTATGTGTCCCGGAGGGTTTATTGTCCCGGCCGCCACGTCACCGGGCGAATTGGTCGTAAACGGTATGTCTCCTTCCCGGCGCGATTCCCGTTTTGCCAACTCCGGCATGGTCGTGAGCGTTGAAGAAGCCGATCTGAAACCGTTTAAGAAATTCGGGGCCTTAGCGGGGTTAGAATTACAAAAATCCATTGAACAAAGAGCTTGCGCGATTACGGGCGGAAAGCAAACTGCTCCTGCGCAACGTGTTTTGGATTTTGTCAAACGGAAGACTTCTTCTGAATTATTGGAAACATCCTATCAACCCGGTTTACAATCATTAGACCTGCGCGAATACCTTCCCGATCACATAGCGGAACCGTTGCGGCAGGGTTTGCAGGATTTTGGCAAAAAAATGGCGGGATACGTGTCCAACGAAGCGCAACTGATAGGGGCCGAAAGTCGTACATCTTCTCCCGTGCGTATTCCTCGCCACCGCGACACCGCCGAACATGTACAGACCAAACGACTGTATCCGTGCGGCGAAGGTGCCGGTTATGCCGGCGGAATCATGTCTGCCGCTTTAGACGGAACTTTCGTGGCCGAACACCTGATTCGACAATACGGTTGATAAATATTTGAAGATAAAATAGTCAGTTTTTGAACCAAACATTATTTTAAATGCGTAGTTCATTTATATTGCGCATTCGTAATGAGTACCGACACCTCCGATGCCCTTTCATGAATTTATAAATCACCTGCAAATACAACTCCGACAACCTTTGCCGGGGCCCGAGGCACATCTTAAAATGGCATCGGCCTCCCGGCTGCGTCTCAAAACCCAACCCAACGAAAAAACGCGACGTTCTGCGGTACTGATTCTTTTTTACCCTTACCGTGATCAAATTTTAGTCCCCTTGATCTTACGGCCGAAATACGACGGCGTTCATGCGGGCCAAATGGCTTTTCCCGGAGGGCGCTACGAGAAAACCGACGAAAATCTTATCCGAACGGCATTGCGCGAAGCCCAGGAAGAAATCGGCATCAAAGCTTCGGATGTCCGGGTATTGGGTCAATTAACTGAATTATTTATCCCGCCGAGCAATTTCTTTGTCCTGCCCGTTATCGGAAAACTCTCCTACCGGCCCGACTTTTATCCTGATCCCCGCGAAGTGGAAGCTGTGTTGGAAGTAAGTTTAGATGAGATGATGGATGAGAGAATCGTAGGTTCTACGGTATTGGATGTTCGCGGCGTGACCATCGATGCCCCTTTTTATGATATTCAGGGACATAAGGTTTGGGGAGCTACTGCGATGATGATCAGTGAACTTCTGACAATTATCGGCTCATCTTCTGTTTTTAACAACTTTTAAGAGGCGTCTTTCGTCGGCTTTCTATCGAATTTACTAATTTTGGCACGGCTTTCGTAACCGGAAGTGATTAGTACGTATCGAAATGCTAGATACTTTCACTAAGAACTCAAGACTTTTCACATTTCTCAACCTCATTCATGTCTAAATTCAATCGAATCAACACCCTTACCGGCTGGCTCGTTTTTGCAGTGGCTCTGGTCACCTACCTGCTCACTGTGGAACGAACCGCCAGTTTTTGGGACTGCGGCGAATTTATCGCCTGTTCGTACAAACTTCAGGTACCTCACCCTCCCGGCGCGCCTCTCTTCTTACTCATCGGTCGCCTGTTTTCCATGCTTGCCATGGGAGATGTCACCCAAGTGGCTTACTGGGTCAATATGGTATCTGTTCTTTCGAGTGCCTTTACTATCTTATTCCTCTTTTGGAGCATTACTTTATTAGCCCGCAAAATTGTTGACAAGCGCGATGAAGACCTTGATATGGGGGCTACTGTTGCCGTCATCGGTGCCGGATTGGTCGGTGCTTTGGCCTATACCTATTCCGATTCCTTTTGGTTTTCAGCAGTTGAAGCAGAGGTTTACGGTCTTTCCTCCTTTTTTACGGCCATTGTTATTTGGGCTGTGTTGAAATGGGAACGAATTGAAGATGAAGCCGCCGCCAACCGTTGGTTAATTTTTACCTTCTACCTCATCGGTTTGTCGATCGGTGTTCACTTGTTAAACTTGGTCACTCTGCCGGCATTGGCACTGGTCTATTACTTCAAAAAACATAAACCTACTTTTTGGGGAGGCGTCTTGGCCTTCATTGGAGGTTTGGTGGTTTTAATGATCATCAACTCCGGCGTTATCGTTTGGCTTCCTTCTACGGCGGGCAAATTTGAGATTTTCTTTGTCAATACCCTCGGTATGCCCTTTTCTATGGGCATCGTTTTCTTCTTGGTGCTGTTTTTGGGTGCTTTGATTTGGGGAATCCGTTATACCGCGAAAAAAGAAAAAGAGATATGGAATGTTGCGTTGTTGGCCTTTGCTTTTGTATTGATCGGTTACGCTTCCTACTTTTTAGTATTGGTTCGTTCCAATTTCAACCCGCCTATCAATGAAAACGACCCGAGCGATGTTATCAGCTACGTTTCTTACCTGAAACGTGAACAATACGGCAGCCGCCCCTTGCTTTTTGGACCGGTTTTTACGGCTCGCCCCATTGATTCTGAGCGCGGCGAACCTATTTATCGCAAATCCAACGGTCGCTATGTGATAGCCGACTATCGTCCGGAATACGTATATGAGAAAAACCAGCAAATGCTGTTCCCTCGTGTTCACAGTAATCAAATGAACCACCCCCAACTTTATCGTGATAAACTGGGATTGGCCGAAGGGCAAAAACCAAGCATGGGCGACAACCTGTCGTTTTTCTTCTCTTACCAATTGGGACACATGTATTGGCGCTATTTCTTATGGAACTTTGTAGGCCGTGAAAGCGACGAAGAAGGAGCGGGCGGATTGCGTCCGTGGGATACCAATGCCGGATTACCGGATGTACTGGCCAACAACCGAGCCCGTGATAACTTTTACATGATTCCGTTCTTATTGGGCTTGTTGGGTATTGTGGCGCAGGCATTCCGTCGTAAACAGGATTTGCTGGTAACAGGACTTTTATTTATGATGATGGGCATAGCTTTGGTGGTCTATCTGAACTCCCCGCCGGTAGAGCCGCGCGAGCGCGACTACATTTACGTAGGTTCTTTCTACATTTTTGCCATGTGGATTGGCTTAGGAATTATATTTATCTATGATTTCTTAACTAAAGTTGTTCCTTCCGGCGTGGCCCGTGCAGGAATAGCTACCCTCATGGGTTTATCAGCTCCGATTTTGATGGGCGTCAAAGGCTGGGACAATCACGACCGCAGTCATCGCTATCATTCGGTTGATTTTGCCAAAAACCTGCTCAACTCCTGCGCTCCCAATGCGATACTTTTTACGGGAGGAGATAACGACACCTTCCCGCTATGGTATGTTCAGGAAGTGGAAGGCTTCCGTACCGATGTCCGGGTGTGTAACCTGAGTTTGTTGGGAACCGATTGGTACATCGGTCAGATGAAGCGTAAAACTTATGAGTCTGAACCGCTGCCTATCTCTTTAGACTATGAGAATTTTGCAGCCGGCAAAAATGACATTGTACCTTTCTACGAAATGCCGGCGGTGAAAAACGGTATCAACCTCAAAGAATACATGGCGTTGGTTAAACAAAACAATGCTGCCATTCAGGTACCGCTTACCAGTGGTGAAATGACCAGTATTTTACCTTCTTCGGTGCTTGTATTGGGCATCAATCCGGAGCAAGTCAAGAAAATGAATATTCTGAAGCCGGAATTGGCCTCGTTTGTCAAAGATACCATGCAATGGACCATGGGTAAGCGCGACTTGTATAAATCAGACCTGATCATGTTGGACATCATTGCTACCAACGACTGGAAACGCCCGGTTTACTTCTCCGGCACTTTGACCAACGATAACTACCTGAATTTGAAAGAATTCATGCAGTTGGAAGGTTATGCTTACCGCCTCTTGCCGGTACGCGTTCCCGGAGCTTCAGACGGGTACGTTAATACCGATATCATGGCTGATAACCTGATGAAGAAAACATTCTGGCGTGAGTTGGACAATGCCAATACCTACTACGACGGTACGTTTAAAGGCTCTCCTGCTTTCTCTGCCCGTATCGCCTTCATGCGCTTAGTAGACCAATTGATCCGGGAAGGGAAAACGGATAAAGCCAAAGCGGCTCTTAACTTTATTTTGGCCAAAATGCCGGATAAAACCATTCCGTATGATCAAATTTCGGCCAACTATGTCAGTTATTTATTTACGGTGGGAGAAACCAAAAAAGCGCTTGAAATAGCCAATGTGATGGGCAGTCGTGCGGAAGCTATGCTGAAATACAACGTACAAAACCATTCCAACCAAGACAGCAACATTCAGTTGTATATTCTGCAAACCCTCGGTAATGCCTGCCGTGAAGGAAAGCAAGACGCGGCTGCTAAAAAATACGAAACCTTATTGCAGCAATACATGACGGCTCTGGGAGGATAAAAGGCCGAGCGTTTAGCAGTGTAACTTTACAAAACCGTTTTCAAAGCAATTTGGAAACGGTTTTGCATTTAAGCGCAATCCTTAGGCAGTACCGCCACTAAAGTGCTTTTCAGGCAAGAAACCTCAAATCTAAAAAGCAGATACACCTTAATAATTCACATCAATTTTGTTTTCGGCCAACGCATTCAGTA
Organism: Spirosomataceae bacterium; assembly: GCA_046329125.1. GTDB lineage: Bacteria > Bacteroidota > Bacteroidia > Cytophagales > Spirosomataceae > Runella. The sequence continues at coordinate 66,109 of JAXLVD010000001.1, read as the reverse complement.
CCGGTTTAGAACGATTAAGTAAGTCAGCATCTTCCGCTACGGGATTTTCTCGCAGATATAGTTTCTTCAATTGACGCAGTTGAGGCAGTTGGGACGGGACTTCGCTCAGGTTGTTATAACTGACATCAATTTCCTCAACGATGCGCAAATCGCCGATTTGTTTGGGCAACGTACTGAATTGATTGTGATTAATGTCTAAGAGTTTTAACCGTCTTAGTTTATTAAGACTTCGAGGCAACGTAGTTAGTTTATTGTGATGCGAGTAGAGTGCTTGCAATCGTTTCATTCTTCCGAGCGAAGCAGGCAATTCTGTCAATTGGTTATTCGACAGCGCTAACTGTTGTAACCGTTTCAGCTGCCCAAGATTTTTCGGAAGTATTCGCAATTCATTATAATACAAATCCAATACTTCCAATCGCCGCAGTCGCACAATAGATTGAGGAAGTTCCTGAATATCACAGGAATACAGATTCAAATCTTGTAATTTACGTAATCTGCTGAAGCTTTGCCGATTAAGTTCGGTCAATTTATTATATCCCAGCCAAAGGCTGGTGAGTTTTCGGCAGTTTCGAACAGCTTGAGGTACATCGGCAAAACGATTTCCTTGGATATTCAGCACTTTCAATGTTTTATTGAATGGAAGATGAAAACTTGTCTCTGTCAGTTGATTGGTATTGAGCCATATATGGCGCAATTTAGGCAACCGCTTTAAATCAATGGAGGCTTCCTTGAGTTCGTTACCGCTTAGATTTAATTCTTTCATTTCGGTAAACCGATAAATAACCTCAGGTACCTCTTTCAGCTTTAACTGATTCAACGCCAATATTTTGACAGTATCCGGACGGGTAGTAGCTACGGCCGCTTCCAAGGTAGAAATGACATTGTTTCCTTTAGGGACAGTACGAATTACGCCCAATCGTACCAGATGATGGGATACATGCGGGCCGTTAAGCTGCATGGAAGCACGGTATTTATCAGTTAATCCTTGAAGAGAATCTAAAAACTGCCGTTGGCCGGTTGCTGAAATTTTGCCTTCTATACGATACAGCAAATAATTAAACTCACCCCCTTTACTGAAATACAGTTTGTAATGAAATAAGGCACCTTCGGTCCCGTTGAAGATTTGCTGAGCGATTGCATTTTGACGCCGGGTAAAGGCGGCATCGTTCGGAAACGCATTCGCTTTGGAGCGGGGGAATTTTTTCTCTTCCGATTTGATCAAACTGTCTAAATAGGTCTCCGTCAGTCCTTGTGTCTTCGCCTCTTCAAAAGATAGAATTTTGACCTGAGACTGTGCTATCTGCCCAAGAAATACCAATAGAATGAGACAATAAATTTTCATAGTTAATCAGGGTTTATGGCTAATTAACTACTAAATTAGTTAGAATATTATATAAATCAAACTTTTTTATACAAAAAACTTATATATTCTTTCCAAAAACTTAACTGCATTTGTCAATCATTCAGTTCTACCTTGACAGTTTACCGGAGGTATCGCCGGTAGCTACTCGTTCTACTTCTTCCACACTGACTAAATTAAAATCTCCTTCTACGGTATGTTTGAGAGCGGCGGCGGCTGTTCCGAATTCTAAAGCATGTTGTACACTTTGCTCATAGTAATCATAACCGTACAAAAAACCCGCAATAAAGGCATCACCGCTGCCGATGCGGTCTATGATATGATGCAAGTCATGGGGCATAGTCTTATAATATTTGTGCCCGTCCCACGCTTTGCCTCTGAGCTGATTATGGGAGGCACTGATAGATTCCCGTTTGGTATCCAATACAAGTTTTACATTGGGAAAGCGCGCCATAACCTGCTTCATGTTTGAAACCCACTTGTTTTTATCCTCAGGCAGGGCTTGAATTCCGAATAAATCATCCGCATTGCTGTTCCCGCAAACAATCAAATCACAGTGTTCGACCAGCTCAGGCATGACTTCCTGAGGCGTTTTCCCCCATCCCCAAAGCCCTTTGCGGTAATTGACATCCGCTGACACCTTAACCCCTAATTGTCGGGCCGTTTGAACAGCTTTTAAACAGGCAGCAGCGGCACTTTCCGACAAGGCCGGTGTAATACCGGTAAAGTGGAACCAATCTGCTCCCTTCAAAATACGCTCCCAATCAAACTCATCGGCCTCAAGGGTACAAAACGAGTCGTTAAGTCGGTCATAAATGACTTGGCTTGCACGGGCATTGGCTCCGTTTTCAACGAAGTAAATACCCATTCTGTCGCCTCCGAAGTGGATTTCTGAGGTATTCAGGCCGTATTTACGAAGATACATGACGGCTGCCCGCCCGATGTCATTGTCGGGAAAACGGGTAACGTGGATAGCTTCTACATTCCATTGTGCAGTGGCAATGCTGACATTGGCTTCGCCGCCGGCGTAGGTAATATCAAAACGGTGGGCTTGTCCGAAACGCGAAAACCCGGGCGGCGACAACCGCATCATGATTTGACCGAAAGTAACTATTTTTTTCATATGCTCATTAAAGACAGGATTATTGAGCTTTTCCCCGTTTCTCTTTCCGTTTTTTTAGATAGTTTTTACTCCATTGATAGGAATCCATAAAAAGGGCGCTTTCCAAAGTAAATCCAACGCTGTAGTAAGCCCCGTTATAATTGGTGGGAAGATTTTGCTGATAAATGGCATAACGATACCCCCCTTGTACACTGAGTCCCACCCAACGTGTCGCTTTCCATTTCAGATACAATCCGATTTGGGCCGGCATAAAAAAGTCATTACGCCGCCAAATCAGCAAATCACTCAGCAGTTTATTGTCGGTGCTTTGTGTTGCACCGATACCCAATTCGACGGGAATACTGAAACGCCAACGGTGAGTTTCAATGAGATTGGGCCAATACATGAGACTGAAATAGTACAGGTCGGTTTTGGTATAATACCCTAAATTGATGCGTTTTGAGGCATTTTTGCGCAGGTCGATCAGACGTAAAAACGAATTGAAAGTAAGCCAATAATAGCCTAAAGTCAATTCATTTCGATTTCGACCAAAGGCAATACCGGTATTTACCCCCCAAATATTGACCAATTTTTTATCCACAAATGAACTTCGAGCATCCCAGTTAAGTGTATAGGTAAGCTTGGGCGGGCGTTTAACACTGTCTTTTCGAATCGCAAAAAGCCCCGGCAAAAAACGGGTACGCGGTTGTAAACTGTCATTTCCTTCTGCCCCAAGGCTGTCCGAACCGTAGGTCAAAGGGATTAAAAATAACAAAAGCAGGCCGAAAAGCGGAAAAAATGGCTTATTTTGGGTCATTTCCGAAAATATATCCGTAAAACTTGTTATAAGAACGCTTTATGTCAAAAGTTTAGTTTGAAAAATGACTGCACAGGAACAAAATTTACCTTGGGATTGTATTACTTTTACCAAGCCTCAGTAAAAGAGGCTTTCAATCAAATGGATTATCATATAAATCCGATAGAATATAAGTAAAAAATTGTTTCACCAAAAATCATAAAATACCATGTCACTAAGATTAGGCGATATTGCTCCTGATTTTGAAGCACAAACGACGCAAGGGTCCATAAAATTTCACGAATGGTTGGGCGATTCATGGGGAATGTTGTTTTCTCACCCTGCTGATTTTACCCCCGTATGTACCACGGAGTTAGGCAAAACAGCCCTTTTAAAAGGTGAATTTGAAAAACGTAATGTAAAAGTGATCGCGGTCAGTGTGGACGACTTGGATTCCCATACCCGTTGGGTACCGGATATCAATGAAGTGAACGGCACCGAAGTAAACTTTCCTATCATTGCCGATGCTGATCGTAACGTAGCGACGCTGTACGATATGATTCACCCTAACGCCAGCGAAAAAGCGACGGTGCGGTCGGTTTTTGTGATCGGACCGGACAAAAAAATCAAACTGATGCTTACCTATCCGGCTTCTACAGGACGTAATTTCAATGAGTTGCTGCGTGTCATTGATTCACTCCAATTGACGGCTTACAATCAGGTAGCCACTCCCGCAGATTGGAAGCAAGGGGAAGACGTGATCGTCGTACCGGCCGTTTCGACCGAAGATGCCCGAAAAAAATACAGCGACTTACGAATCGTGAAGCCTTATTTACGCTACACGGCCCAACCCGAGCCAATCAAGTAATTTTGCATTTAACGCAATCAAAAGCCCGCTCTAATGAAAGGAGCGGGCTTTTTCTTTTTTAAGTTGGGTATTTTCTCCAACTTTGCCGCCGAAGGTTCATTCTTGTGAATTCTTCCGTTAAAGGTAATTTCACCCTAATCACTCATAAAAATGTCGCGTATTGCCCTCATCACCGGAGCTACGTCGGGTATCGGCAAAGCTACAGCAGAAGCTTTTGCTGAAAATGGAATGCATTTAATTTTATGCGGTCGCCGGCCGGAACGGTTGGAAGATTTGTGTACGGAATTGTCTAAATCGGTAAAAACCATTCCCTTACTTTTTGACGTTCGTGATTATACAGCAGTCACACAAGCCATCAATGCTTTACCGGAAGAATGGAAGGCCATTGACATTTTAGTGAATAATGCAGGCAATGCTCACGGACTGTCTCCAATCCAAGACGGGGATGTAGCCGATTGGGATGCAATGATCGACGGAAACGTAAAGGGATTGCTGTACGTTTCCAAAGCTGTGATTCCCGGAATGGTAAGCCGAAAAAAAGGACACATTATCAACCTCAGCTCAGTGGCCGGCAAACAAACGTATGCCAACGGGGCTGTCTACTGTGCCTCTAAAAAAGCGGTAGAAGCAATCAGCGAAGGCATGCGTTTGGACTTGACTCAATTCGGTATCAAGGTGACCAATATCGCCCCCGGTGCGGTGGAAACCGAGTTTTCTTTAGTCCGCTTTAAAGGGGATGAAGCCCGAGCGGCGAAGGTTTATGAAGGATTTGACCCTCTTTTGGCCGAAGATATTGCCGATGCTATTGTCTATGCTGTCAATGTGCCAAATCGTGTAACTATCGCAGACTTAACGATTTACGCCTCCGCACAGTCAGCCCCCACTACCATTCATCGAAAATAATGTAAAAAAAAGTTGGACATACAATTTGAATCTCACATCTTTGCAACCCCAAACAACGAAAAAGGGCATTGGGGAGTTTAGCTCAGCCGGTTCAGAGCATCTGCCTTACAAGCAGAGGGTCGGGGGTTCGAATCCCTCAACTCCCACAACAGAGGACATAAATACTCTTGTTTTTTATTTCAGTTCTTTTAAAATTTTGGGAGTTTAGCTCAGCCGGTTCAGAGCATCTGCCTTACAAGCAGAGGGTCGGGGGTTCGAATCCCTCAACTCCCACTTCAAAAGCCAAACGCAACCTGTTTGGCTTTTTTATTGCCTTACAAGCAGAGGATCGGGGCGGGGCGACGATTCGCTTCGAATCCCTCAACTCCCACTTCAAAAGTCAAAAGTAGCCGGTTTGCCTATTTTGTTTCCACGACCAATCTTTACGTTATAGGTGAGTAACGGGTGAATGTTTAAGCGGTATATAGGATATTTGAAATGGCTTCTTCAAGTATAAGAAAGCACCTGTCTGACGGTTTTGAACCGTCGGACGGGTATCGTGACAGCTCATAGCATTTTAAACACACCAAAACTTTTACTTAAGCGCTTATAATAGGCAATTATTACACCATTCCCCGTGCTTTCAGTTCCAGATACTTGTTGACCGTATTAGCATTGAGGTCTTGGGGAGCGGTAAGAATGGATTGGATACCGTATTGTTCCAATTCTTTCACGATACGGCGCTTTTCGTAGTAAAAGCGCTCGGCGATGGTTTTGAGGTAGATGTCTTCGGTATTTTCGGCGGGGGTTCGGAGCAATTGGGCCGTTTCGGTATTTTCGAAAAATACTACGATCAGCAGGTGGGTTTTGGCCAAACGTCGCAGATAGGGCAATTGCCTCCGCATGGCGTTGACGGTTTCAAAATTAGTAAACAGCAGTAACAAACTTCGTTGTCGAACATGCGTTTTTACGTGGGTATAGAGTGTTTCGTAATCGCTTTCCAAATAGCGCGTTCTTTGCTTGTAGAGAGTTTCCAGAATTTTCTGCATTTGCCCCGCCTTCCGATCGGCCGGGAGTACTTGACCGATCACTTCGGAAAAAGTGATCAGGCCTGCTTTGTCCTGCTTGATGAGGGCTATGTTGCTCAGTACCAATGTGGCATTAATGGCGTAATCTAACAACGTTAAACCCTCAAACGGTGATCTCATGACGCGCCCCTTGTCGATCAGACAATAGACCGACTGGGAGCGTTCGTCCTGAAAGGCATTGACCATGAGATCATTACGACGGGCAGTAGCTTTCCAATTGAGCGTTCGGATATCGTCACCCTGCACATAAGGTCGAATTTGCTCGAACTCCATGCTGTGCCCTAAGCGGCGCATCCGTTTGATACCCGACGCTGTCAGGCGATTGGAAATTGCCATCAATTCGTATTGCCGCATTTGAAGGTAGGACGGATAAACCGCTACCATTTTATCCTCCGAAAACTGATAGCGACGCTTTAACAACCCTATAGGGCTCTTTACAAACACATTCACGGCCCCGAAGCTGTATTCTCCGCGTTTTACGGGGCGGAGCTCGTAGCGCAGCAATTGGGTTTCGTTGGGGACCAATTGTGTCTTAAACAACACATCCCGTTTTTGAAATTGGTAGGGAATTTCGTCAATGACCTCTACCGCGGTCTTAAACAAATAGCGATTTTCCAGATAAATGGCAGCAGGGTTGAGGTCGCCGTTGGACAGTCGGTCGGCTACCTCTCGGCGCGCAAAAAAACCTTCTTTGGGGCGAAAAAGCAGCAAACTGTCAGCCAAAACTAATAGAGCCGCAACGGCAGTCAGTAATTTGGCAAAACCAAACAGCACCGGAAACACGTAAGCCAACATAAACAGGGAGATAATGCCGATCAATACTCCCCAAAACAGGTTGGAAATATAAAGATTACGAAAGAGTTTCAAGGGGCTTAGTGTTCTTTGGTTAAGATAGAATTACCGCTTTATATAACTGCTGCATTCGTCAAAGAAGAATCAAGGGGTGGTTCTTACAGGTCAAACTCCCCTGCTCCTTCGCGAATGATCTCAAAATCATCGTTGGTAGCATCAATAACGGTGGAAGGAATCAGGCCGCCGAAACCGCCGTCAATCACCATATCTACCTGATACTGAAACCGCTCAAATATCTCTTCCGGGTCATTGGGATATTCCTGAATAGCATCATTGCCATCTTTAATGGAGGTAGTGATGATGGGATGATCGAGTTCAAAAACAATCTGACGGGTAATGGGGTGGTCAGGTACCCGAATACCGACGGTTTTTCGATTGGCCAATACCTTAGGGACGCGATTGCTTGCTTCCAAAATAAACGTAAACGGTCCCGGCAGCAGCCGTTTCATGACCTTAAACGCATTATTGCCTACTTTGGCATAATCGGCAATGTGACTCAGGTCAAAACAAATAAATGAGAAATCATTTTTTTGGGGTTTGATTCCTTTGATACGAGCAATACGCTCAACAGCCCGGGCATTGTGAATATCACAGCCCATGGCGTACACGGTATCAGTCGGATAAATGACCACTCCTCCCTCGCGCAGTCGTTCCACCACTTGCTGAATTTTACGCGGTTCGGGGTTTTGCGGGTGTATTTTTATGAATTCAGCGGGCATTGAATGATGTTATACGTTATCTGTTAAATGTATCAGTGCTTTTTGCAAACCTATCATTTTATTCGGATAACTGATAACGGATAACCAATAACTTTATATTCACCGTTCTAAGTGAACATAAGGAAGGCCTTGCTGCATCAGTGCTAACTTTCGATGACTGCGCCACTTGGCATAGTGTTGATACACCCGATTGACGGGCAAATGAAGGCGGCACATCATTACCAGTAAGTCGGTTTCCCAACCCGGGTCTTCGATGTAGTTGAGTAATTTACGGAATTCGGCGGCTTGTTGAGCATCTTCCGCCACGAAACACTTCCGAATAAAACCGCGGATACGGTGAGCGAGCAGATCGTATTCTTCCTGCGAACGGCTCAAATCATAGGCTTTATTGCACACTTCCCAACTGGATTTGAGCATGGCATTGCCGACTCGATAAAACTGCGTCGCCAACGACCCTTCCAGAACGCGTTTGTACATCAGCACTTCGTCCAAATAGTAGTATTTGTAATCGTGGGCCGAACGGATAAAAAAGTCAAAATCTTCGTAACTGAGGTTTTCGTCGTAGCCTCCCAACTTCATCAATACCGATTTGCGGATCATGATGGTGGGCGTACAAATAAAATAGCGACGTAAAATCTCTTTGTAAACATCTCCTGAAGGCACTACTCCCTGTGACCGTCCTTTTTCATCTAAGGCATAATGATAGCCCAGTTTTTTGCCGGAAGCGTCAATATAAGCCGCATTGGAGAAAACAACCGCATAATCTTTCGGAAGACTTTCAAACGCCTGCACCTGCTTTTCGATACGGTCGGGTGGCATGACATCATCACCCGCGAGATCAATGACGTACTTGCCGGTAGCTTCCCCCAAGCCCTGATTGAAAGCTCGACACAGACCGATATTATGCGTATTTCGCAGAAATATTACTTGCGGGTACTGTTCGATAAATTCCTGAATGACCCGTCGTGAATCGTCGGTACTGGCGTTATCGATCACGATCAGTTGGACGGCTGAATACGTTTGATATACTACCGCCAACAAGCTTTCTCTGATAAAAGAAGCGTGATTATAGCAAGTACAGATAACGGTTACTTCGGGATTCATAAAATCATCAAGGTGCTCTCTTGGGTACTGAAACTGCGTTTTTCGGTAAGTAAATGTAAATTATAAATTGGGAATCGTGCGCAACTCCGATTCTTTTTTTAGTAAACGGTTGTTATTCGACATAATAAAACTATGCCGGTTTTAGTAAAACCTTGATTTTAACCGACATTTTTCCTTTACATTTCTCTGTATTACAAACATTTAAAAAGTCGGTTTGTTTCAATTCCGTTTTTAAAAGGTATATCATACAACTTTGGCACGATTTTCTCTGTTGCAAAGGAGTGATGTAGAGTAAACATCTTTCAATATTTATGGGTTAGGGTAGTGCATAAATGCCGTATCGCGTTGCGTATGGCATTTATTTTTTTGTAATAAGAGGAGGAGACTCATTTTTGGTTTTGTTGTTATGCTTTGCTCGCCAAATGCTGATGTTCAATTCAAAGCCGAAAATGAGGAGCAAGGCTACCAAATAGAACCAGATCATCATCGCAATAATGGTTCCGATAGAGCCGTAGAGTTTGTTGTAGCTGCTGAAATAGGACAAGTAATAGGAAAAACCGTAGGTAGAAAGGATGATCAACAAAGACGCGACAATCGACCCTAAATTAAAAAATCGCCAACCGTGCTGCATTTTAGGCCCTAATCGATAAATACTCGCGACTGCCAACGAAAACGCCGCAAACATGACGGCGTAGCGAAGCGTATCCAGCAAAAAAATGGTAAAATGATCGCCCAACAAAATGGTATTGTGCAGCCAATCTACCAAAAATCCCCCCACAATAATCACCAAAACGGCCAAAAACAGCACAAAACACAGCATAAGGGTCAGGATAATGGCAATGCCTTTGGTCTTGAAAAAGCCCCGATTTTCGGAAGTGTGATCGGCCATGTTAAAAGCTGTCATGAGCGCACTCATACCGTTGGTGGCCGTAATGAGGGTCAAAATAAAACCGAACGACAACACCCCGCTTTGCTTTCGGCTGATGATGTCGTAGATGGTAGCGGCGGCAAATTCATAGAGCGGCTCCGGCATGGCGTCGTGCATGAAATTCATGATCTGCACTTCCATGTTCGGGATCGGAATGTAAGGAATCAGCGTAAATAAAAACAGCGTTGCCGGAAAAATCGCCAAAGTAAAGTTATAAGCCACGGCCGTAGCCCGTTGGTCAATGTCATAAAGCAGAATTTTTTCGAGCAATACCGTGCCGATGTCGGCCAAAGAAACCGTTTTTGCAAAAAAGCGTTTACGGTGTAACAGGCTGTAAATCTGACGAAGACGCCGGTATTTTGAGTCTGACCAGTGCTGAAGCATGGTGGCTTGCCGATTGGTTTGAAAACCCGAATGTAGCAAACTTGCCTGAAAATAGAAATCGGTCGTCGCTTGATTTACCGCAAGTGACGACCGATCGTCGGTCTCTTATTCAGGCCATAATCTTAAAAAAACGAAAAATCAGTTATTCCGAACCTTTTTCTCAGAAAAATAAGGTCAAACTCAGGCGTGCAAAAAACGGCGTACCGGGTGTAAAATGGATTTCTTCGACGGGAGCAAGTTCGTTTTGTAATCGGCTCTCAGTAGCAAATTGAGTTTCTTTCCAACGGGTATTGAATAAGTTTTGAACCGATAAACCTATGTTGTACGCCTTTTTTGCGTAGTTTACCTGCATGTCGGTCACAAAATAGCCTTTGGCTACGATCGAATTGTCTTCGTTGGCCGGGCGGTCGCCGATGTAGCGGTAGCGCAACGAACCGCTGAACCCTTTTAGTGTTTGCAGTGTCAATCCTCCTACCGACGTAAAGGTCGGTGCAAGCGGCAAATAGTTTTGGCCTTCCGATTCGCCCACGGCGCGGGGCTTGGCGGTATTGAAGTCTATGTCGGCGTACAAACTTTTGGTGATTTGATAGCGAACAGAAACATCTATTCCCTGCCGCCGGGTCTTTCCGCTCGGTTCCACTACGCCGGCATCCCCTACGTACACAAACTCCTGCTGCAACCACAGGTACCAAGCAGCGGCATTAATGAGCAGTTGGGGCATCGGTTTAAAAATAACGCCCAAATCAGAACCATACGCCGGGGGCAAAATCTGACGTCCGCCCTGCGGCACCACTACCCGCGTATCGTTAGAGTGAAAGCCTTTACCGGTATTCCAGTAGAATTGCAAGTGAGGATTGAAAGTGTAATAAAGGTTCAATTTAGGAGATACGATAGCGGCTGATGCATTTTTTGTGATTGCCGGGTTGGCAAGTAAATCTTCGTATTGATTGCGAAAAAAGTCCAAGCGTAACCCTGCGTTGATCGAAAAACGATTGGAAATTTGAATCATTTCATCGGCATAGACCGCCGCATTCAGTTCATTGATATTCCCTAATTGAAGAGGGGCAATGGTTTCCGTACGATTTTTCGTGTGCGACAGTTCCGTTCCCTTGGTCAAATCCTGACGGTACTGCGCCCCCAGCGTCGTGGTCCAACGACTGTTGCCCCAATCATGCAGCATGGAGTAACTGCCGTTATAGCCAAACAGATTCCGACGTTCTTTTTGGCGAATCTGATCGCCGTTGAGGGAATCTTCTAAGAAAAAGGTAAAGTTGGAGTAGAGTTCAAAGTTATAATTACTGTAAAACAGTTGATTTTTGAACACGTGATTCTGCGACGTTACCGTCACCAATTGAAGGTTCGCGTTGGTACGGCTCGTCTCTCCTCCTTCTGACGGGTCGATCGAACCGAAAAAGCCGATCAAGCCGGCCTCTACCGCCCGGTCCGGAATTTGCCCTGAATGGTTCCACTTGCTCCAAAACGTTGAGCCGGTCAGCGTCAGATGGGTGTTACGCCACAAATGCCCATGGTATTTCCCCATGATATTCAGCCGATTGAAGTGCTGCGGGTTATCAAAATAGGCATTGGTAAACGAATACTCGGAAGCCAAGTAAGCAGATTGGTTTTTCTCCTGCCCGTTGCCGGACGTCGGGCCGTTTCCCAAAAGATCTATCCCGGCTACAGCCCGGTAGGAATCAAACTGTCCCGCTTCTAATTTGACAAACGAACGGTCGAGAGCATTGCGGGTACGAAAATTGGCCCAGCCGGCGGTCGTAAAATTACCTTTTTCGGCATGATAGGGTCCTTTTTTAAAATCAACGCCTTGTATCAATTCGGGAATGACAAAGTGCAGATCGGCGTATCCCTGACCATGGGCATGTGATACCATATTGACCGGCATGCCGTCCACGGTAAGTTGGATATCCGTACCGTGGTCAATGTCAAATCCGCGCAAAAAGATCTGTTCGGCTTTGCCTCCGCCCGCGTGTTGGCCGATAAACAACCCCGGCACCATGCGCAACACCTCCTGCGAATTGACAATCGGTCGGAGTTTAATGTCCAAATTGCTGATCAATTGTTGGTCGTGCGGTCGTTCAGAGGAGACTACTACTTCGCTCAATTCAACGGCGGCGGCCGTCATCAGCGCTTTTACGACCGCCGTTTGGTCATCCTGAACCGTTACCTCAATGACCTGTGCTTTAAAACCGATGCAAGAAAGCTCGATTTTATAGGGAGCGGCGGGCAATTCGTTAAAACGAAACTGCCCTAAATCGTTGGTTAAAGCCGCTTTACCGAGGCCTGACAATTGCACATTCACTCCGCGCAAGGGCAAATTGGTGGCCTGATCGTACACGGTTCCGAAAATACTGCCAAGATGCGCTTCAACCGCTAAACTCAACAGTTGGCAAAAAAAGAAATAAATAAATCGTTTCATAAAACCGATAAAGAAAGTGGATAAACGCATAGAGCGTCGCAACAAAGTTACGACGAGTTCGGCAATGACACCGAAAGAATACGTCAGGCTTTCTTCGGAGGCGGAGAGACATTATCAGCCGCCGACGCTAAAACACTTGGCGGTTGGCTAACCGACTTTGGTGTATGTCGGTAAGCGGGAAAGCAGGAGAATGAGAAAATATCAGGCAGACAATGCACTTCCACGGCCATAACTACCGCCATCACGTGATGTCGGGGGGCAGAGGGGGAGTTTTGATAACGAGAAGCCAACGATTCTTTCAGAAAATCTTCCAAGCCATCCATTCGGAGGTATCGGCATTCCTGATAGTGCTGCCCTTCGTACGTTTGAATAAATACGGATTCCGGTTGCTCATAGGGCCGCATAATCCCCCCTACCCCCGCCAAAAGCAGGTAATGAGCAAGTATTACGAAAGCCGCAAGTGAGCGAAGAGACATGAGAGGGACGATTAAAGCGTAAACGTAGGATTGGTCTTTTTGGCCTGAGCTATCCATTTATTTCCCTGATCGGCATCGCCGGCGGCCAATGCGATCGCCCCGGCTTTTTGCAGCAATTCCGGATTCTTACTTCCTGTACGTAAAGCGACGGCGATGTGTTGCTGTGCATTCCGAACATCCTTTTGTTTAAAATAGACCCAAGCCAAGGCATGATTGACTTCAATATTGTTCGGTCTTTTTCGGTATTCTTTCAATCCGTATTTCAACGCAGCCTCCAATTGTCCGGATTGGGTATATAATTTACACAGTTCTAAATCTACGGCGTGTCCCGATTGGGCATCTTCATCAAGCATTTGGGCTACCTCGGCGTATTTTTTTTGTGCTTTTTCTTTATCTCCCTGCAAGTCATAGATTTCGGCCATTTCTTCGTGGAAAGAGAACTCAGGCATAATGGCCGCGGCTTTTTCCAACGTTACCAACGCTTTATCATATTCCTTACGGCTTTTCTGAACACGCGCTAAACCGCCCAATGCAAACGCATAACTCGGACGCATCGCTAAAATTTGCAAATACTGTTGCTCCGCCTCTTTCAATTGTCCCGTGGTTTCGTACAATTGCCCCAATATATTTTTAGTCCAACACTGCGGTTCTGAACCGGGCAACCCGGCCTCTACGGCCAATTTCATCGCTGCGATGGAACTCGGGTATTGCCCGTAGATCTCTCGCAAATAGGACGCCCGTGCATACGACTCCAAAGAGGGCTTCAATTGCTGCATTTTGTCTGACATGGCCACTGCCTCTTCGTAATTTCCTAATTCTACGTTAGCATCGACCAATACACCGTACACGTAGGCATTATTCGGATTAAGCTGGCGGGCTTTTTCAGCCAATTCACGCGCTTCGGCAAATTGATGCTGCGACATTTTCACGGAAGCTTTGAAAGTGGTTGCCTCAAAGTTTTTGTAATCCATTGCCAAAATACCGTCCAAAATCGTCAGTATCGCCGGATAATAATAGGGATGCTCGCCGGTAATGCGGGCTTCTGACAGATAGATCATGGCCACTTGCAGGCGCGGCTTTACATCACCGGGATTTTTCTTGATCTGCCCTTTCAATTCTTCTGTTTTAGCTTTGGTACGTTGCCATTCTTCCGCTTTGGCCAATTCGCCACGGCGTTCAAAAAGCGGCGGAATTTCCATCGTCGGCTCAGTAGAAACAGTTGTTTCTGTTCCGGTCTTTCCGTTTTCGGTACAACTGCTTTGTAGCATAAATGCCGTCATGATCGGCACATACAGCCAACAGACACGCAGCAAACTATCGGTTACTTTTTTCATGGTTTTAGAGGGGATAACAGATTGGATGAGCGAATGGTAAATGGGCTTAAAAAGCTCGGCATTTACCATTCGCTTTTGAAAAATTAATGTCGAAGTATTTTTACACTCTTGGTTCCGGTCACGGTCGATACCTGAAGGATATATACTCCCGGTTGACGCCCCAGTTTCAAGGTTTGACGCTCGATGGCATTGGCACGAGTAATGAACTGTTGGCTCACTACTTGTCCTTGACTGTTGGTCAAACCGAAACGCACGGCTTGTCCGTCGGCACCGGTGATTTCAATGGCTACTTCGTCTGCCGTAGTAGGATTGCCCAATACGCGCACTGCCGGGCCTTCAGACTCTTCTATCGGCACAGCCGCCATCCGTACCGGAGGATTCACCGGCCCTACATAGCTATTACCGCGGAAACCTCTCCACGGATTTTGCTCGTAAGGGAATACAGCTTTGAGGGTGGTATCGTTTTTGGTCACCCCGGCATTGAACGAAAGAACACTCAGCAGATTCGGAGTGACCGGACTTGCCGTAACACCCGGGGTAAAATCATCGTACCACAAGCCGACCGCTGCCAACACTGCCCCGCCTACTGCCTGCAACTCAATGGTAGTGACATCGTCTTCCAAACGACGACCGTTAGGGAAACCATCCATATTCGGAATGAACTGCAAGGCCGTTGAACCGTTATAAGCCGCGTCTGTTAAGCCTAACACCGCTGCCTGAATCAATCCCAAAGAGCTGAATTTAGGGTCATTGCGAGGCGTAGCCGGTACTGCCATATTCAGGCGCAACAGATCACCCAAAGTAGGCAGGAAGTTGTTAATGAACGGCTTACCTGCCGCTAAAGGATTACCGTTTTTACCGGTAGCCAGTTGATACGGAGGTAAATTGGGCACTCCTGTATAGAAAATCGGCAGGATATCCACGGCACGAGGGCTTTTGTTATCGGGTAATAAAATACTGCCGAAAGCAGCTTCTGACAGGGCCGTTCCGTTCAGGGCAGCATTGCCTTTCAAGCCGAACAAACCGGGTTTGCCGTTACGGAAGTCAAAAGAGCCTAACGATTTTGTTTGAATACGCAACGGAGTCAATCCCGGAACGGCCGTACCGAACTGCGAATCATCCATGTATAGCGCCAATTCGGGATTGGTGAAGTAAGAAGCAAACTGCAAGTCTTCACCGTACGGCGACGCAGCATTCCATTTATCCTTCATCCCGATGGGAATCACAGCTTCGTTGGTCAGCGGCATTCCCAAACGAGATACCTGCACATAACCGCCGTCGTAGCCCACATCTCCGCCTGAATAAAGCGTTTTGATCATCTGCCGACTGGCCGAAGCGTACACCCCGATGACATAATCAGGATCAAGAATATTGGCGGCTTGGGCTACTGTCTTTTTGCTTTTTTGCAACGTAGCTACGGGTACCTCGATCACAATAGAATGGCAATTGAACTTAGCCACACCGTCGCGACCGGTGGTTTTTCCGCCCAAATCAAAAATACCGCCCAAGTCCACAAAGAAAGGATCATCTACGGGACCGCAGAAGATCTTTTCTCCTGTACTCGCCGTCATGATGGATTTATTGACCAGTTCGTCGTAATTGGTCGCCCCTAAGCCCACCGTCTTGTTTTCAATAGACCGAGGCCCGATGTTCGGCGGAGGGACCATGCCGTTCATGACAATGGTAGAAAAGGTCTTACCGCCGTCCATGCTGCGCTCACATTTGTAGGTGGTTTTGAGATTTCCCTTACCCAATCGAATCAAAAAGAAGGTCGTAGGATCTTCGTTTTGTTTTTCGAACGTAAACCGATATACAATGTCTGCGCCGTTGGTGGCGGCATTGTTGTCAACGTGAATTTCGTAACGGATCCGTTCTCCGAACGAGTACCAGTTAGGACCGCCGGCAGGATGCTGAAACGGAATATAGTTGGCAATCAAAACAATGTTTTCCGGATTGGTCGGACTTTTGAATGCATACAGGTCGGTATTATCGGCCAACGGATCATTCGAAATCAACGGGGCTTCTCGGTGCGAGGAGGCAAATGACGGGAAGGTTTGAAGGCAAATCGCGGCCATTAACCCCACCGAAAACAGAAGGTTTTTTATCTTTTTCATTGTCTTTGTTTTTGTGATTGGTGAAGGTTAGAATCTTGCTTTGATCGGGTAATCGTATCCTCTCCAAGGATTCTGAACGTAAGGGAACATCGGCTTCAGTTCGGTATCGTTTTTGGTCGGACCGGCATTGAAGCTCAGTACATTGACCAAACGGGGAGTGACCGGACTTGTCGAAACACCGGGTTTGAAGTCGTCGTACCATAAACCAACCGCGGCTAAGACAACTCCCGATACCGCTTGTAACTCGATCGTAGTAACATCATCTTCCAAACGACGGCCGTTAGGAAAGCCGTCCATGTTAGGAATGAATTGCAACGCCGTCGAACCGTTATAATCGGGATCGGTCAAGCCCAGTACGGCGGCCTGTACTAAGCCTAAAGAGCTGAATTTGGGGTGATTCCGCGGAGTGGCGGGCACCGCCATGTTCAGACGAAGCATATCTCCCAAAGTAGGCAGGAAGTTGTGAATAAAAGGCTTACCCGCTGCCAAAGGATTGCCTGATTTGCCGGTAGCCAGTTGATAAGGGGCCAAGTTAGGCACTCCTGTATAAAAAATCGGCAATAAATCTACGGCACGAGGGCTTTGGTTGTCGGGTAGTAATATTCCGCCGAAAGCCGCTTCTGAAAGGGCAGTTCCATTCAAGGCTGAGTTGCCTTTTAATCCGAATAAACCCGGTTTACCATTACGGAAATCAAAGGAGCCCAATGATTTGCTCTGGATACGCAGGGCATTCAGCGATGGTACTGCCCCGCCGAATTGGGAATCGTCCATGTACAAGGCTAACTCGGGATTGGTAAAATACTTCGCAAATTGCAGGTCTTCGCCGTTGTAAGGCATGGCCGCGTTCCATTTGTCTTTCATACCGACAGGAATTACGGCTTCATTGGTCAACGGCATCCCCAAACGTGAAACCTGCACAAATTTTCCGTCGTAACCTACATCGGCTCCTTTGTAAAGCGTTTGAATCATTTGGCGACTGGCCGATGCCCACACTCCAATTACATAGTCAGGGTCAAGGATATTGGCAGCCTGAGAAACACTTTTTCCGTCTTTTTGGAGCACATTCACGGGAATTTTAAGGGCGATCGTGTGCACATTAAAACGATTCAGGCCATCTTTGGGAGGATTGACGGAGTTTCCTTCGGGACGGAAATTACCGGCATCAAACGCTCCCGCCAAATCCACAAAGAAGGGGTCATCTACCGGACCGCAGAAGACTTTTTCCCCCGACGAAGCCGTAGCGATGGCGTTTTGTACCAAAGCATCGTACGATGTATTCAATCCGACCGCACTTTCAATGGAACGGGGCCCGATATTGTTGGGGGGAACCATGCCGTTCATCACGATTGTGGTAAAGGTCATGCCGCCATCGGTGCTTTTCTCGCATTTGTAAGTGGTCTTGAGATTTTGCTTTCCTAAACGAATGTTGAAGAAAGTAGTGGGGTCTTCGTTGGTCGTCGAGAAAGTGAACCGATAGGTGATGTCATCGCCTTTGGTGGTGGTTTTGTTCTTAATATGGATCTCATAACGAACGTTGGTACCGAAATTGTAGTAATTCGGCCCTCCCTCCGGCGATTCAAAGGGAATGTAATTGGCAATGATCGTAATGGTGTTAGGATCATCCGGGCTTTTAAAAGCATAGACATCGGTATTATCAGCAAGCGGGTCTTGTGAAATAAGCGGTGCCTCTCGGTGACTGGAGGCAAAACCGCTAACCGCCGAGAGCAAAAGGGCCAAACAGAGGAATCCTATCCTGAGTTTGCCGCAAAGCAACGGAGAGTTGTGCATAATAAATAGTTGTTTAAACATGAGAAAATAGAATCGGTAAGAATAAAATGAGAAGCAATGTATATTTCGAAATACACGTTATATACGCGGAACCGGAACCGATCGGATTTAGGCGTCTGATTAAATTTTGGTTCGAAGCCATTTTTTCTTCCTTGAAACATCAAATATCTGCTAAAAAAAATACTATTTTTCGCTTCTAAATCAAGCTCGGAAGCAGTAAAATGAACCTTTATCCGCAACTCCCGGCTGATTTTCTCGACGGTATCAAAAAGCACAAAAAAAGCCGAACTTCAGGTTCGGCTTTCGGTTAAAAACACAGGTAAGATCACTTGACAAACGGCCGGGCCATCAGCAATACTTGGGCCGGTATATAGACCACCCCCAAATCGTTACTGTCAATCATTTCATGACCGATGGCATACTTATCAGGCAGCAGCAGCTACTAATTATAGCAAAACTAACACCCGAAAACTTTTGCTTAATTATCAGCAAAATAAAGCCTCCTCTATTGGGGCAGTCCGCCGCAACGGGAGATTCAGAGGGGGCTGCTTAATTACTTAACGTTTCGAGAGCGAATAAATAACCACCGAACAGGACAACATCCGTAAGAAAAGTGAAGGTAAAATCGCTATTTTTTTTCAAAAAAAGGCTTCAATTTCTCCGTCAGTGTTGACGGAGCGCGCGTGGGGCGGTTGGTTTCCCGGTTCAAAAACACCAACGTCGTTTCACCCGTGTTGAGCAGAAGGTTATCCTGATTCCGAATTTCGTACCGAAACACGATCCGTGCCGTAGGCAACTCCGGAATGATTACCTTAATTATCAGTTCATCATCGTAACGCGCCGGTTGCAGGTAGCGGGAATAATTTTCGTAGACGGGCATCATCGTTCCGGATTCTTCCATAACCCGATACGAAAACCCCAAACTTCGCAAAGCTTCCACCCGACCGATCTCATAAAAACGGCCATAATTACCATAATACACATATCCCATTTGATCCGTATCGGCGTAGCGTACACGCATTCCCTTGTGTTCGTAGATAAACATGAGGCAGGAGTGAGGAGTGAAGAGTTAGGAGTGAGAAAGTTAAAATCAAGTCTCAAACCTAATTTCTTCCTTCTTATTTAATATTCATTTTGTTTAAAGCCGCTTGGTACATCTTGGCATTAATGAGGTGATCTTCGTAGGTAGCGGCAAAATCATGGTAGCCCATCAGTTTACCATCGGGGTCAATTTTGACACAGAAATACAGATAATTGTGCTTTTCGGCATTGAGTACGGCATCAATCGCCACTGTACTCGGAATATTGATCGGGCCCGGCGGCAAACCCAACACCCGATAGGTGTTATAAGGAGAATTCAGTGCCGACAAACGGCTCGTCACGCGTTTGATGCTGAAATCACGCCAGGCAAAAATCACCGTCGGATCGGCCTGAAGCGGCATACTTTGTGCAATTCGGTTAAGGTACACTCCCGCAATACGGGGCATCTCGTCGTTTCGGTTGGTTTCGGCATCCACAATAGAAGCCAATACCGATACTTCTGCCTTGCTGTAACCCAGCGCTTTGGCTTTTTCAATGCGTGCCGGCGTCCAGAATTTTTGGTATTCGTCGTACATTCTTCCCAAAAACTTATCGGCTTTCGTGGTCCAATAGATTTCGTAGGTATTCGGCAAAAACATACTGACGATGTTGGTGGTATCAAAACCGTACTTAGCACAAACCGTCGGTTCATTGAGCAATCGGTCAAGCGAATCTACCCCAAACGCGAACTTACTACCGATGCGTTGAATCAGGTCCTGTTTCAGACGAATATTATTAAAGGTTAGCCGAACAGCATCTTGCCGTCCGTTGCGCAGTTTTTGGATTGCCTCCAAATTTCCCATTTCACGCGTCAGCACGTAGCGGCCGGGTTTAATCCGTTCGGGAAGTTTCAGCAACTTGGCTAAAAAGCGAAAAGACAGGTTGTCGTTCAGTACATCATTCTTTTTGAGCGTATCCAACATCCCCTGATAAGTGCCGCCAACGGGAATCAACAGCGCAAAATCTTTGTCTTTATCTACTTGAAAATTAGGGGTTTTGGCCATCTGCCAAAAGTAAAAAGAGAACGTTGTGATAATAACCGAAACGGTGACAAATAAGCCTATTTTGAAATTACGGGACATTTCTATTGCCGGTTGTTTAATGAATAATCGAAGGCTGCTAACTGCAAATTGCTCCGCAAAAGTACAAGTTAGGTTTGTTTTTTTACGGAAAAACTGCGCAAGTTTCCCCGCAAAAGGCGAATATCGCTGTGCTAACGGCAAACAGGCCCGGAAAAAGATGAAAATACCAAGTTTTGAGTAACTTTGGGGTTTCTTGTTCTCTAAGAAGCAAAAACCGATCTTAACATAAACCTATTGTCAGAAAAACACAGAAATGGACGCGAAAGAAGAGCTGTTACGGATTATTGACCAATTTAATCTTATTTACGAAAGCGAAGAAGCATGGCACGGCCCCTCGGTAGTGGAGGTATTGGCGGATGTGTCGTGGGAAATGGCGGCCGAAAAAATCATGCCCAATACCCACAGCATAGCTGAATTGGTATACCACATGACTACCTGGCGCATTTTCGTCGTGAAGCGCCTGCAAGGCGACGGCGAATACGAAGTGACCAAAGCCCGCGATTGGAAAACTTTCCCCATTTTTGATGAATTTGAGTGGGAGGCCCTCCAAATGGAGTTAAGCCTCAGTCAGGAAGAACTCATTACCGAACTCGAAAAACGGGAAGACGATGAGTTTTTGGAAGAAATCGTTCCCAGTCGACAATATGATTACTATACCATGCTGCACGGCATTTTACAACATGATCTCTACCACGCCGGGCAAATTTCCATTCTCAAAAAAGCACTGCACTATAAAGGACTCGGCAAAAAAAGCCGCAGTGATGAGGATGATTACTACGGTACCGGCAGTTCCAATGATTTTGATGACATGTATTGATCAAAAGCACGAGCACCATTATTTGCTTTATCCAACTCCTCTCAGACATGCGTGTGCTTGCAATTTTGATCCTATTTGCATTTGTCGGTCGTTCGCTTTCGGCGCAGCCGTTTCATTCCGGCATGGCTCCTGTCAACGGGACTCGATTGTATTATGAAATTGCCGGGCAGGGAGAAGCATTGGTATTAATCCACGGGTTGGCCTTGGATACGCGTATGTGGGATGCGCAATGGACTGCTTTCGCGAAACATTATAAAGTAATCCGTTATGATGTGCGGGGCTTCGGTCAATCTGACCGCGCCCACGACCCGCATAATCCGACCGAAGACCTGCTGGCTTTGCTCGACTACCTGAAAATCTCCAAAGCTCATTTGGCAGGGCTTTCGATGGGCGGCAATATTGCCTTGAATTTTGCCGCCAAATACCCGGAAAGAGTTCTTAAAGTTGTAGCGGCCGATGCGAATATTGACGGGTTTACTGACTATACCCGGGAATTGAACAGTATGTTTGACAAGATCATCGGCTTGGCTTCTCGCCAAGGATGGCACGACGAGGAGCAGGCAATATGGCTCCGTATGCCGTTGATGCGTCTTTATGCCGCCGACGACAAAGCGCTTATCAATCTCAGCGAGATCACGGCTGATTACAACGGTGACCATTTCATCAATCCCCGCATCAACCCTTATTTCGGTCTCCCCACCACTCAGGAATTATTGCCAAACATAAAAGCTCTTACCTTAGTTATTGTTGGGGAAAAAGACGAAAAGAGTATTTTGCATATCGGTCAAATGCTCCGAGAAAAAATCCCTAACGCCCAGCAGGAAATAATCAAAGGGGCCGGTCACTTATCCAACATGGACAAACCGAAAGTATTTAACAAAGCAGTCCTTCAATTTTTGAAATAATGAAGCTTGAAAAACGTCGTAAATGGTCAAAAATCGCGGCTGTCGGGATGGGTATTGCCGCTTTGTTGAGTGTGGCGGCAGGCTTTTTCCAAGCGTGGAATCTGCCGCGCATTTTAATGGCTGTCTGTTTCAGCGCCAGTTCAATACTATATTATGTGCAGTATAACAATTTGTTAAAAGAGGAGGATTGATGCAATTAGAATAATTTTATAGCTTTGAATATAAATCTTAAATGAAGAAGAGCTATGTCCGCAATAGAAATCAAAACAGCCTTTCATAAATTGATTGACAATATTCAAGACGAAGAAAGTCTGCAAGACTTATTTGACTCTGCAAAGATTTTTCTTGAAAATCGTTTCCAACCTCTCTTGGACGATAGTTCTCCGGAACTTTTAACCAAACTCTCAAAGTCGCTGCAATCTTCGCAAACCGGCAATTTCTTAACTACGGAACAACTAAAATCTGAAATTCAGACGTGGCGTACGAAATAAATTGGTCCCCTGATTCTAAAGAAGATATTCGTGATATTTATGAATATCTTTTAGATGAATGGGATGATAAAGTTGCCGACAAGTTTACAGATGATGTTTTAGCATTAACAATGCAACTGACGACTATGCCGTTTTTAGGCAAAAAACACCCTAAAATGTCTTCAGTCAGGCAACTGATTATTCGGCCTTACAACATTATTTATTACACTGTTTTAGAGGCAAGTATTTATATTTTGAATGTAGTCGACGGTCGTAAACAATAAATTTTGCCAAATTTCATATACACAGCCTTTCCGATAGTCTTCTGTCAAAACTTTCCTGTACTATAATTTTCCTTACACCTTTCACAACTACTTTCTAATAATAATGGATTCCAGAAGAGATTTTCTTAAGAAAGCAGCACTCCTTTCCGGAGGGGCGAGCCTTTGGGGCAGCTTACCCGATTCGATTCAAAAAGCGTTGGAAATCAATCCGGCACAAGGCAGCACGTATTTGGATGCCGAACACATTGTGGTACTAATGCAGGAAAACCGCTCTTTTGACCATTGCTTCGGTACTCTTCGGGGAGTCAGAGGGTATAATGATCCGCGTGCCATTACCCTGCCCAACAAAAATTTGGTATGGCTTCAAAAAAACGCAGCGGGAGAGACCTACGCTCCTTTTCGGTTGGACATCAAAGATACCAAAGCCACTTGGATGAGCGCCCTTCCTCACTCTTGGGAAAATCAGGTAGACGCCCGCAATGACGGGAAATATGACCGATGGTTGGACGTAAAAAAATCGGGCAATAAAGAATACGCACCGATGCCCCTCACTATGGGCTATTATACGCGCGAAGATATTCCGTTTTATTACGCCATGGCCGATGCGTTCACCGTTTGCGACCAGCACTTTTGTTCGTCGCTGACCGGTACGACGCCCAACCGCCTTTACCTGTGGACCGGAACTATCCGCGAAAAACCCTCGATTGAGTCAAAAGCCAACGTGAGAAATTCAGACGTGGATTACGATGATGAAGCCCGTTGGACCACTTTTCCGGAACGGTTAGAAGACAACAACATTTCTTGGCGAATCTATCAGAATGAACTGAGCCTGCCGATGGGTTTTAAAGACGAAGAAGAAGATTGGCTCGCCAACTTCACCGATAATCCTATCGAATGGTTCACCCAATACCATGTACGATTTTCGCCGGGCTTTCAAAAGTTCTTGGCCACTCAGGAGAAAGAATTGCCGACTGAAATTGCTGCCTTAGAACAAAAACTGAAATCGCTTCCTGAAGCGGGGAAAGAAACCGAACTCACTCAAAAGTTACTGAAAGGGAAGAAAGACTCACTGGCTTTGGTAAAACAGGAACGCGAAAAATGGAGCCCCGAAAACTTTGAAAAACTCTCTCAACGCGAAAAAAACCTACACCGTAAAGCGTTTACCACCAATATCAACGACCCGCATTACCACGAGTTAACAAAACTCCGTTACAAGGAAGGCGATACCGAACGCGAGGTCGCCATTCCCAAAGGCGATATTTTACATCAATTCAGAGAGGATGTCAACACCGGAAAACTCCCGGCGATCTCTTGGGTTGTGGCTCCTTCCAACTTCTCCGACCACCCCGGTTCCCCTTGGTACGGTGCTTGGTACATTTCGGAGGTAATGGATATTCTGACCAAAAATCCGGAGGTATGGAAAAAAACCATTTTTATCGTTACCTACGATGAAAACGACGGTTATTTCGACCACGTTCCTCCTTTTGTGGCTCCTAAACCTGATCTTTCTGACGGTTTGGTTTCTAAAGGGATTGACCCGAGTGTTGAACACGTGACACAAGCACAGGAGGACAAACGCAAAGAAGCAAGCCCGCAAAATAAAGGCCGCGCCGGTTCGATCGGGTTGGGCTACCGCGTGCCGATGCTGATCGCATCTCCCTGGAGTCGAGGCGGGTATGTCAACTCCCAAGTCTTCGATCATACGTCGGTGTTGCAGTTTATGGAGCATTTTTTAAGCCATAAAACCAAGAAAAAAATTGAAGAAACCAACATCAGTGCGTGGCGACGTACGGTCTGCGGCGATCTGACTTCCACCTTCCGCCCTTACAACGGAGAAGCCATCCAATTGCCTGCCTTTGTAGAGAAAGAAGCGTTTATTCAGAGCGTTCATCAGGCCAAATTCAAAAAAGTTCCTGCTAATTTCAAGAAGTTAAGCACTGATGAAATTGCCCGGATCAACCAAGATCCCGCCTCATCGCCGCTGATGCCGCAGCAGGAAAAAGGCATTCGCCCGGCTTCTCCCCTGCCCTATCAACTTTATACCGAAGGGCGCTTAACCGACGATAAAAAAGGATTTCAAATCAGTTTGAGTGCTCAAAACGATGTTTTCGGCAGAAATGCGGCCGGTGCGCCGTTTCATGTGTATGCTCCGGGCAAATACCGTAACGGCAAAAATGCCGCTTTTGACGATCTGAAAGCGTGGTCTTACGCCGTCAGTCCGGGTGATACGCTTACGGATATTCGGCCTTTGGAGAATTTTGAAAATGACGTTTACCATCTCTGCGTATATGGACCCAACGGTTACTTTCGAAAATTTACCGGAAACGCCGGCGACCCGCCGATGTCTGTTCAATGCGATTACCAACGTACGGGCTCGCAAAGCAAACAATTGACCGGCAACGTGGAGTTCCGATTGCGCAACACAGACATCAATCGGAAATTGAAAGTAACGATCACCGACAATGCTTATAAAAAAGGGGAGCAAACGAGGGTTTTAGATATATCCTCACATAAGGGCAGTATGCTTACCGTAACCCTCGACCTCAAAGCCAGCTTCGGTTGGTATGATTTCAGCGTCAGAGTGGAGGGTTTTGAGCAGTATGAGCAACGTTTTGCCGGCAGAGTCGAAACCGGCAAACCTTCTTTCAGTGACCCTTTTATGGGCAGAGGAGAGGTATAATCTAATACCGGTAAGTACCCAATCACAAATACTTTATGTTATTCGTTATCCGTTATCCGTGCATTGATAATCAACTGATTGAGTATAGACAGATAACTGATAACTAATTTCAGATAACTACTTATACAGAAAAAAAGGGTTAGGAAGCTTCCACTTCTTAACCCTTTTTTGTAAAACTCAGTGACCGTAAGCAGGTTACGGTAAACAATCCTATTTCTTTTTGGCCTGCTTCTTATCTTCTACTTGCTTACGGGCATCTTCGGCTTGTTTTTTTGCTTCTTCGGCCGCTTTCATAGAACGTTCCAAAATGTCTGAAAACTTCGATTTCTTCTTTTCCCCGGAGGCAATTTTTTTGCGATTTTCTTCCAAAATAGCCCGAATTTTATCATCGTTCACGAAGCGGCGAATCACCTGCTGTTGCAGGATGGTCACCACGTTGGAAACTAAGTAGTAGAAACTCAAACCGGCAGGAAAGGAGTTCATAATAAACATGAACATCACCGGCATGAAGTAGGTCAACATCCGCATATCGGGCATCCCCGGCTGCTGTACCTGCGTCGGCGTGATTTGGTTGTTATACCACGCATACACCAACTGCGAAATGGTCATAGCCAAGGTAAAGATACTGACGTGAGCCCCGTAAAACGGAATGGAAAACGGCAATTTGATGGGCGCATCGTACGTTGAAAGGTCGCTTGCCCACAAAAACGATTCCTGACGAAGTTCAATCAAATTCGGAAACAGGAAGAACAACGCCATCAGAATAGGCATCGTAGCCAATACGGGAATACAACCGCTCAAAGGGCTTACCCCTACTTGTTGGTACAACTTCATTTGTTCCTGTTGCATCTTGGCGGCATCATCTCCTACTTTTTCTTTAATGATAGCCAACTCCGGTGCCAACATCCGCATTTTAGCCATACTCACGTAAGACTTATATACGAGCGGGGTCATCAGCAGTTTGACAGTCAATACCAATACGATGATCAAAACGCCGTAATTACTGAAGAATTTCTCCAGCAGGTTAAACATGGGCACAAAGAAGAACTTATTGAGCGGCCGCAGGAAAGCATAACCCAAGTCTACGTTATTACCAAAATCAGGTGCAGCTTTTACTTCTTTAACTATCTGATAATCATTAGGGCCAAAGTAAAACTGATAGTTTCCTTTGCCGGATTTCAGATCAGCCGTAGCGATTGCGCCTTCGCTTACCATCGTTTTGATGTAAGTGGTGTCGGAGCCGTCCACCAACGATTTAAGCGTTACGTTGCTCAAACCTGCATTTTTAGTAATGAAAGCGCTTAAGAAATACTTGTTTTTATGCGAAAACCACGAAACCGGCTTTTCAATCTTTTCTTCTACATTTTCTCCCTGTCCGCGGCCAATATCAGACAAATCGCCGTCAGAATAGTAATTGGTGGTTACTACTTTACGGTTTTCGGCCATGTCGTTTTCCAATTGTTTGAGTTTATCCTGCCATATCAGGCGAGTAGGCTCATTTTTCACCAACCCGTCCAATCCTACCAGCTGTACATCATAATCAATCAAATAACCGCTTCCCTGTACGGTGTAGGTCTGTTCAACGTATTGATTCGGTCCTAATGGTAAACGGAAACTGATTTTAGCCGATTTTCCGGCAGTTACCGTCTGATTGGTGGCCTCAGTAGAAAAGTATAAATCAGCCAGATTAACCGTTCCTTTATTGGTAGGCAATTCAAGATTAAATTGACTGCTTTGTTCATCAATCAAATACAAAGGTTGTTTTCGGTACGTTTTGTATTTTTTGAGAAGTACCTCTTTTACACTGCCTCCCTTGGTACTGAAGGTGAGTTTAACATCCTCATTTTCGACAACAATGTCCTGAGCGGTCCCTTGTGCTGCTCCTGCAAAATCTCCGTATGCCGCTCGGGCTGCCGTTGAATCTAACTGTTTCACCACCTGAGGTGCCGGGATAGCCGCATTGGGTTGGGTTTTCACTTGAGCGGTTGGATTAGGCTTGGGTGGCTCGGTATTGGGGACAAGCAACTGATATCCAATCAGCATTGTCATAATCAGCACTAATCCAATGATTTGATTTCTCTCCATTTGTTTGGTTTATACGTTATTTACGGTTTGCTCTTGCCATATCGCCCCCTCCGTCATCCGTCAAATTATCCCGGCTTTTCTTCCGAATTGCGGTCCACTTTCGGTCATTTACGTTTGGCAAAAGCGGCTGCAAAGTTAGTGAGTTTTCAAGAATTCACACCGAAAGGATGGATGAGCGGTGATATTTTAGTAAAAAAAGAGCGCAAGCCCCTAAAAAATCAACAAATGGAAAAATTTTCTTGACAGAATCACGTTTAAGAGTTATAATTGCAAAACAATTCTGACAGTATTGCGGCTATAATCTGATGCAGTTTCACCCAAACGCCGCCTCTCTTGTTCAGTACATCATCCTGTAATTTCTTGGGTTACTCTCTAATTGTTAAATACCTAATAATCAATCATCTCCTTGCGTAAAGAATTTCTTTGCCTTTCCTTTATTTATGCTCAGTATTGACGATCTTACTCTTAAACTCTTGTCAGAGCTACGGGTACTTGCCGAACAATTCGGTATCAAAGACCAAAATAAGTATTCTAAAAAAGACCTGATCAACAAAATTTTAGAGCAACAGTCAGTCCAAGCTGCTGCTGCTGAGAAAACTGTTTCATCACCGACTCCCGCCAAACGACCTCGTAAACCCGCAGAGCCGGTCAAGGTAACCCCTTCTCCCAAGCCTCAACCTGCGCCGACCTTGCCGGAAGCTCAAGTTCCCGTCTTGATACCGACAACAACAGCAACCCAAGACAACGGAGACAAACAACGTTCAAAACGGCAACGCATTCCCAAACCTGCGGAGCCCTCGCTGTTTTCCGCACCCGCAGAGCCGGTTAAAGCACCGGAACCCGTTAAAACCCTCGAACCGATTGAGCCGATCACCATTTCGGAAGAGTTGGTTCCTTCGGCCTTATTGGAAGACGATTTCGCTGACCTTAAAATTGATTTACCGGAAGAAGAGTTTTTAGATACGTCCTTTATCACGGATAGTCTTGAAGCAGATCCCCCTTTAGAAACCGAACGGGAAACGCCTAAGAATGAGGAACGTCCGACAGAAGAACGCCCTCGCGAATACCGTGACGATTACCAGAATAAGATCAAACGCCAATATAACAACTACGTCAAAGAGTTTGATGGCCTCATCATCAACGAAGGCGTTCTCGAAATTATGTCCGATGGCGGTTATGGCTTTTTGCGTTCTGCCGATTACAACTACCTGGCCAGTCCGGACGACATTTACGTATCGCCGTCACAGATCAAATTGTTCGGACTGAAAACCGGTGACAGTATCAGAGGTTCTGTACGTCCTCCCAAAGAAGGTGAAAAATACTTTGCCTTGCTGCGGGTAGAAACCGTCAACGGCAAAACCACGGAAGAAATTCGGGATCGTATTCCTTTTGAATACCTGACGCCGCTTTTCCCTGAAGAACATATCAAACTGAGCGGTAAAGCCGATGGCTATTCTGCCCGAATTTTAGACTTGTTTGCCCCCATCGGGAAAGGCCAACGCGGGATGATCGTAGCTCAGCCAAAAACGGGTAAAACCGTATTACTCAAAGAAATAGCCAATGCTATTACCCGAAATCACCCCGAAATCTACCTCATCATTTTGCTCATTGACGAACGCCCCGAAGAGGTGACCGATATGCAGCGAAGTGTCCGGGCGGAAGTGATTTCTTCCACTTTTGACGAGCAGGCCGATCGCCACGTGAAAGTGACGGGCATGGTGCTGGAAAAAGCAAAACGCATGGTAGAATGCGGGCATGATGTGGTCATTTTGTTGGACTCTATCACGCGTTTGGCAAGAGCTTACAATACGGTTACTCCTGCCTCCGGAAAAATCCTTTCGGGGGGGGTAGATGCCAATGCCTTGCATAAACCGAAACGATTCTTCGGAGCAGCCCGTAACGTAGAAAACGGCGGCTCGCTTACCATTATAGCGACAGCACTGATCGATACCGGTTCTAAAATGGATGAAGTGATTTTTGAAGAATTTAAAGGTACCGGTAACATGGAACTTCAGTTGGATCGTCGTTTGGCGAACAAACGTGTTTATCCGGCCGTCGATGTCAACGCTTCCGGCACCCGTCGTGAGGATCTGTTGTTGGATAAAGAAACCCTCCAACGTATGTGGATATTGCGTAAATACCTTTCTGACATGAATCCTAACGAAGCGATGGATTTCCTGCTGGAACGCATGAAAGGCACGCGCAACAACGAAGAGTTTTTGGTTTCAATGAATCGTTAAGTACTGAAGCCGCTCTTTTTTCACAATCCCTGAATCGAAAAACGGTTCGGGGATTTTTTTGCGGCAAAAACATTGAGGGCTATTACTCTCCTATCAAAAACACGGTCGGTTTCTTGTGCAGATCGGGCGTTTTTGTTTTCCACTCTTTGACGGTCAACGTTCTGACAAATCCTTCGGGATCAGTGACTTGGCAGGCTATACAAAGCCGCGTAGCAGGTTGGCAATGGATCAAAATATCTTCCAAAACCTGATTGTTTCGATAAGGCGTTTCGATAAAAAGTTGCGTTTGGCGACGGGTCAGGGCTTCTTTCTCCAAGTACTTGATGGTTTTGACCCGCTGCGAACGATCAATGGGCAAATACCCGTGAAACACAAACGATTGTCCGCTCATACCCGAAGCCATCAAGGCAAGCAATAACGAAGAAGGCCCCACTAACGGCACTACTTCAATGCCTAATTGATGCGCCAATTTAACGGCTACCGCCCCGGGGTCAGCTACCCCGGGACAACCGGCTTCCGAAAGCACCCCCGCGTCTTTATTTTCTTTCAGGAGAGCTTTGAGTTGCGCCAATGTGTCGGCCTCCGGAGTCGCTTTATGAAGTTCGTAGAAAGTCAACGATTCGATCACCTTTCCCAATCGCAAACCGCTGATAAAACGCCGTGCCGTTCGGAGTTCTTCTGCAAAAAACACGTCCAACGTTTTGACAGCATCCGGCACTTGGGACGGCAATACTGCGGGAGCGGTGTTGTCGGCCAAAGGCGTAGGAATCAGGTATAACTTCATTGCAAAAAAGTAACCAACGATTTGACAAATGCCTCGGGCTGTTCGGCCTGTACCCAATGCCCGGCGCCTTCGATAGTATCCACCTGTGCATTTACAAAAATCTCGTTAATGTGGGGAATATCCGAATCACGAACGTAACGGGAATCAGCCCCGCGCATAAACAGCGCAGGCTCCGTCACGGTTCGCACGTTGACCAAGTCATTGCCGATAATTTCAATGTTTTGGTCGATCACGGGCAGGTTCAAGCGCCACGCAAATGCACCGTTATCATTACGGTAGAGGTTTTTAAGCAAAAATTGCCGTACCGACAGGCTCGGTTCGTACCGACTCAGCACTTCATCGGCTTGATTTCTGTTTTGCAGATCGGCTAAAGGAATCGCGTTGAGACCCTTCAATATCTCCGTATGATGCACAGGATAGGCTTTGGGGGCAATATCCACCACCACCAAAGCACTGAAACTGTCCGGGTATTGCATAGCATATTGCATCACCGTTTTTCCGCCCATGGAATGTCCAACCAGGATAGGCTTATTTAAACCCTGCTGTTGTATAAAATCGTGTAAATCATCGGCCAATTCCGGATACGAATGTGTATCTGCGTGAGGGGAGCGCCCATGATTGCGCTGATCTGCGGCATAGACCGAAAAGCCTTGATCCGCAATGACCTTGCTGATAGTGAGCCAATTATCGCACGACCCGAACAAACCGTGTAAAATGATCATCGGACGGCCCGTACCCACTTGGCGAAAGAAAAGTTGCATAGCCATACGTGTATTATCTTTTTCGGCGTTTCACCGACTTTTTCGATTTAGAAGCGGTTTTTGATTTGGTTGCGGTTCGGCCGCGTTTGGATTTAGCCCGAACCGCAGGACGCGGAGCCGGCTCTTTGATCTCGGTTTCGACTACGGTTCTATTGCCTGCCCGGTCTACTACTTCCAGTTTCAACGGGCCTTCAAAATCAAGCGAGTCTACCAATTTTTCCGACCAAATATAGTTGCGCTTGTAGTCATAGTTCATTAATATCCACTCGCCGTTGACGTAGGCATTGAATTGATCAATGCCCGACATTCCGTCGGAAATACGGGCCGAAATCGTTTTCTTGTTCGATTGGATCAGTCGAACCGAAGGAGGGTCGGTATCGGTAGCGAGTGAAAAGCTGCCCAATTCGCGGGTATTAAAATCGATCATATCACCCAACCATTTCCCGCCGACAAAGCGCATCCGCCCTCCGTCAATGCGGTACGCATGGGTTTTTTCCAAGTTTTCCGGCAGAAAGTCGGGGCGAAAATTGACGCCGATCGCATCCCGCAACGGCGTATTATCATCGTTGATAATAAGCCCGTTGGGGCGAGATTGCACCGCTAAATACAGCGTATCAAAAATGCTTTTATTACCAAAACGCAACGTAAAGCGGTCTCCTTTGTAAGTTTCCACACGATCAGAAGCGATGCGTTGACGAAAATCGGTTTTCAGTATTTTATTCCCGATTTTGACCGAATCCGGTAAAGCCTCCCGCAAATCAAGCAGGTAAACGGTCTGTCCATCCGACTGATAGGCCGGTGCCAGCAAGAAACTTTTTTTACGAACAAATACCTCTGCCGGTACTAACTGAGACAATCCCAAGGCGTTGATTTTGAACACATTTTCATCCAACTCCGATTTTATATACGCCAAACTCGGCACTCCCTCCGCCTCTATTTCAGGCAAGGGAAGTTCCTCTGCCGGCTCCCCTTTGATCTTTATCCGTAAAACGGAGGAGTTTTCGTAAGAATCAAAAAGAGTTACCTGCACTTCATGAACCAACGTGTCCCGAATTTGTAGTTTCCCCCGAAAAGCGTCCGTTTTTTGAAGGGAGAATTGATTCCCATCGGGGTTATAACAACGCAAATACCGAGAACCGGTGCGTTGTTCGGTGGCATAATCAATCAAATTGTTGTAATCACGGGTCGTCCAACTCGGAAACGAGGTCATGTTGTACGCAAAGACCTCTCTCCCATCCATTTTGATCTCTACACAATTGACGCCGTTCCGAAAATTTACCCCGTTCATAGCGTCAAAAGCAATGAGTTCCAAGCCCAGGTTCCCCCACGCTTTTATCGTTTGTGAAAGGGTATATATGCCGTCTTTTTGGCGCACGGGCCGATAACTGACCCGCTCATACTCGCCCCCTACCCGACTCTCCAACGACATAGGGCGAATGGCCAATGAATTAAAGTATGGGGATACATCGTCTTCCACTTCCGCAAAGTCAAAAAAGAGCGGATTGAGGTAGTTGTCTTTCGAATCACGAATTTCAAAATGCAAATGCGGTCCGGCCGAGCCGCCCGTGTTTCCTGAGAGAGCAATTAACTGTCCTTTTCGAACGGGAAATTGGTCCGGGGTCGGGTTCAGTTCAATATCAAACGATTGACGTTCGTACTGTTTTTGACGCAGATAACTGCCCAACGGTTCCGCAAACGACAACAAGTGCCCGTACACGGTGGTCATGCCATTGGGATGTTTGATAAAAATGACATTGCCATAACCCGTGGTATGCACACTCACGCGGGAAATGTACCCATCCGCCGCAGCCAATACCTGCAACCCTTCCCGCTGCTGTGTGCGTACGTCTATCCCCGCGTGAAAGTGATTGGTACGCAAGTCACCCAATACCCCGGCCAAGGTATTTTTTTGTCCCGGATTGATAGGAAATAAAAAATAGCCTTTAGGGAAAGTTTCCTGCCCAATACGCTGAGAAAATGAATAAGAAGTAAGTAATAAAAAATGGAGAATGAGCAACCAACGTCTTTTTATCATGCTTTAAGTGTCTTGTTTAAATTACGAAAAATCCCGAAAGCAAAGAAGTATACATTTCCTTCTGACTCCTGACTGCCCGTTTCTCATCGTCTCATTTCACCTCAAATTTCAGCATTTCTTTCCCTTCAATGTAGGCGGTGAGGATATCGCCGGCTTTGACGGCGCTCACCCCCTTGGGGGTACCGGTAAAAATCAAATCCCCGGTTTTCAACGTAAAAAAGCGCGAAACAAAGGAAATAATGTAGTCGATTTTGAACAGCATCAGAGAGGTGTTTCCGTTTTGGCGTGTTTCACCGTTGACTTCCAAATGAAAGTTGAGGTTTTGCAGATCGGCAAATTCAGACTTGGGAACAAAATGAGATACGGGTGCCGAATTATCAAACGCTTTGGCCAACTCCCAAGGCAGCCCTTTGGCTTTCAGCTTAGATTGCAAGTCGCGCGCCGTAAAATCGATACCGATACCGACCTCATTGTAATACTTGTGCGCAAACTTTTCTTCTATATTTTTTCCCATCTTGCTGATCTTAATCACGATTTCTGTCTCGTGGTGAACATCTTCCGAAAAATCAGGCAGATAAAAAGCCGCACCGTCTTTCAAAAGCGCCGTATCCGGTTTTTGAAAGATAACAGGATCTTCGGGAATCGCATTTTGGAGTTCGTGGATATGATCCACGTAATTACGGCCGATACAAATAATTTTCATAGATTCAGGATTTTTAAGGGTACAAAACTAAGGACTCCGACGCGGAAAAGGAAATCTATTATTAGCTTTGTAAAATGAAGTCTTTCTATCAAGTTCTCTTTCAAAACGAAACGCTTTATCGCTCCCAAGAGGTAGAAGCGATTGAAAAAATAGTAGCCGAAGTAACCGCTCCGCTCGTAACCGAAGCTCCAAAAGAGCCGACCTACCAAGCTCCTCCGACGCCCGCAGCGCCGATAACGCCTCCCGCGAAGCCCCAACTCACCGTTCCGACCCTCAATCACCAAATTCTGATTTTGGTCAATGAAGCGCCGGCCCTCTCCCCAAGCAACACGATCTTTTTGGAAAAGGTCCTGAAAGCGGTGAACCTGAATTTGGAAGGCGTCGATATTCTGAACCTTTCGGGAGCGAAACATTTGGACTTTCGGCCGTTGTTACAGCATAAAAAGGTTCATCATTTTATTTCTTTCGGGGTGCCTTTTATCCAAATCAATTTGGAAATCATGATGAATCGGTACGACCCCAAGCACATTGCCGGGGTCAATTTCCTGTTGGCCGAATCGCTGGAAATCATTCAAACCGATGATAAAAACAAGCGCGCCCTGTGGAATGCCCTGAAAAAGTTGTTCATGGAAAACAGTTAACCGAAAACAAGGATGAAAGCATGGAAGATCGGGATGTGGGCGGTGTTTTTCAGCCTTTCTTCATTCGCTCAAAACTTTACGGGAGGGTTCAACTTCACCATACCTTACAACGACGGAACAACCGTCGCTTTCTTACCCAAATTTCCGGCGAAAACCATTTCCTCCGCCGACCGAGTGACAGTCAACGGGGCTCAATTTACGGTAGAAGGGCAACCGATCCGTTTTTGGGGGGTCAATATTACGTCGGCCGGTGCTTTTCCGGCCCAAACAACCGCTCCCGGCATTGCTACCCATGCCCGTAAGATGGGAATCAATTTGGTTCGTTTTCATCATTTGGACAATCCTTGGGGAGGCAACGAAGGCAGTATTTTTGTTTCGGGGCAATCTACCCGAACGTTAAATACAACGACACTCGACCGGCTGGATTTTTTGATCAATGAACTGAAAAAGAACAATATCTACACCAACATGAACCTCAATGTGTCGCGCACATTTAAAGTGTCAGACGGGGTAGCCAATGCCGATTCGTTGGTCGAATATGCCAAAGGCGTCACCATCATTGACCCGCAACTCATTGCTTTACAGAAAGAATACGCCACGCAACTGCTCGGGCACGTCAATCCTTATACGGGAATGAAACTGGCCGAAGACCCTTGTTTGGGCATGGTGGAGATCATCAATGAAAACTCCCTTTACGGTATGTGGAAGGACAATGTGCTGAAAACCACGAAGCAGGGCGGTTGGCTGTTGTTACGCCACGCCGTACGACTGGACAGTCTTTGGAATGCCTTTCTGATCACCAAATACCAAACCCAAACAAACCTGCAAACCGCTTGGCAGGCGGCAAACGCGGGAGTGACCGAACGGGTCGCTGACGGAGGTTTTGAGGGAGCAAGTCTGAATCCCAATTGGGTCATGGAACAAAATGCCGGCGCAGCCGCTACTGCCGTCCAAGACGCCGCCCAAGGCCAAACGGGCAGCAAATCGGCGAAAGTTACCGTCGTGACTAAAGGCACCGAAACTTGGCATCTGCAATTCAAATACACCAACTTCTCAGTACAAAAAGATTCGGCCTACGTCATTCAGTTTTGGGCCAAAGCCAATCAAAACACCACCATCAATGCTTCTCTTTCCCGCGATGACTCGCCCTACACTTGGTATGGCGGACAAGACATCCCTGTCACGACCAATTGGCAATTGTTCAAAGTAACCGTTACGGCTCCCGAAAATAACAGCGGCAAGGGAAGGCTTTCGTTTCAGGTGGGCAAAGTAAATAACGGTACCACCCTGTGGTTTGACAACGTCTCCTTAGCCGAACCGGTCCGAACTGCTTTTCTATCGGGAGAAACGTTGACCATTAAAAACATTCGTCGCTTTGATTACAGTGAGCGGGCCACCTTTACCAAACAACGGGTGGCTGATCTGGCGCAGTTCTATATTCAGTTACAAAAAGGATTTATGGAAGACATGCGGCTGTTTCTGAAAAATACGCTGGGTGTACAGGCCCCTATTACGGGAACCAATGCACTGGTCGGTATTCAGGAAGGGATGGAGCACGAGAACATGGATTATTACGATGATCACAGTTATTGGGACCATCCGCAATTCCCGGGCGTACCTTGGGATGCTTCCAATTGGCTCATTAACAATACCCCCATGGTAAAAAACGGTTCTTTAGCCGCCATCACCGGGGCATTGCCGGGGTTGCCGCTTTACAATAAACCGCACACCGTCAGTGAGTATAACCACGGCTACCCCAATCGTTATCGCGTTGAAATGGTACCCGCCGTGGCCGCCTACGGAGCTTTTCACGGCATGGACGGAGTCATGTTTTTTGAATACAACAGCGATGTGAACAGTACGTGGTCGTTGGATAAGGTCGGTGGTTATTTTTCCATTCACCGCGACCACAGCACCATGAGTTTGTTTCCCTCCTGTGCTTGGGCCTTCCGAAACGGGTTGATCACCGAAGGCACACCTACGTTGGTCAATTATTCCGAATCGGATGTGTATCGTTCGTTTGAAAAAGACAACAACGGGCGCTGGGGCAAGTACGTGCCTTACGACCTGCGATTGCAACTGACCCATTCGTTGCGTACGGGCACGTATCATCATCCGCAGGGACTCAACGCGCAATCGCTGCCCGCAGTAAGTAATACTACTTTTCAGACCAATACCCAACAAACCATACTTAATACCCAAACGGGCATTTTGACCACCCAAACCCCGCGCTTTGTTTCCCTGACCGGTTTTCTCAATGCCGCACCGAATACGCAGGTCGGCCCTTTTCGGTTAACAAACGCCAATGAATTCGGAGCGATTACGTGGGTTTCCCTAAACAATAAGCCGCTGACTGAATCCGACAGTTCTCTGATTACCATTGCTTCACAAACCCAAAATACGGGTATGGTGTGGAATGGCACGAACACAAGTGTGAATAATAATTGGGGGTCTAATCCTACCACTGTCCGCGCTTTACAGACAGAAGCCCGCCTGAGTGTTCAGGCAGAGGCATTGCGTATTCATCGCCTTTCCCCGTCGGGACAAATCACTTCTACGTTTGATATTCTGCCGACAGCGATGAATACCTTTGACATTACTTTTCTGCAAAGCACCGACCAAACGCTTTGGTACGCGGTTCAAGCCGTAAAAAAAGCGGATTTGGTATTGGCCATTACCACGCCTTCCGGCAACGGCGATGTGGTGAATGTGTATCCGAATCCTGCCGAAAATACCGTTACCGTTGATTTTACCTTGAATGCCCCGAAACCCATGACCATTGAAATTATCAACGCCGCCGCAAGTATGGTGTTCAACGCGGCCAACACACTGGGACAGGCCGGGCCGAATTCCATGAAGATCGACGTTAAAAATCTGCCGAACGGTACTTATTTTATTCGCGTTGGCAGCATGGTGAAAAAATTCAACATCAGTCGGTAAAAGTATAAAACAGCAAACCGACTTCATTTTTCCAAGAACTTTCAGCATCTTTCCAACGTATTTCAAGCACAGACTGATTCAACTACTTATTCCTAAAAAAATGGCCGACGCTTATGTTTATGATGCTGTTCGTACCCCGCGCGGACGCGGCAAATCGGACGGATCGCTGCACGAAGTGCAACCTGTTCAATTGTTAACCTCTGTTTTAAAAGAGATCCAACAACGTAACCAACTGGATACCAAGCTGGTGGATGATGTCATCATGGGCTGTGTAACACCGGTCGGGGAGCAGGGAGCCGACATCGCCCGTACCGCCGTTATCGAAGCGGGCTATGCCGAAAGCGTCGCGGGAGTACAATTGAATCGGTTTTGTTCTTCAGGATTGGAAGCCATCAACCAAGCCGCGGCGTATGTCATGTCGGGACAGGTGGACCTGATCGTAGCGGGAGGGGTAGAATCTATGAGTCGCGTACCGATGGGCACCGACGGCGGGGCTTTGTTCATGAATCCGCAAATTGTGGCCCGCCACCGTATTGTGCCTCAGGGAATTTCGGCGGATCTGATCGCTACCAAATACGGGTATTCGCGCACAGACGTGGATACTTACGCGGCAGAGTCGTACCGTCGGGCGGTAGAGGCCCAACAGGAAAATCGCTTTGCCAAATCGTTGGTTCCTTACCGCGATGAGATCGGACTGATACTGCTTGATCGTGACGAAGGTGTTCGCCCGGGTACTACCGCAGCCTCGTTAGGAATGCTGAAACCCGCCTTTGAAACCATAGGCAGTATGGGCTTGGACGCCTTGGCACTGATGAAATATGCCGATGTCGAAAAAATCAACCACGTTCATCATGCCGGTAATTCGTCCCAAATTGTGGACGGCGCAGCAGGATTGTTGATCGGCTCTAAGGAAATCGGAGAGAAAGCCGAACTGAAGCCCCGCGCCAAAATAAAAGCGTTTGCTATTGTGGGGTCCGAGCCTACTATTATGCTTACCGGGCCTGTTCCGGCTACGCAAAAGGTACTCAAAAAAGCAGGAATGCACATCAGCGACATTGATCTGTTTGAAGTCAATGAGGCGTTTGCCGCCGTTCCGCTGTTTTTTATGGAACAATTAGGGGTAGATCACGCCAAAGTCAACGTCAACGGCGGCGCTATTGCCTTAGGTCATCCGCTCGGGGCCACCGGAGCCATTATCTCTGCTACACTGATTGACGAGATGGAACGTACCGATAAACAATTTGGACTCTCTACCTTGTGCATTGGCGGCGGAATGGGGATTGCCACTATTTTTGAGCGACTCCATTGATACCGACAAAGTTATAGAGCCGAATTTTACAATAAATTAATCTAAAGGCAGAACCGGGGGCTTTTTTTCAACGTATATAGTGGTATGAATCTGCGTCGCCCCCGTTTTTCCTGTTGGATGTGCCGTTGTCTGTCAGGGGCAATGATCGCTTTTTGGCCATCTTTGAGCAAAGCACAACTCTCAAAAACGCTTAACACCCTGAAATACGAGACCGAAGCCGGCGGAGCGTTGGCGACAAGCCGTCAAACCCCTTTCTGGCTGCGGACCAATCAGTATGGCACAGTCCCGTTGCAGAGTTCCTTTTTGACCCTGAGCGCCGGTATCCGACGGGAGTATGGCGGTTTGGCAGATACTACCCGCAAAAAACGAATGGTGGATTGGGGATTCGGGGCTAACGGCGTCTTTAATGCCGTACCTTCCCAAAACACCAAAACCGCAGAACTGCTGTGGCCGGAGGTTTATGGCAAAATCAAATTGGGTCCCTTCGAAATTTACGGCGGCAAACGGCGTGAACTATACGGATTCGGTGACAGTACGTTAAGTTCCGGCTTTATGGCTTGGTCGGGAAATGCGATGCCTTTTCCGAAAATACAATGGCAAACCATCGGTTTTGTTCCGCTTAAGTTCCTAAAAAGCATTCTTTCGTTCAATGCCGGCTATGCCCACGGTTGGTTTACGGTTCCTTACATACAGCGAGCATATCTTCATCAAAAACACCTCTATATCCGGTTCGGCAAGCCGCACTGGTCGGTCCGCTTTTATGCGGGCCTCAATCACCAAGTACAATGGGGCGGAAAAGCGGATTATTTGATCGGCTCGCCGGTAGCGGAAAACGGCCAACTGCCAACGGCTTTCCGCGATTACCTATCGCTCGTCACGGGTCGTTACCCGGATGATTATTCCAATGATCGTTACAATTCGTTCGACGGTGCCAATCGCATCGGCAATCATTTGGGCAGTTATGATTTTGCCCTGGAATGGAAAGACAAACAACGTAATTTACTTTTTTACCACCAACATCCTTATGAAGACGCTTCCGGATTAGCTTTTGAAAATTTCCCGGACGGTTTGACCGGACTGCGACTCTTACGTTTACCCGCCGGCTCGGCAGCGCCTTTGCAGTTAAGACGGTTGGTAATGGAATACCTGCAAACCACCGACCAAAGCGGAGAAATCTTCATTACCTTGGCCCGTTACCAAGGAAATGACAGCTATTTTAACCACGGTCAATACAAAGAAGGGTGGTCGTACGACGGGCGTACGATCGGTACTCCGTTTATTGCACCGGTAAATGATTTTCAACCCGGTACCGTTCCTGCCGGCAATAAGAATTACTTTCCGAACAATCGGGTGCTGATGTGGTATCTGGGCAGCGAATGGACCCTTTTTCGAAAAATCACGTTACTGTCCCGCAGTTCTTTCAGTCGAAATTTCGGTCTCTACGGGCAGGCTTTTTCCCCTCCCCTTCGCCAATTTTCCTGTCTGTTGTCTGCTAAAATTCCGATTTCACGTTGGGCCGGTTGCTCTGTTAAAGGCAATTTTGCACTGGATCAGGGGAAATTGTTTCCCGCTTCTTTCGGAAGTTTTATCAGTTTACAAAAAATCTGGTGAGGTTTTCTTTTTTCAGTAAATAGGCCGCAAATTGTTCTTTGATTCAGGACAAAACAATTTCTCTATTTATGACAAATCTGCACAAACCTCCTTTAAAATCTCTTTTTTCTTTCCTGTTTACGCTGCTAAGTATCGGCCTTTTTTCCCAAACTCCTGCCGTTTCACTCATCAAAGAAGAATTTA
This sequence comes from Spirosomataceae bacterium, assembly GCA_046329125.1. Taxonomy (GTDB): domain Bacteria; phylum Bacteroidota; class Bacteroidia; order Cytophagales; family Spirosomataceae; genus Runella. Next base: position 25,270 of record JAXLVD010000001.1, on the reverse strand, counting down.
TTTATCTCACCGCTCCCTTTCCTCAATGTCATGCGTCAAGTATCGTTGAGTTGGGAAAGCAACATTTAATGGCCACTTGGTTCGGCGGTACGCATGAAAGACACCCGGATGTGGGTATTTGGACCTCAGAATATAAAAACGGCCAATGGAGTGTTCCAAAACTTATGGCCGACGGGGTCATCAATGCCACTACGCGCTATCCTTGCTGGAACCCCGTCCTTTTCAAAACCAAAGCCGGAAAATTGTTTCTTTATTACAAAGTAGGTCCGAATCCACGGGAGTGGTGGGGTTTGGTGCTTACTTCGACCGATAACGGAAAAACGTGGTCGAAACCCGAAAAACTTCCCGAAGGTTTCCTCGGTCCCATCAAAAATAAGCCCGTTCAACTCGCTGACGGTTCTATACTGCACCCCACCAGCAGCGAAAGTGTCGATGAAAAAGTTTGGAATGTTTACCTCGAAAAAACAGATAAAGACGGTAAAAATTGGCAAAAAATCGCCATTGATAACGGAGATTTCGGGGCGATCCAACCGAGCATTCTTACTTATCCCGACGGCAAAATGCAGCTGCTGTGTCGGAGCCGTCAGAATGTGGTTGTAGAAACGTGGTCAAACGACGGCGGTAAAACGTGGTCAAAAGTAGCAGGGACCACCTTGCCCAATCCTAATTCGGGGACGGACGCCGTCACTCTGAAAAACGGCACGCAATTGCTTGTCTATAACCCGCTTACGCGCGGCAAAGAATGGTCAAACGGTCGCCAGAAACTGCGCTTGGCCGCTTCAACAGATGGTAAAGAGTGGCGGGATATTTACGTTTTGGAAGATGAAGCACAAGGAGAGTTCAGTTATCCGGCTATCATTCAGAGCAGTGACGGCTTGGTGCATATTACCTATACGCATCATCGTACTAAGGTCAAGCATGTGGTTTTGAAAGTACCCGATGTGCTGCCGCCCAAGGCCGTTGGTCCGGTTCCTACCAAAGCGCAAATGGGATGGCATGAAATGGAACAAAATGCCTTTATTCACTTCACTACCAATACCTTCACGGATTTGGAATGGGGATACGGGGATGAAAAACCGACCATTTTCAATCCCACCCAATTGGATGCCGACCAATGGATCAAAACCCTCAAAGAGGCCGGCTTCAAAGGAGCTATCCTGACCTGCAAACACCATGACGGTTTTGTTTTATTTCCCAGTCAATTTACCGAACACTCCATCAAAAACAGTCCTTACAAAAACGGGAAAGGCGATTTGGTCAAAGAAGTGGCCGATGCCTGCAAAAAATACGGTCTGAAATTCGGCGTTTATCTCTCCCCTTGGGACCGCAATCACCCCGAATACGGAAAACCGGGATATGTGGACTATTATCGCAATCAACTCAAGGAGATTTTTACCAACTACGGTCCCGCGTTTGAAATGTGGTTTGACGGGGCTAACGGTGGAGATGGCTATTATGGCGGAGCCCGAGAAAAGCGCCGCATTGACGGCAAAACGTACTACGACTGGCCAACGACCTTAGACATCGTCCGCAAAATGGCTCCCGAAGTTATTTTCTTCAGTGATGCCGGTCCGGGTGTCCGTTGGGTAGGCAACGAAAGAGGCATAGCGGGCGAGACCAACTGGAATACCATTACTCCTGATACCCTGTATGCCGGAAAAGGCGGTATTGAGAAACTGTTGAACACAGGTGCTGCCGACGGTACGCATTGGATTCCGGCCGAAGTGGATGTTTCGATTCGTCCGGGCTGGTTTTATCACGCCAAGGAAGACGAGAAAGTAAGAACCCCCGAAAACCTGTTCAATATCTACCTTACGTCGGTGGGACGAGGTTCTACTTTGTTGTTGAATGTACCGCCTGACCGTCGCGGATTGATTCATGAAAACGACGTAAAAGCCCTGAAGGGATGGCGCGAAATGATTGACCGCGAGTTTAAGACCGATTTGGCCGCTAACACCAAAGTAAAGGCGGATTCTTATCGCGGCAACGCCGCCAACTACGCCCCGTCCAACCTTACCGACGGAAATAAAGACACTTATTGGGCTACCAACGACGATGTCACTACGGGAAGTATCGAACTGGATTTGGGAAAAAGCCAAACGGTCAAGTATATCACTTTAAAGGAATACATTTCCTTGGGCCAACGAGTGAAAGAATGCAATGTGGAAGCTTGGCAAAACGGCAGTTGGCAAAAAGTGGCGCAGGCCACTACGATTGGCTATAAACGTATTTTAAAAATTACGCCTGTTCAAACCCAAAAACTCCGCATCAATATTACTTCTTCCAAAGCCGCACCGGTGATTTCGGCGGTAGAAGTTTATTGATTTTTTGTTATCCATCGCACTTCCGAAATGAAGTGTGATGGATACTTTTGCCAATTATCCACATCGCTCTCCTTAATTTTTAATCACATTTTAATATTAATTCTGCTCCCAAAATCTAAACCGGCTTTTCTCTCGTACATAGCAATAACTTCTTAAGAGTTTCCTCACACACTAAACACTTAAAAATTATTGCTATGTTTTACTCTCAGAAATCGCGTTTCTCCGGTTTTTTCATGGCCCTTCTCGCGCTCGTTACTTTCTACGCCTGTCAGGATCACCGTTTGGCTCCTTCTCCTCAAACGCTTCCGGATGCACCGTTTTATGCACTTACGTCTAACAATCAATTATTGGCACTGAATGTCCGTTCGACCAATACCCCAACGGCTACCGTCACGATTTCCGGGTTACCGCAGGGAGAACAGATTTTGGCGATAGATTTCAGACCCGCCACCGGTCAATTATACGGAGTTGGCAGCAGCAGTCGAATTTACATGATCAACCCCGTGACCGGTGCTGCTACCGCATTGGGTACGGGGCCTTTCTCGCCGGCTATCAATGGGAATATCGTTGGTTTAGACTTTAATCCTACAGTTGACAGAATTCGTCTCCTAACCAATATGGGGCAAAACTTGCGCCTTCATCCGGAAACCGGAGCCGTTGCGGCAATAGACGGAACCATCAACGGGGCAGCAGGAGCCGTCATTACAGGCGGTGCTTATACCAATAATAAGGCAGGGGTTACCACGACCACACTCTACGATATTGATCCGGTTACAGATAAATTGTATCGTCAAGATCCTCCCAACAACGGTACTTTAGTTGAGGTAGGTCCATTGGGGTTAGATATAACGGCAGTGGGTGGATTTGATATTTCTCCCGCCGGTGATGCGATCGTGTCAGTCACTTTCGGGGGAATGACCGAGTTAGATCAAGTCAATCTTACGACCGGTCGTTTACAAAAATTGGGAGACCTGCCCGCCAACGTTATCGGTATTGCCATCCCAACCGAACCTACCGCTTATGCCATAGACAACGCCAACAATCTGTTGATCTTCAACCCGATGAATCCGGCGCCTATCACTAAGGCTATCACAGGATTGCAATCGGGAGAAAGCGTACTCGGCCTCGACTTCCGTCCGGCTAACGGGCAATTGTATGCGTTGGGCAGCACGAGTCGTTTATATACTGTTAACACCTCCAACGGAGCCGCTACGGTCATAGGAGCCGCTCCTTTCTCGCCGGCCCTTTCAGGCACTGAGTTTGGTTTTGATTTTAACCCTACCGTGGATCGAATCCGACTCACGAGCAATACGGGTCAAAACCTGCGGCTCCATCCGGATACGGGCGTAGTGGCAGTGACTGACCCTAACTTAAATCCGGGAAGCCCTATGGTCACTGCTTCGGCCTATACCAACAATTTTGCAGGAGCTTCCACGACCACGCTTTATAATATTGAAACCACAGCAGGTAATGCCATGCTGTACATCCAAAATCCCCCTAACAACGGTACGTTGGTTCCGGTTGGTTCGTTGGGTGTAACGGCTGAAAGCTCCAACGGATTTGACATCGGCGGGACGAGCGGTATGGCTTATGCCTTGCTCCGTTCGGGCGGCACCACTCGCGTTTATTCCATCAATTTGACCACCGGCGCTGCTACGGGCGGAGCTACGCTTCCCGGCAACCCGACAGTCCGAGGAATGGCGTTGGGCTTAGGATTCTAAACACCTGTTATTCACCCTATTTCTAATTTGACGAAACAGCCACAGGACGCTCCTGCGGCTGTTTTATTTTGTATGTATTCTGCCTGCCAAATTCTAACTGCCTGTTTTTCGATAAAACGGGTAACAGAACACTGCCGGCAAGCTGCTGTGAATGAATCGGTTACTTCTTTACAAGCTACACTTTAACTTTTCTACGCTGCTTGAGCGTATTATTTAACTAATTTTGCTTCCTGAACTACTCACTTTCGCACCTGCTGCCAATCTTTAATGTCGTCTTATGCTGCTTTTAAATTGGATTGATTTTGATACCCGCCCTCTGCTTTGGTGGTTATTCGGGTATCTGTTTTTGGGAGTTTTCAGTAGTTGGCTTATCCTGCGCAACCGTCCGGTCTCAGATTTACTTTTCATCGGCGTTCTTTTTTTAATTTCGGGATTAATGCGCCTCCCTGTTCTGTTTCACAACCTTCCTCTCAATCCGGACGAAAGTCAAATGCTGGCCCAAGGCTTGACGCTGACGTTCGACCCTTTGCTTTACCGTTCCGTTGATCCTACCACAAGCGGGCCTATCAACAATTACGTGTTGGCCTTTTTTCACGGGATAGGTTTCAAATTAGATTTTCGTTTGGCCCACGTGCTAAGTTGGTTGATTACCCTGTCAGCGGTCACTTTCCTGTACAAAGCCCTCAAACAATTAGTATCCGACTACATTGCTCAATTAGCCGTTATTCCTACGTTAGCGTTTTTCACTTTTGCCCAGAATGCCAACTATCTGCACTATTACAGTGAAGGGATGGCTATTTTATTCCTTAGTTTTAATGTATATCTCCTTGCCCGTTGGACCCGCAGAAGAGAATTTTCAGCGTTAGCATTAATGGCGTTCGGTATTTCTACCGGCTTGGTCGTCCTTTGTAAAATACAGGCATTGCCGCTGTCTTTTGTTTTCGGAGTTTGGGCTTTGTTCCTGCTCTATTCTCTCCAAAAGCAAAAAGCGGTTCTCTACGGATGTATAGTAGCCGGCAGCGTCTTGGCAGTGTGGGGCGGATGGTTGTGGTATATGCAGGCGAATGATGTCTTGAATGACTTTTTTTTCTATTATATCACCGCCAATGCACAACTGAAAATGCACTTTTCGGACAGCACCGTTCGTCCTTTTTTTTATCTGCTGGTTCGATTTCCCCTAATCATTTTCAAACGAGCCTTTGGATTGGAATACTGGTTTTTCCCCTTTGTTTTATTAACAGGTGTGTTTTTATTAAACATACTCAAGAAAGAGGCGTTATTGAAAACCATAAAACTCAATCATTATTTTTGGCTGATGCTGGCGGGGTATTTTCTGATGGTGGTCGCCGTTATCATTCGCACGGGCAGCTTTTATCCTCACCATTTCCTGTACTTTATTCTTCCCGGTTGTTTGTTTTTAGGATTATATTTAAATCAACTCAAGCCGATCTGGCGATGGGTTATTTTATCGACTCAGCTTATTTTTGTTGCAGTGTGCATTAAACGTCTTGCCACCGGTTACTACCTCAATCTTTATACAACTGAAGTTTCTGACCGACAAGAACTCAGTCCGGTCGGGAAAGCTATCCTTAAATACGGAAAACCGGGAGAGTTTCTGGTGGTATGGGGTTGGTCTTGTGAATATTACGTAGAAACTCAAATGCCGCAGGGGGTCAATGAAAATCACTCCGTCAGAAGTGCCATGAAGCACCCGCTCCAAGCAGCTTATTATCAGCGTTATATGCGGGATATTCAACGCACTCGTCCCAAGGTTTTTGTGGATGCCATGACCCCGAAGACTTTGTGGATGAATGATCCGAAGCTATACGGCCATCAAAACTACCCGGAATTAGCCCGATTCATTGCTGAAAATTACACCTTTAAAGAGGAAATCAAAGGAGTCAAGATTTATGCCCGAAAATAACAATGAGAGCCAAATATTTGGCTCTCATTGTTATGGATAATGCAAAAAAGGAATATTTAAGCCTCTTTGGCTTTCCGGCGGTATTCCATAAAAACAGCCCCGGCCATCAACAATAGCCAAGCAATTGCCGCAAAACGGTCGATTTGCTGTCCTGTTTTCACCGCAGGCGGGTCAAATTTGAATTCAATTTTGTGTTTACCCGCCGGTACTGCCATTCCTCTAAGGATGTAATCGGCGCGGAAATGAGGACTTTCCTGTCCATCAATGTAAGCTTTCCAATCAATCCCGCCGCGGTAGTAAATTTCGGAAAAGATCGCCACCTGCGGTGTCTTGGCCTCTGATTCATACGTCAGGGCATTAGGACGGTATTCCGTCAGGCGGATTTTGGCGGAAGTATCGGCCTGAGGTTGGGTATTTTTCAGTTGGTCGGCAAAGCGCTTATCTACGTAGGCCGTTTGGTGAGGGTCAAATTTATCCAAGGCTTTCAACTCCTCGTCCGCATTATTCACCATTTTTACCTCTTTTACAAACCAAGCATTGCCCAACGCGTCGGGATTTCGCTGCACCGTCGGTTGTCCGTCTTGCCCCGGCACGATGAAATAGCGGGTGTTAAGCATGTTGAACACCGCCATGTTATTTTTGGTCATGTGGGCATCTACCACTTCCCGGTATCGGCGCAACGTAGCCCCGTGATAGCCGCCCAATGATTTATGAAAATAAGACGGCTTCCCGTCCATAAAAGGACTGGTAGTCAAGTCAATAACCCGATAGTTAGGGTCCGTATCCTGCATGATCTGCTGATTGGCGGGGCTCGGTTGAAACAGGTCATCATACGACAGCCACTTTTGCTGAAAACTGTCATTGTTGAGGTAGCGTTTATCAATTACCCACATGTCAATCAACGTTAAAAATGCCAATACTCCTGCCAAAACAGCCGCATTTTTAAGTTTATTGGCAGCATAAGCCCAAATAAGACCGGCAGCCAACAAAATGAATACCAAACTCCGAAACGAATCCGAGCGCAACATATCTACGCGGTCGGTAAGCAGGGCATTATAAATATCATTGGCGGCAGCCCGATTATTCCCGAACTGTTGGGTCAGGTTGTCTACCAAAGCCGTATCCTTGGGTGCTTTAAAATCAAATAAACCGGGCACTAACGTAAACAGAAGAGCAATACCGCCGGTAAGTGCCAAGCTGATCAGAAAAGGGCGTTGGAGTTGCTTCCAATCGGGTTTTTCCTCCATCAATTTTTTTACGGCCAACGTTGCGACCACAGCCATACACAACTGCACTAATGACAACGCCATACTGACGGCCCGAAACTTATTGAACATCGGGAAATAGTCAAACAAAAAGTAGTTGACCGAGCTTAAGTTTTCTCCCCACGAAATGATCAAAAAGACCAAGGCTCCCAAGCCGAAAGGATATTTGTAGCGTTTGTCGGCAATGAACATCCCCAAGACAAACAGAAAACAAATAATAGCCCCGGCGTAGACCCCGCCTCCTACAAACGTTTGATCCCCCCAATACGTGGGCAGCGAACGGGCAAACTGAATGGCCGTTTCGGGAGGTACGTTGTAACGGCCGAGTGTCTTATATACTTCCGACTTTTCGTTCAATTCTCCGCCGGAAGCCCCTCCCGAAAAATTGGGAATAAGCAACGTCAACGACTCCAACTTTCCGTAACTCCACCCGAACGCATAGTCGCGGTCCAACCCGCCGCTTACTTGTTTTTCGCCGGGCTTAGGAGAAAGTTCCGTTTTTCCGCGAATCGTTTCTTTGGTATATTCTAAGGTAGTCCACAACGTAGACGTATTATTGGCCACCACAATGACCCCAAACAGCGCAATCAAGGCCGTAGCCATTAAGAATTTACCCACGTATTTTTCCCGAATAGCTCTTATTAACTCAAAAATGCCCAAAATGACCATGAGTAAGCCCGAATAATAAGTGATCTGGGCGTGGTTGGCCCACAAATCCAACCCTAATCCTAAACTGAACACAGCGGCACCGATCCAACTTCGCCCTCGATACGCCCACACCATACCCGCCATCATGATCGGCGAAAATGCTAACGCATTGACTTTTGAAATATGCCCCGCCTCAATGATCTGAATATTATAGGAGAAAAAGGCAAAAGCAATAGCGCCCAAAAGACTCGCCGTGAGCCCGCATTCCAACGCCATTAAGAGCAGATAAGCCCCCAACAGGTAAAAGAAAATGTACCCTCCCTGCCCGAATTTGGTCGTAAACATCCCGATCGGAGCTACGGCCCCGCGCGAAAGGCGCCCCCAAATGAAATAGGTCGGCATTCCTCCGAAGGTACTGTTGGTCCAACCGGACCATTCGCCGGTTTGTTTAAAGTATTCCGAGACCTCATGCGAGGCGCCGGCCGCTTGAACGGGGTCATTCTGAATCAGCACTTTACCTTTCAACACAGGGCTCATGTACCCCCAGGAAAGAACAGCAAAACCCAATACAACCAACAGGTGCGGCAAAAACGATTTGAGATTGATTCCTTTTTTCATTTCAATAAAAATCCCCTCCGAGATCAAGGGGAAAAGTTAACGGTTAGATCGATGATACCTTATTTTTCCCTGCCAAATGCAACGGCAATACTGGCTCCTATGTACCAATGGTCTTTGGGCATTTCCTGAAAATAGAGAAACTTACGCCCGGTTTTTAAGGCAAAATCATGGAGTCGGGTATTGCAATGGGCATTATCCGCAATGATAAATGAAGAATCGCTCAAGTGATTCTTAATGGTTTCGTATTCTTCGGCTTCGTAATCAGCGGAATGATCGCTGTCATTGATAAAAACGTCAATCGGTTCGTTTAATTTTTTCAACGACTCAATAGAATCTCCGTAAAGAATTTTACCGACCTGATCGTAAGGGGCTTTGAATAAAAAGCCGGCCCCCGGATTGATATCCGTGCCGTAGTAACTTCCTTCGAAACCTTCGGCTCTGTTGCGCAGTAAGGCCGCGGCTATGACACAACTGCCCAGCCCTTTGTCCACCCCTGTCTCTATCACCAATTTAGGTTTTATCACTCTGATAACAGCATACCAACCCACCCGGCGGGCCAAACGAACCTCTTTATCCGATTTGAAGGCGTCAGCCCCGTGTCGACTCAGTTCCTGCACATGTTTAAAGAACGAGTCGTCTTCCAAAATTTCTTTAAATAAGGTATCTATTTCGTGATAGGTTTTGCCGGTGACGGCCGCAATGAAGTGTCCCAAGTAAATCAGGTTATCGCTTCTCAGGTCGTAGGTGAGATTGGTAGTTTCGCGAGATACAAACAGCCATTTAATATATCTTCCAACAGTATTCAGCACATAGTTCAGGCCCACTCTAATTCGGTAAATCATCAACACTAATCGGCCGAGAACAGGCAATTTGGCAATCGTTCTAAACATATTTTAAAGTTTATATCGCGTGGGCAAAAGTAGTAATTTTACGGATTAGGTCTTTGTTATCATCAAAAAGTTTTCAAGGAGCATTACAAAGAAAAGGCCGTGTTAGTCGCTCAAAAACAATAAGATGCAGATACAGAACAGACCCTGTCCAAAATTGCGCCGGAGTTTGTCCTTCGGTTAAATTTTCAAGAAAATTTCAAAATATTCGGTATTTCACCGAAATAGAAAATAAATTTGTGTGTTTGATGCAGAAAGACGTTATCCTGATTCAGGATGGGCTACTGAAATAAAAAACCACCTTAATACCTAACTTATGATTAAAAAAATTGCAGTCTTTACCTCCGGCGGTGACGCCCCCGGTATGAATGCTTGTATTCGGGCCGTCGTACGCAGTGCAATGTATTATGGTATAGAAGTGTATGGCATTCGCCGCGGCTACAACGGGATGATCGCGGGTGACATTTATCAAATGACTTCTCATTCTGTCAGTAATATCATTCAACGCGGCGGCACCATTCTCAAATCAGCACGCAGCAAAGAGTTTATGACCAAAGAAGGTCGCCAAAAAGCTTACGATCAACTCCAAAAATTCGGTATCGAAGGCTTAGTGGCCATTGGCGGAAACGGAACCTTTACCGGAGCTACTATCTTTTTTGATGAGTTCGGTATTCCTACTGTTGGGGCTCCCGGTACCATTGACAATGACCTGTACGGCACCGACTATACTATCGGCTACGATACAGCCGTCAACACCGCACTCGAAGCCATTGATAAAATCCGTGACACGGCCGATTCGCACGACCGTGTATTTTTTATTGAAGTAATGGGCCGTGACTCCGGCTACATCGCCATCCAATCCGGAATTGCCGGCGGTGCCGAAATCGTGATGGTGCCTGAAGTGCTGACTCCCATATCGGAAGTAGTAGAAACCCTGAAACAAGGTTGGAATCGCTCCAAATCTTCTTCGATCATTGTGGTGGCCGAAGGCGACGAAGAAGGCAACGCCGCCCAAGTAGCCGAAAAAATCAAAGACCGGGTTGGTATTGACATTGACATTCGGGTGACAACCCTCGGCCACATTCAGCGCGGGGGTATTCCTACGGCCTATGACCGTATTTTGGCCAGCCGTTTAGGGCTTGGCGCCGTAGAAGGACTGATGAATGACCTCCAAAATGTCATGGTAGGCATTGTGAATAACGAACTCATTTATACGCCGTTCAAAGATACCATTCGCCTGCCGAAACCGATCAATGAGGATATGTTGCGTATGGTGAAAATTTTGAGTACCTAAAGAGTACTTTTTACTTCCGGCAGGATTGTGAAATCCGACCGGAAGTACCTTCAGGTTATATGTCCTAAGTAAAGGAAGGTCACCTGCAAATCTTTTCAAATATACCCTATCAGCTTATAGACAGCGAAGCCTACTATTTCATGCCATAGATAATAAAAAGCTACTAATGCCTGTTCGGAAGGAAAAAACTTATCTATCCAAAGTTCATAATTTTCCTGTAGGTAGTGCGCCGGAAATGCCGAAACCTCCACATTTGCTTTTTTAAAGCATTGAACGGCACGCGGCATATGGAAAGCCGATGTAATAAGTATACACTTATTTATTTTGAACTGTTGCTTTAGTATTCTTGCCGTATTTACGGCATTGTCCCGGGTGTTTTTTGATTGCGATTCCTGAATTATGTCTTCAGGCCGTACGCCGCAATGAATTAAATATTGCCGAATACCGTCATTTTCGGAATTAATGTATTTGTTTCCCAGTAATGAGATACTTCCGCCGCTGATAATAATCTTTTTGATTTTTCCGGTTTTATACAATTCAAATGCCTGAACAGCTCGATCACCGCTTTTGCCCAGCCAAATATGCTTAGTCGTATAATCATATCTTTTGACCATCCCCCCGGTCAAGACAGCTGCTACTTCATAGCTTCCGTCGGCTGTGTACTGCTTAGGTTCCCAATATTTCAATAAAAAATTAACAAAAATCGGACTGCTGACTAAATACAACAGAGAGAGAGTAATCCCAATAATCCAACGGCTGCGTTTTCGATTTTTTATAAATGTTGCATAAATAATTGCAATGAAGGCCATTGTCAGGGGCATCAGCAAAACATCAAAGGTCTTGGAAAGAAAATAGAACATAATGGGATTTATAGATATAAAAACGCTAAAAACGCTAAAAATTCGTTTAATTAACTAAAAATAAATACGCTAATTTTGGGATTGTAAAAAAAGTACAAAAAAAATGAAATTAAAAAGTACCTTTTTCTTTTTATTGACCTGCCTCAGCGGCGGTCTTTCAGCACAGAACGGCTACCGCATTGAAGGAAAGATCAAAGGCCTATCGGGAGGTGACTGCATTTTAGCGAATTATTATGCTACTCAAATCTTTGCTAAAGATACAGCGAAAGCCGACGCCAACGGAAACTTTGTCTTTGAAGACACTAAACCTTTGGCAGAGGGTATCTATGAAGTCGTGCTTCCTGACCGAAAAACATTATTCCGTATCTTAATCACTAACGATCAGACTTTTAGTTTCAGCGCCGATACTACCGATATCATCGGCAGCAGTAAGATCAGCGGCAGTCGGGAAAACGAATTGTTTTATGAATTTCAACGGACCATGAAAGGGAAAGAAGATGAATATCAACGCCTGAAGGCCCAAAAAGTCCCGGATACAGACAAGCGTATCAAAGATATTCAGGAACAGCGTAAAAAATATTATGACACCTTCATGAAAGAAAATGAAGGCACCTTTACCGTAAAACTGTTCAAGACTTCGGCTGATCCGGAAATTCCCCCCGCCCCAAAACGGCCTGACGGCAAAGTGGACTCTGCTTGGATGTTCAATTATTATAAGAATCACTACTGGGACAACTTTGACTTTTCGGACGCCCGTATGGTACAAACTCCTTTTCTGCACCAAAAATTGGAGCGTTATATTAAAGACCTGACCGTTCAGACCGAAGATTCCCTCATTAAAGAAGTTGATTTTGTGGTCAATAAAGCGATTCAGGGTAAACAAAAAGACATCATCTCTTATTGCATTTGGTACTTTACCAATCAATACGAAAATGCCAAAGTGGTAGGTACGGAAGGTGTCTTTGTACACATGGGCGAAAAATACTATTTGACAGGTATTATGCCCGTATCAGACAGCTCTACCATCAAAAATATTGCCGACCGGATTAAAGTCCTTAAGCCTTTGCTTGTGAATAAAGTAATCCCCGATATAGGAGTTATGAGTTATCGTGATGCCGGCAGGTTGGATTATATTCACGGTATTAAAGCCGATTATCAAATTGTCTTTTTTTACTCTCCTACCTGCGGCCACTGCCGCGAATCCGCTCCTAAACTCAAAGTACTTCAGGATAAATTACATTCGCAAGGCGTTGCCATCATGACCATTGCCATTGACGGCAGTGAAGAAGACTGGCGTAAGTTCATCAAAGAGTTTAAACTCGAAAATCTCATTAATGATTACGGTTTGGTAGCCTCCCGTCAGATTGTTTATCGCACCGACTATGACGTATTTTCTACTCCAACCATCTATGTGTTGGATAAAAACAAAAAAATTATTGCCCGTCGGATCGGAGTGGAAGATTTGGAACCATTTTTGAATGTGTATAAAAAACGCATTGCAATGGAACAAAAAGCAAGCCCTTCACCTGCCGCCAACGGTCGACAATAGGGGTTAGGGACTGCTTCCGGCACTTACCATAACCTATTGAAAAATGAGAAAATCGGCTTCTCTGTTTATCGCTTGTTTTATCAGTGTTGCCACTTGGGCGCAAAACGGATACCATATCCAAGGTACCATAAAAGGAATTCGCCCGGGGGCTTATACCTTGGCCCATTATTTCGGGGCTGATCAATACATTGTAAAAGATACGGCCATGGCTGATGCTGAGGGGCGATTGGTTTTCAGCGGAGCCAAACCCTTGCCCGGAGGGTTATATATGGTGATGCTGCCCGAAAAACGTCGATTGGCAGACTTTGTCATCGGGAAGGAACAGCATTTTACGTTCCGTTCAGATACGGCCAACGTGATCAATCACATGCAGATAACAGGCTCCCCCGACAGTGAGTTATTTTATAAATACCAACAATACATTTCGGGATATTCCGGTGAAATCAGTTTTTTGCAAGCCCAACAGCGGCTGCGTCGCGATTTGACGGCGCAAACCAAGATAAATGCCATTCAGCGGCAGCTCATGGAGTATTTTCGGCAATTTGTTAAGGAAAATGCGGCTACTCTGACGGGAAAAATGCTGGCAGCCACCGGTGAAATTCAACTGCCCACTCCTCCCAAACGCTCGGATGGCAGTCCCGATTCGGCTTGGTTGTTTCGCTATTATAAGGCCCATTATTGGGATAATTTTGATTTTTCTGAAGAAAGTTTGGCCCGAACCCCGCTTCTTCATCGAAGACTCAACCGGTACATTCAGGAACTTACCTTTCAAAATCCCGACTCGCTTATTCAATCCGCCGACTTTGTCATTGAGAAAGCCCTGAAAGGTGGCACTAAAGAATTACCGGCCTATTGCATTTGGTACCTGACCAATCAGGCAGAAACGCCGAACACCGTGGGAGGTGATGCAGTATTTGTCCACTTAGCCGAAAAATATTATTTAGGAGGAATTATGCCGATCACGGATTCGAGTACGGTACAAAATATCCGTTCTAAGGTGCAAACACTGAAACCGCTGTTAGTGGGAAAACCCATGCCCGCCCTCGTCCTTACAGATACCACCGGCCAATTACGCCCCTTGGCCGATGTAAAGGCGAACTATACGGTAGTGTTTTTTTACGACCCGGATTGCGGGCATTGTCGCGAATCTACGCCTGCACTAAAGGAGTTTTACGAAAAAAACAAGACCTCCCTCGGAGTTCAGGTATATGCGGCTTCGGTGGCCCGCGCCCCGGAACAATGGAAGAAATACATTAGTGAATTCGGCGTCCAAGAATGGATTCACGGCTATGATTACAGTTTCCGTATCAATTTTCGCAAAGATTTTGACGTGAACAATACACCGATGGTCTATGTCTTAGATAAGGATAAAAAAATCATTGCCCGTCGTCTCCCGGTAGAACAATTAGAAAGTTTTATGGATTTTTATGAAAAGCGCTTAGCGTATGAGAAGGGCTTAAAATAAAATCACCGATCTTATTTAGCCCCGCACATTCGATTGATGCGGGGTTATTTTTATAATTTTTAACTTCTCTCCTAAAAGCGGGCAAATCATTCAGTAGGGAATATTACCGATAACGGGCAAAAATACAGTGGTAAATCGTCGCCATCAGAAATTCATTTTGTACTTCAAAACGAAACATCCCGTGCTTTGGTAGTGTTAGGGGTTATGCCGGAAGATGGCGGCAAAGACAACAGTGACATAGCTCGGCTGACTGCCATGCAACTTTTCGGTAGCAATCGGCATCTTAAGGGCAGTTGTATGTCTTATTTCCAACGTTACCGCAAATGCAATCTTCTGCCGAACGCAGCCATTATGTAGATTGGGTCAGAGTTTTGGCCTTTTTCTTATTGATCTTTTTTCACTGTGCCATGCCGTTTGTCACGTTTGGGTGGGAAGTAAAAAACGCCGAAACTTCCGTCGGACTCAGCCGCCTTATCTATTGGCTTCATCAATGGAGGCTTCCGTTGTTATTTTTTATTTCAGGAGTAGGTATCCATTTTTCACTCCGTTCCCGGTCTGTTGCTGCGTTTGCCGGGGAACGAATCGTGCGGTTGTTGATTCCGTTGCTTTTTGCCATGTTTTTCACCATTCCGGCACAGGTATATATTGAAAGGTTGCAACAAGGGCAATTCACCGGGTCATATACGGCGTTTTATCCTTCGGTTTGGAAAATGGTGCCATACCCTGAAGGAACGCTTACGTGGAGCCATCTGTGGTTTGTGGTATATCTTTTTGTGTTTTGCCTTTTGCTGTTACCGATTTTTGCGCTATTTAAACTACCGTTTTTCAAGATACTGAAAGAAAAAGCCGCTGTTCTTTTCAGTCATCCAATCAGTTTATTTTTCCTGTTTCTTCCATTGGCCGGGTGTTATTTCACCCTTTACCTTAGTTATCCCGAGCAGCAAAATCTGCTGAATGATTGGTTCATCTTTATTTTTTCATTGACGATGCTGCTTTACGGCTATCTTTTAGGCGGCAGTCGTTCCTTTTGGGAAACCTGTGAGCGTTATCGCTTTCATTATCTGAGTGTGGCAGTGATATGTATCTTGGTGCTTTACTATCAATTTTGGTGGGATTTCACGCTTCCCACAGTTCCGGGCAATCGTTTATACCTCTACGGTCTGTTGAACTCCATCCATATTTGGGCGCTGATTTCAGCACTGTTAGGATTTGCCAAAAAACACCTGAATTTTACGGGCGGATTTTTGCGATACGCCAATCAAGCGGTTTACCCCCTTTACATTTTACACCAAACCGTCATTGTAGTTTCGGGGTATTTTGTAGTGCAATGGTCGCTGCCCATCGGTATCAAACTCATCATATTAATTTTTATTTGTTTTGCGGGCGTCTTTACCCTTTATCATTGGTTTATCAAACCTTTTGTGATTACCCGTATTTTGTACGGACTGAAACCGAAAGAATCTCGTCTGCAGGACCAAGCTGCCACCGAACGTTGACCGGGTATCTCCTACGGTTAACCCGGTATTTTCTACGGTTTACGTTAGAATCCCTTTGTTTTACTTGGAAGTTTTTGCGGTCGGCTTTCTGAGGTTCTACTTTTGAGACAAACATCACTTAATGAAAACTCATACCATGAAAACGCCGTTACTTCGTGTACTTTTTCTTTTGTGTTTTGCAGGCGCAGCCTCAGCCCAATCCGTCACTATCAGCCCCTCTGCTCTGGATTTACCGCGAGTCACCTCCCTTTCTACCTGTAATGCTTCTGCCAAAGGGCGAATGGTCTTTAACAGCACCGACAACCGCATGTATTATTGCAACGGAACCGCGTGGATCAATACAGAAGTAGCGGGTCCGCAAAGCGAACCGGCTTTCAGTGCTTATAATACGGGGGATCTCTTTTTTACACCCATCGATTTCCAGCCCGGTACGACCATCGTCAATTTTAATAATGAGTATTATGATATCAGCAGTAACTTTAACACAAGCGGACAAGCAAACGGAAACAGTTTTGTAGCTCCGGTCAACGGGGTGTATCATTTTGATGCGGCGGCTTCGACCAATTTAGTCGGAGCTTCTCTGACAAATTCGAACTATGTCAATATTCATTTGATGGTGACTACCGTTTCCAACGGTTTCACTACGGTAGCGGCTACCGCCTCCTTTGCTCCGATTGCCAATTCCAACTTCAGCGTTTACATCAGTCGTGATCTGAAATTAGCTGCCGGCGATAGGGTCAGAGTTTCTCTCAGCGACGATATTTTCGGCACACAATATTATGCTTCCGACAAAGTTTTCTTCAACGGCCACTTAGCGACCAAATACTGACACGCCTTTCGTCGAGTTGTTGCCGGGACTTATCTAATTTCTCCTCCTATTTTCGGTTAGATTCTTGCATCCGTTGACTTTTTTTTTAAGTTTGCCGCTGTAACTGTTTAACCTCCTTATTTTACTATGAAAAAATGGATTACCGGACTTTTTGCCCTGACGGCCGCCGTGTCGTTGGTGGCTCTTACTCCTTCACCCAGCTCGACAAAATCTGCTGACCCGCGGGAAGACAGCTTAGCTGCCGACCGTGCGAAGTATGCGAAAGAAGTGAAAGCGGCTATTGCCGGCAAAGAAAAGATGAATGCCGAAGAGGTATTTAAAAACATCAAAATTTTCAAAGGGCGTCCTGCTGAGCAGGTTATCGGTATTATGGAAAACGGTTGGAGCAAAGCCTTGGGTGTGAGCTGCAATCACTGCCATGATGTGAAAGATTGGTCGTCTGAATCAAAAGGAGATCATGCCATTGCCCGTGACATGGTAGCGATGGTGGGAAAGATCAACGATGATCTGATCGCTACGATGCCTTCTTACTCCACAAAAGAACGTAAACCCCGCATTGGCTGTACTACTTGCCACCGCGGAGAAGCGCATCCCGGTCGTCCGAACGGTGCCCGTCCGGGTGGTCCCGGCGGACCGGGCGGGCAAGGCGGCCCCGGTGGTCCTCCGAGAAACTGATGCTTATAAAAATGCAGAGCCGCAACGTAGGTTGCGGCTCTTTTTTTGTCATTCGCCTCAAAAATGAGTAATCGTTCTTTTGGGAAGAGGCGCAACATTTTGCGTCTCTGTAAAACAAGATTACAATCCTAACACCTTCCGATTGAAGGCCTCATCGGCGCCGGTTCCGGCAAAATCATCAAATGCTTTTTCGGTTACCTGAATGATATGATCGGAGATAAAAGGAGCGCCTTCGGCTGCGCCCTGCACCGGTGATTTGATGCAGCACTCCCACTCCAACACGGCCCAACCGTCGTAGTTGTACTGTGACAATTTCGAGAAGATACCGCTGAAATCAACCTGTCCGTCGCCCAACGAACGGAAACGCCCGGCGCGGTCGGCCCACCCTTGGAACCCGCTGTACACGCCCTGTTTCCCGGTCGGGTTAAACTCAGCGTCTTTGACGTGGTAAGCAAATATGCGCTCGTGGTAAAAATCAATGAATTGCAGGTAATCCAACTGCTGTAATACAAAGTGGCTCGGGTCGTAGTTGATCCCGGCCCGAGGGTGGTTGTTGACAGCTTCCAAAAACATTTCAAACGTAATACCGTCGTGCAGATCTTCGCCGGGGTGGAGTTCATAGCCTACGTTTACGCCCGCTTCGTCGAAGGCGTTCAGGATGGGGGTCCAACGTTTGCCGAGTTCGGCAAAGCCCGTTTCTACCAAACCTGCCGGACGCTGCGGCCAAGGATACAAAAACGGCCACAATAACGCCCCGGAGAAGGTAACGTGTGACGTTAAGCCCATGTTTTGAGAGGCTTTGGCGGCCCACATCAATTGCTGCACGGCCCACTCAGTACGTGCTTTCGGGTTGTTGCGTACTTCGGGAGCCGCAAAACCGTCAAACATCGGATCATAAGCCGGGTGAACCGCTACGAGTTGGCCTTGCAAGTGAGAAGAAAGCTCGGTCACTTCTACACCGATATCAGCAAGTTTACCTTTGTATTCGTCACAGTAGGTTTTTGATTCCGCTGCCGTTTTCAGGTCGATACAACGAGGGTCCCACGTCGGGATCTGAATGCCTTTGTAGCCTAAATCAGCCATGTAGGCCGCGATGGTATCCAATGAATTGAAAGGGGCTTCGTCGCCCATGAATTGCGCCAAAAATATGGCGGGTCCTTTGATGGTTTTCATATAAAATTAGTGAATGAGAAAATTAGTGAATGAGTGAATGTTATTTACTTATGCTTCCTCTGGCTTTTGAAAGGATTTTTAACAATTCACCTCCTTCATTGATAAGTTCCTTTAATTTGTCTTCTGTTACGATTTCGGCAAAGATGAGCATTTCCGGCCATCCGATAGATTCATCCAATTCTTCAACAACGATGCTGAGTTTAGCAAAAAACTCTTTTGGCTGCGAGAGCGTCGAACAGCACGGTAATTTATAGCTGTAGATGATGATGAGCGAATTAATTGCTTCCCATAATGCAGGGCAACAAAGTCTTTATCAGGTAATGAGCGATAAACGCGAACGCAACGAAGTGAAAATGCTCTGATACGTTGCTGAAGTAATTCAACAAATTGTTCTTTTTCAAACTGTTCGTACTTTTTCATTCGCTAATTCATCGTACGGGTACACACTACACCGCTGTAAGCCTCATCAATCGCTCATTAACACATTCACTCATTCACCATTAACTCTTAAACTTCACCCATTTGCTATTGCTTTTGCCGGAAGCGATGACCGTTTCGACAAATTGCATTCCGCGGATACCGTCGTCGATGGTCGGGAAATCCAAATCAAATTCGTTAGGTTCTTCTCCGTTCATGCGTTTACGCACCGTGCGGGCAAAATTGCGATACACATTGGCGAAGGCTTCCAAATACCCTTCCGGGTGCCCGAACGGAATCCGCGTATGGGCATTGGCGGCATCCGACAATTTACCGACCGACGGTTGGTAGATTTGATAGCCTTCCGTGGTTTTATGATGAAGGTACATGGGGCGTTCCTGATGCCATTGCAGACTGCCCAATTCTCCGTAAACGCGGATATTCAGGCCGTTCCAGTCACCGTTGCAGATTTGGCTGCAGTGTAAAATTCCTTTGGCCCCGTTGTCAAAATGAAGCAAGACGTTGGCATCATCATCCAAAACCCGCCCTTCAACGACACGGTTGACATCGGCACACAATTCCGTAATTTTCAGGCCGGTAATGTATTCGGCCAAATTTTCGGCGTGGGTACCGATGTCTCCCACTGCGCCGGCAATACCCGAACGCTTAGGGTCGGTACGCCATTCGGCCTGTTTGGAGCCGTCTTTTTCCAACGGAAACGACAACCATCCTTGCGGATACTCGACCACTACCTTACGAATAGTTCCTATTACTCCGTTTTTTATCAATTGACGGGCTTCTTTGACCATGGCGTACCCGGTATAGTTGTGCGTCAGGGCAAAGGTCAGGCCTGTTTTGGCAATAATTTCTTTCAATTTTTTAGCTTCCGGCAAGGAGAAAGTGACGGGTTTATCACAAATCACGTGAAAACCGTTTTCCAATGCCATTTTGGCCGGAGCAAAATGCATGTGGTTGGGGGTTACGATCGACACGACATCCATACGGTCTTTACGCCGTTTTTCTTTTTGGATCATTTCTTTAAAATCGCCGTAGCAACGCGATGGGTCGAGCATGAGGTCTTCGCCGGAAGCTTTCGATTTTTCGGGAGTAGAGCTGAATGCGCCGCATACCAATTCGATCTCGCCGTCGATCGCGGCAGCAATTCGGTGTACTCCACCGATAAACGCTCCCCGTCCGCCTCCTACCATCCCCATTCTGATTTTTCGAGCCATAAAATTGTAAATTTTTGTGATTGGGTATTTTATTTTAATGAATCGGTAATTTGTTGATTGTTTCGACCTTAAGATTGCCTTTGCAACATGATTGGCTGATTTCGTTTAGTAGGCAAAGTAAAAAAAAGCCTTTTTCTCACGAAGCTTGGGTAAAAAAAACAAAATAACTGCTTTGCGTCGTTATAAACAATAACTTAATCACCCTCAACTATCACTTTCAACTAAACCTTTTAAATAACATGATCAACAAAGACAGATTGTTTTATGGTAGCTGCTTCGCGCTGATTACCACGGCGTTCTCCTTTAGTATCCGGGCGGGAATTTTAGCGCAATTAGGAACTGAGTTTAATTTGACAGCCGAACAACTCGGGTTTATCAACTCCATGTGGTTCCTTGGCTTTCCATTGGCAATGATCATCGGCGGCTTGGTTTATTATACGGTAGGCCCCAAAAGAATTATGCAAATCGCCTTTATCTCCCATGCCATCGGTATTCTCCTTACGATCTATTCAGGAGGGTATACCGGGCTTCTGATTTCTACTTTTTTGATCGGCTTAGGTAACGGCTGTACCGAAGCGGCCTGTAACCCAATGATTGCGGATACCTATTCGGGATTGGAAATGAGCAAGATGTTGAACCGTTTCCACATGTGGTTCCCGGGCGGTATTGTGATCGGAAGTTTGTTATCTAAATTCATGACAGATGCCAACACCGGCTGGCAAGCCCAAATATGGATCATATTATTGCCTACTTTAGTATATGCTTATTTGTTTTGGGGTCAAAACTTCCCTAAACCAAAAGTGGAAGGCTCTTCGTCTTTGGGCGAAAACTTCAAAGCCATGCTTACTCCGCTCTTCCTGTTTATGTTTGTTTGCATGGCCCTAACTGCTATTTCTGAATTTGGCCCTCAGCAGTGGACAGGCCTGATCATGAGTAAGAGCGGTGCCAGCCCAATGTTGATCTTGGCTTTAGTTACCGGCTTGATGGCCGTAGCCCGTTTCTTTGCCGCACCGGTCGTAGCGTCTTTGGGTCAAACCGGTGTATTGTGGGGTGGCTCGATTTTAGCCGCTGTGGGTATTTATCTGTTCAGCACCGTGACCGGTCCGATGGCTTACGTAGCTGCTATCTTTTTTGCCATGGGAGTGGCTTATTTTTGGCCAACCATGGTTGGATTTATTGCTCAAAATGTACCCTTGAGCGGTGCCTTGGGAATGTCTGTCATCGGCGGGGTAGGTATGTTTTCGACGGCTATTTTCCAACCCATCATCGGAAAGTGGATTGATGATGCCCGTGTAGAACAAACCGCTAAAGGCTTGACCGGCGATGCCATGGAATTGGCCGCAGGACAACAAACCCTCAGCACTATGGTATTATTTCCGGGGGTTTTAATCGTATTATTTGGAGTGCTTTATTTCTGGATGCGCAGTCGCAAGCCGTCGGCTGCTACTGCTGCCGCCGCACACTGATCCGATAACTTACCCATCTGATATAAAAATAAAACCCGGCCGAAGACATCGGTCGGGTTTTGTTTTATTGGCTTATGGATGAAATGAGTTTTTTGCTTCTTCGGGTTAGGCCGGTATTTTTCAGTCTCAATATCCGGGTCAGTCCTACCGGTCAGGCCTGCGTTTTCAGCGATTACATCGCTTACTATTTACAATACTGCTCCAAAGAAACTTTAGCCGAAGGGTATCCCAAACGGTCGGCTTGTTTCAAACTCAGACAACCGGCTTCCTTTTGTTGCTCCATCAATTGCGCAATGCCCAACGCGTGAAAAGCTTTACCGAATTTTGTATCGTGATTGACAGCCTTCTCAAAATTTTCAATAGCCCGTTTAAAATCTCCCTGCTGAAACAACACATTTCCGCGATTGTACCACGCTTGTGCATTGGCCTCGTCCAAACTGACGGCTTGGTCAAAATCACGCAAGGCGGCCTCTCCTTGTCCCATTGCCGCCATCAGTTGCCCTCGATTTACAAAAATTTCGGCATTACGCGGTTCCAAACGAATGGCTTCCGAATAATCTTTCAGAGCACCTTGCCCATCATTTTGGGCTACTTTCAACAGTGCCCGATTGTAATAAGGGCGGTAATAATCAGGTTTGATTTTCAGTGCCTGTTCGTAATCCAACAAGGCATTTGTAAATTCCCGCAATTCATAATAGACTACGCCGCGGGCGTTCAGGGCTTCATAGTTGTTGTTATCTGCTTCTACCGATTTGTTCAGATAGATAAGTGCATCTCGAAATTTCCCTTCTTTCATCAACGATTTTCCTTTTTCAAGCATTTCTTCGGAGGAAAAACTGCAAGCGTTCAAATACAGAAGAATGGCACCTAAACTTATGATTATGAGGTATTTCATCAGGTTTGGTTTGAATTTAAAGGCCAAAGATACAAGCAAATCCTCGTAATAAAAGTAATTCAATCTGCCGGTACCATAGACTCAATGGCTGCAAAATGGCATCGTTCTCAATCAAATGGGTGATTCGATCGACAAAAGTGTCTCCCTTACTATTCGGCCAAATAGACCGTTCACTAAGATTTAATGACATTTCAATCGGAATCTCCTACCAATCAGCACTGAAATCGCGTACCTTTCGGTGTTTAAAATTTACAGAACAAAACAAACAAATGAAATGAAAAAACTGATAGCTGTCCTTCTTATCGGCCTCGTCAGTCAGGTGGCCGCAGCACAAATCTCCAATGACAATAGTCTGACCGTACAGATAGACGGAAAAGAATACAAAACAGCCCCGCGACGGATTCGCATCGGAAATGCTTGGTACGTCACCGCCAACGCTACAAGTCCCGATAAATCATTGCGGTTTTGGTTTGCCACTTGGTCTCACAGCGACACCCCCGAGGTAGGGCTATACAAAATTGTGGATGAGGAGTTTAACGGGGAAAAAACCCTCGCTCCCATTATGGCCGAAGGGAAATACAAAGGAGTAGCCTACGTAAAATACGTAGAGGAAACCCGTTCACCGCGTATGGAATACCACGTTGGGAAATCGCGACGGGACAACGGCGGAGAAATTGAAGTGACCAAAGCCGCCGACGGCTTTTTGGAAGGAAAATTCTCGTGTACGCTCGACGGCACCCATTTCAAAGAAAAGACCTCGGCAACGGCCATCGGCGGTTTGGGTCGACTTAAAAGTAAACTGGAAGATAAAGTTTTTACGAGTGCTACGGGTTACGATTCTGACATTGACCCGGAAGGAAGAGGCTATAAAAAGCAGGATACCAAAGACGAAGTTGTCTTAACGGGAGGTACGTTTAAACTGAAATTTGAGAAATAAGAAGGGATGACGAGTTACGAATGACGAAGTACAAGTAAATGAATTTATATTATTCGTACTTCGTCATTCAATCATTCGTCATTCGAATCATCTCTATTAGGGGGAAACTTACAAAAACAAGAGTCCTGCGATGATGGCCCCCGTGACCGGTCCGGCTACCGGTACCCAAGCATATTTCCAATCAGAATTTCCTTTTCCGGCCACGGGCAACAAGGCATGCGCCAAGCGAGGTCCTAAATCACGGGCGGGATTGATGGCGTAACCGGTCGTTCCGCCTAAGGAAAGTCCGATAGCCCATACTAAAATACCGACGGCAAACGGTCCCAAGCCCGTTGTAACAGCGCCGATCCCTTTGATACCGACCAGCAAGACGATGGTTCCGATCACCTCACTGAAAAAATTGGAACCCGAAGCCCGAATCGCCGGATCAGTGGCAAAAGTGGCCAATTTAGCCCCTTTGTCTTCTGTTTTGGCGTAATGCGGCAGGTGGTACAGCCATACCAACGTGGCTCCTAAAAAAGCCCCCAGCATTTGGGCACTGATGTAATCCAATACTTTACTGTATTCATTCTGTGCCACTGCCATCCCGATAGTCACGGCGGGGTTGAGGTGGGCATCATAGCCGCCGAACGCTTTGGATACAAATACCCCGATTGTCACGGCAAAGGCCCATCCGGCCGTAATCACGATCCAACCGCCGTTGTTTCCTTTGGTATCTTTTAATACTACATTGGCAACGACGCCATTACCCAACAAAATCAATACGAGCGTACCGAGGAGTTCGCCCAAAAAAGGAGAAGGATTCATTTACGTGTAAAGGTTTAAGTTTAATGTGTAAAGGGTTTTTGTTTAACTACCGACTATATAAAACGGGTAGAGGACAATTCTCAGTCGCAAATAAATACAAAAACATCTTACGGTAATGCAAAGGCCACGTATTTATCACCCGATTTTGTTTTCAGCTTTCCTCCGCCGCAGGCAATGACCACGTACTGTTTTCCGGCAATGGAATAGGTACTCGGAGAAGCATACCCCGCTGCCGGAAGCTGCGTTTGCCACAAAAGTCGCCCCGTTTTTTTGTCAAAAGCCCGCAGTCGTTCGTCGCGCGTGGCAGCGATGAACAATAGGCCCCCGGCCGTCACCAACGGGCCTCCGTAATTATCCGTTCCCGTGATCGGAATTCCTTTGGCGGTCAGTTCCGGGTATTCTCCCAACGGTACCTGCCAAAGACGCTCTCCGGTGTTCAGATCCGTGGCTGTCAGCGTACCCCACGGCGGCTGACTGATAGGATAACCGTTGCGGTCATACCACCGGTTGTAACCTGTATGTTGATACGGCAAGGCTCCTCCTTTAGAACTGACTACCGGCGTATCGGATTCTTTCTGAAACAGAAAATCCACAATCGCCTTTCGCTCCGCCGACGAAAGATGCCCCATGGGCGGCATCATCCCGCGCCCTTTAGGGATCAGTTTATCAATGGCTTCGGCCGTAAGTCGCTTGTTGACGGCTACTAAGGAAGGATACGAACCGTCGTGGTTTCCGCGTCGGTCTTCTCCATGACAAGCCGCGCAGTTTCGTTTGTAGAGTTGCGTTCC